>NZ_JASGHW010000001.1:0-178235 GCF_047602195.1 Flavobacterium sp.
TCGCAAACCATTCTAAAAATCATTATTAAATCTTTATTTTTGCGACCGAAAAGCCGCAACTAACTAAGGCAACAACATCATGGTTAAAGATTTATTCGAAAGAATACAAAGCAATAAAGGCCCGTTGGGCAAATGGGCATCACAGGCCGAAGGATATTATGTGTTTCCGAAACTCGAAGGCGATTTGGGCCCGAGGATGCAATTCCACGGCAAGGAGATTTTGAACTGGAGCATCAACGATTACCTCGGTTTGGCCAACCATCCCGAAGTGCGTAAGGTAGATGCAGAAGCGGCAGCCGAATATGGCGCAGCCTATCCGATGGGCGCGCGTATGATGAGCGGCCACACGACTTTGCACGAACAATTGCAGAATGAACTCGCGGCTTTCGTACAGAAAGAATCGGCGTATTTGCTCAATTTCGGGTATCAGGGCATGGTGTCTACGATTGACGCTTTGGTCACGAAAAACGACGTGATTGTATACGATGTGGATTCGCACGCCTGTATCATCGACGGGGTTCGTTTGCACATGGGCAAGCGTTTCACATACAAACACAACGATGTGGAAAGCATCGAAAAGAACCTGCAGCGCGCCACCAAAATGGCCGAGGAAAACGGCGGTGGGATTTTGCTCATCACCGAAGGCGTTTTCGGGATGCGCGGACAGCAGGGCAAATTGAAAGAAATCGTTGAATTAAAGAAAAAATACAACTTCCGTTTGCTCGTGGACGATGCGCACGGTTTCGGTACGCTGGGTAAAACCGGTGCCGGGGCAGGCGAGGAGCAGGGCTGCCAGGATGGAATCGACGTGTACTTTTCGACCTTTGCCAAATCGATGGCTTCGATCGGGGCGTTTATCGCGGGAGACAAGGACGTGATCGATTATTTGAAATACAATTTGCGTTCGCAGATGTTCGCCAAATCGTTGCCGATGATCTTTACGATCGGTGCGCTCAAACGTCTCGAAATGCTGCGTTCGATGCCGGAACTCAAGAACAAGTTGTGGGAAAACGTCGATGCGTTGCAAAACGGCTTGAAGTCGAGAGGCTTTGACATTGGCGATACCAACACTTGCGTGACGCCGGTTTACCTGAACGGTTCCATCCCGGAAGCGATGATGCTCGTGAATGATTTGCGCGAGAATTACCACATCTTCCTGTCGATTGTCGTGTATCCGGTGATCCCGAAAGGCATCATTCTTTTGCGCATGATCCCGACGGCTTCGCATACTTTGCGCGACATCGAGGAAACCCTGGATGCTTTCGAGGCGGTACGCGAGAAATTGACCAACGGAACGTATCTCAAGATCGCTTCGGAGAAAACCGTGGACATGAGCGAGGAAAAATAATCGGCACAACGCTGATTTTGAAATAAAAGAAACCGCTTCTTGAGGAGGCGGTTTTTTTATTTTTAGCTATTTTGTGTTTTTTTCTTTTGCCAAAAGTACCTTTTCGGGAGATGCTTCTTAAGTTGTTGCTGGTATATTTTTTTGTAAGCCGCTTTATCGATGTTATCATTTTCAAAATTTCGATGGCTTTCCTTGAGTGCCTCGCTTATTTTTTGGTATTTCTCAAGCCGATTGGAGAATTCTTCGCTCAAATAATCCCGTTTAAGTGCCTTGCCGACTACTTTTCTGAAAGGTTTGGATGTAATCAGCGTTTCAATGAGGTAGCGTTCCCAGCTCTCAAATACCGGCCCTTGTTTGAAGTAGCCAAAATTCTTGAACACGCTCTCAAAATTGTTCAATTTATAGTAGCAGAAAGCTTCTACTTTGTCGTTGATCTCTTTATCCAAAGGAGCTTCAATGACCAGACTCGTACAGTTCGATAAGTCTACGGCGCCGTCGATCTGTAAAGCCTGTTCGTTGTCTTGGGCCGGAGTTATAATAACGCTTATTCCTTTTTTTAGGAAGAAAACCTTCTGTTTTTCTCCGTCAATGATAAAATCTTTTTCGCTCTTGATCACCGTTTCATCTGCTTCGCCGGTCACCGTGATTTCATTTTTAAACAAAATATTTTCGATTCCCTTTATGGACATTTTGGAATGGCCGTCAAGATTAAGGATGGGCTGGGAGTCGAGTTTTACTGCTTTGGTGTCATAGATTCGCCACAGTTGAGGGGTCGCTATCAATTGCTTGTCAACCTCGCTCAGGAAATCGAAGTTTTTGAATCTTCCGGTTCTCCTGAAATTGAGGAACAGCAACGGAAGTCCCACAAAGTTAATCAACAGCGAAATCCACTTGGTGTAGTCGATGCTTTCCTTTTCTTTCAATTTGGCCTCTATTTTAGCGATTGAATTGGGGTCTATGGAAATTTGGTTATTGCAATTTGCAATCGTTACAGTTATCGAATCTTGTTTGCAATTGCTGCAACGCGCAGTACATTGTTTGCATTGTTGCGCAAAACTAACCGCGCAGTACAATACAATCAGCAACAGTATAATTACTTTTTTCATATCGGGAATGTGGGGGGTGGGCCGGAAATGCTTTGCGAATGGCAAGTTGATGCATCTGCAAAGCCTTTACCGACCGGGTTGGTAACGGGTTTGGGCTTACTACACTAAATAAAGGCTGTATTATCGGGACATGTAGACCAAGACCAATCCCAAACCGGCCAAAAGCAAATGCAAAAAGGCCCAAAAATAATGCAATGGAAATTTACGGATGATCCAGAAAAACTTGGTGTTGTGTTGGTCTTTCCCGGATTGGCGGATGCCGTACAAATCGTCATCGAGTTTGCCTTCGAGTCGTTTTCGGTAGGCCGAGGCCACTTCCATATGGAACCGGAACTTTTCATATTGCTTGATGGTAAAAACACAGCCAAAAATCCCGATGATGATCAGGAAATAGGCCAACGGGCATTCTTCTTTGGCTACCCCGCCTTCGGCCAGGAATGCCAAAATTCCGCCAGTTACCACAATGAGGAAGTTGGCTACGTTGGTTCGCTCCATTTCATGCTGCTTGCCTTGGGCGATGTGCTCTTGGTACATGGCCCAAAGGAAATCCTTTGAATTTTCCATTTTTGTTTGGTTTTAATCGTTAGAAACTGGTGGGTTGTATAAAAGCCAACTGGCGAAATTGGTTTTTAGACTAAACTCGTGGAGCAGTATCATACCAGCCAATCAAATATATAAAAAATGCAGAATCTACAATGGCTTTGATATTAATTTAATCAGTATATTTTGTTGACTTACAGATGTTTGTGTAAATTCTGACAAGTATTTTTACTCTAGCCAGACGGCGCAGCGGTTAATGGCCGTTTCGTATTTTTCATCGTTTGTGCAATATCATAAAGTATTCATAAACCACCAGTCGATGCGTCCATCTTTGGTTGGCAAATTTCGAAAAGCACAACAGCGAAAGGACGATGAGTGTTATTTTTCCCGCCATTTCCAAATTGGGGTAGAAACACAAATACACGCAGAGCAGGCACAGCGAACGGAACAGTTTCGAATTGGCCTCGTATTTTTCCAATTCGCTTACCAACGAAGGCTGCTTGCTGCGCAGGTAGGCATCGGCAATCCTTAAAATGTCGGTATGTTCGGGCAATTCTTTGGCGATGGACTTCTCGGCGTCCTCGATAAAATGCAGGTGTTTCTTTTTCTTGCGGGCAAACACCGTCTTGTTGTATACCGGATTCAAAAGCAAGGCGCTGATGTGGTGGATGAAATGTCCGTAGATATACGAAAGCAACACAAAACACACCCAGCCAAAAGAGCTGATCTGGTCGTTGCCGATGATGGTAAGATAGTCGGGCACTTCGGCGTAGACAATTTTGGGAAGCGTCGCAAAGAGCAGCATCCCAGGAACGATAAAGGCCAGGAATTCGACCAATCCGAAAAAGAAATCATTGGGTTTTACGGTCATGATGGGTTAGTGGTTTGGTATTGGTAAAAGGATTCGTCAGTCTTTCAAAGGCGGTGTCAGGCCATGCCTGCTGTTGTCCCCGCCATCGCGGCGATGAGGTAGTTGGAAGCATAAACCCCCAGCAAAACAACCAAAAGCTCCTCGGGTTCCTTGTAATGCGTGATGTCGAAATGGCAATTGAATTTGCTCCAATTGAACCGCGGATGGAACTGAAAAAGGATTTCCTTCTCGCTGTTTTCAATCACATAACTGTTGTTCAGCAGCCCTTTGGGTTTGAGGACCAACTGCTGCTTGTTGGGAAAAGCAAATACAATTTGCCCACGCCAATTCATTTGCAGATTGGCTATTTCGGTTTTGTTTTGGGTTACGGTGATGCTGGTTCCAAACAGACCCACGGGTTTGATCTCGTAAGGCGTGGCATCGCCCAATGTGATCGTTGCCTTGAGGAAAAGCAAATTTTCATAGGCCAGTTCGCCCAGTATTTGTTCATTTTCCAAGAGTTGAAAGGTTCTCCGGTTGGTCGATTTGGCTTCCATATCATTTTGGTTTACAAGGTTAAGCGCGGCTTTTGATTGCCCAAGGTAAGCATTAATCGGCTGCGAATCCTCAAACAACACCCAAAAAATCGATGTAGGCACCGTGCAAAGGCGGTGGAATAAGCCATTTATTTGTCTATTTTCGCGGCAAAATCGACTGAACCTACTATGAAAAAAATGATTTTTATGGCTGCGGCCTCGTTGCTCGTCGCTTCTTGCGGAAGCGCGTTTTACACCAAAGAATTTACGCATCAAACCTCGGGCGTCGATTTCTCGAACGGCAAATGGCTACTCGGCGATATCCACATGGACGGCAATTACAAGGCCGAATTCACCAAAATGGTCATGGCCGATTTCGCCCAACACCTGCAGGGCAGGATCGTGAATTCGCTCGACCAGAAATCACTTTTGTTGTCGCAAACCGTGCCTTTAAATCCGAGCAAGTCGGTCATGGCCGATTTGAAAAAAGGAACGAATTACGATTACTACATCAACATCAAATGCGCCGACCAAAGGGTTCACTCGGACAAAGACCTCATTGAGAGCACTTACTACATCAAGAACATGACCTATGGCGTGGTGCAGTTGGAAATCTACGATTTGAACCAAGGTGTCATTGTTTATTCCCAAAGAGTTCATGGAAGATATGACGAACATGCAGGCGTGAGCTCCAAGCCTTCTCGCCAGTTGATTTTCGGATGTTATGGGCGGATCATCAACGACATCGATAAAAAATCCTGATCCATGTTGGATTTGTTGGGGTACAACAGCATTAAAAACGCCTCGATGGGCGGTTCGTTTGTTTAAGGCCGGATGCCCTTGCGCACCATGCGGACGATGTAAGTAGAGGTTGACAAGTGGTTTGACAAATATTCCATAAAGCCAAAAAACCACTCCAAATGAAGTAGTTGCATTTAAAATTTCATCGGCTTTTCATGGATGACACAATCGATGATAGCCTCCAATTTTTTATGGATGTTTGCTGATATGATCCATTTTTTCCAATCGATCATTTGTTTCGTGACTGTTTTCCAAATCTCATGGCTTTGGTTAAAATGGGTTGTACCCAATAAAAAAGTTGCTTCCCGATCTGCTGACGTCATCGAAGATTCTCGGTTTGGATTGTAAAATGGCGCGAGGTTTTTGGCGTCCTTTTCCATATCGATGCTCCAGTCGACGACAAGGCCGATGTCCTTTTCATCGGCTTTGTTGTAAACGAGAAGCAGCAGCAACGCATGGATAAAAAAGGCATTCACCGTAATTTCGTCAATGCAATAGCGGTCTTCTTCATCGGCCAAATACAACGCCAGCTCTTTTTTGTAATCGGATACAATGCGCCAAATAATCAATTCCTGCGCAGATTCAGTGGCGATTTCGAGTACAGTTAGGCTTTCAATCAATGTGGCCAATTCGGCATTTTGGTCGCCGATGGTTTCATGATCGGAAACTTCTTGCAGGATCAGCAACAAGGCCGAACTGAAGGCGCACACCAAATGTTCCTCGCGGTTGGCAGGTAAAATCCAGCGCGTCAATTCGAGGCATTCGGTCACGCCAAAATCGACCATTGATGGTAGTTGTTGGGAAGTTGCGATTCCTTTCAGAATTTTAAAATTGCCTTCCTCGCCATAACCGTAATCGGCCGCGGCAATCTTGCGCAGCATTTCATCGGTCATCAAAACCGACAATTCTGAAAGGATTTTTTCAAATCCAGAATCCAGTCTTTCCAATAGTTCCAATGGAATTTTTGGTGCGGGCATAAGGTCGTCTGGCTGATTCATATTCAGATAAAATGATAAAACGCGCTTCGTTTGGAGCGGTCTTTTAATGCAACCGATTTTTACCGCCCTTTTTTCATCGCTTTGGCTACTTTTTCTGCAAACCATTCGATGGTTTCCTGTGCTTTCGGCTCGTCGGCACCGATGACTTTCAAGGTCGAAAAAACATTGTCGTAGACATAATGAAAAGGTTCTTTTCGGGTAACGGCAATGAGATTGTCCAACAATGCGCCGGTATTTTCAGTGGTCCAAAACGGCTTGATGTGCGGCCAGGCTTTCTGCATCCGGAATACCGATGCGCCGTAATCGCGTGCATCCATACGCTTCAAATCGAGCACTGGGACCAGTTCGTCCTGCAGTTGCGAAACGGCCTCGGGATGTTGTGCCGACAGGTTTTCCATCAACGCGAATATGGGATAATAAGGTTTGAAATTGATGAACCTGCGCGACAATCCTTCTTTCATCGCCGCGACGAGCTGTGCGACGATTGCCTCGGAAAAGCCGCCCTGGTATTCGATGCGGTGCAATTTCGAAAAGGATTCATAGACCACATATTCGTCATTATCGTTAAGCTTGGCAATCCAAGGCAAAACCATTTCGGTTAGCCCGTATTTGGCCATGATCAGACCAGCTTTATAAGCAACCGGGCCGGTATATTTTTCGACGTAGATCTTCAACAGATGCTTGATGGATTGGTAAGTGGCATCGTCGAGGCCATCTGCCAGGTAGGAATCCAATATTTTTTTGAGCAGGTTGTCTTTTAGCCGGCGGTACTTATTTTGGTAGATTTCCATCCACTGGGCTTGCTTTTCGTTTCTCTTGTCGTTGGGGAGGTTTTTGTACGGATTTTTTTTGTCGTCGAGCGCGGGCAACAAGGCTTCCAGCCAATACCGTTTGTCGGCGTTGTTTTCGTTCAGGACATTTTGCAGGATGTCTGCTTGTGTAGTTAATTCTTCGACAGTAGAATCGATAAAAAGTTCCATAAATAATTAATTTAAATCTTCCGAATTAATTTCTTGCAGACCGTCGCGCGCGATCATATTGCCCACATTGATCGAACCGTCCGGCTCGTAAAATTCCTTGAACTTGATCATGCGCACCATGCGGTTGTATGGCAGCACGCATTTCGGCCAGGTTTCGTCGTGGTCGGCAGGGTAGAACAGCAGCGGCGTGTTGGGCGAGATCCACAGGATTTCGGTGAAATCGAACGCCTTGTCCATGATGTTGCGGAATTCGATGAACATGTAATCTTCGGTGGCCGCAGCGGCAAGGAAGAAATTGAATTCCTTCAAGACCTTCGACATGTTCGCCTTCTTGATCCATGATTTACTGATGACGAATTCGCCGATGTTGTACAAAATGCCTTTCATCATGTGGATGCAGATTTCGCCGTACCAACCCGAAGGATGTACGTCGACTTCCTCGTGGATGCCATTTTTTAACGCCTCGATCATTGGGAACAAAGACTTGCCGACTTCATTGAGTTCGCTCGTCGTCGCACAAAAATCGATGTATTCCTGCGGGTTGATGTGATTGGCCACGATCGAACCGATGATGTCAACGGCGTCCTTCGATTCGTCATGCGAAAAATAGACGAACTCCATTTTCTTGTCGTCGTCTACAAACACATCGTCGCGCGTTTTCTCGATGCGGTCTTCGGTGCCGAAAACGCTCGGGAAATCGGCCAAAGTCGCGTCTTCGTTGTTGAGTAAATTTTGGATGAGTTTGAGGTAACGCTTCCCGAGGCGTTGCTTCAATTCAGGGGATTTTTCGGCCTGTTGCAGGGCTTCGTTGATTCTGTCGAGATCGAATGATTCGAGCGCTTTCGAGAATCGGTTGCAATTGTTCTTTTTCCATTGGATAGTTATTATTTTTAGGCAAAATGCCACATGTTGTATGCGTTCGATTCCCATTGCATGCCTTCGCGCAACGGATGCAAAAGTCCGGGCGTGAGCACTTCGAACACCATCGTATGTGGTTTTTCTTTCGTGAAAGATACGACTTTAAAATGTTTGGCCGATTCTTCCCAAAATTCTTGGTATTTCGGGCGCAGCAATAGCATCGTCTGTCCGCCGAAACGGAAAATATTCGTCACTTTTTCGCCCTCGTATTTTTGCACATCGGGATAACCTTCGGCTTCGATGATCTTGCGGCCGCGTTTCATCCAATGCCAATCTTCAAGTGCTGCGGCCATCGGATGGTTGGCATTGTTGACTTCAGGGAAAGCGTTTTCCGATTGGATGAATTGGTGGAGTTCGACGAGATAGCCGAGGCAATATTGCTCGAGTCCACCGTCATCGGAAATATCGGGAATGTCGTCGCGCAATTTGTCGATGTGGAGCGTAACGGTATTACCGTCGATCTTGGTGCAGCTCAGTTTGTAATGGTTGCTCATGGTTTTAAGTTGGTTTTTGGGTTTTCGCAAAGCTATCGAAATGACTTTTTCAGCCGATACCATTCACAACATTTTTGGCACAAAAGTTCGGTCACAGCCAAAGCCACGTTTCCCATGTTTTGAACCTCGGTTTTGCGGCATAGGATTCATCTTTAAAAGAGCGAATGTATTGACTGGCGCGGTGTCGGGCCCAATCTTCATTGATGACATTGTTTTCGTTGTCCATGCGGAGCACGTTGCAGAAAATGGCCGTCAGCATTTCCATACTGTTGCCGTAATCGATGACTTCGTCTGCGTAATCAGATTGGTAATCTTTGAGCGGAATGGTGTCGAGTTTACGGTTGCCGAGATCGAGCATGAATCGCGTGATCACCGCGCGCCAGTTTTTGCTTTCGCGGATTTCTTTGATGCTAAAGGGAAGCATCGGTTTTTGGTTGTGGCTCTTGGCGTATTCCAAAATCGGATTGTCTGTTGTGGTTTGTTCCCTATGGTTTCCATCGGCCTCATACGAACCAAACAACTTGATGCCGAAAAGATGTCCGAGTGCCTCCGATTGTTCGTAAACGAAAGTCATGTCTTGCTCGCTCGGCAATAGCAAGGTTTCGTTTCCGATGTAATACCCAAAAAACCGTAAATCGGCGGTAATGTCGTGGGACAATTTTTTACCTTTTCGGGCGTCAAATGGTTTCATAATCAAATAAAATTCAAATTACAATCCGACTCAGTTCGGTATGATTGCCTACCCAGAGCGTACCGTCGGGACGAATGCCCATCATGCTGCAACCTTTGCCGATCTTTCCCCATTTGTAGGCGACCGGCGCTTCCATCGATTGCATAATCGAAAAATACCGTTCGCGTGCCCAATCAAACAAAATGATGCGGTCGCGCTTGACATCAATGATGGCCAACTCCGCGTCCTTGAAACCGCCTTTTTCCCCGAACAGGTATTCTTTGCCGTCTTCGAATTTCCCATCCTTGAGTTCATATTGGAACACACCGCCCCACCAACTGTCCATCCAACTGCCCTGTATATCCGAATCGCGATCGCAATACGGTTGCACCGTCGTCAGCACATTGTTGTGAAATGAAAGTGCAATGGGCGGATACTCGTCGACATCGCGTTCGAGCGGATAGAGTTGCACCTCTTTTACATCGTCGAGCGCAACAATTGCCACATCTTTATACGCTGCGATTACCAGATGCTGGTCGTTTACCGTGAGCGCGTCGACATATTTGGTAAACACAAATAGCGGCTCGAACTGATGGTTTTCGAGATTGTAGCGCAACACTTCCAGGGTTTGGTTGTTCCAAATGAAAATGGTCTGCAACTTGGGTGAAAACGCATACGGAATCGCGGTAAAGTTGCGGTCGGTTTGGTCGAACTTTCCTAGCAATGTGCCGTCGGCGGCAAAATGCAACACATGATAGCGGTAGGTTTCATGGATTGTAGTGCTGGTCTTTCCGGTCAAAAACAATGTGCCATCGTTGCAAATGTGTACGTCCTGACGGTAAAAATACTCGTCCGAAATCACATTGACATCAGCGGTGAAAATGGTGGCAATCGATTGGTCCTCGGGATAAAATTCGCATACGATCAAATCTTCGGCATAAACATGCGAAAAATAAAAAAGCAACCGGCCGTCGGCGGGCATCTTGAACCAGTTGATCCAAAAATCGAATTCCCACGGCATCCAGGCCGATTCGTTTTTGTACCGAACTTCGCCTTTTTTCGAAATGAATTGCTTGAAATCGTCGATGCCTTCAAAATAATCGTAGGCGTCAAATACTTTGGTCTGCTCCATGATTATTGCTTTTTGAGGTTGTCAATCCATTCGATCAGGTTCGGGAAATCGCTGCCGTTGCGGTTCATCCAGTTCAGGAAATCCTTTTTCTTTTTGCGTACCATGATGTTGTCGAAGTCACGCCCGATGTCGGCAATCGGTTCGGCGCCCATGATTTCGCATTGCTCGAGTTTGTTTTGGATGATCTGGAATTCGTTCATCAGCGCGAGGAATTCGGCGTCTTTTTCGGGTTCGAGTTCCTGGTAAATGCGTTCGTGGAATTCGGTACGCCAATATTCATACTCGTCGGGAATTTGCTTGGTCAATTGATACACTTTATAGTTGAGTTCGAACAATTTCATGTACAATTGCTCGAAACTGCCGAAACGTTCGTTGATCGCGGCAAAAACTTCGGGTTCGCTTTTTCTGAATTTGAGGTGGTTGAGTCCGTCCATGGTCAATCGGTTTTAAGCCATAAAATTTGTGTAGGCATCGGTTTTTTGAGCTGCGAAAAAGTACCGATGAATTCGGTTGGGGAAATCGCGGTCGTTGCTGAAATCAGCCATTCGATGGGCATTTTGGTGTCGATTTCCTGTAACAGTTTTCCGTCCTTATCGTACACGAAGTAGCTCCAATTTTTGTCTTTGTTCGCTCCGGCCGCCACGATTTTTCCGTCGGGCATTTGGACGAGTTCATTATAGAAATCGGGATATTGCCAATCGGGCACTTCGATTTTCGAGACGGTTTGCAAATACACATCGGTTTTTTCGAGCATGAAGAATTTCTCGTCGGGTGCGGTGTTATAGGCAAACCAATAGTTTCGGTCTTTGGTTAAGGCGAAATTCGTGAGGTTGAACCAATATTTATTTTTGAAATAGGGTTCGAAATTTTCCGAGGTCAGTTTGCCGTTTTTGAATTGGTACAAACGCATCGCCTCGGTCGTGCCTTGCCCAAACGGAAAAGTCGTCGCGCCGAAATACAAAATGCCATTGTCCAAGGTTGCCGAAGTCAATTCGGTATGGCAAGCCGAAGTGGTTGCTGCCGTTTCACTGATTAGAACCGGTGTTTTGAAAGTCGGCTGGAATTTGGTTTGGTGCATTTGCGTGGCGGAAAATTCAAAGACCACGGCAGTTTCCAATCTTTTTTCGAAACGTTGGCCGTTGTCTTTGATTGCGCTGACGACAAACTTTTTTCCGTCGAGCCATACATCGCTCAGGTGGCAACTGTAGTCGGTTTCGATCGGAAACAGCGGATGGGTTTTATTGTTCGCATCCACGCGGTACAAGGCCATCTGCCACGCACCGAACAAATCGGGGCGTTCCGGTCGGTATTCCTTTTGCGAACCGCCGATCCAAAAGACATCCTGCGCTGGATCGTACAGGACTTTGGAGGCGAAGAAATGGTTGTTTTTCCAATGCATCTTGACGTTGAGGTTTTCATCGGTCAGCAGCAGAATCGCAGTGTCGTATTTTTCCTTATCCGAAATCGAATCTTTCCCGGCGACTTTTTGCAAAAGCACCGTCGTGGCAAACAGGAAATTTCCTTTTCCGTCTTTGGCTACTGATTTTACACGCAGATTGTAGCCGTCAAATGCGAGTTTGCGCGGTGTCTGCGAAAGCGCGGCCATTGGAAACAACAGTAGGAGGAAAAGGAATTTTTTCATTATTGTAGCGTTGCGATTCTTTTTTCGAGTGCGGCGATGGGCTCGGCGTAGGCTTCGAATTGGCCGTAATCAGCTTTGAGTCTGTCGATGAGGTCACTTGAACCCGATTGTTGGAAATCTGCGGGTTTCATAAACGCCACATACCAATGATGGTAGTGGTCGAAATGAATGTAATACGTTAAAAATGTCTCGAGATCGAGATCAAGCGGCGCCAGAAACATCGAACCGTCGTAAAAATAGAAGCGATACGGTTGTTCGGCATCGTAAAAATCGACGAGGATGTGCTGGCCGCTTCCGGTAAAGAAAAGCAATTCTTTCAGGCGCGACAACAAGTTGAATGCGTCCCAGCCGTGTTGGTCCTGGGAATATTCCTCGAGCCAGGTTTGTTCATAGAATGCGTATTTCTTGGCGGTTTTATGGACGACTTCGGGGTTGTTTGCATTGAGCTCGGGATGGTTGGGCTTGAATTTATCGAACAGTCCCGACAGGTCGTTGAGTTTGCTGCGCCAACTGAAATTCTCGTTTGCCGAACACCGCACATTGCGGATGAAATAGTCCTTGAAATCCTGTGGCATCGGTTGGCCCAAAACGGTTTCGGCCTTTTCCATCCACTGTGTCATTTGTTTTCGGACGGCCGCGAAATCATCGGCGGTGTAAAAACTGGCTTTCCGGAATTTTGGGTCCATCTGCGCATTGAGTGTTTCGGCCAGTTGTTCAAATTTTTGGAGGTCGAGCATGGTTTGTTTTTTTAGGGTGTTGGAATTTGAAATTTAAGAAAAAGTACAGTTTTTCTAGAAGGGCAGTATTTTGGGAAATCGTATTTTGCTATTAATAGGGCAGGGGAATAGGGTTTATCCCTAGCAAACAATCCTCAGATTGCGATACAGTATTTCTGTACTTTTTGTTAAACTTCATGTGGGTTATTTCTTAAAATGGATTTCGGTTTGGTACGGCGCATCGTCATCCGAAAAATCGACGCCACGCAAATAATATTTCCCGTCGGATTGGATCAAATTCGGAAGCAAAGGCCCATCGTTGTTGCGGTAATCGACTTTGGCCACGGTTTCCCATTTTCCGTTTTGCAAACTGTACAGGAACAAATGCGCCATCGAACTCGTGAACCATCCGGGCACGAACAACAGTTCGGAAATCCCGTCATTGTTGAGGTCACCCGCGTTTTCGATCCGGCCCCAGACGCTGTTTTCAGAAGTGATTTCAGGGAGTTTGCACGAAAAAGCAATGCGGTTGAAGCAGTGGTTGTCCAAACAACCGAATTGGTATTGAATCTTACCTTTCGCATCAAACGAAGCCATCGTCGGCGGGGTGTAGATGAAAGCGGTATCGGCAATTTTATCGTTGTTGAGGTCACCCAGTGCAATCGTATCGGTCTGTGCCGCGAGCAACGAATCTTTGGCGGTTGATACGGTTGGGTTTTTATTGTCGATTTTTTTCGACTGCTGGCAACCGAAAACAAACATTAACCCGATAAGGAACCAATAGTTTTTCATCTAATATTTAAAATAGCGGATGCCGTTTAAAAGACAGGCATCGGGTTTGCTGCCGCGGTTTTCAAAGTCGAATTTGACACCGCTTTCCAAAACGATTTCATCGTATTCGTCCTTGTGGACGATTTCAAAATCGATCTGTTGTTGCGCCAAATAGTCCTTCAAATTTCCCAAAGTCAGCGGTTTGCCGAAATGCAGAAACGAAGTATCGACCGACACTTTTTCATTGATGGGATACGGCGCGTTTTCCTCAAACAGATAATACAGGTTGTCGTTTTGGATCGCGTACAATTGGTCGTCATCGGTTGAATAAAACAACTCGAAACCGTTATAAAATAGGACGGCGCTTCCACTTTTAAAATCATGGACTTGACCCGGATCGCCCAGCCAATGGATCACGTCATCTTTGGTCATGCCAATAACGACCGGACCGAAATTTCCGGTCAGCAAAAAATCCTTCAAGTCGATCGTTATTTTTTCCATTGTGCGAGTCCAGCCTTGGCAATTTTCGTTTCTTGTTTGGTTGTCAAATCTAAAATATAAATGTCGCTTTCCCAGGCTTCCAATTTGTTTTCTTCGGAATCCCTGCCGAAAAGGACGAACTTTCCATCGGCTGAAATCACCGGATGGGCAAAAATACCTTCCTTAACGATTTCAACCTTTTTGTCTTTCAAACCGATTTTGCGCAGCGAAGCGGGTTCTTTCTGAAATACCGGCACGAAAGTGTACAACACATAGCTGCCCGTCGGATCGAGCTGCGGTTGCAGGTTGCCGCCACCGAATCGCGGATCGAACGATGGATTTGGCAGCAAGATATCCGATTGGACGCCGTCGACATCGGTCATGTAATTAAGGCTGCCGTCGAGCGAATAGGCAATTTGGTGCCCGATGCGGTGCTCCGAATAAAAGTTAGGCTTGTTAAACTTGAGTCCGCGATAAGAATAAGTGTAGCCAAGGTAAGGCATCGTCGTATCCGAAACCACTTTCTGGCGGAATTCCAGGTCGATGTCGCATACTTTGATGTTGAGCGTTTTTTCCCATTCGAGCGCTTCGTATTTGACTTCGCGCGACACGCGGCTTTTACCCGTTTTCAAATCGACCGACACATAATAGTCGTGGTAATACAATCCTTTCGATTCTGAAGAAGTGCCCTGTTGGCCAACGATACCAAACGTGAGCGTGTCATTTTTCAAGGTATACGGCTCATCCAGAAAAATCTGGAAATCCTGGCATTTGTAAATCAGTTTTTCCTTGGCAGTCTGGAAATCATATTCATACAAACCGTCCTTGTCCTTGAACAAATATACCGATTGCTTGGGATTTTCGGCAGGAATCGATGGGCTGCAACTTTCAAAAAAGGTCAGTATCATTATTGCAAATAAAGGAACGTATTTTTTCATTTTACCACTTTTCTAAAAATTTTACGAACGATTTACTTTTGCGTCGGTTGAGCAGTTCGGAATCTTCCATCCACGGATGGTCGTCGTAGGCATCGTAGACTTTCCCGAATGTTTTCGACGAACGGTCGCAGCCGATCAAATAGTCGTGCTTGTCCGACCACGAGGCAAAATGCAGCCACATCGTATCAGACTTTTGGTTTTCGTTGTGCTTCCTGCGCCACAACAATTTTTGGTCGTACCAATTGTAATAATCGGGGAGATGGTCCAGGATTTTCTGTGCATCATACAACACTTCCCATTCGTGCGGGATTTGCAACGGCGCGGGGCAAAGCATCAGGAAAATCCTGAAATCTTCGGGCAAAGCGAAATTTTGTTCGACATAATCGGCGTCGAAATAGTTTGTAAAAATTGCTTTGACTTTTTCTTCAAATGTGTCGATTGACAACGGTTCATAATCGACCTGCCAGTGTATTCTTCCTTTGGCGGGAAAAGCCGCGAGTGCCTTTTCGATTCTTTGTTGAAGTGTGGTATCCATTTTAATATTCTCGGTGGTAATCGGTAATCCAGAGTGGTATTTCAGGTTCGTTGATGCGTAGCGTTTCAACCCATTTGCCGTTGTCCTTAATCCAGATATCATCTTCCACTTCCCTCGAATTGGAATGATACGTCCAAACCAACTGATTGTGTTGGTGCAGCATGTCAGAATCCAACAATCTTTTGCTCAGGATACACAGTTCGCCGTTGCAGAATCCTACCGCCACATTGGTATGATAGATCGTATCGTCTATAAGCACATGGTCGGAATCCAGGAAACAGCAGAAAATGATATCGTTGTCGGCCGTAATTCCCTTGGCGAACATCGCCCCTTCGTATTTTCGGATCAGGAAAATTTTCTTCTTTAATATTTTCTTGAGTTTCTTCTCGCTTTCTTCCCGCGAATCCATGTCGGTAAACCGCTCAAGAAAATGCGTGGTTTGTCCATAACGTTGGAACGGCGCATAAAACGTTTGCAGATGAGCTATGTTTTGTTTGTGCTGTTCGTAAGTAATGTCATGGTCGTGCAGTCCGATTTTGGCCAAGTACAACGCATCGGCATAATCAGAAATAAACTGTTGGACTTCTTCGATTGTTTTCATTGGAATGGATTGAATTGTGGCGGATTGAAATTCGGAAAAGTTTTCTTGAGCAAATCGTATTGCGGAACAAATTTTTCAGGATGCCCATAAAATTCCGGCTCATGCAAATGGTGGCGGAAATCATAAGTGCCGTAATACGCAAAAATCAATTCGACGTATTGCGCAATCGTGAGCGGAAGTTTCGGCAATTCCTTTGAACCGCCATGGTTTACGCCGTCATCGGGCACATAATACAGCGCATAATCATTGCCCTGGTCGAATAAAATCGTCGTGTAATAATCCATGCCCTCGAACGATTCAAAGATGCGGTGTTTCTTGATGGTTTCGATGTCATCTTCCTCGTACCAGTCGGCGTAGAGTTTGTCCTCGGTTTCATTGTCGAGCAGGCTTTCAAGTGAATGCAACTGGAAAAAACCGGACAGGTTTCCCGCCTCGGTTGCGAGACTCCAGCGGAAATCGAGTCCGTCGATCGAAGCGAACAATTCAAATAAATCGTCCGGGATCGAAAAATTTTCATCGTCGCGGTAATAGTCGCGCATGCCTTCGGTCATGGCCATTCCGGCATCTTCGTATTCAATCGTGGCGCCCGCATCGAGCAGTTCTTTTTTGAGGTTTTCGTATCGTTGCTTGAAAGTCATCGGTTTATTTTTTGGCGCAATTTAATGGTTTTCGGATGGTTTCCAAATGTATACGATTGGCTGTTTCGTTCGTTGCCGTTTATAACGTTTTTCGCACATTTAAGTTTATTATTGGCAGGGAAACATCGGGATGTGTATTTTTGTTCCAAATGTCTGCCCATGCGTTTGCGCCCTTTCTTTGTACCGTTGCTTTTGTTGTGCCAATTTGTTCTTGGCCAGCAGTTGCAATTCGAAAACCTCGGACAGCAATTGCATTTGCCTTCGCAGGAAACCTACAACATCATGCAGGATGGCAAGGGCTACATCTGGTTCAGTACGGAGCAGGGTTTTTGCCGCTACGATGGCGTCAATTTGAAAGTCTTCGACCGCAAGAACGGATTGCCCGAAGGGGCGGTGTATTCGGTGGCCGAAAATCCGAAAGGACGGCTTTGGCTGGCCACGAGCAAAGGCCGTATCCTGATTTGTGAAAACGGAATTTTGCGCGAGGCGCCTTTTTCAAAAGCGCTGGCCGAAATGCTCGAGCCAATGGGCACGGTACATGCGCTGCATTTTATCGGGGACCAACTTTACATCAACTTCATCAGCCAGACCTTTGTCGCCAACCTGAAAACGAACCGCGTTACCGAAATCCCCAAAAAGTTGAGCATGTCGTTTTCATTGCTCAAAAACGGCAGCCAATTCATTCCGCTCAGCGCTTTGCACAGCGCCGATTTCAAGACGGTCAGGGCCACCGAAAATGATCCGCTCACGCTCAACATCAATGATGGGAAAACAGTAGAAACCATCAAAGTTCCCCGAAATACGCTCGTACCTTATCCGCGCAATATTTGCAGCAATCCGGGCCAATATGGTGCTTTTTCGATGGCCAATTGGATCGTCAGCCATAAAAATAAAAATTACCACTTTCGCGAAATGCCGCAACGCATTTTGTCGGTGCATGTCGATCGGGACGGCGGACTTTGGGTGGGCACGCTCAAGGAAGGGCTGTATTATTTTCCGAACGGCGATTTATCGGAACCACCGATCATAAGCCTTGGCGATTATTCGATTACGGGTATTTTGGAAGATGCCGAAAAAAACATCTGGTGCACCTCGCTAGAAAAGGGATTGTTCTTGTGCAAGAACAAAAATGTCGTCAATTATTTCAACATTCCCGATTTGGCGCGCCCGGCGGATATGCTCAAAGCAATTGGTCCTAAAGTCTATGCGTCGCGGGGCATCCAAATGTTTACGTTTGAAAACGGATTGCCTGTGCAACAAGCCGTGAAGTATTATTCCAAAGAAAGTCTTTCCGATATTGTTGAATTTAAAGGGAATTTGTACCTCTGCGGACAAGAAATCATTGGGCGCACCAACAACAACTTTCATCCGATAACGATTATTCCGAAAGCCAATTCGATTTACATGGGCGCCATCAAAATGGAGCCGGTGGATGACGAGCTGTACCTGACTTTTCCCGGTGCCGTTGGACGCATCGACCATGGCTTTGTCAATCCGCTGGTCAGGATCCCGTCGCGTTCGCGTTGCCTCAAATCGTATGCGAAGGATAAATTTCTTGTGGGGTGCAGCGAAGGATTGTATGACGTGAACCTCAAGGACAGCATCGTGACCAAAATCCCAGGGATCATCCATATCGTCACGCAAATCCTGCAAACGGGGAATGTTTTTTGGATTACCACCAAAGGCGGCGGATTGTACCGGTATGACGGAAAAACAGCAACGTCGATGAACCGTCAACTTCAAATCCCATCGCTGATGGTGTTCGATGCCGTGGCTTACAAAAATGATATTTGGCTCGGAACCAATGAAGGTTTGGTAAAGCTTTCGCCTCAAAAAGACAGTTTCAAAACCGATATTTTCGAAACGGCACACGGATTACCGGCAAATGAAATTTACAAAATGGCCGTCAATGGGCAACGTATTTTTTTGTCGACCGTAGAAGGCGTTTGCACTTTCCAGCCCGATGTGCTGACACACAATATTCATGCGCCTCAAATTTATTTGCAATCCCTATGGATCAACGATGCAAAGGCAAGCGTCATAAAAAACCGCAAACTCGCTTACGACCAAAATTCGCTGCGGTTCATTTTTGACCGGCTGGCTTTTAAAGGCGAACCGAAATTGTCCGTAATGCTCAAAGGCCGCGACAAAGTTTTCCGCGAGCAGCAAGGCCATGAAGTGATTTTGGAAAACCTCGATCCAGGCCCATACCAATTGGTCGTCTATGCGGTCAACAGCGACGGATTGAAAAGCGCGCGGCCCGTGGTTTTCGATTTTGAAATCGGGAAACCGTTTTGGAAGGAACTTTGGTTTTTACTGATTGTTTTATTGATTTCGCTGTTGATCCTGTACGGCATCATCCGCAAGATCACACAGAAGGTCAAGGCGCGCGAAGCCGAGAAAACGCGCATCAACAAACTCATCGCCGACAGCCAGCTTACGGCCTTGCAGGCGCAGATGAATCCGCATTTTATTTTCAATGCGATCAACAGCATCCAGAATTACATCCTCAAGAAACAGGAAACCGAAGCCTATACTTATCTGGCCAAGTTCAGCAAACTCATCCGCTTGGTGCTGCACAATTCGCAGCAACAGATGTTGCCGTTGCACGAGGAACTCGAAACCATCAAATTGTACATCGAGCTCGAGCAACTGCGTTTCAGCGACAGTTTTGATTTTGAATGCGTCATTTCGGATGAAGTCGACGAATTCGAGACGATGGTACCGGCGATGATCATCCAACCGTATCTCGAGAACGCGATCTGGCATGGACTCATGAACCTCGATGGCCAACGGCGCGGAAAAATCAGCCTGCGGTTTGCAAAAGAAAATGAACTGCTGCGTATCGAGATCACCGACAACGGCATCGGACGCCAATTGTCCGAGCAATACCGCAAGGAAAATACGCACCAACCCGTGGCGATGAAAATCACCGAACAGCGCATCATGATCGTGAACCAGCAATACGAAAACCAACAGATCAATGTGGCGGTCACCGACCTATTCGATTCCCAGGGACTGCCGTCGGGAACGCAGGTGGTGCTGTGGCTTCCGCTTTCTAATTTCGAATGATATGAACGAAAAAATCAAGGTCCTTTTGGTGGACGATGAAAAAGACAGCCGCGAAGTGATGGCCAAGTTGCTTTCGCATTATTTTTCAGAGATCGAAATTGTCGGTCAGGCCAACAGCGCGGAAGCGGCTTACGCCTCGATTGTGGAATTAAAACCCGATTTGGTGTTCCTCGACATCCAGATGCCCAAGGCCAACGGTTTTTCGTTGCTCAAGCGGTTTGCCGAAATCCCGTTCGAGGTGATTTTCGTGACGAGTTTCGACCAGTATGCGGTCAACGCGATCAAGTTCAGCGCGCTCGATTATTTGCTCAAGCCCGTCGAAATCGCCGATTTGCGCGAAGCGGTGGCCAAGGCGATCAAGATCATCGGGAAGAAACAAAGCAGCAGCCTGCAGGTCATCAATTTGCTGCACGGGCTGGAAGACAATGTACAGGAAAAGAAAATTGCGGTGCATGCCGGCGACAAGGTGCGCTTTATCCCCTCGGGTGAAGTGGTCTACATCGAAGCCGATGGCCGCTACTGCCGTATTTTTACCAAAAGTGTAGAAACTTACGTCACGGCCAAATACCTCAAGGATTTTGAGGCTTATTTTGGCGATGATTCGGCTTTTGTACGCATCAGCAAAACGTATCTGCTCAATACGGCGCACATCGAATCCTACAGCAAGGGCGATCCGTGCATCATCCAGATGGTGACCGGAAATTGTTTTGAGGCGTCGCGCAGGAAAAAACAGGAAGTGCTTGAAAAACTGCAGGCCAAGTAATAGCTTTTGTTAGATAAAACTTACTTTAAAACCAGGCGACTGCTAATCACCGAATTATTTGGTATTTTGTCGAAAATTAAATGGGCATCCGCGTTGAAATAAATACATTTATTTGGGTTGTACAAAATACCACCAACCGATAATTCCTACATGCGGTACTGCTTTAGCCAGAAGCGACTGCACATAGGGGCTATCGGTTTTTTTTAGTTTCATTTAAATTGAAGATACGATGAAAAGCTTAACAGAAAAACGCAACAGGGGCGAAGACACCAAACGGATACTGGCACTAGATGGCGGCGGAATCCGTGGGATCCTTACGCTGGGCATGCTCAAGGAAATCGAAAATCAGGTCAAGGCCAAGGGGTATGACAAACTCTGCGATTATTATGATGTGATGAGTGGTACGAGCACGGGCGCCATCATCGCTTCGGCATTGAGCCTGGGTAAAACCGTCGATGAAGTCACCCAACTTTACCTCGATCTGGGAAAGGAAATTTTTGGCAAGGGAAGAAGAATGAAAATACTCAAAAGGAAATGGACCATTTCAAGGGCATTTTTGAAAGAAAATTATTCCTCCAAAAAAATTGAGCAATACCTCAAGGACAATTTGGGGGAAGACATCCTGATCAGTAACGACACCGACATCAAATGTGGGTTGATCATCAATACCAAACGCGCGGACACTTATAGTTTGTGGACAATCGGCAACCATCCCAATGCCACTTACGCCAAAGCCAACGCGCATTTCAAGCTCTGGGAATTGTGTCGTGCCTCCTCGGCTGCCCCGTATTATTTCATGCCCAAATTGCTGCATCCCAAAACAAGCAAGGGCGTTTCGCTCGATGCGGTGTACATCGACGGCGGACTCAGCCTGGCCAATTCGCCGGCCTGGCAAGCCTTTCTGGCCGTAACCGTTCCGTCTTTCGGATTCGATTGGAAATCGGGCAAAGATGCGATCTACATCACCAGCCTCGGGACAGGCAACGGGGTCAAGAAAGAGGACGTGAACAAACTGCTCAAGAGTTGGGGGGTCGAATGGTCGTCTAAATTGTCCGATTTGTTCATGGTGGATGCGCTCGAGATGAACCATGTCATTTTGGAAACGGTAGGCCACAATGCGGGCCCGAAACACATCACCGACAGCCAATATGGGGATTTGAGCAACTATAAAGTCATCAAGGACGAATGCAAATTATTCACGTTCGAAAGACACAATGTCAAGCTCACCGTCGATGACCTCAAAGGGCTGGGGATTAAAGTAACCCAGCAGCAGGTCGATTCGCTCAAGGAAATGGATTATTTTGAAAATATGGACCAACTGCTCGAGATCGGGAAAGCTTATGCCGCGCAGAACATCCACAGCATCCTTTAAAATAAATTGGATTTGGGATGTATCGAATACCCATTGGCAGACAAAACTCAAGATTGATTTTTGCAGGGATAAAAAAAAGGATTACATTTAAATCCTAAAAAATCAATCATCATGAATCAATCTACCAAAATGATTTTGATTTCGGGAATGTCTGCGCTCGGTCTCCTGTCCTGTAAAAAGGAAGCCGAAGCACCGAAATCTCCAGAAATCGCAGCCGAAATACCCGCCGTCGAGGAATGCTACAAGGGCATCCTCAAAGAAGACACCATTGCGATGACACTCGTGATCAAGGACAATGAAATCACCGATGGCCAACTCAGTTACCATCTTTTCGAAAAAGACAAAAACGACGGCACGCTCAAAGGCCAGATCAAGGGCGATACGATTTTCGCCGATTACACTTTCCAATCCGAAGGCCAGCAGTCGGTCAGGGAAGTGGCCTTCCTCAAACAGGGCAATGCCTACATCGAGGGCTATGGCCAAATGAAGGAACGCGGCGGCAAGATGATTTTCGTCGACGCCAAGCATTTGAAATTCGACAGCAAGACGATTTTATCCAAGGCGGAATGCCATAAATAAACGTCCAAGCCAATAAAAAAGAAAGCCTCTCCACAACCGGAAAGGCTTTCTTTTTTACAGGTGTTTGATATAGGTGCGCCGGCGTTTGTGGATCACCGGATTGAAATTCTTCCACAAATTCTGGATCGAATTGTTTTCTTCCAATTCAGGCGTACGGATGCAGGTTTCGATGCCGTTGGCCTTGAAGCTCTTGTAATATTCGGCCATGATGACCGCCGTTAGCCCTTTGTTCTGGTATTCGGGTTGTACGCCGATGAGGTAGAACAAGACTTCCTTCGTATGTTTTTTGGCCCACAGCAAATGCAGGAACCCGAATGGGAACAGCTTGCCTTTGGTTTTTTGCAATGCTTCGGAAAGCGACGGCATCACGATACAGAACGCGAGCATCTTGCCATTTTCATCCTCGACAAATTTGATGTATTCGGGATTGATCATGCCGATGTATTTCTTCTTGAAGTAGGCGATCTGCGTATCGGAAACCGCCACAAACGAGGAGAGCCGCGCATAGGTTTCGTTGAACAGTTCAAACATGCGGTCTACATAAGGCATGATGTCCTTGGTGTTCGTAAAATTGATGGCCTTGAGGTTGTAGCGTCTGCGAATCATTGCATCCGCCTTGAGAATCGGCGCAATCATTTCGTCGGTGGGCAGTTTGAATCGGCTTTCGAGCCATTCCTTTTCCTTGACGAATCCCAATTGCTCGAAATGGTCCTTGTAATACGGGTAATTGTACCAAGTGATCATCGTGCCGATTTCATCGAAACCCTCCGTGAGCACGCCCACCTTGTCGAGGTTTGAAAAACCCATCGGGCCTTCAATGTTGTCCAGGTTGTGCTTGCGTGCCATTTCATGGGCTTTTTCGAGCAAGGCCCGGGTCACTTCGATGTCGTCGATGACGTCGAACCAGCCAAAACGCACTTTGCGTTTGCCCAATTGGTTCACTTCGGCCCAATTGACGATGACCGCCGTACGGCCTACGATCTTTCCTTCTTTGCGGGCGAGAAAAAAATGCGCTTCCGCATGCTCGAAAGCCGGATTGACCGACGAGTCAAAGGATTCGAGTTCCTCGTTGATGATGGGCGGAATCCAATAGGGATTGCCCTTATACAAGCCAAAAGGGAATTGGACAAAATCGTTCATTTCCTTTTTGGTCTTGGCTTCTGTGATGGTAATCATAAATTAGTTGGATGGTGTCGGACTGCTGTTTTCTATTTCGTCGAGACGTTTCTTGGCCTTGTCTTTTTCCTTCTTTTTCTTTTTGTCTTCCTTGGTTTCTTTGCCTTTTTCTTTCGGGATGCGCAGGAATACTTCGCTGTACATTTCATCGAAACGCCATGAAATACCGATGTTTCCCGTCAGTACCGATGGTGTGCTTTTGACATTGGCGCCAATGGCCGCATCGATCTGCACGTTTTTCATCGGCAAGAAAGCGGCACCGCCGCGGAATACGGCATCCGAATAGAAATCGCTCATGTAACCCTGGTGTTCGATAAACCCGGACCATCTCGAATTGAATCCGTAAGTGACCGTGATGATGTAGTCAAACGATTCGCGCTGCGTGGCCAGTTTGTCGGCCAAGATGTTCATGACCAAAACGTACCTGCCGAATTGGTTCTGCGTCAAGATCCCAAGAGTCGGGCTGAATTTGTTTTCGTCGGGATAGGTCGGGCGGTCGTATTTGCCATCGGCAAACGACAAATTCCCCGCAGCATAAACGCCCACGGCCGGAATCAACTGCCGCCAGCTAAAACTGTGGTTGGCTTTCCAACTGTACAGGTTGGGCTTCTGCTCGTAATTCTTCCACGGGTCGTACACGAGGTATTTGGCTCCAATGGTGACCTCCCTGATACCGGAATTGCGCCGCGATTTGAGCGTATTGAGGTTTTTGTAGACTTCGTTCTGGTATTCGAGCGTGGCCATGAATTCGAGTTGTTCGAAAAAAGCGCCGTAACGCAAGGCCAGGTCGCTCGTGATGCCTTCTGCATTATATTTGGTCAGGTCGTGTTCCTCGCGGAAAACCCCCATCCCGAGTTCGGCCTGCAGTACTGTTTTGCCTACCGAGAAAGCCGCCATCGATTTGCCGGGGCGGTTCGAATTGATCACATCGGTGTACTGCGCATGGATAAAAGTCGTGGAAAATAAAAGTAACGTTAGTAGTAAAGGCTTGATTCTGGACATAGATCAGGTTTAAGTTTGAAAATGATAACGCAATTCAAATGTACTATATTTTATTATTTATTTAAGACGCAATTCGGACTGTTTTACTAATTTTGAAAAAAATATTCACCATGCACGAGGCATCATTTTCGGGTACTTTAAGAGTCATATTCTACATTGTTGCGTTTTATTATATCTTCAAATTTCTCGCAAGATTGTTCTTTCCGGTGCTGGTCAAAAAGGCAGTAGAGAAAGCCGCCGAGAATTTCGAGCAACAGCAACGTCAATACCAACAGGGCAGTTACCAAAGTACCCGCACTTCCAATAACGACGAGATCATCTACACCAATACCAAGTCCGACAAGCCGCGCGAAACCAAGAAAGTGGGTGAGTACATTGACTTTGAGGAGATTAAATAATTGGTCAATTAGAAAATTAGTCAATTAGATAATTGCAAATTTTACAGTCTCGATAATTTTCTCATTGCCGAATTGTCTCATTTTTTTGGCGTTCCCTTTCACGCCGGCCTATGCACCTGCTGGCTCCTCACTAAAACAGTCCACTGGACTGTTTCTTTACGTTCGGCCCTGGACCGGGCTATCGGCTGCACGCGGTGCTTGCCTCTATCCCTAACGCGGACTCAATAGGTGCTTTGCACGGAAGTATTTAGTTTCATTCAACATTTCATACCTGAAGCCCACCGGGCTTTTCTTCCGCTATCGCTCCAGACAATTCGACCTGCGGTCTCGAGTCTCCTTTTAATTTGCTGCGCCAGTTCGCTGCGCTCGGGTCAAATCTAACGCGGACTCAATAGGTGCTTTGCACGGAAGTATTTAGTTTCATTCAACATTTCATGCCTGAAGCCCACCGGGCTTTTCTTCCGCTATCGCTCCAGACAATTCGACCTGCGGTCTCGAGTCTCCTTTTAATTTGCTGCGCCAGTTCGCTGCGCTCGGGTCAAATCTAACGCGAACCCGAATCATCCAACATCTTCTCATTTTCCAGTTGCCCCATTTTCTCATTGGCTCATTTCCTAATTATCTAATTTTCTAATTGACCCATTTTCTAATTCCGAAAACCCGTTTTTTTACCTATTTTTGGTCTTTATTTACGGAACACGCCTTTCACATGAAAATACTCAACCGCATTTATCCCCATGCGCTGGCCATTCTTGGCTTTGTGCTCGTTTCCCTCATTTATTTTTATCCGGTGCTCCAGGGCAAGAAAATATTCCAGTCGGATATCGCCCAGTTTACCGGTATGGCCAAGGAACAAAACGATTTCCGCGCTGCCGAAAATGCCGAACCGTATTGGACCAATTCGGCTTTTGGCGGAATGCCGACCTACCAGCTTGGGGCCAATTACCCGAATGATTTTATCGGAAAACTCGACGATGCGTTGCGTTTCCTGCCGCGTCCTGCCGATTACCTTTGGTTGTATTTCATCGGGTTTTACATTCTGTTGTGTTCGCTGCGCATCAACATGCTCAAGTCGTTTTTCGGGGCGCTTGCCTTCGGATTGTCGACCTATTTGATCGTCATCCTCGGCGTGGGCCACAATGCCAAGGCACACGCGATCGCCTACATGCCGATGGTCATCGCTGGGGTAATCCTCGTGTTCCGACAGCGGTACGTAGCCGGTGGGTTGCTCACGATGGTCGCCGCTGCGCTCGAAATCAATGCGAATCACTTCCAGATGACCTATTATTTGCTGATCCTGCTGCTCGTGCTTTCGGTCTATTTCATCGTCGGATTGGTCAAGGAGAAAAACTTCAAGGCCATCGGTTTGGCTTTGGCGACTTTTGCTGTTGCCGGACTATTGGCCATCGGTTCCAATGCGACGAACATCATGGCGACTTCCGAATACGCCAAATGGAGCACACGCGACAAAAGCGAACTCACTTTTGACCCTGACGGCAAGCCGAGCCAGACGCAAAACGCGATGAGCAACGAATACATCACCCAGTACAGTTATGGGATTTCGGAAAGTCTGGACCTTGTTTTTCCAAGATTGTTTGGGGGTTCGAGCGAAAAACTGGGTGCCGACAGCAAGATGTATGAATTCATGGTCAGCCATGGTGTTCCGGCTGCCGATGCCAAAGATACGGCCTTGCCAACCTATTGGGGAGATCAACCGCAGGTGGCGGCGCCGGCCTATATTGGTGCAGTCGTATTTTTCCTTGCCGTTTTGTGTTTGTTCATGGACCGCCGCAAAATCAAATATGCTTTTTTAATCGGGGCGGTTGTTTCGTTGATGCTTTCGTGGGGTAAAAACCTGCCTACGCTCACGAATTTCTTTATCGATTGTGTCCCGATGTACAATAAATTCCGTGCAGTTTCTTCGATTCAGGTATTGCTCGAATTGTGCATGCCGGTTTTGGCCATCATGGGGTTGCAGGCGTTTTTCGCGCCGGTAATCGATGGCAAACCGCAAGACCGCCAGAAAGAATTATTTAAAGCATTGGGAACCTGTTTCGGAATTATTGCCGTGTTGTTCCTGGCCAAAGGTTCGTTCTCGTTTTCGGGGCCGTCCGATGAAATACTGATGCAGCAATACGGGCCTGTTTTTGTCGACAACCTCAAAGACGACAGGAAAAGTTTGTACTCGGCCGATTTGCTGCGTTCGGGATTTTTCTTTGCCGTGGCCGGGCTCGTACTTTGGCTGTACCTCAAGAACCGTCTCAAACAAATTCCCGCCATCGTACTGGTCGGGTTGCTGATGGTCGCCGATTTGTTCTTCATCGACAAGAATTACGTTGACAGTTCAGATTTTGTGAGCGCGAGCGAAGTCGATGTACCGTTTGCGCAAACCCAGGCCGATGCGTTGATCCAACAAGATACCACGCACTACCGCGTGTTTGAGGTCGAAGGCAATATGTCGAGCGCGCGCGCTTCGTATTTCCACAAATCATTGGGCGGATACCATGCGGCCAAACCGAGAAGAATGCAACAGATTTTCGATTACCAGATTGTCAAAAACAACATGGAAATCATCGACATGCTCAACATCAAATACATCATCCAGACCGATACGACCGGAATGCCATACCCAACACAAAATCCGCAGGCCAATGGCAATGCGTGGTTTGTCAAAAGGGTACAGTTCGTCGAATCGGCCGACAAGGAGATGAAAGCGCTCGACCACATCAAGACCAAAGAAGAAGCCGTGGTCAACAAGGCCGAATTTGGAAACAAGCTCCCGACGGGCAATTTCGTAAAGGACAGCCTGGCCAAGATTTCGGTGGTGACCTACAAGCCAAACTACCTCAAATACGTATCGAACAACAACCATGAAGGTTTGGCCGTATTTTCTGAAATGTATTACGCCAATGGCTGGAATGCGTTTATCGACGGCAAGAAAGCCGAGCACATCCGCGCCGATTATGTCTTGCGTGCCCTGTTGGTCCCGGCCGGAAAGCACACGATCGAATTCAAGTTCGAACCCGAAGTCGTCAAGAAAGGCAGCACGATTGCATTGGCGAGCGCAATCGGGATGTTGTTCCTGTTTGCGGGCGGTATTTACGTCGAACGCCGAAAACTGTGGTTTGCCAAAGAGCAGCAATCCTAAACTTTTATTGGCGCTAAACGAGCGGCTATGAAAAAAGTCCTGATCATTACGTATTATTTTCCCCCGGCGGGCGGTCCGGGCGTACAGCGCTGGCTCAAATTCGTCAAGTATTTGCCCGATTTTGGGATCCAACCCGTGGTGTATGTTCCCGAGAATCCGACCTATCCGATTGTGGACGAAAAATTGGTCGGCGAAATTTCGGATCAGGCCATCATTGTCAAAAGGAAAATATTCGAACCGTATGGACTGGCGTCGGTTTTCTCGAAAAACAAGACCAAAAAAATCAGTTCGGGCATCATCCCGAGCCAGAGAAAGCAAAGTTTCCTCGAGAAGATTTTTTTATGGATCCGCGGCAACCTGTTTATTCCCGATGCGCGTGTGTTTTGGGTCAAACCGTCGGTGGCTTTTCTGGAAAAATACATTGTAGAAAACGATATTGATACGATTATTACGTCGGGGCCGCCGCACAGCCTGCATTTGATCGGATTGGAATTAAAAAACCAATTAAAGTTGCGATGGATCGCCGATTTCCGTGATCCGTGGACGACGATTGGTTACCATAAATCGCTGCGTCTGTCCGGATCTTCGGCCCAAAAGCACAAAGATTTGGAACGCGAAGTTTTGAATGCGGCCGATACGATCCTGGTCACGAGCAAAACCACCAAAACCGAATTCGAAGCGATTACTTCCCAGCCCATCGAAGTCATTACCAATGGCTACGACGTAGAGAAAGTCGATAAGCAGCCGCTCGATGAAAAGTTTACGCTTGCACACATCGGTTCGTTTTTATCTGACCGGAATCCACGTATTTTGTGGAAATCGCTCAAGGAATTGATCAAAGAAAACAAAGACTTTGCGCGTGATTTCGAACTCAAATTGATCGGTGCGACGAGCAAGGAAATCCTCGACACTTTGGAAGAATTCCGTTTGACAAAATACGTGAACAACCTCGGTTACGTCTCGCACCAGGAAGCAATCGCACACCAGAGAAAATCACAGGTTTTGCTGCTCGTCGAAATCGATTCGGAGGATACCAAAAGCATCATCCCGGGCAAATTGTTCGAATACATGGTTTCCGAAAGACCGATTGTTGCGATTGGTCCCGAAGGTTCCGATTTTGCCGAAATCATCACGCAAACCAATACGGGCGTGTTTTTTACGTACGACGAAAAGGAAAAACTCAAAGGACAAATCCTGGGTTATTACGATCAGTTTTTACAAAAGCAATTGCGTTCGCATCCCGTCGGTTTGCAGCAGTATTCCAGAAAAAACCTGACCGCGCAACTGGCCAAACTCTTAAAGCAATAGCATGGGCATCGTCATCAACCAATCGATCAAGAATACGATCTGGACCTATGTCGGGTTTGGGATCGGTGCGGTCAATGCGTTGTTTTTGTACACGAATTTCCTCGGCAAAATGCATTATGGGATCACGACCTTTGTGCTTTCGGCAGCCAACATCATGATGCCGCTGATGGCCTTTGGCGTGCACAATACGTTGGTTCGTTTTTATACCAGGTGCAAGTCGGAAGCGGAACGTGAGGAATTCCTGAGTTTTATGCTGTGGATGCCGTTGCTGTTGATTGTCCCGATATTATTGCTTTGCGGTTTGTTTTTCGATGAACTCGCTGTGCATATCCTGGAGAAAAATCCATCGATCGAGCCGTATCTGTGGCTCATTCCGACCGTCGGGATTTGCATGGGGTATTTTGAGGTGTTTTACGCCTGGGTCAAAGTGCACATGCAGTCGGTTTTTGGGAATTTCATCAGTGAGATTTTGGTGCGCGTGATCGTTATGGTGTTGCTGTTCGGCGTGCATTGGGGCTGGATTTCGAAGGAACATTTCCTGTATGGCGCGACGGCAGCCTACGGTTTGCAACTGCTGGCGATGTTCGCCTATGCGATGTACGTCAAGACGCCCAAGCTGCATTTTTCGTTGCCGCACAACGTCAAGGATATTTTTGGCTATTCACTTTTCATCATCCTCTCGGGCAGTGTGGGCGTGATGCTGATCGATTTCGACAAGGTCATGATCCCGAATTACAAAGACATCGACAACAACGCCTATTATTCGGTGGCGATTTTTATCGCGACGGTGATTGCCGTGCCGAGCCGTGCGATGCTGCAGATCATTTATCCGATTACGGCCAAATTGATGAGCGAGGAAAAATACGATGAACTCAATGATCTGTACAAGAAATCGGCGATCAACCTGCAGGTTTTCGGCGGATTGATCATGCTCGGGATTTTTCTCAACATCCATGAACTGTACAAATTGCTGCCGGCCGAATACAGCGGCGGCGTGCTTGTGGTTTTCCTGATCGGGTTGTCGAAATTCTCCGACCTGATTCTCGGAAACAACAACGCAATCATTTTGAACACCAAATATTACCGTGCGGTTTTGCTGTTCGGCGCCTTGCTCGTCGTGATGATGATCGTGCTTAACATGGTGTTGATTCCTGCGTACGGCATTGTGGGTGCGGCCTTGGCGACACTCATTTCGATCGTTGTGTACAACATTGTAAAGTTGCTGTTCGTGATTAAGAAAATGGATTTGTATCCGTTTACGCGCCATACCATAAAATCGATGGGAATCATCAGCGGCGTATTCGTGCTGTTTTATTTTTGGGATTTTGGTTTCAATCCGATCATCAACATCGGTTTGAAGTCGATTTTGATTGCCGTGGTTTATTTGTATGCCAATTACAAACTCGCGATTTCACCCGAAATGAACCAGGTCATGGACGGTTTTTTGAATAGACTCAAACGCCGTTAAAAAGAAAATCCCGCCGGAAACCGACGGGACCTTCAAACAAACCAATTATCTAACCAACTTTGATACGGTTATTTCAATTGGTATGCCAAAACAATTTCGGTTACAAAACTTTAAGAATTTAATAATTAAATTATTGGATAATAATAACTTAAGTTTGCGGTAATTTTAAGAAAAGATGTGTTTACTTTGCCATCCCGAAGAAACCATTTTTGTATTTTTAGTAAAACTGATCCAATGAAAAACACCCTAACTGTTTTTTTACTGTTGCTACAAACCGTCGTTTTCGCCCAACAACTACCTGAAAAAGTAAACGACCAGAAGCGGTACAAGTCAGACAACCGCATGTTCTATGTCTGGAACGAAGGCAGGGACGCCTACGATTTGCGCGACACCGAGTTTGAGAATTCCGTGATCGACATCCGTGAAATCGGTTCCCGGAGCAACGGCTACATTTTGCTTGCGCTGACCGATGATGGCAATGTACGAACTTACCACGGCTCAATCATCCAATTCAATATCGATGACGAAGGCAATTCGACCTGGGTGCTGCGCTCCAAGAATGCGCGCGGCAAACTCGTGCTCGATCCCAAAAAGAAAACGCTGACCTATTCGTATGAAAGCAACGAAAAGCGATACGTCAAGATTTTTGTCTTCCACATCACCGATGACGACGACGAACGTGACAATTAAATAAAGAAGCCTGCAATCGCAGGCTTTTTTTACAGTTTATCCTTGAGGTATTTTCCGGTGATCGAATCTTTGTTCTGGACGATTTCCTCGGGTGTGCCGATGGCCAGGATCTGTCCGCCGTTCTCGCCGCCTTCGGGTCCGAGGTCGATGATGTGGTCGGCACATTTGATCAGATCGAGGTTGTGTTCGATGACAATGATCGAATGGCCTTTGTCGATGAGCGCGTCGAACGAAGCCAATAATTTGCGGATGTCGTGGAAATGCAAACCTGTAGTCGGTTCGTCGAATACAAACAACGCCTTGTCTTTCGTGCTTCCTTTGACCAGGAACGATGCCAATTTGATGCGCTGCGCCTCGCCGCCCGAAAGGGTAGAGGAAGACTGGCCGAGTTGCACATAACCCAAACCGACGTCTTGTAATGGTTGCAATTTCTGGACGATTTTGGTCTGTTTGTGTTCCTTGAAAAATGCGACGGCATCGTCAATGGTCATCGTCAAAATGTCGTCGATGTTTTTGCCTTCAAAATTCACTTCGAGGATTTCCTTCTTGAATCGCTTGCCGTTGCAGGTGTCGCATACCAATTGCACGTCGGCCATGAAGACCATTTCTACATTGATCGAACCTTCGCCTTTGCAGGTTTCGCAACGGCCGCCGTCAACATTGAACGAGAAATGTTTGGATTGGTAGCCACGGATTTTCGACAGTTTTTCCTTCGCATACAAATCGCGGATGTCGTCGTAGGCTTTGATGTAAGTCACCGGATTCGAACGCGAACTGCGCCCAATCGGGTTTTGGTCGACGTATTCGATGTGCTGGATTTTATGGTAATAGCCGCGCATTTCGGTAAACTGTCCGGCCTTTTCGCCCACGCCTTCGATTTTTTTCTGCATGGCCGGAAACAGGATTTTCTTGACAAGCGTACTTTTTCCACTGCCCGAAACGCCGGTGATGACGGTCAGGACTTCCAATGGGAACTTGACGTCTACATTTTGTAAATTGTTTTCACGCGCGCCGAGGATTTCGATGTAATTGCTCCATTTGCGTCTTTGGCGCGGTACCTTGATTTCCATCTTGCCGCTCAAATATTGCGAGGTCAATGAATCCGATTTCAATATTTCGGCATACGTGCCTTGGGCGACGAGATTCCCGCCATAGGTTCCGGCTTCGGGCCCGATGTCGATGATCATGTCGGCCGCGCGCATGATGTCTTCGTCGTGCTCGACGACAATGACGGTATTGCCAAGGTCGCGCAATGACAACAAAACGTTGATTAGACGTTCGGTGTCTTTCGGATGCAAACCAATGCTCGGTTCATCCAAAATATACATCGATCCCACAAGGCTACTGCCCAATGAAGTGGCGAGGTTGATGCGCTGCGATTCCCCGCCCGAAAGCGAAGCCGAATTTCGGTTCAACGTCAAATAATCCAAACCGACTTCCACGAGAAATCGGATGCGGTTTCTGATTTCGATGAGCAATCGTTTGCCGACTTTCTGGTCGAAATCGGACAGTTCGAGTTCGTTGAAGAATTGCGCCAATTTGCGGATCGGCATATCGACCAGATCCGAAATCGTCTTGCCGCCGATCTTGACATACGAAGCCTCGACACGCAGGCGTTTGCCTTTGCACGAATAACATTTCGTCTTGCCGCGGTAGCGCGACAGCATCACGCGGTTTTGGATTTTATAGTTCTTTTCCTCTAGTTCGCGGAAGAAGGCATTCAAGCCTTGGAAATATTCATTGCCGTCCCAAACCAGCGCTTTCTGTTCGTCGGTGAGCTGGAAAAACGGCTTGTGGATCGGGAAATCGAATTTATAGGCGTGCTTGACAAGTTCGTCACGGTACCAGCCCATGCTTTCGCCACGCCACGGATAGATTGCATTTTCATAGACCGATAAGGCCGTGTTGGGAATCACGAGTTCCTCATCGATACCGATGATGTTGCCGTAGCCTTCGCAGACCGGGCACGCGCCATACGGATTGTTGAAACTGAACAAATGCACGTTCGGTTCGAGGAACGTAATGCCGTCGAGTTCAAAATTGTTGCTGTAGTCGATGCGCTTGGCCGAACCGAGTTCGTGCAGGAAACAAAATCCTTTGCCTTCAAAAAAAGCAGTTTGCACCGCATCGGACAAACGGTTGTAGAATTCTTCCTCTTGCTTGACGATGATGCGGTCGATGATCAGCGAGACGGTTTTTCCATCCAAGTCGATGTCGCCCAATTCGTCGATGCGCAGCATTTCGCCATCGACAAAAATACGCGCGAAACCTTGCTGGAGCAGGACTTTGAGTTTTTCCTCGATGGTGCGTCCTTTTTCGGCGTAGACCGGGGCCAGGAGCAGCCATTTGCTGTCGGTTTCAAAGGTCTTGACATCGTTGATGACATCCGAAACCGTATCTTTCTTGACTTCGCGTCCCGAAACCGGCGAAAATGTCTTTCCGATCCGGGCGTATAAAAGTTTTAAGTAATCGTAAATTTCGGTCGAGGTGCCGACGGTCGAACGCGCATTGGTGGTGTTGACTTTCTGCTCGATTGCAATCGCGGGCGCAATGCCTTTGATGTATTCGACCTTGGGCTTGTCGAGACGTCCCAGGAATTGGCGTGCATATGAGGATAAGCTTTCTACGTAACGGCGTTGTCCTTCGGCGTATAAAGTATCGAATGCCAACGAGGACTTTCCCGAACCCGAAAGTCCGGTAATCACGACGAGTTTATTTCGCGGGATGGCTACGTCAAGGTTCTTGAGGTTGTGCACCTGCGCGCCTTTGATCAGGATGTTTTTTTTGGGTTCGAGCGTGGCGATATCGGGAGTTTTCATAACGGATAAGAATGTGTGCAAAGGTAATCAATTCTTGGCTCGTTTAAAGAGTCGCTCCAAGGCAAATTTTTGTTAATCTCGATGGAAATCAATACGGCATGGTGTCTTTTTTACCACAACCCAAGTTCTTTTTACCTATACATTACCACAATCGAAATCGATATAGTAGCCGGATTTGGGACTATTTTGCGCAGGCTGTTCATGGGGGAGGTTGTGAAACCAACGGTGGTTCGTAGTGGTATTCCTTCAAATTGACGGCTGTATGGTTTGTATGTACCGGAATTTTAATCGGTATTTGATGGCATTCGATACTTTTATCCCATTGCAAAATCATTTGAATCTAACGAATTAAAACATGAAAAAAATCATTCTATTGGTGTTGATCGGAACCCAAATCTGTTGGGCACAAACCAAACGAAAATTGGTCTGGGAAGAAAATTTCAACGGCAGCAAGCTCAACGAGAAAAACTGGAATTTTGAACTCGGCAATGGCTGCCCGAACATTTGCGGCTGGGGCAACAATGAACGCCAGGAATACACCAAGGACAACCATACGATCAGCAAAGGTAATCTGACGATCACGGCCAAGAATGAAAAACAGCGCTACACTTCCACGCGCATCACGACCAAAGGCAAAAAGGAATTCCAATACGGCCGCATTGAATGCCACGCGAAACTGCCGACGGGCATGGGCATCTGGCCGGCGTTTTGGATGCTGGGTTCGAATATTTCAACCGTGGGCTGGCCCAAAAGCGGCGAGATCGATATTCTGGAATACATCGGCAGACAGCCCGAGCATGTGTATACAACCTTGCATACGCAGGATGGGCATGGCGACAATGGGCATGGCAAGAAGACCGAAGTTTTGGGGATTGAGGACGGATTCCATCTCTTTGCCGTAGAATGGGACAAGGATCAAATGGATTTCTTTGTGGACGACCAAAAGGTATTTACGTACAATCCAGAAAGCAAGACCGAGCACAGTTGGCCGTTCGATCAACCGTTTTACATCATCGTCAATATGGCCATCGGTGGAAATTTCGGTGGGCCGGCGGTGGACGATGCGATCTTTCCGCAGCAATTTGTGGTGGATTACATCCGTGTTTATCAATAATGTAAGGTTTGATTCGATACGCTGTAAAAAAATCATAAAAATGGTTCATATTGTGCTATAACTGTTAAATTTTGGAACAATGTTTGCTTTGTAAAAATTAATTACCTTATATTTGGGTAAGAATTAAATAAACTTTAACAGGACGCCTATAATAAAAAACTACTTTTTAGAGAAAACGCTCAAAACTTAAATCAAAACTAAAAGGTAATTTTATGGCTAATGTTCAAACCCCAGACGCTTTATTGGTGAAGAACTATGTCGCAGGAGACGAAAGTGCTTTAGCTACATTGATCACCAGGCATGAATCCAAGATATATGGTTTCATCTATTCAAAGATAGCCGACCGTGATATCTCAGACGACATTTTCCAAGATACTTTTATCAAAGTAATCAAAACCCTGAAATCCAATTCATACAACGAGGAAGGGAAATTCCTGCCATGGGTGATGCGAATCGCACACAACCTGATCATTGACCATTTCCGCAAAAACAAAAAAATGCCGATGTTCAGGGAAACCGATGAGTTTTCTATTTTTTCGATCATGAGCGACAATTCCCTGACGATCGAAAACCAGATGATTTCGGACCAGGTCGAAATGGACCTCAAAAGACTCATCGAGGAATTGCCCGAAGACCAGAAAGAGGTGCTCATGATGCGTATCTATCAGGACCTCAGTTTCAAAGAAATCTCAGAATTGACAGGCGTTAGCATCAATACCGCACTCGGACGTATGCGTTATGCCCTGATGAATTTGCGCAAAGTCATTGAAAAACATCAAATTATTTTGACCAACTAAATAATATTTTGAGTAACTTCACGTTGTAGTTATACCTAACAATAAAAACTGCAGCATGGCAAAAATTTACTCTAAAGAAAAATTAGTTACCAATTCAATGAAACCTAAAAAAGAGACCGTTTCTTTTTTATTGAGTTACTCCAAAGCACTGAGCTTTATCAAAGTGGGTAAAATGAAAATTGAAAACATAGCTAATTAAAGAAACATCCCGATCCAATCGGGATGTTTTTTTTGCTGGCCACGAATTCTCGAATTAGAATCTATTAATTCGAGAATTGCTTCGCCAGTTCGCAAGTGCTCTAAAAAAATTATTTTCGAGGCTTGGCTAATTTATAATAGTCGTCCAAAACCGATTTTCTTCCGATTTCCTTCGTAATAATGTCGTTGTCAAGGTTCCAGCCGCGCGCCGGAGAATATTCGCGCCCGTAGTAAATGATCTGCAGATGCAAATCATTCCAGGTTTCTTTGGGAAACAATGCCTTGGCATCTTTCTCGGTCTGCACCACATTTTTTCCATCCGACAAGCCCCAGCGGTACATCAACCGGTGGATGTGCGTATCGACCGGAAAAGCCGGAACGCCAAACGCCTGGCTCATTACCACACTCGCCGTTTTGTGACCGACGGCAGGCAAGGCTTCCAAAGCCTCAAAACTCTGCGGCACTTGCCCGTTGTATTGCTCAATCAAAATTTCAGACAAACCATGGATGCCTTTCGATTTCATCGGCGAAAGCCCGCACGGCTTGATGATTTCCTTGATTTCCTCGATGCTCATCTTGACCATATCATACGGATTGTCGGCCTTGGCAAACAAGATCGGCGTGATTTGGTTCACACGTACATCGGTGCATTGCGCCGATAACAATACCGCAATCAGCAGCGTATATGCATCTTTGTGGTCGAGCGGGATCGGAACCGTCGGGTAAATTTCTTTGAGCGTCTGGATGACGAATTGGGCGCGTTCTTTTTTGGTCATTTATGCGTAAATTTGCAGCGTAAATATAATGGTTTTTTGGGCCTAATCCGGCTTTCCGCTCTATCTTTTCCCTGTTAAAGAAACAGGAAAAAGGATACCGCTTCACACGAGCGAAGCGACTGCCGAAGGAATCCGGGGCAGGAACCCAGTTCAATATTCGGCATTCGTTGTTCATTATTCGAAATTCAAAAAATGAAATTCAAAAATGTCGAATGTTGATTAACGAACAACGAATTTCGAAGTTTTATTCAATCCGCAAAAAATGACACACCTCAAACCCGGCGACAAAGCGCCCAATTTCAAAGCCCTCGACCAAGACGGCAAACTCCACCAACTTTCCGATTACAAAGGCAAAAAACTCGTCGTCTTTTTCTATCCCGCCGCCGATACGCCCAGTTGTACCAACGAAGCCTGTAACCTGCGCGACAATTATCAGACCTTTCAGGCGCAAGGTTATGAACTGCTTGGGGTGAGTGCCGACACGCAAAAGAAGCAGGCCAAGTTCATTACCAAATACAACTTGCCGTTTCCATTACTGGCCGACGAAGACAAATCGGTTATCAATGCGTTTGGCGTTTGGGGTCCGAAGAAATTCATGGGCCGCGAATACGACGGCATCCACCGCACCACTTTTGTCATCAACGAAAAAGGAATTTTGGAGGAGGTGATTGAGAAAGTCAAGACGAAGGAGCACGCTGCACAGATTTTGAAATAGACCGCTTTACTATTAGAGCCAAGACCGCTGCGCTGCAAGACCGCTTCGCTGAAAGAATCTAAAAAAGAAAAACCGTCTGGAATCCCAAACGGTTTTTTTATTTTCGAAACATCTTTTTATGATGTCTTGGTTCTTTGCTCTAGAAGCGCAGCGGTCTTGTTTCTAATTGGTTTTCTCCAAAATCCTGTTCGGGTCATAACCAAACAACTGGTGCTGTTTGATGATTTCGGCAATACCTTTCGGGAGCATTTCTTCCCAGCCCGGTTTGCCGTTGCCGATCATTTTGAGTACTTCGCGCGAGAATACTTCCAAAGTATGCGGATCGAAATCGTTGATGTCGACGACCTTGCCGTTGAACTTGAAGAATTTGTACAATTCCTTCATTCGCGGATGTACTTTCAAATTCTCCGAATTGATGATTTCGCCTTCTTCGCCCACCATCGGGTACAGGAACACTTTCAAATCGCGGTAGAACAATTTACCAAACGCTTCGAGGATTCCACCGCTCAAATGACGGTAATATTTCTCATCGAAAATGTCGACGAGGTTGTTCACGCCCATCGCCAATCCCATTCTCGCCTTGGTGTAGCTCGAGAAGTATTCGACCACTTTGTAGTATTCCTGGAAGTTCGAGATCATGACCGTTTGTCCCAGTGAGCACAGCAATTCGGCGCGGTCCATGAAGTCGCGTTCGTCGATTTCGCCTTCCGAACGCAAATTCGAAAGTGTAATCTCAAAAACGACCAATGTATTTTCCTTGCTGACCTTGCTTTCCTCGAGGAACATTTTCAACGATTTCTCGTACATGTCCATGTTCACTTTGGTTACCGGACGGAAACTGCCGCGCAAGGCCAAAATGTTTTTCTTGTATAAAATCGCAGCGGGTAAAATGTTCTTGCCGTCTGGGTCGAACATCACCGCGTCGGTCATGCCGTTCTTAACGAGCTGCAAACTCATGAGTCGGTTGTCGACATCGGCAAAACGCGGTCCCGAGAAATTGATCGTGTCGATTTCCAACTGGTCCTTGTCCAGATGGTCGTACAGGTAACGCAGCAATTTTTTCGGGTCGTTGTATTTGTAGAACGCACCGTAAATCAGGTTCACACCAAGTACGCCCAACGTTTCCTGTTGCAAACGCGCATCGGTTTCCTTGAAACGGATGTGTAAAGTAATTTCGTTATAATCTTCGTCAGGCTCGATTTGGTATTTGATCCCGACCCAGCCGTGGCCCTTGAACTGCTTGGCAAAGTCGATCGTTGCCACCGTATTGGCATAGCTGAAGAAAATCTTGTTGGGGTGTTTCTCACGGCTCAAACGTCTTTCAATGAGGTTGACTTCGTGCGTGAGCATTTTTTTGAGACGGCTTTCAGTCACATAACGGCCATCGCTCTCGACGCCATAAATCGCATCACTGAAATCCTTATCGTAGGCCGACATTGCCTTAGCAATCGTACCCGAAGAACCGCCCGAACGAAAGAAATGACGCACAGTTTCCTGTCCGGCACCAATTTCGGCGAAAGTTCCGTAAATGTTTTCGTTTAGGTTGATTCGCAGCGCCTTGTCCTTGACCGATGGAATCGTCTCAATGACTTTGTCGCCTTTTAATTTAATTTCAATATCCATTGTAATTGCTCTGTCAAAACAAGACAAAGTTAACAAATTGGGGCTTTAATAAAAGATATTAATGCTATTTTTGTAAAAAAATAACACAGTTGAACGTATATTTTTTAGGCACCGGAACTTCTCAGGGCATTCCCGTCATCGGGAGTCATCATCCGGTTTGCCTGAGCAGCGACCCCAAGGACAAAAGGTTACGGGTTTCGATTTGGATTTCGTGGGAAGGCCATTCTTTTGTGGTCGATTGCGGCCCCGATTTCCGCCAGCAGATGCTCACTTCGGGTTGCCAGCGCGTCGATGGTATCGTTTATACGCACGAACATTCCGACCATACCGCCGGTATGGACGACATCCGGCCGTTCAATTTCCGCCAAGGCGATATGCCGGTTTATGGGCACAAACGCGTCCTAGACAACCTGGCGCGCCGTTTCGACTATGTGTTCGAGACCGAAAACAAATACCCGGGTGCGCCTTCGGTGATTCCAATCGAAGTGGTCAACAACCAGCCGTTTGCGCTCGGCGACAAAACCGCGATTCCAATCAACGTCATGCATGGCAATTTACAGGTTTTCGGTTACCGTATCGACGATTTTGCCTACCTGACCGATGTGAAAACCATCGAGGCTTCCGAAATCGACAAACTCAAAGGCGTCAAAGTGCTTGTGGTGAATGCATTGCGCGAAGAAGCGCACCATTCGCATTTCAATTTGCAGGAAGCGCTCGATTTTATAACTTTGGTGCGGCCGGAAAGAACTTATCTCACGCACATCAGCCATACTTTCGGATTCCACGCCGAGATCCAGAGCAAGTTGCCCGAGAACGTTTTTGTGGCCTACGATAACCTAGCAATTACCATTTAAGATGAAAAAATCACTGTTCCTTTATTTGTTCATTCTCGCCGTGTTGATGAACGTGTTCACGTATGCCTATTTCAGCAAGGAAGCCAATTTCGAGAAAGGCCACAGCGGCGAAGTCAGCAAAAAATTGACCGACAGCATCGCAGCATTGACGGCCAAAATCGACGATGCGAATTACTTCGCGCTCGAGAACAACCAGAACGCACAGAATTACCTCGAAGTCAGCGCGACCAACGGCAAATTCATTCCGTACGACAAACTCATCCCACTGGTCACCGAAAAACTGCTCGATTACAACGAAGACCCGAAAGGCAATCCGTATACCGGACAGGAACAGATCGGGGCACAGAAATTCATCATCAACAAGATCAAGGTCGTCAACCACCGTTGGATTTTGGCCGACTACAGCGACGGTGAATACTGGGGAGAAGTGGTGCTCAAGTATTTCACCAACCCTGACGAATCGGTGAGTTTTGTGGTGGTGGATTCGTTTTTGTATCCGAAATCGACCAACTAAGAAGCAGCTTATTCAAATAAGGAAGCCGGAAATGCAATGTTTCCGGCTTTCTATTTTTAGGAGCTTAATCCTGCTTTCCGTTGCAATCTTTTATTCCGCTGTGCTGCATAAAAGGATTTACACTTCAATCAGGGCTAGGCTACCGAATTTTCAAGCCAATTCCTGAAATCATAGAAATTCTGCGGCGAAACGCCATGTCCGACCGGATATTCCTTGTAAACATTTTCAACATAGAGTTGGTCCAGAAAAGGTTTGGTCTTGCGTGCCCAATCCACCGGAATGACTTGGTCTACCGTACCGTGCGAGGCAAAAATACGTAGCTTGGAGAAATCGTTCTGTGCAAAATGGGCAACGGCCATTTCTGGATTCACATAACCGCTCATCGCCACGACCTGCTTGATTTTTTGCGGATAGGAAAGTGCCACGGCATAACTCAAGATCGACCCTTGGCTGAATCCAATCAAAGTGATGTTTTCGGCATCGATGGGATATTTCGCAACCAGTTCATCTATAAAATTGGCAATCAGATCACGCGATTCGATCGCTTGCCCGATGTCGGAAAACTTGTTCTCGTCGGCATCGAAATTGATCGCATACCAGGCGTAGCTGCCGTACATCAAGTCATAGGGTGCACGGGCCGAAATCACATAGGATTGTTCAGGGAGTTCGGAGGCGAACGAAAACAAATCTTCTTCATTGCTGCCATAACCGTGCAGCAGCAGCAAAAGTGGGTTTTTGTCTTTTTTGGTTTTGGGTTCGCGAACCAAATAATGTAACGGCATATTAGGGTATTTTAGGAAATGTATGTTAATAAAATATATATTTGGTAAAAATCAGCACAAATGTAAATTAAAAATACTGGCGAAAAAATAGCCGAACGCATTCGATTACTACTACAAATCCCTAAAAATCGAGCTCGTGAAACAAAAAACTTCTACACTTCTTGCCGCATTTCTTTTGTTGTGGCAGCTCGCCGCCTGGTCGCAATGCACCGAAATCGGGTGTAACGGCAATGCCGGTCTTTATTCGAATGACAATGCGGCCGATATCGAATACGACAATATGGGATCGGGTTTTCACGCCACCTATATCCAGCAACCCGATGCGCTGTGGAAGGTCTGGGGCGAAGACATGGATTCCGGCTGGAGTTTTTATTCCCCGGCTTTCATCGACAATACCAACTATCCGCAGTTGACCGGTACGGTTTATAAAGTAGGAATCGGCGGTGCCCAGCAAATGATCGTGCTCACCTCTACAGGTTTGTTTGCCATTGGTGGTCCGGGAGTCGTAGTCGATTATCAAATAGCCGATACCTATTTCAAAAAACTCACGGTCGCCGGAAAGACCGATGGGTTGCCGGCGGGTGTATCGCCGGAACAGGTAAAAATGCTTTTCGTGACTTCGGAGACCATCATTATAACGAGTTGTTCAGGAAACGTTTATGTACTGTCTATGAACGGCCCGGATGTCAGGGGCAATGGCGGAAACGGCAGCGCAACCCAATGGTCGCAAGTCATGACCGCCCCGAATGAACCGCTTACCGACATCATTGTAGCGCGCGGCAATGTTTCGGTGGGCTATGCCTTGAAATCGGATGGGACATTGTGGACCTGGGGAAGATCGGTTTATTTTGGTGATGGAACCCCGCCGCAAAACAGGAATTACGCCACGCAAATGGTTTTGCCCGAAGGATTGCCCGGCATCAAGATGATTGTATCGACCAACATCTATTCGGCCAATACGTCCTATTATATTTTGGGAACAGATAGAAAAGTGTATGGGTTGGGGCGCAACATGTTCGCGCAATTGGGCGACAACAGTACCTTTGAAAGGTTTAGTTGGGTGAAAGCCATGACCTTGGATTGGAACGAGGTTACCGATGCCACCTGGATTTCGGCCAACGAACATTTTGACGGCGCGCCCGGATTGGCCATCATCAGGCAGAACGGACAATTGCTTACTGCAGGGAATAACGACCGGTACATGCTGGGGCTTGATAACGAATTCGACGCCAATTACCTTAAAATACCCAATGGCATCCTGCCCACCGATGTCATTACGCAAGTGGAAGTGGGCGGGCATTCGACGGCCGTCGTCAAATTGGGCAGTCCCAGGTATGGATATGTCGGGCACCGTATTGAAGGTTCCATGGGAGATGGAAGTTTCAATGAAGCCACCCAGCAAACCTTCGATTTCATCACACCGCCCATCGTTTACATTTGCGGTTCGGTGTGCGCGCCACCCACGTTGACCGTACAAACCCCGATTTGTGCAGGCGAAAATGCCGTTTTTACGATCAATGCCGCCGCAGGAGATCAGATTACCTATGCCATCAATGACGGTGCACAGCAAACGGTCACCGTCGGGAGCAATGGTTCGGTCGTGGTTTCGGTCAATAATGCCAACGCCGACCAACAGATCGAACTGACGCACATCTTGGGCGTTGGTGGCAATTGTTCCAACCCGCTTTCGATTTCGGAAAGTATTGAAGTCTTGCCGATAACAAGCCCTACATTCGAACCCCTGCCGGGCATTTGCCGAGGAGAATCATTTGGTTTGCCGTTGGTTTCCTTGGAAGGCATCACAGGCCACTGGCAACCTGTTGAAAACAATATGCAAACCACATTGTATACTTTTTATCCTGATGGTTCCTGTGGCCGGCAAGCGACCATGCAGGTTGGGGTTTATGATGCATTTGACTTCGATATCAACAAATTTTGCAATGCCGGACAATTGTTTTTGCAGCCTGTCCCGATTGCCAATGGTTTTGATCCGCAAACGGCATCCTACGATTGGCAGTATGCAAACAACCAGGTATCGACTTCGAATGTGTTCAACGTGACGGCCTTTCAGCAATCCAATGCACAGGCTGCTTTACCGTTGTCGTTTTCGGTTACGGTGACTACCGCCGATGGCTGTTCACGCGACCACGACATTGTGCTCGAAAATACCTATTGCGACATCCAGCGTGGCGTTTCGCCCAACGGCGACGGTTCGAACGATTTCTTCGACCTGCGTTTGATGCAGGCGTCCGGAATCAAGATTTTCAACCGTTATGGGGTGCAGGTGTATGGCAAAAGCGATTACACCAACCAGTGGGTCGGACAAACCGATGACGGAAAGGAATTGCCTACCGGGGTCTATTATTACGTGATCGATTTCAAAAACGAGGCAACCAAAACCGGTTGGGTTTACCTCAATAAGTAATCAAACCGATTTGAAAAACTTTTGGAAGTATTGTCCCAGTACCGGGATTAGGTTCATTTTACCTTGGAGCATGCCCAAAAATCCGTACATCCACAACACAAAGTAAAAGATATAAAACGCCACCGAAGCGGTCCAACTGTCGATGTTTCCTACAAAATAACTGAGCAGGAAAAACGACAGGAAAATTCCCAGCGCCTGGCGAATGTGGAACGAAGCGAATTCATTCTTCTTGTCCTGGTTCATAAAAATGGCAGTTACCGCACCAATGATGGTCAGGTAAGCGACAATGGCCGTGGTTTTTCCTTCTTCGACGGTATTATTCATGCAACGATAATTTTCCTTGGTTGTAGATGCCGTAGGCGCGTCCGGTCATTTTGGTGTTCAAAAAAGCCGAATTTTTAGATTTGGATTGGATGTTTTCTTTGGTGAAGACCCAATTTCCTTCGGGGGTGAAAAGCGTCAGGCTGGCTTTTTCGCCTTCCGCAATGGCGTTGTTTTCCATTCCGAAAATCGATTTTCCGGCCGTGAGTTTTTCGACAATGGTTTCCAGCGGAAGTACGGTCATCAAAGCCCCAAAAGCGCTTTCCAAACCGATGGTGCCGTTTTTGGCCAAATCGAATTCCATTTTCTTGTGTTCGATGTCAATCGGGTTGTGGTCGGAGGTAACCATGTCAATCGTTCCGTCCTTGATGCCTTTGAGCAAAGCTTTTCGGTCGGCATCGGTGCGCAACGGCGGCGTCACTTTATATCGCGTGTCGAATCCGTCCAGTTTTCCATCGGTCAACACCAGATGATGTACCGAAACACTGCACGTGACTTGCAATCCCTTGGCTTTGGCTTCCTTGATCAATTGTACCGATTTGGCCGTTGAAATTGTCGGAATATGCATTTTACCGCCCGTGTATTCGAGTAAAAACAAGTTGCGTGCGACTACCAATTCCTCGGCGAGATTCGGGATGCCTTTCAATCCGAGACGGGTCGAAACGATGCCCTCGTTGGCCACGCCGTTTCCTTTGATATTCGAGTCTTGGGCATATGCAATCACGAGTCCGTCGAAATCCTGTGCATACTGCAGGGCAATCTTGAGCAGGTTCGCGTTTTCGAGATGCTTATTGTAATCGCCAAAGGCCACCGCCCCGGCATTTTTCATATCGTACAATTCGGCCAGGTCTTTGCCTTCCGAGTTCTTGGTCAGCGCCCCGATCGGGAACAATTGGGTCGCCGAACCATTTGCCCTCGACTGTACAAAATTGACCTGCGATTGGTTGTCGATGATGGGCAGCGAATTGGGTTGCAAAGCAATCGCGGTAAATCCGCTTTTGGCGGCCACATTCAGGCCATTGGCAATCGTTTCGCGGTCTTCAAAACCCGGTTCGCCCAATGACACGCTGCTGTCGAACCAGCCTTGCGAAACGTGTAGATTGTCTAGTTTGATTTCCTTGCGTTTGTCTGGGTTGGGCAACGTGGAGCCAATCTTGAGTATCGTCCCGTTTTCAATGTGCAAATCGACTGTTTTGTCGTGAAACTTACTTTGGGGATCGATGATCTTGGCGGCTCTGATGATTAGGTTCATTTGACCAGTTTTTGGATGAGTATTTCGGTAATTAAGAATAACAATGCAAAAATAACAAACCATTTCCAGATTTGGTTGTCGGTGCGGTTGGTTTGCAAAAGGTTGAAAACATGGTCGGCGTTTTCGGCCGTTTTGTAGTCGGAGATCGCATCGGGGTTGGCCAGATTGAGGTCGCTTTCGGTGCGGGCGTAATTGAAACTGATGTTTCTAAGCAGTTCGTCTTGTTTGAAAATGCCAAAATTTCCAGCCTGTTCGGGATAATCGTTGAAGGTGAGCTTGACTTTGTTGTTGAGGATCTGCTGCACCGGAATGAACTTTTCCCCCGAGGCATCGGCCACATCCTTGACCGAAACGATTTCGTCTTTCGACAACAAGGCATCGACAAAAAACAGTTTGTTTTCACCGATGGTCATCGCAATGATGCCCGTTTTTCTGCTGCTTTGCGCCATGTTGTAAAAGGTCGGGACAATCAAGGGCGAATTCTGGAAATTCGAATTGGCCTTGTCGATCGGGGCCGTAAAAACATAGACCGCCGAAACCGGATTCTGGATGCCGACCAAAAACGCGCTCTGGTCTTCATAGGTCAACGCCGCCGGAGCATTGGTACCGATCGGGAAACCGATTTTGGTTTCGGGATATTGGAAATTGTCGATTTTTTTCTCGAAAACCGAACGAAACAGCGGATGGTTGAAGTTGATTTTCGTCACCAATTTTTTCGTCGGTTGCGCCGTCTTGAATTGGATCGCGCCAAACGAAGACAAAAAGGCATTGAGGTTCGAAACCGGGCTGTCGGCCGCTGGAATCACCACCAAATTGCCGCCTTTCTCCACAAACGATTTGAGCGTCGTTTGCAAAGCCTGCGGGATTTCCTTGAGCTGGTTGACCACGATGGCATCCTGTTTCTCGAGCAGGTTGTAGTCGAGTGCGCCCGGCGTGAAACTGTTGTAATTGAATTCGTCGTTGGTGTAGATGCGCGCCAGGAACGCATTTTTATCGGCTTCCCCTATGGCAATGACGTTGGTTTTTTCGGGTTTGGAAATGCTGAAAAACAGTTTGTTGTCGTATTCGAGCCCGTTGTCTGTGATCGAAACATAACCGTTGAAATCTTCTTTCGGAATCGTAAACCCGATCGATTTTTGTTTGTTGTCGAATGGCACGAGCGTCTTGGCAACGAGCTTGTTTTTGTTGTACAGCGCTATCGGAATGTCGTTCGAAAGTTCACCGTACAATTTCAGGTCGATGCCGATGTCATAGAAATTGTCGAGCGTCTGCTTGATGTAGACGCTGTCGATGGCCACATTGTTTTTCTGCTCGGCTTTTGGGAGGATGAAATAGGTATTCGATTTGGGATCGAGGTTTTTGAGTTGGTTTTGTTGCAATCCGACCGCATCGGTGATCACAATGATGTCTTTGTCAAAGACCGACGGACGCGACTTGATCTTGGCGATCTGTTGGTCGAGTTGGAACGGGGCGGCCGAATAGTTCAAATTCTGCAAATCGTTGCGGATCGACTTGATGTCGGTGTTCCAAAAATTCTCCGAGTTCGTAATCAGCGAAAATGGCATGTTTTCGGGCGCGCTTTCGAGTAAATCCTGTACCGCGCGTTTGAGCAGTTCGCCCTTCTGTCCTTTGGCCTGCATACTGAACGAATTGTCGAGGATGATGAACATTTCGTTGGTCGCATTGTTGGCATCCTTGGCCTTGAAAAAAGGTTGGGCAAAAGCCAATATCACACAGGCGAGCAACAGCAATCGCGTGGCCAGCAGCAGGTATTTCTTGAGTTTCGAGCTTTTGCGCGTTTGGATCGACAATTCCTTGAGGAAACGCACATTGGTGAAATATTCTTTCTTGAAACGCCGCAATTGGAACAGATGCACCAGAATGGGAATGGCCAGTAAAAAAAGGAAGTAAAGGATTTCCGGGTGCTTGAACTGCATTCTGTTTGCGAATTTACTTTGCCGTCAGGTTTGGTTTGGCTTTTTCACGGCTGTCAAAAATACCATTTTTTTCATTTTGAACCGTGTTAATTCCATTTTAAATTTATAAAGATTTACATTTACATCAATCAAAATCCATCCATGAAAAAATATTTTCCCCTTGTTGCATCGATTGTCTTTTTTGCGAGCGCCCATGCCCAAAAGCATTACAATTTATTGATCGGGACCTATACCAACAATTGCAAAAGCGACGGCATCTACACTTACGATTTCAATGCGGAAACCGCCGACAGCAAATTGAAAAGCCAATCCGACAAAGTGTCCAATCCCAGTTTCCTGTCGGTTTCACCCGACCAAAAAATGATTTACAGCGTCAACGAAAGCGGCAAGGAAAGTACCGTGAGTGCGTTTGCATACGATGCCAAATCGGGAAAAATAGTTTTGGTGAACAAATTGTCGTCCGAAGGCGCTGATCCATGCCACATCATCAACGACGATACAAATGTGCTGGTCGCCAATTATTCGGGTGGATCGATTGCCGTTTTCAAGAAAAGCGATGATGGCAGTTTACTCAAGGCCAAGCAAGTCATTCAGCACCGCGGTAAAAGCACCACCAAACGCCAGGAAAGCCCGCACGTGCACCAATTGCAGTTTTCGCCCGACAAACAATTCGTTTTGGCGAACGACCTTGGCACCGACCGCATTTATTTGTACCGATACCAACCCGAATCTGAAAACGAAATCCTCAAATTCAAGGACACCATCGCCATCAAAACAGGAAGCGGACCGCGGCATTTGACCTTTTCGCCCAACGGCAAATTCATCTACTTGTTGCAGGAACTTGACGGTACTTTGACAGTTTTCGCCTATGAAAACGCCAAGCTGCGCAGGGTTCAGGAAACGACGATCGTGACCAAGGATTTTACAGGTGAAACCAGTGCGGCCGACATCCATATTTCGCCCGACGGGAAATTTTTATATGCGACCAATAGGGGAGAAGCCAATACGATTGCGGTGTTCGCCATCGATTCCAACGGCAAGCTCACACGCAAACAGAGCATCCCCACGCAAGGAAAAGAGCCGCGTAATTTTGTTATCGACCCGACTGGGAAATACGTGCTCGTCGCGCACCAGTATACCAATGATGTGGTGATTTTTGAACGGAATGCCCAAACGGGAATGTTGACCGACACTGGTAAAAGAATCGAATTGTGTTCGCCGGTTTGTCTGGTTTTTGTGGAGTAGATTTTCAGATTTTCGGATTTTTCAGATTTTCAGATTCTGACGATCCGATAATCTGAAAATCCGACGATCTAAAATCACTTTTTTTTATTGCGCTTTTTATTCTGCTCACGCAACAGATTTCGGTTGACCGAACCCGTTTTCTTTTTGGTTTTCCCGGGGCCGCCAAGATTCACTTTTTTATTCTTGGCCGATTTTTCATGAAAGGCGCCGCTGTCGCTGATTTTCGGCTTTTTCATCAGGAACTTGACTTTTTCCTTTTCCTTTTCAGGGCCGATCAGTTGGGTGGAGATTTCGATATCTTCAGGCAAATCCATGGTGTCGATTTCCTGGTTCATGAGCATTTCTGCTTCGATTTTCATTTCTTCCTCGCGTGGCGTCACAAAACTGATTGCGATCCCGGTGGCGTCGGCACGGCCGGTTCGTCCAATTCTGTGGATGTATTGTTCGGGCAATTCGGGCATCTCGAAATTAATCACATGCGAAATGTTCGAAATGTCGAGTCCGCGCGCCATGACATCGGTCGTGATGATGCCGCGCAAATTCCCTTGCTGGAATTCGGCCATCGTATTGAGACGGTAATTCTGTGATTTATTCGAATGGATCACGCCAAATTGTTCGGAAAAATCGGCGTCGATGCGCTCATGCAGCATGTCGGCGATTTTCTTGTTGTTGACAAAAACCAGGATGCGTTCCATCGATTCGTCTTGGTTGAGCAACTGTTTGAGCAGGTTGATCTTGGTATTGAAATTCGGGACGGAATAAACCGATTGTGCAATTTTTTCAAGCGGTGTTCCCGAGGCGGCAAGCGTGACTTCTTCGGGGAAATCGAAATAATCTTCGAGCATTTCATCGACCTCGTCGGTCATCGTAGCCGAGAACAGGATGTTTTGTCTTTTGGGTTTCATCATCGCCAGGATCGAGGTAATCTGCGGACGGAACCCGAGGTTGAGCATTTCGTCGAATTCGTCGATGACGAGTTTTTGCGTCTCGTCGAATCGGATCACGTTATCGAGCGCGAGGTCCATCACACGGCCCGGGGTGCCAACCAATACGTCAATCCCTTCGTAGACAGAGGTTTTTTGGGTATTGATGTTGACGCCGCCGTAAATCCCCAAGGTGCGCACCGACATGTATTTGGTCAGTTTTTCGACTTCTTCCACGACCTGTACGACGAGTTCGCGCGTAGGGACGAGGATGACGATTTTTGGGGTTTCGGTAGGTGTGAACTTGTACAATTTGAACAGCGGCAGCAAGTAGGCAAACGTTTTTCCGGTTCCGGTTTGTGCAATGCCCATCATGTCACGGCCCGACATGATCACGGAAAAAGACTTCTGCTGGATGGGCGTAGGGTTTTGGAATCCCAAGTCGTCCATCGCTTTTTGCAATGATTTTGGGAGGTTGAACTGTTCGAACGTACTCATTTTGCGGTGATTTTGGGCAAAGGTACACAAACTTGATTTTAATCGAAATGATTTAAATTAAATATAATTTAACAGTTTGGCAAGAATAATTCTAAATACATAATATTTAACTATTATAATTGTGATTGTAATGAATAAAAATGTTAATTTTCATAGGAATAAACATTCTTAAATTGAACCCCCGATGAAACAAAGCAACATCAGCAACAATTTACTGTTTACGCAAGAACATTTCGATTTGCTGACCAAATTGTACAAATCGTCGTTGCGCGATTATGACTCACTCGAAGACATTTACAAAGTCATCACCGAAACGGTTGCCGCCGGATTACAGATCGACCGTGTGGGTTTCTGGAAAATTCTAGAAGACAAATTGGTCTGCCTGGATTTGTATGACAACCAATCGGGGGAACACCGCACCGACAAGGATTTGCTTGCCTCGGAACTGCCCAATTATTTCAACGCGCTCAAGGAAGGGATCGCTATCGTGGCGCACGATGCCGTTTCGAATCCGTATACCAAAGAACTCACCCAGAGTTATCTCTCGCCGCGTCGCATTACCGATATGCTCGATCTGCCGATCCGCGAAAACGGCCATCTCATTGGCGTGCTGTGCTGCGAAAACTGCGACCACCAGCGCAATTGGTCCGAAGCCGATTTGGCTTTTGCCCGTGCCGCCGGCGACATCATGACCTTGCTCGTCGAGCAATACGCGCACCGCGAAACCGAACGCGAATTTGAGAAATTGTATGAAGTGGCCAAAAAGCTCAACGAGAAACTGCTCGATTTTACTTACATCATATCGCACAACATCCGTTCGAACACGAGCAATATGTCGATGATCATCGACCTGATCGACGATACCAACGACGAAACCGAGAAATGCGAATATTTCCAACTGCTCAAGGAAAGCAACAACAAGCTGTGCGAGACGATCCATTACCTCAATGAAACGATCAACATCCAGCTCGGGTCGAAGGAAAGCAAGGTCAGGCTCAACCTCAAATCGGAAATCGAGAAAACGCTGCACGGTGTCAACGGCATCATCAAAAAGGAAAATACCGCCATCACCATTGCCGTTCCCGATGATATGGAAATCAAGACGATTCCGTCTTATTTCGAAAGCATCATGTTCAACCTGATCACCAACGCGATCAAATACAAATCGCCCGAACGCAATCCAGAGATTGAAATCAGCGCCAAGAAAAGCAATTCGAAAACCGAAATCCTGGTCAAGGACAACGGCCGTGGCATCGATTTGTTCCGGAACCGCAACAAAATTTTCGGCATGTACAAAACTTTCCACGGCAATGAAGATGCGGTCGGGCTCGGGTTGTTCATGAGCAAGAACCACGTAGAGGCGCTCGGCGGAACCATTGAGGTGGAAAGCCAGCCCGGCCAAGGCTCTATTTTTAAAGTCGTTTTGTGATGCAAAAGTTTGCCCTGACTTATGTGATCGACGACGACGAAATCTTTGTGTTTGTGCTCCGGAAATTGCTACAGAAAACCCAGCATTTCGAAGAAGTCGTCAACATCAGCAACGGTTCCGACGCGATCGAAGTTTTGGTCAACCAATTTGCCAAGGACGAAACCGTGCCCAGCCTGATTTTCCTCGATCTGAATATGCCCGTGCTCGACGGCTGGCAATTTCTCGATGAAGTCGAAAAGTTGCCGTTCAAGGACCGATTGCGCATCTACATCATATCTTCCTCGATCGATGCGCGCGAAATTGAAAAGGCCAAGGAATATTCCACTGTCAAAAGTTTCGTTTCAAAACCCGTCACGCTCGACTGGCTCCATTCGATCCGGTAATCAGAATTTTTCAAAAACACCCAGTCCGAACAACGCAAAATCATATTTGACCGGATCGGTCGGGTCGAGTTTCCTTAAGACAGTATCGAGTTCGGCCAATGCTTTGGCGTCGTTCTGTTTTCGATTCAGCAAACCCAATTTGCGCGCGACATTTCCCGAATGCACATCGAGCGGACACGAAAGCAGCGCGGGCGAAATGCTGTTCCAGATGCCAAGGTCAACGCCTTTTTTGTCGTTGCGCACCATCCAGCGCAGGAACATGTTGAGGCGTTTGGCCGCCGAATTGTTCATCGGGTCCGAGACGTGTTTCTGGGTGCGGTTTTGGTGTTCGATTTCAAAAAAAGCCTTCTTGAATTCGGAAATGCTGTGTTGCAGGCTGCCGTCTTGTTGGTTCTTGCTGAAGATGCGCTCCAGTCCGCCGTGGTTTTGATAAATGTGTTTGAGACCTTTGATGAAGGTCGAAAAGTCACCTCCGTTGAACGTGCGGTGGACGAAATGTTCCAGCCGTTCCAAATCGGTTTCCGAGTGCGACATCACAAAATCATAAGGCGCGTTGCCGAGCAAATCCATCATTTTGTGCGCGTTGTTGATGATCATCTTGCGGTTGCCCCACGCAATCGAGGCGCTCAGGAATCCGGCAATTTCGATGTCTTCCTTGGCAGAAAACAAATGCGGGATTTGTATCGGGTCGCTTTCGATAAAATTCGGGTTGTTGTACAAGTCGGCTTTCTCGTTGAGGAAAGATTGCAGTTCAGGAAAATCCATGTTTTTGATCGGTGGAAAATTAACCGTTGCTGATGAGCCCATCGACCATCACCAATTTGCGATCGGCCATGTTGGCGAGGTCTTCATTGTGCGTGACGATCACAAACGTCTGCCCGAATTCATCGCGCAATTTGAAGAACAATTGGTGCAGGTTTTCGGCGGAAGCCGTGTCGAGATTCCCAGAAGGTTCGTCGGCAAAAATGACCGCCGGTTTGTTGATCAAGGCGCGTGCGACCGCTACGCGTTGCTGTTCCCCGCCCGAGAGTTCGCCCGGTTTGTGGTCCATGCGGTGCGAGAGCCCGAGGTAGTGCAGCAATCTTTTGGCTTCGGTTTCCACGTCGTATTTCGGTCGGTGTGCGATAAAGGCCGGCAGGCATACATTTTCCAAGGCGGTAAATTCGGGCAGCAATTGGTGGAACTGGAAGATGAACCCGAGGTTGAGGTTGCGGAATTTAGACAAGGTCTTGTCGTTCATGTGCAATACATCTTCGTCATTGATGCGCAATTCCATCGCCTGTCCAGAAGTCGGCTTGTCCAAAGTACCGAGGATCTGCAGCAAGGTCGTTTTGCCCGCACCCGAAGCGCCGACGATCGAAACGATTTCACCTTTTTTAATCAGCAAATCCACGCCTTTGAGGACGTGCAATTGGTCGTAATATTTATTGATGTTTTTGGCTTGGATCATCTTTGGAACAGTTTCTACAAAGAAACGAACATTTTGGCTCGTTTAAACCCAACGGGATTGATAAATTTACGTTAACTGTAATAATGCAGGCTGGATTATTGGCTAATTTTGTACTTCATTTTAACACCACAAACAGATGAACACAACTGAAATAGCCACATTTGCCGGCGGTTGCTTCTGGTGTACCGAAGCCGTTTTCCTTGAAATGGAAGGCGTCCAATCGGTGCGCTCGGGTTACATCGGCGGCGCCAGACCCAATCCAACCTATGAACAAGTCAGCAGTGGCGCGACCGGTCACGCCGAAGCGATTGAAATCGTCTTCGATCCGAACCAGGTCAAATACGAAGACTTGCTTCGCGTATTTTTTGCCACGCACGACCCGACGACATTGAACCGCCAGGGCAACGACATCGGCACGCAATACCGCAGCGAAATTTTTTACCACAACGAACGCCAAAAAGAACTGGCACAGGATTACATCGACCTGCTCAATACGGCCAATACCTACGGCGCAAGATTGGTGACGGCCTTGTCGCCGGCCACGACTTTCTATGTAGCCGAAGATTACCACCAGAACTACTACAACCGCAACAAGAATGCGGGGTATTGCGCCTATGTGATTACGCCGAAACTCGAAAAGGCGAGAACGGTATTTGAAAAGATCAAGAAATAATTGGCATCCGATTTGTAAGCCGGGCTGCAAAATTTTTTGGAAATGGAAAACAAGATTCAAATCAACCGCAGCGAGGAAAAAAAAGCCAACCTGCTCAAAGGGTTGCTGTTCGACGGTATCGGGATGCTCAGCTTTACGATTCCGGGCATCGGTGAATTTGGCGACGTGGTTTGGGCTCCGATTGCGGCTTACCTGATGACCAAGATGTACAAAGGCGTTGGCGGAAAAGCGGCCGGTGCCTTTACTTTTTTGGAAGAAATCTTTCCGTTTACCGATTTTGTCCCGTCGTTTACGATGATGTGGATTTACACTTACCTGATTAAGGGAGAAAAATAATCCGCTGCAGCTCAATAAATTTTAACCGCAAAGAGCACAGAGATTTTACGCAAAGAAGACAAAGCTTTCAAATCTTTGCGTAAAACTTGGCATCCTTTACTTCGTCGGTTCGCTTCGCTCGTGTGCGGTTATTTTCTTGCAGGTAAATTTTATTGTTTAAAAAGCAAACCGAAACTTAATCGGTTCAGCATTTTCTTTCCGAATTTGAAGAAGAATTCCGATTGTCCGAACAGCCATCCCACAACCATCAAAAGCAACGGATAAAGCGGCAGGATCAAGATACAGGCAATCGTGTAGAACAAAACCGGATGCAGCGTTTCTTTGGTCCAGCCGATACAATTCATCAGGAAAATCCCGATTTTGGCCGAAGCCGAACCGTTGATCGCAAAGACGATAAAGATGATGACGAGCTGGAAATTAGATCGGATTCCCCAGCGTTGTTTGAGTTTCTGCATATTTTTGAGCTTGCTACAAATATAGCAATTGGGTGCAATTTATAACAAGTTTAAATAAGAAATATAAGTCTAGCGCAGCTTTTGCCTGTATTCCTGTTGGAAAAACAGGAAGTAATTGTAGAGCAAGTAATTGACTTCATAGCCATACCGGATGTTCGACTGGTAATCGATGCGCAATTCATACAGGTTCGGATTGTAGCGCATCGGCTCCAGGACGCGGCGGTTCCATTCACTGACGAGCCAAAGGTTGCGGTTCTCGAGGAAAGCGATCCCGTAATAATTTCGAGGTCTTGCACGGCTGGTGAGCCAGGCGTTGAATTTCGGGTCGATGATGACAATTTCGTATTCAAGCGAATCGTTGGCAATGCGGATGGTGTCATTGGTCGCGATGTCATTTTTCGGGTTCATCCTCGCATGGGCCTGTGCCGAGGAACCAGTCGTAAACAAGACGAAAAGGAGCAGTGAAAGTACAAACGTTTTCATGACTTTAAATTTACCTTAAAGGTAACAAAATCAAAGGAAAAGGTTGGAAAGCAAATCCCAATTAACACAAAAACAAAAAAACAACCGCACACGAGCGAAGCGAACCGACGAAGTAAAGGATGCCAGGTTTTATGCAAACAAAAGAAGCCTTTAAATCTTTGCGCAAAACTTAGCGTCCTTTGCGTTAAAAAAGATCAACCGCAAAGTTTACAAAGTTCCCGCAAAGGAAACAAAGCTTCCAATCCTTGCGCAATACTTAGCTTCCTTTGCGGTAAAAATAAAACCTTGTCGTAAAAGTAAAACGCTATGATTCAGTCCTGAGCAAACTGATGACCTGTTCGGCGAGTTCAGTCCCGATGCGGTCCTGCGCTTCCAGGGTCGCCGCCCCAATGTGCGGGGTGAGCGAAATTTGCGGATGCATGAGTACCTGAATGGCCGGGGTCGGTTCTTGCTCGAACACATCGAGTCCGGCAAACATCACCTTGCCCGAATCCAAAGCCTCGATCAAAGCGACTTCATCGATGACGCCGCCACGTGAACAATTCACGATGCCCACACCGTCTTTCATCGAAGCCAATTCATCGGCACCGATGACATAGCCGTCCTGCGCCGGAACGTGCAGCGTGATGAAATCCGAATGCTTGAAAATGTCTTCCATCGGTTCGGTCACAATATCCACATTGATGAACTGTCCGTTGTAGAAACTCACCTTGATTTCGGCATTGCCCACGAACTTATCCGAAGCGATCACACGCATCCCGAGCCCGAGCCCGATTTTAGCGACCGCTTTGCCGATACGCCCAAAACCGATGATGCCCAACGTCTTGCCGCGCAACTCGATTCCATTGGCATAGGCTTTCTTCAAGCCTTCAAAATTCGTATCGCCTTCGAGCGGCATGTTGCGGTTGGCGTCCTGCAAAAAACGAACACCCGTAAACAAATGGGCAAACACCAATTCGGCCACCGATTCACTCGAAGAAGCCGGCGTATTGATGACATGGATGCCTTTCGAACGCGCATAATCGACATCGATATTGTCCATGCCCACGCCGCCGCGCCCGATGATCTTGAGGCTAGGGCAGGCGTCGATAATGTCTTGGCGTACCTTGGTCGCCGATCGTACGAGCAGCACCGAAATGCCGTGGTTGTTGATGTAATTGGCCACTTGTTCCTGTGCGACTTTGGTTGTAATGACTTCAAATCCGCCTTTTTCAAACGCCTTGATGCCGCTTTTGGAGATGCCGTCGTTGGCTAGTATTTTCATTTTGTTGAATCGTTTAACTGTTTAATCGTGTAATCTTTTTTGGGCGGGCAATTCGCGCTGTCCGCTTTATCTTTTTCTTCGTAAACTACGAAAAAGGATGCCGCTTCCATCACGGCCGCGGTCTGTCTTAACTGGAAATTTTTGTTTCAAAATCACGCATCACATCCACCAAAACCTGCACGCTTTCGAGCGGCAACGCGTTATACATCGACGCGCGGTAACCGCCCACCGAACGGTGTCCGTTCAGGCCGGAAATGCCTGCGGCTTTCCACATTTCGTCGAAAATAGCCGTATGCGATTCGTCTTCCAAAAGGAAAGTGGCGTTCATCACGCTGCGGTCTTCCTTGGCGGCCGTTCCCTTAAAATAAGGGTTGCGGTCGATTTCGGCATACAGCAATTCGGCTTTGGCGTTGTTGATTTTTTCAATCGCAGGAATACCTCCAAGGTTTTTGAGCCATTGCAAAGTCAGCAAAGAAGCATAGACCGCAAAAACGGGCGGCGTATTGTACATGCTTTCCTTTTCGATGTGCTGCTGCAAATTGAGCATGTTCGGGATGGTTCTTCCGGTTTTACCCAAGACGCTTTCTTTGACTACAACCAGCGTGACGCCGGCCGGGCCCATATTTTTCTGCGCGCCTGCATAAATCAAATCGAATTTCGAAAAATCGATTACGCGTGAGAAAATATCCGAACTCATGTCGCACACCATCGGAATTTCGGTTTCAGGAAACGATTTCATCTGGGTGCCGAAAATCGTATTGTTCGAGGTGCAATGGAAATAATCGGCATCGGCCGGAATCGTATATTGCTTTGGGATGTGCGAGAAATTATCGGCTTTGGAGGAAGCCACGACCACGGTCTCGCCAAAAGCTTTGGCTTCCTTGATCGCGCCAACCGCCCAGGTTCCCGTTTCGAGATAAGCCGCTTTTCCGGCTTTGGTCATCAAATTATAAGGGGTCATGAGAAACTCGAGGCTTGCACCGCCATGCAGGAACAAGGCTTGGTAGCCTTTGCCTGTCAGTCCCAATAAATCGAGTACCAATGCGCGCGCTTCTTCCATCACGGCGACGAAATCCTTGCTGCGGTGTGAGATTTCCAAAATCGACAAACCCGAATTATTGAAATTGAGGATGGCCTCGGCCGATTTTTCAAAAACTTCCTGTGGCAAAATGCACGGTCCCGCGCTGTAATTGTGTTTCTTCATGGTATTTGGTCGAAAAATGAGCGACAAATTTCGGAAATCCAAGATGAAACGTTAACAGTTTTTGCAAAGATTTATGCGATGTTATTAACAAAAACGATGTAGTTAACAATCAAGCGAAGGTTAATTTTTGATTATTTTAATGATTGATTTCCGGATGATGAAAACTAAATCCGACTTAAAAAAGCAAGAGTGTCTACATTGTCGGCATAATCCCAAAGCTCGGGCTTTTGCGTTTTTCCAAACGGGATGCTTTCGGGAACCAAATTATTGGAAACGATGCATTGGATCGAATCGGTGTCACTTTCCAATCGGGTTTGGACGCTTGGCAATTGGTCGTAAAACTCATAAAATACGCTTGTGATGGGCGAGGCGTAACTCGAATCTTCCTTGATGGTCAAAAAGCCGTTGTCGAGCAGTTTGAAATTGCTCATCAGGAACACCGCCTTATTGTAGTCGTAATTGTTCGCGTACTTCTCGTATTGGATGACATCCTGGTAATCGAACATGGCTTGGAAGAATGCGTCGAAATTGTACCCTTTCGGGACAAATAATTTGGAAACATTGCGGCAGCCCAAACCAAAATAACGGAAAATATCTTCGCCCAACGCGACCAGTTGTTCGTGCGTTTCGTTGCCGTCCAACACGGCAACCGAATTGCGGTTCTTGCGGATAATGGCCGGTTTGTCCTTGAAATAATATTCAAAATAACGCGAAGTGTTGTTGCTTCCGGTGGCGATGACGGCATCGAAATTTTCGAGTTTGCCTTCAGTGAAGTTGACGAAGTTTTTCAATTCGGGGTCGATTGCCATCATGTAATCAACCAGGAAAGGCAACAATTTTTGATCGTTCGAAGAAGTCTTGACCAACGCCTTGTGGCCCGAAACCAGTACCGAGAGCAAGTCGTGAAACCCAACCAAAGGGATGTTTCCGGCCAAAATCAACCCCACTGTTTTTGGATGGGTGTTTTCCAGATTGTAAGCCGAAAGCCATTGGTCGAGGTTGTCCTTGGTCAACGCATCAGCCCACGAACGAATCGAAAAATACACTTGTTCGGGCGTGAACCAGCCGTTGTGCGATTGCGAGAGTTCAATCAGGTCAAGGAAACGGTCGAAGAACAATTCATTGTGCAAAACATCCGCGCGTTTTTGGCTTGCTTGTTCCGAAAATTGGCTGAGGAATTTGCCTAGTTCGATAAAAATATTTTTTCTGGCTTCAACTGACTTCATTTTGATTTGCGTATGAATTGTTTTGGACGTAATTTTGCTGCAAAAATAAGGATTTCAGATTTAAGATTAGAATTTAGATTCAAACCCAATCGCACCAATCTGAAATCATAAATCTAAAATCAAAAATTAGCCATGGCGATCATCATAACAGACGAATGCATCAACTGCGGGGCTTGCGAACCCGAGTGCCCGAACACGGCCATCTATGAAGGCGCCGACGATTGGCGTTACAAAGACGGAACTTCCTTGCGTGGAACGGTTGTTTTGCCTTCGGGCGAAGAAATCGATGCCGAAGCGCCGCAAATCCCGATTTCAGACGACATCTATTACATTGTTCCATCGAAATGCACCGAGTGCAAAGGCTTCCACGACGAGCCGCAATGCGCTGCCGTTTGCCCGGTAGATTGCTGTGTGCCCGATGATGCGCATGTCGAAAGCGACGAGACTTTACTCAACAGGCAGGCTTTCCTGCACAATGAATAGCTTTCAGCGGTTCTGCGAATTGCGCGTCAAGACGCGTGTGTTTTATATTTTTATTGCGGTGTTTGCCGTTCATTTCGCCGTCAAATGGAATGAGCTGGATGATTATTCCATCCGCGAAGGCAAAGTAATCAGGTTCGATGCCGTTCGCATGGTAGAGCGTGACTATTCCATTACATCGCGTTCAAGAACGAGTTATTACGTGTTGCGCGTGACGCCCATCATCGAATATTATTCAGGCCGGGATACCATTGTTTATGACGAAGGCAAACGCACGTTGCTTTCTTACTTTTCGCTCAATGATTCGACTTTTTATAAAACCGGTGAAAAGCTCAAGGTTTTGGAACGCAAGAGCGATCCGGAAAGCGTGAGGCCGTTTACGTTTTTCCATTATTGGCTTTACACGTATGAACTCATTTACATTTGCCTGATTTCATTTGTGGTTTTTGGCATTACGCAATATTTCAAAAAATAAAATCCCAGGCGTAAACCCGGGATTCTTCTTTTTCATAGCAATTTTTTTTATTTCACACGGGTGAATTTTTCCACTTTCACCTTGTCTGATTTGTCATCATACGTTTCGAGTACAAAATCGCCTTTGGTATCGAAATACCCGACTGCGGTTTGGTCTTTCGAGCGGTAGATATAGCTGTTGGTCGAAGTCATGCGCAGCAAGGCTGGTTTTTTCAATGACTCCGAAGTCACACGGTAGCCCATCGGATCGAGTGCCATCGTGTATTTTTGTCCCGATTCGGAAGTGTACACGGCAGAACGGTCCACATTTACGGTTCGAGTAGAACCATCCGGATTGGTGATTTGTGTCGTGGTGGTGACCTGTGTCGGCGTGTTGGCCATTTCCTTGTTCAACGGATCGCCTTGGGTGTCCTTGAATTTGATGTCCTGCGCCTCGGTGGTTTTTTGCTCCTTGACGACTTGTTTTTCACCGTCTGAATCTTTGACAGTGGTGACGGTCGTTTTGGAAGTTTCGGTCACGTTCGTATTCTGGGCTTGGGCCGAAAAGGCAAACAAAATGGCCGCGGCACCTAAAATTAATCTTTTCATGATTCGCTGATTTTGGTTATTGAAGCAAAGTTAAGTAGGCGGTTCATTTTAACATTTATACAATTATTCTGAAGTGTTACATAATTCTTCCTCAAAAGAAATTAAGCCGTATATTTGCACACTTTTAAAAACAAATAAAGCCGCCAAGCGGTACGAAATATTATGAAAGCAGGAATCGTCGGATTGCCGAATGTCGGAAAATCAACCTTGTTCAACTGTTTGTCCAACGCCAAAGCGCAGAGTGCCAACTTCCCGTTCTGTACGATCGAGCCGAACATCGGGGTGGTCAACGTACCCGATCCGCGCATCAATAAACTCGAAGAACTGGTCAAGCCAGAACGCGTCGTGATGGCTACCGTGGACATCGTCGACATCGCCGGATTGGTTAAAGGTGCTTCCAAAGGCGAAGGATTAGGGAACCAATTCCTCGGCAACATCCGCGAATGCAACGCGATCATCCACGTATTGCGCTGCTTCGACAACGACAACATCGTGCACGTAGACGGCAACGTCAACCCGATCCGTGACAAGGAAACCATCGATATCGAGCTCCAACTCAAAGATTTGGAAACGATCGAAAAACGTTTGGAGAAAGTCAACCGCGCCGCCAAAACCGGCAATAAAGAAGCGCAGGTCGAACAAGCATTGTTGAACCGAATCAAAGACGCGTTGCTGCAAGCCAAATCGGCCAGAACCATTAAGCCGAACAACCAAGACGAAGAAGAACTGATGGAAGCGTTCCAACTCATCACGACCAAGCCGGTATTGTACGTGTGCAACGTCGATGAAGCTTCTGCTGTCAATGGAAACAAATATGTAGACCAAGTCAGAGAATTGGTAAAAGATGAAGATGCAGAAGTTATCGTATTGTCAGTGGGCGCCGAAGCCGACATCACCGAACTCGAAAGCTACGAAGAACGCCAGGTGTTCCTCGAAGACATGGGGCTTTCCGAACCGGGTGCCTCGGTTTTGATCCGCGCGGCCTATAAATTATTGAAGCAACAAACCTATTTCACGGCGGGCGTCAAGGAAGTCCGCGCCTGGACAATCAACATCGGGGCGACTGCGCCACAAGCCGCGGGCGTCATCCACACCGATTTCGAGAAAGGATTCATCCGCGCCGAAGTCATCGCTTATGACGATTACGTGCATTTCGGAAACGAAGCCAAAGTCAAGGAAGCCGGGAAACTGCGCGTGGAAGGCAAGGAATATATTGTGAAGGACGGCGATGTGATGCATTTCCGTTTTAACGTGTAATTTAGAAATTGAAAGATTTAAATATTTAAAGATTGAAAGATCCGCTTTTTGGCGGATTTTTATTTTTTATGGCGTTTGGCGGCTCACAAAAAGCTGGTCGCATTTTGCTCACCACCACCGCGCTATTCGCTTCAAGTCCGCGCTCGTTCCTCGCTGTGGGCTTTCCGCTGCTATCGCTAACGCAATTTACACTTACGGATGCCAATTTCATGTGATTAGTACAATTTCTCCCTTGGATAAACGTGCTGATAACAAGAGCAAACTTCGTAACTTTACTCCCGAACCCAGAACATACACCACATGAAAATCATCGCTTTCGGCGCAAGCCCATCCACCAAATCCATCAACAAAGGTTTAGCGACCTATGCGACTTCCTTATTCCAAAATGCCGAAGTCGAAATTCTCGATCTCAACGATTTCGAAATGCCGCTGTTCAGCGTGGACCGCGAAATGACGATCGGGCAGCATCCGCTCGCGCAACAATTTCTCGATAAAATCGCCGGAGCCGATGCTTTGGTGGTTTCGATGGCCGAAAACAACGGGAATTATTCGGCGGCATTCAAAAATACATTCGATTGGGCTTCGCGCATCAACGTCAAGGTCTTTCAAGAAAAACCGATGATCTTGATGGCGACTTCACCCGGCGGACGTGGCGGTGCATCGGTTTTGGGAATCGCCGAAACCTTGTTCCCGCGATACGGCGGCAACATCAAGGCGACTTTTTCACTGCCATCGTTCTACCAGAATTTCGACATCGAAACGGGCAAAATCTCGAACCCTGAATTCGATCAGAAATTGCGCGCAATCGTCCAACAATTCGAAAGTGAAAACGGTTAAGAAAGGTTTTCGGATATTGTTCAAGACACTTTTGTTTGTCATTGGATTTATTGTGGCTTACAGTCTTGTCATTTTAATTTTGTCACGAATTACCGTCAACAGCGAAGATGCTGACCCAAATGAAGACATCGCGATTTACATCAAGAGCAACGGCGTACACACCGATATCGTCGTTCCGGTGGTCAATGAAATCAAGGATTGGCGCAGCGAAATCCCGTTTGAGCATACGGCTTCCAGAGACACGACTTTTCACTATGTAGGGTTTGGCTGGGGCGACAAAGGGTTTTACCTCCATACGCCCGAATGGTCCGATCTCAAGGTTTCGACGGCTTGCAATGCGATGTTTTACCTAGGCACTTCGGCCATGCATACAACTTTTTTCCATCAACTAGCGGAAAATGAACGATGCGTCAAAGTCAATATTTCAAACGCGGAATATGAAAGGCTTGTGGCGTACATTGGGCAAGGATTTTCAAAAAACAGTACCAGACCCATAGTCATTCCCAATGCTTATTACGGAAAGAATGACAGTTTCTATGAAGGCAGTGGCAGATACAGTTTGTTGTATACCTGCAATTCCTGGGCGAACAATGCGCTCAAGACGGCCGGGCAAAAAGCTGCGGTTTGGACGCTTTCGGATACCGGTATTTTGTGCCATTACCAATAAATGATTTAATAGCGCGTTAACAGCTTATGGCAGGATTATTGCCAAGCGACGCGCATGAAAAAAACAATTGCAACCCAGTCAAAAGCATTGTGTTTGCTGCTTTTACTTTTTGGCAACACGCTATTTGCACAAGACTATTCCAAAGTCGATAACCTTGTCAAAACCTACCCGAAATCATTTTCGAATCCCAACAAACTCGCCGAAAAAATCAACGCCGATTTCAAGACCGACGAAGAAAAGGTACGCGCAGCCTTTACCTGGATCGCGTTGCATGTGAATTACGACCTCAAGGCTTATCAATCGGGTGGCAACATGATTGCTTATACTTATTCTGGCGAAGCCGACCGTTTGGCCAAGGAAAAACAATACCGCCTCGAATACGCAGAGAAAACCCTGCGCACCAAAAAGGGCGTTTGCCAGGATTATTCGGCATTGTTTCATGTGGTTTGCGATGCCATCGGGGTCAAATGCATCGACATCATCGGGACTTCTAAGGCGCATCCGTCGCACATCGGCAAATTGCCCAAAGCCAATGACCACGAATGGAACGCGGTCAAGATTGACGACCAATGGAAATTCATCGATGTGACCTGGGCTTCGGGCAGCGTTGACCTGCAAACCGGCAAATTTAAATCGGAATTCAACGACGGTTACTTTTTTACCGAACCAGAGGTGTTTTTCCTGAACCATTTTCCGCAGGACAAACGTTTGCTCATGATCCAAAAAAGCGAGCAGCAATTCGCAGAATTGCCTTTGTTTTATGGGGCTTACATCAAAGCCGGTTATGAAATTGCCACACCCGAAAAGGGAATTATTTCTGCCTCTACGGCCCCTATTTTATTCCAGGTCATTGATTTTCCGGGAGGCGATCTTTCGTATGATTTTTCAAGCGAAGGAATTTTTCATGAAATCCAGTCCATCCAAAAAGGCAATGCCACCGAATTCAGTATTCCGATGACCAGTCGCAGCCGTGGTTTCTTGACGGTTTATGTGAACCAACAGGCGGTGGTGACGTATAAGATAGAGCGCTAACGCTGAAAGACCGCTTTGCTACAAGAGCCAAGACCGCTTCGCTGCTGGATTACTCGTCGACTGCGTGAGCGATGGGAGCAAGGTACCGTGTCCCGAAGCATCGGGACGGACAGCGCGATGGCGTTTTGAGGAATTAGATCGGATGAAAATCGTTCTACGCCGGCACGCCCACTCAAGACCGAAAGCCGAACTGAGTGTAGCTAAATCTAAAATTTGAAATCTAAAATCCAAAATTTCCTTGTCAATATCGTATTAATAACTTTCCCTTCACCGCCTTTCAAATCTAGGTTCCGTACCTTATATTAGCGGAAAATCGCGAACTTCAAAATGGCAGAAAATCAATACACCGAAGACAACATACGCTCGCTCGACTGGAAGGAACACATCCGCATGCGTCCCGGGATGTACATCGGGAAGCTCGGTGACGGTTCGTCTCCCGACGACGGTATCTACATTCTGCTCAAGGAAGTCATCGACAACTGTATCGACGAATTCGTCATGGGTGCGGGCAAGACGATCGAAGTGACGATCAAGGACCGCACGGTTTCGGTACGCGATTACGGCCGTGGAATTCCGCTCGGCAAGGTTGTCGATGTGGTGTCGAAAATGAACACGGGCGGCAAGTACGACTCGCTCGCGTTTAAAAAATCGGTCGGCTTGAATGGAGTAGGTACCAAAGCGGTCAATGCCTTGTCGAACTACTTCCGCGTTGAATCGGTACGCGACGACAAGCAAAAAGCAGCCGAATTCTCTGCCGGAAACCTGACTTTGGAAGAAGACGTCATCGATACGACCAAACGCAAGGGAACGAAAGTCATTTTCGTGCCCGATGATACGATTTTCAAGAACTACAAATTCCGCAACGAATACATCGTCAAGATGCTCAAGAACTATTGTTATTTGAACAATGGGCTCACGATCATCTACAACGGCGAAAAATACTATTCCGAGAATGGTTTGAAGGACTTATTGGCCGAGACCATCCACGTCGAAGACCAGGAATACCCAATCATCCACCTCAAGGGCGACGACATCGAGATTGCGATGACGCACTCCAAAACGCAATACAGCGAAGAATATTATTCGTTCGTCAACGGACAGAATACTACGCAGGGCGGTACACATTTGGGGGCCTTTCGCGAGGCGGCGGTCAAGACCATCCGTGAATTTTACAACAAACCATTTGAAGGTTCCGATATCAGGAAATCGATCGTCAGCGCGATTTCGATCAAGGTCATGGAGCCGGTTTTTGAATCGCAGACCAAAACCAAACTGGGGTCGACCGAAATGGGGCCGGGACTCACGACGGTGCGTACCTTCATCAACGATTTCGTCAAAACCAATCTCGACAACTTTCTGCACAAAAATCCAGAAGTCGCCGACGCATTGCTGCGCAAGATCTTACAGGCCGAACGCGAGCGCAAGGAACTCTCGGGCATCCGAAAACTCGCCCGGGACCGCGCCAAAAAAGCATCGCTCCACAACAAAAAATTGCGCGATTGCCGGGTGCACCTGACCGATACCAAAAACCCGAAATCGCTCGAAAGCACGTTGTTCATCACCGAAGGGGATTCGGCTTCGGGCTCGATCACCAAATCGCGCGACGTCAACACCCAGGCGGTATTTTCCTTGCGGGGCAAGCCGCTCAATTCCTACGGCATGACCAAAAAAATCGTCTACGAAAACGAAGAGTTCAACCTGTTGCAGGCCGCGCTCGACATCGAGGACGAAATGGAAAACCTGCGCTATAACAACATCGTGATCGCAACCGATGCCGATGTCGACGGCATGCACATCCGCTTATTGCTGATCACCTTTTTCCTGCAGTTCTTCCCCGAACTGATCAAGGAAAACCACCTGTACATTTTGCAAACACCGCTGTTCCGCGTCCGCAATAAAAAAGAAACGATTTATTGTTATTCCGAGGAGGAACGCGTCGCCGCGATAGAAAAATTAAAACCAAAACCCGAAATCACGCGATTCAAAGGACTTGGGGAAATCTCGCCCGACGAGTTCGTGCATTTCATCGGCGACGACATCCGCCTCGATCCGGTCATGCTCGACAGCGCGACCTCGATCGAAACGCTGCTCGAGTTTTACATGGGCAAGAACACGCCCGACCGCCAGGAATTCATCATCAATAACCTGAAGGTAGAAATCGACGCAGTCGAGAGTTAAATAATAAGGGCAGACAATTCCGGCTCTGCGCTATATCTTTCACGGCCCGTCCCGAAACGTCGGGACTCGGCCGCAAAAGGATACCGCTTCGATCCGGGCTGCAGACCATCATAAACCAGACAATTTGTCTTTCACATGAGTGAGGAAGAAGAAGATTTGAACTTGAACGAAAACGAAAATGAATTGCCGACCGAAGGTGAAACTTCCGGCGGCGATCATTTTTACGAGCATGACGAAATCAATCCCGAGGATACGATTACCAAGGTAACCGGCATGTACAAGGATTGGTTCCTCGACTATGCATCCTATGTCATTCTCGAGCGTGCCGTACCTGCCATCGAGGATGGTTTCAAACCCGTACAGCGCCGCATTATGCACTCGCTCAAGGAACTCGACGACGGCCGTTACAACAAAGTCGCGAACGTGGTCGGGCATACGATGCAGTACCATCCGCACGGTGACGCGAGTATCGGCGACGCGATGGTGCAGATCGGGCAGAAGGATTTGCTCATCGACACCCAGGGAAACTGGGGCAACATCCTGACCGGCGACGGTGCGGCGGCCCCGCGTTACATCGAGGCGCGTTTGTCCAAATTCGCGCTTGAAGTTTTGTACAGCCCCAAAATCACCGAATGGGGATTGTCCTATGACGGCCGTAAAGCCGAACCGATCAACCTGCCGGTCAAGTTCCCGTTGCTGCTCGCACAGGGCGCCGAGGGAATTGCCGTCGGTTTATCGACCAAAGTGTTGCCGCACAACTTTAATGAACTCATCGATGCATCGATCAGAATATTGAAAGGCAAATCGTTCCAGTTGTTTCCGGATTTCCAAACCGCAGGAATCGCCGACGTGACCAATTACAATGACGGGATGCGCGGTGGACGCGTGCGTGTACGCGCCAAAATCGCACAGCTCGACAAATCGACGCTTGTGATTTCACAGATTCCGTTTTCGACCAATACGACTTCGCTCATCGATTCGATCCTCAAAGCCAACGACAAAGGCAAAATCAAGATCAAGAAAATCGAAGACAATACCGCTGCTGAGGTCGAAATCCTGATCCATTTGTATCCAGGCGTTTCGCCCGATAAAACAATCGATGCGTTGTTTGCCTTTACCGGCTGTGAAACCTCGGTGGCACCGTTGGGTTGCGTTATTGAAGACAACAAACCACGTTTTGTCGGCGTGTCCGAAATGTTGCGCATTTCGACCATGCGAACCAAGGATTTGCTGCGCCAGGAACTCGAAATCCAGCTCAACGAACTCGAGGAACAATGGCATTTCTTATCGTTGGAACGGATCTTCATCGAAAATAAAATCTACCGATTGATCGAGGAAGAAAGTACACGCGAAGGGGTCATCAAAGCCGTAGACGATGGTTTGAAGCCGCACATCAAACACCTCAAACGCGCTGTTACCGAAGACGACATCTTGCGTTTGCTCGACATCCGCATCATGCGTATTTCCAAATACGACAGCAACAAGGCGCAGGACAAAATCGAGGCACTCGAAGGCGACATCGAACAGGTCAAGCACGACCTCGAGCATTTGACCGATTACGCGATTGCCTACTTCACCAGATTGAAAGAGAAATACGGCAAGGGCCGCGAACGCCAAACCGAATTGCGTATTTTCGATACGATCGAGGCGACGAAAGTCGTTTTGCGCAATACCAAATTGTACGTCAACCGCGAGGAAGGTTTCATCGGAACGGGCTTGAAGAAAGATGAATTCGTGACCGAATGTTCCGACATCGACGACGTGATCGTATTCCTGCGCGACGGCAGCATGCAGGTCACCAAGGTTTCGGACAAGACGTTCGTAGGCAAGGACATCATCCATGTCGCGGTATTCGACAAGAGCGACAAGCGCACGATCTACAATATGATTTACCGCGATGGCAAATCGGGGCCGGCTTACATCAAGCGTTTCAATGTTTCGGGCATCACGCGCGACAAGTCGTACGATTTGACCAATGAAAATAAAGGCTCGCAGGTGTTGTATTTTTCGGCCAATCCGAACGGGGAAGCCGAAGTCATTACGATCCTGTTGCGCCAAATCGGCAACATCAAGAAACTCAAATGGGATGTCGATTTCGCCGATATGGCCATCAAGGGCCGCGGATCGAAAGGCAACCTGATCAGCAAATACCCGATCAAGAAAATCGAGCTCAAGGAAAAAGGCATTTCGACCCTGAAGCCGCGCAAAATCTGGTTCGACGACACGGTTCAGAAACTCAATGTAGACGCACGCGGCGAATTGCTCGGTGAATTCCGTCCGAACGACAAATTGCTCGTCATTTCGCAAGCCGGAAAGGCCAAAGTGATCATCCCCGAACTCACGACGCATTTCGACGAAGACATGGTCGTGCTCCAGAAATGGATCCCGAACAAACCGATTTCTGCCATTTACTACGACGGCGAAAAGGAAAAATATTTCGTCAAGCGTTTCCTGATCGAGAATGAGGCGAAAGAGGAAAGTTTCATCACCGAACACCCAAATTCGCAGCTCGAAATTGTCTTCACCGATTACCGCCCGATGGCCGAAGTTGTTTTTGCCAAAGTCAAAGGCAACCAGAAGGAAAACCTGACCATCGACCTCGAAGCATTCATCGCCGTCAAAGGATTCAAGGCATTGGGCAACCAACTCACCAGTGACAAGATCAAACAAGTCAACCCGCTCGAACCGTTGCCGTATGAAGCACCCGAGGAAGTCGTTCCGGAAGAAATTGAAGTTTCGGGAAATACAATGGTTTCAGACGATTCCGATGTCGATTTACAGATCGACGACGACGGACAAGTGACGTTGTTTTAAATTTTTTACGCGACAATTCTAAAAATAAAAGGCCACGAATTCTCGAATGATTAGTCCAATCTTATTTGGAAAATTCGAGAATTCGTGGCTTTATTAAACCAGCGTATTCTTACTTCTGTGCTTCTTTTCTCTTTTTTTCCGAATCGATGATCGCGCCTGTACCGGCACCGACACCACCGCCGGCCAATCCACCGATGACGGCACCACGGCCCGGTTTGTCCTTGTCGATCAAGGCACCCGAAACGGCTCCCACACCGGCCCCGATCACGGCACCTTTAGCCGCGCCACTCCAGCCTTTTTTCTTTTGTTCGGCAGTTGTGGCTGCAGGCGCAGTATTGTTGACGATCACGGGACGCTGTTTCGCGGCTTTGGCTTCGGCCACGGCGTTCATCGAATCGATCGTTTTCTGTTTGGCCATTTCGGCTTTTTGTTTTTCCATTTCCATTTTGAGCGAATCGATGGTCGCTTGTTGCGGATCACCCGCTACACCGGCTTCATTCGCGGTGTTCTTGCAGGCAAACGAAAAAATGGCTGCGAAAAGGAGTACTGCAATTTTTTTACTCTGTGATTTCATGGCTTTGCTTTTTAGAATTTAAGCCAAATTACCAAAAGTAGCAGTGGAGCGGGTTACAGCATTTCCGATGATTTTTACATCTTTTTGAAAATGAATGGCCACGAATGCACGAATTAAATTTTTAAAATTTGTGCATTCGCGGCCAAAAAAGATAGCATATAATTGTGCTTATTTCTTCTTTTTGCTGATTTTCATATTGAGGAATTCCACCAACAACGAGAACGCAATGGCAAAATACAGATAGGCTTTAGGCAATGGCGTGACGTGTTCGCCAAAAATGACGGCATTCGACAAATGCGCCGATTCGGTGATCAGCATCAAACCGATCAGGATCAGGAACGACAAGCCCAAAATCTGGATCGACGGATGGCGGTTCACGAAATTCCCGACCGGAACGGCAAACTGCATCATGATCATCACCGAAATCACGACCGCCGCAATCATGATGTACAAGGCACCTTCGACCCCATTGGTCATCCCGACGGCCGTCAGGATGCTGTCGAAAGAAAACACCAGGTCAATCAGAATGATCTGGAAAATCACGCTGCTGAACTTCGTCTTGGCCGATTGGCCGAGTTCTTTTTCCTCTTCGCCTTTTTCATCGACCTTTTCGTGGATTTCCTTGGTGCTCTTGTAGATCAGGAACAACCCGCCCAGCAGCAATACCAGTGCTTGTCCGGAAACGCCTGCCTTGATAAAGCCCCAGTCAAAACTGAACCACGGTTTTTTCATCGCAATGAGCAGGGTAATCCCAAAAAGCAGCGCAATGCGCATGAACATCGCGAGGAACATCCCGATTTTGGTTGCGCGTTTGCGTTGTTCGGGCGGTAGTTTTCCGGTCGTGATCGAGATAAAAATAATGTTGTCAATCCCCAGGACGATTTCTAAAAAGGTCAGGGTCAACAAAGCAACCCAGGCGCTCGGATTCGATAAGATTTCCATTTAAAATGCTTTAATTGATTCGTGTGGCAGTGCCTTTTTGCTTCTGGTTGCTGCCCACGGTTCCAAATTCAAAAGTATAGGTTTTTTCGGTAGTGGTCAAAATTTTGATCGCAATCGCTTTTTGTTCCTTCATGTTCTTCGGGTTGATTTTGCGCAGCACATATTCGCAATCGTTGACCCACCGGATCGAGGAGGTATCGGTTTTGCCTTTGTAGGTTTCGATCACGAGCGAATCGGTGCGGATCGTCACGGTTTCGTGTTTGACGCCATCGATGGTGATTTCCGATTGGAATTTCCCGGTTTTGAAATCTTTGCAATTGCGCTCGACATGGTAGCATGACGTGAGGAAAAGTATTGGAGCCAGTAATAGGAATTTTTGCATTTTGAAGTATTTGTTAACCATTTTATTTTTTGAAGCTGTTCCCGCTTTCCGTTGCAATCTTTTACGGCCTCCGCTGCGCTGCGGCCGCAAAAGATTGCAACGGAAAGCGGGGCTAGGGTCTATCATTCTATTTTAAATTTGTAATAATCAATGCACCGCGCCGCCAGGCTCCATCGCTAAAACAGTCCACCGGACTGTTTTTTAACGCTCGGCCCTATCCGGGCTAGGGTATTGGGTACTATTTACTATTGTCTTTTAATTTATCCAATTCATCATCGGTAAAATGTTTGATGATTTTGTCTTTTGAAAATTTATCGGCGTTGTAACTTTTCGATTTGTTTTTCGGGATCGACAAACTGTCCCATTCCGTGTTTTTGAGCTGTTTGGCATAAAACACGATCTGTCCCACATGGTACGGATAGTGTGCCAACTGCCGGTTGATCGCCTCCACGACCGTATGGCCTTCATTGCGGATGTAAATGATCTGCATCATCTGTTCGGGCTTTAAATCGTTGAGCGCGGCAAACAAACACTGCCAGCCTTTTTCCCACAAGGCCAAAACTTCTTCCTTGGTTTGGAGCGTATTTTCAAACTCGGCATCGCGGTCGCGCCATTGCTTTTCACCATCAGAGGTCAGGAAATCGGTCCAACGCGACAGCATATTCCCGGCGATGTGATTGACGATGACGGCAATGCTGTTGGTGTCATCATTGACCGCAACGAACAATTGTTCGGGCTCGAGCTGCGCGATCGCTTTTTCGCCCAAGGTTTTGTAATACACGAATTGTTTTTTCGCGCTGTCCAGGAAAGAGGCATTGGCTTCCATATTATTCAATTTTGATGTCGTATTTGTCAAGCAAGCCCGGAATTCCATTGACCGAGAACTTCGCTTTCTTCATCGGGTTGAATTCCGGATCGATGCGGAAATGGTAGGCCGTGGTCAAATCGGCACCGGCCAAAATGGTCTCGTGAAACACCGCGTCTTCAAGGTTGCAATTGTCGAATGTAGCCGAAGTCAGGTCGCAGCCTTCAAAATTGACGCCTTTGAGTGAAGTGTTGGCGAATGTTGTCTTTTGCATTTTCTTACGCGAAAACCACGAATAATCAAGGATGCAATCGGTAAAATGGACGCCGAATAAAAAATCCAGTGCTTCGTCAAACCGGATGCCCAACAATTTGCATTGTTCAAAAGCGACCGTTTGTAAAGCCGTTGCGGGCAATTTGGCCATCGCCAGGTTGCAGTCGATGAACGTGCAATCGATGAAACGGCATTCCGAAAACACCGTGTTCGAAAAATCGCAGTGGCGGAACACGCAGCCGTCAAATTCTCGATTGCTGAGCTTTTGTCCGAAGAAAATTGTTTTCTCAAACGTTTGGTCGATGTGGATGAATTCTTCTGTCATTTCCCAAAAAGGCTTTTCATGATTTGGCTCAATCCTTTGAACATAAAGAAAACGGCGAAGAAACAGATCGCGATACCGAGTGCCAGGACCAGATAATGCCAGCCAGTGTGTTGGTTCTGGAAGGCGTTGTAAATCACGCTCGGCCCGATGAAGAACATCGGCAGCGCCCAGGCGAGGTATTTGATTCCTTTGTTTAAAAATTCGCGGTTGGTGTGCATGTGTTTTTTGGTCACGAATTCACAAATTTTTCAAAAACAATTTGAGATAGGATTGGTGAATTCGGGGCTTATTTTTAAAGATTAAATTTTTCTGCATTGTAATTGTCAACCGATTTGCGCACGCTGCCGAAACGTTCGAGCAATTCGGCAGCTTCCTCGTACGAAACCGGGATTTCGCCCATAATCATGCGCACGCCGCGGTCGACGAGTTTGTTGTTGCTCAGTTGCATGTCGACCATCTTGTTGCCTTTGACGCGACCCAATTGAATCATTGTTGCGGTCGAGATCATGTTTAAAATCAGTTTTTGTGCGGTGCCGGCTTTCATGCGCGAACTGCCCGTCACGAATTCCGGGCCAACAACTGCCACGATCGGGAATTGTGCGGTCAGGGCGAGCGGGCTGCCTTCGTTGCAAGTGATGCAACCCGTGATGATGTTGTTTGCATTGCATTTTTCGAGTCCGCCAATCACATAAGGCGTCGTGCCCGAAGCGGCGATGCCAATGACAACGTCTTTAGTATTGATATTGAATTCGGACAAATCGTTCCAGGCTTGGCTTGCATCGTCTTCGGCGTTTTCGACTGCGCGTCGGATGGCCTTGTCGCCACCGGCAATGATGCCGTTGACCAAATCGAAAGGCACACCAAACGTTGGCGGACATTCCGAGGCATCGACAATACCGAGCCGACCCGAAGTTCCCGCACCGATGTAGAACAATCTTCCGCCGTTTTTGAGTTTGGCCACGACCTGAAAGACCAAAGCCTCGATCTGCGGCAACGCTTTTTCGACGGCCAGCGGTACGGTTTTGTCTTCGTTGTTGATGTTGGTCAACAGCTCGGCGATGGGCATTTGTTCGAGCGCTTCGTATTTGGAGGATTGTTCGGTGGTTTTGGTGAAGTTCATTTTGGAGTTGAAAAGATTCAAAGTCTCAAAGTTACAAAGTTTGTGCGTGGTTTCCACTTCGAAATTCGTTAATCATTATTCGAAATTCGACATTTTTTGAACCGAAGAATATTGAATGTCGAATAGGGAACGTTGAAGTTAGGTACGCGTTAGCGATGGGAGCAAGGCACCATGTGCCGCGGACAGCGCGGGCCAGGGCCGAGCGTAAAGAAACAGTCCGATGGACTGTTTTAGTGAGGAGCCAGCAGGTGCGCAGGCCGGTGTGAAAGGCAACGCCCAAATGATTCAACGCAAAGACGCTAAGCTTTATACACTTTGCGGGAACTTTGTGTCTTTGAGGTAAAAAAAATCAAACGAAACACGCCAACACAATCCCCAAAATAATCATCGAAACCTTCGCGATGTTGAATTTATGGCCTTCGCTGGTCTCAAAAATAATCGTCGATGAAATGTGGAACAGGATGCCGATGACGACCGCGGTGATTTGCGTGTAGTATTCGCTTAGCATTGGCAAGTATTCCGAAGCGACGGTGCCGAGCGGTGTCATGATGGCAAATGCGAGCATGAAAAAGAAGATGGTGCTTTTGCCCAGTTTGGCGTTGAGGAAAAATACCGTCAGGATGATCGCGATCGGCAAGTGGTGGATCGCGATACCGATCGCAAGGTTTTCATGATGGCTGACGGGAAAACCTTCCAAAAAAGCGTGCAGGCACAAGCTGATGAACAGCGACCATGGCATGGATTGCATCTCGTCGTGGCTGTGCACGTGTCCGTGTTCGGCGCCCTTGGAGAAAAATTCGAGGATGATCTGGAACAAGATTCCGGCCATGATGAAAATCCCGATTGCGCTGGAATGCTCATGCCCGTGGTGTGCATGGTCGGCTTCGTAGACCTCGGGCAGCAAGTGCATGACCGTGAGCGACAGCAGGAACGCCCCGCTGAAGGCGAGCAACAGCTTGAGGTTCTTTTTCTTGGTCGGTTTGAGGAACAACGCGATTCCGTAACCGATCAGTACCGAAAATAAAGGCAGCAAATAGTTCATTATTTAAAAATCATGATCAGACGTTCGCTTTCGGTCTTGTGGAATTTCTTGAGCTTGTAATCGCCAAAGGTATCGAGCAGGTAAATGCCCGCTTCGTTCATGAGTTCCTGGAAACATTGGAGCGTGAGCGCCTTGACCTTTTCGGTGAAATGGAATTGCTGGCCCTTGTCTTCAAAATCGATTTCCTTGTAAATGTGGTCGTCGATGTAATAGCGCTTGATGTGGAAATCGATGCCATCGACATGCTTGGTTTCTTCAGGGACGAGGTTCGCGATGACGTGGTTGACGTTCATGAAATCGATCGCGGCAAAACCGTATTCGGACAAACTTTCCTTGATGGCGATCAGTGTCTTGAGGTTGTCGTCGTCGTTTTCGAAATAACCGAAGCTCGTGAACAGGTTGAAAATCGCGTCGAATTTTTCATCGAACGGTTCGCGCATGTCGTGCACACAGAAATGCAAATACTGGTTGGTGTTCTTTTGCGCCTCGCGGATGTTGTTCTCCGACAAATCGGCACCGGTCACATCAAACCCAAGCTGGCTCAAATAAATCGCATGACGGCCTTTGCCGCACGCCAGATCGAGCACTTTGGCCTTTTCGGGCAAATTGAGGTAATGCGTGAGGTTGTCCATGAAAACCTGCGCTTCGCGGTAATTGCGCTCTTTGTAAAGGATGTGGTAATAAGGCGTGTCAAACCACGAGGCAAACCAATTATTGGCTTCTTTTTGCATAGTCATTCTTTAGCGACCACAAATTTAGTGTATTTTTGCACCGAATACCGGATTTTACGATGGAAAATAATTTTAAGATGATAGCCAAAACCTTTTTTGGTTTCGAGGAAATACTGGCCAAGGAACTGCAACAGCTCGGCGCACAGGACGTGCAAATGGGCACGCGTATGGTCAGTTTCAGGGGAGATAAGGGATTTATGTACAAGGCGAATTTGTCGCTGCGTACGGCGCTCAAAATCCTCAAGCCGATTTACCACTTCCGCGTATTCAACGAAGACAGCCTGTACAAAGGGATTCATGCGATCGATTGGTCGAAATACATGAATGAAAACCAGACGTTCGTGATCGATTCGACCGTGCATTCGGAGAAATTCAACCATTCCGAATTTGTGTCACAGAAAGCCAAGGATGCAATCGTAGACCAATTTCGAACCCGCACCGGCCAGCGTCCGAGCATCGATAAAACGCATCCCGATTTGCGCATCAATGTCCACATCGACCGCGACCAATGTTCGGTTTCGCTCGATACTTCGGGGGCTTCGTTGCATCATCGTGGCTACAGGACCGCGACGAACATCGCGCCAATCAACGAAGTGTTGGCTGCCGGAATGCTTTTGCTTTCGGGATGGGACGGGCAGGGCGATTTCCTGGACCCGATGTGCGGCAGCGGCACCATTTTGACCGAAGCGGCGATGATTGCGTGCAACGTACCCGCTAATCTCAATAGAAAAGAGTTTGCGTTTGAAAAATGGAACGACTGGGACGAGGAACTGTTCGATACCATCATGGATTCCCAACTCAAGAAAGTACGCGAGTTCCATTACAACATCGTCGGTTATGACAAGGCGCCTTCTGCGGTCATGAAAGCCAAGGACAACATCAAGAACGCCAACCTTTCGGAATACATCACGGTCGAGGAACGCAATTTCTTCGATACCGAAAAAGAAACCAAAGGCCCGTTGCACATGGTGTTCAATCCGCCTTATGGGGAACGGCTCGACATCCATCTCGAACGTTTTTACCGCGAACTCGGCGATACGCTCAAGCAAAGTTATCCCGGGACGAATGCGTGGTTTATTACGGCCAATCTCGAAGCCTTGAAATTTGTCGGACTCAAGCCATCGCGAAAAATCAAATTGTTCAATGGAAGTCTCGAAGCGCGTCTCGTGAAATATGAAATGTACGAAGGCAGCAAACGCACCAAGTTCCAGAACAAAGAATAAAGACCGCTGCGCTGCAAGAACCAAGATCGCTTCGCTGCAAGACTAAAAAAAATAAAATGAGCAAACTTCAAATCAAAGCCCTCGTGTACCAACTGCTGTGTTTCGCAGCCTTGTTTTTCCTGACGCGGTACATCGTTGATGCATTCACGAATGTAAGCGGCGTGTGGATTCCGGTCACGGCATTTGTGGTCGGTACTTTACTGTCACCGAAATTTCAAGCCGTCAGAACCAAAGATGGAGAAAAGATGTTTATGTCGTGGTTGTTTGTGAAAGGCATCCGCGAAGTGAAGTAATTAGAGAATGTGCCAATTAGAAAATTAGATAATTAGCTGCGAATCAAAATTATCGAATTGCTTCACCAGTTCAGCTAATGCCTCGTGCGACGAATTATCTAATTGACTCATTATCTAATTGTCTAATTATTTCTTCACCGCCACTTTCTGCTTCGTCTTGTAAATCGGAATGAAATACGAAACCGTATAATTGAATCCTACGCCAAAATCGCCGTCATACGTACGGTTGAATCCCGGGATGTACAAATTGTCGAAGTTGTCGGGTTTGTTGTTCGAGAACAATTTGTTGAAGCGTACGCTGAATCCGACATAAATGTTGTTGAACACTTTTGCATTCACACCAGCGACAAATTCGCCCCAGTGCGCCGAAAGTCCGCTGTATTTTTGACCTGAAACCACTTCGGGCTGGTCCCCGAAATAATGGTCGCGGTTGTACACCGTGTAATGGTTCAACGTCTGGCTGAAGCTACTCACCCCATAGCGCAATCCCACATACACCAAGTTTTCCATATCGAGCCAGTTTTCGTAGGCGTTGTAGTTGAAACCGGCTTTGATGTAGGTGCCTTTGGTCGTGAAGTTGAGTTGCTCGTCATCGACCGTTTTGTTCTCGTTCCCGATTTCGGCCGCGATGTAATAATTTTTCGCAATGCGGTAATCGCCCACGATTTCCAATCCTTTATAGTCTTTCTCCCAAAACGCACGCGACAATTTGAGCGCATCGATGCCCACGCGCAAACCGTAACGGCTCGTCTTGATGCTGTCGGTGGCTGGAGTTGTCGCTTTTGTTTCCTGTGCACGCAATCCAAACGAGCACAGCAGCACGAAAAGGCTAAAAGTAAATCTTAAGGTGTGTCTCATTTTCAGAAATCAGGGAATAATTTTCGACATCGATGTCTTTGATCCAGGCTTCGGGACTGTCCGGCGAATTGTCGTTGAGGATGTAGGCCGGATTGTCGGTGCCCTGGTTCAGCAGAAAAAAGATGCTGTAACCGCAAGCCCTCGAAATGTAAATGTTGTTGCGCGAATAATTGAACTGCAACGTATCGGTATTGGTAAACGTTTCATTGCCGTCATTGTTCGTGAAATAAAATTTGACTGCGTCGGTCGACACATTGAGCGGAATCTTGATCGTACTTTCACTCGTGCGGTAGCGTCCTTCGCCAACGGCCGTGGTAAAAAACACAATGGGTTCATCCTGGCCATCGGCAATCACGCGCAAATTGGTCACTTTTTTGAGTGTTTGCCGGCTCGCGGCATCATAAAAACTGATGACCAGGCGCGGCGTCGTATTTTGGCTTTCATCGCAAATGTCGTCCTTTTCACAACCCGGAAGCGTGAAGGCGATCAATAAAAGCAAGGCGAATATTTTCTTCATTTATTTTTTCTGGGCGTTGCCGCGCATTTGGTTTTTCCTTCTATTCAAAATTGTTGGCGCGGCCGGGCTTTCCGCGGTGCATGGCACCTTGCTTCAATCCCTAACGCAACTGTCGAATGTCGAACGTCAAATGACAAACGAGTTTTCGTTCGACGGTTGACTATCTTTTGGTCAAAAGTACAACATTTTCCACATGGTGCGTCTGCGGAAACATATCCACCGGACGCACGCGCGTCACCTTGTACTTTTCGTCCATCAACGCCAAATCGCGCGCCTGTGTCGCCGAATTGCAGCTCACATAGACGATGCGCTCGGGCGCAATCTTTAAAATCTGTTCCACGACATCCTTGTGCATGCCGTCGCGCGGCGGATCGGTGATGATCACGTCCGGGTGGCCGTGCTGGGCGATGAAGGCATCGTTGAACACGTTTTTCATGTCGCCCACAAAGAATTCGCAGTTGGTAATATTGTTTCTCTCGGCGTTGGCCTTGGCGTCCTCGATCGCTTCGGGAACACTTTCCACACCGATGACTTTTTTGGCTTTTCGCGAGACGAATTGTGCGATCGTCCCGGTGCCGGTGTACAAATCATAGACGAGTTCGTTTCCGGTCAGTCCCGCGAAATCGCGCGTAATCTTGTACAATTCATACGCCTGCTCCGAATTGGTCTGGTAAAAAGACTTGGCATTGATGCTAAAAGTCAAGCCTTCCATTTCCTCGAGGATGTAATCGCGGCCTTTGTAGGTTTCGATTTGCTGGTCATAAATCGTGTCGTTGGCCTTTTGGTTCACGACGTATTGCAGCGAAGTGATTTCCGGGAACTTTGCCGCCAGATGGTCGAGCAGCAGTTCGCGTTGTTTTTTGTTGTCGTCAAAGAACTGGATCAAAACCATAATCTCGCCGGTCGAAACCGTACGGACCATGAGCGTGCGCAGCAAACCTTCGCGGTTTCTCGGGTCGAAAAAGGCGAGGTTGTTTTGGTTGGCAAAATCGCGCACTTCATTGCGGATAGCATTCGACGGGTCTTGCTGCAGGTAACATTTATGGATGTCCAAAATCTTGTCCCACATTTTCGGGATGTGGAAGCCTACGGCATTGCGGTTGTCGAGTTCGCCGTTGTTCGCGATTTCGGCTTCGGTGAGCCAGCGCGAATTCGAGAACCCGAACTCCATTTTGTTGCGGTAGAAAAACTGTTTTTCGGAACCCAAAATCGGTTCGAACTCGGGCAAGTCAACTTTTCCGATGCGTTGCAAATGGTTCTTGACTTCATTGTGCTTGAAGGCCAATTGCTGCTGGTAGTTCATGTTCTGCCATTTGCAGCCGCCGCACACGCCAAAATGCGCGCAAACGGGATCGACGCGGTATTCAGATAGTTCGTGGAATTTGACTGCTTTCCCTTCGTAATACGCCTTGCGTTTCTTGAACGTCTGTACATCGACGACATCGCCGGGAACCACGTTGGGGATAAAGATCACTTTGCCATCGGGTGCCTTGGCCACCGATACGCCTTTGGCGCCGGCATCGAGTACCTTGATGTGCTCGAAGGTGATTCTGTCGGTATTTTTTCTTGCCATGGCGCAAAAATAATCGATTGTGTTGATTGCGTTCGTCTTTTTATGATTTTATTTTTTGGTTTCGGCACGGGAGATTAAAAAAAGCGGGCTTTGTGGGCCCGCTTCGTGCATTAGCTATTCGCAATAAAAGGCGATTTCCGGATGTAAGTCCCGGATTGCAATTGTTCGATCAGAAATACGGCCAGATCGGTGGCGCTTATTTTTTCCCCGGGACAATCTTCAAGACTGACGTTTGTCTCGTTCCTTAGTAGCGTCTGTTCGATCAAGGGCAGCCTGACCAAGGTCCAATCCAGTTGGCTGCTGGAAAGCAATTCGTATTCTTTTTGTTTGTCGGCGGTCGTCTCTGGAAAATGCATTTTCATCCAGTCGGTTCCTTGTTGGGTATGCGTGCCTTTGTGGTCAAACGGCGTGTCGACATTTAATCCGGTAATCACAATATAGCGTTTGATGCCCAATTGTTCCATCGCTTTCAGGATATGGCCGGTCGCGGTGGAGAAGATGTTTTTTTCGCTATGGGGTTGCCCTAGGCCCAGCGTGCTGATGATCGCCCCGCAATTTTGCAGCAAAGATTTGACGTCGTCGTACTTGTTGGCATTGCCCACGAGGGTTTCGATCAATGGATGTTCGATTGGCAAACGATCGGGATTTCTGAGCAGCAGTTTGACGGGGAAGCCCTGTGCCAATAATTCTTGGACGAGGTATTTTCCGGCTTTGCCGGTGCCGCCGATGACGGCTATTTTAGGATGTTTCATTTTTCTATGTGTAAAATATTAATAAGAAGTGGCACCGGCCGCGATGACCGATGCGGTTTTCCCAAGCCATTAGGTTGGAGAATCGTAATATTTTACAAATAGATTTTGATGGGGCAAATATAGCAAAAGAACTTGTCCGTTAAACTTTGAATAGGTCTTTATGGAACACAAATGTTTGGCTGTGGGTGCGATAGGGATGGAAGCGGCATCCTTTTGCGATGTGCAACGAGCAAAAGATAGAGCGGACAGCCCGGGCCGAAGGTATCGCCATAAAAAATAACCTTCTCCTTACAATCTTGATTTTAAAAGCCGTAACTTTATAGCTTGTCTAACTAAAAATTACAGCACATGAAAAGATCAGCATCGGCCGTATGGCAAGGCTCACTCAGGGAAGGCGCGGGGAAATTGACCACGCAAAGCAAAACCCTCGACAACACCCAGTATTCGTTCAAGACGCGTTTTGAGGACGGCGTGGGTACCAATCCCGAAGAACTCGTGGCGGCGGCGCATGCGGGCTGTTTTACAATGCAATTGTCGGCGTTTATCGGCGAGGCGGGATTTGAGATCCAGAGTTTGGAAACAAATTGCGTGATTACGATGGAGAACTTCACGATCACGAATTCGGATCTGACCGTCGTGGGAAAAGTGGCCGGACTCGGCAACGACCAGTTCCAGGAATTGGTGACCAAAGCCGAACAGAATTGCCCGATTTCGAAATTGCTCAACGCCAAGATCAGTTCGACGGCGACATTGGGTTAAAAAAATCCCCACTTTTCGGTGGGGATTTTTTTTAGTCATAAAGTCTTAAAGGCGTGTAGTTCCATTGTCTTGTAGCGGAAGCGGTCTTGGCTCTTTCAGCACAGCGGTCTTTCTTCTTAATAAGTGATGTCGAACGATCCGTTTTGCAATTGGATGGTTTCGCCTCCGTCAAAGTTTCCGAGCGTGCCTGAAAAAGTACCGATGATGCGGTTTCCGGCATTTACCGTTACGTTGGCATTGAATTCGCCGTCGTGGTCGGTGTCGAATTCGGTGCCGTTGTAATAGTAGAAATAATAGATCGTTTCTGGGCCGGGTACATTTTTCTCGAGACTGAAGGTGAATTCTTTGGTGTCGTCGCCCACAATCGTGGCAGTGACCGTCATATCTACATAGGTGTAGTCGGGTTCTACGACGGTGGTTTCCTGTACGGTAAATTTATTGAAATTGTATACAGTGCCGCCAATGGTCACTTTTAAAAAGCTAGGGACGGTTGGGATGGGCGTAATTTCTGGCGCCTTGTCGTCGTCTTTGGAGCACGAAAGCAATAAGAAGAAGGCCAGGACGGGCAATACAAGTTTCTTGCTGAGGGTAGCAATTTTTCTAGGCATGGATTGGTGTTTTTGTTTCATTAGGATTTTTATTGGTTGTTCCAAAAATATATTTTTCTTACAGTTAATGCAATCCCGGCGCCGACTTTAACATATAAAGAACTTTTGCGAAATCGATTGATATTGAAGAATATTCATTAATTTTGGAAAAAATTGGGTGATTTCTCTCCACAAGAAGGAATTGTAAAAAATTATTTAAAAAATAGTGGAAATGTCAGTTTTAGAAAAGATTAGTTCTTCGGCCCTTATTGCTTTGGAAGACAGGTATGGTGCGCACAATTACCATCCGTTGCCGGTTGTTTTGAGCAAGGGAGAAGGCGTGTATGTTTGGGATGTTGAAGGGAAAAAGTATTATGATTTCTTGTCGGCTTATTCGGCCGTCAATCAAGGTCATTGTCATCCAAGAATCATCGATGCTTTGGTCAACCAGGCCAAGACATTGACGTTGACTTCGCGTGCGTTTTACAACGACCAGCTCGGTCCGTACGAGGAATTTTTGACCAAATATTTCGGTTTTGACAAAGTATTGCCGATGAATACCGGCGCCGAAGCTGTCGAGACCGCGCTCAAGTTATGCCGCAAATGGGCTTATGAAGTCAAGGGCATCGACGAGCAGCAGGCGCAAATCATCGTTTGTGAGGGTAATTTCCACGGAAGAACCACCACGATCATCTCATTTTCGAACGATGAAAATGCGCGCAAGAATTTCGGACCGTATACGGCCGGATTCATCAAAATCGCTTATGATGACCTCGATGCACTCGAAAAGGCATTGGCGTCCAGCAAAAATATCGCAGGTTTCTTAGTGGAGCCGATTCAAGGTGAAGCAGGCGTTTATGTGCCTTCGGAAGGATATTTGGCCAAAGCCAAGGCGCTTTGCGAGAAACACAATGTTTTGTTCATCGCCGATGAAGTGCAAACCGGAATCGCGCGTACAGGGAAATTGCTCGCTGTGAATCATGAGAACGTCCAACCGGATGTTTTGATCCTGGGCAAGGCGATTTCAGGAGGCGTTTATCCGGTGTCTGCGGTATTGGCCAACGACAACATCATGCATGTCATCAAGCCGGGACAGCACGGTTCCACTTTTGGCGGAAACCCGATTGCTGCGGCTGTAGCCGTTGCGGCCTTGCAAGTGGTAACCGATGAGAAGTTGGCGCAAAATGCGGAATATCTGGGTCAGATTTTCAGAAATAAAATCGGCGAGTACATCCAAAATTCGAACATCGCGACGCTGGTGCGCGGCAAAGGATTGCTCAATGCCATCGTGATCAATGATTCCGAAGACAGTTCGACGGCCTGGGATATTTGTATGGCTTTGCGCGACAATGGTTTGCTGGCCAAGCCCACGCATGGGAACATCATCCGTTTCGCGCCCCCTTTGGTCATGAACGAGGAGCAGCTTTTGGATTGCGTTTCGATCATCATCAAGACGCTCAAACAGTTTGAAAGATAAAACAAGAATCCGCCTCAGGGCGGATTTTTTATGGTTTTTTCTTTCGCCATTTACTTTTCCGGCTTAAATTGCCGACATGAAAAAACTGATTATTCCAATCATGGTCGTTGCCATTTTGGTGGCTTTTTATGCGCAGGGGCAAGGCGAATCGAGCCGCTGGATCATGGTCATTGCCATTGCCGTATTTATGTTCGGGATGATGTGGCTCAGCAGTAAAACCCCCAGTAAAAACAAAGAAGACGATGAACGAGACGTTTAAAAAAGGCGATAAGGTTTCGGTGCTCGATGAAGCGATCGACGGTGTGGTGCTGTCGGTCCAAGGCAACCAGGTTTCAATCGAATCGAACGAAGGATTTATGATGACATTTTTTGTCAATGAAATAATTAAAATAAACGATGCCAGTAATTTAGAATTTGGAACCGGAAGTCATCATTTAAATAAGGTCAAACAGGAGAAAGAAATTCCCAAACCCAGGAGTTTTGTCAAGGAGAAAAAATCTTCCAAGGAAATTCCCGTGCCGGAATTCGATTTGCACATCGAAAAACTCGTCAAGAATTTCCGGCAGATGAGCAATTACGACATCCTGACCTTACAAACAGAAACCGCCAAAAGGCATATTGATTTCGCCATTAAAAACCGCATTCCCAAAATCGTTTTTATCCATGGTGTCGGGGAAGGAATCCTCAAAGCCGAACTCGATTTTTTGATGGGGCGTTACGACAACATCATCTTCCGCGACGCCAATTACCAAAAATATGGTTTGGGCGCGACCGAAGTTTTGGTCAAACAAAACCAGAAATAATTTTAATTGGTAGTCAACAATTCGCCGATTGGCATGTCAATCCCATAAAAGAAGGTGCTGTTGTTGTCTTTTTTCTTGAAAGTCACATTCTTGAGACGGAAACTGTGCTTGAATCCGTTGCTCGTCGTGGTCGTGATCACTTCAATGATACCGCTTGAACCCACGACTCCATTGAGCCCCTGCCATTGTTCCCGGACGCCAACGACCAAATTTCCGCAGAAGAAATTTTGGTTTTCGCCGGCCGGAATGTTGCCTTCGAACAGGCGGTAGATCAAAATGTTCTCGGTGCTTCCGACCAAGGCCGTTTTTGGCGTGTTGAGGATGGAGGAGTCGAGCAGGGCAGGACTGATGTTTTCGATCGAAAGCCCTTCGCTGGCAATGTTCTGGGCGTTGTAGACTTTATTCGTGGACGAACATATTTTCAGTTCATCGGCTTCTTCAAAATCCAAGGCCAGATCGGTTGGCGTGGTCAGGTAATTGCCCAACGGATAATCGCCCAAAACCTGTGTAGTACCATCGCTCTTGGTCAGTTCAAGGTTCTTGAGTACGACCGCGTGTCGGTAATTGGCAATCTCGATTTGTCCCGTTTCCGGATTGGGTTCTTTGGGAATGATGGTCGTTATGATTTCCATGGTGCCGCGTGCGGCAGGCCATTCGAGGATTGCTACCGGCGTCAAAGGAGCAGGATTTGAGCAAAGGGTTTGCGAATTCAATGCGCCGCTGTAAACGCGGTAACTGACCGAAAGACCGCTGCCTACATTCACCGTACGCGCACCGGGATCATTCTGGAAGGGCTGCGGATTGACACCCGAACCCAAACGAAGAATCATCACACGGTTTTCGGTGATCTTGAAAAAGAGGTTCTGGTCATTGGTGCATGAAGCGATGTTGCTGTCGTCGAAAGTAATTTGCTCTACGCTAGCGTCGCCATGATCACAGCCGTTCAATAAGAAAACCAAAAACAATAACCCCAAAAACTTTTTCATGTGCGTCTAATTTGAAGCAAAAATAGGATTTTAATTTGCAACCGCCAACCCATTTGTTTAGCATTAACAAGCAGAAAATCCTTACCTTTGCACCGATGAAAAAAGTATACCTCGACAATGCCGCAACCACTGCGATCCGTCCCGAAGTCATTTCAGAAATGGCGATGGTGATGCAACAGGAATTCGGCAACCCTTCGTCGACCCACAGTTTCGGAAGAAGTTCCAAAAGCATCCTTGAACTTTCAAGGAAAACCATAGCCAAACAACTCCATGCCGCTGCACAGGAAATCATTTTTACCTCTTGCGGCACCGAGTCCAACAACTGGATTTTGAGAAGCGCGATCAGGGATTTGAAAGTGCAACGCATCATTTCGAGCAAAATCGAGCACCATGCCGTTTTGCATACGCTCGAGGAATTGCAAAAGGAATTTGCCCTCGCCGTGGATTATGTAAAGATCAAGCGTGACGGCTCAGTCGATATGACGCATTTGTCCGAATTGCTTTCGCAGAACAAACCGACGCTGGTTTCGCTCATGCACGTCAATAACGAAACCGGAAATGTACTCGATCTGGACAAAACCGCCCGAATCTGCAAGCAATACGGCGCCTATTTTCATACCGATGCGGTACAATCGGTCGGGAAAACGGAAATCGATTTGCAGCAAATCCCCATCGACTTTTTATCGGCCAGTGCGCACAAATTCCACGGCCCTAAAGGCGTCGGTTTTGCCTTTGTCAGAAAAGGGATTGTCCTGCAACCGATGATTTTCGGGGGCGAACAGGAGAAAGGCTTGCGCGCCGGCACCGAAGCGATCCACAACATTGCAGGAATGGCGAAGGCTTTGAAACTTTCGTACCAGCATCTTGAGACCGAAAGAAACATAATTACCGAACTCAAAAGCTATTTGATCGAGCAAATCGGTATCCATTTTCCGGGCTATAAAATCAACGGCTGTGGCGAAGGATTTTACAACATCGCCAATATCTTGTTGCCATTCGACGAGCAGAAAACCATCATGATCTTGTTCAACCTCGACATGAAAGGCATCGCAGTTTCACGCGGAAGCGCTTGTCAGTCGGGCAGTGTCAAGCCATCGCATGTATTGGCGGAAATCCTGGACGAGAGCGACATCAGGAAACCATCGCTTCGCATTTCACTGAGTCATTACAACACCAAGGACGAGATCGATTATTTGATCGAATCGCTGAAGACGGTCTAAGCGCTGTCTTCATTTTTCTTTCCCGATAGCAAGGCGTAGATTGTCATGGCGTGTCCGTGCCCGATATCGAAATCTGCTTTGAGCCAGTTTACAATTTGCTTTGCCAGTTCGCTAACGCTCGTGCCGCCTGCTTTGGTTTTTTCGTCAAACCCTTTGGCCGCGGCGAGTTTACGAAAATCGGATGCCGTTTTTCCTTTTTTTCTGGATGTTCTTGAGGTAGGCTTGGAATGATTTTTTGTATTGTTTTTCTGATAAAATTATTCTAAGTTCGCGGAAAAAATTGCAATGAAAAAAATATTGATGGCTATTTTACTGGCTTCGCAGTTCGGCCTGGCGCAGAAAGGGAAATTTGAATTCGGTTTGGTGGGCGGTTATAATACTGCCAGTGTTTCTTCGATACAGGCACCGTTTTCAGATCAGGATGTAAGTTCGAGAGCGGGTGTTAATATCGGGTTGTCTTCCGAGTATCATTTTGCAGAAAATTGGAGCGTCAACCTCAAAGTGTTGTATGACCAAAAAGGTTTGGATGGTTACAATGTTTCTTTTGATTTGACTCCGGAATCGGGATACAATCAGTTTGGCTCTTTTTCTGATTTTGATTTAAAGTACTTGACATTTCCGGTAACGGCACATTGGAACTTTGGTAAAAAAGTCAATTTTTCGATTGGCGCGGGCGGTTATGTAGGTTATTTGCTCGATTCGAATGCCGATGATATTAACAGAATCTCTTTTGATCCTTTGGACCTAAACGGGAATAGCACGTTAAATCCTTTGGATTTTGAAGAAATGGATTATGGCGCGGTGGTTTCGGCCGGAGCCAAATATCCGTTGACCGAGGCGTTCCGGATTGGCTTCGAATACGAATTCCAACAGGGTTTTTCGGAAGTGCTCCAACCCAATATTTACCGTGACAAGCACACCAATTCGCGCCACAGTTTTAACCTGGGTGTCTATTACCGCTTATAATTTTATTGTTGTTTGACCAAAACGAGATATTTCCAAGGCGCCAATGTAAATGCATCGGCGCCTTTGATTTTATAATCGGTTTGGTTGAACCATTCCTTGTAATTTCCCTTTTGGTATTTCGAATCCAAAATAACCGTTGTCGGTTGCGCACTGAAATTGACGATCGAAAGAATCTGGTCGCCGTTTTTCTCACGTGAAAACGAAATGACCTGTTGTGGTTTGTCATTGAAGATACGGATCATTTCGCCTCCATTTGCGCCATTCCACAACGCTTGGTTTTGGTGTTTGAGTTCGAAAAGTTTCTGGTACATTCCCGCAAACGGATGTTGTTTCCATTCAATCAAATCCTTGTCGAAAAATTGCAACGAACGGTTGAGCCCCGCTTCCTGGCCGCTGTACACGAGCGGCATCCCGTTGACGGTTCCGGCCAGCACCATCGCCGCTTCGAGTCCGTCGCCGAAATTCGAATACTGGTTGCCTTCCCATGAATTCTTGTCGTGGTTGTCGGTAAAGGTCATTCGGTAGGCGTTGCGCGGAAAGGTGCTCACATCGTGCGCCATGTATTCTACGAGCCCCGCCAATGGTTTGTGGTCGCGCGTGACGGCGGTCATCTTTTCCCACAAACTCCACGAATAGGTCATGTCGAAGGCTTTTTTGTGCAGGTCGCGCGATTCCCATTCGCCAAGCATAAATACCGGTTTGATCTGGTCGAGTTCGTAGCGCACATTTTCCCAGAAATCCACCGGGATAAAACCCGCCACATCGCAGCGATAACCGTCGATGTCGAAATCCTTGACCCAATATTTGAGTGCGCCGGTCATGTATTTGCGCAGTTCGGGATTGTCGTAGTCGAAATCGATCACATCGTCCCAATCGTACCAGGGCGTAGGCTGGAAATGGCCTTCGGGTGTTTTCGAATACCAGTCGGGATGGTCTTTCGCCAGTGGGTTGTCCCACGAGGAATGGTTCGCGACCCAATCGACAATGACGTGCATGCCCATCGAATGGATTTTGTCGACGAGGTGTTTGAAATCTTCCTTGGTTCCAAATTCGGGATTGATGCCATAATAATCCTTGACCGAATAATAACTGCCCAATTTTCCTTTGCGTTTCTCGACACCAATCGGGTTGATCGGCATGAGCCAGATGATGTCGATGCCCATTTGTTTGAGCCGGGGCAGATGCGATTCGAACGCCTTGAAGGTGCCTTCGGGCGTGAATTGGCGGACGTTGACTTCGTAGATCGTTGCGTTTTTGCTCCAGTCGGGATGCTTGAGCGCGACGTATTCTTTGGGCTGGTAGGGCGAATCGTCTGTGGTTCGAGTAACTGTTGTTTCGGTTTTGCTGCACGAGAAAACGGAAATCGCAACGAGAATGGCCATCGCGCTTTGGGAAAGTATATTCATAACGAAAGGATTTGAGTTAAAGATAACGAATTATCGGTTCTTTTAACCCCAGTAGTTTTACATATCAGAATGAGCTTTTTTGGTGATTTTCGATTGTCGTTTGCTGCAAGAAATACCTTTCCTTTTTCGCGCGTTGGTGTTGCTGACGCGCGAATTTCGGACGCCGATTTGGATCCTTTGGATAGACGACTGTTTGGCTTTTTGGATTCTTTTTGATGCAAATGGTTGATGGTTAGCGCTAAAAGTGCAATATGGAAACCTGCGTCAATTCTAGGATTTCAAAAAAAGGGTGTATTTTTTTAATACATAATTTGCAAATACATAATTTTCTTATGTATGTTTGCGTTGTTGATTTGAATGATGAATTGCGAACGAAGTCTGCGTTAGGGATTGAAGCTGGGTGCCGTGCACCGCGAAAAGCCCGGCCGCGCCGATAACTTAAATTAAAACGGAATTGCCCTTCGCGGCAACGCCATAAAATATAAACAATGATCTATTCCTCAGAATTAATAAAAGGCACGCTCAAAACGATAGTGCTCAAGCAACTCGAAACCAACAAACGCATGTATGGTTACGAAATCACGCAACGTGTCAAGGAGTTGACATTTAGCAAAATACAAATTACAGAAGGCGCGCTGTATCCCACCTTGCACGCACTCGAAGCCGAAGGTTTGGTGACGACCGAAACCGAGTACATCGGCAAGCGTGTGCGCAAATACTACAGCCTGAGTCCCGAAGGCCAATCGAAAATCAATGAAAAGATCAGTGAGCTCGCTGATTTTATGAACACGATGAAGTTCCTGCTCGACATCGAGCCGGGCGGCCAGCTTTCGGTGGTAGGGCAATAGTTTAAGTTTCAATCAAAAAAAATCAAAAGCGAACAAATGTATTGCATCAGTGACGCACAAATAGATTTTATTCTCGATGACATCAGTGCACGTGGCGTCGGGATGGTCAGCCTGCAGCAAGACCTGTTGGATCATATTTGCTGTATCATTGAGCAGAACCTCGAGGAGGATGGGGATTTCGAGCGTTTCTATCAACAGACGGTTTCGACCTTTTACCAGTCGGAACTCAAGGAGATCGAGACGGAAACCATCCATTTATTAATCCATAAAAATTACTACATCATGAAAAAAATAATGTTAATCAGCGGTGGTGTTTCGACCGCGGTGCTGTTCCTCGGACTACTTTTCAAATTCATGCACTGGCCCGGTGCCGCAGTCATGCTCGTTTTTGGCGTGACGATTTTAAGCCTGGTGTTCCTGCCACTGATGTTTACGCTCAAGATCAAGGAAGAAAAGCACGTCAAAGACAAGGTCGTTATCGGAATCGGTACGTTTTCGGCGATCTTGATCAGTCTTGGAATTCTTTTCAAGGTCATGCATTGGCCGGGTGCGAATGTCATGGTCAGTTCGGCCTTCCTGATTCTGGTATTGTTTTTCCTGCCGATTTATTTCTTCGCGGGAATCCGGAATCCGGAGACGAAGGTCAACACCGTGGTGTCTTCGGTGCTTATTTTCGCCGGTTGCGGATTGTTGCTGACCTTGATGCGATCGCCGGCCGGAAACCGCAAGGAATATTCGATGGAAACCAATCATTTCCTGCGCAACGAACAGATCGTCAAGACCGAAGCGCGCCAGATCGGGATGCTTTCACAAGCCCCGATCGACCCCGAACTGGCCAAGGAAGGCGAGCAAATCGCAGAATTGTGCCGTGAGATCAAGGCATTCTTGCTCAAGAGCGAAACGGGCTTCGATTCGATCGGCGATGATTTTGAAAGCAAAAATGCGTACATCAGCGATACCTACGTGCACGATTACCTGGGCCATTCGAAGGACGCGATGCAAAAAGTGGGCAATCTCAAAAGCCTTATCGCAACCTACAACCAAAAAGCGACAGGAAAGGTACAGTCGATTCCACAGCAGGCGCCCCTTTTTGAAACCGATGGCCGTGTCAAGACGGCGCTCAACGACCTGATCCAGATCCAGATGGTCGTCTTGCAAAACCAACGCGAATTGTTGGCCTCGCGATAAATGAAACTGTCTTTGAAACACAAAATTGGGGTCTGTTTTCTAACGGGCCTCAATGCCTGCTATGGTCTTCATGAAGTGGCGCGCCTACCATTTCGGGAACAGCAGGACATTTTGGGAATCATTTGCTTGGTCGTTTTTATCGCTTCGATGGGATTTGTGCCGATTTGGCATTGGAAGGAAAAACGCGGCATGGATTCGGCAACGGTATTGGGTTTTTTCCAGTCGGGCTTGTGCTATTTCATCGCGTTGGATTTGTGCATGTTCGCGTGGCGCAAGATTTTCCACCTGCAGTTTTACGCTCCCGACGGATTGCTCGACAAAACCATCAGCAGCCTGAGCGGGGAAATGTTTACGATCGCTTATTTTTCGTATTCGTATACTTTCGGGCTAATCATTGCCGCGATGCAAATCGTTGGCAGCTTGTTGTTGCTGTTTCGGAAAGCCCGGCTTTTGGGTATTTTCGTTTTGTTTCCGGTCGTGTCCAACATCATCCTGATCGATGTTTTTTATGAAGTCGAAACGGGCGCTTTGATCCAGGCCATGGTGATTTTAGCCGGATTGGTTTATCTGATGGGAATCGAAAGGAAAAAAATCGCCGCTTTCTTTTTGGACAAAATTACGGCCTTTCGAAAAAGCGCGTTCGAATCGAAAATGATGAAAAACACGATTCGGATCTCGGCCATTTTTCTTCCGATGTCGGCTTGCATTTATTTGTACGATTATCCCAATCGGCATCCCGAAATCACCGGAAAGTATGAAGTGAAAGAATTGTTGGTCAACCGCCGCCCAATCGATTTGACCAATTGCGCCGACAGCATGATCACCAAAGTGTACATCGACAACAACCACGACCTGGTGTTCGAACGCAACAGTCTAAACCGTTGGCAGGTGGGCCGTTTCACCTACGACAAAACCAAACGAAAGATGAAAGTCGTCTGGCGTTATCCCCAAACGCTCCACGATACCTTGGATGCTTCCCTTTCGGAAAAATCAAATCAACAGATGACGCTGTCCGGAATTATGGGACGCGATACGATAAAGGCATTGCTGGTGCAAAAGTAATGGCCTCCACTTGAACCCGAAAATCCGCTGACGAGCGGATTTTTATTTTCGGATGCGGATTGTAAATCTGTATTGTTCAATTTCAGTTGATTGCTTTGACGAAAGTTTCCACTTGGCTTTTTTGGTAAAATGCTTCGTAATCCTGGATGTGCAAGAGGTCATAAATGGCCTGTTTTTTATCGGAAGCGTTTTCATAATAGGCTTTCGAGATCAGGTAACCCGCCCAGTATAGGGCATTTCGCGGTCGTTTGTCGCTGGCCTGGATCCATTCGCTGTACAAATCCTGTTGCCTCTCGTTCTTGAAATCCTGCCAGATTTGTTGCTCGCGGCCTTTGAAAGCGGTGTAATCGCCATCGGTTTCACCGGTGATGAGTGCCGCAACGAATTCGGCAGAGCCTTCGATCATCGCATAGCACAGCAAACTGTTTTCGCGTTTCATCCCATCCTGGTTGAAGTGCACGAGTTCATGCGCCACGGTCACGGGAATGTGGCTGAAATCCATGATCCATTCGCGTTGCCATGCGTTCCAATTCGAGGTGTCGGTATCGGGCGTCTTGCTCATTTGTTCGGTGCCGATGAGTAGGCCGTTGTCCGAAATCGTCCCATTAGAATTGAATTTACCGATCAAAAAATACACATCCGGGAAGACCGCCTGCGGGTACAAATCTTCGAAAACTGCGGCATTTTTGTAAACCGGCCCTTTGATTGCGGTCGTCTGCAATACGGTGTGCCTGGCCTTGGCGTAAAAATCCTTGTATTTGAAAATGGTTTTGACGAATTGGTCCTCGTCCCTGATTTTAGTGACAAAAAAATCCTGCAAACCGTCACTGCCCTTGACGAAATATTCTTTGCGGAAGATGGTTTTGGCTTTGGCCGAATCTTTCAGGGCCAGATCAAAAGCCCGGTAAAAGTTGGCGAGATCGGCGGTGATGAATTTGGCATTGTGCGGACTATCGCCAAAACGTCTTTTGACCGCGTTGATTAGTTTGGGCCAGCGGGCATCGGTGTGCAAGGTGGCCAAATCTTGATCAGCTTCCAACTGCGCCTTGTTGGCATAGCCATTCGAGACGAGCAGGTTCAGGTTTTCGAAGGCTTTTTCGGTATCATGGGCCAGCGCAAAACTGCAGGCCGCGTTGTAATAACCGTTTTTTTTCAGGGCTTTCATCCAACCGAGATCGCCTGATTTTTGGTAATATTTCCCTGCCTCGATGAACGATTTCGCCCGGTACAGGCTGTCGGCTTTTTGGGTCTCGAACACTTGGGCGATTGCCGGTGAAAAAACCAGTAGCAAAATCCACAGCGCGCCGTTTCTGCCGATTGAAAACAGTCTATTGCAATTCATGGCGCAGTGTTTTTTCGATTCGGAACGCATGGCTCGATCCCATCGATATGAATACTTTTTGGCCTTTGTTGACCTGCTCGATGATGGCCGAACACATGTGGATGTCACGGATCTGGTTGGTCAGCGAAAAGATTTCGGACAGGTAACCCTTGGGCCAGCCGTATTGGTCGCTGGTGTCCCGCCAATCTTTGAGCCCCGGGAAATCTTTCTTCCAGATGCTATCGACTTGGGCCACCAATCGGATTTGATTCCGGATGCCGTCGACATCGGTTCGGCTGCCGATGTATTCTTCCAATTTTTGTTCAGGATTTTGGGGTTTTCCAAACCTGAAGTCGCTGAAATAAGGTCTCAACGAATAGAACAATGCCACTTGCTGCGGGTTGTATTTTTGAAGCAAGATCTTGACTTCATCGTTTTTTTGCGATTCCCAGGAAAAACAAGGAATCCCATTGGATTGGGCCAGTGAAAATGTTTTTCCGCCTTCGCCATGCTGGGTTACGGGATCCTGCAAACCGTTAAACAGGAAGCCCAATCGGCCTTCGACAAATGCAATATCGGGTTGAAAACTGTTCCACAGCATTTCCATTTTTTTGATCTGTGCGTCGTTGGGATCCTTCGTGTGCTCGATGCCCAACACATAAACGGCCCCGGCCCCTTTGGAAATTTGGTAAATGTATGGCCGCGGATGATTGCCCAAAGTGTCATAGGCCGCCATATCCATAATGGGAACACTAAAATCTTTTTCCGTTTTAACGGGATAAAATTTTGGAGAACGCCAAATGATTCCGCTATACAGCAGCAGCACAAATGTCCCGGTCAGCAGCCCAATCGCTGCAAAACCAATCTTGATCGCCTTTTTCATTTTCTACGATTACGACAGTGAAATGGCGTTGTCATCCGCATGCGGATAAACGGCAAATTGTTTTTTACGTGTAAAATCGAAAAGGATCCTCAAGCGATGGGAACCGAAATAGAATAGGGAATAGAGGGCCAGGAGCGGCATCAGTGCGATGAGGCTGATTGCAAATACTGATTTCATTTTGATTGATTTTGTCCGATGTGCTCCGTACAATTTGCTAAAGCAGATGTAACAGTGCCCCGGGTGATGATTGATTGACCCGTAAGTCGACACAGATGGGGAAATGTTACAGCGTTTGGAAATTTTCTTTGTCGATGCGGTAAATCACGCCGCCATGCCCGCGGTAAAAATCGAATTCGCTCTCGAAGGCCATCCCGAGTTTTTCAAGCACTTTGATCGAGGCGGTATTTTCCTTCATCGCACGACCCACGATGGTTTGCTGGTTGTACAATCCAAATCCCAAAATCAGGCTCGCCGAGGCCGATTCGGTTGCAAAACCCTTGTTCCAGTGTTTCCTAAAAAAGCGGAAACCAATATCGGTTTGGTCGATATTGGGGTCATATTTGAGGCCGCACCAGCCCAGAAATGCGCCCGACATTTTCTCGGTCACGGCCCAACGCCCAAAACCATATTTCTGGTATTGGTTGTAATTTTCGAGGAAACTGCGCGCCTCTGACGTATTTTTAAAGGCCGGGTCACCGGTGTATTTGATGACCTCGGGATCGCTGTTGAGCAGGAACATTTGTTCGGCATCGTCGACGCTGAACTGTCTGAGGATCAATCTTTGGGTTTCGGCAACTTTCATTTTTTGGGTTTGCGTAAAGGTAGCAAATTCTATTGCCCGGCCAACTTTTGCCGGATCGATGTAATCTTGGCCTGTCTTTCGGCCGAAAAAATACGGTCGGCCTTATCGATGTGCTCGTAGATCAGCAGGCATTTGCGGAGCAATTTGTTTCGCTTGGCATCGTCCGTCCGTTTTTCCTGCCACAGCAACAAATCGGCGAACGATTCGAGATTGGCCGAGTTGAACTTGCCCGTGGCCAACAACGTTTCGATCCACTGTGTTTCGGGAATCTCAAGTAAATCGTCGGTGTCCCATCCGAGTTCCTTTTGCAGCACTGCATTTACACAATCGGTCGCTTCGGAACTCCTGTTCTTGAATCCGATCGCTTCCGACAGCAACTGGGCCAACACCCGGCCGAGCTGTTCGATTTGTTGGTCAAGATAATCCCTGCGTTGCATCGTTTGTTGTTTGTGGATAACCCATGAGATAGGTTACCTGCATCCCGAATTTATTTTTGCGTTGGCCCGCGTGCCATTCATAATTGTCGATTCCGGCATTTTGTGCGATGGCCAACAGTTCGTCGGGACGGTACAATCGCAGAATCGAAATGATCCCGTCCCAAATCGTACACAACGGAATAATGGGAACCAGGTAAGTGAAAAAAATACGCGAGAACCGGAACGGCCTGAAAAAAGGCGTCAGGAAAAAGAAAAGCAACGGATGGACCAAAATGATCCCCAAAATCGGCAGCAGATTTTTATCGCCTCCGTCAAAAATACCAATGCCGCTGCGGCTTTCGGCGGCATTCGCTAAAATGGCGGTGATTGTTTTTTCATCGAGGTGGTGTACGGCCGAAAAGACCGTACGAAATCCTTTCAAATCAGAAGGAAGATGCGCCGCATCCATCGAAGTTTCTATAAAACCGATATGGGGATGCTTGCGTTGCAGCATTTTCCAGGCGCTCGTATTGGGAAATTTGTCGGTCAGCGTCATGTGGACATTGGTGTTTGGTTTGGCCAATCCCGAAAGGATTTCTGCCGCCGGGCCACCGCCACCCGAACACAAATCGACTAGCTGTGTCGTCTTTGAGCGTTGCATTCCTTCGCGGATCAAGGGCAGGACGGGAGCATAGAAATGGGTAATCCGCAGCAGATGGCACAAAAAATCGGTCATGCTTTCCCGGATCGTATGCGGGAACCAGTTGAGGTCCTCAAACTCAAAAAGCCATCGGGGTCCAGACATATCTTTGGTTTTTCACAAGTTCTTTGGCGAATCCTTTTGCTAGCATAATTTTTAGAGCGTTTTGGCCATCACCTTGTTTTCATATTTGTTGGTTTCCATCTGGAACGAGGCGTTGCCAATGGTCACATAATCTTGCCGTTTGTAGAATTCGATGGCGCGGTGGTTCGATTCCAGTACCCAAAGCCACATTTGGGTTTCGCCTTGGTCGCGCGCGGTTTTTTCGGCAAATTCAAGCAGGCGGGAACCGATGCCTTTTCCGCAGAACCACTCGAGAATGTAGAGTTTGTTGAGTTCGGGGGCAGTAATGTTGCCCACCGGGCTTGGCTTGGCAAACGCGATTTCGCAAACGCCGACCAGGTTGCCCTGGTATTGGGCGACAATGAGCGCCTCGGGTTGGTTTTGGATCAGGTTCGAGATGCGTTCGACAGAAAACTGTTTCGCGATAAAATTGGCAAACTCATCCGAAACGCCCTCCACGCCATAGGTCTGGATGTAAACGACCTTGAACAGCACCGACAGCTTTACCGCATCGTCGGGTCGCGCATTCCGGTATTGGATTCCTGAAGCCATGGGTTAAATTTAAATGTTTTTCGGCGCTGATTTAGAAGCCACAAGGATCAAATCGGTCGTGGGTTTGTTGTGGTGTTCATAACTGATGCGTTGGCAATCGATAATTTCAAATCCGTTGTCCCCCAGCGCCTGTTTCAGGTAACCGGATTCATGGTAGTGCATGAACATACTGTCGCCGGAACTTGAAAATTCAATCCCCGATTTGGCGTAATCGTCCTCCATGGTGCTCAGGTAAAAAATCCCGCCGGGCCTGACAATGGTGGCTGCATCTACGATCAATTGCAAGGCTTCTTCCTTGGAGAGATAAGGCAGGCAGAAACCACACATCAAGGCATCGTACTGTTTCTGGATCCGATTGATTTGCCTGCAATCCATGATTTCGAATTGGGCCGAAGCATTGTTTGCCCGCGCCAAGGCAATCATGTTGGGCGCCAAATCGGTACCGAGGATTTTCAGATCGGGGCGTTTATTCAAAAGATATTGCGTAATGTTGCCCGGACCGCAGGCGAGTTCCAGGACCTGTGCGTCGGCCTTGGCCTGTCGGCAGAACAAATCGAGCGAATCGGCATACAGGCTTACGTCCATGTACTTGGATTGGTAAACATCGGCAAGTTTGTCGAAAACGGCCGCGGCTGCGGTAGATTTGTCCATGTTCCGGTTATTTGATTTTGATCAGTTTGCCGCGGTTGAGCGTCATCGATAAGTCGCGTTTGCTTTTGAGCGTAAACTTGATCGTGTCTTTTCCGATTTCGCGGTTGTCGATCTCGATCGGGTCGTCCTCCTTATTCTGACGGATGGTCGCCTTGAATTTGCTGTATTCGATTTTGCCTTTATACGTGATGGCATCGGGCATTTTCTTGACGAAAGTACTGTCGTTGAAAGTGATCTGGTAAGCAGGCTGACCGTTTTTTTTATCGAATTCGATGCGGAAATGACCGTTTAATTTAGGAGTTTCCTGTGGCAAGAGCCAAATGAAAGCCGCAGCTATAAGGACAAATATCGTTTTCATGGGATTGATTTTTGTTTTGATCCTGACGAAGTTAAGAAAATCTGCCGAAATCTGCCGAACGATTTAACGGTAACGCACGCGATCCACCATCAGGTAATCGTCCACAGTCGGATCGATCGCGATGACCTCCCGGGTTTGTTGGTTCTTGACCAGGACAAAATCATGGTCTTTCCAAAACGCCGAAGGAGAAAGCCTGTGGATGTTGAAACCCAGGACATACAATTGCCCTTTTTGGTGTTCGGCGATCCATTTTCCCTGCAGTCCGTTTTTGTGGATCAATTGGTTGCAACAGCTCGTGAAAAATGCGGCATAACCCACGCAATGAGCAGCTTTGCTTTGGACAAGCGCATTGGGATCGGTGCCGCATTTGGCGGTACTGAAGTGCAAATGTTCGGCGGTAATCGATAAGGAAAGCGATACAATCTGGTCGATGTCGTTGGTTTGTGTTTCGGCACGCTCATCGATCATTTTTTGGAGTCCGGCGCCCGCGGCAACAGGGTTCCGCTGCCCGATTGTACGGTAATCAATTAATTGCCTGTAAAGCCATCCGCGACAAATAAAAACCGACAGCAACAACGCCGAAACAATCAGCAACAAGCGTTTTTGACGATTCATTTTTTCGCGCATTTGATGCGTTCGGTGCGCAAATATTCAGCGATATTGCCCGTAGAATAATAGATTTTGCCCACCTCGCAGCGACAGCTTTCGTTTTCAAGAACCATCGTTCGGATGCGGCGTCCCTGCAACGGAAAATTGGCGGTGGAAACATTTTTAAATTGAAAACCGCGTAATTGGAGCTTGTCGGCCAGGATCGAGTGGTCGTCTTTTTCCTCGGGGACCAAACGCGCGGGCTCGGGATACAATTCGGGCAGTTCGATGTATTGGCTGCTGTAGCTTTCAATGGCAAAATTGACGACACGATCGGCAAAATCGGCATCGGGATAAGGGCTGGTTTTCTTTTCGGTACAGCAAACCGCCAACAACAATAACGGGGAGATTTTGACCAATAGTTTCATCGCTTTGGGATTAGAGTTAAAAATATAACGCAATCCAAAGGCAAAAGTTGCCTCATCTGGATCGGACGGTTTCGAGCAATTCGCTTTCAAAAATGGCGGCCGGCGAAATCACGGTTTCATTTTTTGGGATCCGGTTGCCGTAACGCGCTTTCATCTTGGCCTGGACTGCTTTGCTGCTGAGGTCGAAATCCTTCAACTTTTGGAGCCGGCCGACTTCGATTCCGGCGGCGCGCTGGTAAATTTTCCAGACCAGTTCGGAGCAATAGATTCTGTCATCCGACCATTCAAAGGTAAGGTCATAGTTTTTTCCGGCGAATCGTTTGCCGATCTGTTGCATTTTGGCCAACACTTCTGGCGTCAGTACCTTTTCGTCCTTCAATCTTTTGACGACGTATGTCCCATTTTTTCCACGTTTGACCCATTGTGCAAAAGGGGTTTTCTGCACCGGTTGTATGGCTTCGAAAACATACAGTTGGTTGTTTTCGCGAAACAGCAAACCACAGTGCGAATATTTCGAATGTGTGGCCAATTGGATGGCCCGGCTTTGCGAAGAAGTCGATGTCTGGAAAATGATGTCGCCATTTTTGAACGCCTGCGTATCGTCCACGGAAAATTGCTCCCTGGCGTAAAGAACACCGGCCAAAACCAACAAAACCAACAAGAAAATTTTAATTTTTTTCATCACCCAAAGTTTGACGGTTCAATACATTAACGGCAAACCTTCGCGGATTAGTCTCTTGTTGAATGTAAACCGCAGCGACAAACGGTGCTGGCTGGCATTTTGGATGTGATCGTTGGCCAATATAAATCCGTAACCGTAGGTCAGGTTGGCGAATCCGCCGAAGGACAACCCAATTTCGGGCACCAGCCGCAATTCCGAATTTCCATCCTGAAAATAATTGATGGCCGAAAGCCGTACCGAAGCAATGGTCATATCCGATTCAATCCCGATTTTGGGTGCGACCGTAAATTCGTGACCGCTTTTGAAATTGGTTTCCAGACCTGCGGTAATCCCTGACATGCCGACCATGGCTTTTTCAATGATGACTTTTCCGACCAAAACATTGGCCTCGGCAAATATTTCGTCTTGCCACAAGATGCCGGGGGAAAAAGCGAATTCGCGTTTTTTGGAGGCTTCCTGTCCATAGTTTTTTAAGGCGAAGAACAGCACAAGAAAGAGCAGCGCATTTTTCATGGGAAGTCTTTAAGTTGGTCGGCGATCAGTTGTTCATTTTCTTCATCAAAGCACACGAAAATGACTTTTGCGGGTTTTTGATGGATGGCCAGGAATTCGCGTACGGTTTGCACGGCGATTTGGGCCGCCTGGTCTTTGGGAAAACGATACACTCCGGTGCTGATGCTCGGAAATGCCACCGAATCGCATTGATTGGCTACGGCCAGCTCGAGTGAATGGCGGTAACAATTGGCCAATTTTTCGCGTTCCTTGCTGTTGCCGCCATTCCAGATTGGCCCAACGGTATGGATTACATATTGGGCCGGGAGGTTTCCGGCTGTCGTGATGACCGCTTCGCCGGTTTTGCATTTGCCTTGGCGGTTGACGATTTTCATGCAATCTTCAAGAATCGCCTTGCCGCCCGCGCGGTGGATCGCACCATCGACACCGCCGCCGCCCATCAGCGAGGAATTGGCCGCGTTGACAATCGCATCAACGCAAATTTTGGTAATGTCTTCCCGGATGACTTCAATCATGGCTTTGCGGGTTGTGTTGGCTGGCATCGAATTTCTCGGTCTTGATTCCTTGTTTGGCGATCATTTTACGGTGGTGCTTGGTGATTTCGTCGAGTTGTTCCCAATAGTCTTTGTGCGTATCCCAAAACACCGTATCGATGCTGAATACGCTGCTGAGCAAATCACCCGGATACAAATCGCCTTCGGCGAAAAGATCAAGCGACAGTACCTCAATCGCCATTGGGATCAGGTATTCGAGCCCGATTTCCTGCCTGATCATGATGCGCAGGTCTTCGGTGGTAAAATCCTTGAGTTGTTTTTTGCGCAAGGCCAGACAGGTAGTGATCAGGTGCGACTCGCCTTGGTCGGCGGGCCAAATTTTTTTCTCGAGGCTTTCGAGCGTTTTGTGTGGCCAGTTTTTTTCGAATTTCATTTTTTTATTGGGTATGGACTTGGACATCGCCCGTGATGTTCACCGATGCGGGGACATTGCGCACAAACGTAAATCCGTCCTCATACAGTTTAAAATTGCCGGTGTATTGGATCGTATAATTGTTGGGCCCGTTGACCGTGATGGTCACATTGCCGCTCGGGTTGTTCGCGTGCAATTGGTCGCCGCCCATGTTCTGGAAAACCACACCGGCCGAGGTCCAGCCTTCGCACGAACGGTCGCGGCCTTCCATGTATTGTTCATAATTTTCTTCGCCTTCGATGTCGTCGTAGATTTCATAGGTACCGGCAATCGACATATTGGATTTGTAATACAGATCGAAAGAAACGGTCGCGGTGGTCGTAAACCCGATCATGCCGATGAGGGTCACCTGCGAACGCGTGTAGGCAATCCCGTTGAACGTGTACACGCCCTCCATCTTGGCTTCGGTAATGCCTTGAAAGGCGAGCAATGAATAATTGTTGTTGTCCAGTGAAAAATTCTGCGGTACCGATTGCGGCATATCGGTTGAATTGTCGTCGTCGCTGCCACAGCCCGTCAAAAATAAAAACAAGCCGGCAACCAAAAGGAGTAGTTTTTTCATGATACGTTTTGTTTTTGTGATGAGGTTGAAAACGAGATTGGGGCCCGGTCGGTTAAAGATAAACTTTTTTTGGATTGAAAAACAAGGTGTTAGGCTTCAATCTCATTTTCGTTTTCGAGCTGCAATCTTTTGAGTTCGTCGCGTTCGGATTCGGTCACGACCCAGGTTTTCGACCATTTGTCATGCCAGCCATAGCTGTATTTGTCGCCGAGACAAGACAAGGCTTCAAATGGAACGACCCGAAGTGCGTTGCGCAAGAGCAATATCCCCAATTCGGGTTTGTTGCCGTATTCGTCGATGACGACTGTTTTGGTCAGGAATTTTCCGGGCGACCGCTGGAACAGCAATTCGGTAATCGCATAATAGCCGATATACAATACCAGAAACGAAGGCAGGTTGATGAAACCCAGCATGAATAGTCCAATCTTTCCCGCAATGATCTCGCCGACCGACTCGATGCCGAAAAAGACACTTTGGATGATGAAATTGTCGACCACGTAATGCAGGAAACGCTTTGGGGATTCGATGGTTTTGACTTGTCTTGTAAAGATCCATTCTTCGGCGTCGCGCTCGCGGTTGCCGTAGGCGTCGGTGTTGTAAACCGTTCGCAGCCTGGTTTCGGTCAATTCGGTGATTTTTTTCATGGTGTTTGTTTGGTGGTGTTTTCTTATTTGGCCTGTTTCAATAGGGCCTCGAGTTTTTCATAATCGCCGCCTTCTCCGAAAGTCGAAGTGTCGTAGCGCGAACCCACAATCTCATCGGTACCGCAGTCGAAACAGATTTTGGCCACACCGACGACCTTGTCTTTTTGCCGGAACACCAACACGTCGCGATAAACCGAAATACAGGACACGGCTTCAGGCTTTACATTTTCACGGACGCGGAACAAATCGGCGAACTGCGGATTGAACTTGGGGTCGATGTCGTGTTTTTCGAAACGAAGGATGTCCATGTTGTTGATGAACAAGGTATCGCGTGTGTTGACCGGGACATTGCCGTTGATGATCTGCAGCAAGGCTTGTTCTTTGCGGGTTTTGTCTTGTTTGATGCTCATTTCGGTGGCTTCTTCTTCCGAAATACCGATGTGGTAATAATCGATTTCGTCAAAATGGAAAAAGGGCAGCGGGCCGGTCGGTTTTTTGTCGTTGCACGAAACCAACAGCAGGCACAGGGCGAGGGTGATCAAAGTTTTCATTTTTTTAAATTTTATGTTATTCGATGTTGAGGTAAAACACATTTGAGGCGGCCGCATTGGCCGTATTGAAATCCTTGCAGGTTTTTTGTTCGATGCTCGTGGGGCAATTCCCGATGATGATCATTTCCTTTCCTTTTTTTACCGCCTTGAACACCATCGTCAATTTCCCGCCCGCACCCATGTAGCCCAGTTTGGATCGGAGTCCGCGATCATACCGCTGGCTTACTTTTTCCACGGCAAAAGCGGTATTTTGATTGATCCAACAATGCTGGTGGCCCGTCGATGGGTTTTCATCGAACTTGACCGATACGGTTTGGCCCACTTTTAAATCAAAGTGGTCGTTTTCCCCCAATTCGTAATAATTGTAGGTATCGGTATAATACAAAGAAGCGAATGTCACTGCAAGGACACCCATACTGGCCAGCAAGATTTTCAGGATTTTCATGGTCGGTCGAATGTTTGGGCATAAGCCGTATCTAAAATTTCGTAAGCATCCATCTTGAAATAAAGGGCGCCTTTGTCATATTTGGCGATGCTTCCCTTTACGCGGTATTTTCGGCCCCAGTTTTTCCAACTGATGGTATCGCCCCATAATTTCTTGAAATCGGTTGGATCCTCAAAATACAAGTCTATGGCGTTGAGTTTGGTTCGTGCGTTCCCTTTTTTGCTGTCTTTGGCCAAATGGAGCTCGATTTGACGCAATATTTTTGCGGTGATGAATACGGTGCCGCTGTCGACCAAAAGGTCCTTGCATTCGGTGCATTCCATGTGTTCGACGACCAAAGTGCTCACGCAGCTATCACAAAATTGGGCTGTCTTTCCGTACGAAATCATGTCGAGGCGCTTTTGCCCATCCGCGGTTGTAGTCCGTTTTCCAGATGGGTTTCTTTGGCAACCCGCCAGAAAAGACAAGGCAAAGAACAATAGCAAGACCGTCCGCAAGATGATTATGGACCGGCTGTGCTTGAAAAAATAGGTCAGTACCAACAGCAAGCCCAGGAAAACGGGCAGCGCTGTTTTCAGGTTGGTCAAATCCCAAGCCCATCCCACAGTTTTGTTGAGTCCCCAGGTTCCCACATCGGCTTGGCTGATCAGGATTAGGATCAATAGTACGAAGCCGATAAAGAACCATTTGCTTTGCAGGATGTTTGCGATTGCCTTCATTCTTCTAAAATGTATTTTTCAAATTCTTCGTAATCTACCGTCGTCATCTGGGATTTGGACGGATAGGAATGTCCCCAAAGTCCCATAAATAATGGAATTGGGTTTTGTACGGGTTTGCCAACCGGATCGACTTTGAGTGCTGCCGGCTCCAATTTTTGGCGGTTGACGTGGATGCTGAAATCCGACCAGCCAAACTCGTACACCGATCCACATTTCTTGCAGGTCCATTTTTCATTCCGGTTTTCATCGGTTCGTGTGCTTTCCCCGATGTCAAAGAAAGGCTTTGATTTCGAGATCAACAGATCGGTTTCATAACAAACGAAAGAATTCCCACTTTTGGTACAATTGATCCCGGTTAACTGCAAATACCTTGGAAAGGCGCAAGGGCAGGAGATTGCGTTGTATTTTTCGATGGCCTTGTCGAGTAATAGGCGCAATCGGTCGTATTTTTTTTGTGCTTCGTTTTGTTCCATGTCCGGTTGTGGTTAATCTTTCCAGTTATCGAAATCGTTTTGTGTTACGGGCTGGCCGTAGCACCAATTGTTGTTGAAATATGTACCGTCTTTTTTGGCCCCTGCAAAAAGAGCATTTTCCACCGATACGTTTTCAAAATGCGCATCGGTCAAGTCGGCTTCGCGAAAATCGCAGGTCTTGAGGTTGCCATTGATGAACTTGGCGCCGCTGAGGTTCGCCCTGCTGAAACTCGAATATAGAAAACAATTTTCGAAAACAATCCCTTCCAGATGTTGTCCTTCGAAATTTCCATTGTCCAGATCGAGGCCCGAAAAATAACGCTGCTCTTTTTGGTATTGTTCGATGATGTCTTTGCTTTCCATGTTTGCTGTGGGATGTCGATGAATTCAGCCGGATACCGAAGATAAAATTTTTAGCCGAATTGGGGCAAAAAAAAAAATCCGCCCTGATGGTTCAGGACGGATGGTATCAATAAGGACGGATTATTTAGGCCAGAGCGTTTGTTCCTTTTGGATTTGGTCCGTATTGGTTGTCAACGGCATCGCCTTCTTTGGCCAACAGCACCAGCAGCCAAATGCTACCGATGACCGGAATCAGGCAGACCAATATAAACCATCCGCTTTTGCCCACGTCGTGCAGCCTTCTTACTGCCACGGCAATCGACGGAACGATCATCGCCAACAGATAGGCCACAGTGATGTAACCGTAAGGCGAGGGGCCAATGTTGATGCCGAGGCCGCCATCAATCATGGTGGCGACAACCATAAAAATACAGTAGAAAAGGACGAACATCCAATATTCTTTCCTTCTTGCACGACCGTTGAAATCGGCGAATTGTTTTAAAACTTTCAAATACCAGTTCATTGTTAAGTTGGGTTTTTATTCCGCTGCAACTGATTTGATTGCCGAATGTCCACTGGACATGTCTCTATTGATCAAATACCCCGGATTGGTTGGTCCTACTCGTATGGCTTTTCGGTTACGCCACCGCTTTTGGATCGCGGATTTTGTGCTAAGGTCCAAATATCCAAAAAGTTACAACTGTCTTTGATACCGTTTAAAACATAAATTTCACCTTAAAGCAAAAAAAAATCCGTTGGGGTTGGCCAACGGATTTCTTATTGTTGAATGATTATCTTACAAGTGGATGACTTCGCCGTACGCATCGGCTGCGGCTTCCATGACGGCTTCGCTCATGGTCGGGTGCGGGTGTACCGACTTGATGATCTCGTGTCCGGTGGTTTCGAGTTTGCGCGCCACGACCGCTTCGGCGATCATATCGGTCACGCCGGCGCCAATCATGTGGCAGCCGAGCCATTCGCCGTATTTCGCGTCAAAAATGACTTTGACGAATCCGTCCGGTGTACCGGCCGCTTTGGCTTTTCCGGAAGCCGAGAACGGGAATTTCCCGATCTTGAGTTCGTATCCTTTTTCCTTGGCTTGTTTTTCGGTCAAGCCGACAGAAGCGATTTCGGGCGTCGCATACGTACAACCCGGAATGTTTCCGTAGTCGATTTTGTCCACGTGCAAACCTGCGATTTTCTCGACGCAAGTGATGCCTTCGGCCGAAGCCACGTGCGCCAAGGCTGGTCCGGGAACCACATCGCCAATGGCGTAATAACCCGGAATGTTGGTTTGGTAGAAATCGTTGACCAGGATTTTATCGCGGTCGGTTGCGATGCCGCATTCCTCGAGTCCGATGTTTTCGATGTTGCTTTTGATGCCAACGGCAGAAAGCAGGATGTCGGCTTCCAACACTTCTTCGCCTTTGGCTGTTTTAACGAACGCTTTTACGCCGTTTCCGGTGGTATCGATGCGTTCAACAGAAGAATTCGTCATGACCTTGATGCCCGATTTCTTGATCGAACGCTCGAATTGTTTCGATACGTCCTCGTCTTCGATCGGAACGACGTTTGGCATGAATTCCACAATCGTGACTTCGGTGCCCATGCTGTGGTAGAAGCTCGCGAATTCAACGCCGATCGCGCCCGAACCGACAACGATCATCGATTTCGGTTGGCTCGGCAAATTCATCGCTTGTCTGTAACCGATTACTTTTACACCGTCTTGTGGCAGGTTCGGCAATTCGCGTGAACGTGCGCCAGTAGCGATGATGATATGGTCGGCTGAATATTCGGTCGTGTTGCCGTCTGCGGCTTTGACGTCTAATTTTTTACCGGGTTTGAGTTTTCCGGTTCCTTCGATCACATCAATCTTGTTCTTTTTCATCAGGAACTGGATGCCTTTGCTCATGCCGTCGGCTACGCCACGCGAACGCGCGATGACAGCACCGAAATCTTTGTCGTAAGCATTTACCGTAAGTCCGTAATCGGAAGCGTGCTTGAGGTAATCGAAAACCTGCGCCGATTTCAACAGCGCTTTGGTCGGGATACAACCCCAGTTGAGGCAGATGCCGCCCAAGTTTTCCTTTTCAATAACAGCGGTTTTGAAACCCAACTGTGCCGCCCTGATGGCAGCAACATAGCCGCCCGGGCCACTTCCTAAAACTATAACATCGTATTTCATTTTTAGTATGTTTATTTATTTTTTGTAAAAATGGAATTCGCAAAAGCTCATTTCATATACAGATTGATTTGATCAGAATTGTTCTTAAAAATTACGCGTACGAAATTAGGGATTTATTTGCTCCCAGAAAAGTTTCGTGGGAAAGTTTCACACATTCCCAACAAAATTCCGGATCCGCTTTACAACGGCTCGTGGATGTGGAAGATTTTCTTCGTGATGGAAACGATTGTCGTCGCCAGAATGGCTCCTGAAAACGCGAGAAAGATGTCCTTTTGCGCATCCCAGATATCGCCTTGCGTGCCCAGATAAGCGGCGCCCTGTGCCTCAAAGAATACATCGGCGACGGCCCATTCGATGAGTTCGTAGAATCCGCTGATCGACAACGTGATTTCGATCGGCAAGGTCCATGCGACCCAGGCCGGGAATTGGAACCATTTGAGGAACATCTCGCGCATCGGGTAGGCGAGCAGGAAACCGAAACTGAAATGCACGATGCGGTCGTAGTGGTTGCGCGACAAATCGAGCGCGTCCTTGAGCCAATACCCGAACGGGTTTTCGGCATAAGTGTATTTCGAACCGTAAACATGCAGACACAAATACACGCAAATGAGCAAATAACTCAAATCGCTGAACTGGTAGCGTTTGTAGGTGTAAGTCAGGAAACCGAGAAAGAGAAAAACGAGCGTGTTTTCGAGAAACCAATTCGCATCGTCGGTGTTGCCGATGTAGGAGTTGGCCCAGCAAACCACGAAAACGGCAATAAAAATTTTAAGCCAATGATTTTGTTTTAAACCAGATCGTTCTTTGGAAATTGCAAGGGTGAAAGCCATGGGTTTGTTGTTGGTTACGCCTGCAAGATATACATTTTGGGAATTAGTTGGAATGGGCTGCCGCGGGTTTATCGTTTGAAGCGGATCGACCGGACATTTTCCTTCAATAAAAAAACAGCCGAACCGACAAAGACAACCCAAAAAGCGCAGGTGCCCCAACCCAAATCCATCGGGAACACAATGGACAAAGCAAAGACGAGGCCCAGCAAAAGCAGTACAGTATTACAAATCGCTAACAACCGTGTCAATTTCCCCGCATACGGCAATGCAACCAAACCCGCCACATTCCATACGACAAATAAACAAATCAGATAATGCGCTGTGGTAAATTGGGCGTCTTGTTTCGTGCCCAATGACATCATCAAAACGAACAACAATAAACCTGTCAGCACAATGCCGTAAAGGGTCAAGGCTATGGGATAAGACGTTTTCATCGGACGGTTAGCCTCTTTCCTCGACCAAAAACTGTGAGTAATACAAATTCTTGTAATAGCCTTCGGTGCGGTTCAGTAATTCGGCATGCGAACCCTGTTCTACAATCAATCCCTTGTCCATCACGACAATCTTGTCGGCGTTGACAATCGTCGCGAGTCGGTGGGCGATGACAATCGAGGTTCGGCCCTGCGTAATGGTTTCGGTCGCACGCTGGATCAATTCCTCCGAATAGGTGTCGATCGAAGAAGTCGCCTCATCCAAAATCAAGATACTCGGATTGGAAACATAAGCACGCAAAAATGCGATCAATTGGCGCTGGCCTGACGATAACATGACGCCGCGTTCCTTGACGTTGTAATGGTAACCGTTGGGCAAGGTCATGATGAAATCGTGTACGCCGATGCGTTTGGCGGCCGTCACGACATCTTCCATCGTGATGTTTGGGTTGTTGAGCGTGATGTTGTTCAGGATCGTATCGGCAAACAAAAACACATCCTGCAACACCACCGCAATCTGGCGGCGGATCGAACCCAAGGTATATTCGTTGATGTTCTTGCCATCGATGCAAATCGTCCCGGCGTTGATCTCGTAAAAACGGTTGAGCAAGTTGATGATGGTCGATTTCCCGGCGCCTGTCGAACCGACGATTGCCACCGTTTCGCCGGCCTTGACATCGAGCGAAATGCCCTTGATGACTTCCTCGTTTTCGATGTAGGCAAAATGTACGTCTTTAAACTGAATATTACCTTCGAAATCCGGTGCTTCATGCGTTCCCGTATCCTGGATCTGGTCCTGCGTATCGAGAATCTCGAACACGCGGTTGGCCGCAATCATCCCCATCTGCATCTCGTTGAATTTGTCCGCAATCTGGCGCAACGGGTTGAACAACATTCCGATGAACATCGTATAGGAGAACAAATCCCCAAAAGTCGTAAGCGTATCGCCGTGCAAGATGTTGATGCCGCCGTACAAAACGACAAATCCCAAAGTAAACGACGAAATAATATCGGCAATCGGGAAGAAAATCGAGTTGTACAAAATCGTCTTGATCCACGCCTTGTTGTGCTTGGCGTTGATTTCGGCAAACTTTTCGGCCTCGATGTCCTCGCGGTTAAAGAGCTGGACGATTTTCATTCCGGTTACGCGTTCCTGAACAAATGTGTTCATCGCGGCAATCTGCGTACGCACTTCTTCAAAGGCGAGTTGCATTTTCTTTTGGAAAATCCGCGTCACATAAACCAATATCGGCATCGCGATGATCACGATCCAAGTGAGTTTCCAGTTCATGTAGAACATGAAAATGAGCACGACGACCATTTTCATCAAATCGCTGATGATCATGAACAATCCTTGGCTGAAGATGCGCGCAATCGCCTCGATATCCGAAACCGAACGCGTCACCAATTGTCCCACCGGCGCATTGTCGTAATAGCGCATCCTGAAACTGAGCATGTGCCGGAACAATTTGTTGCGGATGTCTTTGATGATGTCCTGCCCCAGCCAATTGGCCCAGAATACAAAGTAAAACTGCGAGAACACCTCGGCGAGCAACACCACGGCCATGAAAATAATGTACATCAAAAGCCCGTGGCTGTCGCGGTTGGTCACATAGTTGTCGATCGTTTCCTTGAGCAGGTACGGCCGCAAGGCCGCAAAAATCGACAGCGAAATCGCAAACGCGATCACGGCATAATAGCGCGATTGATACGGTTTGGTGTATTCGAGGATGCGTTTGAATATTTGGGTGTCGAATGCTTTTGCTTTCACTCGTTAATTTTTATTTGTTTTTTAATGGTCTCGTGCAGTCGCTTCGCTCGTGTCATTTTGGAGTGCCTGAGTTTTTTTCAAGAGCTCTTTCCCGCTTTCCGCTGCAATCTTTTGTTCGTTCCTCACAAAAGGATTTTCGCTGCAATCGGGGCTATGGGCGTCGATATAGTCATAAACGATTTCGGTCAGATACAAACCATGCGCGGGTACCGAAAACCCGGCCTCGCAACGGTCTTTGCTCTCGATGATGCGTTTGACATCGTCGAGCGATTTTTTGCCCAATCCCACATCGATCAACGTCCCGACGATGGCACGTACCATGTTGCGCAGGAAACGGTCGGCGGTGATCTTGAACAGCAGTTTGCCATTGTTCTCAGTCCATTGCGCTTCATAAATCTGGCAGATGAAGGTGCCCACATCGGTTTTGACTTTCGAAAAGCATTCAAAATCGGTGTAGTCGAACAACAAAGCCGCGGCGGCATTCATTTTGGCTACATCGAGCCGGTACAAATACTGGAAACTGAAATCGTTCAGGAACGGATCCTTGAACTGGTGGATGTGGTATTCGTAACTGCGCTTCTTCGCATCGAAACGCGCGTGGGCCTCGTCGTGCACCGCATGCAAATTCTTAATCGCGATGGCTTTGGGCAAGCACGCATTCAATCCGTAGGTAAACTTTCTGGAATCGAGTGTACCGTCGTAATCGAAATGCGCAAACTGTTGGCTGGCGTGAACACCGGCATCGGTACGGCCTGCGCCTACGAGCTGGATTTCGGTGCGCAACACCATCGATAATTTCTGCTCGAGCACGCCCTGTACCGTGACGGCGTCGGGTTGCTTTTGCCAGCCGTGGTAGGCCGCTCCGTTATAGGCGAATTCGATGAAATAGCGCAAGTTGTTTGTGTTTTTGGACGGACAAAGATAGGGATTAAATGGTGTAAGAAAATGTTAATTTGTTTGAAGTACCTGAGTGCCTGAGTAGCTGAGCGCCTCAGTTTTTTTGTTGGGATGAAATGCCTAATTTTACGACGAGCCCTAGCCCTGATAGTAACGAAAATCCTTTTGCGGAGCCTGCGAAGCAAAAGATTGCAGTGGATAGCAGGAAAAAGCTCCTAACAATTAATGGCCAAAGTTTGATTGCTCAGGCACTCAGGCGCTCGGCTACTCAGGCATTCCAATGAAAAAAATCCTGCTGCTTTCCGATACACACAGTCATATAGACGACAGCATCCTCAAATATGTCGCGCAGGCCGATGAGGTTTGGCATGCGGGCGATATCGGTAATTTGCACGTGACCGATACTTTGAAAAACCTCAAACCGTTGCGCGCGGTTTATGGCAATATCGATGACGACAAGGCGCGGTTGGAATTTCCGTTGCACAATCGGTTTAGGTGTGAAGATGTTGATGTTTGGATCACGCACATCGGTGGTTATCCCGGCAAATACAACCCCAATTTGCGTGCAGAATTAATGGCCAATCCGCCGAAACTTTTTATTTGTGGGCATTCGCATATCCTCAAAGTGATGTTTGACAAGAAACACAATCTGTTGCACATGAACCCTGGCGCGGCGGGAATCCACGGTTTCCACCAGGTGCGCACGATGCTGCGTTTTGTGATTGAGGGCGACAAAATCAAAGATTTGGAGATTGTAGAATTGGGCAAGCGCGCCTAAGATTCCAGCGGAATGGTAATGGTGATCGTCGTGCCGTTTCCGGGCTTCGAATCGATGGTGAATTGGCCTTTCATGTTCTTGATCCTTGCGCGGATTTGCGTGAGCCCGAATCCTTCGCTGCTGCGGTTTTTTCCGCCTTCAAACCCTTTTCCGTTGTCTTCGATGGTGATGTGGAGCTGGTTGTTGCTCTCGATCAGCGTCAGGCTTGCCTCATCGGCCTGGCTGTGCTTGAGGATGTTGTTGAGCAGTTCGGTGGTGATGAAATACACCTTCATTTCAAATTCCTCGCTGAAGCGTTTCTTGTCGGGAATATTGCTCGTGTATTCGAATTCGATGAGTGAATTGGAGTTTTTTTCACACAGGTCGCGCAACGCATAGAGCAAACCGAATTTGGCCAACAACGTTGGCAGGAGCTCGTGTGACAAGTCGCGCACCTTGTCGTGGGCTTCTTTCAATATCGCACGGGTTTTGGCGATTTCTTCCGAATTGGCATGCGTGGCCGCAAAAGCAGACAAATGCAATCCGGCCGAGGACAATTGCGCGCTGATGCTGTCGTGGAGTACGCTGGCGATTTTCTTGCGTTCGTTTTCCTGTCCGTCGAGCGTGGCGTTGAGGATGTCCTGCTGGAGTTTGCTTTCGATGTCCTTGAGTTTGTTCTTTTCCTTGAGTCGGGTGTTCTGGTTAAAGAAGTAAAACAGGATGGCGATGACAATCAGCAGGGCGATGACGATGATGAATATTTTTTGTCTTTTCGATTGCAGTTCCTCGAGTTCGGATTGCTTGATTTTGTATTCCGATTCTACTTTCTCGATTTCGTATTTGGTTTCGGCATCCTTGAGTTGGGAATTGATCTTGTCCTCAAAAATCATCGCCGTATTGTCGACATATTTGTTGAGGTATTTGATGGCTTTTTTGTAGTCGCCCATGTTTTCGTAGGCGTAGGACAGGTTGAGGTAACAATCGGTCGCATCGATCGAAGTCGTGTCTTTTGGATTGAGCGCCAGGATTTTCAAATACTGCTGTTCGCCTTTCTTGAGGTCATTGCCCGAAGTCAGGTAATAATACCCGAGGTTCATGTAGCAGGTGATCAGGTAGGCGATTTTATTGTTTTTTTTGGCGTAATAGATCGCGGTGTCGAGGTATTTCTTGCCCAATTCAGATTTGTCGAAACTGAAATGGTATACCGAATAATTGCTGTAACAGCGGTACACTTGGTCATAATTGCCTTTGTTGCGGTGAATGCGCATGATGTTGGTCATGTACATTTTGGCGCTATCTTTTTCCTGTAGAAATACATAATTGTGGAACAATCCCTGCTCCATAAAGGCGACGAGCGTATCGTTTTTGAGCTGCTGGGCAATTTTTTCACCCTGCTTGAAATAGCGCAATGATTTCTTTCGGTTCAACGAGAATTGGAAATTTTTGCCGATTTCGTTCAGGATCAAGACCTGTTCAAAGGCAAGTTTCTGCTTTTCGGCGATCTTGAGTGTGGCAAAGAGGAGGTTGATCGATTTCTCGGAGTCGTTGAATTTGATGTAGATGCGCGCGGTCTTGATGTTGTTGATGCACAGCGCTTTGTAGTTTTTGGATTTGCGCAATTCGGTTTCCCGCCGGATGCCGTATTTGAGTGCCTTGGATTCTTGTTTTTGGTTGATGTAGATATCAATGGAATCAGTTTCAGTATTTGTCGCAAAAACACTGAAACTGACTACAAAAAGAAATAATAATGTGTATGTCCTTCTTAACAATTGTCGACTCTCATTTTTGGCCGTGTCGAAACGATGCCGCTCACGATTTGAACAAAATTGGCATCAAGGATGTCATCGATCGCATCCATGGTGGTGGAGCAGGGCATCCAAATATTGGACGGTTTGGTACAACCGGGGTTGAGCTGCACGGTAATGTTGTAGTATTTGCTGACGGTTGTTACCACAAAATTGCAGTTGTCAGGGATTTTAAAATCGACTTGAAAATTCGGGTACGTAAGGACTTTCACCCCATAATCTTTTACTAGAGCCATAATATGTTTGTTTAGTGGTTAATTAAATTGTGCTTGAGTGCGAATTTGACCAGACCGATCGTATTTTTCACATTGAGTTTTTTGACCAAATTCTTGCGGTGGGTTTCTACCGTATTGGTACTGATCGACAATTCTTCGCTGATTTCCTTGCCGCTGTATTCGAGCGAAATGAGTTTGATGATTTCGAGTTCGCGTTCGGTCAGCGAAATATTGGAGGTTTCCGAATTGGGTTTGATGTTGGTCTTGGTGAACGAATTGAAGATTTTATCGCGGACGGTCTTGCAGAAATATTCCTCGCCGTTCTCGACCGAGTGGATCGCCTCGATGATGTTTTCGCCGGCACATTGCTTGGTCAGGTAACCGCGCGCGCCTAACTTCATCACTTCCTTGATCAGTTTGAGGTCGTCGTAGCTCGAAAGGATGATGACCTTGAAAGGGAATTCGGTTCCCGATAAATCTTTGAGGACTTCGATGCCGTCTTTTTCGGGCATGTTGATGTCCATGACCAGGATGTCGGCTTTGTTTTTGGTGGCCTGTTCGATGACGTTTTTTCCATTCAGGGAAAACCCGGTCACCTCAAAATCCTTGTTGGTATTGAGTACGGCCTGCATCCCATCAATCAATACCTGGTGGTCGTCGGCAAGATAGATACGTGTTTTCTTTTTATTCATTATGTCTGGCGCTAACTGTTTTCCAAAGTTAGCACAATAATTATTACGAATTGCTCACTAAAATTGGTGATTTTTTTGTCCTCACTAAATTTAGTGATGGGACAATAAAAAACCCGGAGGTGATCCGGGTTTCTTTCGCACTAAAATAAACTAAGTTTATAGGTTTATCTCAACCGATCCACAGATTTTACGAGATCCTCATCCTTCTTGATGGCTTTGTTGGCCAGCACTAGGAAAACGATAGAAACAATAGGGAGGAACATCCCAATGCCTTTCTCTGAAACCTTGACGGCTTCTCCAGACAAGTTTAGCGATCGGTAAACAAATAATCCTAATAAAATTAAATTTAATATGATGTTCAGCCTGCCAATGACAAACTGATGTTGACGTTTCTTATACGACAAAATGGCGAGCAATGACATCGCACAGCTCAAGCCGAACAACGCGGCATATACCTGGCTTTGCATGAAATAAAACGGTTGGCTTCCCTCCAAGGTCCACAATGGGAAAAAGAAAGGCAGTATTGCAATGGTGATCATTGCAAGCAGCAAATAAACCGTTTGAATTCTTTGGATCATGCTTTTGTAATTGCCCAGCAAAAATATATTTTCTTTTTGATAAATACTATTGCATGGTAAATTTTTATTCGTAATATTGCAGTACCAATCCGTAAGTACCTCATTTTACGGTTCGTCCTAAAAAGCTATACCACCACTCACATTTTATTAGTATTCCCATATCAATTAAATTCAAATAACATTCATGTTTGATATTTCTGTATTAAAAGAAATGAAGCTTTCTGAGCTTCAGGATATTGCCAAATTGGCCAAAACCATCAAGTTTGCCGGTGTTAAAAAAGAAGCCTTGATCGAACTGATTCTCAAGCACCAGGCAGCCACATCAGAACAAAATCAAGCGCCAGCTCCGCAAGCCACAGCCAAGACTGAAAAGAAGGAGATCAGCCGAACCACAGGCGAACTGGCCGAAGGCACACAAGGCAAACCCAAAAGAGCCCGCATCGGGGCCGACAAAAAAAACCAACCCAGCCCAGCACAGACACTTTTTCCTGAAGCAGAAATAACCACGGAAACCCCAAAAGTTGCGGCAACCGAAACAGAATCGGCAGCAACTCCCAATAAAAGAGGCCCAAAAGGCAAACAAGCCAAATTTCAAAAAGCCGATTACGACAAAAAGAACATTGCCCCACAGCCTGCTGCCGAAGTCAATGAACCAGAAGCAGAACAACTTCCTACAACAGAAAATCCTGTAACTGAAACCCCAGAAAATCCACAGGAACGCAAAAATAACCCCAACCAACAACACAAGAAGCACCAAAACCAAAACCAGAATGGAACCCGGGGCGGAGCCGAACGGAACGAAGCCAATGGCAACGGCAACCAAAATGGGAATGGGAACGGGAATCAAAATCCAAACTTCAAGAATAAGAAAAACAATAATTTCCGCGATGCCGATTATGAATTCGACGGCATCATCGAAAGCGAAGGCGTACTCGAAATGATGCCCGACGGCTATGGTTTCCTGCGTTCTTCCGATTACAATTATTTGGCTTCGCCCGATGATATTTATTTGTCGACCTCGCAAATCCGCCTGTTCGGACTCAAAACGGGCGATACCGTAAAAGGCGTGGTGCGTCCGCCGAAGGAAGGCGAAAAATTCTTCCCTTTGGTGCGCGTGCTCAAAATCAACGGCCACGACCCGCAAGTCGTGCGCGACCGCGTCTCTTTCGAGCATTTGACGCCGGTATTTCCACAAGAAAAATTCAAGATCGCCGAAAAGGGAAGTTCGATTTCCACGCGCATCATCGATTTGTTTTCCCCCATTGGTAAGGGACAGCGCGGTATGATTGTCGCGCAGCCGAAAACAGGTAAAACGATGCTCCTGAAAGACATTGCCAACGCGATTGCCGCAAACCATCCAGAGGTTTATTTGCTGGTGTTGCTCATCGACGAACGTCCCGAGGAGGTGACCGATATGCAGCGCAGCGTCAGGGGAGAAGTGATTGCTTCGACTTTCGACCGCGAGCCGCAGGAGCATGTCAAGATTGCGAACATCGTACTGGAAAAAGCCAAGCGTTTGGTGGAATGCGGACACGATGTAGTGATTTTGCTCGATTCGATTACCCGTTTGGCCCGTGCCTATAACACCGTACAGCCCGCTTCAGGAAAAGTGCTTTCCGGTGGGGTCGATGCCAATGCGTTGCAGAAGCCGAAACGTTTCTTCGGTGCGGCGCGTAATGTAGAAAACGGCGGATCTTTGAGTATCATCGCGACGGCCTTGACCGAAACCGGTTCTAAAATGGACGAAGTGATTTTCGAGGAATTCAAGGGAACGGGCAACATGGAATTGCAACTCGATAGAAAAATCGCAAACAAACGTATTTTCCCTGCCATCGACCTGACTTCTTCAAGTACACGCCGCGACGATTTGCTGTTGCCGAAAGACGTCATCCAACGCATGTGGATCATGCGCAAATATTTGGCCGACATGAATCCGGTCGAGGCGATGGATTTCATCAACGACCGTTTCAGCAAAACACGCAACAATGAAGAATTCCTGATTTCGATGAATGACTAAAAAGTGCCTGAGTCAAAAGGTTTGTAAATAAAAAGTCCCGTAGCGATACGGGACTTTTCTTTTATAGTGGTAAGATGAATTAATTCACGATTACTTTCTTGGTCGTCGATTGGTTCCCCGATTGGAGACGCGCCAAGTACAGACCTTGTGGCAAATTGTCAATGGTGTACACGTGGTTTTCTGCCGTAGGATTGACAAACTGACGAACGATCTGTCCATTGAGGTTGATGATTTCGATCGATTCCAAAGTGGCTTCAGAAGCAATGTTGACGCGGTTGTCGTTGGTTGGGTTCGGATACACCGAAGTGCCTGCGAAAATATCAAACGAATCGGTGGCCAGGAAAATGTTTGGCCAACGGTTTTCCGCTACCGGTCCACCCCAAATGACTGTCGCCAAATACGGATTGTCGATGAATGGGTTTCTGTTCCCTTGCCCATAGGCATTGTTGGCATTGCCCAGATACGTATTTCTTTGGTCCTCATAGGCAGAAACCGGATCTTCGGCATTCCATTGCAAAAACAAATCAATCATGTTTGCATCGGTAGCGGTTGTGACTCCGTTTCCGACATTTTTAGGTAAACAACGGTTGCCATAACGCAAATACATGTACATCATCATGCGCGCGATATCGCCTTTCCACTCATCGCCCGGATACCAGGTCGATGAAGTCACGTCGTGTGAGTTTCCGGTGCCAGCGGCAAATTTCTCGCTGCCACGGTCGCCGTTTCTTTGCACATCCGAAGCACGCAAGTGGTGTGCATCGGCACCAGGACCGCTTTCGCCCAAATCTGGCGTGCCCAATGATTTGGCATAGGTGTGTTCGCGGTTCCATTGGCAGCTTGCCCCGGCTCCGTCGCTGTTTTTGTTTCTTCTTCTGTGGTCGTTGTCGTCGGCAGTACTGGCCGGACAGATGTTGTTGCTGAACCCGTAGATCAACAAGACATTGTTGTTGGAGGCGTCCGTCGGGTCAAGGTCTACAATTTTAAGCGCGTTTTCGGCTTCTTGATACGACAGGGTGTTGGTGTGCGTCGACGTAATTTTGGTCGCCAACGCTGCCTTCAACGTCATCCCGGTCTGTGACCAGTTGAATCCGTTGTAGTAAGGAGTGGCTGGTGCGCCCGCTTGGGCAAAAATAAACCCCGTGGTAAAAAGGGTTACAAGGGTAAAGAATTTGTTCATATATAAAAATTTCGGCGGACAAAGTTATAGGGTTTATTTGATTATCAGCAAACTTTAACTTTTTTACACAAAAAAAACCTTCCGGTTTGGAAGGTTTGCCTTTATATTTAGGGTACGGTAATTAATTGACGATCAGTTTTTTTGTAGTCGATTGTTTGTCGCTTGCCAGTTTCAGGAGGTACAATCCTTGCGGCAGGTTTTCGAGTGTATAGGTGCCGCTGACCGCAACCGGATTTTGTTCGTCGCGGATGAGTTGTCCGGTCACCGAAATCAATTGGATCGAAGTCAGGTTGATTGCGCCGCTGATATTGATTTTGTGGTCTACCGTTGGATTTGGATAAACGGAAACCGAAGCCATCGCATCGAAATTTTCCGTTGCCAAAGGCAATCCCCAAACCAGCGTCACATAATTGTTGTTGTCGATGTACGGATTTCTGTTGCCTTGGAAATTGTAGATTGCGTTGTTGAAAGCGATTTCTTTCGGGCTCACCGGATCCATCTGGTTCCAGGTCAACAGGATGTTCAGGAAGGTATCCGAGAACACTTTGTTGTTCGAGCCGTCGAACATCGCCGTTACCTCCGGTCCGTTTGGATCGGCTACGGCCGCGGTGTAGAAACCGGCCATTTGCGTTTCATATCTGGTGGCAAAATAAAAGAAACTTCGGGCAATGTCACCCTTGAATTCATCGATCGGTTCGAATACGATTCCGGAAAACCCGGCCGCATAACCCGAATTCATGTTGGCGCCTTTCTTGGAGCCGTTTTGGCTGTTGCAAGGCGTGTTCGTCGCGCCGTTGTTGCACGGATTGGTCGCAACATTTCCGACATCGCCAAAGGCAAGGTTGTTTCTCCAGCCATTGACTTTTCCGTCCGAAGGAACCACATGGTGCGCATCCGAATACATCGGCATGGCCGAACTGAAATACGATTGCGGGATCAAATGTTCTTTGTTGTAACAATCGCCCTCGGCGCTGTAATTGCCACATTGCTGTCCGGTGCCGGTATAGTTGTACGGATCGCTTCCGGTCGGATTTTCCGAATAGATGTCGAGCAGTGAATTGTCGTTCTCATACCAGTGGTCACGCAGTTGGCTGTTGTACAGATTCCACAAACCGGTCGTGTACGATTGCGGATTGTGCCCGTTGGTGATGATGTTTTTGAGCTGGGTCTTGAGCGTGTAACCCGTTCCGGTTGCGCTGTTGTAATAGCCGGCAGGCGGTTGGGCAAAACCGATCAAGGCCGTTAACAGCAAAGCCAAAGTGTATATTTTTCTCATGATTTTTCGATTAAGCTTTTCGTTCCAATTGCGCCATGTAAAATCCATCAAATCCTGATTCGGAAGCCAGGATCTTCGTTTCTTTGACAAAGGTAAAGTTTTTGCCGCTTTCGGTCGTTAAGAAACGCTTAATTTGTTCCTGGTTTTCAGACGGCAAGACCGAGCAGGTCGCGTAAACCAATTTGCCGCCCGGCTTGACAATCTTGGAATAATTTTCCAAAACCTCGGCCTGCACCTGGCGGATGTTATCGATGAATTCCGGCTGCAGTTTCCATTTGGCATCCGGGTTTCTTTTCAAAACGCCAAGTCCGCTGCAAGGGGCGTCGATCAAGACGCGATCGGCTTTCTCGTGTAATTTTTTGATGACCTTGGTCGAATCGATGATGCGGTATTCGATGTTGAATGCCGAATTTCTTTTCGCCCGCAATTTGAGTTGCTTGAGTTTGCTTTCGTACAAATCCATCGCGATGAGCTGGCCTTTGTTTTCCATCAGTGAAGCGATGTGCAGCGTTTTTCCGCCCGCACCCGCACAGGTGTCGACCACGCGCATGCCAGGCTGGACGTCGAGGTAGTAAGCGACCAATTGCGAGCTTGCGTCCTGCACTTCAAACAAACCTTGCTTAAACGCATCGGTCAGGAACACGTTGGCGCGTTCTTTCAATACGAGCGCATCGGGTTGGTCCTTGAGGAATTCGGTCTCGATATTCTGGTCCATCAGGATGGCGCGCAGTTTTTCCTTGGTCGTCTTGAGCGTGTTGACGCGCAATACCACTTTGGCGGGTTGGTTTTGTGCCGCAATTTCAGTGGCCCAGACCTTTTCGCCCAGTTCTTTTACACCGAGTTCGTCCATCCAGTCGGGAATCGATTCCTTGACCGCACGGATTTTGGACAACTCGTCGAAACGACCCTTGATTTTTCTTTCGGGCGTACCTTCGAGTTGGCGCCAATCGGGGATGGTGTAACCGCGCAATACGGCCCAAACGGCAAATAAACGCCACAGATCGTCGCGGTCAAACGGTTCTTTGACATTGGCGATTTCGGCGTACAATCTTTTCCAGCGGACGATTTCATAGATGGTTTCGGCGACGAATTTGCGGTCGGAACTTCCCCAACGTTTGTCTTTTTTTAAGGCGCGGGCGACCACTTTGTCGGCATATTCTCCTTCGTTGAAAATGGCGTTGAGCGAGTCGATCGTCGTGTAAACTAAATTTCGGTGTAATCTCATTTATCGGTAAATTGAGCTGCAAAGTTAAGGTTAAATGCTGAATGTTGGCACAATCGCTTTCGGCATAAAAAAACACTGCCGTGACAGTGTTCGTGTTTTATTCGATTCTGGTCAGGCCGATTTTTTCCGGTGGATGTAGTACCATCGGGAATTTTTCTATTTTGACAGAAGAACTGTCGAGGCCGAACGCTTTTTCTTCGGACAAACTCAGTTTCTTGATCATGAAATAGGTGTTCATGATGATCTTTTCGTCCCAACGCAAATCACTGTCATTCGAAAGGAATTTCTCCGAAAGTACAAATTTGAAGTCGCCGATGATGTTGTTCTTGCTCAGGGATTCGTAACGGCTCGTGACGTCCACCTCGCCATTTTTGACCATGTCGCGCAATACTTCCTTGAACATCAAATTGATTTTGGTCGGTTCGCGGAAACCGAGGTTGAAGTCGATCCGGAACAAATCGTCCTTGACAATTTCGGTGACCTTGTATTCGGTTTTGTACGGTTCGCTGAGAATATTGACGTGAACGAACCAATAGATATCGGCGCGTTTCGGCCGTTTCTGCAAGATCGAGAACATTACTTTTTCCTCAATCTCATCGATGCGGTTGGCATTGGTCATGTAGACCAGATGCGTGGCGTATTTCGGGATTGAAAGGTCGACGCTGAGTTCGGCGAGAACTTTCTTGTATTCGGCGATCTTGACGAATTTGGTGTAGTTCTTACTGATTTTTTTGGCGCGGAACCAAGTCGCCATGATTCCAATAAGGACACCGGAAATGATTAGGGAAACGTAGCCACCGTGTGGGAATTTGTCCAGGTTGGCCACCAAAAAACTGCCTTCAATGGCAAGATAAATCGCAATGATGGGCGAAAATACATACCAAGGGACCCGTTTCATGATCAAATAATAGTTGAGCAAAAAGGTGGTCATGATCATGCACAGTACAATGGCGAGCCCATAAGCGGCCTCCATGTTGCTCGATTCCCTGAAATGCAAAACTACGCCAATACAACCCAAAAGCAGAAGCCAGTTGATCGATGGGATGTACAATTGTCCTTTGAGGTCGGTTGGGTATTTGATTTTGACTTTTGGCCAGAAATTGAGACGCATGGCTTCATTGATCAATGTGAATGAGCCTGTAATCAACGCTTGGGAGGCAATGACTGCGGCGATTGTCGCGATGACGATTCCGAAAGGCTTGAACCAATCGGCCATGACCAGATAGAATGGATTGGCAAATTCACCACCCAGACTTTGAAGCGTTTCCCCTTCGTGCTGAATTAAATAGGCAGCCTGTCCGAAATAATTCAAAACTAGAGTTGCCTTGACAAAAATCCAACTGATACGGATGTTTTTTCGACCGCAGTGTCCCATGTCTGAATACAGTGCTTCGGCTCCGGTCGTACAAAGGAAAACGAAACCGAGGACGTAAAAACCATCGGGATGAATCGATAACAAGTGATAGGCATAATAAGGATTGATTGCCTTGAGGACTTCCCAATGATTGGTAATCTGCATCATGCCTAAAGTTCCCAACATCGCAAACCAGATCAGCATCATTGGCGCGAAAAACTTACCGACTAACTTGGTGCCGAACTGTTGGATAGTGAATAGTGCAACTAAAATGCCAATCACAATTGGGACTGTATTCAAGTCGGGATAAAAGGTGCGGACGCCCTCGACCGCAGAGGAAACGGAGATAGGCGGCGTGATAATTCCGTCTGCTAGCAGGGCACTGCCCCCAATGATTGCAGGAATGATTAGCCATTTGACTTTCGTTCGTTTGACGAGCGCATAGAGTGCGAAAATCCCACCTTCACCATGGTTGTCGGCACTGAGCGTAATGATAACGTATTTGATGGTTGTTTGAAGCGTGAGTGTCCAAAAAATACACGATATGCCACCGAGGACGATATTGGCGTCGATGGCATGGGCTCCAACGATGGCCTTCATTACATAGAGCGGGGAGGTACCGATATCACCGTAAATAATTCCTAAAGTAATTAATAATCCTGCAAAGGTCAATTTACTGTGTAAACCGCGATGAGCACTCATAGTGTGTGTTATAAAGGCTACAAAGTTATGATTATTAAATAGATTAACGATAACTGGGCTTGTTTTTTTTATGATGGGAAATTACGCACAATAAAAAAGCACTATCGGTAAAATAGTGCTTTTGGATGATATAATAGAGAGCGGGTTATCGTCTTGACTCAGAGCCTCTTTGGTTGCCGTTCTGACGATTGGCGGCCATTTGGGAACCCCTGTCGTTATTGCCCCTTGGTGCTTCCATACGGCTTTGGCGTTGTGGGGCTGCTTCTGCACGGCTCATCCGGTTTTCACGTGGCGCCGATTGGGCTCGGGTATCGTTGCCGCGCGGTGTGGCGTCGCCCATACGGATGCTTGCGTTTTCCCTCGGTGCGGATTGGCCCCTGACGTTTCCATTTGCCCGGGGAGTATTGTCACGGGGTGCCCCGATATTGCTGTTGCCTCTTGTTGGGGCGACGGTGCCTTCGTTTCTGATGCTGCCATGGTTTCTAACCGGTGCATTGTCATTGGATCTTACCGAACCGTTATTTTTAATTGGAGTTTCACCTCTGACAGCCCCATTGTTTCTGACCGGGGTGTTGTTTTCATTTCGTACCGCTCCATTGTTTCTGACCGGTGCGTCATTGCCCCTTACGCTATTGCCTTTGATGCCTTGGTTTCTTGGCGTGCTGGCGGCAACACCATTTCTGACACTTACATCCCTAAGATTTCTTTTTTGATCCAATTCGTATCGGTTGGCGACATTGTTGTGGCGGTTCTGGAACGAACGGTTCGGGTATTGATTGGCATAACTATCCGATCTTCGGGTGCTGTACAGGGCAACGGCGCGATCGCTTCTTCTCACATTCACATAATTGTAATGGTTGTGTACGTTGATGTGGACATGGACATTTCTTCTGTACCTAAATACCGGATAAGGGTGCCATGCGGTGTAATAAGTCGGGTAATATCCCCAATACCAACCCGAACAATACGGACGGTAATGGGTAACCCAAAACGAAGTATAAATGACCGGAGGCTGTACATAAACGGGTTCATAAATGTAATTCGGGCCATACATGTACACGTTTCCGACTACTTGGATCTGAACATTGTTGCGCGCATCTCTTTCCACTTCAATTGTCGCAACGTCTTGAAACAAATCACGTCCCAAAACCGATTGCAGCACAATGAGGTGGGTGTAACCATCAACGGTTTCAATCACGCGAAGATAATCGACACGGTTGTCGTTGTTCAAGTCAAGGTTGGAAATCTGCAGGTCCGGGTCGTTGAGTCTTCTTTCGAAATCTTCAAGGTTGGCCGCTTCACCGAAAATAGAGGCAACCGCCCTGAGGTCGAGGTTGTCGCTGATTTCGGCACTCGCCGCATTTACCGTTGTCACGTCTTGTGCCAATGCCGTAAAGGCGGTTACCGTTGCAAACAGGGTTGATACTATCGTTTTCATGGTTTAAAGATTTAAATTAGATGCAATCGGTTTTTGTGGTTGGCGATTACGTTTTCGGAATTTCCAATTACTGTGCCAAGAACCGAAAGGAATGCTTGGAGCGATTGTTAATAATATGTAAATTTGATTTAAATACCTGACTTTTATGAGGCATATGTTTAGCGGATTGCTACTTTTTTTATTCACTTCCAATTCTTTGCTCCAAGCACAAACCATTCAACTCGATACTTTACTCCGGGATAAAATCAGTATCCGGGCCATTGCCATCGACCAGGGCAAGATTTGGTATGCAGGCGACAAAGGCCGATTCGGATCCATCCATCTAAAAGACCGATCCAAAAACGAACACCACATCACTAAAGACACATTCGACATCGAATTCAGGAGTTTGGCGCAAACCCATTCCGATGTATTGGTTGCCAATGTCGGCAATCCGGCATTGCTCTATAAAATTTCCAAAGAGGACGCCCGATGCCAACTCGTCTATCAGGAAAAGCACGAAAAAGTATTTTACGACAGCATGCAATTCTGGAACGACCGGGAAGGAATAGCCATTGGCGACCCGACCGAAAATTGTTTCTCGGTCCTACTCACCAAAGACGGCGGCCAAACTTGGCACAAACAATCCTGCCAAAACTTACCCGCATTGTCCGAAGGCGAAGCGGCATTTGCGGCCAGCAACACCAATATTGTTGTCAAAGGCAGCAAGACCTGGATTGTTTCGGGCGGCGTGAAATCGCGGGTGTTTTTTTCGACCGATAAAGGGAAAACCTGGACCGTTGCCGAAACGCCGATTGTGCAAGGCAAAGCCATGACCGGTATTTTTACCGCCGATTTTTACGACGAGCGAAACGGCATCATAGCCGGTGGCGATTACGAAATCCAAGACCAGAATTTTTCCAATAAAGCGATTACCAATGACGGCGGCAAAACCTGGAAACCAATTGCCGAAAACCAAGGTTTCGGCTATGCTTCCTGCATTCAGTACGTGCCCAAAAGCAAAGGCCAGGAATTGATGTGTGTGGGCGGAACCGGCATCTGGTATTCCTCAGATGGTGCCCAAACCTGGAAGAAACTGTCCGATGCCAAAGATCTATACACCTTGCGATTTGCGGATGAACATACGGCGATAGCGGCGGGCAGGGGCAAAATCGTCCGCATTAAAATTCAAAAATAAAACCGGCTTTTACACCGGTTCTATTTCAATTAAGTAAGTAATATTTTTTTCCGCAGTAATTTATTTTCCGCGGTTTCTGAATTTCTCGCGGTATTGCTTGAGCAATTTTCGATTGAAATCTTCCTCGGCTTTTTTGAGTTTCAGAATTTTGACCGGCGGAAGAATGGACTTGAGATTGGCCGTAAATTTCTTGCGCAACTGGTAAATTTCTTCCTCGGTATTTTCCATCTGGGTCAGAAATGACGAGGCTTCCTTGTCGGATAATTTATCGATGGCACCCTCATCCATGCGGTTCAAAAAGGATTTGAGCTTTTGTTGGCGCAACTCCTGTTGTTTGTCGTCGTAGGCATTGAACAATGGCCAGAACTTTTCGGCTTCGGCGGGAGTGAGTTTCAATTCCTCGGTGATGAAGGCGACTTTGAGCGACTTGATCTGCTCTTTCTTTTCCTCGATCCGCCCGCCTTGTGCAACGGCAGAAAAAGACATCAGGGAAAAGGCGAGGGTAAACAATGGTAATAAAATCGTTTTTGCTTTCATGGCTAATTGATTAGGTATTGTTCCAAATTGGCGTTGTGCGAAAGGATGTCTTCGACGGCTTTGTCGTCGAGGTTGATTTCGGCATTGAGCTGTTCCAGGTCTTCGTTTTCCAGAAGTTCCACCAAGGCATCTTCGGTGCCGGTCTGTGAAGCGAGGTAATTTTCGATGGCGATCGCGTCGGTTTCATTCGATTGTGTTTTCAACGCATTGAATACCGTGATGCCCAATCCAACGACCAAAACCGCTGCGGCGGCAAACCAAATGTTTTTTTTGCGGTGCAATGGAATTACCTTGGGTTGGTTGGCGATTTTTGCTTGGATTTGTTGCGGCAATTGGTCAAAATAACCTTCCGGAATGTTGAATCCCGGATTAATTTTGTCGTGATCGTCTAGCTTAAAATTTTTCATGACGCTTGGACTTAAGGTTTCTGCATTGGTTTAATTCTTATTCATGTAATCTTCAATTTTCTTGACCGCATGATGGTAGGACGCCTTGAGCGCGCCCACCGAGGTGCCTAAAATTTCCGACATTTCTTCGTATTTGATTTCTTCGAAATATTTCATCTTAAACACGAGTTGCTGTTTCTCGGGCAAAAGTAAAATGGCTTTTTGCAACTTGATTTGGATTTCATCGCCGTCGAAATAATTATCGGCTTTGAGGTTGTCCACCAATTTGGTCTGCAATTCCGCCGAAGTCATCCTGCCGCGTTTGGCCTTTTGGTTGAGGAACGTAATGGCCTCGTTGGTCGCAATCCGGTACATCCAGGAGAACAATTTGCTCTCGCCCTTGAAACCCTTGAGGTATTGGAACACTTTTACGAAAGTATTCTGCAACACATCATTGGCATCGTCATGGTCCAAAACCATGTTCCGGATGTGGCTGTACAATGGCCGCTGGTACAACGCCATCAGTTGTTGAAACGCTTCATTCTGCGTTTTCGGGTCGAGTAGCTGTTGTATGAATTCCTTTTCTTCCAAAGAAAAAATTTTGGTCTAAGAATACGGGCATCGGGAAAGGTTTAACCGTTCAGAAAATTTTACGGTGCAGTCACTTCGGCAGCGGGAACGGGAACGGGGGCGGCAACTGGAGCGTAAACCCTCGGCTTTGGCGGTGCAACTACTTTTGGCCTGACCGGTACATAAATTGAGGTCACCCACTTCGACGGGTGTTTTTCCTGTTCCATGTTCACCGAATACATTTCGACATAAGCGCCCGTTTCATTCTGCGGAATTCCTTTTTCATCCATGTAGGCGAATGCTTTGTCCCAAGCCTGTTGCAGGTGCGAATAATCACCGGTCAAGGTCGTTTTCAACGCCTCAAAACCCTGAAGTTTTCCTGCGATGATGTCGCTGTCCGGGCTCACGAAAATCTGTTTGTCGACCGGAATACAAACCGACATATCGGTAATGCCTTTTGCCATGTCATAGGTATGGTAAATCACAAACGGTTTACCGTGCATCGTCATTTTGTTCTTTTTGAAGAAGTACATCAATTTGGGCAGCATGATGCGGATGTTTTTCGGCACATTCGAAATCTTGCTGCGGATGCGTTGTCCCAAATAAAAGGCGCTGGTCTTGTTGACGACACCATCTACTTTAATATTGAAGGTATTGAGTTCGTAATCGAGTGACTTGTCCAAATTCGCCAAACTTCTTTCATACATGGTCCCGATGACTTTGTCGGCACCGCCATTGAACGCAGCATAGATTTTAAACCCGAAACTCATCTGGCCTTTGGAACGCCACGTCACTTTAGTACCGCCAAGCGTATCTTTAAATGTCCAGTAAACATCAGAAGTCGTTCCGCCGTATTCCATTTTTTGCGTGATGCTGTTGTTTTCCACCACGGTAATCGTCTTCGATTTTCCGTTGCCTTCCGAACCGCTCCACGAATACGAACCGCCTTTGCCAATGGTGTGCTGCGGATAAGTGAATTGCATTTTCGGGTCGTCGATTTTCCATGAACCAAAATTCTCCCAGTTGCGGTAATCGTTCACATAATTGAAAACGGTGGCTTTGGGCGATTTGATGAGGGTACTGCGCTCGACTTCAAAAGCACCTTTCTGCGTGGCAACAAAGACCGACAGTGCAAAAAAGCCCAATAAAATTAAAAGGAAGATGTATTTAAGGATTCTCATGGTTGGTGGTTTCGTGAGGTAAAGTTAGCAATTAAATCGATTGCAGCCTTACATAATTTCGCGCGGAGTTCTTACATTTTGGATAGCCGATTTGTGTATATTTGTTTGAATTATTAAAATTTTAGCCAATGAAATTACATACCCTGGCAGGAATGATGATTGCTGCCACCGTACTGGTTTCCTGCAATAAAAAAGAAGCAGAAACCGAAACGAAGAAAACATCCGATGCCAATTTCGAATACGTGGTCGAGGAATTTGCCGACATCAAAGTGTTGCGCTACCAAGTCCCGGGCTGGGAAAACCTCACGCTCAAGGAACAAGAATTGGTGTATTACCTGACCCAGGCCGGTATTGCGGGCCGCGACATCTACTGGGATCAGAACTACAAGCACAACCTCAAAATCCGCAAGGCACTCGAAAACATTTACCAGCATTACAACGGCGACAAGAATGCCGAAAACTGGAAACAATTTGAAATCTACCTCAAGCGCGTCTGGTTCTCCAACGGCATCCACCACCATTACTCGATGGACAAGATCAAACCCGGTTTCGATATCGCTTATTTCAAGCAATTGATGACCGATACCAAAACCACTTTGGAACCTGAAATCGTCGAAATCCTGTTCAACAATGTCGATGCGAAAAAAGTCAATCTCGATGAGTCCAAAGGTTTGCTCGCGGGTTCGGCCGTGAATTTCTACGACAAGGGCATTACCGAAAAGGAAGTCGAGGCGTTTTACAAAGCCAAGAAAAGTGCCGATCCGGCGCGTCCGGTTTCTTTCGGGCTCAACTCGAAACTGGTGCGCAATGCATCGGGCCAGCTCGAGGAAAAAGTCTGGAAAAGCGGTGGCATGTACGGTCCGGCGATCGATAAAATTGTCTACTGGCTCGAAAAAGCAAAAGGCGTAGCCGAAAACAAAAAGCAAGGCGACGCGCTTGGTTTGTTGATCCAATTCTACAAAACGGGCGACCTCAAGGCTTGGGACGATTACAACATTGCTTGGTCGCAGGCCACCGAAGGCAACATCGATTACATCAGCGGATTCGTGGAAGTCTACAACGACCCGATCGGTTACCGCGGTTCTTACGAAGGCGTAGTCCAAATCAAGGATTTCGACATGTCGGCCAAAATGGAAAAGATTTCCAAAAATGCCCAATGGTTCGAGGACAATTCGCCTTTGATGCCCGAACACAAAAAGAAAAACGTAGTCGGTGTTTCGTATAAAACCGTTATCGTCGCAGGCGAATCGGGCGATTCTTCGCCAAGTACGCCGATTGGTGTGAATTTGCCGAACTCCGATTGGATCAGAGAAGATTACGGTTCCAAATCAGTTTCGCTTGGAAACATTGTAGATTCTTACAACAACGCCGGCGGTCACGACAAACTCAAGGAATTTGCCAACGATCCCGAAGAAATCGAACTCGAAGAACAATACGGCGAAGAAGCCGATAAACTGCACACGGCCCTGCACGAAGTCGTTGGTCACGCATCCGGAAAAATCAACGATGGCGTGGGAACACCAAAAGAAACGCTCAAAAGCTATGCTTCGACCTTGGAAGAAGGCCGTGCGGATCTCGTTGGTTTGTTCTATCTGTACAGCCCAAAATTACAGGAACTCGGCTTGGTTAAGGATTGGAAGAAAACCGGAATGGCCGCGTACGACGGCTACATCCGCAATGGTTTGATGACCCAATTGATCCGTCTCGAACCGGGCACCGATATCGAGGAAGCGCACATGAGAAACCGCCAATGGGTGAGTGCGTGGGTGTTTGAAAAAGGCAAGAAAGACAATGTGATTGAGAAAATCACACGCGATGGAAAAACCTATTTCAACATCACCAACTACGAGAAATTGCACGCGCTTTTTGGGGAATTGCTCAAAGAAACCCAACGCATCAAATCGGAAGGTGATTTCAAGGCGGCCAAGGCTTTGGTGGAAACCTACGGCGTGAAAGTCGACCAGCAGTTGCACAAAGAGATTTTGGCGCGCAACGAGAAATTCAAATCGCCGCCGTACAGCGGTTTCGTGAACCCGGTTCTGGTTCCGAAAATGGAAGGCGGCAAAATCATCTCGATCGAAATCCAACAGCCGAAAACGTTCGCCGAACAGATGTTGTATTATTCAAAGAACTTCAATTTCCTTCCGGACGTCAATTAATCCAAGGAAAATCAAATAGCAAAACCGTTGTCGAAAGGCAGCGGTTTTTTATTTCAATAAAAGTTTTCAACAACCAAAACCAGATTCGATTTCCAATCGTATTTATTGCCATGGAAATAAATACACATTTTAAAATGAACAGGAAATTTAGATTGGGCTATTACCTGCTGATGGCTTTTCTAATGCTGATTTTGAGTTACCACGTTTACCTGTTTTTCAGCATACTATTTGAGATGCCAGACTTCGGAATGAGTTTCATCATCTTTCCGTGGTAATAGTAAGCGAAAAAAAAGCCCTGCATTTGAGCGGGGCTTTTTCTTTTGATATGGTTAGCGTTTCATCGTAAACTTGATCACAAAAAGCAAGGCGATGAACAGCAGGAATGCAATCAAGACGCGGTAACTGCCTTTGTAGAATTTTTGATGCAAACGGGCGTCCTTTCGGTAAACATAAATCGCACATCCGATAAAAACCACCAGAAAAGTACCCGCAAAAATCAATTGTCCCTGTGTAAACATTGTGTATAATTTTTGGGCAAAAATACGCATTCGAAAACAAAATTCGGCTACTTTGCATCCCAATAAATGACAGAAATTATGCAGAAACAAATAGGTTCAGTTAAGGAATTCCACACCGCATTCGGACTCGGTGTGAATGACAGCCCGAAAGGCGATTTGGGCGAAAGCAAGAATAGGCTGCGCTACAACCTGATGAAGGAAGAAAATGAAGAATACCTCGAGGCGGTGCAGAATGACGATGTGGTCGAAATCGCCGATGCGTTGGGCGACATGATGTATATTTTGTGCGGAACGATCATCGAACACGGCATGCAGCACATCATCGAGGAAGTTTTCGACGAAATCCAACGCAGCAACATGAGCAAACTCGGAGAAGACGGCAAGCCGATTTACCGCGAAGATGGCAAAGTGATGAAAGGCCCGAATTATTTCAAACCCGATTTTTCGAAGATCATCAATAAGTAGATTTTCAGATCGTCGGATTTTCGGAAACGCTTCGCTTCAGATACCTACAAATAAAAACCGGAACATCAAGCTCCGGTTTTTTTATTCTATTTTTTTCTGACAATCTGAAAATCCAAAAACTACACTTTCTCCGTCCACCCAAAAGTATCTTCTGCCAATTTATATTGGATTTTGGTCAATTGGTCCTTGAGTTTCAAAGCGTAGGAGTTTTCCATTTTCGGCAATTCGTAATATTGGTCCTGGTAAGAGAATCCAACAATCGGGTTGACCACTGCTGCGGTTCCGGCGCCGAAGATTTCCTTGAGGCTGCCATCTTTCATGCCTTCGATCAATTCCGACACCAGTACCGATCGTTCTTCGACCTTGATGCCTTCTCTTTTGGCGAGCGCAATCAAACTTTTGCGCGTCACGCCGTCGAGGATTCTTTCGCTTACCGGCGCGGTCAACAAAGTATCGTTGATGCGGAAAAACACGTTCATCGTTCCGGCTTCTTCCAATTTCGTATGGGTCGCGTCATCGGTCCAGATGACTTGCTGGAAGCCTTTTTCGTTGGCTAGTTTCGTCGGATAGAATTGCGCCGAATAGTTTCCGGCCGCTTTTGCCGCACCGATTCCGCCATTGGCCGCACGGCTGTAATGTTCGGCGATCAAGACCTTTACTTCGCCTGAATAATAGGCTTTGGCAGGCGACAGAATGATCATGAAACGGAATTGCGTCGAAGGTGCTGCAACGACACCGCTTCCAATGGCAATCATGAACGGACGAATATATAAGGTATTGCCGAGTCCGAATTTGACCCAGTTTCTTTCCAGATCGAGCAATTGGTGTAGACCGCTCATGAAAATGTCTTCGGGAAGTTCGGGCATCGCCATCCGTACCGCCGATTTGTTCAAACGATCCAGGTTTTGGTCGGGACGGAACAGCCAAACGTCGCCTTGCTCATCTTTATAGGCTTTCATGCCTTCGAAAATGGCCTGTCCATAGTGGAAAACCTTGGCCGAAGGATCGAGCAGAAAGGGCTCATAAGGCTTGATCTGCGGCTTGTGCCATTTGCCTTCGCGGAAATCACACACAAACATATGGTCGGTAAAAGTGGCCCCGAAAGTCAGGTTGTCGAAATCAACCGTATCAATTTTTGATTGTGGAACTTTTACGATATCGATTTCGCTGGTCGTTTTTAAACTCATGTAAAATGCGGTTTTAAAGTTTTAATCGATTGATTTTCAAATAGTTAAATAAATGAATTTCAAACGATGCTCATTCGGCTAAAATAATAAAAAAATAGCTGAGTTTTGGGGAGTTGGCGACGATTATTTTAAGATTTCTTCAATTCTTTTTAACACCTGTCATTTGTTGACGGATTGCCAACAAAATTGATAAAAACTTGTAGTTGTTGGAATAAACTGGTTATTTTTGCGCGTATCTGAATTCAAGTATTTAAAAATCAAATCATGAAAAAAATAATCGTTTTGGGTTGCTGTCTGTTGGCGCTCGTCAGTTGCAAGAAAGAATCGGAAGAAGTAAAAGTGGATGAAACCAAGGTCGATACGCCGGTCGATTCGATCGTGCAAAACGATACGGTGGCTGCAACAAAAGCAGAATCGGTTCCTGCCGAGGAAAACAGCGTTGCACCAACCACCGAGCCGGCTAAGGCAGATGCCAAAGGCGAAAAGGACGCCGCCAAACCCGAACTCAAAGCTGAAGCCAAAACCAATACAAAATATGCGACTTTCGGCGACAAAATAACCGCCGACAAAGCCTTGACCAAAGAGCAGATGACCCAAAAATACGCCTCGCTCAAAAAAGGCGATACGATCAACGTGAAGTTCAAGTCCAAGATCATGTCGGTCTGCAAAAAGAAAGGCTGCTGGATGAAAATGGATTTGGCCGAGAACAAGGAATCGTTCATCCGTTTCAAGGATTACGGTTTTTTTGTACCGCTCAACGCTGACAATTCGGATGCGATCGTGAGCGGGAAAGCCTTCCTCGATGTGATTTCGGTAGATGAATTGAAGCACTATGCCAAAGACGGCGGCAAATCGCAGGAAGAAATCGACAAAATCACGCAGCCCAAAATTACTTATGCATTCCAGGCGGATGGCGTTTTAATCCAGCAATAATGAGGAAACTGACGTTTTTGCTTTTCGGGATTTTGCTTTTTTCGTGCCAACCCAAAAAGGAGGAGGCTGCGAAGAAAGACGAAGCGGCCTGCGCCAAAGATTCGGCTAAAACCGAAGGCAAGAAGTTTGAAATGTACCAGATGTCGGAAATGTCGTTGCTCATGGAACAGATGTATGTGGACAACCAGCGGTTGAAGGAGCGCATCCAAAAAGGCGATACGATCGGGCAATTCCCGAACCATTTCCTCCAAATCCACAAAGCCGTGATGACCGACGACAAGGAAAACGACGCTTTCTTTAAGGAGCAGGCGGCCAATTTCATTCATGCGCAGGAACTCATCTACAAAGATCCCAAGAATGCCAAGGCGCATTTCAACAAAGGCGTCGATGCCTGTCTGAAATGCCACCAGGTCAAATGTGCCGGCCCAATCCCGCGCATCAAGAAACTGTATATTACCGATTAGTGAAACGCCAAATCATCAAAACCTCCGACGGTTCGACGACGATCCATTTGCCCGACTGGGACGAGTCCTATCATTCCAAACACGGCGCGATCCAGGAAGCCATTCACGTATTTATTAAGAATGGGTTGAGTTTGTTTGACGCTAAACCCATCTCTATTCTGGAGATCGGTTTCGGTACCGGACTCAACGCATTCATTACTTTTTTGGAGGCCCGGAAAAATCAACAATCGGTGAATTATGTTGGCGTGGAAGCTTATCCCGTCGCAGCAGATGAAGTACTGCAGATGAATTATGTGGGCGAACTCAACGCTGCAAATGAAACGACTGTTTTTGAACAAATGCACCAAAGCGAATGGGAAAAACCGGTTGCGCTTTCGGAAGATTTTACACTCACAAAACGCCAGCAGTTTTTCCATGAAATTGAAGACCAACAAACATTTGATTTGATTTATTTCGATGCGTTCGGTTTTCGCGTGCAACCCGAATTGTGGTCGCTCGATATTTTTCAAAAAATGTACAATGCGTTGAAACCGGGTGGCATCTTAGTGACTTATGCGGCGCGGGGCATCATCAAACGCAATATGATGGAAGCCGGTTTTGCGGTCGAGAAATTGGCCGGACCGCCGGGGAAGCGCGAGATGTTCAGGGCTACTAAGCATCAAGGATGAAATACACCTTACTCTTAATCGGTATTTTGTTGCTGCTGTTTTTCGGGATGCCCGATGTGGTTTTGTATGCCAAATCGGGGGTGTTGAAATGGGTTCCTTATGGGATTATTATTTTGGTAGTGCCTTTTTTGCTTTATAAGATATTGGATGGGATGAAAATCAATTCGACCTTGGGTTGGTTGATCCCGATTGGTTCTGTTTTGATGGTCGGAATACCTTATGGGCATTGGACAGATGATTTGAAAGAAAAAGATTTGCAGCAAAATGGCGCGGTTACCGATGGCGTAGTCGTCGATGTTTTCGAAGGTTCCCGAGAAAGTTACCACAAACTGTATTTTGTGGGCGAATTTGAAGTGGACGGCAAAACCTACCAGACTTTTTCTTATGACAATAAGGACCATCGTTTCCAGATTGACGATTCGATTGTGGTGGAATATTCCAGACGCAATCCCGAGAACAGTCGGGTCATTTTAGACTGACGTTATTGGGCGTGCAAATCCCCTAGCCCTGATGGCAGCGGCATCCTTTTGTCCCGCAGGGCAAAAGATAGAGCGGACAGCAGGAACAAGCTCCCAAAAATTAACAGGATGTATAGCCTTACATTCCCATTTGCCAATTAACGTTTCTTTTGTAAATCAGAATTCTTTTTTGCCTACATTTGAAATAACCAATTCGAGAAACATTATTATCTTATGAAAAGAACCATGTTCGCTTACACGAAGACCATCCTCGAAAGAGTGAGCTTCGACCCGTTGCTTTTTTGCAAGGAATTGGAAAAAGCGCTGAAGGTTTTACTACCGTACGAGGTAGAGCAACTCACAGAATGGCTGCTAAGCTTTACAAACGAAAAGCCTGAACTAAGGCAATGCCTGATTTACGTTAACAAATAAAACTAAAAGGAGCTTAAACGGCTCCTTTTTTTATGGACTTCAAATCCAGGCCGTTGCATAGTGGTTTGGATTTTTTGTTTGTAAGGATACTGCTCTTTTTTTTGTATCGTTGTTGTGTTATTTTTGTAGGTTTTTACTTTTAAATAGTAATAAAAAGTGTATTTTATCGATATATTTTGCATTTTATCGGTAAAAAATTTGGTAGGTATTTGAAAAAAAATATACATTTACCTTACGTTCATACCTAAGATAACCCCTAAATCTTAACATTATGCCTAGAATGATTTACGATTACACGAAATCGGTACTGGAACGCGTGAGCTTTGATCCGGTACTTTTCTGCAAAGAACTGCGTAAGGCTTTGAAAAACTTACTCCCTTACGAATTAGAACAACTCAAAAAATGGCTGACTAATTTTACGAATGAAAAGCCTGAATTAAAGCCTTACATCTCCATTGTCGGATGATGAAAAAAGGAGCCGATTGGCTCCTTATTTTTTTTGCAGTGGGCTGATGATTTCCACGTTCTGGAAAACGATCGCGCCTTTGATGACACCGGCAATTGTACTTCTTAGCGCTTCGATCATGTGGATTTTAAGCTCGGTTTTGGGGAAGATGAGACTGACTTCGCGCGCGGGTTTCGGTTCGACGAAATGGCGCAGTTTGGCTTTGTCCTTGTCCTTCAACTCCAAAGTATGCAGATAGGGAAGGAGCGTGGTGCCGAGTCCTTCGTCGGCCAATTTGATCAGCGTTTCAAAACTGCCGCTTTCGATACGGAAATGATTGGCTTCGTTTTTTCCGGCGGTCTTGCACAAATTTAAAATGCCGTCGCGGAAGCAATGGCCATCCTGTAGCAATAGGATTTCATCAACATTCAAATCGGAAACCTCGATTTCTTTTTTCTGGAAACTGTCATGGCTTTCGGGCAGATAGGCGACGAACGGTTCGAAATACAATACGATTTCCTTTATTTTTTCTTCCATTAACGGTGTGGCGGCAATCGCGGCGTCGAGGTGGCCGTTCTTGAGGCGTGTGATGATTTCCTCGGTGTTGAGTTCCTCGATGATCAATTTGACTTTTGGATATTTCTTGATGAAATTGTTGAGAAACATTGGAAGTAACGTCGGCATAATGGTCGGGATGATGCCCAGACGGAATTCGCCGCCGATAAATCCTTTCTGCTGTTCGACGATGTCCTTGATGCGGTCGGCTTCGTTGACAATATTCTTGGCCTGGTTGACGATTTTTTGCCCGATGTCGGTGAGTTGGATCGGTTTTTTGCTGCGGTCGAAAATCAGGATGTTGAGTTCTTCCTCGATTTTTTGGATCTGCATGCTCAGCGTGGGCTGGGTCACGAAACACTTTTCTGCGGCAAGGGTAAAATTCTTGTATTCGGCGACGGCCAGAACGTATTGCAATTGGGTAATAGTCATTATTGGAAAATTTTATACAAAAATAAAAAAACAATAAGATTTCACTATCCCATTACGCCAAAAGTTTGCGTAAATTTAAACTTCATTCAAAACACAAATCTTAATACAATCAATTTTATGAAAACCAATATTTTAGGGCTTTCGGTCAAGGAATCCGAACACATGGTTGGCGAACTCAACGTACTTTTATCGAACTTTCAAGTCTATTACCAAAACCTTCGGGGCATCCATTGGAACATCCGCGGCAAGCGTTTTTTCGAATTGCATGTCAAGTTCGAAGAACTTTACAACGATGCCCAGCTCAAGATTGATCTGGTGGCCGAAAGGATTTTGACCATCGGCGGCACACCGCTTCATACTTTTGAGGATTACCTCAAGAACAACCAGATCGGCATTGGGAAGAATGTTTCCAACGATGAGAAAGCCGTTCACCTGATCGTAAATTCGCTTTCCGATCTGCTCAAAATCGAAAGAGACATTCTCAATAAATCGGCCGACATCAATGACGAAGGAACCAATTCGATGATGAGCGACTTCATTGCCGAACAGGAGAAAACGATTTGGATGATGCGCGCCTGGCTCGAAGAAAGTTTGTAATCAAGCATTTAGCGAAAAATCTGACGAAAGCCGAAATCCACTCCAACGATTTCGGCTTTATTTTGATGTTAATTTTTGTATAAATTTGATAGTGCCCCTTTTGATTTGTAAGGTTTACGTCTATTTTTGCGACATGAAGTTTGCTGCTAAAATAGTATTGTTGCTGTTCGTTGTCTTCCTGGCGACGCCGACCGTGGTCAGTGTCATCAAGAAAAGCTGCGACACTTCGTACTTTTTCAGCATGTCGGAGGAGGAACACCACAAAGAGGTCAAGGCCGAATACCGTTTCCACCACGACATTACTTTCGTCAATTTATCAGGCAACACTTCGGGCCTGATTTTATCGGAGAATCTTTCGAAACACGACAACGTTTCTGCTACGATTTTTATCCCGCCTCCCGAACAGGTTTAATACATCGCGGTTTTGCCATTGGTAAAGCCGAAGTTTCCGCACGTCTTGTTGCGGCCAAATTCTTTGTATTCAACTTTAGTAAGGTATTATGACAAAAAAAATCAATCTTTTTGCTAACCTCAAGTCTGATTTTGCCTCAGGTTTGGTGGTTTTTCTGGTGGCGTTGCCGTTGTGTTTGGGTATTGCGATGGCTTCGGGCGCCCCGTTATTTTCGGGAATTATTGCAGGTGTGGTAGGCGGAATCGTCGTGGGATATATGAGTAAATCGCATCTCAGCGTTTCGGGTCCCGCTGCCGGATTAACCGCGATCATGTTGACCGGTTTGGCCGATGTAGGCACTTTTAATGCTGTATTGACTGCGGTTTTGATTGCGGGTGTGCTTCAATTGGCGCTTGGTTTCATCAAGGCAGGCAGCATTTCGAATTATTTCCCGACCAACGTAATCGAAGGCATGCTTGCCGGTATCGGTATCATCATCATCCTCAAGCAATTGCCGCATGCCGTGGGCTACGACAAAGATTTCGAAGGAGACCAATCGTTTATGCAGGTCGATGGCGGAAATACGATTTCCACTTTACTCGGTGCCTTCAATTATGTACAGCTCGGCTCGATTGTGATTACGCTCATTTCATTGGCCATCCTGATTTCATGGGACAAAGTACCGGCGCTCAAGAAACTCAAACTCGTTCCGGGTGCGCTCGTGGCCGTAATCCTGGGTGTGGTGCTCAACGAAATCTTCACTGCTTCTGGCAGCATGTTGGCCATCGGCAAACAGCATTTGGTTTCGCTGCCGGTGCCGACGAGTTTCGATGAATTCAAAGCCATCCTAATGACTCCGGATTTGGGCGCGATCTACAACTCGAAAGTATGGATTTTGGGCGCGACTATTGCGATTGTCGCTTCGATTGAAACCCTATTGTGTATCGAAGCCGCCGACCGTATGGACATCCAGAAACGCTACACCGACACCAATGTCGAATTGAAGGCGCAAGGTATCGGAAATATCGTGAGTTCGTTGCTGGGTGGTTTGCCGATGACTTCGGTGGTCGTGCGTACTTCGGCCAACAATAATGCAGGGGCGAAGTCTAAAATGTCTACGATCATCCACGGCTTTTTGTTGTTGATCTGCGTCGTATCGATTCCGGCCATCCTTAATAAAATCCCTTTGGCGACCCTGGCGGCCGTACTTTTGATGGTCGGGTATAAATTGGCCAAACCTTCTACTGTGATGCATTTTTGGGAAAAAGGGAAATACCAATTCATCCCATTCATCGCAACGGTCATCGGCGTCGTATTCACCGATTTGCTCAAAGGGGTTGCGCTTGGCATCGCTATTAGTATTATTTTTGTGTTGAAAGGGAACCTCAAACGCGCTTACCATTTCCGCAAGGAACAATACGCGGACGGCGATGTCATCCACATCGACCTGGCGCAGGAAGTGTCGTTTTTGAACAAGGCCGCCATCAAATCGACCTTGGCTGAAATCCCTGAAAACTCAAAGGTGGTCATCAATGCCGCCGATACGGTGTATATTGCACACGATATTCTCGATTTGATCCGTGAATTCAAGACCACGCGCGCCATCGACGAGAACATCAAGGTCAAGCTCAAAGGATTCAAGAAAGCCTATGAGCTCGAGAACAGCGAGGGCTTCCATACCGTAACGGTTGAACACAAGACCCACCAAAAGGAAGTCGTGGGCGCTGAAAATTAAATTATAGACTACTAAAACACCAATATGAAAACATTAAATAAAGAATTACAAGCATCGATTACCCCAAGAAAAGCCTTGGAATTATTGAAAGCCGGAAACAAACGTTTTGTAAGCAACCTTCAAGAAAACAGGGACTTGCTCAAGCAGGTCAACGACACGCGCGACGGGCAATGGCCTTTTGCGGTCATCCTAAGTTGCATCGACAGCCGCACTTCGGCCGAGTTGATTTTCGACCAGGGATTGGGCGATGTTTTCTCGGCACGTATCGCTGGGAACATTGTCAATACCGATATTTTGGGCAGTATGGAATTTGCGTGCAAAGTCGCCGGTTCCAAATTGATTGTCGTGCTCGGGCATTCCAAATGCGGCGCGGTCAAAGGAGCTTGCGACCATGTGGAAATGGGCAACCTGACCGAACTGCTTTCCAAAATCCAACCGGCGGTTTATGCCGAGAAAGCGACACAGGACAACCGTTCGGCCTCCAATGCGACGTTTGTCGAAAATGTGGCTGAAATCAATGTGAAGCGCAGTGTGCACAGTGTCATCGAGCGCAGTTTCATTCTCGAACAGATGATCGAGAATGGCCAGATTGGTATTGTCGGCGGCATGCACAACATCGAAACCGGCGAGGTGACTTTCTACGACGACACGCTGTACATCAACGATGGCGAGAACCCAGATTTTTCACTAGAAAGCCTCAAACATTAAAAGCATTGGATGCAAATGACAAGCCATCGGCCCATTAACCGGCGGGTGGTTTTTTATATATTTGATAGAAATTTTACGCCATGAGTGATTTTTACAAGAAGATATTAGAGAACAACAAACAATGGGTCGAATCGACCCTGGCCAAAGATCCCAATTATTTCGAGGATCTCGCCAAAGGACAAACCCCGCCTTTGTTGTGGATCGGTTGTTCGGACAGCCGCGTCCCGGCCAATGAGATTATCGGCGCCAAGCCGGGAGAGGTTTTCGTACACCGCAACATCGCCAACATGGTTGTGCATTCCGATATGAACATGCTCAGTGTACTCGATTACGCCGTGAATGTGTTGAAGGTGAAGCACGTCATTGTATGCGGGCATTACGGTTGCGGCGGCGTGAAAGCGGCCATGGGCAACCAGTCGATCGGCATCATCGACAATTGGATCCGACACATCAAGGACGTCTACCGTTTGCACCATACTTACCTGGATTCCATCATCGACGAAACCGAACGATTCAACAGATTTGTCGAAATCAACGTGAAAGAACAGGTCTACGATCTGGCCAAGACATCCATCGTACAAGGGGCATGGAAGAATGGTCAGGAATTGACACTCCACGGTTGGGTGTACGGACTCAATTCAGGATTCGTAACCGATTTGGGCGTCAACCTGAGTTCGAATATCGACCTCAATACGGTCGACCAATTGAAACTGTAAATGACAAAGCCGCTACTGCGGCTTTTTTTATTCGTCTTCCTCCAGGTTTTCGTTGAAAGCCGAAGGCAGCATCTGTGGGATAAATTTGATCAGGATCGGCAAAAGCAGGCTGCCGCCCGGAATCAAGAAAATCGTGAGCGACGGTACGGTCTTACAGATGTCGAGCAATTGTTTCTTGATTTTTTTCTTTTCGGTTTTGTCGAGGTCGCGCGTCGTGGAATGCGCCAACAGCACCATCAATTCTTTGCTTTGCGAAATTTCCTTGGCCAATCGTTTGCGGTTGCGCGAAATGAGCGTGATGACCAGTTGTGTCGTCTGGTCGTAGAAGTGCTTGACCGGATTCGAATAATTGAAATACGGGATTTCTTTTTTGTATTGGGTGATGAACTGGTTGGTCGATAGGATGCTTTCTTCGACAAAGACATCCGAAACCCCCATGATTCCAGCCAAAGTGTGCAGGAAATAAGCTTCGTCTTTTTCCACCATGCCATCGCTCCACATTGCAAGCCCGGCCATGTCGATGATGTAATATTGTTCCAATGGGTGCGTGAAATAATCGAGTTGCAGTGTCTCGAGGTTCTGGATGTTGACTTTCGAAAATTTGCTGTAGCGCACCGATGCCTCGAACAATTTGATCAATAACTTATCGTGCTGCGATTTATTCGATTTGGTCTGCAGGGCAAGCGCCACCACACTGATGATGGCTTCTTCGATCTTTTTGAGGTATTTCTCGGGAATTTCACCTTGGGTCAAATACTGTTGGAAGGCGAGTACATCCACAAAAAGCAAGGCATTGGTGACGATGTGCGAAAAGTTCTTGCTGATGATGTTGTCATTGGTCTGTACGCGTTCATCGATGATTTCCTCGAGGTTGTGCGAAGGCGAATGTCCGGGCAGCATCTTCTTGAAAAGATTGAATCCCTGCGGATTCATTTTGTTGTAAAACGACACTGCCTTGGCGACAAACTGTTTAGGGTTGTCATCGCCAGTGACTAGGCAATAGGCTTGGTACAGGATATTGAGCAGTGCGGTCTTTGATACTTCATCGCGCAGCCAATGCGAGGCATCGATTTTTTTGGAAGTATGGAACCCGATGATGTGCCCGTAAATAAACCCCGATTCCCGAACGCTCCTGTAAAAGGTCTCTGCGTCGGGAATGGGAACAACGGGACGCTGTTCCAAAAAGAACTTGTCGATCCAGCCGTTTACCGAAGGGTTAATCATAGCGCGCGTTTAAGCTGCAAAGCTATACTTTTTTCAGCATCGCAAAATGAAATTTACGACAATTCTTTGTTTGGAACAGTGTAAAAGAAAGCCACGAATTCTCGAATTTTATTTTTGAAATTCGAGAATTCGTGGCCCATAAGTATTTTGGAATATACTATTTGATGATTCCTGCACAAGCGACACGACCACCGGCATTTCCTGTGGGTTGGGTAACGTAATCATCGGCTTTTTCATGGACAATCAGGCCCTTGCCGACGATGTCCTTGTTTTTGTCGCCGCAGCCGATGCACCACTCGTCGGTGGCCATCGTGATGATGCCTTCGCCGTTGACATCGGCAGGAAAGTTTCCGATGTCGCCTTTGTGGTATTCGGCGTCACCCCATTTGCCGTGCTTTTTGAAGGTAGGATTCCAATGGCCGCCTGCCGAAGTAGCGTCTGTGGCCGAGCAATCGGCTTTTTCATGGATGTGGATCGCATGGACGCCCGGTTCCAGTCCCGATAATTTTGCGGTAAAGACCACTTTGCCGTCTTTCTCCACAAATTCAGCGGTTCCGGTGACCTTGCTGCCGCTTTTGGGTTCGAGCTTGACCGTGATTTTTTTCTCTCCAGCCGAGGGTTTGTTTTCGTTGGCCTTGCATCCGATAAAGATCACAACGCCCGAAAGTATGGCAATTGCGGTAATTTTGATGGTTTTCATATTGGTTTTGTATAGGATTTATCTCAAAATTAGAAAAAATAAAACCGCCAATTTCTAAAATTAGCTTAAAATTAGGACGAGGTTGGAATTATATAAAATGCGATTTCAAATGTTAAAAAAATGGATTGTACATTTGAAAGAACCACAAAATGCAACCCTATGAACCTCAAAGCTGGATTTCCATTTTGGCTCATCAAAGACGGATTGCCCTATACTTTTCCCAAACTGGATCGCGACATCGAAGCGCCGGTAGTCATTATCGGGGCCGGAATTTCGGGCGCCTTGGTGCGGTATTATTTGCTCAAGGCAGGGATTCGGTGTGTGACCGTCGACGCGCGGACCATCGGTCTGGGAAGTACCTGCGCCAGTACGTCGTTGCTGCAGTATGAAATCGATACGCCCTTGTGCGAACTCATTGGTATGGTTGGGAAAGAACATGCCGAACGTGCCTACCAATTGTGCGGCTATGCGATCCATGAACTCGGGAAGATTGCCAACGAGCTGCAGTTCGAAGAATACGAATTCAAGAAAAGCCTGTATTATGCCGCCTATAAAAAAGATGCCGCGCTGCTCAAACGCGAATTCAAGGCAAGGCAGGAGGCCGGTTTCAAGCTGCGCTACCTCGATGAAAAAGCGGTCAAGGAAACTTTTGGCATCGATTCCTATGGCGCCATTTTATCGGATTTGGCGGCGCAGACCAATGCATATGCCTTTGCGCATCGGCTGTTGCAATACAAGATAGACGATGAATCCAATGTTTATGATCGGACGCCGGTTACCAACATCAAGCACCACAAGCATGGCGTGCGGCTTGAAACCGAAAACGGATTCACGATCAATGCCCAAAAACTGGTGTATGCCACGGGTTATGAAGTCGTCGAATTCATCGACAAGAAAATCGTGCAATTGCTGTCGACCTATGCCGTAATCAGCGAACAATACCCAACCGACCGTTTCTGGAACGACAATGTGCTCATTTGGAACACCGCCGATCCGTATCTGTACATGCGAACGACTCCCGATGGCAGGATCCTGATTGGCGGACGCGACGAGCTGTTTTACCATCCCGACAAACGCGATGCGCTGATAGGCAAAAAATCGAAACAGCTCGAACAGGATTTCCACAAGATATTCCCGAACCTGCCTTTTAAGCCCGAGTTCAGTTGGACCGGAACTTTTGGGGCGACCAAGGATGGTTTGCCCTACATCGGCGAATACAAAAAATTACCGCACAGTTATTTTGCTTTGGGATTTGGCGGCAACGGGATTACCTTTAGTTTGATTGCCGCAGAAATCATTCGCGATTTGATTTTGGGCAAGGACAACAAGGATGCGTCCATTTTTGCCTTTGACCGTTGAAAATGAATTCCCTAAATCGCATTTCTGATAATTCTATAACATTTGATTAATATTATATAACAAATCGCGTCCCTGTAATCGACAACTTTGCTTCAACCAATAAGTCGAAACCAAAATCATAGAAATCATGGGAAATTTATTATACACCATAGCAGTTATTTTGATTATCATCTGGGCCATAGGTTTTTTGGGATTTGACAGCTTCGGAGGAGGAAGTTTAATCCACATCCTGTTGGTAATCGCCATCATCGCCGTAATTTTAAGAATAATCCAAGGGAGGAAACCCTTGTAAAGATAATGTTTGTTTGGTTCGCAATATCTGTCAAAATTTATTCCAAGACTAATTCAAATATGGGGTTATAATTGTTAGAAGTCAGAATAAAATGATATTGCAAAAGACGGCCGCTACTCGAACAGGCGGCCGTTTTTATTTTTATTGAGCTCGTTTTTACCTTTTTAATTGGCTGCGAAATAGTCTTTTTATCCCATTTTCCATCTTTTCCCTTCTGCGTAGCGCTGCTACGCCGTGCGGAAAAACCTTAAAACTGGAACAAAAATCCTTATTTCTCGCTTCAATCAAAAAGATAAAAACAAGCTCATTTTCTTTAAGATGAAGTTTGGAGTAAACTATTTTGATTTTTCCCCGACGAAATAATCGGTTTGCGATTTGAACAGTACGTTGAAAGTCGTCAGGCTGCCATAAATGCGCGTAATGTATTGCTGCAATTCGACTTTTTCGTTGTCGCCCAGGTTGCTTGCGTTGACTTTTTGCTCCATCACACGCAGTCGGTCTCGTACCATGATGATTTTGTTGAAGAAGGTATCGATCGGCACTTCTTTGCCCTGAACGCCGGATTGCCCGGGTTCCATGATCATTTTGCCGCCTTTCCATTTGTCGGCGATCGGGACCACTTCGGTGACGTCTGACCATTTTTTGAGGATTCGCGTCAGGCTTTGTTCGACGTCGTAGAAACTGATCGTGTCGACTTCATTTTCGGCCGCCTCGATGACTTCGAAAGTGTCGTTGAGTGGAATCGTTTCGAGACCATTTTCGATAAAAGTAACCCAATAATCTTTGGAGGATACATTGGTGACCACGCCCTTTCCATATTCCGGATGTGCAATTCTGGAACCGATGCCGAGTATTTTCATAAGGATAGTTTTAAATTTTTACTAAAATAGAAATCTCCGGAGGATTGGACAAGTTTAATTGCGTAACTTTAGGTAACAACTTAATACACAACAATCATGAACAGACTCATTTTATTGCTCATTGCCGCTGCAGGAACGCTTGTTTCGTGCGATGCCAAGAAGTCGGCCACCGATGCCGTAGAAGCCGATCCCGCTTCCCTCAACGGATCCTGGGAACTTACCTACATGACCCGAACACGACAAGAAGTCAATTACCTTTATCCCGATAAGAAACCGTTCCTGTCTTTCAATACCAAGGAAAGCAAGGTCAGCGGCAGTACAGGCTGCAACAGTTTCACCGGGTCCATCAGCAGCATGAGCGACGGGGAAATCCGGTTTGATGCCGAGAATTTGGCGATGACCAAAATGTTCTGCGAAGGCGAGGGTGAAGGCGTATTTCTGCAAAACATGAAAATGGTCGATAAGTTCAATTTCAGTGACGACGGCAAAACATTGCACCTGATCAGCGGCGACATCGACGCCATGCGTTTCACCAAAAGATAAATTCGATTGACCGCATAAAAAAACCGCATCTGCTGTTAGGGCATTTGCGGTTTTTCAACATTTAACTCAACTAAAAACAATCTTTCGCTTAAAAGCAGTATTCGTTTTCGGCCACCAATTTGGCCGTAATGGTTTCCCTCAAACCAACAATATTAGGCATGTTGGTGTATTTGGTAAAGCGTCTGAGCCCCATGAGCAACATGCGTTGTTCGTCGCCTTCGGCAAATGAAATGATGCTTTCTTTTCCTTTTTGCGTAATCACATCTACGGCTTTGTACAGGTACAATTTGGCCATTGCGATTTGTTCCTTCGCGGCTTCTTCACCCGAATGCTTGGCTAATTTTTCGGTACGCAAAATTGTCGATTCGGCCATGTAGATTTCAATCAGCATATCGGCCGCGGCCATCAACAATTGCTGGTGTCCGTCGAGTTCAGGGCCGTATTTTTGAACGGCACCACCGGCTACCATCAGGAAGGCTTTCTTGAGCTTGGCGATCATTTCCTTTTCCTCTGAAAACAATTCCGAATAATCAGGCGTATTGAAATCGGGAATGCCCATCAATTCTTCCTGCACTTTCATCGCCGGGCCGAGCAGATCGACATGGCCTTTCATCGCTTTCTTGATCAACATCCCGACCGACAGCATGCGGTTGATTTCGTTAGTCCCTTCGTAAATCCTTGAAATACGTGCATCGCGCCACGCACTTTCCATCGGCGTATCTTCCGAAAAGCCCATGCCGCCATAAATCTGGATGCCTTCGTCGGTACAGTTTTGCACGTCTTCTGAAACGGCCACTTTGAGGATCGAACATTCAATGGCATATTCTTCTACGCCTTTGAGTTCAGCTTCTTGGTGTGAGGCGCCTGCTGCTTCGCGTGCCTTGATGCGGTTTTCGATGTCTTTGGCCGCGCGATACGTCGCACTTTCCCCGGCGTAACAGCTCGTGGCCATCTCGGCCAATTTGTATCGGATCGCGCCAAAAGTCGAAATCGGCGTGTTGAACTGGATGCGCTCGTTTGCATAATTCACTGCATTCGAAGTCACGCGACGCTGTGCGTCGAGGCAAGCCGCGGCCAATTTGATCCGACCTACGTTGAGCGCATTCATTGCGATTTTAAATCCGTTTCCTCTTTCAGAAAGCATGTTTTCGACCGGTACTTTGGTTTCGTTGAAGAAAACCTGACGTGTCGAGGAAGCGCGGATGCCGAGTTTGTGTTCTTCCTCATTCATCGAAATGCCGTTCGTTGGGTCATTTTCGACGATGAATCCGGTGATGTTTTTGTCGTCCTCGATTCGGGCAAATACGATAAACAGGCTGCAGAAACCGGCATTCGAAATCCACATTTTCTGCCCCGTGATTTTATAATGTGTACCGTCTTCGGATAAAACGGCTTTGGTCTTTCCTGAATTGGCATCCGATCCCGCACCGGGTTCCGTCAAACAATACGCGCCGAACCATTCGCCCGAAGCCAATTTTGGAACGTATTTTTGCTTTTGTTCTTCGGTTCCATACAACGTAATTGGCATCGTCCCGATTCCTGTGTGCGCACCGAATGCAGTCGAGAACGAACCTGTCGCCCCCGATATGAAATCGCACACCAAAACGGTATCGATGAATCCCATACCCAATCCGCCATAAGCTTCAGGGACGGCAACGCTCAGAAAACCCAGTTCGCCGGCTTTTTCCATGCATTCTTTGGTAAAGTCATAGTCCTTTTTTTCGAACCGGTCCTTGTTCGGCCAGATTTCCTTGTCGACAAATTCCTTGACGGAATCGCGCATCATTTTTTGTTCCTCGGAGAAATCCTCGGGAGTGAAGATGTCTTCGCATTTGGTTTCCTTGACGAGGAATTGGCCTCCTCGGGTGACGTCTTTTTCGGTTGTTTCTGCCATGATATTTTAGATTTTAGAGCCAAGAGTCAAGAGCCAAGACTTTTGTCTAAGCCAGTTATGAAACTTGAGATCATTTTTTGAAATTCGATAATTTTATTTTCTGTTTGGGTTGTTATTTCTTCGGTAATATATTTCCGCTGACATGCAATCAGCAATTGTGTTTGTAATTCAAAAGAAGAACCGAGACTGATGTCAAGAAAATGTTTGAAATGTCTATTTCCTCTGTTAGATCCTTCTGCAATATTTGAAGTCATTGAAATCGCACATCGGTTCATTTGACTTGTAAGACCATTATATTTCATCCCTAGGAAAAGTCAAGCTCATTTGATGTATTTCAGAAGTTATCTCCATTGATAAATTCCAAATTTTTAATTTCTTGAAATTGTGCATATAAAAATTCTTTTTGGCTTAAAAATGTAATCGATTTTTAAAGTCTTTGTTCTTGACTCTTGGTTCTACTAAATCAACTCATAAATTCCCGCGCAACCCTGTCCAGTTCCGACACACATCGTCACCATACCATATTTGTTGCCGCGGCGTTTCATTTCGTCGAACAATTGCACCGACAGTTTGGCCCCGGTACAGCCCAGTGGATGACCCAGCGCAATCGCGCCGCCGTTGACGTTTACGATGTCGGGATTCAACCCGAGTTCGCGGATAACCGCCAGTGATTGCGAGGCAAACGCTTCATTGAGTTCGATCAATTCAATCTGGTTCAAATTCATTCCGGCTTGTTTGAGCGCTTTCGGAATGGCTTTGACCGGGCCGATTCCCATGATTCTCGGTTCAACACCCGCAGACGCAAAATTGACGAGACGTGCAATAGGTGTAAGGTTCAATTCCTTGACCAATTCTTCGCTCATGACCATCACAAATGCGGCGCCGTCGCTCATTTGCGACGAACTTCCCGCAGTCACGCTTCCATCGGCGGCAAACACCGGTTTGAGTTTGGCGAGCGCTTCGAGGTTGGTATCGGCGCGCGGACCTTCGTCTTTGGTGACGGTGTAGGATTTGGTTTCTTTCTTTCCGGCTTCGTTGATGAACGTCTGTTCGATCGTAATCGGGACGATCTGGCTGTCGAATTTGCCTTCGGCCTGTGCTTTCAATGCTTTCATGTGCGAGTGGAACGCAAATTGGTCCTGGTCTTCGCGCGACACTTTGAATTCATTGGCGACTGCTTCAGCGGTGAGTCCCATGCCCCAATAATAATCCTCGTGTCCGGCTTTGGCCACGGCATAATCGGGAACGGGTTTGTAACCGCCCATCGGGATGTAGCTCATGCTTTCGGCACCGCCCGCGATGATGCAATCGGCCATTCCGGCTTGGATTTTCGCGGTCGCCATGCCGATGGTTTCGAGTCCGGAGGCGCAATAACGGTTCACCGTTACGCCCGGCACATCGATTACATTGAGTCCCATCAGCGAGATCAAACGCGCCACGTTGAGTCCCTGTTCGGCTTCAGGCATCGCATTGCCGACCATGACGTCGTCGATGCGTTTCTTGTCGAAATCGGGCAGTTCATTCATCATGTACTGGATGGTTTCCGCGGCGAGTTCATCGGGGCGTTTGAAACGGAAAACCCCTTTGGGCGCTTTGCCCACCGCCGTTCTGTATGCTTTTACGATATAAGCTGTTTTCATATTGGTATGGATAAAAGAGTCGGGAAGCAAGAAAGAGAGTTAGTTGAATTTTATCTCGCTTCCGTCGTCCTTAATTTCTTAATGGTTTTCCTTTGGTTAACATGAATTGGATGCGTTCCAACGTTCTTCTTTCGGTACACAGTGATAAAAAGGCTTCGCGTTCGATATCGAGCAGGTATTGTTCAGAAACTAAAGTCGATTCGGATAAATCGCCTCCCGCCATCACATAGGCGAGTTTGTTCGCGATTTTCTTGTCGTGTTCGGAGATGAAGTGTCCGGCTGTCATTTGATCGGTGCCCACATAGAACATCCCGAGCGCTTGCTTTCCGAGGACTTTGATGTCTTTTCTGCGGATCGGTTGGGTGTAACCGGCTTCGGCCAATAACAACGCGTGTTTTTTCGCTTCGGCGATTTGTCGGTCTTTGTTCACGACAATCACATCTTTGCCGTGTTGCAGGATTCCTGTATCGAATGCTTCATAAGCCGAAGTCGATACTTTGGCCATCGCAATCGCGAGGAAATATTGCTGCAAGACGTTGAGTTCGACATCATCTTTGTGGAATTGATCGGCTGCGCGCAACGCCATTTCCTTCGATCCGCCGCCGCCTGGAATCACCCCGACGCCAAATTCGACGAGTCCGATATAGGTTTCCGCCGCAGCGACAATCTTGTCCGCGTGCAAACTCATTTCACAGCCACCGCCGAGCGTCATGCCATGCGGCGCAACGACGACAGGTGTGGATGAATATCTGACGCGCATCATTGTGTCCTGGAACAATTTGATCGCCATGTTGAGTTCGTCGTATTCCTGTTCGACGGCCATCATGAAAATCATACCGATGTTGGCGCCGACCGAGAAATTCGCGCCTTGGTTGCCGATCACGAGTCCGTTGTATTCTTTTTCGGCGAGATCAATCGCTTTGTTGATGCCGGTCAAAACATCACCGCCGATCGTGTTCATTTTCGAGCGGAATTCGAGGTTCAGGATACCATCGCCCAAATCCTGGATGATCGCACCCGAATTGCCCCAGACTTTCTTGGTTTCGCGAATATTTTCGAGAATGATGAATGCGTCTTGCCCCGGAATTTTCTTTTGGGACTTCGATTGAATATCGTAATAATAGGAAGCACCTTCTTTAACGGTGTAGAATGTTTTGTTTCCCGATGCAAGCATGTCATTTACCCATTGCGCATTCGACAAACCTTCGGCTTTGAGCAATTCGATTCCTTTTTCGACACCGATCGCATCCCAGATTTCAAATGGGCCGTTTTCCCAGCCGAATCCGGCTTTCATTGCGTCATCGATTTTATACAAATCGTCGGTGATTTCAGGCACGCGGTTCGACACGTAGGCGAACATCGCGCCGAAATTCTTGCGGTAGAATTCACCCGCTTTGTCTTTTCCGGTAATCAATACCTTGAATCGGTCGATGGGTATGTCGATCGTTTTGGTCAGTTCCAAAGTCGCGAACGAGGCTTTTTTGTTCGGCCGGTATTCGAGCGTATTCAAATCCAAAGACAAAATATCCTTGTCGACTTTCTTGTAAAAACCTTGGCCGGTCTTGGATCCGAGCCATTTGTTTTCGAGCATTTTCGAAATGAAATCGGGCAGTTTGAACAAATCGTGCGCCTCGTCATTCGGGACACCTTCATACAAACCGTTGGCAACATGCACCAAAGTATCGAGTCCGACGACATCGACGGTTCTGAACGTTGCCGATTTCGGACGGCCGATTACGGGACCGGTCAATTTATCGACTTCTTCGACCGTCAATCCCATTTCTTTGACGAGATGGAATAAGCTCTGGATCCCAAAAATACCGATTCGGTTGCCGATGAATGCCGGCGTATCTTTGGCCACGACCGAAGTTTTTCCGAGGAATTGCTCGCCATAATTATTCAGGAAATCCAAAACCTCTTTTGAGGTTTTCGGCCCTGGAATGATCTCGAACAATTTGAGGTAGCGCGCCGGGTTGAAGAAATGCGTGCCGCAGAAGTGCTGCTGGAAATCCTCGCTTCGGCCCTCGTTCATGAAATGGATCGGGATGCCCGAAGTGTTCGAGGTGATCAAGGTTCCCGGTTTGCGGTATTTTTCAATCTGTTCGAAAACCGATTTTTTGATGTCGAGTCTTTCCACAACGACTTCAATAATCCAATCGGCTTCGGCAATCTTGGCCAAATCATCGGTCGTATTTCCGGTCGTGATGCGGCTTGCGAATTTCTGGTGGTAAATAGGCGAGGGCTTCGATTTGAGCGCATTGGCCAAATGTTCGTTGACGATGCGGTTGCGGACAATTTTGCTTTCTAAGGTCAAGCCTTTTTTCATTTCGGCTTCGGTCGGTTCTTTCGGCACGATGTCCAAAAGCAATACCTCGACGCCGATGTTGGCAAAATGGCAAGCGATGCCCGAACCCATGATGCCGGATCCGATGACTGCTACTTTCTTAATAATTCTTTTCATCCTTTACAGTTTCCTGATTAAATATATTTTTATCGAGTATGAGTTCGTTGATGGTTTCGGCCACTTCCATGAAATGGCGCAGTTGTTCCTCGCTCACGTTCTGTTTGATTTTTTCGTTGAATTTGAGCACGTTCGTACGCGAGAGTTCGCGTTTTTCCTTTCCGAAATCGGTCAGGTAAATCAATACGCCACGTCCGTCTTCGGGATTGGGCTTGCGGATGATGAGCCCTTTTTCTTCCATCGATTTGAGCGTACGCGTCAGGCTCGTGGCTTCCATGCCCATCTTTGGACCGAGTGCGGTAGACGGTGTGCCTTTTTCCTTGTCGATGCTCAGCAATGCAAATCCCGTGGCCATCGTCGCGCCGTACTTTTGCGCCTCCTCGTTGTACATGCGTGAAACGGCTTGCCAGGTCGCGCGGAGTACATAATCGATCGTTTTGTCTTTCATAAGATTTTCGATGAGTCTGTCAAAGATAATAAAAAGTACTATGCATGCATAATAAATTTGTGTAAAATTTGTGATTTGTATTCGAGAAATAAAAAAACTCCCCGTAGATTGGGGAGTTTGCAATTTTATTTTCAAGAGGCTTTTACTGCTCTGAAATTTCCTTTAATTTATCCATGGCTTTGGGATAAGTGTTGTTGAAGTAATCGAGGTATTCCGCAATCACATCCATCTCGACCGTTACGGTGGTAATGCCGTTTTGTTCCTCAAAGCGGTAATTTTCATGTCCGCCGGCCCATTTTTCGACCAATTCGCCGGAGGTTATTTCGGTATCTCCGTCCAAGAATCCGTAATGGCGGATCGAAACGAATTGGGCAGGTTGGTGTTCGGCGATTTCCGAGACCATTCCGCCTTTTTTACCGTTTTCATCGGTTCCTACAAAAAGGATTTTGCTTCCTTTGTCCCAACTGCCTTCATAGGTAGAGGTGGGGTTGAACGTGGCGGTCCAATACTGGTAAGTGGCTTTGTCCTTCAAGCCCAACATCGTTTCATATACTTTTTGAGCCGATGCATTGATCTCTTTTTTGAATTGTAGTTTTTGCATTGCTTTATTTTTAAAGTTTATTTTTAGGAGCTATTCCTGCTGTCCGTTGTAATCTTTTATTTTATTGCATTTCATAAAAGGATTTACACTACTCCCGATAGCTATCGGGACAGGGCTAGGCCATGCTTGTCATTTCGACCGCAGGGAGAAATCTCATAAAACTCCCAATCAATGATTACCCATAAATCTTCTTATACAAATCCTTGTACTTTTCCAAAACCTGCTTGCGTTTCAATTTGAGCGTCGGGGTCAATTCGCCGCCGTTGATCGACCAAACTTCTGGCGTCAGTTCAAAGCGTTTGACTTTTTCCCAGTTGCCGAATTTCTCGTTCATCGTGTCGACTTCGGTTTGGATGCGCTCGATGACTTTCGGGTTTTCGGCAATTTCCTTATGGGTTGAACCCAGCGTAACGTTGTGCAATCGGGCCCATTCCTTTACAAATTCAAAATTGGGCTGGATGAACGCGGCCGGCATTTTTTCGCCATCGCCGATGACCATGATCTGTTCGATAAAACGCGATTGTTTCATCGCATTCTCGATCAACTGCGGCGCAATGTATTTGCCGCCCGAGGTCTTGAACATTTCCTTCTTGCGGTCGGTGATCTTGAGGAAACCTTCGCTGTCGATCTCGCCGATGTCGCCGGTATGGAAATAACCGTCCTGCAACACTTCGGCTGTTTTTTCGGGATCTTTGTAATAGCCCATCATGATGTTCGGGCCTTTGGCGAGGATTTCGCCGTCTTGTGCAATTTTGACTTCGACATTTTCAATAGGTCTTCCGACAGTTCCGACTTTGAATCCGCGGTTTCTCATATCATTCACCGCAATTACGGGTGAAGTTTCGGTCAAGCCATACCCTTCAACGACTGGGATTCCGGCGGCAGCAAACATACGCGCGAGTCTCGGTTGCAAGGCCGCGCTTCCCGAAACCATCAGGTTCAGGTTGCCGCCGAGCGCTTCTTTCCATTTGCTGAAAATGAGCTTGCGCGCGATCGACAATTGGAATTCATACCACCAGCCGTTGGCGCCATCAGGCTCGAAACAATTCCCGAGATTGATGGCCCAGAAAAACAATTTCTTTTTGATGCCGGTCAGTTCGGTGCCTTTGGCGTAAATCTTTTCGTAGACTTTTTCGAGCAGGCGCGGCACGACCGTCATCACGTTCGGTTGGACTTCCTTGATGTTCTCGCTGATTTTGTCGATCGATTCGGCGAAGTAGATGCCCACACCATAATATTGGTACAGATAAGTCACCATGCGCTCGTAAATGTGACAGATCGGCAGGAAGCTCATCGCACGCGATTTCCCTGCTTTCGAACGGGATTCTTTTTTCGCTGCCAAGTACATTGGCGACGATATTTTTGTGCGACAGCATCACGCCTTTCGGCCGGCCGGTCGTTCCGGAAGTATAGATGATGGTGGCCAAATCTTCGGTCGTGATCGTGGCTTTGATTGCATCGACTTCGGACTGGTTGCTTGGATCGGCACCAAGTTCGAGTATTTCTTTCCAGTTCTTGCAGCCCGGGATCTCATCGAACGAATAGACTTCCTTCAAACTTTTCAGGTTTGGACGGATCTGGTTCACTTTGCCCAACACTTCGGCATCCGAAACAAAGCAGTACAATGCATCGGAATGGTTCAAAATGTATTCGTAATCTTCCTCGGAAATCGTCGGATAAATCGGCACGTTTTGCGCGGCAGTCTGTAAAACGCCGATATCCATAATGTGCCATTCGCTACGGTTACTCGATGAAATGACCGCAATCTTGTCGTCCTTGCCGATGCCCATGCGCAACAAGGCGCGAGAAACCGCATTGGCATTGGCCAAATACGCATCGGAGGAAGTCTTGATCCATTGGCCATTGTGTTTGGTGACCAATGCATCGGGAATGTTATAATGTTGCTGTTGATGATAAGGGAAATCGAACAGGCGGGTAATTTCGGCCATAGGTGCGGATTTTATTGGAATGCAAAATAGTAAAAATAACGTTTGGATTTTGCCTAAATTTTGCTAATTCGTAGCGCTTTGCGGGAATTATTTTTTGAGGAACCTTTGGGTTTGGGTAAAATCTCCCGACTGCATTTCGATCAGGTAGACGCCGGCCTCCAACTGGCTTACATCCAAGCTTTGCGAACCGTTATGCTTTGGTTTCGAAACCACGAGCTGCCCGAGCAGGTTAAAAATTTTGACCGTATAGTCTGCTTTTGCGGTGTTGACATGCAGCCAATCTTGTGCCGGATTCGGATAAATACCGAAAGCCGAAACCTGTTCATGCGAAACCGAAAGCACCGAATTCTGCAGGGTGTTGACCTTGAAATCATCAAAATAAAATCCGTCATAGTCTACCTCAAAGTCGGAAATCAACCGGAAACGCACCCGAATGATTTGTCCGGCATATTCGCTGAGACTGATTTCTTCATTGACCCAATCGCTTTGCGTTCCGCTGTAAGCAGGGGTTTCGCCAACGATGCGTGTGTATTTTCCGCATTGCGGGATCCAGGTATTGCCATTAATGGGCATCACTTCAAAAACCGTATAATCATAACCCTTTTCCAAATCCCATTTGGCGGAAAAAGTTGCTGTTGCACCCGATACGGCGGTCAAATTAATCTGATTGGTCAGCCTGATGTTTTTGCTTTGGTTGTTGCCATAAGTTGCCAACGGGGAATCGGTAATCGACGATGGCGCCGATACGAAAGCTTCGGTTGTTGTGCCCCAGCCGCCGGTTGTCCATGTGGGCCCAACTGCCGAACCGTTGTCACTAAAGATATTGGCCACTTGCCCGAATTTTTTAGTAACCAATTGCCGGTCGATGTATGCGCCGTTGTCGATCAGGTATTCAAAAACAACAAGGTCACCGCTGCTGGTTCCGGGCGCGAGCTGAAGTGAAATACTCGAATTGGCCACTTCTAAAATCGCCATGCCGTCAATTTGAAAAGCGGTGCCAACCGCAATGATATTGGATGAAACGGGATTGATGCTGACGGTAAAATTCCCATTTCCGCCCAAGCCGTATCGTGCCAATTCAAAAGTAGGATTCACAATCGCCGTGTTTCCCAGATATTCCGAAGAAGTATCGGTGAGCTTGGCATAATTCAGCGCAAGTCTTGCGGTGATCAGATTGGTAAACATCATTTTGTTGGACAATGGAATAATGTCGGTAGTGGCTGGCCAGAACCATTGCCCGATCTCAGGCGTGAAGGCAAAAATCTTGTCGTGGTTCATCGTTTGCCCGTACATGAAATCGTCGGAACTGCCCGAAGCGGCATACAAGGCCGAGGCGATATGATTGTTCAGGTCGTTATTGGAAACCATCAAAGCGGATATTTTCCGGAAATAAGCGTCATCCGGACTCGGCACATCCAAGTCGTACCCAAATGGATACAACAGCAAATCGCTGAAGGTATGGGCATTGAGCGCCAGTTTGAAGTGGTGGTTGTCTACAAAAAACCGGACCGCCTGTGTTTCGGGTTCGGAAAAGGCAGCCGTTCCGGGAAAAGTTTCCCCAGAAGCATCCGGCGAAACGCCCAACGTATTCCATACACTTTGGGCGGCATTTCCACCAATCCAATAATCGTAATTGCGGTTGTTGTCCACGCCATAATTGCTGCCGAAATTGCGCCTGTTTTTGCGCCACATGCCGCCGCCATCGGGTTCTGTGGTACAGTTGTAAACATAACCGTCGGGATTGACCACCGGGATAAAATACAATTCGGTGTTGTCGACAATGTATTTGACTTCTTCATTCGTATCGTAATTCTCGAGCAGATACCACATGTAGAAAATGGTTTCCGACAGCGAAATCGGCTCCCTGGCATGGTGCACGGCCGTATACAAAACCTGCGGCCTGCTGTTGATCGACTCCGGGTTTTGCGTGATTTTGACCCATTGCAACGCGCGTCCTTCGGAGGTCAGGAAATCGCCCACATCGGCCCTGGCCGTAATCAGGTCGGGTCTTGCGGCATGCATGGCGTCGAGCTGCTCGAGCATTTCGTCATACGTATAATAACCGCTCATCGAACCCAATTGAAAATTAAAAGGAGTCGTATAATCGATGGTACCGCTGCCACAAATGGTATTCTGCGGATTCAAAGCCGTCGACTTGCTGACCGCATGCTGATTGGCATAATAATGCTGAATGTCTTCGATTTCAATTTCCACGGGAATACCCAAATTCCTTGCGGCCTGGATCTCAGAATCCGAAAAATCCGAAACCAATGAATACCCGATTTTGTGGATGCCATGATCCATCGCCAATCCAGCGGTTTCCAATTTTTTCAAATTTTCCGCAGTCCGGTAAATGATTTTTGCGCGGTGGTATTTTTCAGTATTGTTTTGCGCGATTCCAAAGAAAGGCAAAAGCAATACTGCGAGTAGCATTTTTTTCATAGCTGTTGGGATTTAAGCAGTTAAATCCCAACAAATATAAAATTATTTATTCTCAATCCATTTGCGCGCGTTGACAAATGCTTCGAGCCAAGGCGTGACTTCATCCTGGCGGTTTTCCGGATAATTGGCCCAGTTCCATTGGAAGGTCGAACGCTCAATATGCGGCATCGTCACCAAATGGCGCCCCGTTTTGTCGCACATCATCGCGATGTCGAAATGCGAGCCGTTCGGGTTGGCCGGATAGCCTTCGTACGCATATTTGGAAACGATCTCGTATTGGTCTTCGCTGTACGGCAGGTTAAATTTGCCTTCGCCATGTGAAATCCAGACGCCCAAAGTCGTGCCCGCCAAAGTAGACAGCATCACCGATTTGTTTTCTTGAATCTTCACCGAAGTAAATCCGCTTTCGTGCTTGGCCGATTCGTTGTGGATCATTTTGCCATGGATTTCATGCTCCGGGTTGATGACTTCCAATTCCATAAACAACTGGCAACCGTTGCAAATTCCGACTGATAAGGTGTCTTCGCGCTTGAAGAAATTGTCCAAAGCGGTTTTGGCTTTTTCGTTATAAAGGAACGCGCCTGCCCAACCTTTGGCCGAACCGAGTACATCCGAATTCGAGAATCCGCCGACAGCCCCGATGAACTGGATGTCTTCCAACGTTTCGCGTCCCGAAATCAAATCGGTCATGTGCACGTCCTTGACGTCGAATCCGGCGAGGTACATCGCATTGGCCATTTCGCGTTCGGAATTCGAGCCTTTTTCGCGGATGATGGCGGCTTTCGGACGCGGTTTCGATGAATCAATTACTGGTTTTTTTCCATTGAAATGAGTTGGGAAAGTATAGTGTAAAGGTTGATTTTTGTAATTATCGAAACGTTCTTTCGCCTTGATTTCACCCGATTGTTTGCGGTCGAGCAGGTAAGAAGTCTTGAACCAGACGTCGCGCAGTTCGGCAACATCCAGACTTAAATTCGCATCAGCGTTTTTGATGCGCAGCGAATTGCTTTCATTGGCCTTTCCGATATAGGTAAAAGCAATACCGTTTTGTTTCAAGGTATTTTCAACCGAATCCTCGGCCTGGAAAACGATACCGATGTTTTCGGCAAACAGCAATTTGGTGGTGTCGTTTTCGCCAAGGTTGCTCAGATCGATATCGGCTCCGAGGTTCACATCGGCAAAACACATCTCGAGCAAGGTCGTAATCAAACCACCGCTTCCGATGTCGTGTCCGGCCTGGATTTTTCCGTCAAGGATCAATTGCTGGATTGTATTGAAGGTATTTTTGAATTGTGCCGCATCTTGAATCGTCGGCGCATCGGTTCCAATTTTATTGAGGATTTGCGCCAACGACGAACCGCCCAGTTTGAAATCATCGCCCGATAAGTTGATGTAGTAAATATTGCCACCGTTTTTCTTCAATACCGGTTCGACGACCTTATTGATGTCGGTGCAATTACCTGCCGCCGAAATGATTACGGTTCCGGGCGCAATCACATCGCCGTCAGGGTATTTCTGTTTCATCGAAAGCGAATCCTTTCCGGTCGGGATGTTGATACCGAGTTCGATCGCAAAATCGGAGCAGGCTTTGACGGCTTCATACAAACGCGCATCTTCGCCTTCATTCTTGCATGGCCACATCCAGTTCGCCGACAAAGAAATCCCTTTGATTTGGTCTTTGATCGGTGCCCAAATAATATTCGACAACGATTCTGCAATCGCATTGCGGCTGCCTGCCGCAGGATCGATCAAAGCGGCTGCCGGAGCATGCCCGATTGAGGTCGCGATACCTTCTTTTCCGAAGTAATCCAAAGCCATGACGCCCACATTGTTGAGTGGCAATTGCAAAGGTCCCGCGCATTGTTGCTTGGCTACTTTTCCGCCGACGCAACGATCGACTTTGTTCGTGAGCCAATCCTTGCACGCCACGGCTTCGAGCTGTAAAACCGCTTCGAGATAAGTAGGTATGTTTGCTTCGGAATAATTCAATTCCGTGTAATTTCTGCTGATTTTTTTGTCCGACATGATCGTTTTTGGGGACGAGCCGAACATGTCCTCGAGCGCAAAATCCATCGGTTTGTCGCCGTTGGTTTTGGATTCGAATGTAAAACGGTGGCTGCCCGTCACGTCGCCGACTTCATACATGGGCGAACGTTCGCGCTCGGCGATTCGATGCAAAGTGTCGATGTCGTCCTGGCCGATGACCAATCCCATGCGTTCCTGCGATTCGTTGCCGATGATTTCCTTGGCCGATAAGGTCGGGTCGCCGACTGGCAGTTTGTCCAAATCAATGAGTCCGCCGGTTTCTTCGACGAGTTCGGACAGACAGTTCAAGTGTCCGCCTGCGCCGTGGTCGTGGATCGATACGATCGGGTTGTGGTCGCTTTCGACAAACCCGCGGATGGCGTTGGCCGCGCGTTTCTGCATTTCTGGGTTCGAACGTTGGATCGCGTTGAGCTCGATTCCCGAACTGAAAGCGCCCGTATCGGCTGAGGAAACGGCCGCACCGCCCATTCCGATCCTATAATTCTCTCCACCCAGGATGACGATTTTATCGCCAGACTGTGGTTTCTTTTTGATCGATTGATCCAATTTTCCATAACCGATTCCACCTGCCTGCATGATGACTTTATCGTAACCGAGTTTGCGCCCGGCTTCTTCGTGTTCGAAGGTCAAAATTGAACCGGTAATCAACGGTTGTCCGAATTTGTTCCCGAAATCGGAAGCGCCATTCGAGGCTTTGATCAAAATATCGATTGGTGTTTGGTAGAGCCATTTTCTTTCGGCCATGCCATTTTCCCAATTGCGGTCGTTTTCCAAACGAGAATAGGCTGTCATGTAAACCGCAGTTCCCGCCAAAGGCAACGAACCTTGTCCGCCGGCGAGACGGTCGCGAATTTCACCACCCGAACCGGTTGCCGCACCATTGAACGGCTCGACAGTGGTTGGGAAATTATGCGTTTCGGCTTTGAGTGAAATCACCGAATCAAAATCTTTGGTTTCGTAGAAATCGGGTTTGTCGGCCGATTTTGGGGCGAATTGTTGTACGCGCGGCCCTTTGATGAATGCGACGTTGTCTTTGTAGGCCGATACAATCTCGTTCGGGTTTTCGGCTGAGGTTTTCTTGATGAGCTTGAATAGGGAAGTGGGCATTTCCTCGCCGTCGATGACGAATGTGCCGTTGAATATTTTGTGGCGGCAATGTTCCGAATTGACTTGCGAGAATCCGAAAACTTCCGAATCGGTTAATTTTCTACCCAGTTTGTTGGAAAGATTATTGAGGTAATCGACTTCTTCATCGCTCAAAGCCAAACCTTCCTGTTTATTGTAGGCGGCGATGTCGGAAACTTCCAAAATCGGCTCGGGCTGAATGTTAATCGTATAGATGTCTTGATTCAATTCGCTGTATTTTTGCGACAGCATCGGGTCGAAATCATTGAAGTCGGCGCCAACTTTATGAAATTCTTCGATTCGGATGATGCCTTCGATGCCCATATTTTGGGTAATCTCTACGGCGTTCGTGCTCCAAGGCGTGATCATCGCGGCACGGGGGCCAACAAAAAAATCCGTCAGGACGGATTTTTCTATTTGATTTGCGTTGCCAAAAAGCCAGTTTAATTTTGAGGTGTTTTCCGCCGAAAGCGCGCCTTGCATCTGGACTGCAAAAACGGTATGGCTTTCGTTTCCGAAGAAATGAATCATTGTACTTTATTTAAGTTGTTGTTGTGAGCTGCAAATTTAGTTTATAAATGGGCAAACTGCAAGCCGTTGGTTAACAAAAATGTCTTAAAGTTATTAAGGGGTGTAGGCATTGTAGGCACCCATGTCTGTGAATGGATCGCCCACTCTTGGAATTCCAAAAATATCTGCATTCGGAGTAGTTGGAAAAGCCGTACTCGCCGCATTGGCCGCCGGAGAATCTTCTGGGATGATCAACCAATTTCTATAGCGGTTCGCAAATTTAGGGTCTTCATTTTTCTTATTGTTATTGATTGGGTTTCGGATGAAATCGTATTGCGGATCATCGGCCAATAATGTACCCGAATCGTTGAATTTGATCAGGCAGTTTTGGAAAGCCATCTGGTCGAAACTGTCTTCAACATCATAAATATCGAGCAGCATTTCGACGCGGTTCGAACCGTAAATGATGCAGTTCTTGAAAGACGGCGTCAGTATTTCCGGGAACTTGGTGTTGTTCTCGACGCGGTAATTGTCGAGCATCACGGCATATTGTTCGGTACTTTGCCAATCGTTGTTGAACGTACAGTGCGTCATCGTATAGGTTCCGCCCTCGAGACCCGCGAAACAGCTCACGCCTGCATAATTCACCACGAGATTTTCGCCGGTAACGGTCGCATTAATCGCCCAGATTCCGGTGAAAGCCGAGTTGTAAATCTGCGAATTGGTAATCGTGAGTTGCGGATGGTAATCGGTTACGCCCGGCAAGCGGATGCCATAGAGCGAGTTTTTTAAAGTCAGGTGGTTGATGCTGTTGCCCGAATTGGACAAAATCAGGAATTGCTCCCATTGCCCAGGTGTTTCCGAAAAACGCGGCTCGAGGCGGTCGCCTTCGAAAGTCACTTCGTTGTCGGTGACCAGGTTGCCTTCTGCATCATACACCGAATTGGTTCCTTCGATCACAATGTGCGCCCCGACGTCGATGATCAAACCGGCCTTGTCGTGAAAATGGACTTTGGTCCCGGCGCCGATCGTGAGTGTCTTGCCCGGCGGAACATGCGCAAATCCATAAACGAGATAGGGTTTGGTATTGTTCCAGTTGAGCTGGTCATCGGTGAGTGTGTGGCCCACGATATCGGTCTGTTGGCCATTGATCGAAATCATTTCCTTGATTTTTCCAGGCATTTGGCGGTCTGGGATAATCAGGTTGACATCCTGCACTAAAGTGACCAGATCGACCGATTGCTGGTTCGCTCCGGTATCGAAAAGGATTTTGTCGTTGTAGGTGAAATCAGATCCGGTATCGGCTACCTCAATTGTCGCCTCTACAAAAATGAACAAACTGTCCTTGGCCAGGATTTCGACATTCGGGAAGTATTTGCCTTTGCCTTCGATGCCGGTCATGCCGTCGACCATGATGCGGTACTTGGAAGCGTCGCCCCTTTCGAGTCGGATGTTCGGAATCGAAATGTCGTCGTCGCTTCTGTTGTATACTTTGAGCATATAAGTGCTCGAACCGATTCCGGTGAACACGGTGTCGAGGTAAACGGTCTGTGCCGAAAATTGAAGCCCGCCTTTGCTCGGGACGGTGTCGAAATCCTTGCGGCAAGAGGTCAATACGGCAATGATTCCAACGAAAAGTAAAAAAGTAAGTTTGCGCATTTGGTTTGTCAATTAAATTCGGCCTGACGGCCCGGATGGTAAAAATAGCAATTCATTTGGAAATCCGACGGGGTTCAAAATCGAATTTTCAAAATAATCTCAATTATAACGGAAACTGCTTCCAAATATTCTTTTACTTTTTTCTTTTGGCTTTATCGCGTAATTTTACGTCAAATTTGAACCCATGACTTTCGACAAAGAAAAAGTGATTGCGCTGTGCAATGACTTCTCCAAAAATACCTTGATGCAAACACTCGACATCCGTTTCACTGATGCAGGCCCCGATTTTCTCGTGGCACAAATGCCTGTCAATTCCAGAATCCACCAACCGATGGGCTTGCTGCACGGCGGTGCCTCGGTGGCCCTGGCCGAAAGTGTGGGCAGCGCGGCCTCGATGCTGTTCGTGAATCCCGAAACCGAGGAGGTGCGCGGCATCGAAATCTCGGCGAACCACTTGCGTGCCAAACGCGAAGGGATCGTGACCGGGACGGCGAGGATCATCCACAAGGGCAAAACGATCCATTTGTGGGAAATCAGGATTGTCGACGAAGAAGACCGTCTGGTTTCGCTTTGCAAACTCACGAACATCGTCCTTCCGAAAAGCGAGAAATAATGAAACGGATTTACGATAAAGCCCAGAACCAACTGCAAAACCGATTGCCGTTTGTGTTGTACCATAAACCCAAAAGTGGCCAATTGGTTGGTTTTTTTCAAAAAGAGGCCACCTTGTTCAAGTCCCATGATTTTACACAACCCGGTTTTGTATTCGCGCCGTTCAACGGAAACGATGTGGTTTTGATTCCCGAAAGCCAAAGCGAAGTTTTGATGGAAGATTGGGTAGCCAATGAAACTATGGCCGATGCCGTCGTTCCCGATTCCGAGCACAAAGGAAAAGAAGCCTTTCGAGCATTTGGTGGATAAGGGCATAGCGGCCATCCATAGGAATGAATTCCAAAAAGTCGTTTTGTCGCGTTCAGAAACGGTAAAATTGGAAAACTTTGATGCGATCGCGACATTCAAGAAATTGCGGAACACCTATCCCGCGGCATTCACCTATTGCTTTTTCCATCCCGAAATAGGGATGTGGTTTGGTGCTTCGCCCGAGCAATTGCTCAAGGTGCGGACCAATCAATTTGAAACGATTGCTTTGGCCGGGACCCAGAAATTCGAAGGCGACGAAAATGTCCATTGGGAAAACAAGGAACAGGAGGAACAGCGTTTCGTGACCGATTTCATTTTGGAAAACCTCGAAAATGTCACTTCGGATATTGCATTTTCGAATCCGTACACGTATCGCGCCGGTAACCTGCTGCACATCAAGACCGATATTTCGGGAACGCTGCACGAAGATTCAAACGTCAGGCAATTGCTCGATATTTTGCATCCCACGCCGGCGGTTTGCGGTTTGCCGAAAGAAAAAGCCCGCGATTTTATTTTGGAGCACGAAGGTTATGACCGCAAATACTATTCGGGTTATCTGGGCGAATTGGATCTTGGTTTTCATTCGGGACAAAAAATGACCGATTTGTTTGTCAATTTGCGCTGCATGGAAATCAAAGGCGATTCGGCTTTGCTGTACATCGGCTGTGGCGTGACCAAGGACAGCGACCCGCACAAGGAATACATCGAAACGGTCAACAAGTCGATGACGATCAAAAAAATACTATTTTAGCCCGATAATAAACAATATGAAACTAGATATACTCGCATTTGGCGCACACCCCGACGATGTAGAACTCGGTTGCGGCGGTACGTTGGCCAAGGAAATCGCGGCAGGAAAAAAAGTGGGCATTGTCGATTTGACGCGTGGCGAACTCGGTACGCGCGGTTCGGCGGATTTGCGCGATCAGGAAGCGGCTGAAGCGGCAAAAATCCTCGGTGTTGTGGCGCGGGAAAATTTGCGCATGCGCGATGGTTTTTTTCTAAACGATGAAAAACACCAACTCGAAGTGATCAAAATGATCCGCAAATACCGACCCGAAATCGTGTTGTGTAATGCCGTCGATGACCGTCATATCGACCACGGTCGCGGCAGCAAACTGGTTTCGGATGCTTGTTTTTTGTCGGGATTGCGCAAGATCGAAACCGAACTCGATGGACAAAAGCAAGAGGCTTATCGTCCAACAATGGTGTACCATTACATCCAATGGAAAAACATCGAGCCCGATTTTGTCGTCGATATTTCGGGTTTCAACCACAAAAGGGTAGCCGCGATCATGGCCTATGGTTCGCAGTTTTACGACCCGAACAGCAATGAACCCGAGACACCGATTGCGACCAAGAACTTCCTCGAAAGCCTCAATTACCGTGCGCAGGACCTCGGAAGGCTCATCGGTGCGGAATATGGCGAAGGTTTTACCGCAGAAAGATATTTGGCTGTCAATAGCTTAAGCGACTTGAAGTAAATTTTTATTTATTTTCTTTGGTTTCGCAAACTTTTATAATATATTTGCACCCGTAAAACACGGTGGTTGTAGCTCAGCTGGTTAGAGCATCGGTTTGTGGTGCCGAGGGTCGCCGGTTCGAACCCGGTCATCCACCCTGATTATAAAAGCTTCAGAGAAATCTGGGGCTTTTTTGTTTTTTATCCCAATAAAAACCTAAATAAATTCCTTCGCTGTGAAAGCTTTTTTAACTTAGGGGAAAAAGAAAAGCCATGTCAGAATTTATTTTTATAGGAAACAAAATCTCGGTCTATGCATTGCGCGATTACATCATGCGGCACAGGATCGATGCCGGGGATTCACTCGTGTTGAATCCGCACGATTTCGAAACGATCATCCAGGAAATGAAAAATTCGCCCGAAGGGTTGCACGATTTCCCGGTCAAATTGCTCGAGGTGCTCATTGCCAAAGATACCACCGATACGATACCGATTGGCAAACTGCAAATCGTCAAGAACGAAAAACCCTATCTGTAAAGAAAAATCACTACATTTAATACCGCTCAACAAAAAGCTTTTAGACCGCAGTGCCAGCTATAGGTCAAAGTCCCGGATTGGACTTCGCTACCACATAATCCAATTTAAAGTTTGAACTTAAAATTGATCGTATGGGCAAAGCGTATAGTTTCAAAAGGTATGGTCACGACGAAATCCATATTTTCGAGGGGTATTTCCATCTCGACCATTCCTGCGATGCGGGGCCGGAGAGCATCTGCAAGAAAATCAAACTCGACCAAGGCAAGTGGCACGACAACCATGTGTGTCTCGACCCTGACAAGGCACGTTATGCGGCGGCCGGTCTTGGCAAGCTTGTTTGTGGCGAATGTGTCAAAAGGCTCTATGCTTCTTTCTAAATAAAAAGGTTTGCCCACCAAGGCAAACCCTTACTAACCTAATCCAAATAGAAACATTTTATGATGTTTCAAAAGTACGGCTATAATTGCCAATGCAGATTAACTTATCGTTAAGCTAATGCTAACTATTGCAGGTACTGTTTGACCGAAACCCAAAAGGTTTGCTGCTGGTCGATGAACACATTGTGCGCGGCATTTTCAACATAAATCAGATTGGCTTTTCCGATGAGCTGGCCTAGTTTTTCAACTTGTTCGACCGAATACAGTCCATCTTCCACACCATAAATCCCAAAGATTTTGATTTTATTGGAAACCAGGCTACGGATGTTTTGCGTCAGGTCGAGCGTGGTGTATTTTTCGTTTTTCCAAAATCCCATCGGTGCCTCGCGCGTCATCGCGGTCACGTATTTGTAATTGGGATTGGGTGCCATTTGCTGGTAGATCAGTTTGGCTTCGTCGTTGGGTTTTCTGGGCGTGTAGAATCCGTTTTGCATGGCGTGCATGAAACTGTACGATGCATATTCCATACTCGAATGGTCCATGGCCGCCAGCATGTCAAGGTATTTGAGGTTCACTTGGTCATTTTTGGACTCATACAGTTTGCGCGAAGCGTTTTGTATCGTCGCGAAAGATTCCTGCAACGCCACCGGGGCACTGACCAGAAGGACACTGCCCACGTTTTGTGGAAACTGCTGTGCGTACAAAATCGCCACGATACCGCCAAAACTGTGTCCCATCAGGTTCAATTGGTTGAGGTCGTATTTTGTACGGATGCTGTTGATGTCCGAGAAAGTCTGTTCGAAATTGAACCTGGCGTTGGTATCCACCGAACGGCCCTCGCCACGACGGTCATAAACGATAACGAAAAAACCTTGGTCGGCGAGTTTTTGCGCGGTCGAAATCTCGAACCCCGCCGAATTATACCCCGGCCCGCCGTGCAGGAAAAGGATGGGCTTGTCCTGCGGTTTGCCAAAAGTCTTGACGTACAGTTCCTGTGCCTGGGCAATCGGAAAGGAGAGCGCCAATAAAAATAGAAGGATGATTTTTTGGATGGATTTCATGATTTCTGATTTTAAGTTCTGGGTTTGGATACCAAAGTTTCTCGAATGTTACATTATTGTTCTTCTGCAAACTGTCGGTTCATCTTCTGGAGGTTTTCGATGACCTCATTGAGTGCGCCGTTTTGTTTTCTGATGGTTCTCGGCCGGATGTAAAACCAGCTCAATGCGATCCACAAAGCAGTTAAACCATAAGTCAATCCAAAACCAAGCGCGCCCATCCGGACCGCATATTCATACATATACAGGAAAATCCCGCCCGACAGCATTACAAAATACAAACTCATGATTGTGGTTTGCAAATACAATTGCTTTTGTTGGATTTGCAGCATTTGTTTGAGGAAATCGGCGGTGCTGCTGGTCGCATCGGTTTTGCGCGTCATCGGGATCAGTTTTCCCGAAGCGATGATTTGCATCACGATGGCGATTACTACAATCAAAGTACCCAATTTGGTCGTGGGCATTTTTGGATCATAATGCAGTACAATAAAAATGATGAAGGCCAAAGTGGCTGCAAGCAAGGCGTTCCCGAACAGCGTTTTGCGTCTGGTGTTTCGTTGCACTTTAAGTGCCTTGGCGATGATTTCTTGCGGATCGGGAATGTTCGGCTGGTTGCTTTGCCAAAGTTCGTTGAAATTAGTCACGGTCATAGCGTCTGAATTTTTCGGTTAATTTTTCTTTGATGCGGTGGATCTTGACACGTACATTCGCTTCGGAAATGCCCACGATGGAAGCGATCTCTGCCTGTTTGATGTCGTCGAGTTCCAATGAAATAATGATGCGGTCGATTTCCTTGAGCTCGCTGATGCATTGGTACAGGAAAGCGATTTTACCTTCGGGGGAAACCGAATCCGCTTCGGCAATCTCGTGCCGGAAATGGTCTTTGGGCAGCCGTTTCTGGCGTTCGATCTGCCGCAGGCAATTGTTGACCGCAATCCGGTAAATCCAGGTGCTGATCGCCGATTCGTTCCGGAAGGTGGCCAGTTGCTGCCAAACCGTTACAAAAGTATCCTGGGCGATGTCCTTGGCCCAATCGTCGTCGTTGACGTAACCGCGGCACAGGCGGTAAATTTTTTGCCAGTAGGCGGCGTAGATTTGTTCGAATTGCATCTTGATCTGTTTTGAGGCTTTGATACGCCAACTTACAAAATGTTACAAAATAAAAAACTCCGGCGAACCAGAGTTTATTTTAAGGCTTTCCTTTCGGAATAAATCTATTTTGTTAGTCTGACAGCGAAGCGGTCTATCTTCTATTTGCCGTCCTTGTCGACGACGATACGGTCCTTTCGGTTGGCCAATTCCCAGGCGACCATGAAGGCGAGGTGTGTTCGTTTGGCCAAAGCCTCATATTCGATCTTGTCGGCGTCATCACCGGGCTGGTGGTAATCTTCGTGGATGCCGCTGAAGAAAAACACCGACGGCACACCGTGTTTGGCAAAATTATAATGGTCCGAACGGTAATAGAAACGGTTCGGGTCATCGGGTGCGTCGTATTTGTAATCGAGCGAAAGTTTGGTGTATTTGGCATTGGTCGCCTCGATGATGTTGAACAGGTCGGTCGACAATTTGGCCGAACCGATGCTGTACATGTAATCGCTCGAAGCGACGTGTTCCTTGTCATGGCGGCCGATCATGTCGATGTTGACATCGGCTACGGTATTCTTGAGCGGGAACAACGGATTCTCGGAATAATAACGCGATCCGTGCAAACCGTGTTCTTCGCCCGTGACATGCAAAATCAGGATCGAGCGTTTCGGGCCATGTCCTTCTTTTTTGGCCTTCTGGAACGCCTTGGCCATTTCGAGCAAGGCCACCGTTCCCGAACCGTCGTCGTCTGCCCCGTTGTAAACCTCGCCGTTTTTCATGCCTACATGGTCGTAATGCGCCGAAAGCACGACAATTTCGGCTGGTTTTTCAGAACCTTCAATAAAGGCCCAGATGTTTTCGGAATCCCCGAGTTTCTCGCCGTATTTTTTGTTCATGAATTCGGCAGGGACTTTCTGGTAATAATCGGTAGCGCCCGGCGGATAGGAAATCCCCGCGGCCTTGTATTGTCGGATCAGGTATTCACCCGCTTTCTTTTGTCCGGCTGAACCCGTTTCGCGTCCTTCCATTTCATCGCTCGCGATCACGTACAGGTGTGTTTTCATTTCGTTGGCTGCAATCGAATGCATGTATTTTACCGGATCGGCAGCTTTGTGTACGGCATCTTTGGTGTTCTTGCACGATACAAAGAGCGCGATGGTCAACAGCAGGACAATTTTTTTCATATCAATCAGGATTGTTTCAGGCATCAGTCTCGCTAACCTGAAATTTGTAACATTTTATTCCAAATATAAAGCGGTGTAGATCATCAAGGCAATGATAAAGAACAACAGGAAATTGGCATTGATGATGAACAACAGGAAACTCTTGGTTCTCGAAACGGCCTTGCTTTCGCCAAAAAAACGCCGATGCGAACGGAAAAAATAAAAGAACCACCAGCACAGCATGGGAAAGATCAGGAAAGCCATAAAGTCGTTGAGTCCTTCGCTGAGGTACGAAGTGATGCTTTCCAAAGTCATGAAAATCGAAAGCGTGAGCAGCAAGAACGAAAAATAATGCAACGTAAAAATACCGTTGTCAAAATAATACCAACGTTTCTTGTCGTGGAACAGCCAAACGAAAAGCGCAAAGAACGGCATGTAAAGAAACAACGCTTTGGGGATGTTGTGCACGATGGCCTTACCGAATTTTTTTCGGAATTCTTCTGGTGTCGTCTCGCCATTGACTTTGGCCAGGCGTCTTTGCAACCATTTGCTGAGACCCGTGGCGCGTTTTTCGGCGGGAAGTGTCTTTTGTACCGAATCGAACTTTTCGGCCGATTCATAATCCCCGAAGGTCAATCCGTCGCCGAGGTTGGCCCTCTTGATCGAATCGGTGAATTGCTTGGCTTCGGCACGGTCGCGTCCACTGAAATTGTAATTGGTTGTCGTTTTGTCGTCCGGGTTTTCCGATTCGTTCGACGGCAGCACGCTCATCAGGAAAAAGGTCACGAAACTGATGAAGATATACAATCGGACCGGGGCAAGATAGGACATCCGGCGGCCCGACATGTATTCCTTGGTCAGCGATCCCGGGCGGAACAACAAATTGCGGATCGTTTTCCAGAATGCATTCTCATAATGCGTCAAATCTTCAAAAAAGTGGACGAATAAATGGTGGAACGTCTTTCGGGTATCGGTGTTTTCCTGGCCGCAATTCGGACAATATCTTTTTTCAACGACCTGACGGCAATTCAGGCAGGTCATGTCTTTTCTGAGTTGGTGTTTACTCATGGAGTAGGGTTTGTTTGGCGTTTAAAAATAGGAATTATTCCAAAACTTCCTCGAGGAAATCCATAAAATGTTGCCACGAGCGCTTGTCGGCTTTTTCGTTGTAGGCCACGCCTTTGGAATTGTCGTTTCCGGCTTCGGGCTCGGTAAAGGCATGTACGGCGTTGGCGTAATAAATCATTTGCCAATCGGCTTTGGCATCGTGCATTTCTTTTTGGAAGCCCTTGATTTCGTCTTCTGGGACAAAAGTGTCGTCGGCGCCATGGCAGACCAATACTTTCGGCTTGATGGCAGTGGTTTTGCGCGTGGCATCTTTGCCCAAACCGCCGTGGAAAGAGACGACGCCTTTGACCTGCATACCGCTTCGGGCTGCCTCGAGTGCACCGGTTCCGCCAAAACAATAGCCGATCACAACGACTTTTTCCTTATTGGTCCCGAGCATGATGAGTTGGTCGAGTGCCAGGGCGATGCGTTTTTGGTAAGCCACGACGTCTTTTTTATATTGGCCGGCCATTTTTCCGGCTTCGGTGTTGTCTTTGGGATAATTGCCTTCGCCATAGATGTCGGCAATGAATACAAAATAACCTTGCTTGGCCAATTTTTCGGCGACCAGTTTCGAATGGTTGTCAATCCCCCGCCAGGCCGGAAGGATCAAAATCCCTGGGGCATTCTTGATGCGTTTTTCGGGAATGACGGCCACACCGTTGAGTTTTTGCGCGCCGTCTTTGTAGGCCACATTTTTCATTTGTGCGTGGGCAAAAGCCGCGAACAGGAAGATTGCAGTAAGCGTAATGTAATTTTTCATCGGGAGTTGTGTTTTTAGGGTTTTAAAATTAGGCAATTTCCGATAAATAAGAAAGCCGCATTTTTGGTGCGGCTTTTCTTTGTATTGGGAGCGATTATCTGGTTCGCTCGATCTGTTTTTTTTCTTCGGCCTTCTCTTTCATGGCCTTTCGCTTGGCTTCCTGTTTTTCTTTGGCCTCTTGGGCTTTTTTATTCTGGAAGTCACTGTCGGCGGCTTTTTTGGCAGCCTGGTCTTGTTCCTTTTGCGTTGGCTTTGGTGTTTCTTGCTCTTTTTGTTCGGTTTGGGCCGAAGCGATGAAACTGAACGCAAAAAATATAAATGTTAAAACTATTTTTTTCATCATTCTGCAATTTAAAGTTTTATTCTTTTGTGCTAAAATAAAGTTTAGTTGATGGGCTATTTACATTTTCCGTGCCAATTAACCTATCTTTAACTTCAAAATTAAACCTGTTTAAACGCTAAAAACCAACTTTTTACCATGGCCTCCACCGCGACGACACCAGACGAATACCTCAATACTTTGCCGACTGACCGAAAAGAAGCCTTGACGAAGTTAAGAAATATTATCTTACAAAACTTGCCCAAAGGTTTTGACGAGCGCATGTCTTATGGCATGGTCGGTTATGTCGTACCGCACGAAACATTTCCGGCGGGCTATCATTGCGATCCCAAACTGCCGTTGCCTTTCCTGAACATGGCCTCACAGAAAAATTTCATCGCGCTGTACCACATGGGATTGTATGCCGACAAGAATCTATACGATTGGTTTGTGGCCGAATATCCAAAGCATTCAAAGACCAAACTCGATATGGGCAAGAGTTGCATCCGCTTTAAAAAGATGGATGCGATTCCGTATGAACTCATTGCCGAACTGGTCCAGAAAATGTCGGTTTCCGATTGGGTAACATTGTACCAGCGTATGCTCCAACGTTAAAATTGTTAATGGAAATCTTATAAAAGTTACAAAGGCTGATGTAATCAGATTTGGGGGAATTATGTCCAATTTTGATTCATGAACCAAGCTATCCGATTTCCGTTTTATGCCAAACTGGCCTTTACCTTGTTGAGCCTCGGCTTGATTATGGCGTTGTTTTATTACGGCCAGGACATCATCATTCCCTTGTTGCTGGCCCTGTTGTTTGCTATTCTATTGCGGCCGATTGTCACTTTTTTGACCGGCAAACTCAAACTGCCGCATGTGATTGCCGCAATCGTGGCCGTACTGATTTTTGTAACCTTCTTTGTCGGGATTTTTTATTTCATCTCGATGCAGGTCAGCGACATGGCGCACGACTGGGGCAAGATCAAACAAAACCTCAATCTGCATTTCAACAACCTGCAGGAGCTCGTGCGCGAGAATTTCAACCTGAGCAAACGCGAGCAGGAAAAAATCATAGACGATGCGACCAAGGATTCGATGAAAACCGGAAAGGAACTCGTAGGCACGACCTTATTGTCGTTTACCGATGTGTTCATGAATCTCATCCTGATTCCAATCTATACTTTCCTATTCCTTTTGTACCGCAACCATTTCATCAAATTTCTGTGCAAATTGTTCAAGGCCGAACACCACCACCGGTTGCGTGACATTCTCGGGCAGATCAAGGTATCGGTGCAAAGTTACATCCTCGGGCTGCTCATCGAGATGGTCGTGGTCTCGGTGTTGACCTCGCTCGGTTTTATGATCATTGGCATCAAGTATTGGATTTTGCTCGGTGTGATTACCGGAATCCTGAACCTGATTCCTTACATCGGGATCACGATTGCAGGCGTCATCAGTATTGTCGCTTCGTTGACCGGTTCGGCCGATTTGTCGATCATCATCGGTGTGATCGTCGTGAACATCGTCGTGCAATTGATCGATAACAATTTGCTCGTCCCGATGATCGTAAGCTCCAAGGTACAGGTCAACGCGATGGTTTCGATAGTCGGGATCATCATCGGGGGCGCGCTCGGCGGATTTTCGGGCATGTTTCTCGCGATTCCCGTCATTGCCATCCTCAAGGTCATTTTTGACCGCATCGAACCGCTCGAACCCTGGGGGTATTTGATGGGCGACGATTTGCCCAAGACCTACGAATGGCACAGGATCAAATTTCCGTTGTATTCGGAAAGTTCGAGCGACACGATCAACTTCGGTCAGGACGTCAAGATAGAAATCGTAACGGAAACCACCACCACAACGACCACCACAGAAGATACCAACACGCCAAAATAAAACCCAATGAGACCCTACAAAACAGTCAAGAATTATGCGCGAAACCGCAGCATTGCCCTGACGGATACGTCCGTAGAGCACACCTTGAGCGCCAAACGGTTCCTTATCGCCCTGGCCGATGTCTTCCTGTTTATCGCCCAGGTTTTCCGCAATACATTTGCCCGAGGATTCGAGTTCAGGGAATTTTTCAAACAATGTTTCCAGATCGGGAACAAATCGCTAGGACTCATATCTATCACGGGATTGATCATTGGTTTGGTATTGACGATCCAGTCGCGTCCGGTATTAATCGATTTCGGTGCGGTCAATATGTTGCCGAGCATGGTCACGATTTCACTGCTGCGCGAAATGGGCCCGGTCATCACGGCGCTGATCTGTGCCGGGAAAATCGGATCGAGCATGGGCGCCGAATTGGGTTCGATGCGCGTGACCGAACAGATCGATGCGATGGAAGTTTCGTCGACCAACCCGATCAAATTCCTCGTTGTGCCGCGCGTACTGGCTTGTACGTTGATGATCCCGCTGCTGACCTTGTATGCCGATGCGCTTGGGATTTTCGGCGGATGGATGGCGGCCAACATCAAGGGCGACATCAGTGCGGTCTTGTTCATGACCCAGGCGTTCCGCGATGTGGAATTCATCGATTTCATCCCGGCCTTCATCAAGTCGTTTTTCTTCGGAATGGTCATCAGCCTGGTGGGATGCTACAAGGGATACAATGCCAAGAATGGAACCGAAAGTGTAGGCGTGGCAGCCAACACGGCCGTAGTAACTGCTTCATTGCTCGTGATTTTTGTCGATTTGATTGCCGTCCAAATAACCGATTTGTTATGAAAAAGCCAGATACAAATACCCAAACCGTCATCGACATCCGCAACCTCAAGAAAAGTTTCGGGCCCAAGGATGTACTCAAAGATGTTTCCCTGCAGCTCAAAAAACAGGAAAATTTGGTTGTGCTCGGCAAATCGGGAACCGGCAAGTCGGTGTTGATCAAATGCATCGTACGGCTGCTCAAGGCCGATGCGGGCGAGATCGAAGTCTTTGGCGAGGAAGTCAACGCACTCGACAAGGGCCAACTCGATGAGGTGCGTCGCAAAATCGGTTTCCTGTTCCAGAGCGCGGCCCTGTACGATTCGATGACCGTACGCGAGAACCTCGAATTCCCGCTGCGCCGCATCCGCAAAGGATTGTCTGAGGCCGAAATCGACGAGAAGGTGCAGCAGGCTTTGGAAAACGTCGGTTTGGCCGAAGCCATCGACAAGATGCCCAGCGAACTCTCGGGCGGAATGCGCAAACGGATCGGACTCGCGCGCACGATCATCGTCGATCCCGAAATCATCCTATACGATGAGCCGACGACAGGACTCGATCCGGTGACCTCGAACGAAATCAGCATCCTGATCAACGAAATCCAGCAGAAATACAAAGCCTCGTCGATCATCATCACACACGATATGGAATGTGTGCGCACCGTAGCCGACCGCATCATCATGCTCAAGGAAGGCGAGGTCTATAAGGAAGGCAGCTTTCAAGAATTTGAAAAGGACAACGACGGCTACATCAGCTCGTTCTTTAAACCGCAAAACCAAGAACTTAATAAGAATTAACATGGAAAGATCACAGAATTTCAAGGTACGTTTGGGTGTATTCATCGCCGTCGGGCTCACGCTATTTGTGCTCGCGATTTTTATCATCGGGAAGCAGAAAAACCTGTTCGACCCGGTCATCAAGATTTCGGCGCGTTTTGAAAACGTCAGCGGTTTGCAGGTGGGCAGTTCGGTGCGTTTTTCGGGCATCAATATCGGAACCGTAGATGCCATCCGCATTGTCAACGATTCGACGGTCAAGGTCGATATGCTGGTCAAGAAAGAAGTGCAGCAATTCATCAAGGCCGATTCTGAAGCGGGCATAGGTTCGGAAGGATTGATCGGCGATAAACTCGTCGTGCTTTCGCAAGGCAGCGTTGGGGCCGCGACGGTCAAGGACGGCCAGGTCATTCGCGCAGCCGAACCCATCGAGACCGATGCGATTTTGGCGAGCCTGCAGATTACGGCCGACAACGCCGCATTGGCCACGGGCGAAATCAATGAGATTTTGGGAAAAATCAATAGCGGCAAGGGAACCTTGGGCAAGCTCATCCAAGACCCGACGATGGCCAACAACATCGACAAGACCATCGTAAACCTCAAGAACAGTACGAAAGGTCTGGATGAGAACATGAAAGCCGCGCAGGAGAATTTCCTGCTCAAAGGTTATTTCAAGCGCAAGGCCAAAGCCGCCGAGAAGGCCAAGAAGGAAGCCGAAAAGAAAAAAGAAAAAGAAGCCAAAGCCGCAGCCGAGGCCGCTGAGAAGGCCAAAGAGCAATCCGAGAATGAAAAAGAAGAAAACAAAAAATAAAGTAATCGCATTTTGCGTTATATTTGATTAAATTTTAATGACATGAATGCCCAGGACGAACTCAATGAAAAAATAATGAAGATTACCACGGCCATCCGTGAGAATTATCCGGAATTGCACAAATACCTCAATGAAATGCCGGTCACCATTCCTTCAGAAGCCCATCCGCATGTAGACCTCGAGGCCATGCAAAAATACTATGACTCGCTGGTGACCATCTTCCGGAATTATGTAGCCGAGCACCAATTGCAAAATCCCAACAGGGTTTACAAAGACCATCACTTATAAGATCGGATTGTCGATCAGCTACTTACCGAAGCGCCCTCCAAGGGCGCTTTTTTTATTAGTCCAATACATACAAAATCGGCTACCTGCAAATCATATAATTTATACGTAAAGTTTTGTAAGGCATTACCCTTACTGGGTTCGCATCTTTGTAATGTAGATTTCTCAATCGAATCTACGCCACTAAATCTAACAAAATAATTAGCCATGAACACATTGAAAAAAACCGTATGCGCCCTTATGATTTTAGCCGCTGCCAACGCCTCGGCACAAGGAGAACCGATCAAGCCAACTGCCGATGGCGACAACCGCGACCAGTTTGGTTTCGGGATCCGGGCCGGTCTCAACATTTCTAATGTCTATGACGAGGAAGGCGAGGATTTCATCGCCGATTCGAAAACCGGATTTTACGGCGGTGCCTTTGTATCGGTGCCACTCGGAACGATTATCGGTATCCAGCCCGAGGTGATTTATTCGCAAAAGGGATTCAAGGCCACCGGTACTTTTTTGGGCGGTTCGTACGATTTCGAACGCACGACGAGCTATCTCGACATCCCGTTGCAGTTGTCGATCAAGCCGATTCCGCAATTGACCTTTTTGGTCGGGCCGCAGTTTTCGTACCTGCTCGAAACCAAGGATGATTTCAACGAAGGAACCATTACGCTGGTGCAGGAGGAAGAAATCACAGATGACAATTACAAGAAAGGCGTCATCGGGGCCGTGGTTGGGGTAGAAACCAATTGGAAAGGACTGTTCGTTTCGGCCCGTGGCGGTTGGGACATCACCAAGACCGATACCGATGGCGATTCGACTTCGCCGCGCTATAAAAACCAGGTCATCCAATTTGGACTCGGATACACTTTCTATTAAAGGGAAGAATTGCTAAAACTAAAAGAAGAATAAAAAGAATTAATCATTTAAAATTTTGCATCATGAACACAGGAAAAGTAGCATTAGGAGTATTGGCAGGTTTGGCCACCGGAGCTATTCTGGGCATTTTGTTTGCGCCAGATAAAGGCTCGGTAACCCGTAAAAAAATCGCCGATAAAGGTAAAGATTCACTCGACGGTCTTAAAAACAGATACAATCATGTGATTGACAACCTGTCGTCCCGTCTCGAAGCAGTGAAACAAAACGGCCACGCTCATGTAGACGAAGCGTATGAGTTTGCCGAAGATCTCAAGAATTCAGCCAAAGGATAAATCTAAGCCATTCAGTCATGAAAGATAAAGCAATAATAGTGGAAATGCTCGTGGACAAAATCGAGGAGTACGCCAAAACCAGTGTCGAGCTTTACAAGCTCAAAGCCATCGACAAAGGAACGGATGTATTCACTTCATTCATCTCCCGCGTGGTCATTATTTCTATTATTGCTTTGTTTTTCTTGTTAATCACCATCGGGTTGTCGCTGTATCTGGGCGACGTACTCGGAAAAACCTATTACGGATTTTTCGCCGTGGCCGGAATTTACATCAGCATCGGAATTATACTCTTGATTTTCCGAAGATCATGGCTTGAAAATCCGCTCAACGATTACATCGTCCGACAAATCTTTAAAGAAAAGAAAAGATGATCACTACCGTAACCGACAACAAATCGCTCAACGAAGCCATTGCGTTCCTCGAAAGGAAGCAGCAGTCCGATTTGTACCTGCTCAAGGAACATTTCGAGTTTACCAAGGAGCAGCTCAATCCGATCCATATCATCAAGGAAGAATTCAACGACGCGATTTCTTCGCCCGAACTCAAAGGGAAATTGATCAAAGGCGCCGTGGGTTTGTTGACGGGATTTTTGGCGAAGAAATTCGTCATCGGTTCAGGCGCAGGCGTCGTTTCCAAATTGGCCGGAACCGCTTTGCAAACTGGCGTTACCGGATTGGTAATGAAAAATATCCCTGAGAAAATGTCAACCGTCAAA
>NZ_JASGHW010000002.1:0-573599 GCF_047602195.1 Flavobacterium sp.
TATTTCAATCGACGGGTAAGGTTCTTCATTTTCCAATGCGAGAAGTGCCGCCTTCAATATGTCCATCACGAGGTAAACCAACCCGGTGTAGCCTGCTACATTGATTTTTGCGACCATGCGGTTGTTTTCCTCGACGGTCAGCATGGAAAAGATGTTTGGAAATCTTTGAACGTCTTCTAATAATTTTTCTTCGTTGCATTCATGGCTGATATTTTTAATTATTAAAAATATTTTTAGGTATAATTTTATGCTTTTAAAGCATATCAAATATATAAAAAATATATGATATTTCTTAAAAGCATATTTTTATGCAAATAAAGATTATTTTCCAGTGCTTATATTTGTTACAAAAGCAAATATCACGCTATGAAAAAACAGGCTTTCAATAGAATAAAGGCAGTCCTTGCCAAGAAAAAACAAACAATTGGTTGGCCGATCAACTCGAAATGAACCGGACAACCATCTCCAAATGGTGCAGGAATGATATGCAGCCAAGGGTTGAAACCTTGTTTCAAATTGCCAAGGTATTGGAAGTCGACGTCAGGGAACTGCTAATCTCGACCCATTCTAAAAAATAGCCGGAAACTTCTATCCACTTAACGATATCCTACCAACAATCCTCGAAATTACCACTCCCCGTCCGTCTTGGTCCCGCGGCGTCTTTCAGGATGCGCAGCAATTTCAAGGCCGCGTTGCCCAGGGAGAAGGAAGGCCAACCCTGGAGTCGAGCCTGCAAGGCGAGCGGCTTGGGTTGCCGCGGCCGCAGCGGGGTCTTTGAAATTGCCGCATCCTGAAAGCCCGCCTTGAACTTTTGCTTCTTTTGTTTCAAGACAAAAGAAGAAGAAGAAGAAGAAGAAAGAAAATAAAAAACGTTTCGGCATTTATCAAATCGCGAAACGTTACACGTCCGCGTGAGGGATAGAGGCAGGCACCGCGTGCAGCCGATAGCCCGACCCGCAGGGGCACGCCATCACTACAACCACCTGAACCTGCCGACCAAAATATATTTCCAAAACGGCGACTATATTGACTATATTTACACAGCAGGAGGCACAAAAATCAGAAAGGACGTTCACGACGGCAGCGCAATGCGCGACACGGATTATCTCGACGGTTACCAGTATGTAAAGAAGGAAATAAAATTCTTCCCTACATCCGAAGGCTACGTAAGCTGTATCCCGACATCTGGCGGGAACAATTACCGCTACGTGTACAATTACAAAGACCATCTGGGTAATATCAGGATGTGCTATGGCCTCAACGAGGAACAGGAGCTGACGATACTGGAAGAAAACCACTACTACCCCTTCGGGCTCAAGCACACCAACTATAACCCGACCATCAAAGAATGGGGAACGGAACTGCCGAGCGAGGAGGTATTGCTAAGGGAGGCCGCACCGAGCAACCCGGTGGCGACGAGCAGTTACAAGTACAAGTTCAACGGCGTGGAATGGCAGGACGATCTTGCATTGAACCTGTTTGACATGGACATGCGGGATTATGACCCTGCGATTGGTAGGTGGCTCGGGATTGATCCGGTAACACATCATAGTATGTCACCTTATGTGGGTATGGATAATAATCCGGTTTTATTTGCCGATCCAAGTGGAGCTAATGTTATCATTATTGACATGAGTATGGTTGGCAATGGAGTTAGTACTTTTTCAAGCGATGGAGATGGTGGTTTTACACCTGAAGGTTTTGAATCAGATGAAGAAATTGCTATAAACGCTAAAAATGGCCCTGGTGCCCCATTTAGTTCTGAACTTGGGGCTGCTGTGGGATTTGCGATGACATATAACACGGTATCTTATCAGAAATCGACGATCGGTAATCCAATTGAAATAGTTTCTTTAATATATAGCGTGATGAAAGGGTCGGTAAAAACATATAGTTATGTCGAGCCAGAAATATGTGGCGGTTTGTGCGGTGATGCTAATACTGGTACCGTAGCTGAACGGGTGAATAAGCGTCCAGGGGCAAAGCCTGAAGCCTGGATTCATACGCATGGCGGCGAAGTCGACCCATCTGTGTTGGATGGAACTATGGCTCCTTATAACAATGGGTTTAGTGAACCAGACAAAACATTTGCATGGGGTACTGATCCTAACAATAGAAATCCATACCATAAACCTATGAAAGTATATGTCGCGTCCGCTGATGGAAATTTAAGATTATATAACCCTCTTGAGAAGGACCCAAAATATTGGGCGAATGAATTGTTCAATAAACCCGTATATTCTGGATTACCTGCTGACAAATATTATCGAAAAATTGTAACTCCTAAGAAAAGGTAAGCTATGAAGATTTTAACAACAATTATTATTAGTCTTTTTTTCCTTTCTGCTCTTGCAAAAAATAAGGTTGAATTCTGCCCCCACAATTTAAATGATACGGTAAAGGTAGATTATGTAACTCGTTTGCAAAAAACAGTGGATTTATTCATTAAAGGAAAAAAGTTATTCCTGAAGAAGGAATACTTACATGCGGTAGACCTTTTCGCAAAAACTTCGGATGCCGAAACTTATGCGAAATTTTTAATCTACAATAAATATCCTGAAATAAAGAATAGCCCATATGAATTTGAGATGAGTGAAGACAAGACTAAAAAACTATGGTTTATTTACATGTCTATTCCGCACACTCTTGATGGAGATATTTATATGATAATGATTAAGAACAACGGGGAAATTTTATTTCTAAATAACTTTTGTTGTCCTGAATAATTATTTTAATATGTCATATGCTAATATACTCCACCAAATTCGCTTTTCAAATAACGTAATTTCCCATTTTCGTATGTAAATAATGTCCTGGTCCACATGCCGATCCGCAGATACTTTGGTGACTTACCCTTCATTTGTGAGTAAAATTCATTTATACCGATAACAAATGTTTTGTTCTCTATCGACAGAGGAAATAGTGATAATGTCAGAAGTTTGTTTTTGTTTTTTTTGTAATGGGTTGCTCGGTTTTTTGGAGTTACAATTATAATTTTATAATCACTAATGAAATTAGGTAAATTTGGTGTCCAGTCTTCGACATCAATATAGAGTGTTTTTTGGACATGATTTTTCGGGATATATTTATATGGACGCTTTTCGTGCTCGACAATGTATTCTTGTATAGTCTTGACATATAGAGAATCATTCTCGCTTAAAGGCCAACTGCTTTGAGCAAAAAGCGCATTAGGAATTAAAAAGCTTATGGTCAAAATAAATGTTACTGGCAGAATTTTTATCATCTTTAAATATCAACTTTAAACAAGAATAAGTTTTTAATTACGCAATTGGGTAATACACCGAGCCATAGACATCTTCAAGATAAGTGAAGAACACACTTGATAAAAAGAAAGTCTGTTATTTTATCAATTTCTCTAAATAAACAATTTTGTCTTTCTCAGCCTGTAATAGCCGTTCATACAAATTTTTATTTTCCTCAACAACTTCCATCAGCTTATCAAGTGGATTAAATGTACAATAGTTATTATTCCCAAAATGACTATTATGCACTTCTTCATTAAAGCTATTGAAATAGTTAATCACATTCTCCTCACTAAAATTCCTAATCGCATCCACACTCACCTCCAAAGCCTTTGCAATCTCAACCAATTTCTCCTCTTCTATCGTCTCGCTGTTTTCCAGATTGCTGATAGTTTGCTGGCTGACACCTATCGCATTGGCGAGTGCCTCCTGTTTCATCCCGCGCAGTTCGCGCAGGCGGCTAATATTTATTCCTATGTGGCGTGGTTTTGCTTGTGTTGACATGGTTTGATAATTTTGATGTTGAACAAAAATACTCAATTAGTAAATATGATTTCAATGACTGGACTTGTATTTTACCGATGGGTTGAAAATAGTCCCAAATCGGTAAATGGACAAACGTTCTATACCCTACGATCGTGGAAACAACCTCTCCCCGTCCGTCTTGGGCCCGCGGCGTCTTTCAGGATGCGCAGCAATTTCAAGACCGCGTTGCCCCTGGGAGAAGGAAGGCCAACCCTGGAGTCGAGCCTGCAAGGCGAGCGGCTTGGGTTGCCGTGGCCGCAGCGGGGTCTTTGAAATGGCCGCATCCTGAAAGCCCGCCTTGAACTTTTGCTTCTTTTGTTTCAAGACAAAAGAAGAAGAAGAAAGAAAATAAAAAGCGTTTCGGCATTTATCAAATCGCGAAACGTTACACGTCCGCGTGAGGGATAGAGGCAGGCACCGCGTGCAGCCGATAGCCCGACCCGCAGGGGCACGCCCACTATGACCTCAACGGCAACATCACCGACGTACAAAGAACCGGAAACTTCGACCTGATGGGCCTGGTAAACCCCATAGACGACCTGACCTACAACTACGAACCCGACACCAACAAGCTAACGGCAGTCAGCGACAACACCAACAGCCCCAAGGGATTCAAGGACGAACCCGGCCCAACCGACTACGCCTACGATGCCAACGGCAACATGATCTCGGATGCGAACAAAGCAATCGACTCTATCCACTATAACCATTTGAACCTTCCTACCAAAATTTATTTCCAGGGCGGCGACTATATTACCTATATTTACACAGCAGGAGGCACAAAAATCAGAAAGGACGTTCACGACGGCAGCGCAATGCGCGACACGGATTATCTCGACGGTTACCAGTATGTAAAGAAGGAAATCAAATTCTTCCCAACATCCGAAGGCTACGTAAGCTGCATCCCGACATCTGGCGGGAACAACTACCGCTACGTGTACCACTACAAAGACCACTTGGGCAACATCAGGATGTGCTATGGCCTCAACGAGGAACAGGAGCTGACGATACTGGAGGAGAACCACTACTACCCCTTCGGGCTCAAGCACACCAACTATAACCCGACCATCAAGGAATGGGGGACTGAACTGCCAAGCGAGGAGGTATTGCTGAGGGAAGCCGCACCGAGCAACCCGGTGGCAACAAGCAGTTACAAATATAAGTTCAACGGGGTGGAATGGCAGGACGACCTTGCATTGAACCTGTTTGACATGGACATGCGGGATTATGACCCTGCGATTGGTAGGTGGTTAGGCATTGACCCGGTGACGCATCATAGTATGTCTCCTTATAACGGGATGGACAATAATCCTGTGAGTTTTGCAGACCCAAGTGGGTCTGATAGCGTAAGAAGTGATGGGAACGGTGGGTATGTTTATATCAATGCATTCGGAATGAGTTCATCACATGGATATAATGGTTATGGGAATACTGGGCTAAGTGCAATTTTTGGTGGATTTGAGGACTCAAGACAAAACGACCATGGATACCATGAAGAAGATTTTATGACCACTACTGACGCTGGTGAAATTTTGAATGTTTTGTTGACTTACGGGTCATACGCAACTAATTCTGAAACCGCCCCTGGAAGTAATGATTTCGTATCAACAACATCACAAATTTATAAAGATATGCAATCAATTGGAGTTGACGCTAATTCTCCTGCCCCTCTGTCATATGCAAGCATTGATAAAATATTTCAGTCTAAAAACATTAGTAGTCTTGTAAAAGGTGCGAATTTTGTGAAAGGCGATAACTTAATAATAGACTTTAAGGCTAAAACTCAAGAGTTTTACGGACAAACTGTTTGGGATTCTGATAGAGGAAAATTGATTTCTTACATTTATCCAACTGCATTTGCAACTTGGGCAAGATTGGCAATGACTGTTCCTCATGAAGGTGTTCATCAAATTGATTATTCAAATGGTTTATGGAGTCCCAAAGATAAAAATAACCTTAGAGCATATCAATCAGAACTAAAAGCATGGAAACAGAATGAACGATTAGGAGACGTAATAGGCGCATGGCAACAAATACAGTATCAAAGATTAATTGATAATTTGCTAAGACATTAATTCAAATATTTATGAAATATATAGTTTGTTTACTTTTTGCAGTCGTTTTATTCTGTTCATCATCAAATAAGTTTGATAAAGAAGATTTAAAATTGGAAATTCTAAACACAGAATTTTTTTCCCGAGCAAATATCAGCAACAAAGATGCTCGAAATGTTATTAGATTTGACAATTATATATATGACAGTGTTCCAGTTAATAAAATTAATATCAAGATAACAAATTCAGGGACTAAAAAGTATGTACTTTTTTTAAAAAAAGAACTCGATGAAATTGAAGATTCTGACTCTGACAATATAAAATTAATTATATATAAGAATAATGACATCTTTCAGCCGACTAATTTAAAATTCTTAGTTCAAGCTACAATGAAAGGATTTAGCGTTAGAAAAGAAATGAATATTATTGAAAGTGATTCTATAAAAAAAGAACTAAATGAAAAGTATCTTAAAGAGAAAATCGATATGAAAAAGATTAAATTTCAAAGAGAAATGAACTATATAGTTATTCATCCTGGAGAAAGCAAATTTTTCAGCTATTATCAAACATTACCAATTTTTGAAGAAAGTATGCACCAATTCTATATATATGATTTCAAAAGCAATGAGAATTATACTTGTCAATTAAGTTTTAAGAATGATGCACAGGGATTACGAAAAAACATCACAATAAATCAATTAAAAGAAATTGAGGAAAATGGATATACCGTTTTTGATGGTATCATTCGTTCTAACAAAGTTCCTGTAAAGATGATTTCATTGCCTTAAAAAATCTTTTTATCAAAGTATTCATTTAAAAAAAAGACAGCCATTGCGCTGTCTTTTATATTTCGAGCATTACCACATTTTACACAGTCAAAATCAAAGCCTCGAATGCACCTTTGAGTTTCCCTAAGTCGTAATTGCTCTTATTATCTATCAAATGCAATAACGCGCTACGCTTGGAATCCATTCCATCCAAACGAAGCAAACGGTAAAGCAATGCTTTGAACTCGCTCGCGGTCTCGATTTCGTTATAACCGAAGTCTTCTACTTCCAACTTCGCTTCGTCTTCAACCTCATCTAAGCTATCCCAATTGGCAAGACAAGGTAAATCTGGGATATTACTCGGTTCATCATCCATCGCTTCCAATTCAGCCACGAATTCAGCGGCGGTTTGTACTTTATCTCTTGAGTTGGACGGCAAGGTTTCCGCATTTGTAGAACCTGACGGGGTCGCATTTGGAAGTTGCGTTATAATTGGCTCTAAGTCCAATACTGGTAAGGCTTGCGGCGTGTTTTGGTCTAAGACCTCAACAGGGTTAAAAACCGCATTAAACTGCGCTTCGAGGAACGTTTCGTTTACGGTGATAGTTGTCGATGAGCCGCCATTCTTACCGTTATAGTTGTGCGTGGTTACGGTCTCGATGTAGCACTTCTTACGGAGCTTGGCGATGATGTTGCCTACCGACTTGGCCTTCGATTTTGTGTTACCCAAAACCAAATAATCGGCAAGGGTTTTATGGTTCATGTAGAAGTCTTGGCCATTTCGGGTATAGGATAATACCAACTCGATGATTTTGATTTCATTGGCCGTCAGGTCAAGTCTGGTTAGGTGTGGTAATGATTTGATGAAGCTATTGGCAAAAGCATCGTTTAAGGATTTGAATTCCATTTTAGATATTCCGTTATTCTCTTTCACCCAATGACTTGTCCATTATTGGCGTGTAAATTAAATTGGAACTCGCCATTTGTTCTTTTTTTGATTACGAATTTTCCCATGTCTGTTCTGGTTTTTAATTAAAGAAATAAATGAGTTATAATCTATAAAGATAAAAAGAATCTTTTAGCTAAAAATATGGTTTTCCGTAAGTATGGAAAAAATAATGAAAATATAAAACGTGCAAATCCTATCTTCTATTTGCAGAATTAGCATAGTTTATGAAGGATAAAAAAATTATACGATTTGTATAATTTTATTTGTATCTTTGTATTGAATCAGATGTCTTGCAATGAAGGTAAAGATACTTAAATTAAATGGGAACGTCCTTGTTGATGCCGATATTTTAGACGCAAAAGCGGTCGGTGCAACTCTTCCCTCTGTTGTAGACGGTTGGAGGTTCAATTTTAAAAAACATTCCAAGTCCGCAGGTTTTGAAACCTATGTTCTTGTAAAGGAAGACACCCCGAATATAATAGAAGGCTGCTTGATTTTCGAGATGAAAAATAAGACAGAACCTTATATGGCTTTTGTTGAGATAGCACCGCACAATCAGGGAAAAGAAAAAGAATATGAAAGGGTCGCGGGTTGTCTCATTGCTTTTGCCTGTAGGCTCAGTTTTATGAAAGGCGACGATGTTTACAGGGGATGGCTGGCCTTTGATGTTCTGGAGGAACAAAAGGAAGATGAAGTAAAATTGATGGCAATGTATTCCAAAAAATATAAAGCCCTAAAATTTGGGGAAACCTCGATGGTCATTCCACCAGACGGAGGGCAGAAATTAATAGACGAGTTTTTAAATTAAAGGCGTATGGCAAGAAAAGAAGTTAAACTTGAAGAAGTATTCAACGAAAAGAAAAAAGAAGGATTAAAAGAGTTTATCGCCACACAATCGGCCAAGCAGTCAAAAGAACGGTTGCTTACCAATAAGCTACTTGCTATCCAGTACAAATTGGAGGATTACATCCGAAAAGAGGATGAAGACAAGGAAATGCTTAAAATTCTGGATTTCGTAAAGATGTATTTGAAAGTCCTTAATCTTACCAAGAGGGAACTTGCATCTTATTTTGAAATGAAGGACAGTAATTTGCATAAGTATTTATCGGGAGAGCGAAAGCTTAATGCTAAGGTTGCATTAAAGCTTAGCGCATTTTCACATACCAAGCCCGAATATTGGTATAGGGTTCAGGTAAAGAATGAACTTATTGAACTAAAGAAAGAAGAAAAGAACATGGCAGAATATCAAAAATTCGATTACCGAAATTTAGTTGCGGTATAATCGATACATCATGCTTTAAAAAAAAAATGAGCCATTAGTTTTCTAATGGCTTTTTTTATTATAGGAATATTGGCAATTAAAATCTATTTTCGTCTGATAAACAAATACGTTCTTACATATAGAAATTCTTTGCATGTAGCTATCAAGCGAGGTCTATAAAAGCTTATAAGTATAAGTTCAACGGCGTGGAATGGCAGGACGACCGCATTGAACCTGTTTGACATGGACATGCGGGATTATGACCCTGCAATTGGAAGGTGGTTGGGGATTGATCCCGTGACGCATCATAGTATGTCGCCTTATGTGGGGATGGATAATAACCCTGTTTTTTGGGCTGATCCAAGTGGTGCTGATGGAATAACAATTACACTTGATTGGAATTTAATCGAAGACAATACCAGAACAAATATAACTCCAATATATGAAGAAAATGTTCCAAATGGATTTCCTAAAACTGGCCCAGGCTCTTTACATGTGAAGGAAAAAGATGCGGCAATTGATTATGGTACAATTTATAATTCTTACTCCATAATTAATAACACTGAAACCTTTACAGTTTTTTATAGTTTATTCCTTTTTGAGTTAAATTCGACTCTATTTAGTTACACAGTACCTTTCGATTGTGGCGGTATGTGTAGCGATGACACAGCCAAGAGAAGTATTAAGCTTGTTCCTGAAGGTGCCGAGATTACTGCACAAGGACATACCCATATACCTGAATCTGATGTCGAATTTGCAAATAGACTTCCATTTGGGTCGGAAAGTAAGTAATTTAGCGGCTATTACAACAATAGAAATACAGATGGAGATATAAATTACAGCGCGGAGCAATACAAAATGCATTTGGAAGGCCAATAAGATCATACGCGGGTGTCCCAACAGGCGCATTGATTATGTTTGATCCGTCTATTCAATACAAGTACCAGCAAATCGAATCGAATTATGGATTTAATAAGCCAATATACACTCAATTACCAAGCCAAAAAGGCTTAAATGATAGAGTAAACAGGCTTGATGCGGTCCTCCCTTCGGAGATAAAAATTAACCATTAATTATCATGAAAAAAATAGTTTTCTTATTTACATCATTTCTGTTGCTTTCTTGCGCCAGCAAAGCCAATTCACAACAGTCTCTAAATGACAATCAGATTGCTTCTTTCAAAGAACGTTTGCAAGCTGTAACGGAAAATTTAGAAAAATTAAATCGTTTGAACCTAGCAAAAGAAGATCCTCTAACTTTTAATATTTTGAACAATAAAGCAAAGGCCGAAGAATTTGCTGCGACAGTTTTAAAGCTTACTTTCAAAGATATCTCAAAATTGGAACCTATCAGTTTTGAAGTTGAGGAAGATAAGTCAACTAAACTATGGTTCGTTTATTGCAAATTTTCTCACTCAATAACTGAGAGCGAATATTATTTTATAATTTCAAAAAATACATGCGAGGTATATTATATGTCATCTAGAGCATATCAACATATGCTTAAAAAAAATTGACGATGACGCACAACATCAAATCATTATCAAAAAGCCTTTCGTTATGAAAGGCTTTTATTTTATCATTTTTTCTAAATATGTTATTTTCTCTTTCTCGCTTTCCAATAAACGTTCGTATAACTTCTTATTTTCTTCAACGACTTCCATTAATTTATCCAAAGGATTAAACGTACAATTGTTTGCATTGAAAGCCCCATTGCTTAAACTGTGGTCATAGAAATTATTAAAATAGTTAATCACATTCTCTTCACTAAAGTTTTTAATCGCTTCAACACTCACTTCCAATGCCTTTGCAATTTCAAATAATTTCTCCTCCTCTATCGTTTCGCTGTTTTCCAAATTACTGATGGTTTGCTGGCTTACGCCTATAGCGATTGCTAAGGCTTCCTGTTTCATGCCGCGAAGTTCGCGCAGGCGGCTGATATTTCGCCCTATGTGGCGTGGTTTGGCTTGTGTTGACATGGTTTGATGGTTTTGATGTTGAACAAAAATACTCAATTACTAAATATGATTTCAACGGCGGGACTTGTATTTTACCCATGGCTTGAAAATAGTTCCGAATTGGTAATTCACAAAACGTTCTATAACTAACTATCATCGAAATAACCACTCCCCGTCCGTCTTGGGCCTGCGGCGTCTTTCAGGATACGCAGCAATTTCAAGGCATCGTTGCCCTTGGGAGAAGGAAGGCCAACCCTGGAGTCGAGCCTGCAAGGCGAGCGGCTTGGGTTGCCGTGGCCGCAGCGGGGTCTTTGAAATGGCCGCATCCTGAAAGCCCGCCTTGAATTTTTGCTTCTTTTGTTTCAAGACAAAAGAAGAAGAAAGAATAAAAAAACGTTTCGCCATTTATCAAATCGCGAAACGTTACACGACCGCGTGAGGGATAGAGGCAGGCACCGCGTGCAGCCGATAGCCCGACCCGCAGGGGCACACCATCACCTACAACCACCTGAACCTGCCTTTGAAAATATCATTTTACAATGGAAACAAAATTCAGTACATTTACGATGCGTCAGGAAAGAAACTAGCCAAGACAGTAACCGAATCGAGCAATGACAAAAGGACGGACTACCTTGACGGTTTCCAGTACCAAGAGGGCGGTAAACTGCAATTTTTCCCGACGGCGGAAGGATACGTGAACTGGCTAATGTAGCTAAAAGAGATTCTAAACACCATATGAATAAAAAAGGATGTGGTCCAGCCAAATTAGACAAATCATCCAGCAATCCAGATGCGATAAGGGGACGAGCTCAACAAAATGTTGAGGCAAACGGTGGTGCTAAGTCTATGAAAGGCACATCTGGAAATGCCATAAATGAAGTAAGTCCAAATAATCCGAATGCGCAACGATATCAAGATGCTGCAAATAAATTATTTCCTACCCAATAACCATGAAAAAACAAAAAATAACACTCGGATCAATCCTTGAAATACAATTGCAGGATGGATACCTTGGCTATGCGCAAATACTTAATGGTGGTTGTGCATTCTTTGATTATCATTCAAAAAAACGCCCCGATTCTTTCGATTTTTTATATGACGCACCCATTTTATTTATACTAAAAGTTTACGATAGTACAATCACCAAAGGAAAATGGTTGAAAGTTGGTAAAATACCAATAAAGGAAGAGCTACAGGTATTGCCTTTTAAATTTATTCAAGATTCACTGAATCCAAACCTCTTTGAACTTTACAATCCAAATACCGGAGAAATAACTCCTGCCACAAAATCACAATGTATTGGTTTAGAACCCGCAGCAGTTTGGGAAGCCGAGCATGTTGAAAGCAGATTGAATGATTTTTACAATGGTGTTGAAAACATTTGGGTCAAACAATTGGCAATTCAGTAGCCTAATATTCCCGGCTAACGGTTTCTAATGCAAAAACGGCGTTTGCAGTTCTTCCCGACAGTGGAAGGCTACGCCAATTTCGACTCGGGCGTTTACAAGGATGTGTTCTTACAAGGACCATCTGCGCTTGAGCTTTACCGAAAGCCCAGACCCGAATGCACCGCGATCCCATACAACCAAAGAGTAACGTCATTGTCAGGGTTAACAAAAAAGGGCCAAGTTTTCTTCTTGGCCCTTTTATTTTTAGATCATTCCAATGGTTTCATTTTTTAAAGCCACAAAGGCATAAAAAAAACGGATTGCATTAGACAATCCGTTTGATTCTAGTAGCGGGAACAGGACTCGAACCTGTGACCTTCGGGTTATGAGTTGTAACATTGCCAACTTTCAACCTGTATTTTGATACTTTAAGCGGTTAACTTTTTTAAAATCGTGTACGAAATTGTGTACTGTTGATTACAACAAATATACTGATTTAATGATTCCGTTTTTGACCAAACACATTTTTAAGCAGGTATTGTATCGCCTCCTCATTCGAGATAAGTGGATTGCTTTTCTTCTTTGCAAGTCGAAATTTTGGGAGGACTTTTTTACCGAGCATATCGTATAGCTTTTCCATTTCCTTTTCGGAAAGATGGATGGCTATTTGAAATACATTTTCGGCAGTCATTTAAATTTGATTATAAATGCAAAACTGCTGTATTGAAATTTAATGTTTTGAGGTTACTGGGATTTGGTCGGATTTAGCCTGAATTAGCAGGGTTTAATCTGATTTAGTAGGATTTAGTGGGATTTGATTAGCCATTCCAAAAACAACATTTATATACAAGTTTTGCAATTGCAAAAATTGGAATAATTGTTTCTTGAACTTGTTAGTTGTCTCTGGTTGTGGTTAGTTTTATTTAGTTTTGTTTAGTTGTTGCCCGTTATTTGTAGTCTGTCTTGCATTGAATTGTGTTTTGCAAAATCATTGCAATCTTCATTGCAAAATATAATTGAAAAATAATATCAATTCATCTAAATAGCTACGCTCTAATTATTATTTTTGGATTCGAAATTTCGCCGACACCACTTCAGGCCATTTTCTGCACTTGCCAGTGTGCAAAACTTTAAAATTTACCGTTTACGCGGTCATCTAATTTATACATGAAAAAATTATTTGCATACACACAGTATTTGTAACATTAATTTAAACCATCCCAATACTATTAAAAATGAAAAAAAAATTTACCCTACTTCTTTTACAAATCAGCTTAATGTCTTATTCCCAATGCTGGCAATCGTTAAGTGCCGGATATGGGTTTACATTGGGCATAAAACCGGACGGTACTTTATGGGGCTGTGGGGAAAACCTTGATGGAGAACTTGGCGACGGGACTTTTGAAAGAAAATATGTGTTTGTACAGATCGGTACGGACAACGACTGGCAGCAGATTTCCTGTGGAGGCTTCCATACATTGGCTTTAAAGACCAACGGGACACTTTGGGCCTGGGGAGCGAATGAAGCAGGACAGTTGGGCGATGGAACACCGGTTCCGTCAGGTATTCCCAGTCAAGTTGGGTCGGAAAATGACTGGGCAAAAATATCTGCAGGAACCTCGATGAGTGCGGCAATCAAAACCAACGGTACGCTTTGGATGTGGGGCGCCAATTATTATGGACAGCTTGGCGATGGCACCGAAACCAACAAATATCAGCCTACACAAGTCAGCAATGAGACCGATTGGAAATCGATTACCTGTGCCTATAATAAGAGTTTCGGTATTAAAAACGATGGCAAGTTATGGGCTTGGGGCGAAAATTTCATGGGTGGACTAGGTATCGGTTATTTCCCATTTGAAGTGACTTCGCCTATCCTTGTTGAAGGCGAGAATTGGGAAAGCATCAGTTGTGGTGCAAACCATACACTTGCACAAAAAGAAGATGGTACATTATGGGGCTGGGGTTACAACGACACAGGTGCTATTGGTGACAATACCACAGACCCGCGTCCGACACCGGTACCAATTTCCGGGACATGGCTTTCCTATTCGGCTTCTTTCGTTAGCAGCTTGGGCATCAAAGACGACGGCAAATTATACACCTGGGGAAGTGACCAAAGTGGGCAATTGGGCGATGGCGTTGCGGATGAGCCTCCAATGTCGCCGACAGTAATTTCAGCGGATACCGACTGGCAGATGGTCGTCGGCGGTGGCGAACATGAATTTGCTTTTAAAAACAATGGGGACCTGTGGGGATTTGGCTGGAATTTTTACGGACAATTGGGACAGACCGATTTGGTTAATATAGTATATTCGCCTATAGTGATTGATTGCCCAATGGCTTTAAAGACGGCAGAATTTGGTTTCCAGAATCGCTTCGCAATTTATCCTAATCCTACTGCCGGCGAGCTAAATATCAAGAGTCATTCTAATTTAGATATTGATGTGTTGGTAGTTTACGATTTTAGGGGAATGCAAATTTTCAAAACAAACCATACTGAGAAAATTGATGTCAGCGACTTGCCAACTGGGATTTATATTTTAAAAATTATGGCTCAAGGAAATGTTTCTTATCAGAAGTTTATAAAAAAATAAGGTTTCCAAATTTCGTTTTATTTCCTAAATACTGATACATATGGCCTCGCACTAATGAAGTATGAGGCCATTTTATTTGCATCAAATAGGCATGCAATTTTTAACACAAAAATAATTTACGATGCGCTTGTCAGCGTATTTTTAATTCCTATTTTTGGCAAAATTTTAACAAGGCAAATCACCACTATTGCCTTTAGCCTTTTTCATCTTGCCAGAGAGTAAAAGAAGGTTTTGAATGCAGATTATATCTGACTTATTTATACGCCATATCAATTTTTTTCTTTCGTCGCCTTAGCGTAAAACAATCGAAAATTAAATTAATTTTTATGGCAACCCCTATTTCACTACATCGGCATCTTCTTGCCGTGTGTACTTTTTGCATTATTTCTTTAACGACCTATTCACAAGACATACTTTGGGAAAAGTCTTTTGGAGGTATACATTCGGAATACCTGACCGATGTACAGCCAACAGCTGATTACGGATTCATCTTGGCAGGAAGTTCCCTTTCCGGCAAAACCGGAAACAAGAAAGAAAAAAACCATGGAAATCTGGATTACAGCCTTTGGAAAATGAGCGAGACCGGTGAAATGGAATGGCAGAAAAACTTTGGTGGTGACGGTTCTGATTTCTTGAGATCTCTTGACTTGACGACGGACGGCGGATTTATTTTGGCTGGAAATTCAAATTCCTCCAAAGGACTCATCAAAATGGACAGTTGTCGTGGCAACCAGGATATTTGGATTGTCAAACTTGATGCCGGCGGCGGTGAGCAATGGCAGAAAACCATCGGCGGTATTGGTCAAGACAATGTTCAAAGTATCGTGCAGACCAAGGATGGTGGCTATATTTTGGGTGCTTCTTCTGATTCGTATCCATCGGGTGAAAAAATCGGGAAAGGTCATGGCGGAATGGATTGTTGGATCATCAAATTAGACAAGTATGGCGAAATCCAATGGCAGAAATTGTTTGGTGGTATCTATTTCGACGAAGTAAAAAGTATAGAACAGACAAGGGATAATGGTTACATCGTGGGCGCCTATTCTAACTCACCAGCTTCTGGGAACAAAACTGAGGATAATAATGGCGCTGGTGATTTTTGGGTTCTTAAATTGGATTCTAAAGGCGATATCGAATGGCAGCAAGTCCTTGGCGGCAATAAGGATGACCAGCCTGTAGTTACAAAACAGACTCATGACGGCGGCTATATTCTTGGCGGAAATTCTAATTCGGAAGCAACCAACGCTAAAGAAAAAGGCAATGGCAAAGGAACCGATTTTTGGGTTGTAAAATTGGATAATCAAGGCGCAATGATGTGGCAGGAAACTTATGATTTTGGCAACTCTGATGTGCTTGCATCGATTGTTGAAAATCAGGACCAGACGATATTGATTGGCGGTTACGCTGCTTCTGAAAACAATGGCAAAGACAAAAAAGGCATTGCCGATTATATTGCACTCAAAATCTCCAACAAAGGAGAAGTGTTGTGGGACAAGTCGGTAGGAAGCGATGGCGAGGACGCCATGAGCAAACTAATCGAAACAAGGGACGGCGGATATCTATTGGCCGGCACTTCTAACCCGGTGTTCGATACGGATACTAAATCTGGAAAAGGAAACCCCAGTTCAAACTCTTTGAATGGAAGCCAAAATAACATCTCTACAAAATCTATTGATTCCCAAACTTCAAAAGCGAACGACGCGATCAAAGAAACCACCAATAATTTTAACCAAGGTTTTAATGAAGGAATGGCCGAAAATGTGTCAGAAATCAATGAGGCAGTCGGTTCCAAAAAAGATTCTTCGCTGCATTATGGTTTGAACACGCCTACAGGAAATGCTTTCGGAAACGGGCTTAATCTCGGAGACGGCAACGAAAATGCTGCAGGCGGATTGGCCGACGGATTGATGTCGGGTCTCGGCGGACCGAAAACCAATCTTCCAGCATCGGGCGACAAGAAAACCAACTACGGGAACAAGGATTTTTGGGTGGTCAAACTCAAGGACAAATCAAAACCGGAAAAAAAGCGTGCAACGATTGAAGCCATGCCCAATCCCGCAACCGATTACACTAATGTGATCGTTGGTTATGAGTTCGAATCGGGAACGGCTACCGTGGTCGATTTGGCCGGGCATATTTTACAGCAATTCGAGATTACGAGCCGTACGGTACCGGTCAACCTGAGCCGATATCCGCAGGGTATTTACATCGTCAATATCAAGACCAATGTACAATCTGATGGTATTCGCATCATCAAAACCAAATAAACAGCACAACCCGATAAACATGAAAAAAATCTTTATTCTCTTGATGATTTTGTTGGCATTTACTCCTAATGCATTTGGACAACCGCCCTCTGGGGTAGCTACATTTCAGTATGGTTCGGAGGCAATGGCACACTTGAAGTTCCCTCAAAGTCCCGAAGCTACTGCCTTTCAAAAATACGGAAGCATACCGGTTACTTTGCATACGGGCACTCCCAATATCAGTGTCCCATTACCCTCAATAAAAGGACGGGAATTGGATATCCCGATCTCAATTGGCTATGACGCTACCGGCGTAAAAGTAGACCAGCTGGCCACTTTTGTAGGATTGAATTGGAATTTGAATTTTGGAGGCAGAATCACGCGAATCGTCAATGGGCAACCCGACGATTTAGTAGATACTGTACAACAAGAATTGGATTGGGGAACTTACTATGAATTTCATACCCCAGATGGGCTGATGCTTTCTTCTACCGCTGAGGTAGATACTTACTTCGCGCTTTGGAAAGGGCTCAGCGATGGCTGCAGGGAAATGCTGTCTGATTTTTACAGCATCAATGTCATGGACCTCAACGATTATTCTGACGGCGGAAGCACCCTGATCAATCCACGGATCAGAATTACATATACTCCGGGAGTCGGCCAGGTTGTCATTGCCGAAGACGGTACACAATATATTTTTGGCTACACTAATGGTTATGTAGAAAAAACAACAATCGAAGGGACAGACGACCCTCAATCCAACACTTGTGTAAGAAATGCGGGAACCAGCGACACCTCTTGGCTGTTAAAGAAAATTATTTCGAAGAACGGTTTGGATGTCTATGAGTTTTCATATAAAGAATTCGTTTGGCAACAGAATTTAGTCCCTTTGCAAACGGTAAGTTCAATAACCAATTCCCAAAATGAGGGTTCCATAGGCGTTGGCACTCCTTTTTATGATCAAGATGTTTACCAGTACAACTTTCACGGTGGTTACCACACCACACAATTAATGCCTGATAAATTGATCCATAACGGCAAACTGGTTTTAAGTTTCACCTATAAAAACAGGATTGATCTTTTGTTTGGTGGAACAGGCGAAGGCAATGCGTTGAATGAAATTATCTATTACAAATACAATACATCACCTACAAACCCTACTGCTAGTGATGTATTGAAAAAGGTCTATTTTATCCACAGTTATTTTGGAAGTTTTACCGGCGGAAACCATCTCAACAAAAGACTCAAATTGGACCACCTAATCATCTACAATGGAATTTCAAATGGTCCCAACGACAGTCAAACCTATTCATTTGATTATTTTAATCCCAGCGGAGTTCCTCCTGTTGGATTCAAAGGACAGGACTTTCTCGGGTTAAACAATGGCGCAAACAATTCCCACCTTGTGCCATCTGCTTCGGGCATAACCGGAGCCAATAGGAGTTTTAATTTTGATCAGGCAATTAATGGGACACTATCAAAAATCACCTATCCAACCAAGGGCCACACCTGTTTCGAATTTGAGCCACACACAGCCAAACCCTCGAATCCGTATCCGGAACAAGTGGAACAAGTCGTTGGAGGCGCCGGGGCAGGCTATATACATTACAATGATCGTCCTGAATGGATCCATCCCTATATGTCAGAAGCAACTGGGGTAAACACGAATGAAATGATTATCTATGAATCTGATAATTATTACATCGAGACAACGCCGGGTGTTATTTACATGATCAGCCGTCCAAAATGTTTGGACAATACGCCTTCTTCTACTTATAGACAAAACGTGCCAAGCGGCCCTGTAGCCAATGCGGTTCCTGTTTGTGGATCCTGGACAAATTTTCATCCAACCGAATTGTATACACACCATTATCCTGATTTTCCGGCACAATATGCCAATGGAATCTATCAATACAGTGACCGGTTGTTGTGGATTCCGGCGGGAGTGTATCAAATTACTGCATGGAATACTGGAGCTGAAGGAAGTAGTGCCGGTGTATCAGTTTACCGCAGGGTACACCAATATCCGAATAATGACGCAACCGTTCAGGGATTTCGCATTAAATCGATCAGCAACTATACTGCCGAGGGACATACGGAACAAAACCCGAACATCAACCTTTCGAGTAAAAAAATATTCCGGTATACCGACACACCGACTACCCCTATTTCGTCCGGATACCGACTGGTTTATGAACCCAACTACACCTCTTATACCTCAGATGTATTAAAACAAGGGCAAATTCGGCAGAAAAGACACATTATCAGGAATTCCCAGGGTTATGCGAGCAGTCCAAATGTGGCTTACACCAATGTTTTTGAATACGATTCCAATGGCATCACCACAAATGGTTATACCGAACACATTTTTGCCAAAGAAACCTCCGGTGGAATTGTATCGGAAGGCAACTTTTCCTCTTTCAAAAAACCAGTACTCGGAAGGGAAATTGCCACTAAAATATTTGACGCATCCGAAAAATTAAAACAGCATACCATTTTTACCTATCAGGATACAAAAATCTACGAGTACTTGGCAGGCATCAGTGCATCGGTTGATTATACCATGGCCGACCAATTGTACTGTCACTCGATCCCTTTTGGTACTTCTAATATCGTAATGGAATATCATTCCCAGGAAAAATATACGTGGCAAAACCAAGAAATTTTAGGCATACCCAAGTCTTTTTTCAATCCTTACCATTCAAATTATTGGGGAAATACAATTGCGCCCGGGTCTTTTCATAAAGAAGAGGTTTTGGGCAAGAACGCTTATGTAAAAAAGGAATCGAGGATTGAAGTTTGGAACCGCAACCTGATCCGGAAAAATACGATCACTTATTTCGACGATACCACCACCAATTTTGTAGAGGATGTCGAAACATACAAGTACAATACTTCCTATCCCTATATGCTGTCGGAAAGCACAAAATCGACAGAAGGTACCGGCACTTCACCGCAAACAACCATTACCAATGGTTTAAGAACGAAGTATACTTACATGACCGACCCAAACTTCAACAGAAATCCAGAAAAAATCACCCATCTCGACCAATACAAACTGACCAATGGCAGCGAGGAATTACTGACTGCGCGCGAAAATGTGTATGGTGATTTCGGCACGACCAAATTTGTTACCTCGGTGATTACCTCGAAAGCGGGCGGCACTTCGGAGAACAGGATCTTTTTTGATTATGATCCGGCCTCTCTGAACATCCTGCAAAATAAAAAGCCCGGCAACAATCCCAATAGCGATGTTTACGAATGCTACGTGTTCGCTTACAACAACATGCTCCCTGTAGCCAAAATTTCTGGAGCGAAGTACAGTGATATCGATCCCAACAAGATTTCGGCTGTACGAATCAAAACAGACGTAGCCAATCCAGATATGGTACTGGTAAAAAATGAATTGGATTTGTTACGTGCTTCGCTTCCAAATGCACAAGTGACTACTTACACCTATAACCCTGGTGTAGGGATGACCAGCATCACCGATCCGAAAGGGGAAACCAAATATTACACCTATGATGCTTTGGGCAGGCTCATTAGCGTCAAGGATACAGACAGCAGCATACTTTCCACAACATTATACCATTACAGGCCATAAACCCCAACGCCATGAAAAATAAACTTCATATCGTATTATTGTTGCTGATCTGCTCATTTGCGTCGGCACAGACCAATACCGAGAATTATATTCTGACCACCACCTACAAGGATCCAAGAACGGTCAACCCCCCACGCGTGTCTTCCTCTATCGAATATTATGATGGCATTGGCCGCCCCATCCAAAAAATCGCCAGCCAACAGTCAGCAACTGGAAAAAACATCGTGACGCACGCCGAATACGATAGTTTCGACCGTTTGGTTAAAGAGTATTTGCCATACAAAAGCCCCAATACAGGACTCGATTTCGAACCCAACGCGAAAAACAATACCCTGTCTTACACCGGATATTCAGGTCAAAGTCCCTATTCGGAAAAGCAATTGGAAAATAACCCACTCAACCGTGTGCTCAAACAAGCATCCCCCGGAAGCACCTGGGCCATGGGCAACGGGAAGGAAATCAAATACGAATACAAAACCAACGCCGCCTCCGAAGTCAAAAAAATAAAGGCCGTGGCCACCTGGGATGCCAATTCCGGCACCTACACCGTTGCGTTTTCGGACAACGGCAACAGCACCTATCCGGCAAACGAACTGTACAAAACCATTGTCAAGGACGAAAACTGGACATCAGGGACCGACAATACTACCGAAGAATTCAAGAACAAAGCCGGACAAGTTATACTTAAAAGGGCTTATGGTACTTCGACCGCCAATGGTACTCCGGTCAATACTTCGCACGACACTTATTACGTGTATGATCAATTCGGTAACCTTAGTTATGTTATTCCTCCGAAAGCAAATGGCGATACTTCAGTGCCTACGTTAGATAATCTTTGTTACCAATACCGCTACGACCACAGGAACCGTCTTGTGGAAAAAAAGATTCCGGGAAAAACGAGCTGGGATTTTATCGTTTACGACAAATTTGATCGTGTGGTGGCAACAGGGCCGGCCTATCTCCCATACACCGGAAGCTCAGCCACTTCTGAAGGTTGGAACATTACGAAATACGATCAATTCGATCGCCCTGTGTATCACATCTGGTACAACAGCCAGCCTGCGACCAGTTGGGGAAGAAACAACCTGCAGAATTCATACAATACGGCGACACACATCAATGAAGTGCGTGGCGGTTCTCAAGTAGGCTGGGTCGACATCGGCTACACCAGTCAGGTCTTTCCAACCTCTGGAGGCATCCATTTTCTAGATGTAAATTATTATGACAATTATAGCATTTCTGAGTTAATCGGGGTAACACTACCCACCTCAATCGAAGGAGAAAGCGTGTTGGCCAATCCCAAAGGCTTGCTTACCGCGACTTTTTCGCGTGTACTCTTGGACGGCCAATTTTATGGAAACCTCACTTATACTCTTTATGATAAGAAGGGACGCAACTTACGCACACACACCAAAAATTACCTCAACGGCTATACCCAGGTCGATACCAAATACGACTTCCTGGGCAAAACGCTTTTAACCAGGACCAAGCACAAACGGGTTCCTGCCGATACCGAAATCACTGTGGTGGACAATTTCGAGTACTCGAACCAGGAGCGATTGCTGACCCATACGCATTCGATCAACGGGGGCAACCATACGTTGTTGGCCGACAATACTTATGACGAACTCGGCAAAGTGATCGTCAAGAAAGTGGGGCGCAACGTTGGCAATCCGCTGCAAACGATCAATTATTCGTACAACATCCGCGACTGGCTCACAGGGATCAATACCGATGCCTCGAACAATCCGGTGCTCAACGTTTCCGAAAAAGATTTGTTTTCGTTCAAGATCAATTACGCGACCGTCGAAAACCAGACCGGATATACCGGAAAAGCTTTGTACAACGGCAATATTTCAGAGACTTATTGGCTCAGCAGCGCCGACAACACCATCCGCAAATACGGATATTTTTATGACGCGCTCAACAGATTACAAGATGCCGTTTACATGAAGCCCAACCTGGCCAACGGTGTGACCGGCGCATACAACGAAAGTGCGACCTACGACAAAAACGGGAACATCGTGACCATGAAACGCAAGGGCGATTTCGACCATCCCGATGCGGCACAGGCTATCCCAATCGACGACCTGACCTACAACTACACGAACAGCAACGGCACCAACGTGCTTTCCTCGGTCACTGATGCGGCAGGAGCCAACAGTACCTTCGGGTTTAAAAAAGGCAACGCCACAGGATTGCCCGATTTCGAATACGACAATTTCGGCAACATGACCGTCGACCGCAACAAAGGCATCGCCGCGATCAAGTACAACCATTTGAATTTGCCGACGGAAATTACCTTCACTTCACTGCCACAGAAAATTTCGTACATTTACGATTCGGCGGGCAGGAAGATGCAAAAGAAGGTGACCTCGCCGCAAAACGTTCTTACGACGACTGACTATTTCGACGGTTTCCAATACAAGAACGGTGTCTTGCAGTTCTTCCCAACAGCTGAAGGTTATGTCAATTTCGACACGGATGTGTTCAAGGATGTGTTTCATTACAAGGACCATTTGGGCAACACGCGCTTGAGTTTTACCGAAAGCCCCGACCCGAACGCTGCGCCTACAATCATGGAACAAAACCATTACTATCCGTTTGGGCTTAAACACACCAACTACAATGTAACGGTGATGAAGTTGCGCGGCAGTACGCCGGAAGTGGCTTTGGTACCGTTGTATAAGTATAAATACAATGGGAAGGAGTGGCAGGACGAGTTGTCTTTGAATTGGTATGATTACGGGGCGAGGAATTATGATGCGGCTTTGGGGAGGTGGATGAATACTGACCCATTGGCAGAGAAAGGCCGAGAATATTCACCTTATGTGTATTCTTTTAATAATCCTGTCTATTTTATTGATCCTGATGGCAATTGGCCGGATTTTCCAGCGAGTTTTAAGACCGCGTTTACAAATACGGTCAATTCATTTAAAGCCAGCGTAAATAAAACTATAGACGATGTAAAAGTCACAGCTACAAAGGCGGTTGTCAAAGCCCAAAAAACTGTTGCCAATCATAAAGGACAAATTCTTGGAGCTGCAAAAATAGTTCAAAAGGTTGGAGACAAAATCACTAAAGTAGGTCTTGGAGCTGCAGCTGTTGGGGCCATCTTCGAAGGGGTTGGTGCCGCACCTGGCTTAGAAATTGCTGCAGCCGGAAGCGCCGTATCTGGAATTGGAGCAGTTGTCGAAATTACAACTAATTTGATCGTTGGTGACAATAAAGAAGGTGGAGCAAAGCTCGCAGAAGAAACAACCGGGGCAGTTGTTGGAGCCCTAGTTGGCAAAGTTGTTCCAGGATCTAAAGAAACAGTAAAACAGGAGGTAAAAGAAGCCGTAAGAGCTACTCAAGAGATAATAAAAAACACAGCGGTCGATAATTCAAAAGCTGGTGTGAAAAAAGTAACAGAACAGTAAATGATTCAAAACTATGAAAATCTAACAATCGGTATATTGTGCGCCATTGGAGCTGCACTAATGTATTTCTTCTATAAATGGTGGTTAAAAGGCCGGCAAGAAAATGATCTTTTTGAAACGCCAATCACAAAATTTGAAAAAATTAGGTTATGGGTTATCATTATACTAATCATTATTTTTTCAATGTCCTATTTAATTAAATCCTTTTAATATGTCTTTTGAAATTATTGGTAATTTTCTCGCACCTGTAGGACTTATCGTTGCTGGAATAGCAATTAAGCTCTCAAAAAACAAAACACAATTCGGCTACTTTCACAACAAATGGTGGTTGTTTGTTATTATGGGAACATTGTTATTCTTGCACAAATTATATACTTATTAAACTAGAATTATGTCAGTAAAAGCCACTAGTAAATACCCTGTTTTAATAGCCGATCAAGTGGCAGTAGTTATTGCAGATGGAGCAACCGGCCATATATTAAACCATAAATTAGAACTTTATAAAAACGATACTGACGATGCTATTTATCGGGTATTTGACAACAGTGTTTCAGCAAAAGAATTTATAAATCAACAATCTTTTTCCAACGATAAATTAGAGTTTATCATTTACGATAAAAATCAAGTAATTCTGGAATATATAGAAGCGACTCATTGGGATAAAAAAATATAGCGTTTCAAAACGGTAAAACTTTGTTGGAAAATTAAAAAATCTTCATCTAAACAAAAATCCACCGTAATGGTGGATTTATTTTGACCTTGATTTTGCAAAAGCCATCGCATATTTTGCACAACATAGATTATCTTATCCAACTTTAAAAATAACGTATAGAAAATTACCAACTTTAATCTAAATTACTATTTTTGAAACACATTCATAGCTAATACCACTCCGGCTATTCTTGCACTGCCAGGTGCACTTTTCCCATTGGGGAATGAATAAATATTTTTACACGCCATTGCCATTTTCTGTGCCTTAAATAAACTGTTCCAACGCAAAAACATGTTAATCTAAAATTCAATCCAATGGAAAATTTAGAAACCCTCACCTATCGAATTTACACGACCAAAAGCGAAAATGACAAAGCCATCAACTCCTTGAAAGGATTACTTTCGGGAATTAATCTTGACGGAGAAGTAAACGACCGCGAAATTTTGGAGCTTAACCAATGGGTTGAAAAACATGAAACATTAGTTTCCAAAAATCCATTCAAGGAATTCATGCAAATCATCAGGGAAAGTATCAACAATGGAATTCCTAACAACGAAGTTATCGAAGATTTATATTGGCTTTGCCAAAAATATGAGCAAGGCAATTACTATTATAATGCAGTCACCGCCGATCTCCAAACGTTGCAAGGCTTATGTCATGGCATCCTGTCGGATGGAATAATCAACGACGAGGAAATTTTCATGCTCAACAAATGGCTTGAGGCAAATGACCATCTTACCACTTATTATCCCTATGATGAATTGAGAAGTCTACTATTGTCAATTACAAGCGACCACAAAGTGGATGAAGAGGAACGATTGGTATTGCAAGCCTACTTCAATCAGTTCGTCAAGCTGAACAACCAAGAAATGGCTTCGAAAGGTAAAAGACGAAACAGCAAATATTCATATATCTGGACTCTGCACTAGTGACCCGAATGTAGATTTCGACGGAAAAACATTTTGCGTAACCGGTGTTCTCAACAGTTGTGGAAGGCAGGAATTACTAGAACGCATAGAAGCGTTGGGCGGCATTCCTACCAATACGGTAAATAAAAAAACCGATTATCTCATTGTGGGCGATAATGGGAACCCAGCCTGGGCATTTGCTTGTTATGGTAGGAAAGTAGAAAAAGCATTGAGCATGAGAAAGGAAGGTCATACAATCACATTAATACATGAGTTTGACTTTTTTGATATAATTGAGGATTTTAAGTCTTGATAATTATGGCAACAAGAGCAGCAGATGCCACTATCAAAGGCTACTATTATCAATTTGACACTTCGATTTTAAAATTACTCGATTTAAAGTCTGATACCGACTCGATTGTAATTGAAGGAATAGAAGACATTGATATCGAATCCGCATCAGAGACAACAACGGTACAATGCAAATACCTCTCGAAACCAAGATTTATTAATTCTGCGGTAAGAGAACCTATTTCATTAATGCTTGACCATTTTACAAATCCTTCAACACCAAATGATTTAAAATATGTTTTATATACCCATTTTGAAAATGAAACTGCTGGAAATGAGCCTGATATTGACCTGACAAAACTCAAAGATATTTTAACCTATTCCGAAAATAAGGTTGAAAAACATTACGAAATTGAAAAAGGCATAACCGACGATCAACTAAAAGTTTTCTTATCTCAATTCAAATTGATTTTCGGAACAGAGTTCTACACACAGCAAAGCCAAATTCTTCAAAAATTTAGGACCACATTTTCATGTAGCGAATTTGAAGCTGATACCCATTTTTATAATAATGCATTGCGAGTTGTTGTTGACAAGGCTATCAAAAAAGACATCAACGATAGGAAAATAACACGATTAGATTTTTTTACAGCAATAGATGTTCGAAAAAAACTTTTCAATGAATGGTTTATTGCAATTCGCAACAAAAAAGAATATTTAAAACAGTCCTCACAAAGTTTGAAATCATTGAGGGCTTTAGAACCTTCAAGGAGTAAAATCATTTTAGTTGGAAACAATTTGGTTTCAGCAGACAATACCCAACTTCCACTTGCGGCTTTTATAGAAAATGCCACAGCTAAATTTTACAAACCGAATTCATCTATGCGAAATGCAAAACCACTCACTTTTATTATCGATGCAGATAAAGCAATTCTACATAATTTAAAAAAAGAGCTGATACAACGTGAGGTTATTTTTAACGATGGATATGAGGAACTAGAATTTTCATCAACTATTTTCAATATAGAACCGATAATCAATACCAGTAAGAATGGAGCAAAAATATCGAAAGCCTCCTACCTTGTTAAACTCATTTCAAAAGAGACATTTATGACAAACATATCAGGCATCAACTCTCCAAGCATATTTATTTGTTTTTCAGATGAAGATTTCCCTACGCGATTTTCCTCAGGACAATTTTTTGAATTTAAATATTGTGAAAACCTCCAAGACGCATTCAAAATAATAGCATCATAAATTATGACAACATCAAATACATCAGACATCTTTCGCATCCTGACAGTAGCACCTAGTTTAATTCAAATCGAAGTTCTTGATGCCGAACGTTTCAAACAAGACACAACGGATTTTACAATCGGGAGTTATTTAAAAATTTCTGACGACTCTAACACTTCAATAATTGCATTAGTAGAAAGCTTCAAAATTCGTGAAACGACAACTGGAGGCGAAACACCCGTAACGTCGCCAACATTTATTTTAGATGCGCAGCCAATCGGTTTTTTGGATGAGTCAGGAAAATTTAAAAGAGGTGGACAACAAATTGCAATTCCGCCGAATCAAGTCAGCATTGCCGATGAGACAATATTAAAAACTATTTACGAATCAGTTGAAAGCGATAAGAAATTTATTTTTTCCAGTCTCGCACAAAATAATAGTATTGATATTGCAGTTGATGGAGATAAGTTTTTCAGTAAACATTTAGCCGTAGTTGGATCAACTGGTTCTGGAAAATCAGGAACCGTAGCAAGAATTTTACAAGAAGGTATCAAACCTTCACAAGATCAATCCGATCGAGCCGTGCTAAACAATACCCATATTTTGCTTTTCGATTTACATGGTGAATACAAAACCGCTTTCCCAAAATCAAAAAAATTGGATGTTGGCAACCTTGTACTTCCCTATTGGCTAATGAATTCCGAAGAATTGGAAGAAATGTTTATTGAAAGTAATGAAAACAATTCCCATAATCAAATTTCTCAATTCAGATACGCTGTAATCCAAAACAAAAGGAAACATAACACCGGAATTGAAAACGTCTCTTATGATTCGCCATTGTATTTTAGCCTTGGTGAAGTTCATAATTTCATTACCAATCTCAACAATGAAGTTGTTGGAAAACTAGATGGTGAAAATGCGCGGCCAAAACTTGCTGATGGCACATTGGTTGACGATAGATGTGATTACTACTTTGATGGTGTCAAATCATTCGTGGTCTCATCGACTGCCGCTGCGACAAAAGCATCAAATGGCCCATTCAATGGTGAATTTGACAGGTTCGTGATGCGACTCGAATCAAAGATCAACGATGACCGGTTATCATTTTTACTCAAACCTAAAAAAAGTGCAACAACCGAATATCAAACATCAGATTTCCCAGAAATTCTAAAACAATTTATTGGCTATACCGATTCGGAAAAAGACAACATTACGCTTATTGATTTAAGTGGAATTCCATTTGAAGTTTTAAGCATTGTTGTATCGCTTATCAGCCGACTGATATTCGATTTTTGTTTTTATTACAAGACAATTAAATCAAATACCGATGAAGTACCTTTTCTTTTAGTACTCGAAGAAGCTCATAATTATATTCCTCATAGCGATGGGGCAAAATATCGATCCGTAAAAAAATCAATTGAAAGAATTGCCAAAGAAGGACGAAAGTACGGCTTATCATTGATGATTGTGAGCCAAAGACCTTCCGAAATATCAGAAACTATTTTCTCTCAATGCAACAATTTCGTAGCAATGAGACTTACCAATCCTACAGATCAGCAATACGTAAAAAGGTTGATGCCTGATAGCGTAAGTGCAATTACCGACACTTTACCGGTTCTGGAAAGGCAAGAAGCTTTGATTATTGGCGATAGTATTCCGATACCTACTATTGTAAGGATAAAAGATTTGTCGGACAAGCCAGATTCTAATGATATCCTTTTCAGGACTGAATGGAAAAAAGATTGGGTTTCAATCGCTTTTGATGAATTAATAAAAAAGATTAAAAAAGAATAGCTGAGCCTGCTCAAATGTCAATAACTAAAGCCTGAAAGATGGAACTAACCGAAAAACTACTATCCGAATTACAAAGACGTCTAAAAATCGGTAATCGTCGAGGCGTCCACCTAAATGCCATTCCGGCCAATTCCAGATATAAATTTGACCTAAACAGACTTTCCCATATTGACAAAAACCTACCAAACAATTTCATCACAGCTTTGCTTTCTGAACTACCATTGAAGTTCAGGATAAGCTGGAAAGACAACGTCCCTGATTTGAATTCCCTTTTCGAAGAAGAACAGGTTCAATTGGTTAAAATCACAAAGGCATTTGAAAATCTTATCAATCAAACCGATGCAATAGAATCTGAAAAAGGCATCAATACATTTGGATTCGGTTTTCCTGTTTTAGCACGTCGGGATAAAACCGACAATAAATTGACCGTCGCACCAATTTTAATCTGGTCGTTAAAAATCAAAAGGACAAAAGAGTTCAATACATGGGAAATCCTGCGCAATGAAGATGATCCAATTTACATCAATGAGGTATTGATTAATCATTTGCAAAACGATTCCGGTGTAGATATAGAAAAGATTCCAAGCGAAATGCTCGATGACGGGTTAATCAGTAAAGAGGAAGTTATTGAAATATGTTCCAATCTGATTCGGAATATAAACACCTCTCCGCCTGCCGATTTAGAACAGACCTTTAAGCAGAAATTGGACAACATTGTTTCAATTGGCGATAAAAACCATTATGAGAAATTACCGCTCAACTCTACCAATTCTTTTATTGAATTTGGCGGGTTGTTTTCAATATTTGAGGTACAAAAACAAAATATCATTAATGATTATGCCAACCTCATGGAGCTGGAAGGCATGAAAATCAATCTTGAAGATTTAGAAGGACATCATTTTCAACCAATATCCTCCATTGAAACCGACCCTTCGCAACAAAGCATATTGCACTCTTTAGAGTCTACTAGGAATGTACTCATACAGGGGCCTCCCGGAACGGGCAAAAGTCAAACTCTAACTGCTGTTCTTGTTAATGCACTTGAAAATAACAAGAAAACAATTGTAGTCTGCGAAAAAAGAACTGCATTAGAGGTTTTGCACAATGCACTTATCGAAAAAGGGCTAAATTACCATTGCGTATTGATACGTGATATTGTAAAAGACAGGAAAACAGTTGTCGATTCTGTAAGAGACAGGGTAGATAACTCTGAGTACAAGCGATACCGATACAATTTTTCAAAAGAGACCCTAGGCAATTTAATAGATAAAGCCAAGAATTTAATTTCTACCATCAATGTCAAGCACCAAAAACTCGACAAAAGATTGATTGGAGATAAGACTTGGACCCACATTGTTGGAGATTTATTAGCTGAAGTCAAAAACAATGTTGACGACAACAATCTCAATATCGAAAAAGACCGGTTTAATTATTCGCTACCAGAATTAAATAATTATCTCATTATCATTGAAAACGGGCAAAAACTTTTCTCTGACTATCTGCCAATTGAATCAAAATCGTTTATCAATCCAACCAAACTAATAGGCGACAATCTCTACTTGATAGAACAAACTGTAAATGAGGATTTTGATTTTTATTCCAAACAAATTATCCTAATCAAATCGGATTTAGAAACGACCAAAAAGGAGTTTTTCAATAATCGAAAATCAGAGATAAAAAAACAAATCGCATTGATCAATGATTGCTTCGACAAAATTTTTGAAAAAGAACACGAGTTGACGTCTCTACTATCAAATGCAAAAAAAGATTATTGCAATTTTAGAAATACTGAATTTGCAGACCAATTAAAAATGATTGAATCGATATTGTATGATATTGAAGAAATATTTAACAATAATCCCAATAATCAAGACCTAACAAACGTTGAAAAAGTCAACAGTTTTACATTCAAGTTACTTTCAATATTCTCTGGAACAAAAAAACAGACGATTTCAAATCAAATTGCATTACAGGATAATTTTAAAAAAATAGAAAACCTAATTGTTGAATCAAAAGATTTTGCAGCGCTTAGTCTGAATGGAGATTTGACAACACAGAAAAGCAACCTCGCTGCATTTAAAAATGAAATCGAAACCATCAAAAGTAATTTCGCAGAAATAATTGAAAATGAATTTACATTGTTTGGACTTGATTGTATCCTAACTACAGACAACTCCAAAATACTTTTTCATTCTCTTCAATCGGCAATAAACAATGACAAAAATTCAGCAACATTTAAAAAGCAATTGCTTTCTATTGATGATTCTTTTAAAGATTATCTTTCCGAGATAAACTTCCTTTTTCAAAATTTAGCAAAGAATTTGATTGACAGCAAAGACATACAATTAAACTATTCATTTGATAAATCATTTCAAGAAAACAGAATGATTTTATCGGAAATCAAATCTACAATTGCGTCAATCGATGATGGATTTGAAACCAAGCTCCATAAAGAGTTTGAAAGTATTGATCTTTTAAAAGAAAATGTTATTGATGCCAAAATCCTTCCTCAACTTCAAAAAAAGGTTTCTCAATTAACCGAAAAAATCAAATCTGATAATTGGGTAATGAACAAACCAAAACTCAAAGATTTGAACTCATTTATTCTGGATGTCGAATCACTAATGAAAAACAAAAATGATTACTTTGATGCCAATGAGGATTTGTTTGCAATCGAATTCAAATGGTTTCAATTTTACAATGGTTTAAGTGAACCGGACAAGAAACTGATCCATGAATTAAGAACAAAAAACAACTGGAAAAAATCGTTCATGGTTTTTTATCTAAATTCTTTATTGATTAATTCTGCCAATTTGGACTTACCAACAAGTGATCAAGAGCACACCGAATTGGAAGATGCATTGACCGGACTAGAAAAAGAGCAATTGAAGTTCATCAAAGAATTTTGGTTTTCAAAACAGATTGACGAAACCCGGAATTTCGAACACATCAATGGCGGCCTAACTGTAGAGAATCTATACAACAAACGCAGCAGCAACAGGTTTAAAAGGTTATCACTTAGACAGATTGTTCAAAAAGATGCCGATTTGTTTTGTACATTTTTTCCTATCGTCCTTACAACTCCAGACGTTGCCAGCAACCTTTTTAAAGGCATGAATGGATATTTTGACATTGTGATGTTCGACGAGGCCAGTCAGTTACGGCTCGAAGACAATTTACCTGCAATATTAAAAGGCAAACAAATTGTCATTGCAGGAGACGAACACCAAATGCCTCCATCCAATTATTTCAGTAAAGTTTTCGACGGAACGATTGAAGATGAGGATGATTTAGAGGAAGACGACGAAATTGTAGTTGACAAGGATAACATTTTATTGTCTTGCGAATCGCTGCTTGATTTTGCATCCGAATTAAATTTTCAAAAAAAACATTTAGACTTCCACTACCGTTCGAGACATCCTTTTTTAATCGATTTCTCCAATTATGCATTTTACAATCAACGATTAAAACCATTGCCGAACAATTTCGATTATACACCAATAAAATATATTCAAGTAAACGGAACATTTTCAGATCACACTAATGAAGCAGAAGCGGAAATGGTGCTTTCGATTATTGAAAATAATATTAATAGGTTGCCCAATGGTGAATATCCAACTGTTGGCATTGCTACATTTAATATTGCTCAAAGAGATTTGATCAATCGTAAGATATTCGAGCGCCAAAAATTTTCAAAATTTGAACAATTCAATATGAAGATTCAAGAACTTATTGAAAATGGTATGTTTATCAAAAACTTGGAAAATATTCAAGGCGATGAGAGAGATGTTATAATTCTTTCCACAACCTACGGAAAAGGTAAAGACGGAAAGTTTGCACAGCGTTTCGGTCCCATCAATCACACGAAAGGTTATAAGTTATTAAACGTAATTATTACAAGGGCGAAATACAAAATTTACATCTGTACATCTGTTCCCGAAGAGAATTTCATGGATTATAAGGGGCATTTGATTACGGAAGGATCAAATAACAAAAGAGCGGTTTTATATGCTTATTTGGCATATTGCAAATCAGTGAGTGAAGCTAATGAAGAAGGACGCATTTCTGTTTTGACTGCATTAGCCGAAAACACAACAAAAAGTACCAGTTTCAATTCTTTGGCAGGAGGTGATTTAGAATCTCCGTTTGAAGAAGAAGTTTATCAAAGACTAATGGACCATTTTGAAATTGACCATCTAATTCCACAAATGAAATTCGCTGAATTCAGAATAGATATTGTTTATGACCCCAAAATAATTGGCGCTCCAAAAATTGCAATAGAATGTGATGGTGCAAAATATCATTCCAGCCGAGAAGCGTATTTGTATGATAGGCATCGACAAAAAATGTTAGAAAATCATGGTTTTGTGTTCCATCGAATTTGGAGCACCAATTGGTGGCGGAATCCGAATCGGGAAACAACTAAACTGGTTGATTTTATTAATCAAATGAAATCAACGATTAAAAATTTCGCGGACCATTCAGAAACTTCAACTGCTTTTACAGATGATATAATTCCTATTGAAAATTATGTTTATCAAAATTCTGCAGCAGTTATCGATAGAGATAAGGAAGTTTTACAAGCAATTGAACCTATCGCTCAAAGTCAAATAAAGATTACAACCGAAGAAGTGAAGCTCAACAGTAAGGTAAAAGTAAAATACATGAACAATAATAGAGATATTGACGTTCAACTTGTCGAGACCGAAAACAATAAGCCTGATAATTCAGGCGTTCAAAAGATTTATTATAAATCTGCGTTAGCCACCTCACTATTGGGCCATTCTGTCGGTGACATTGTAAAAATCGGCAATCTAGATAATTTTGTCGAAATCATTAAAATTACGAACAGTATTCATAAAAACCCCGAATAATCCTCCGGCAAAACCGCATCAATATCCCTAAGATATTTTTCCAACGCATCCATTGTGGTATGCCCTGTAATCAACATTAATTTACTCTTAGCTTCATAGGGTGTCATCACTTTTGCAAATTCCTGATACAACCTAGTAATGAAAGTATGGCGAAAACTATACAAACCGTAATCTTTTCCCAAACCAAAATGGTCTTTGACCTTTTTGAAACGCTTGGAAAAGTAATCCCGTTTGTCATTTTCTGCAGTATTCCACTCACCTCCTATTTCAGTTGGCGTAAACAAAAAATCTGTTTTATTTAATTTTGACAAATCCGGTAAATCGTTGATCAAAATCTCAGGAATGATTTTAGTTTTAACCGGGCTGTTTTTTGCCTTCACATAAAGTTTTCTATCAATTACATCAATGTCGTCGACTTTCAATCGGCAAACTTCAATCGGTCTTAGGAAATTATACGAAATGAATTTGACGAATAACAAAAGAATCTTGTCATTCTGTTCCATGTAGTCATAAATATCCCGTTGCAACGTTGCCGTGTAGGTTTTATTTCTCTCGGGTGTTGCCTTCAAAACATTAACCGTTGCAACGAAATTTTCTTTAATGATTTCATTGTCCACTAATGTTTGAAATAAAGTACTAATATCAATCCTGGTATTGTTACGCGTTCTCGGACTTGTCCTCTCCAAAACCACATTCAAATAGTCGATAACCTCTTTCTTCGTAACCGTTGCAATGGCGCATTGTGCAAAACCATTCTCATTGAGCCAAATTTCAAAACGCTTTACATTACTGCTGAATCCCGGAAAAGAAGTTTTGCTTAACACATTTGCCTTTACTTTCAAGGCCAAAGCGAATGCTTCACCAATTAAAATATCTTGATTCTCGGGTTTTGCAAAAGTCATATCGGGTTTTGCAAAAGCCGTTGCAACGGTCGTTGCAACGTTACATTGCAATGGTTCTATTGCTGCCGTTTCCTTTTGAAACAACTGCACTTCCAGTGCTGTATTATCGGCATATGGGCTAAAACCTTTTTGCAAAAGCATCAGCAAATTCCGTTGCAACGTTTTCAATACTGCAATACGGTCTTTGCAGTTTTTGAATTTATTTGCTCCGGCTTTAATATTTGGCTGACGTACTAATTTTCCGGTTTTTGGATCGCGGAAAGAATAATAGATGTACCAATCTTTCTTCAAAGCTTCATTTTGGGCTTCCTTTGAAAGCTTAGCCCAATTGGCCATTGCAATGCCACCAGTAAAGATTTTGGGTTCTGAAAAGTTTAATTTCATAGTGAAATCGTGTACGTTTTCATGTACGCTGAGTAAAAGTAACGAAATCGAAGACATAAAAAAACGGATTGCGTTACACAATCCGTTTGATTTCAAGCTTTTGCTCTAGTAGCGGGAACAGGACTCGAACCTGTGACCTTCGGGTTATGAGCCCGACGAGCTGCCTACTGCTCTATCCCGCGATGTTCGGGTGCAAATATACAACAGAAATCTGCAAATGCAAGCCTTTTTGCGTAAAAGTTTTGTTAAGCCGTTTCAATCTGCGAACCTGCAGGTGGCAATTCTAAATGATTTAGTGGAGGTTAAGTAACAAATTTTGACCCATCGGAGGCTAATTTTAAGTCCCGAAAAAACACCAAAATCATGGATACCATTTCAATTCTCGGATTCACCGCCGCACTTTTTACGACCCTGTGCAACATCCCGCAGCTCGTCAAAATCATCCGAACGCGAAAAACCCAGGACGTTTCGGCCCTCACCTATTGCGTCTTGCTCGCCGGATTAATTCTGTGGACCATCTACGGTATTTTGAAAACCGACTGGCCGGTCATCATCGCCAACGCCATTTCAGCAACCATTGCCACAACGGTGTTGTTCCTGAAATTGACGTCGAAGAAAACACTCGAAAAAATCCACGAAAAAACCCAGAAAGATTAACGGTTGAGCCAACGTTTGAATTCCCCCGAATGGTCGATGCTCACAATCACATCGATTTCCGGGGCAGGTTTGAGTTCGAGCTTGATGCGGCTCTTGGACCAGACAATCATCTGTTGGATGGCCGAAAAACCCACCAAAAACTGCCGGTTGACGCGAAAAAACAAATGCGGGTCGGTCTTGTGCACGACGCTCTCAAGCGATTGGTCGAGCAAAAATTTCTCGTTGGCTTTGGTGACGAGTTTCACATAACGGCCTTCCGACATAAAATAAGCGACCTCCTCAATCGGGATGCTCTTGATCTTCTGCCCAGAAACCACCATGAAGCGTTCCTGGTAATCGGGCTTCTTGTTCATGGCCTCGATCAGCGCCTGAATGTCGATCGAAGCGGGATTTTTCTGGCTACGGAACTTGTCGAGCGCCTGTTGCAAATCTTCCTCCGAAAACGGCTTGAGCAAATAATCGATGCTGTTGAGCTTGAACGCCCGGATGGCGTACTGGTTGTAGGCCGTCGTAAAAATGACCGGCACCGCAATCTTGAGCTTGTCAAAAATCGAAAAACCGATGTCATCGCCCAGATGGATGTCGAGGAAAATCAAATCGACCGGGTTATCGGCCAGCCATTGCACCGCGCCCTTGACATTGTCGATGGTCTTGACCACCGAAAGATCGGGGGCCACTTTCAGCAGTACCGAGGCCAGGTAATCGGCCGCCGGTTTTTCGTCTTCGATAATTACAGCTTTGATCATTCTTCTTGGATTAGCGGAAGTTGTACATAATATTCCTGGTTCCTGATTTCAAAAACCGGTTCGAGTTCAGTGACGTATTTGTAGCGCGAACGGATGTTTTCGACACCGGTTCCGGTCGAATCCTCGACAAACTGGCGGGGCTGCAAATTGTTGGTCACCACGAGAAAATCGCCCTTGACCCGGATGTGGATCGTGAGCGGTTCGCTCGAACTGATGCTGTTGTGCTTGATTGCGTTCTCGACGACCATCTGCAACGAAAACGGCGGCAGGTAATCAGCCAAGCGGTCAGATGGTACCGCAATATCGGTGATCAGGTTGTCCCCAAAACGCATCTTCTGCAGCGAAAGATAAGCGTTCACATGTTGCAATTCCTCGCTGAGCTTGAGCAAATGACGGTCCTTGCGTTCGAGCGTATTGCGGAAGATTTTGGAAAACGCATTGGTAAACTTGACCGCTTTCTGCGGATCGGTGCTGATCAAGGAAGCCAAGGCATTGAGCGAATTGAACAAAAAGTGCGGACTGACCTGGTTCTTGAGCGTCTCATATTGCACCAGGATATTTTCATTCTCGAGCCGCAGGTTCTGCTCGGTCAGCGCGTCGTTCTTTTGGTTGAGCAGACGATTGGCTTTCTGTTTGAGCTTGTAGTTTCGGTACAGGATGAAAATCAACGCCAGGCAAAACACGGCAAAGACGGCAAAGACCATGCGCCAAATGTTGTTCTGCTCGATCTTGGCCGCATCGAGTTTTTTCTGTACGCGCAGCAATTCGAGTTCCTTGGCCTGCAAGCTCGACTGGAATTGGTTTTCGAGCATCGCATTGTTCTCGCGGGTTTCATCCGAGTGGATCGAATCGCGCAGCACCATCAATTTCTGCAAATACTCCGTGCTTTGCTCGTATTGGCCCGATTCCTTGTACCAATACGCGAGGTATTCGTAAAAGGTGTCGCGGTAGTAAGGCGATTGTACGTCATGCGCCGCCTTTCCGCCGATGTCGAGGAATTTTTTGGCTTTGTCAAGCTGGCCCTTGTCGGTGTACAGTTTGCCGAGTTCGAGCGTGATCATCGCGAGCGAGCTCGTGCTGCCCGATTTCTGGTAATGCGCATAGGCTTTGAGTTCGTAAGCGATGGCCTGGTCCAGTTTGCCCATCTCGGTATAACAGGCCGCGATGTTGTGGTAGTTGATGGTCAGCCCATTTTCGTCTTTCCAATATTCGAGGTACGGAATCGCCTTGAGATAATACCCGATCGCCTTGTCGAAATCGTCCTCGTAGGTCATCGCCACGCCGAGGTTCACATAAATCGTCTTGAGGTAATTGTAGTCGCCCTTTTGGGTCAGCGACAGTGCCTTGAGCAGGTATTGCTTGCTTTTCCCGATGTTCTCGATATTCATGTACACCGTACCGATGTTGATCAGCGCCAGGATTTTTCCGCCATTGTTGTGGATCGAGTCGAACACCCGGTACGATTTCATGTGCAGCGAAAGCGCCTTGGTATTATTGCCGAGCGAAGTTTCGGCCACGCCCTGTACCTGGAGCAACAAGGCATAATCGCCATACCGTTGGTTGTGCAATGCCATTTTGACCATCGAATCTGCCGAACGCAACACCGAAACCGGTTGGTCGAACGCAATGCGGTTCAATGAATCGACCTTTTGACGGAAAACATCACCTTGCTTGACTTGCGCCACGGCAGGGAAACCGCCCAGCACAATCAGGCCAAAGGCAACCCATCGGAAAAGAATAAAAAATGGTTTCACGCTGCGGATTATAAACGAGTTAAAGATACTATTTCTGTCGAATCTGTGGTTACTTGACCAATTTCAAAGTGGTGCTTGCTTCAGGCGTCGAAAAAACGAGATAATAAGTCCCCGATGGCAGCGCATCGACAAAGCCCAATGTTTTTTCGTGTGTTCCTTTTAATCGGTTTTCGCAGGACAGTACGCTGGTCATTTTTCTCCCGAGCGCATCATACCAATCCGCCGAAACGGTTTGATTCGCCTCGAGTACAAAACGCAACCGCGAATCCTGCCGCAATGGGTTCGGGTATACGGCCAACCCCCAATCGCTTGGATGGTTTTCACGCAATCCCAGACTCGTGCTGGTGTGGTAGCGCGCCAAGGCAAAATGCGCAACATTGTTATCGTACGAAACGCCCGCGGTCACCAATTTGCCATCGGGAGCCAACGCCATCGCATTGATGCCGTCGTGGTCGGCGAAATGGGTCAGCGTGGCACCGTTGTTCCCAAATGCCGTATCGGGATTTCCATCCGAATCGAAAGCGGCCAGCAAAAATCGATCGCCTCCATTCTGCGTCGACGATCCGGCCACAACAATATTTTCACCTTGCAGCAAAACCGATTGGATCATATTGTTGTTGGCCCCGGCCAGCGTCACCAATTGGCCATTGTTGGCAAAACCCAAATCGGGCGTGCCGTCACTCAGGAAACGCAAAAGCAACGATTGGTTGTTCGTCGGGCTGGTTCCGGCATAACCGGCCACGACAATTTTCCCATCGGGCTGCACCGCCGCCGATTCGAGGATGCCATCGAGCAAAGGCAAGGCCGTAATGATTTGTCCGTTGTCGCCAAAAAAACCATCGAGCGACCCATCGGTATTGTAGCGTACCAATGCGGTTTCCCAGCGCAATGTTGCATTATTGGCCGTTTGCCCGACCAGAATAAGCTTGCCGTCGGGCTGCAGCGTCATGCCGTTGGCTACCGAAGACCCGCTTCCTACGGCGGTTCTCGTAAAACCATTGGTACCGAAGTCCTGGTCGATGGAACCATCGGCGTTGAAACGCGACACGACAAATTCGTTGTTTTGGGTAAACGGCGAAAGCGTGTGCCCGGCCAATAGGATCTTGTCGTCCGATTGGATGGCCAATGCGCTGCAAAAACTGGTAATACCGGGTTCGATGACGGTCTTGCCATTGGTACCGAAAGTAGTATCCAAAGTTCCGTCTACGTTGAGCCGCGTCAACCCGAAACCAAAACCGTTGCTGGTATCGATGAATCCGCCGGCGATGATTTTACCGTTCGACTGAAGACCGATTCCGGTGCACAAATCGTCGAGTCCGCCAAAATCGACAAAGGCTTTTCCGGTGGCGTTGAAATTCGTATCGGGCGTACCGTCGGTATTGAACCGCATCAGCGAAAAATCGTTGCTCGTATTGGTGTTACGGGCATAACCCGCCGCGATGATCTTGGCATCGGGTTGTACGGCAACGCTTCGGGCGGCACAATTGCCGGTGGTCAGCAAGGTCGCCAGTTTGCCGTCGGTACTGAAACTGACATCCAAAGTTCCTTGCTGGGCGTACGCTAGGGTGGCCAAGATGAATAAGATTGAAGTGGTGATTAACTTTCTCATGATGATGATGATGGTGATGATTGAAACTTAAGGCAAACCTATCATTGTATTTCTTATGGGTTGTCCTGATTTGTAACGAAGGTGCAAAATCCTGTCACGAATGGACTTGCTGCCGTATGAAACCGCGAAACCGATTTCTAAATCGTTGGTGGCCAAAAAATTCCCTTTCATTACATCGGCCCATTGGATTGCGAAAGCGTCGGTTTAGCTTTGTCCCGAGTTTCAATCATCAATCACGCATCTCCAGGATGCAAACCATTAAATCAAATCACCATGAAAACAATTCACTTTTTATTGGCCTGGGTATTGTCGGTCACCGTTTACACCGAAACCAATGCCCAACAGTGGACGCGCATCGACAAATTGCCGCATTCCGATTTCAGCGCGCTCGAAGTCATCGACGGCACTTTATATGCCGCACACCGCAGCACACTTTATTACAGCAACGACAACGGCGTCAATTGGTCTCAGGTCACGATGTCAGCCCTCACGCTCGACCCGATGTGCATGATCCAATTCGGTGGCCGATTGTATGTAGGGACTTACAACCGTGGGATTTATTCGGCTCCGATGAACAACCTTCAAGGCGCTTGGACACAAAACCTCAACAATGTACCGATCACTTCGTTCGTCGAAAAAGACAACATCCTGTATGCTTCAACGGAAGGTTCCGGTGTGTTGCGTTCGAATGGCGACGGGCAATTCCATTGGTTTTCGAACGGATTGCCGAATTACTCGAACAACGTGAGCAAGGTGATTTCGGCACCAAACGGACTGATCGCCACAGCAGGCGGCAACGGGACTTTTTACCGTTGGAATACCGCTACCCACAACTGGGATGAAGACTATTATTTCGCGGGCTACAGTCCGGGCATGCAAGTGGACGACGCCCTTCGGGTGGGCAACACGATTTACATCTCGCGTTTCAATATGGTGCTGCGCTCGGACGATTCGGGTGCCAATTGGACGCACGACCAAGTCGGGCTGCAAAACGGGCACAACCGCTACCTGTATGCCGGCGAGCAAACACTTTATGCCCTGACGACCGTTTTCACCGGTGACGACAACCTGACCTTTCTTCGAAAAAGACCGCTCAACGCACCGAGCCAAAGCAGTTGGGCCACCGACCCCGAAGTATTGCCGTTTTACACCTATGCGATGCGCGAATTCGGGAACACGCTTTTTGCGGGCAGCAACCTGGGATTGTATTACAAAGGCAATCATTTGGGAACCGGGCATCCCGAACGGGAGCAAAATACTTTGGTGGTTTATCCCAATCCTTCGAAAAGACGGTATCTTTTGGATCAAGGGCAGCGACCCCGTTACCGAAATTTCCATCTATGACCTTTCGGGCAAATGTGTGAAGTCTTTAAAAGATGTCGGAACGCTTGCCGATTTCGAAGTGCCCGGCCCCGGTTTCTATCTGGTCAAAGCCGCCACAGCCGATGCCGTACAAACCTTTAAAATCATTTCCCAGAACTGATGCAAACCGTACTCAAATATTGTTCATTGCTGCTGTTGCTGTTGTTGCAATGCTGCTGCTAGAACGCTTCTTCTATCATTTCTTTGTTGATGAACATTCCCGCTACGGTTCCGGCCGCGATGGCGACCGAGACTGCCCGTCCGACGCTTGAGCAATCCCCAGCCGCGTAGATCCCGGGAATGTTTGTCCTTTGGAACACATCGGTTTCGACACAGCCATGGCTGTTGGTCTTGCAGCCAAAGAAGGCCATCAGGTTGCATTGCTGTTTGGTATGCGGATGCGCGTAGAGCGTGTGGATTTCATGACGCTTTCCGTCCTTGAAAACCAGGTTTTCGACCCATCCATCCGTCTGTTCGATACTTTTGATTTCAGAATCGATAATCGCGATGTTTTTCAATTTGAACTTTTCGATTTCCGATTCGGAGAAAACCGGCCGGCCATTGGTAAAAATGACCAAATCATTGGTCCATTGGCGCACCGATTTGGCCATTTCGTAAGCCAGGCCGCCATTGCCCAAAATACCCGTCTTTGTGCCTTTGGCTTCATATCCGTGACAATACGGGCAATGCAAAACCGATTGGCCCCAGCATTCGGAAAATCCCGGAATGTCGGGCATGATGTCGGTCAACCCCGTCGCGAAAAGCAGTTTTTGGGAACGGAATGTTTTGCCGGTCTGGGTCCCGACGGCAAAAAAACCATCGCCTTTCTCGGCAGAAATTACCACATCTTCCCAAAAAGCAACCGTGGGATAACCCAGCACTTGTCTTTTGGATTTTTCCAAGATGGAATGGGGTATTTCACCATCCTGGATCAGCAGATTGTGCACCTGCGGCGATGATTGGTTGCACGGATTTCCACTGTCAATGACCAGCGTCTGGCGCAGTGAACGGCCCAAACACAAAGCAGCCGAAAGTCCGGCGTGGCTGCCGCCGACAATGATGACATCGTAGGTTTTCAAGGGAATGATTTTTGTTTTTTAAAGTTAAAGACCAATTTTGGAAAATCGTTGCGAGAATTCCACTATTCCTTTATAGCTTTTCCATTTCTGCAATCGATAAAAAACATACATTTGTGTGAACCACAAACTCCCCGACATGCGTGTCCTCATTTCCATAATGTTGCTGTTGACCGGCTACGGTGCTTTGGCGCAAATGCAACAGAGCAGTACGACTGGATTGCTCGAGCAGGGACAACAGTTGGTTTGGGAAAATCCGGCGCAGGCGCTCAAAATCGGGCACCATCTTCTAAAAATAGCCGATTCCGAAGCAGAACGTACCGATGCCAACTTCCTGCTGGCACAAAGCTACCTTGCTAGTGGCAACAGCAACCAAGCCTTGCAATTGGGCTTTCGTGCCAAACACGAATCGGAAGCAGCGTGCAACGAAATCAAGACCGTACGGATTTTGCTGTTTCTTTCTGGAATTTTACAGGATTTGCAGTTGGACAAACAGGCCCGGCAATTTCTGGCGATGGCGCAATCTTTGGCCGGATTGCAGGCCAGTGAGACGATCAAAAGCGAGGCGGCCATTCATTGGGCCTTGGCGCAGGCTGATTTTGAGCAAAAAAATCCGCAAAAAGGATTGCGTTTGCTCGACGGCATCCAACCCGAATTGCCCAACGTTGGCGAAAGCGAACGCACAAAAATGGAAATCGAACGCGATCTCAGCAAAGGGAAAATATTTACCGCAATGGCGCAAAATGATTCTGCGCACCATTATTTTTCGAAAGCGTTGGCACAACTCAGGCAATACGATTCGCGAAACCTGTTGCAACGGGCACAGGTCTTGGAAGCATCTGCGCAGGTGTATTTTCAGCAAAAACAGCACCCAAAGGCAATCGCACTGCTGCTCGAGGCGCTTGCGATGGCAAAAAAATTGCAGCATCCGAAATTGCGGCGCGACATCAACAAGCAACTCGCCATCAATTACCTTGCGGTCGACAACCGTACGCAATACCACCGCTTCAACCAACAATTCCTCCAGTTGGGCAGCGCAATCGAGAACAGTGAAAATGACGCGACCAATACGGCATTCAATCTCATTTCAAAGGAACAGGAAAAGCGCATGGCTGCAGAAGCGAACCGTTTTGCCAACATTTTTTATGCGGTATTGGCCTGTTTTGTACTCATTTTGTTTTTTGGTATCCTTCAATTGTGGCGCAGCCAATCCAAGCAAAGACGCTATCAGGAAATTGTCCAATATTTGGAAAATGGCAGGCGTGCGGTGATCCAGCCATCGGTCAAGAAAGATTCGAAAAACCTCATCATCCCGGCCGAAACCGAACAAACCATCCTGTCGAAACTCAAGAAATTCGAGGCCACGTCCAAATTCACGCAAAAGGAAATGTCATTGGCCATGCTGGCCGCGCAACTCGACACCAATACCAAATACCTGTCGGAGATCATCAACAAACACTACCACGACAATTTCAACACCTACATCAACAAGTTGCGCATCAATTACATCATCGAGAAGATGAAATCGGAGCCGACCTACCTCAATTACAAGATCAGTTACCTGGCCGAGGAAAGCGGTTTCTCGTCGCACAGCAGTTTTGCGACGGTTTTCAAATCGATTACCGGTATCGCGCCGACCTCTTTCATCGATTTCCTCAAGGAAGAAGCCGCCAACCGTAAAACCACTTCCGCCTGATGCGTTGCCGTTTTTTTCATATCGCCCTTTTGGTCTTCGGAATTTTGATCCCGGTATCATTGGTCGCGCAAACCAAAAAGGAAATCGACAGCCTTTACAAAATCGGTACGCTCGAAGTGTACGAACATCCCGATGTCTCGATCAGGATCGGCCAACAGATTTACCAAAAATCCAAGGGCGACGTGTTGCAGCAAATCCATGCGCTGATCATGATTTCGGATGCGTATTCGTCCAAACGCGATTACCAACAATCGCTGCATTATGCCACGCAGGCCAAGAAATTGGCGCAGCAAACCGACAACAGGGTCATCCAAATCAAGATCCTGACCAAAACTGCGACCCAATGCCAGCAGCTCAAGATTTACGACAAGGCCATTGAAAACCTCGACGAGGCCGAACGCATCAGCTTGACGTATCCACACCAGGATTCGATCCGGTTTTTGCTGGGCAACTGCAATGCCATCCGCGGATTCATTTACAAGGACCAGCTCAATTGCGACATCGCCATTTCTTATTTCGACAAAAGCATCGCGCAATACGCCCGGGTCAAGAGCCCGATGACGCATGCCAACTTGAGCATCGTCACCTACAACAAAGGCAATTGTTACATCCAACTGTCGGATGATGCCGCGGCCAAGAACAGTTTCTCGCAGTCCATCGCCTTTGCCAAAAGTGTCCATGCCAAGAGTTTGTTGGCCTTTGCCCAGAAAGGTCTGGCCGAAGTGTTGACGCTCGAAGGCAAATACAACGAAGCGATTGGTCAGCTCACCGAAGCCGAAGCCATCTCTACCGATGTGGGCGATTTGGTGCTCAACCAAGGCATCTACAAAGGGCTTTCGGAGAATTATCTAGCGGTCAACCAATGGGCCAGTTACCAAAAGTACCAGCAGCGCTACCTTGACACCCAGCAGCAAATCAAGATTTCCGAACGACAATCGGTCAGCGATTCGCTCGACGAACAGCAAAAGACCCAAAATGGCAAGCTCGCCCAAATCAAGTCTTGGTATATTTTGGCCATTTTAGCACTGATTGTTCTGGCTTTCGGAGCGGTGGTAGGATTTGTCTTTTTTGAAAAAAAGGGACGCAAAAAAGTGGCTTTGCTGCAAAAAGCCATCAAAGAGTTGCAGCAGAACAATCCGAAACCCGCTTTGGAAACGGAAGGAGAAAAATAACCACAACACCCTGCAATACAATCGTTTAATTTTATTTTTTGCTTTCAAATTTCGCGAAATAGCAAAGGCATTCGTTTTTAATCGGTCCCATTTCCCCCTACATTGCGGCTGATTTAAAAACGACTTCCATGAAAAAAAACAACACTTCTTACTTTTCAAAAGCGTCTGCTTTTTTGGTCTTGCTGCTTTGGTGCCAAACCCATTTCGCCCAGGTGGCCTATCGCCAGCTCGAAGGTTTCGGACAGGCCCTGACCGACATCAATGATTCGGGGCAGGCAACACAAAATGGCGGTGTCTATGATTTCCAATCGGATACCACCACACCCGCCGACGCCGAAGTGTATGGACTTTCGGGCATCAACAACAACGGCGACCTGATCGGTACGATGCCGTATTCGTTCAACGGGCAAGACATGACACAGCCGGCCTACAAGAAAGACGGCATATGGCACCCGATGGGCTATTTCCCGAATGTGACCACCGATGCGGCCTTCTCCTTTGGACAGATTTCCGAAAATGGCACCTACATCGCCGGGCAGATGTCACCCGACTGCTGCGACTACCAGGCTTTTCTATACAACACCACAACAGGCATACTGGAACGCATCGCCGATCCGGCCAATGAATACGGCGCGGGTTATACCGTCAACAACAATGGGATTTTGGGCGGTTGGTACGATCCGCAGCCCGAGGGCACGCTGCGGGTTCCGGCCTACATGACCACGGGTTCGGTGTTGACTTCTTTGCCACCGGGCCAACCCGAATCGGAAGGACAGATCAGCGCCATCAACAACAACAATGTCATGGTCGGCGACCGTTTGGGCGTCCCGTTTATGTACGACCAAACCGCCAACACCTACACCGAATTCCAAGTACCGTCGCCTTACGAGACGGCCACTTTCACAAGCGTTTCCGATACGGGTGTGGCTGTGGGTTATGCGCAGATCTGGACACCGGATGGACCGATCCGCGATGCGATCGTCTACCATCCAAATCTGGGCGCACAACCGATATTCATCAAGGAAATCCTGAGTGCGCACGGCATAGAGGTGACGACTTTCGACGGAAAATTGGGTACCGCCATCGCCATATCTCCTGACGGGAATTATGTGTGCGGCTGGGACAATTCGTTCTTTTTCTTTGCCACGGGATGGGCAGTGAATTTCGACGACTTGCTCATGAGTAGCTGTTACATCATTTGTCCGCAGGATGTCGTGGCGGTGAGTTTGAACGGGCCAAAGGTTGTCGATTATGAACTGAATGTGAACTGCAACTCGAATCCGAACACTTCGCTGGTTTTGGTTTCTGGATTGGCTTCGGGTTCCGAATTTCCTTTCGGGACGACCGAAGTCGTACACCAGCTCGTCGATGAAAACGGCACCGTACTCAATGTCTGCACATTCAATGTAATCGTTACCGATCAATATTGTTCGCCAGAAGCCTTCGGTACAATAGAGCCGATAACGCGTGTGGTCGTGGCCGGTATCGACCACAGCTCTGCGGTAGACAGCGTGGAGAACTTCGAGGATTTCACCGATGTGATCGGGAACGTAAACCGCGAATCCGATTATGCCACCGCGATGGAAGGATTCACGGGCGGCCCTTACATGGATTTCTTTACCGCCTACATCGATTGGAACAAGGACGGCGATTTTGGTGGTGCAAACGAACGTTACGAATTGGGCAGCGTGACCGAATCGACCGGTGTCGACGGCCAGCAAGCCATCGGGTCGATAGCCGTACCCGCCGATGCGGTAATCGGGAACACGACGATGCGCATCGTCAAAACCTACGATGCTTATGCCGAGGCCCCTTGCGCGCCCGGTTCAGGTTACGGTCAAGTGGAAGATTATACGCTTACGGTTTCCGAAGCCTTGGCAACGACCGGTTTTTCCAAAAACAACTGGCGCCATTTCCCGAATCCGGTCAAAGAGGTCTTGACGGTCTCGAATGATGCAGTGATCGAAAAGATTTCAGTGTACAATGTGCTGGGTCAGGAAGTGTTTTCGAAAAACACGAATTCGGCTACGGCCAGTATAAACTTGTCGGCTTTGCCATCGGGGAATTACCTCGTGAAGGCCGTTTCGGGAACTGCCACCCAAACTTTTAAAATCATCAAATACTAAACACACTACAACAACCAACTATTGCCTTAAAAGACCACCGCCCACCACGGTGGTTTTTTATTGTCTATACAACTATGTGAATAATATAAAGTTTGGAAAAGATTGTGTAAGAAAGAAGTAAGTCTGATTTTGAACATTTGCATATACACAAATGGGAAAGCTATGAAACGATTATTTACCGCTGAAAGAAAACCCGCCCCAAAAACTGAAAAATGGAAGTCGGCCGAAAGCACCAGGGCCGATTTCGAAGAACAATTGCGACAAATGTACTGGTGCGAAAGGACATTGGCCGAATCACTACCTACCTTGTCAAAATTGGCCACCTCCTACGAACTCACCACTGCCATTCTCGCACACCTGGCCGTGACCGAAAACCAGATCATCCGGCTCATCCACGTTTTCGATGCCATCGGGGAACGCGCTACCGGGCACCGTTGTGAAGATCGGGAAAAAATAATGGCCCTGCATGAAAATGTAGAACTGATCGATTCGGGCTATTTCCGCGACAGCGCCATCATCACCTTTGCGCAGCAATTGATGCAGCATGAGGTTTCCACTTACGGCAAATTGCATGCAATGGCCGTGAAACTGGGCGAAGACCTGGCCGCCGAATTCTTGGCGTTGGCCATCAAGGAAGAACAAAACGCTTTCTCCCGACTCAATGAAATCAGGCTGTCGTCGATTTATTTCGACGCCGCCAGTTAAAATAATTACTTTACTTGAACTTAGGGTAATACAAAAGCCGCCTTGTGGGAACGAGACGGCTTTTACTTTTTACTTTATCGGTCTTCGAGCGTATTCAGATCTTCGGCTTCATCGGCCGAAATCGAATGGTTCTGGTCTTCATCGAGATCGAGGTTGTCCTTGAGGATGTAATCGTCCTGGTTGAACGCCCTGGCATTGTGGCTGTTCCTTCCTGCCGGTCTCCATTTTTCGGAACCTTCTTCGTTCGAGATTTCAAAATAATCGGAATTGCTTTCGGGATGTTCGCCGCCGGTATAGCTCACGCCGTGTTGTTCGAGCGCAAGGTATTTGTCGGGTGAAGTGTACTTGGTGTCATCGGCATAGCCTTGGCTGTCGTAATTTTCGGCGTCGTCAGTGTGGCGACGGTTGGACTGGTTTCGATCAATATGTTCCATGGTCAAAAAAGAATGATGCTGTCTACACTGAACTCCTGGAGCAGGATGCGATTGGTAGCCAACAGATTGTGTAAATATTGTTTTTGTTGCAGCCGGATTTTATCGTAATCGATTCCGGTAAGCATTTCACTTAGGTTTTCGAGGCTGCGTTTTTGCCGACGCAGCGATTTTCGTAAGGTTTTTTTCATGGCGGAGTAAATTGAATGAGTCTATTAATTTACTGCCAATCTCTTTCAAAAGCGTTACATCAAACGGTTATTTGCTTATACAATTATAGGCTAGACATGAATGTTGCCCTCGCGGCTGCCATCCGAATAAATGCCGGTCAAGGCCGCCACGCCGATCTTGAGCAGCGACACCAGCTTGCCGTTTTTGGATTCCCAATAGTAGGCTTCTTCGGGTTTGACGCAGATCGCGGTCACCTCGGGATCATTCTTGCCTTCCTCGAAAAAAGCCTTGGCCAACGGTTGCCACAACGCTTCTATTTTTTGCGGGTCGGTATAAATTTCGGCCGTTCCGTAAACCGACAGGAAATGGTTGTCGGCTGCTTTCGAAAAAAACAGTTGCACGCGGTTGTCTTTTTCGATTTCAAAATTCTTGTTGCTGCTGCGCGAACTGATGAACCACAGATTGCCGCTCGCATCCACTTCGCTGAGGCCCATCGGGCGCGAGTGGATCGGCAACTGGGTCAATTCGGTCGCAAACAGACAGATGCCTACCGCTTCGGCAATTTCCTTGAGTTTGTCGATGGCTTTTTGGTCGGATAAATTTTTGAGTGTTGACATGGCTTTGGCTTTAGATGGTTTTCTCGGAAGTCCAATCGATCGCATGCTGCAACTCATCTTTATGGAAACCGCGGAATTCACCCGGCATCAGTTTACTGAACACATCGGTGAATTGGATCACTTCCTCGGAATCGGTCACGATCGCCGCACGGTTCCATTTGGTAATGTTCTTGATGCCCAAAAGCCCGTCCTGCAGCCAGGCTCCGGCGGTAAAATCTTGGGGAGCGTTGTCGAGCACCAACAAATAATTGAGTTTGTCGGTGCGTTGGACGAGATTTTCGACCGCTGCCATCACGGGTTCAAAATCGTCCTTGGTCACTTCGCCCGAGGCGCGAAATCCGACCATATTGCTGGGTAAATTCTGGATCGTTGCAATCATAATATTTGGTTTTTTAGCAGGATTTATACCCAAATTTACGAACGCCAAAACGCGCCGACTGTTAGTATTCTGCTAATAGTTTGTGAAAAAAGCGCGTGCCGTTTTAGGATTTGTTCAAGGTTCGCTAATTTTGGTTTTCGGAATGTCAGATTCTCAGAAAATCCAACAATCATGCTCAATTTACACTACCTCCTGCTCCCCGTGCTTTTGTTCTCCTGCGAAGAAAGCGATGTGCTCCACAAGGTTTTTTCGTTCCCAAAACAGCTTAAGGAAAATTCGGGCATCGAAATCAGCCCGAAATCAAAAGTCATCTGGACCTTGCAGGACAGCGGCAATCCAGCCGAAATCTATGCACTCGACGGCAAGGGCAACATTAGCCATACCGTTACGATCACCAATGCCAAGAACAACGATTGGGAGGACATTTCGTCGGACGAACAAGGAAACCTATACATCGGCGATTTTGGGAACAACGACAATGAAAGGAAAGATTTGGCCATTTACAAAGTCGATGCCGGCCAGCTCAAGAACAACCAGGTAGCGGCTTCGGCCAAAATCCAGTTTTATTTCCCCGAACAAAAGTCTTTCCCGCCGAAGAAATCAGAAATGGTGTACGATGTCGAATCGTTCTTCATCCACCAAAATAATTTCTACCTGTTTACCAAAAACCGCAGTTCCAAATTCAATGGGGAAACCGTGCTTTATCTCGTCCCGAACAAGGCCGGAAACCACGCCGCCAAACGCATCGGCAAATTTACGACCTGCGGCAGCTTTAACAATTGTGCCGTAACGAGTGCCGACATGAGCCCGGACGGTAAAAAAGTCGCCTTGCTTTCTTCGGGCCATGTGTGGGTTTTCACCCATTTCAAAGGGAACAATTTCTTTGGCGGTACGGTGCGCCAGATCGACCTCGACCACTTTTCCCAAAAAGAAGGGATGTGCTTTTCGGGCAACAACAAACTGCTCATCAGCGACGAAAGAAAGAAAAACAATGGCGGGAACCTTTATGCACTCGACCTTAGCAAATAGCCTAGAACCCGAATCCGAGACCGAAAGACAATCGGCCGCCATCGCTCGATTGGAAATAAGACAGCTTGGCCGTGATCAGGTTGACGCCGTTGAGCCATAGACCACCACCGACCGACTGGTGCCATTTGTCGGAGAAATCATCCTCGAGCCACACGCGTCCGTAATCAAACCCGCCGAAAAATCCATAGCTCATCGGCACGAAACCATTCTTGAGCTTGCCCAGGTTGTAGCGCAAATCGGTGCTTTGGTAAAAGGTATGCTTGCCTGAAAAACGCTGGTTGCGGAACCCACGCAAATCCATATCGCCGCCCACCGTTGGCGCTTGATAGAATTCGTATTGGTCGTCAAACAATGCCTTGCCACGTGCGATTGTCGCCAGTACCAAAGTACCATCCGAAGAAATGCGGTAATTGAACCCGAGTGCCGCCTCGGCATACGGGAACCTTCTTTCGGTTTCCTCGACGTTCATCTTGAATCCGCCGAGCATCGAGAAGGTGATGCCCAGCGTTGGATTTGAAACGTTGTCGTAATTCTCGAAACTGTATTCGGCGTTGACATCGGCAAACATCTTGTAATCAAACACATCGGGGTTGACCACGCCCGAAGTCACGTAACGCCAAGGCGTATTGTCGATCTGCATGCGCTCGAACGACAATTTGGTCGTAAACGATCCGCCGATTTCGCCAATCCATTGCGCGGCCGGCGTGACCCTGAGCGTACGCACCTTGACGCGGTTGTAATCCTTGCCGCGGTCTTTGTCGTCGTTCGGGGTTTCGTTGCCCATGCCGAAATAATTGACGCTGAAATTCGGGCTCGTATACAATGCATCGACAATGAAATTCCATTTGCCGATCACGTGTGGGAACGTGCCTTTGTAGGCCAATTCGAAACCATTGGTCGCAAAATAATAATTGCCGCGGAACGTATGTTTTTGTGAATACGGGAAGCGGTTGAAGTCATTGACGGTATAATTGATGATGCCGCCCACCTTCATGCCATCGTCAGGGTTGGCACCGATCAAAGGATAACCGGCAAAAACGTTGTAGGCCGGCTTCTTGTAATCGTAGTTGTTGATTTCGTATTTGTCGGACAACATTTCCTTGGCATGACCCGGGTTGTTGATGGTATTGGTCTTGGATTTGAAATCGTAAATATTGACTTTCTGGCCCGATGAAACATAGTACGTATCGTTGTCCTGTCCGCCCATCAAACGGATCTTGATCTTCTTGCTTCCGCTGCCCTTGACTTCAAAAAAGTCCTCATCGTTGAGCCCGTACAGCCAAATCTCCTTGGTTTGCGGACAATGGTAGGTACGGTCGTGGATGAGCTCCTCGCCTTCCTTTTTCATACGGTAAACCTGAACCTGTGTGGCATCGCCGATACGCGTCACTACAAATTTATCTTTCTTTTCGGTTCCGGCCAGCAGCACCGTTTTCATCATGATTTTATAGTATTCGCGGGCATAACGCGTCAGGTGCGTTTTGCGGGTCTTGAGCTGCGACTTGATCTTGTCGACGGTTTTGTCCTTGACTTCCTTTGGCAGACTCTCGAACGCCTTGTCGATGGCGTCATCCGATAAATTATCGACGATGTATTGGGCCTGCTTGACCCAATCCTTTTCCTCGGCCTTGGTCACAAACGCCAGATCCAGGTTGTGCGCCGCCTTGTTGAACCATTTGACGTTCTTGAGGTCGGCGTTGAATTTCTTCATGTGGCGCAACGGCGGCATTTTCATGAGCAACAACAACAAATTCCCATCGTATTTGGTAAAAGCCTGGTCGCGGTCACGCGGAATCGGGCGGTAAATGACCTTGCCATTTTCCTTGTATTCGCTCCAACGCCATTGGTCCTGGTGGCGGTCCCAATCGCCGATGAGCATGTCGAACATGCGTGCGCGAATGTAGGTCTGCTCGTCTACTTCGTATTTTTCATCGGCATTGAGGTTGGCCAATACATCATCGGTACCGACAATTTTTTGCGGTTTGCCAAAACTTGGCAAATCTTTCCAGTCGTCCGTCGGGCGTTCTTCGACGAGGTACAATTCGTTTCCGAAATCCTCGTTGAACAAACCGAGCGTATTCTGTTTGGGGATGTAATACAACATCGGGTTGGTGTGGTTGACGCCCACCTTATCGGCCAATTTACCCACGACAAACGGCGTATACGGATGCGAGGTCGTGTAAAAATCCATGATGAAATTCTCGGCATAGGTGTCGCGGAATGCCTTTTCGACCGACTGGTCCTTGAATGCATCGACCGATTGGATGAAACGCGTCGCACTTTTCTTGAGCGCGCGCATCACGTATTCCTTACCATTCTTATCCGCGAGACGCAACGACAACGATTGGTGGCCGCCGCCCGCGATTGTCGGTTTGAGCCCGCCGTAAATTGTATCGAGGCTCACCACCTTGGCACGGATCGGCATGCTGTAATAACGGCGGTAATGGTTGCCCCAAAGGAAACGGTAGGCCGCGCCTTTGGTCGTCATTTTGGCGGTGTAAATGGCGGTGTCTTTTGAGGCCGCAAACTTATTCGGGAAACTTTTGAGGTTTGGTACCGGACGCGCAAACAAAGGCTGGGCCTTGAACAGCAACCCTTCCTGGCCTTTGGAGTCTATGCCGTAAAACGACACTTTCGAGGCGCCGCTTTTGAGCACATCGAGCACCGCATACCCGTTTCGTCCGAAAGAAAAATCATTGGGGTTGATGGCACGCGCCGCTTCCATTTTCGAGCCCGAACCACTCACGACCTGCTTGATGTTCTCGTTGTCGATGTACTGCAAATTGTGTTCGTGCCCCGAAACCACAATCACATTGCTCTTGTCCTGGATCAGCGTCTTGACGCGTTTGATGAATGCATTGTACTTGCGGTTCTGCAAATCCTGCGGACTCACCCCGGTAGTTTTGCGCAACACATTGACAATGGTTCCAATCACGGGCAACGGAATCTTTTTCTTGAACGGAAAGATCTGTTTTTCGAGCGAATATTGCCCTCCGTGCGGCCCGCTGCTCATGAGCGGATGGTGCATCGCGATGATGGTGGTTTTTTTCTGGTTTTTGTTGATCTCGCTTTCAAGTTCGAGGAAAAAAGCCTCGCGCGTCTTGATGTCGCAATCTTCGTTAATCGTCGGGTGGTCGTCCCAGTCCTCGAGGTACCATTCGCTGTCGATGACAATCAGCGCCACGTCGTCGTTGATGTCGACATGGTCGATACCGCAATTCTTTCTGGGCAGGAATGATTTCTTTTTCTTGAGGTAATCGTTGACGTATTTTTCCTGTTCCTTCAAGCCTTCGGCCCCGTTGTACCAGTCGTGGTTTCCAGGGATGAAAATCGTTTTGCCCTTGAATTTCTTGGACAAGGCGAGCTGGAGGTTGAGCTTTTCTTCGGCTTCTTTCCTAAACGAGCTGCCTTTGTTGGGCATACCCGCCGGATATACGTTGTCGCCCAGGAAAATGAGCGTACTCGACGAATCGGCCTTGGCCAAACGCTGTTCGAGCATCGCAAACAATTTTTTGGCGTTTTCCTCGTTTGCATTCCCGGCGTCGCCAATGAGGTAAAAACTGTGCGAATGCGTTTTGAGATTGTCAAAGTCATCCGAAACGATAGACGGTTTTTTGCTTCCGAATTGCGAATAATTGGTCGCGCATGACTGGAAAATCAAACCAATCAACACGTATTTTAAGATAGTAATGGGTAGTTTTGCAGTCATATCATAAAATAATTTCATAATTTGGCTATATAAAATTTTGACCATGGATATCATTCAAAAAGCAGAAGAAACTGTTTTTGCCCTCTTCAAAGATAAACTTTCTCCGGCATATACTTACCATAATTTTAACCACACTTTGCGCGTAGTCAATGCGGTGACCAAATTGATGGAAAAGGAAAATGTGACCAAGTTGGAAGAAACGGCTTTGTTGCTGGCTGCCTGGTTCCATGACACGGGCTACATCGAAGGTTCCGACAAACACGAGGAAAGAAGTGTGGTGTTTCTCAAAGATTTTGCAAAAAAGGAAACGATAGATTCCGAAACCCTTTCATTGGCCGAGGATTTGATCCGTGTGACCGAATTCTGCAAGGCGCCAAACTCGAAGGCAGAATCGATCATCCGCGATGCCGATACGAGCCATTTTGCCGAAGAAAGCTATCTGTCCATCTGTGAATTGCTGCGCGAAGAATGGCGACAGATTTCCGGAAAAAACTACACCGATTTGGAATGGGCCGTCGAAAACCGCAACATGCTCGCCAATTCACATCGCTATTACACCGATTACGCCAAGCGCAAATGGCAGCCGCTCAAGGACAAGAACATTGGTTTGATCCAGGAACAGATCAAGTTGCTTGAAGCCGACGCGATCAAAAATGCCGGGAAAAAGAAAAAAGCGGACAAGGCAGACACGCCCGAACGCGGCATCGAAACCATGTTCCGCGTCACACTCAACAACCATACACAACTGAGCCAGATCGCCGACAGCAAGGCCAACATCCTGCTTTCGGTCAATGCGATCATCATCTCGATCGCGCTCTCGACCTTAATCCCGAAACTCGACAGCCCGGGCAACATCCATCTGGTCATCCCTACGTTTATCATGATCATGTTCAGCGTCGTTTCGATTATTTTTGCCATCCTTTCGACCAAACCCAAAGTGACGCGCGGTTCGTTTACGCGCAAGGAAATTGGCGAAAAAGGCATCAACTTATTGTTCTTTGGCAATTTCTACAAAATGCCTGTGGACGAATACGTCTGGGCGATGAACGAAATGATGAAGGATAAAGAATATTTGTACGATTCGATGATCAAGGATTTGTATTACCTTGGCATCGTGCTCAACCGCAAATACAAAATGCTGCGCATCACATACAACGTGTTCATGACCGGAATCATTGTTTCGGTAATTGCGTTTGTGCTGGCGTTCCGTTCGGTAACGGCTTAATGCTCGATTTCTTTGAGGAGTTCTTGGTAGCTGTACACTTTCGGGTCGAAGGCTTCATCAAAAATGACCTGTACACGGATGCCCTTGAGTCCGGAAACACCCTGTAAATCTTCGACGTCGAAAAACTCCACTTCTTCCCCGAGACGTCCCTTGTGTTGCAGGAAACTGATGTAGCGTTTGTATTCGTATTCCTCGCTTTGCTGGGTGTAGACGATCGTGATTTTGTCTTTTTGCGTAATGCGCTCCTTCGTGCCCTTGATGTTGGCCTTGTCGATACGCTTCTTGACGACCTCATAACGCGCGTTGTAGGAACCGTCGACGTCAAAACGCTTTTCATCCATACGAAATCGAATCGTGATCGGGTTGTTGAACACGAGCAACAGCGACGTGACTTCCATCTGGTACGGCAAAGTAGTTTTAAGCGCGTGGTATTGGTTTTCCATGTCGCACATGACCTGCAATTGCCACAACCTTAAATTGTACAGGTACAGCATGTCGAAATCGGACTGGTTCGTGATCGATTTGCCGATGTACAAATTGTGCTCCACGCCATCGGTCTTGAATCGCTCGTAATAATGCGGATAAAACGACTGCGCCTCGAGTTGTTTCTTGTCGAGGATGGCCGACATCTTTTTGTTGATGACCGACAAACTCGTATCGAACTTCTTGCGCGATTCGTAAATCGTCCCCGAATTGAGGTCGAGTTTCTGGAAATAGGTCTGGATCAGGTCGTTCGTATGTTCGTCCGCTGCCTTGTATTTCTTGAGGATCGGGTTGATGTCGGACTTGATGTAATTGAGCACCAACTGTTCGCTGTCGGCTTTGATGCGCGATTCGATGGTACTTGCCAAATCCTGCAATTCGAATATCTTCTGTTCGAAAATCGGCAGTTTCTTGGCCCTGAAAATCGCCTCGAAAATCTCGATGAGCAGATTGACCTGTAGCACGATGTCTTCCTTGGTCGTGGTGTTTCGCATTTCGGACGAACCCTTAATGTCAATCTGGCCGTAGAGCGGATACACATCGGAAAACACAATTTCGTGGAATACCGTCTCTCGCGTATCGTTGATGTGCAGCAAAGCTTCGTCGCGGAATTTCCAGTACACGCTCGGATGGATTGTCGTGTATTCGTTCTGGATCATCGCATCGACCATGTTTTGCACATCCGAATAATAGCGGTCGATCGTATCGATGATGTATGGCATCACGATGTCCATTTTCTGGGCGTTGATGCTGTTGAGTTCTTTATTTCTGGACGAAACGACCTCTACAATCCCGAGCAGTTTGTCGTTCTTGATTACCGGCGCAAAAATCGCACTCTGGATATTTTGGTCGAGCAGGTGTTGGGCAAAAATCTCCTCCCCGGTATCTTTGGCAAACTTGCGCACATCGGCGATGCTCACATAAGTGCGCTCCTTGATGAGCATGTCGAGCGAATCGTTGCACACCATGTCCTCGCATTTGCATTCCTCCACATCGCCCAAAATAAAACTGCCGATATTTCGTGAAAAAGGCGACACCACGAATTTCTTTTCCTCGGGATTGAGCGCGGTATATCCGATGCGCAAATCCGGTATGCGGAAAATCGAACGGAAAATCTTTTCGAAGCTGTCGGACAGCGAATACGAATCGTCGGGTTTGGTCAGCAAAGTGGTCTTGAGGTTTGACACCGCACTTTCGGTCGTCGCGTCATACAACGACATGATGCCAAAACCTTTGAGGATCCAACTCTGCATCGGGAATTTCTGCTTCCATAAATCGATGTCGTGGAAGTTTTCGATCAACACTTCGACATCGCTTGAGGTAATATCAATCGATCTTTCGGTAGGCAAAACCTCGAGAAAATCGCCATTGTACAAAATGCGGTAGTGCTTCATGATGCCTTCCTCATCGGGAATGTCATACAGGAACGGGCGACTGAAATCGAATTTATAACCGTAATACACATTGAGGATCAAGCAACAACTCATGATGTAGAACTGGTCGTCGTCGAAATCACGGATGACCATGTCGAAATCGGGCCCCGCGTTGTTGAGGATGTGCTGGAAACGTTCGGAATAATTGAAAGTGATGTTGTTGAACGGAATCGTGACCGCCTTGATTTCATTGCGCGTCAACGCAGTCGGGAACAAATCGGAAAGCAGGTAACGGATCAGCGTCTTGTGCTGCTCGATCTGATTGACATCGGTGATGCCGGTACGCAGTTCAGGCACTTCATTGACGGCCCTGATGAGTCCTTCGGCATATTGTACGCGATAGTCGACGCCAGACCGTGCAATTTCTTCCAGGTTTTCGATCAGTTTGTTGAAGGAAATCTGGATCTGGAATGGGTTATTGGGCTGTTGTTCGAAAATCATCGCACTATCGATTTATCGCACTGCAAAGATAGTTAAAAATAATTTTCATTTAACCGCAAAGCGTGCAAAGGTTTTCGCAAAGACCTGCAAAGAATTCTTCTTAACTTTGCGTGAACTTCGCATACTTTGCGGTAAAAATTTAAGCCATGTTTGACCAGATCAATAAAGCCATTTCGCGTTACGTCGCATTCAACGAAGAAGAACTCGATGTACTCAATTCATTGCTCGAGCGGCAATTCGTCCCCAAGAAAACGATTATGCTGCACGAAGGCGAAGTCTGCAACTTCGAGGCATTTGTCGTCAAGGGCTGCCTGCGCCGTTATTACATCGACGAAAACGGTTTTGAGGTCATCCTGCAGTTTGCCGTCGAAGATTCATGGATCAGCGACATTTCCTTTAGCATTTACGAGAACAAACCCAGCCGTGTGTTTATCGAAACCCTCGAAGATTGCGAGCTACTCACTTTTACGCCCGAAACCAAGGAAGCGCTTTTTTTGCGTGCGCCGCGTTTCGAACGTGCGTTCCGCATCTTGATGCAACGCAACCTGGCCGTGACGCAAAACCGATTGTTCAGCACCATTGCCAAATCGGCGATGGAAAAATACCAGGATTTCCTCGACCAATACCCAACGATTCCGCAACGCGTGGCACAGCATTACATCGCTTCCTATCTGGGCATTTCGCCCGAGTTCTTATCGAAGGTGCGCGCCAAGATGGCCAAACATTAAGAAAAGTTCGCTACAACGCGCCTGAAGAATCGATACGGATGTCGGCATACTGCCAAGCTTTATCGAATCTGATCTTGACCTTACCGGCCTCCTCCTTTTGGCCTTGTTTGTCGAGCGCGTGGTACAAACCAACCAATGCCCAAGCGTTCTCGCGCCAGATTTGCAAATCTTGGCGGTAGATTTTTTCGGCTTCTTCATATTTTCCGGTTTTGATCAACAACGCACCCAGTTCGTGGCGCACCGAGAAAAACCAATCAGGCGGTTCGTCATAATTCAATTGGTCTTCGAGCGCGATGGCTTCATAAAATAAGGCGCGTGCCTTTTCATATTGTTTGGCTTGCTGGAAGGTTTCGGCGGCCAAAACTTTGGCGGCAATTTGGATCAAGTCGTAAGTGGTATTGATGTTCCAGATGGTGAGGCTTTTCAATTCAGATTCTTTGGAAAGCTTTTGTAAGGCGTCTAGTTCTTTTACCGCATTTGCCCGATTGCCTTTGCCCAGATAAGCCATGCCTCGCGCATAATGCAACACGGCCCTCGGATAAATCAATTGCTTTTCAGGCATTGGCATCGCCAAAATCGTGTCCCACATCTTGAGCTTGACGCCCACGTAATACGGAATCGTATAGTAATGCTGCAAAGTGGCCCATTCGGGTTGTTTCATGATGTCTTTGGCGGTATTCGATTGGACCTGTTTGGCCGCCATCCACGCGTGTTTCGAATCGCCTTCCAAGGTGGCCGTCGCCGACAAAAAATGGGAATTGTGCGGATAATAAGCCAGCGGATAAGCACCTTGCGCATGGCAAGCTGTGATGTAAGTGCTGTCGATTTTGACCGCCTCCAGGTTGGCCAAGGTCGCCAAATGGTAATCGCCCGTATTGATGTAAATGTGCGACGACATGTGCACCAGATGTCCCGAACCGGGTACCAGTTTGGCAAACAACCGCGCACTTGGCAATCCTTTTTCGGGCTGTGCCGATGCTTCGACGGCATGGATGTAGAAATGGTGCGCACCTGGATGTTTGGGGTGCAGTTGCATCAAATGTTCGAGCACGGCCAGCAATTCAGGCGTCCAAGGTTTGGGTTTTTTGGTCTTTTTTTCATACAAATCCCACGGATGCAAATCCATCAAGGACTCGGCATACAACGCGCCGACATCAGCATCGGATGAATAAGTCTCGTAAACCTTTTTCATCTCTTGGCAATAGGCGATGTCCAGTGCGCTGCGGTCTTCGGGTGCCGGCTTGGCATAACGGAACGACAACGCCTTGATCAGTGCTTTTTCCTTGGGTGTCGCCTTTTCGGATAAACGCAAAGCAGTTTGTGCTGCGGTGTAGGCGCGTTCGAAATGGTCTTTTTCCATTCCGGCGTTGTAATTCGGGCCCAGCACATAGGCATAACCCCAAAAGGCCATCGCGCAGGTGGAGTCGATGCGGGTCGCCTCGAAAAAAGAACGCGCGGCTTCGGCGTGGTTAAACCCATAAGCCAACATGAGACCTTGGTTGAAATAGGTTTGTGCTTCCGGATTCTTAGTCGAAATGGGAAAGGCAATGCCTTCCAAACCTTTGAACTTGGGCGCCTTCTTTCCAGAGGTATACCAGTCTTTGTCACTGGTTTGGGGCCGGCAATGGTAGCGCGAGCTGACTTCCGGCTTTTGCTCGACAGTTTCTTTTTTCCGACAGCCCAACAACAGGCAGCCCGACAGTACAAAGTAAAAAATCAATCGCATATTACTAATTTTTAAATACTTACATTCAAATATACAAAATTGTTTCGGTGGATTTCGATTTTCTGATGTGTGCCGGAATGCGTGAGGGATGGAAGCGACATCCTTTTTTGTTTGCAAAACAAAAAAGATAGAGCGGACAGCCCGACCCGCAGGGGCACGCCCAAACAATTATATTGACCAACTCTTGCAGCGAAGCGGTCTTTGCTCTTGGCGCTATCAGCAAAACGGTCTTTAATCTTTCTTGTCCTAGTTCAATGCCCACCGAAAATTCCTGTCCGAACTTTGTCTCAACAAAAAGAAACAACATGGACAGAAAAGAATTCCTCAAAAAAGGCCTCATGGGAACCGGGATGTTTGTCACTGCGGCCGCACTGGGCGATGTACTCAAAAATGACATCGACGAGATCAAGGCGCCCGAGCCGATCGGTTTTAATCATTTGCCTGCGACCGATTCGAAGGTTACCGAAAATACGGTTTTGCACAAGGCAGCGACGCGTGGACATGCGAACCACGGCTGGCTCGACTCGCACCATACTTTTAGTTTTGCGAATTACCACAACCCCGACCGCATGCATTTTGGTGTATTGCGCGTCTTGAACGACGACCGTGTCGATGCGGGGATGGGTTTCGGGACGCATCCGCACGACAATATGGAAATCATTTCGATTCCGCTCGAGGGCGATTTGGAGCACAAGGACAGCATGGGCAATACGGCCGTGATCCGCAAGGGCGACATTCAGGGCATGAGCGCCGGGACGGGGATTTACCACAGCGAATACAACAAGAACAAAGACCAATTGACCAAGTTCCTGCAGATTTGGGTGTACCCGAACAAACGCAATGTATCGCCGCGTTACGACCAGATTACGCTAAACAACAACGACCGCAAGAACAAATTGCAGCAGATCGTTTCGCCGAGTGCAGATGACGAAGGCATTTGGATCCACCAGGATGCGTGGTTTCATTTGGGACATTTCGACCAGAATTTTGGGACGGATTACGCGATCAAGAAAACTGGCAATGGCGTTTATGCTTTTGTGATCAAAGGTGATTTCACTATCAATGGAATTGCGCTCAACCAGCGCGACGGTTTGGGCATTTGGGATACGGATAAATTATCCATCAAAGCCGATTCGGCCGATGCGGAGATTTTGCTGATGGACGTGCCGATGATGCTTTGAGAGCAAAGACCGCTGCGCTGCCAGGACCAAGAACCAGGACGTCGTTCTTACATGATGGCCGCGTGAGGGATGGAAGCAAGGTGCCGCGCACCGCGGACAGCCCGACCCGCAGGGACACGCCCAAAAAAAAAAGCTCAGACACTCCGCTTCTCAGGCGCCCAGGTACTCCAAATCATTTCTTGTCCTAGTTCAATGCACAGCGAGAAATCCCGACCGAACTTTGTACTGTAAAAATTATTGAATACTTATTAATTAAAAAAACGAATATTATGTCAACAACAAAATGGGTCATCGACCCGACACACTCAGAAATCGGATTTAAAGTAAAACACATGATGTTTACCAACGTTTCCGGAAAATTCCAAAAATTTGATGCCGCTATTGTAGCCGAAGGCGATGATTTTGAAAACGCCGACATCGAATTCACCGGAGCGATCGATTCGATTTCAACTGGAAACGCCGACCGCGACGGGCATTTGCTCAGCGCTGATTTCTTTGACGCGGCGAAATATCCAACCATTGAATTCAAAGCGACCTCTGTAAAGAAAGAAGATGAAGGCGAATACCAAATTTCAGGCGACTTGACTTTGCACGGTTTCACCAAACCAGTGACTTTGGCTGCCGAATACAGCGGACAGATGAAAGACCCATGGGGCAACACCAAAGCCGGGTTTGCTTTGAGCGGAAAAATCAACCGCAAGGACTGGGGCCTGAACTGGAACTCGGCACTCGAGACCGGTGGTGTTTTGGTAGGAGAAGAAGTGAAACTGCTCATCGAATTGCAGTTTATTAAACAATAATGATGATTGTGCGCCCAGGCGCGCATGAATTAGATTGATGATTGATTGATGGAGAAATCCCGGGTTCCGAAGTGAGACGAGCCCGGGTTTCTTTTTTTTAAGCCAAAGAAAAAGCCCCGCTCAGGAAAGCAGGGCTCTTGCCGATTATTCTATGAAAAAAATTATTACTCGTCGTCAGCGGCCAGAGCAGAATTCTTGTCTGCCTGCACCGGAAGTACCGCGGCTACGCCTTGCTCGTTGATCATCGTCATGTTGAGCGTGTCGAGTTGCGCGAGGTTTCTTGAAACCAATCCGCTGAACATGTTGTAAGAGATGTTCATTTCTTTGAGTCCGTGGATTTTTTCAAGGTCGAACGGCACTTGTCCGTCCATGTTGTTTTCAAAAAGGCTCAGGTTTTCGAGGTTCGAAAGGTTGGCTACTTCCTTGCTCAATTTGCCTGTGATCTTGTTGCTGTTGAGCAACAACACTTTCAAGGAAGTCATGCCGTAAACCGAAGCCGGGATGTTTCCTGAGATTTCGTTGTTGTACAAAGACAATACTTTGAGTTGCTTCAAGTTTCCGAGTGAAGCCGGCATTTCGCCTGTCAATCGGTTCATGTACAATTCCAAAGTTTGCAGGTTCGTTGCATTGCCGATAGAAGCCGGAATCGTTCCCGTCAATTTATTGAACGCGAGGTTCAACGAACGCAATGCTTTCATATTTCCGATGGTCGACGGAATATTTCCGGTCAAACCGTTCTTGAACAATTTGAGGTCTTGCAAATTGGCCAGGTTGCTGATTTCAGACGGCAATTCTCCTGCGAGTTTATTGTCTGAAAGATCCAAACCAATTACCTTGTCGTTTTGTACCTTCACACCGTACCAAGAAGTAACCGGTGTATTGAGGTCCCATTTGTTTTTCCATTGCTCGCCATTGGTCGATTTGTATAATTTAACCAAAGCCTCCTTTTCAGACGGAGATACATTTGCCATTACGGCAGAAGTCGCAAGAAATAACATCAGTAGTGTAGTAATATTTTTCATAAGTAGGGGTTATTAAAATTCTACGGGGTAAAAGTAGGTATATTTGTCGATAATGTGCAAATAAAATCGATGAAATGCATTATTTATGATTTTTATTAGATACTTTTCCTACAAACACGCATTTCGTCGATGGTTTTTTGGTGCAGTTTCATCCTACTAATAATTAAGCGTTTAGGGTTTTTAAATTTTAGTATATTTGGTACACTAATCCTAAAAACTAAAACTATGCATTTCAATTTTTACGCACTCATCGCAGCGGCTTTGTCTACGCTGGTGGTCGGATTCATTTGGTACAATCCGAAAGTTTTCGGCAACATCTGGATGCGCGAATCGGGCATGACCGAAGAAAAAGCCCGGGGAGCCAACATGGCGCTTACCTTTGGCATGACCGTCGTTTACGGTTTCCTGATTGCCTTTGTATTGCAGGCTTTCGTGATTCACCAAGTAGGCGCTTATTCGGCGGCTTTTGACATCAAGGGCGTCGATCCATCGGTGCTTGACAACTACATGCAGGCATACGGCCAGACCTATCGCACCTTCAAACACGGCATGCTACACGGATTCATGGCCGGGTTGTTTTTTGCACTTCCCGTCGTGGGCACCGGCGCCTTGTTTGAAAGAAGAAGCTGGAAATACACTTTGGTCTCGGGCGGTTATTGGGTAGTGTGCTGTATGCTCATGGGCGGTATCGTTTGTGCCTGGCAATAGCACCGAACCGAAAAACAGTCAAAACCGCTTTCAGGGCGGTTTTTTTTATGATTTTCTTTGGTTTTTATTTGATTACATTTGACACCAGGCCGACTGGCCGCACACAGCTAAAAATCCACCGCCATTGGACGCCACATTATCCTTTACCCTGTTCACTAGGGCCGACCAACTTCCGGCCGATTGGGATGCATTGGCCGAAAAGAATATTTTCCTAAGCCGGTCTTACCTCAAAGTCCTTGAAAATGCCGCGCCCGAAAACATGCGTTGCCATTTCATCGGGTTGTTTCAAAATAATGAACTTGTAGGAATCGCGCTTTCGCAATTTCTCGATTTGAGCGAAGTGGAATCGTTTGGAGACCGCGATTCGTGTCTCAAGACCAAAGTCAGGAATGTGGTTTTCAAGAATTTCAGCTCGAAAGGTCTTGTTCATCGGGAACAATATGCTGACGGGACAAAATGCGTTTTTGCTTTCTGAAAAGATAGCGCAAGTCGATGGTTTTAAAACACTGCATTCAGCGGCACGCCAAATCAAGAAAGAATTGCGCCAACAAGGATTGCAGACGCATTTGACGGTTTGGAAAGATTTTTACGCGCCACAATTTGCGACATCACAAGTACACGAATTCGATTCCTTTTATCGCTTCAGCACCCAACCCAATATGGTTTTCAATATTCGCAAAGATTGGTTATCGTTCGACCATTACATCGATGCGCTGCTCAAGAAATACCGCGACCAATACAAGCGCGCGCGCAAGAAATCCGAAGGTCTGGCCAAGAGAAAAATGCCGCTCGAGGACATTGTCCAATACGAAGAAACGATCTACCAATTGTACCTGACTGTCGCACAGAATGCGCCGTTCAACACATTTTATCTGCCCAAAAATCATTTTACGGAATTCAAGAAACAGCTCGGCGATCGATTCCTATTTTATGGTTATTTTGAAAATGACCAATTGGTGGGTTTCAATACCTTGATCAAAAACGGCGACGACATCGACACTTACTTCCTCGGTTATGCCGAGAATTGCCAGCGCGAGAAAATGCTCTACCTGAACATGCTCTACGATATGATCGCCTACTCGATCAACAAAGGATTTTCGCGGATTATTTTTGCACGGACGGCATTGGAAATCAAAAGTTCGGTCGGTGCCGAGCCGGTTCCGATGTTTGGTTTCATCCAGCACAGCAATCCGTTGGCCAATCGTTTCCTATCGAAACTGTTCCAGTATTTCGAACCCGAAATGGTTTGGCAGCAACGCCATCCGTTCAAGGTTTAAGGAACAGCAACCTTCATCTGACGGTGCAAAATATGGATGTCGAGATGGGTTTCTTCGCCCACATATTCGCCATCGATCTGGAAATGTACAGGAACATTGGTTGTAATTGTGGCTTTTTCGGCGGTTAAAATTTCGACATCGCCGGTATCCAAAGGCATATTCCCGGTAATGATTTTGCCGAAAACAATGACATCGAGATTCTTGAGGAGAATGATTTCGAACTTGCCATCGTTCATAAGTCCATTGGGATTGATGGTGACGCCAGTGCCATATTTCTGTGAATTGGCAACAACGACCATGCGTGCCTCGCATTCCAGTTTTCGATTGTCGGCTTCGACCGTCACCATGAACGGCGGATCCTGTTCCTGCAATGTGTTGATGGCCTGCAACGCATAACCGAGCATCCCGCGCGTCTCGCTGTTTTCGTAGTTCTTGACGAGCTGTGCGTTGAGCCCGAGGTCGCTCAAGTGCAGGCTTTTCTTGTTGTTGATGCACACCATGTCCATTTCCATGAACTGTTTGCCAAAAGCGACTTCGAGATTTTCCTCGAGGTTGTTGGTCAGGTTCAAGTCGACCGATAGGCCATTGGCCGAACCTGCCGGTAAAATCCCAAAAATGACATCCTGCTCCTCGAGCGCTTCGGCGACCATTTTGATCGTCCCGTCCCCACCGGCAATGAGTACGCGTTGTGGATGGTGTTGCTGGTAAAGTGACTTGATTTGGTCGCAGTCGTTGTTTCCCGTGGTTTCATAGCGTATAAAACTGTACTTTTCTTTTTCGGCAAAAAATTGGGCCGCGTCAACCATGGCCGATTTATCGACATCGCCCGAAATGGGATTGACCACCATGAGGACATTCTTTTTCACGGAATCGCTTCTTTTATTGTTTAAATTTAGCTAAATTAGAAGGTCAGTACAAAATCCTTTAACATTTCATGAAGCCCATACTCAAATTATACCGCGGTTATGCCAACGAAGAAGAACTGATTGTGATGGGACATGTATTTCGGCCAACGACACAGGAAGAATACGATTTCCAAAAGAAGAATTTCCGCAATGCGCGCTCCGTAATCCGGATGTTCCGCATCAAGACGCAGGCCAACGCCGATGTGTACCTTGAACTCAACGGACAACGGATCCATACCAAAACGCTCAGCGACGGTTATTTCAAATTTACGATCCCGCTCAAGAATGAGCCCGCCCACGGCTGGGTGGATTACCGCGTGATCCTGTTCCACAACAAGGAAGAAATCATCGGCAAAGGCAGTTTCATCCGGCCGTTTGAAGGCAATCTGGGTTTCATTTCGGATATTGACGACACTTTTTTGGTTTCGCATACGCGCAATCCGTTCAAGAAGCTCTACATTTTGCTGTTCCGCAACCTGCGTGGCCGAAAAATCTTCGAAAACGTGGTCCCGCATTACCAAGCCTTGAGTACGGCCGGACGTAACAACAAAGAAGAACAGAATGCTTTTTTCTACGTGTCGAGCAGCGAATGGAACCTGTACCGTTTCATCATCGATTTTACCGAACTGCACGATCTGCCGCGCGCGGTGTTGCTTTTGAAGGACATCAAGACGAGCCTGACCGATTTCTTCATCACCGGCCGGGGCGACCACAACCACAAGTTTGAAAAAATCAAGCACATCCTCGAGTTTTACCCGCACCTCAATTACACTTTGCTCGGCGACGATTCGCAGGCCGACCCGTTTTTGTATGAAGACATCTGCAAGATCTTTCCGATCAACGTCAAGGCGGTGTACATCCGCCAAACCGGTAGCCACAAGAAACCAAAAGCCATCAAGGCATTGCAGAACATGGAAAGCCTCAACGTGGCGACTTGTTATTTTGCCGAAAGCAGCGAAGCGATCGCGCATTCGAAACGCATCGGTTTAATTTCCTGATATTTCGCGATTCGGTATCCCGTCAGCGAAATACCGACAGTCTATTTTTAACCAACCCTTACCATCAAAGGCATTGCTGCAAAGGCACACACTTTGGAATCGTTTCTGGAATCATCTTAAAACGAAATCCCATGAGCATTTACAACCTCAAAAAAACAGCCTTGGTTTTGGTCGACCCGTTCAATGATTTCCTGTCCGAAGGCGGAAAATTGTATCCCGTGACCAAAGAAACGGTCGAAGGAATCGGACTGGTCCAGAACCTCAAAAATTTGATTGCTGCCGCACGCCAACACAACATCCAGATCATCTACGCGCCGCACCACCACACCACCGCGGGCGATTACCTGAATTGGAAATTCCGTTCGCCCTCGCACGAAGGCAGCAAAAACACCACGCTTTTCGAAAAAGGCAGTTGGGGCGCCGAATTCCATCCCGAACTCCAACCGCAACCCAATGACCTGATTGCGCAAAACCACTGGACCGGCAGCGGGTTTGCCAACACCGATCTCGATTTCCTGTTGCGCATGCACGACATCGAGCACATTGTACTTGCAGGCATGCGTGCCAATACCTGTATCGATTCGACGGCGCGTTATGGCGTCGAGCTCGGCTATCATGTGACCTTGATCAAGGACGGCATCGCGGCCTTCAATTGGAAAGAAATCGAAGTGACTGTCGAGACCAATTTTCCGGCCTATGGCCACGCACTTTTTTCGACCGAGGCTTTCATCAACGAAATACAATCCTGATTATGGAAATGCTTGCAGAAAGTACCGCCAAGGCGCTCATCCACGCACCGATTGGCCACATCAACCTGACCGAATGGTTGTTTACGCTCAAAAGCGACGAATACCGCTCGTGCTCGAAATCGCATTTGGCCGCAGGCAGCAGTTTCACGCCGGATGGAAAACGCATGTCGCTCAATGTCGAAAAAGTCGCCGATACGTTGTTGATCCAACATTATGTGGAAGACATCAGCGAAAAACAATTGTGCCGCGTGCAATCGGTTTCAGATTCGTTCTCGGCCATGGGCAATACGACCTTGGGCGTGGTTTGGGAAGTGAGCGTCAAAGCCGTTTCCGACCGAAGCTGTGAATTGAGCAACCGCGTTGTGATCTTACAGACCGAACAATTCGCCCAAATGCTTGTGGCGGTCAATGCGACCGATCTGGCTTCGGTCAAAATGCGCATGGGACGCAATGTCGCCCTCCACAACGCCGAGGAAACGCCTTTGTTTGCGAAAGACATCGAGGCGAAAGCCTTGAACGGGGTTTGGTTGTAACAGATTGCGCCCAAAAGTTAACCCACGAATTCACGAATTATTTGAGAAAAATTCGTGAATTCGTGGCCATCTTTATTTATGAATTTTCTATTTCTAACTGCACATTTTCCCACTCCTCGAGCAGTTTTTCAAGCTCCTGCTTTTTCTTGTTGTAGGCCGTGAAGAAATGGGCGTCCTCGATGTGCTTGTCGTAATTCGAGGCGAGCATTTTGTCGTCGTTCTGGATGTCCTTTTCGAGCTGGGCGATTTGGCTTTCGACTTTGCTCAGGCGGTTTTGCAGTGTCTTGTTTTTCTTCTGGTCTTCGTAGGACAGTTTGGGCTGCTCCTTGGGCGCTTCTTTTTTGACCACGTCTTTCTTCTCGACCTCGCGCATGTTTTCGAGGTTGCGCTGTTCGAGGAAGAAATTGATATCGCCCAAATATTCCTTGATCTTTTGGTCCTTGAATTCGTAGACGATGCTCGACATGCCTTGCAGGAAATCACGGTCGTGCGAGACGAGCAACAACGTACCTTCGTATTTCTGGAGCGCAGCTTTGAGAACGTTTTTCGATTTGATGTCGAGGTGGTTCGTGGGTTCGTCCATCACGAGCACGTTGATGGGCTGCAACAACAGTTTACACAACGCCAAACGGTTGCGTTCGCCTCCCGAAAGCACCTTGACTTTCTTTTCGACATCATCACCGCGGAATAAAAAGGCACCGAGCATGTCGCGTACTTTGGAACGGTTGGTATCGTTGGCGGCATTTTCCATCGTTTCGAGCAGGGTGATTTCGCCGTCGAGGTATTCGGCCTGGTTTTGGGCGAAATAGCCGACCTGGACATTGTGGCCTAATTTGATCGTGCCTTCGAATGGAAATTCGTGTACGATGGCTTTGATGAAAGTCGATTTGCCTTGGCCGTTTTGTCCGACAAAGGCGATTTTGGAACCACGTTCGACGAGTAAGTTGATGTCTTTGAGAATCGTTTTGTCGCCGTAGCTTTTGGTCACGTGTTCGGCTTCGATGACGACTTTTCCGGGCACTTTGGATACGGGAAACGAAATGGTCATCACCGAGGTGTCTTCTTCGTCGACTTCGATGCGTTCGACCTTTTCGAGTTTCTTGATCAGCGATTGCGCCATTGAGGCTTTGGAAGCTTTGGCGCGGAATTTTTCAATTAACTTTTCGGTTTCCTCAATTTTCTTCTGTTGGTTCTTTTGCGTGGCGAGTTGCTTTTCGCGAATCTCGTTGCGCAGTTCCAAATATTGGGTGTACGGCTTGTTGAAATCGTAGGCTTTACCCAGCGAGATTTCAATGGTACGGTTGGTCACATTGTCGAGGAACATCTTATCGTGCGAGACAATAACGACGACTCCGGGGAAATTCCTTAGGAAACTTTCGAGCCAGATGATCGATTCGATGTCGAGGTGGTTCGTGGGCTCATCCAAAAGCAGGATGTCATTGGATTGCAACAACAATTTGGCGAGTTCGATACGCATGCGCCAACCGCCCGAAAACGTATCGGTTTGGTTGTTGAATTCTTCGCGTTTGAAACCGAGCCCCAGCAGAATTTTTTCGGTGTCACCTACATAATTGTAACCGCCGAGCAGGTCGAAACGGTGCGTGTAATCGGATAAATCTTCAATAATTTGGGAATATTCCTCGCTCTCGTAATCGGTGCGCGTGACGAGTTGGTGGTTGATTTGCTCGAGCTTTTTCTCCACGGCCTTGATTTCGGTAAAGGCTTGGTAGGCTTCTTCCAACACCGTTCTTCCGTGTTCGAAATCGATGTCCTGGCGCAGGAAGCCGATCTTGACTTCTTTTTCGGTGGCGATACTGCCCGAATCAGGGGCGAAATCTTTTGCGAGAATCTTGAGCATGGTCGACTTGCCTGCGCCGTTTTTTCCGACGAGCCCGACACGGTCACCGGCGCCCAATCGGAACGTGACTTCCTCGAACAAAAAAGTACCGCCGAAAGAAACCGATAAATTGTGGATGTTAAGCATTTATTGTGATTTATCTGTAATCGAATTTGTAAATTTACGGACGAAAAATCCGCACAAAAAATTTTTGCAAATGTTAAAAAAAGGATCCAAACTAAATAGCATTTTAACAGGAAGTTGCCCCCGATGCCATAGCGAAAGCATGTATGTGGCCAAAAACCCATACACCTTTGGCAAAACGCTCAAGATGCACGACCATTGCAGCCATTGCGGACTCAAGTACCACATGGAACCGTCTTTCTTTTTTGGGGCGATGTATGTGAGTTATGCGGTCAACGTAGCGCTTGGGATTGTTGTTTTTCTGATCGCCAATCTGGTGTTCCGTACGGGTATGGTATCGGCCTTCGTTTGGATTTTTATCGTTTTGGTGGTTTTGATGCCCGTCATCCTGCGTTGGTCGCGGACGTTGTACATCAATATGTTTGTCAGTTACGATCCGACGGCCGGCAAGTAATCAACCGAACCTTTCGATGCGGAGTTCGCGATCGATCGTCTTTCCTTCTTCTATACTTTCAAAAAGAATTTGTGCCATCAAAGGCGCGAGCATGACGCCACGTGTGCCGAGCCCATTGAACACATGCAGGTTTTGGTATTGCGGATGCGTCCCGAGCAAAGGCTTTCGGTCTTTCACCGTGGGACGGATTCCCGCCAGGTGCGAAACGATTTCGTAGTCACAATGCAAAATTTCGTTGGCTTTTTCGACCAGTTCCTTTCTGCCTTCCGCAGTCGGTTCATTGGTTTTGTCTTCCCAATTGTAGGTCGCTCCGATTTTGAATAAATCATTGCCAATCGGCAACACGAACACATTGCCTTTGACGATAGCATCGAGTTTTAATTCGGGAGCGCGTACGATCATCAATTCGCCTTTGGTCCCATTGAGCGGCAAATAGTTGAAATACGGATTGTGCTTGATCCCGAAACCTTCTGCGAAGACGATCTGCCTGGCTTCGATGTCTTTGTAACGCACAAAATCGGCGGTGATTTCGAGTTGGCTGTAATCGAAACCCGAACCATCGAACCAATTATGGCTGGAAAGGTATTCGCGGTAACTTTGAACCAGTCTGGCCGTATCGACATACCCGGTTTGCAGAACCTCACCAAAACCAAAGGGCGACTCGATTCCGGGATACTGTTGGTGGATCAATTCGGTTGACAGGAAAGCGGACAGGTTGGGTTTGTCGGAAGCGGTGAACCAATTGTTCTGTTCTTCCACCGAAAAGAACTTGCGCAGGATCGGCATGCGGTGATTGACCACAACACCAATTTTAGGCTCCAGAATTTCATAAAATCGCTGCATCGCATACAATTGCTGTTGCGCCTGCTGCAATCCGCTAAAACGTTTTAAAATAACCGGATTGTACAAGCCCGCCGCCACCGAGGAAGATTGCTGGGAATGGTTGTCGAAAACACGGATGGACTTGCCGTGCTGCAATGCCGTTTCTGAAAAGGCGATTCCGGCCAGGCCGCTGCCCACAATGAGGTAATCTATCATGGCACAAAAATAAAAAACTCCCACCGTAATGGTGAGAGTTTTCTATATTAAATGAAACTTTTAGTAGTTCCACATGTCTTGTTCGAAATCGCGGATCTTGCTTTTTACCCTTTCCGACTCGAGGAGCTGCATCTGTGAGTTTTCCTTGAGGTATTCGGCGATTTCACGGTCACCGTATACGTTTTCCTCTTTGTAAATCACAGCGTTGAATCGTCTGGAGTTGAGCAAATGGTCGAAGGTAATCGGCATCGCCGAGTTTCTGTCGTTGAACGCCTTGGCTTCGTGCAGTACATCTCTCACTGCCGGGAAGTAAATCCAGAACAATTCGATGTAATCCTGTTCTTCCTTACCCACGGTATAAACGTCTGGCGTTACCGGGCAAAGTCCCAAAAGACGGTATTTGAGTTCACTCTGACGCTTGTCAAAATACCAATACCCTTTGATCTTATAATCCGACACGTCAATCGCACCCAAATCGGTTCTTACGATGTATTGCGGATCGATTGGAATCCCGGCGTTGAATTGCTCTCTACCCGGGTCGGTCGTATCGATACGCGTAGTGGCCGACGCGATGTCTTTCAAGGTTTTCTTAGTGTTGAAATAACTATCGGTATATACTTCGGTAATTTTGCCTTCCTTCATCGCTTTGGTCAACACATCAAACAATGATCGTCTGTCCTTTCCGATGTTGGCGCTGTCGATAGGATAATACATCGGGAAGTTGATTCTTTCATCGAGGTCGATGATTTCCCATGTGGTTTTTCCCATCAAAACGTCTCTGTCATGCACATAACCGTATGGCAACGGTTTGTCGTTGTCAGAAATTAGCTGGGCGGCCGTTTTCTTTCCGATTTCATCCGGCGTCTTTGCATTGAGCAAATTAGATTGCGCGGTTGCGGAAAAAGTTCCGGCAGCTAAAGCAATAACATATAAAAAATTTCTACACTTCATCTTGTTATAATTATAAGTTATTTAAGTAGGTTAACGGCTAACTTAAATTATTATTGTATTTCGAAAATAACCGGAGCGGTTCTTGGCAACATGTAGCTACCTGCACCTACCAGTTTACACTTGATTTCAGAGATGGTCACTTGGTCACCTCTTGAAACCGTAGAAAGGATTGCCTGTGCTTGTGAGTTCAATTTGTTTCCTTGAACAACCACAGTTGGTTTTCCTGCTACTTTGATGTTGAAACCTACAACGTCCAAGCCTACTTCGAAATCAAAGTCAACCAATTTTGCACCTACCGAAGAAACGAGTAAGCTTGATTTTGGTCCTTTTACTACACCCATTTCACCACGGATGGTTCCAGCCGGTGCAGGGATACCTTTGATACGGAATGTCTTCTTGTCAGAAACTGGTTTTCCATCAGGCAATTTAGCGGTAACGTTGATCGTCAACTCGGTACCTTGACCAGGACGGATTTCGTATTTACCTGGCTTAGAACCTCTGGTCATACCAGGAGCCGAAGCCGTAACGTTATTGTCAGATACACCAGCAAAAGAGATGGTCATTGGGTTGACAACTCCACGGTACACTACGTTCATCTTATCAGCCGAGATGGTAGCAGAGTTTGGTCTTGGAACCACGACGTAATTTCCTTTGATTGGCAAGCTTACTACTTTTCCGTTTTCGTCGAAGTTGAACGTACCGGTAATGTCATGCTCTCCTACTGCACCAGCGCCGAAAGAGAATTCAGCTTGTCCAGCTTGAGCTTTCACAGCAGATCCATTAACGATAACTGACTTAGCCACGAGGTTCGGGTCGAATTTACCAAGGATGATTTTACCTTTAACGGCCTCACCTTGGAAGAAAGCTGTTTTTTCAGGAACAACGATTGGCTGGTAAGCGGTCAATGACGCTGCAGCAACGAGGTCAGACTGGAACATTCCGCTGATGATATCGCTTTCAGTTGTTTTGATATCAGCCTGGATTTGTGACAACTTGGTTACCGTAGCAATCAAAGGGAATCCTTTGTAGTTGTACTCGAGCCATTCGATATTTTTGTTTTCAGTCTTAGAGAAAACTGGTTTGGTTGAGAAACGGTTTTCAATTTTAGTCATCTCGGCAGCAACGATAGCGCTTCCGCCAGTTTGCTTGATTTGCGAAACATAGTTTGCAATCTTGTCCAAGAACTCTTTTCCTTTTTTAGAAGGTTTGTCTCCTTCAAACCATTTTTCGTCAACCTTGTCGCCTTTGTCCATCGCTTCGAAAGGATAATTTCCGTTCGCATCTTTTGGATACTCTTTGGTCAACTCAGTCTTCATAGATTCGATATAATCATTGAAATCTTTAGAAAGTGCGCGGATTTTGTCCACTTTTTCTTTCTTAGGACCGTACTGCAAAGGTTGATCTTGCGCCTTTTGAGCCAATTGCTCGAATGAAGTCTGATTTCTTTGGTCAGTCAATCTATTTGATTCAACGATTTTATTATTCAAGATACCAAAAGCGGAAAGGACCTCTTTTGACATGTTCAATGCTAACATGGCGATGAAAACCAGGTACATCAGGTTAATCATCTTCTGCCTAGGGGTTAATTTGCCTCCTGCCATTATTTCTAATTAGTTAGTTAAGTTAATATTAAAAATTAGTCAGGATTATCCTCTGTTGCCCATTGCAGAAAGCATACCGCCGTAAACATTGTTCAATGAAGACAAGTTTGACGTAAGCGATTGCATTTGATCTTTCAATTTAAGGTTGTTTTCAGCAACTTCATTGTTGATTTGTGCGTTTCTAGAAGCACTTTCCAACTGGATTTTGTACAAGCTGTTCAATGACTCCATCTGCGCAGCAGCTACGTTCATTTCTTCGCTGTATTTTTTAGTAGAAGCAATCGCGTCAACTGTAGGAGAAATTCCTTTTGCAGCACCTTCGAAGTTTCTGATGCTGTTTCCTAAGCTAGCCATCAAATCTGCATCGATTTTAGCTTCTTTCAACATGTTGTCCAATTTCTGTGACAACAACCCTTCAGCATCTTTTGGAGATTCTTTAGCTTCTTTCTTTTTGGCCTCACCGCCCGCAAGCTCAGGATATACTAATGACCAGTCCAGTTCAGTATCTACCGGGTCAAAAGCTGAAAGTCCGAAGATCAAAGCCTCAGTTCCAAGTCCAACAATAAGCATTATACTTGCTCCCGGCCAGTGCATCAACTTAAAGAGTGCTCCGACGATTACTACTGCCGCTCCCATACCGTAAGCGAAATTCATTGCTTTTTTGCTTAAAAATGCCATAATAATAATTTTTAGTTAGTTAAGTTAATATAATAAAATTGGTCAATTTTTATCTTCTAGGTGCCTTACCGGTAATCACAGTTCCCATGTAATCTTGAACTGTCCTGAATCCGATGTAGCTTCTTGCCGTGTCGGCATATTCGAAATCACGTGTACTTACTTGGAGGAAGTAAGCCACATCTTTCCAAGAACCGCCTCTTACCACTTTACGCATATTCTTGTTGTCCGGAACATTCGGGTTCATCGTAGACACGTACTCGTAAGCACCTGCGTCGTAAGAAGAATCAGTCCATTCAGAAACGTTACCCGCCATGTTGTAAAGGTTGTAACCATTCGGCTCGTAAGATTTAGCCTCAACAGTGTACAAAGCCTGATCCGCAGCATAATCTCCACGGTTTGGTTTGAAGTTAGCCAAGAAACAGCCACGGTCGTTTTTCGTGTAAGGACCACCCCAAGGGTAAGCACCCGACTCGAGACCACCTCTTGCAGAATATTCCCATTCAGCCTCGGTTGGCAAACGGAAAGAGTTCACAAGGTCTCTCCCTTTTTTCTTCGATTTGATGTAAGTGTTTTTCTTCAAGGTTCTCCATGCACAGAATGCTTTGGCCTGTTTCCAGTTCACACCCACAACCGGGTATTCACCGTAAGCCTGGTGCCACAAGTAATCGTTGTGCATTGGCTCATTGTAAGAGTAGGCGAAATCTTTGATCCAAACAGTGGTATCTGGATACACTTTAACCTGCTCGGTTTTGATGAAGTCTTTTCTTTTGCCGACTTTGGCTTTGGCCGCAGCCTGGATATCCATCCATGAGTAACGGAATTTCAATTTGCTTACATCAACCGTACGCAAACCGTTATACGCTTCAGCTACAGGGATATACATACTATCCATAACCTCAGTGTAATACTCATCCGGATATTTAGAAGTATCCTTGATCAACTTTACTTTTCTGTTGAGTTTTCTACCTGCGTAAGGATCGTCATCCGTCCCAACACTATAGTAGTTTTCATACATATATTTATCGTACGCGGTCATTTTTGCAGGATCGGCATCGTTGAACGCAAAGTCGCCAATACTGCCACCTTTTCCACTCTTTTTCCCACCAGCCCCGGCGGTTCCGCCACCACCTACTTCATCAGCAAGGATAGCCAAACGAACCCTCATTGTTGAGTCCTTTACCCATTCTACGAATTCGCGGTACTCACTGTTGGTGATTTCCGTTTCATCCATATAGAAAGACCTAACTGTAACAGTTTTAGTCGGCGCGTCCTGTACATTGGCCAAATCATCATCTGATTTACCCATAATAAATGAACCACCCGGAACCAATGTCATTCCGTAAGGTTTTTCCGGATGCCATTTGCGTCCTTTAACACCTACCAGTTCACCTTTGTCACCAGACCCGCTACAGCTCACCAATAGGGCTGTAATTGCTGTAAATGCGATGAATTTCTTCATATAAATTTGGGTTATGTATGTATTCATAATTTTAAGGGCGTAAACCTATTTATTATTTTTCAAAAAAGCAATTATTTGTCGTAAAATTTATTTTACTGACCAAAATTAAAATTTAAATCGAATAAAAAAAATATTTTTATCGACAAAGTGCAAAAAACATCGATAAAATACCTAAAATTCATTTAATCGTACGTTTTTTCTTACCAAAATAAACTTATAAACATTGTTTCAAGTCCATTAAATACGAAAATACTGCGAAAAGCCTTAAATAATGTTCTTACGCTGCGCCTTCCACCATCTTTCGGGCACTTCCTGATTACAGGCCGCGAGATACTCCTCATAAGAACAAGGTAATAACGTACTTTTCTTTAGTTTATTATTAACACTTGAAATAAATGGTATTTCAATCCACCAACGATCGGTCTTGTTGCTCTTGAAGAACACCAGTTCGTCGTTTTCAAACGGGATGATGTATTTCAGGTAGTTTTCCTTGCTTCCATAAGGATACTCATTCGACCTGAAATGATAGCCTTCGATAAAATACCAAATCACCTGCGCGATCAAAACCGCTTCCTGTCGGGAATTGTCATGGTTGAAAATCCCGAGCAAAGAAACCTTGTCACTGATTCCCGCATAACGCGACAACGAACAAATCTCCTTGCCATTGAAGCCGTTAGGCGTAAAAGTAGTGAAATTTCCCGAGTCGGATGATTTCACCGATGTTAAATCGATGCTCACGATATCGGCATCGCGGAAAACCGGTTCCGATATCACAATGTTATTGGACACATCGCCCAAACGATAGGCATCAAAGAACAGCTTTTCGATCAAATCGATTTCTTCCTGCGAATTATAGTAGGTTTGGAATCCGATGTTGCAATAATTGAATAGATTATTGGGTTCATCTATCACAATCTTGGTCAGGTAAGACGCGGCCGAAATCCCTTCGCTTTCTTTGCCGAAATCAAATTTACTGTCGACCGAAACCAGGTTCACCATCTGCTCGAGGTTGTCGTAGGCGCGGTAAAGCGAATACGTCAAATCCTGCGAACCGCCTATAACGATTGGGATGATGTTTCTTTTCAACAGTTCGGCCACCACTTGCTGCAACGCGAAATAAGAATCTTCGGCTGAATCTCCCGGGAGTATGTTGCCCAAATCGGCAATCGACACATGCCAATTACCCGGAAACAGACGGTACAATTCCTGCCGTATATACGACAACTCGACGGCTTCGGTTTTATTTTGCCCGCGATTCTCCATCGCGCCCACAATAGCCATCTTGACCTGGTCCAGATCAGGAAAGTCGCTTTCGGTATGCAACACCACTTTGCTGCCCAAGTGCTGGGACGACAATCCTTCGATAAACAAAACGGTTTCTTCTTCTAAAGGGGCAAGGAAATCAAATCCCATGGGTTATTTCTTTTTGGCGGTTGTTTTTTTTGCGGGTGCTTTTTTGGCTGCGGTCTTCTTGGCCGGCGCTTTCTTTTCAATAATTTCCTTGACTTGGTCCAGGGTCAGTTTGGCCGCATCGACATCCTTGCTGAGCTCGATCTTGATTTTTCCTTTGGAAATCACCGAACGGCCCCAGCGCGCTTTCTCGACCACAATGCCTTCGGCTTCCCAGTTATGGATGACCTTGTCGATGTCTTTCTGCAATTTTTCCTCGATCAAGGTTTCGATATCCGATTGTGAAAGGTTGTCGAAATTGTACTTCTTGCTCACGTTGATGAACAGCCCGTTCCATTTGATGAATGGCCCGAAACGTCCCACTCCTTTTTGCACGCCTTCGCCTTTGTAATTGGCAATCGGCGCATCGGCTTTGGCTTTCTCATCGATGAGTTCCTGGGCACGGACCATCGTCACATCCAACGGATCCTCGCCTTTGGGCAGTGAAATGAACATTTTCCCGAAACGCACATACGGCCCGAAACGACCATTGTTGACTTCGACTTCTTCTCCTTTATAGGTACCGAGATTTTTCGGAAGCAAAAACAAATTGAGTGCTTCTTCCAAAGTAATGTTCCCGATATTCTGTTCCGTACGCAAACTCGCAAATTGCTTTTCTTCATCTTCGGCATCACCGATTTGTGCCATCGGTCCAAATTTCCCGAGACGCACACTGACCGGTTTACCCGTTTTCGGGTCGGTTCCGAGAATTCGTTCGCCGCTTTCGCGTTCGGCGTTGGCCTCTACCTCTTTGACATTCGGATGGAAATGCGCATAAAAGTCGTTCATCATGTTGGCCCAGTCGCGGTTGCCTTCGGCGATTTCGTCGAAATCCTGTTCCACTTTCGCAGTGAAATTGTAGTCGAGGATGTTCTCGAAATTCTTGACCAAAAAGTCCGTCACGATCGAACCGATGTCGGTCGGCACCAATTTCCCTTTGTCTGAACCGGTATTTTCAGTGAGTACTTTCTCGCCTACTTTCCCAGATTCCAAAGTCAGTTGGGTGTAGTTTCTTTCTTGTCCGTCGAGGTTGCCTTTCTCGACATAATTCCTGTTGATGATTGTCGAAATCGTCGGCGCATAAGTCGACGGACGACCGATACCGAGTTCCTCGAGTTTCTTCACGAGCGATGCTTCGGTGTATCTGGCGGCCGGTCTTGAATACCTCTCGGTGGCCGTAATATAATTATTGTGCAGTCTTTCGTTGACCTTGAGTGCCGGGAGCATGCCTTCCTGTTCTTCCTCATCGTCATCGTGCCCTTCGAGGTAGACTTTGAGGAAACCTTCGAAAAAGCAACACCTCGCCGGTTGCGGTAAACAATTCGCCGTGGTTGTTGGCTTCGATCTTGACGTTGGTACGCTCCAACTCGGCGTCGCTCATCTGTGAAGCCAGCGTCCTTTTCCAGATCAGGTCGTACAAACGCGCCTGGTCGCGATCGATGTTGACACTGTGCCTTCCCATATCGGTCGGACGGATCGCCTCGTGCGCTTCCTGTGCGCCTTTGCTTTTGGTCACGAAGTTGCGCGGTTTGGAAAATTCCTTGCCATATGACTTGACGATTTCGTCTTCGGCGGCTTTCATCGCTTCGTTCGACAGGTTCACGCTGTCTGTTCTCATGTACGTGATGAGTCCGGCCTCGTACAAACGTTGGGCGAGTTGCATCGTAATGCCAACCGGAAGGTACAATTTACGCGCGGCTTCTTGTTGCAGGGTCGAGGTCGTAAACGGGGCGGCAGGCGATTTTTTGGTCGGTTTGGTTTCAAGATCCGACACCTTATATATAGAACCGATGTTTTTCTGCAGAAAATCTTCGGCTTCTTTTTTCGTATTGAAGTTTTTGGGCAGTTTGGCCTTGAACGCTTTTCCGGTTTCATTCGTGAATTCGGCCACGACCGAATAAGTCGCCACCGGTTTGAAATCCTGGATTTCGCGTTCGCGTTCGACAATCAATCGCACGGCCACCGATTGCACACGTCCGGCCGACAATCCGCTTTTGATCTTGCGCCACAACACCGGCGAGAGTTCATAACCCACCAATCGGTCGAGTACGCGGCGCGCCTGTTGCGCATTGACGAGGTCATAATTGATTTCCCTTGGGTTGTCGATCGCTTTAAGAATGGCACTTTTGGTGATTTCGTGGAAAACGATTCTTTTCGTCTTGTTCTTATCGAGCTTGAGTTCTTCCGCCAGGTGCCAAGAAATGGCCTCCCCTTCGCGGTCCTCATCGCTCGCGAGCCAAACCGTTTCGGCATTCTTGGACAAGGTCTTGAGTTTGCTGACCAGTGCTTTCTTGTCGGGCGAGACTTCGTATTTGGGTTTGAATCCGTTCTCGACATCAACCCCGATTTCCTTCGACGGAAGATCGGCGATGTGCCCGTAACTCGATTCCACCTGGAAATCACTGCCGAGGAATTTCTCTATCGTTTTTGCCTTTGCAGGCGACTCCACTATCACTAAATTCTTTGCCATATTCAATTGTTTTTTGACGCAAGTCCGATTCGTTTTCGCTCGGTTGCGTGCCGCAAAAGTATGGGATTTTTTTTTATAGTTGTTTTTTTATTTGGTTTCAACGTGGCGATCGAATGGCAATTGGCTTGCTCCTCGATTAAAGTCAACCGTCCAAAAAACATTACTTCTTGATGAATTTCCAGGCGCTTCCACCAATCGATAGAACATAGAAACCCGCATTCAATTCACTAATATCGAGTCCTGTATTGTTATCCAAAAGCATCCCCGATTGCACTATTCGGCTTTGCATATCGATTATTTGGTACTTCGTATTTTTTTCCAAATCCAGGTTTTTTACATACAATTGATGCGCTGCCGGATTCGGGAAAAGTCCTGTCGATGCCCTATCGAAGGAAGCAGCAGCCAACGCACTGTCATGTGCCTTCATCAAAAAACCATCAACCCCGGGATTTGAACTTCCCGCAAGCGTAACGGCGTCAAAAGAAATGGACGTGCTGTTGAAATTCCCCGTGAAAAATACATCGCCGGAATCATTACTCGTGATAAAATTCCAACCATATACGCCTGTATAATTGGCCGATTTACTCCATTTGGGCGTTCCATTATTGTCGAATGCGATTACGAAATGCGTGGAATTGACACCGACTTCATCATAATTGGCAAGCGAAACACCGTTCCCGAAATCGTAGTCTCCATCATACGTCCCGCAAATAAAGATATTCCCCGCAGCATCAACAGAATTAGTGTAGGTAAACAAGTAAATCCCGTTGCCGCAAATATTTTTAGCCCATACGGTCGAACCATCGCTGTTAATCTTGGCCATGAAATCAGAATGCTGCTGGATCTTGTTGAGTGCCGTAAAGCCAAACGTCAGATTATCACTTGTGAAATTTCCAAGCAAATAAGCACTCCCTTCGCTGTCAACATCGAATGAACGCAGGCTGTCCTCCTTATTTCCTGCGTATTGATTAAGCCAAATGAGATTGGCCTCCGAATCGAACTTCGCCAAAAAAATATCGCCATAAGGCTGGTTCACGCCTGCATTGTCATTCGTGAGTAGCGTCTGCCCTTCAATGGTAACCGAATCCTGAAAGGTGGCACACAAATAAAAACTGTCATCAGGGCAAAATTTAAATTTCCCAAAAACACATGGCTTTGCGAAAAGATAATTTCCATTGGTGTCAAGGGCCGCCATCAATCTGGTAAATCCATTTTGCGCAACTACGGTGTAATCGCCCAAAGTGAGGCTTGGCGCACCGCTCGAACATCCAAGCAAAACCTTGCCTTCAGCGCTCACATCAAAACCATAAATCACTTCACTGGACACTGTATTGATAGACCGTACCCATTGGATTTCGCCATCAGTATTGTATTTCACGATATAAGAATCGGTTGAATTGGCTTCATTGTTATAAACCACGCCACCAATAGTGGTCTGTAATCCGTTTGAAGTCACCGCGATGTAAACATTTCCCGTGGCATCCGTCTTGACAAATTTAGTCTCCTGACTGATATCTCCTCCTATTCGACTGACCCATATCGGCTGACCAGATGCGTTGAATTTGGCCACAAAACAGTCGAGTCCGGAAGCATTGGAATTGGCCAAGGCAATACCCGCAATATTAGCCGATCCCAGGAAATTTCCGCCTACATAAGAATTTCCGGAATGGTCTGCGGCAATTGCATGCAAGCCTATGGTACCTGTCGCGGTCATCATTTTGGCCCATTCCACATTTTGGGCGGAAACGTTGAAGACATTGAGTAGCAATATCAACAACGGTAACTTTAAGTAATTTAACTTCATAGCGTTTGTTTTGGCATTCCAAATCTAGCAAAATAATTTAAAGTTTGTTAATGTTAAACTGCCATCTTGTCAGATTTTGATTTTTAGTCTTATCTTTGCGCACTGACGAAATCCCGCTTTAAAAGTGTTTATGGAAAAGATTATTGAAGAAAGCAAACAAGGTGAAAGCCTCGTTCTCGAACACAATCCCGAAAACAAAAAGAAACTCTTTATAGAAAGTTACGGCTGCGCGATGAATTTTTCCGACAGCGAAGTCGTGGCTTCCATTTTGGCGACCAACGGCTACAACACAACTTCTGTTTTGGAAGAAGCTGATTTGGTGCTCGTAAATACCTGCTCCATCCGCGACAAGGCCGAACAAACCGTCCGCAAACGCCTCGAAAAATACAATGCCGTCAAGCGCCGCCAGAACCCGAAAATGAAAGTCGGGGTTTTGGGCTGCATGGCCGAACGCCTCAAAAGCCAATTCCTCGAACAGGAAAAAATCGTCGATTTGGTCGTTGGCCCCGACGCCTACAAAGATTTACCGAATTTGCTGCAAGAAGTCGAAGCCGGAAACGACGCGATCAACGTGATCCTTTCAAAAGAAGAAACCTATGGCGACATTTCTCCCGTGCGCCTGATGAGCAACGGCATCACCGCCTTTGTGTCGATCACGCGCGGCTGCGACAACATGTGTACGTTCTGCGTCGTGCCGTTTACGCGCGGACGCGAACGCAGCCGCGAGCCGCAAAGCATCATGGACGAGATCAAGGATTTGTGGGACAAAGGATTCAAGGAAGTCACTTTATTGGGTCAGAATGTCGACAGTTATTTGTGGTACGGCGGCGGTCTCAAGAAGGACTTTGTCAATGCCTCCGAAATGGCCAAGGCGACCGCAGTCGATTTTGCGCAATTGCTCGAAATGGCGGCCGTGGCATTCCCCAAAATGCGCATCCGTTTCTCGACCTCGAATCCGCAGGACATGCACGAACCGGTTTTGCACGTCATCGCGAAATACCCGAATGTTTGTAAGCACATCCATTTGCCTGTACAATCGGGCAGCGACCGCATCCTCAAACTGATGAACCGCCTGCACACGCGCCAGGAATACATTACACTCATTAATAAGATTAGGAATATTATTCCCGATGTCGAAATCACGCAGGACATGATCGCCGGCTTCCCGACCGAAACCGAGCAGGACCACCAGGACACCTTGGATTTGATGGAATACGTCCAATACAATTTCGGCTATATGTATGCCTATTCTGAAAGACCCGGCACATTGGCCGGCAGGAAAATGGAAGACGATGTGCCCGAAGAAACCAAGCTGCGCCGCTTGCAGGAAATCGTCGATTTGCAACGCAAACACTCAGGCCAGCGCACCCAAATGTATGTCGGTAAAACGGTAGAAGTCCTGATTGAAAAGGTGTCAAAGAAATCCGAAAATGATTTGTCGGGACGCAATTCACAAAGCCTTATGGTCGTGTTCCCAAAGGAAAATTACAAAATTGGCGATTTCGTCAACGTCGAGATTACCAGTTGCACCAGCGGCACCTTGATCGGCAAAGCGGTCGGCTATTCTGAAATGAATTAATATGGAAGAAATTGTCATCAAACCGCAAATCTTGTTCAAGGATTATTTCAAGGTTTCACTCGGATTAGTCTTGAACCGCCCGATTTATTGGATCTTGGTTTCTTCGTTTGTACTCATGCTGTTGGTTGTTTTGCTCGATCCCCAATCAACATTTTCGGACATCGGGCCCATCTTGCTCTGGCTGCTGCTTTTTCCGGCGATGATGGTTTACGCGGTATACCAACATGTCAAAAAAACCATTTTCGACCAACCCCGGATTAAGGAAGACATCCGTTTCATCATCACCAATGACTATTTCCAGGAAAAAGGAGAAAGTTTCGAAATCAAATATTTCTGGAAAGATTTGAAAAAAATTACCGAAACCAACGCGTATTTCTTATTGTTTATCGCTTCCAGAAAAGCGCTCGTGATCCGAAAAGCCGATTTGGATCCAACACAATACAAGGAAATCCGCAGGCTTCTCGGCACATTGCCCATCAAAACCAAATTAAAGTAAGTCTCCGAACACTTTACAATTACAGTTATGGAATCAGTACAAGCCATCAAGCAACGTTTTGAAATCATCGGGAACGACCCGAAACTCAACCGCGCCGTCGAAAAGGCCATACAGGTTGCCCCGACCGATATTTCGGTATTGGTCGTCGGGGAAAGCGGTGTGGGGAAAGAAAGCATTCCCAAAATCATCCACTCGCTCTCCCACCGCAAACACGGGAAATACATTGCCGTGAACTGTGGCGCGATTCCCGAAGGCACGATTGACAGCGAATTGTTCGGGCACGAAAAAGGCGCTTTTACGGGCGCGACCAGCACCCGAGAAGGCTATTTTGAAGTAGCCAACGGCGGCACCATTTTCCTCGACGAAGTAGGCGAATTGCCGCTCACGACCCAGGTGCGTCTGTTGCGCGTGCTCGAAAACGGCGAATTCATCAAGGTGGGTTCGTCCCAGGTGCAGAAAACCAACGTACGCATCGTGGCCGCAACCAATGTCAATATGTTCGACGCGATCCAGAAAGGCAAATTCCGCGAGGATTTGTATTACCGTTTGAGTACCGTCGAAATCAACCTGCCCCCGTTGCGCGAACGCCAGGATGACATCCATTTGCTGTTCCGCAAGTTCGCTTCGGATTTTGCGCACAAATACAAAATGCCGCCCTTGCGGCTCGATGAAAACGCGGTGAACCTGTTGCAGAAATTCCGTTGGGGCGGCAACATCCGCCAGTTGCGCAACGTGGCCGAACAGCTTTCGGTACTCGAGACCAACCGCGACATTTCGGGGACGACCTTGCAAAGTTACCTGCCCGAGGAAGGCTCGAACCTGCCTTCGGTGATTCCGGGCAAAAAATCGGAAAGCGATTTCAGCACCGAGCGCGATATTTTGTACCGCGTGTTGTTCGACATGAAAAGCGACCTCAATGATTTGAAAAAATTGACGCTCGAACTCATGAAAAATGGCGCGTCGAAAGTTCAGGAAACCAATCCGCACCTGATCCAGAAAATCTACGGACGACAGGACGACAGTGAAATCGACTTTGTCGAACCGCACGAATTGTCGGTTCTTCCGGTACAGAACAAACAACCGATCATCGATACGCACGAACCCGAGGACGATTATTCTTTCGCCGAAACCATCGAGGAAGAAGAAACACTGAGCCTCGAGCAAAAGGAAATCGAAATGATCAAGAAATCGCTCGAGAAAAACAAAGGCAAACGCAAAGCCGCGGCAGACGAACTCGGTATTTCGGAGCGCACCTTGTACCGCAAGATCAAACAATTCGATTTGTAATTTCGGTACACCTATATATAAAGCCACATTTGTATCTTTACACCTTATGAAACACATCAAATTCCTGATTTTAATGGTCGCCGCGATCAGCCTGAACGGTTGTGGGGTGTACAACTTTACCGGAACGACGGGAAAAATCGACGCCAAAACTTTCCAGGTCAATTATTTCCTCAACAATGCGCCTTTGGTGGAACCCGGGCTCGACCGTACGTTTACGCTCAAATTGCAGGATTTGATCCAGAACCAAACCAACCTGAACCTGGTACGTACCGGTGGCGATTTGGTATACGAAGGCGAAATTGTCGATTACCGGTTCCAGCCGACTACGGCCACGGCCGACCAGCGTGCGGCGCAAACCAAACTGATCATCACGGTCAATGTGCGTTACACCAACAAGAACAAGGAAGCCGATGATTTTGAAAAACGCTTCTCTTTTTTCTACGATTATTCGGGCACGACCCAGTTGGTTGGCGCACCGCTCAACTCAGCCATCGACGAGGTGCTCGAACGGATTACGCAGGATATTTTCAACGAATCATTTGCCAAATGGTAAATTTTGAATTGGCGAACTTTATTCGTTAATTTGCTTTCACTAACCCGATACCGATCACATTTTGAATATAACAGAATATATTTATTTGATGAACAAGCCCGATGCTGTGAATGAAAAGCAGACGGCGGTATTGGAAAAAATCGTCCAGGAATTCCCTTATTTCCAAAGTGCGCGCGCGCTTTACCTCAAAGGACTTTACAACCAGAACAGCTTCAAGTACAATTACGTACTCAAGGTCACCGCCGCGCATACGGCCGACCGCAGCGTGTTGTTCGATTTCATCACTTCGGAAAGTTTTACCTCGATCCAGAACGATTTACTCGACCAGAAATTGTCTGAAATCGCGGCGATTCCGGTCAAGGAAATTGAACTCGTAGAACCCAAGTTGGAAATCCGCGAAAACACCGTCGAACAATCGATCTTGTCTTCGATCAAAGAAGCGGGACAGGAAGAAATGGTCGTAGATTCGAGCATGAACGCCACGACCGAAGAAGTTCCGTCGGCAGACGATTGGATTCCGGTAACCGGTACCGATGGCGAACCGGCCGGGCCAGCAGTTGCATCGGAAGAAAGCACCACGGCACCAACCGAAACGGATGCCAAAGAGGAATGGGCACAAGAAACGACCGAAGAAGCCATAACAGAAATCCTTTCAGAAACCGAAATTGCTGCCGACAATCAAATCACGGCATCGGTTACAGATGAAACAGCCGAAATCCCGGAGATCATTCCTGCCGAACTGGCTTCCGAAATGCAGCCCGAAACAGTTATTGATTCTTCTGAACCAGCGCAAACAACGCAAACGGACATCATTCCCGAAGAAATTCCCAACCAAACCCAGGCCGAACAAAACCTTGAAATCGGCAAACCATTGGAGTTTTCGAAGGACGAAAGACATTCGTTCCAGGAGTGGCTGCAACTCTCGAAATTCAAACCGATTGTACGTGAGGAAAATGCTGTAACGGCAGCAGAGACGGCAATCGAAAACCTGATTCCCGCAGCAGAAAATTTCTCCGAAACCGACCTGGAGAAACAAAAAAAAAACGAGTTGATTGACCGTTTTATCCAAACCAGTCCAAAAATCTCACCGGTCAAACACGACGCGCCATTGACACCGAGTGTAATTGTAGAGCCCAGCAGTGCTGACAATTCGTATTTGATGACCGAAACTTTGGCACGGGTATACCTCGAACAAAAAAAATATCACAAGGCAATTCAAGCTTATGAAATTTTAATTTTGAAATATCCGGAAAAAAGTAGTTTCTTTGCAGACCGAATTTTAGATATCAAGAATTTACAACAAAATAATACTTAATACAAAATGGATACTTTTTCAATTTTTCTGGTGCTCATCACCATCGTTTGTTTCCTGTTGATCGTCGTGATCATGGTTCAAAACCCTAAAGGAGGTGGTTTATCTTCTACTTTGGGCGGATCTCAAATGTTGGGCGGTGTTCAAAAGACAACCGACTTCCTCGACAAAAGTACTTGGACCTTGGGAACCATCCTGATCGTTTTGATCATGTTGTCGAGCTTGAGTTTTACCGGAGCATTGAACGACAACAGTTCAAAAATTGGAAATGACGCCACCGAGACTGCTGCGCCTAAGCCGGCAACTCCTGCCGCAGCTACACCGGCTGCCGCTACTCCTGCAACAACTGATGCTGCCACTACAGAACCAGCAGCAACACCTGCAGAGACCGAAAAAAAATAATCGGTAAACGATACCCATAGAAAATGCCAGCTTGTCACCACGCTGGCATTTTTTTTAACAAAATGTCAGTTTTGGGCCGATGGCACAATTTCTGACAAAGGCGAACCCGAAAATTAGTTAACACAAAATACAAACCCTATGGCTTTAAACATCAAACCACTTTCAGACCGCGTTTTAATCGAACCTGTCGCAGCCGAAACCCAAACTGCTTCAGGTATTTTTATTCCCGATACGGCCAAAGAAAAACCGCAAAAAGGAACTGTCGTAGCGGTGGGCAATGGAACAAAAGACCATGCCATGACCGTAAAAGTAGGCGACACCGTGCTCTACGGAAAATATGCCGGAACCGAACTCAAACTCGAAGGCAAAGATTATTTAATAATGAGAGAAGATGACATTCTTGCCATCATCTAACCGATTAAACGATGCAACACCCGAGGCCGAAAGACCGAACGGTATAAAATAAATTAACGATTCAACAAATAAAACATGGCAAAAGATATAAAATTTGACATCGAAGCCCGCGACGGACTCAAGCGCGGCGTGGACGCATTGGCCAATGCAGTAAAAGTAACCTTGGGCCCGAAAGGCCGCAACGTCATCATCGGCAAATCGTTTGGTGCACCAAACGTGACCAAGGACGGGGTGACCGTAGCCAAGGAAATCGAATTAAAGGATGCCCTCGAAAACATGGGCGCGCAAATGGTCAAGGAAGTCGCTTCCAAAACCAATGACCTGGCCGGAGACGGAACGACAACCGCTACCGTTCTCGCTCAAGCCATCGTCAAAGAAGGACTCAAGAACGTCGCTGCCGGAGCGAATCCGATGGATTTGAAACGCGGTATCGACAAGGCTGTTGAAGCCATCGTTACCGATCTGGGCAAACAAGCCAAGGAAGTCGGCAGCTCCTCTGAAAAAATCAAGCAGGTTGCTTCTATTTCGGCCAACAACGACGAAACCATCGGCGAATTGATTGCCAAGGCATTCGCCAAAGTAGGCAAAGAAGGTGTCATCACCGTGGAGGAAGCCAAAGGAACCGAGACTTACGTCGATGTCGTGGAAGGGATGCAATTCGACCGCGGTTATCTGTCGGCTTATTTCGTGACCAATACCGATAAAATGGAAGTCGAACTCGAAAGACCTTACATTTTGTTGTACGACAAAAAAGTTTCCTCGCTCAAGGAATTGCTTCCGGTACTCGAACCGGTGGCGCAATCGGGCAAACCTTTGCTCATCATTGCCGAAGACGTAGACGGCGAAGCTTTGTCTACTTTGGTCGTGAACAAATTGCGCGGTGCGCTCAAAATCGCCGCGGTTAAGGCTCCTGGTTTTGGCGACCGTAGAAAAGCCATGCTCGAGGACATCGCTATTTTGACGGGCGGAACCGTGATTTCGGAAGAAAGCGGCTATACTTTGGAGAACGCGACTTTGGAAATGCTCGGAACAGCCGAAAAAGTAACCATCGACAAAGACAATACGACGATCGTAAACGGTGCCGGCGATGCCAACAACATCAAGCTGCGCATCAACCAAATCAAGTCGCAGATGGAAACCACGACTTCTGATTACGACCGCGAAAAATTGCAGGAACGTCTGGCCAAACTCGCCGGAGGTGTGGCTGTATTGTATGTGGGCGCCGCTTCTGAAGTGGAAATGAAAGAGAAAAAAGACCGTGTGGACGATGCCCTGCACGCCACCCGTGCGGCCGTCGAAGAAGGAATCGTTGCCGGAGGCGGTGTGGCTTTATTGAGGGCCAAAACCGTATTGGCTTCGATCAAGACCGACAATGCCGACGAAGCGACCGGAATCCAAATCGTATCGCGTGCCGTGGAAGCGCCATTGCGTACAATTGTAGAGAATTCTGGTCTCGAAGGTTCGGTTGTCGTGGCCAAAGTAGCCGAAGGCAAGAAAGATTTCGGATACAATGCCAAAACCGATGAATACGTCGACATGCTCAAGGCCGGCATCATCGATCCTAAAAAAGTAACGCGTGTGGCTCTCGAAAATGCCGCTTCGGTTTCGGGAATGATCCTGACCACCGAATGTGCATTGGTCGACATCAAAGAAGATACCCCTGCAGGCGGAATGCCGATGGGCGGTGGCATGCCCGGTATGATGTAAGATCAAAACCGATACAAATAAAAATCCCGTTTCGATTGAAACGGGATTTTTTTTAACATTAAGTCTAGATTTTCTGTATTGGATTTGGCTGGGAAATACTATATTCGTCACAACCAAACCAATACACATGACCCGTCTTCGATTCTACATGCAAACCATGATTTGCCTGCTTGCCTTGTCCGTATACGCACAACAACCGGCACCGAATCCGTTGCACCAGAAAATGGCAACCGCACTCCAATCATATTTTGCGCTCGACCGCGAAAACATCCATTTGCATCTCAATAAAAACATCTACCTAACCAACGACCGTATTTGGTTCAAAGGGTATATTGTCGAGAAAAAAAACCAGCCGACGCACAACACCACCAATGTTTACCTGAACCTGTTGGATGAAAATGGACAGAAAGTAGGTTCGCAATTGTATTTCGCTGAAAACGGCTTATTCGACGGTTACTTCAACATTCCCGACGACATCAAATCGGGGACATATTTTATCCAAGCCTTTACAAATTATATGAACAATTTTGCGGAAGACGAATCTTCGGTGTACCGCATTACCTTGCTCAATACACAAGACAAAACCATCGGCTGGCAACAAAAAATCAATTACGATCAAATCGACGTACAGTTTTTTCCCGAAAGCGGTGTTTTTCTTGCCGGTGTTTCCAATACCATCGGTTTTCGCGTGGCCGACTGCTCCGGACTGGGCATTGCCTTGGGCGGTATTGAGGTCATCGACACCAAAGGAACTGTGCTGGCCACCACTTCGACCGACCAGTTCGGCTATGGCCGCTTTGAGGTTTACAACGCCGAACTGCAACGCTACCGCATCCGTTTCAAGGCCAACGGTGTTAGCCAAGAGCGATTGCTTCCGCTTCCGTCGGCCACCGGCTTTACTTTTTCGGCCAACAACTGCATTGTCCAGGACAAGGTCATGGTCAAGGTCAAGACCAACCCGGCTACCCATACCTCCCTCCAAACACTGACCTTGGTCATTCAGCAAAACGGCGGTGCCAATTTCATCGATTTGCAATTCCCTGTCGGTGTTTTTGAGCAAAGCCTAGCCATCCAGCGCAGCGAGGTAGCTGGCGGGCTCAATGCCTTTTTCCTCGTGGATTCGAATGCGAAACTGCTCGCCCAACGCGTTATTTATGACCCTTTAGATGTGCCGCAGAAGAGCCTGCTGAACATTGTCTCAAAAAATCAAGACCAGATTAAGATTACCGGTGCGTCCGGCATTCGGGCGGGAACAATGAGTATTTCAGTGGTCCCGGCGGCTTCGGTCAATCAATCGCCCGACAAACCGATCCAAGCAGGCATGGCTTTCGATGCTTACTTGCAGGAGCCTGTGGGCCACTTGGGATATTACCTGCGTGATTTCAACCGAAAGAAGCATTACGAACTCGACCACGTACTACTGACCGAAAAGCCCAAATACGACTGGGAACAGATAATGACAGCGCCTCCGCAAAAAAAGTACGATTCCGATTTTGGCCTGGCCGTCAAAGGCATCATCAATTCGGACACTAAAAAAACCGATATTTTCAAGATCAACATGAAATCGACGTCGTTGGGTTTTGACGAATTTACCAGTCCGGATGCGCAAAACGAATTCATCTTCAAGAATTTGCTGGCCATCGATTCTGCCAAGATCTACTTTTTGCCCAAAGACAAGACCGGAAAAATATTGGGCCAACGAATGGGTTTCCAAATACTGAACAACAACCGCCGCCTGATTAAAGCGTTTGTTTCCCCGGTCAAGCATTGTGCAACACCGATTGTTTATGAAAGTTCTTTGCCTTTTCCCAAGATTGAAAACTCAATTCTTCTGGACAGCATCACAATCGAAAACAAAAAAAACAAGCTCAAGTACCGCAACCGTATGGGCAATATGACCGCCCGCGGTTATAAGGTTACCGATGCCGATGCGCCCAAATCGTTATTGGGTTACATCGGCGCCAATGGTTTTTCGGTAAGCCGCGCAGAAGGATCGGTAATGATTTACAGCCAAATGGGCATACCGGGCACCACCACAAGTCCGCAGGTCTCGCGTACAGAAACCGTCAGGCGAACCAATGGTTATGGCCTGGGCGGCAGTGTAATGGTCCGCACCAGCGGCGGTGGCGTAACCGGAGGATCACCGGCGCGGAGTCCGGTCGTTTTTATAGATGATGTAATGGTTTCTAATTTTGATGTCCTTGAAAATTATACGCTGGCGCGCATCGATGAGATTTACCTGAACAAACATTCAAACGATGTGTCGGTAGGCGGTTCCAGTGGCGTGATTAAGGTTTACACCAAACAAGGTTCTTCTTACGAAGTTTCACCGACAGGCTCTCCTGCCTTAGTCATCAAGAATGGGTTCCAGCGGCATACGCCGTTCCAAAATCCGAAATACGACAATGTCCGTGAGGAAGGTTTCCAGAAACTCGGAACCATCTTTTGGAATCCGATGATCGATACCGATGAGAATGGAAGTTTCAGTTTTTCGATTCCCAACCTGTACCAGAAATCGGTTTGTGTGGTCATGGAAGGGATGGATGCGGATGGCAACATGATTTCGGAAACGCATCTTTTAGAAATTCCGTAGCAGTCTAATGTTAAAAAAAAAAATCCGCTAGCGAACTAACGGATTTCTTTTTTATACTGCCGGTTTCTGTTTCTTGATCAATTTCATAAACACCGGAAACGTAGAGATCAGAATAATTCCGATGACGATGTACTCGATGTGGTGCTTGAGGTCGATGCCGAATTTCTCCAAAAACATCCCGTAAAGATAATGTCCTGAAAAAACCAAAACGAAAGACCAAAGGAAAGAACTCAAAATGTTGTAGAACATGAATTTCTTCTTGTCCATGGTCACAATGCCGGCCACGATAGGCGCGAAGGTTCTGAAAATCGGTAGGAAACGCGCGAAAATAATGGCTTTCCCGCCGTATCTTTCAAAGAAATCCTTGGATTGCAACAGGTATTTTTTCTTGAACCAAAAGCTGTCTTCTTTTTTGAACAGGTAATAGCCGCTTTTGGCGCCAAACCAATAACCCACCATGTTGCCCAGTATTCCCGCAGCAGCAATAATCGTCGAAAGCAAGGTCACATTGACCAAATCGCTCGGGATCGAAACGACATTCTCGATCAAATCACGGCTGTAGATTCCGGAAAGAAACAACAAACTGTCGCCCGGTAAAAAGAATCCCGCGAACAATCCGGTTTCGGCAAAAACGATAAAGGTCACGATGTACAGACCCCATTCGATGCCCCCGACTTTTAGAGTGATGTAAAATTCGGGATTCAATAATTGGGTCCATTCGAAATTGTCCATGGGTTTCTGCTTGTTTTATTTTGAGCCTGTGAAAGTAAGAATAATTTACGCAAACCGCAATTTATCGCTTGACTTTTAGGTTTTCTTAACGCTTAAAAAGTCTGCAAAATCATCACAAGCGCCATCGCAATCATGATGCTGTTTTCGATGAACGTGGCTTTGGTCATCGGCAGTTTTAAAGCCGTACCCAGACAGGCACATTGGATCGATTTCTTGTCGAGCAGCACTTTGGTTACGCCAAACGTTGTGATTCCCAGAATGATAACCGTGGCATACAGCGCGATTGCTATCTCAAAATGCATCAAGAACATCAGGCCAAGAATGGTTTCGATGAACGGATAAACCGTCGCATAAACCGGAATTTTCTTGGCCAGCGGATCGTACATCCGGAACGAATCCGGGAAACCCTTGAGATCGAGCATCTTGAAGAAACTGAATACGATATAGAACAGTCCCATGAAATCGAGCATGAAATGATGTCCACTCCATGTTTTCCAGTTCATCAAAACCGAAGCGGCCGTGATGTAGCCGAAAATCAGGAACAGCGGAAACAATTGCCGCCACTCCGACTTTTGCTGTTCCATCCCAAAATCCATCGGCAGCGAAAGCGCCTCATTCTTTTCGTAAATCTTGTATTTGTCACCGAGTGCATTTTGGAACGCACCCGTAGAAATGTGTGTTTTCATCTCGATCTCGGCTTCTCCTTTTTCGAGATTGACCGTTGCCTGGACCACGCCCGGAATACGGCTGAGCTTGTCTTCTACCCCAATCCGGCAACCGTTGCAGGTCATTCCGGTGACTGTATACGTGTGCTTCATCATGGCTTTCTTTCGTATTGGCAGCAGTGGTGCAGGTTCGTGTAATCTTCGTCGGTGGCCTTAAATTCATCGGTATCATGGCCGACTTTGGCGATGGCTTTCTTGACTTCGGCAACCGAGGTTTTTTCTTCGTTCAGGATCACGTTGAGCTGGTGCGTTTCCAAATCCCAGACCGCCATTTTGACACCCGAAACAGAATAGGCCGCTTTCTCGATTCTTTTTTTGCATTGGTCGCAATTGCCGTTGACTTCAAACGAATATTTGGCATTCTTGCTTTTTTCCTGCGCCTGTGCCGACATTCCAAAAACCGACACGAGCAATATGATGATTAAATGTTTCATTTTCTAATTTTCTAATTTTCTAATTTTCTAATTTTCTAATTTTCTAATTATTTTATCTTAAACCGAAGTCCGGCATAATACATCTGCCCAAAAACCGGCGCATACACGATCGACGAATCGAACGTATTCCCAAACGGGTCTTCGGCGCCCAAAATGGCTTTGTCCTGTTTGTAATTCCCGATGTTTTCCCCGCCGATGTACATTTCAAACGTCGAGGAAAAGGTACGTGTAATTTGCGCATTCATGAGCGAAAACGCACCCGAAAATTCCGGCAGTCGGTCGGATTCTGGATTGGTCGCCGTGTACGGCAACTGCTGCGCGCCCATCCAGTTGTAGGTGAAATCGAATTTCCAACGGTGGCCTTTGTCGTCGATGTGCGTCGCGAATTCGGCATTGGCAAAAAAGCGATGCTTGGCCTGCAACGGACGTTGGTAGGTGCCGCTCAGGTAATCGGTTTGGATGTCATAATACTTGTAGGCCGTGCGCAGGTTCAGGTGCTTGATGGGTTCGTAATTGAAATCGAGCTGGAAACTGTTGGCAAACGACTTGCCGTCGAGGTTGTAAAACAACGCCTGTTGCGGACTCGCATACAAATCGACTACGGCTTGGTTTTGGAAATCGGTGCGGTACAGATCGAATCCGGCATCGGCATTTTTACCGAAAAGCAGGAATTGTTGGCTGAATGAAATGCCGTAATTCCACGCAATCTCGGCATCGAGTCCGTAAATTTTTCCTTTCGTATTCAAGACATCGAACACGCGCGAACTCGCAAACAACTGCTGGTTTTCGGCAAAAATATTGGCCGATCTTTTCCCGCGGCCCGCCGAAGCGCGAAAGGTTCCCTTTTCCCACGGGTTGTACCGCAAATGCAGACGCGGCGTGACGAAAGTCCCCAATCGGTTGTGGTTGTCGACGCGTCCGCCCGCGATCAGGCTGAAATTGTCGTTGTTGTCATAAGTGTATTCGAAAAACGCCCCGATCGAATTGTCGATGCGATCGAAATCGCGGTTGATGTTCGGCACACCGACGAACTCCTCATAACGGTCATAGGTAAAATTGAGTCCCGTCGCAAACTTGTGCATCGTGTTGTTGATGATCGAATTGAAAATCAGGTTCGAATAGTAACTCTGCTGGCGGATGTCGTACACATTCAACCCGAAATACGAATCCTGGTCGTGGCTCGAGAATGCGTTCTGGAAACCGATGCTCTGGTAAGGCGCATCGGGAAACACATAGCCGATTTTGGTCGAAATATCGAAACGTTCGGTATTGATTTCCGAGCCCCAGTGGTGTGTCGAAAACTTGTGCTGGTCGGGATCGAATTCGACCATCCCGGTTTGTTTCTCGTCGTTCATGTAACGCAAATTGATGAAACTGACCCAGCCTTTTTCGGGATCGGCATATTGCCAACGGTTCATCACGTTGACCTGTTTGCCGAGCGGATTGTCGAGGAAATGATCGTGGTTCATGTCTTTTTTGGACAGCCGCGCGTTGGTGTGCAGGAACAAGGAAGTAGCCCATTTGTCGGACAATTTCTGATTCGCATGCACATTGGCCTCAAAACGCGAATCGGTCGAACCGTACATATTGAGGAAAAACGGGATGTCGTTCATCGGCTTGAGCAATTCGGTGTTGATCTGGCCCGAAATGCTTTCAAAACCGTTGACCACCGAACCCGCGCCTTTGGTCACCTGGATGCTCTCGACCCAAGTGCCGGGCGTAAACGTCATGCCGTAGGCTTGCGAGGCGCCGCGCACCGACGGGATGTTTTCCTCGGTGACCATGAGGTACGGACTCGTGAGCCCGAGCATCTTGATTTGTTTGGTTCCCGTCAGCGCATCGGCGAAATTGACATCGATCGACGGATTGGTCTCGAAACTCTCGGCCAGGTTACAGCACGCGGCCTTGAGCAGTTCACGGCTCGTCATGACCATCGTATTGGCCGTCACCGTGGTGGATTTTCTGAGGCTTTTGCGCGAGCCTTCGATTTTGACCGATTGGATGGTGTCGGGTTTGACTTCTTCCTGCGCGGTGGCCAACATCGAAAACAACAGCAAAAGCACTGTGATTCTATAATGCATAATTTGATTTTTAATGATTGAACTTGATTTCGGCCGCAACGAATCGGGCCGTTCCTAAGACAACATTAAAAATCAGGCGTAAAAAATAAGCTGGGAATACAGTTGATACAGCGGCGGCGCATGCGCATCGCAGTAATAAGAAGTGGTTTGCGGAATCGTAACTTCGGCTACCGGAACGAAAACAAGCGGATTCCATTGGTGGAGCACGAAAGGCGCATCGATCTGGAACGAAAAAGTCTTGACCACGACATCCGATTTCTTTTCGGATTGGATGATTTTGTTGTCGCAACAGGTTTTGTTTTCTTTCGCCTTGGCGATGCAGCAGGCGCGTTCGGCCATCGGATTCCCGTCTGCGGAAGCATTATCCGAAGCATAGACCGAAGAAATCTTGGCGATTTCACCCCCGCAATAATGCACGTTGAAAGCCAGCCCCGCATTCGAGAACAACACGAGCAAAGCCAATAACAAACTGGTGCATTTTTTAAGTTTCATGTTGCAAATGTACCCAAAAAACAAAACAGACTTGTTTAAGAAATGTTATTTTTTGCCATTCGTTTTTGATAGTAAAACGCCGGAACAAACAACAAAACAAACAAAGGCTGGATCAAGAAACGCCTGACGTAGAAGACAATAAAGTTGTTCTCGCTACCGGAAAATGTGATCAATCCGAAAAACGAAGCCATCAAAACCACGAAAAATACCGCATACAAAATTCCCGCAAATTTGACCAAGGGCACCTCGCGGAACAGCACAAAAATAATCGCGAGCGAAATGATCGTATTGAGGAAATAACGTTCGGTCAAGCTCCAGAACAATTGCCAACCGTCGTATTCGGGAAAGGTCAAATTAAGGTAGTCGCCCTCGAAATAATACGCAAACGGATCGTAAAACAATGCGTGCTCATAAATACGCACGAGCGCAAGTAAAAAAACGAGCAGCAACGCGATACCGATCTTAAGCCGATTTTTCCACAGGTTTTTCAGCATACAACGAGAATTTATTGACCCAGACGACCCATAAAATAAAAACCACACCGTAAATAAACAGTGGAAACACCACACCGTGCAACAGTTCTTCGTGCTCGGGATACGCATGCAACGCCGCAGCCAAAATCGCAATCCGGCCAATATTGAGCACATGGACCAGGATGCCGCCGCCAAAAATAAACAGCACCGTCGTCCTGAATTTTCCGCTGAACGCCACAACAAACGAGATGAACAAGATGATGACGCTGAGCGCATTGCAACCTTCCACGATGCGCGCGACGAATTTCCCTTGGTACAGCAATTTGATGCTCGCCTGTTCGGGATGCGGTTCGGTAGCCACATCTGCATTAAAAAAAGCGAGTACTTTTTGGGTTTGCCCAGCGACCGATCGCGTAAAACCGTCGACTTCGAAATGCGCCTTATCGAACTGGTTCAAATACATCTGGTAGGCAAACGTCAGCAACGCATACGTCAGCAGGAATTTCCCGAGGAAAAGCAGAAAAGGTTTGTATTTGGTGAGGTATGCGGTCAAAACGGTTTTTTAACAAATTTATATAATTTTAAGTTGCGCCGATGGTTTACTTTTGTAGGGATAAAATTTAACATCATGACGCTCGAAGAATTAATGCCCAAAGTGACCGATATTTTGCACCACAAAAACCAATTGCGCGACGACAAATTGCTGCAGATTTGCCATTTGTTGCGCGACAACATCGACTATTACGACTGGGTGGGTTTTTATTTCCGCAACGGCGACAAAGAAGAACTGATTCTCGGCCCTTATGCGGGCGAACCCACCGACCATACCGTGATTCCTTTCGGTAAAGGCATTTGCGGACAGGTCGCGGTTTCGAACCAGAACTTCGTCGTTCCCGATGTCATGGCGCAGGACAACTACATCGCCTGCAGCATCACCGTCAAATCGGAAATCGTCGTGCCGCTTTTCGTGGACGGCCAGAACATTGGGCAAATCGACATCGATTCACACCTCATTGACGCATTTGATGAAGCCGATGAGCGTTTTCTGGAGTTTGTGAATGCTGGTATTGCGAAATTGTTCTAAGGAGCTGTTTCCCGCTTTCCACTGCAATCTTTTGACAAAAAGAGATTTCCCTGCGCTGCGCTTCGGGTAATCCTTTTTGCAAAAGGATTTCCGTTGCTATCGGGGCTATGCTTCAATCTTTCTTATAACAATCTTTTTAAACCGCACAATTCCCTTATAAAGCGGATTACAATTTTTCAATTATAACAAGACGTTCCTCGTGAGGTCAGCGCGATTCAATCGTGGCAGGCGGGCACCAGCAGTTTGAAGATGGCGTAAAATCAAAAGCTGTCTGAGCGAAGCGAGTTCTTTTGATTTAGCCATCGAAAACGAGCTGGTCGCCGAACGATTGTGCGCCCGGCATTTTTGCTTCTTTTGTTGCCAGACAAAAGAAGGCCCTCGCGGCAGCGACCGCGTTAGCGATAGCAGCGAAAATCCTTTTGCTGCCGTAGCATAGTGGAGGCAGTAAAAGATTGCAGCGAATAGCGCGGCCGCAACCATCAAATTTTAAATTGAAAGAAAAAACTTCTACTGCGGCAACGCCACAAAAAATATTTTCAAAATCCGACAAACGACATTCAAAACGTTTGCAATTCCAAAAAATAAAATTACCTTTGCGCACGAATTGGAAAATCCAGTTCGATACATAATAATCATTTAAATAAATATTAGCATGTACTTAACATCAGAAGTAAAAGCTGAAATCTTCGCTAAACACGGAGGAAAAGCAGAAAACACAGGATCTGCAGAAGGACAAATCGCTTTGTTCACCTTTAGAATCAACCACTTGACGGAGCACTTGAAAAAGAACCGTCACGATTACAACACAGAGCGTTCGCTCGTGAAATTGGTAGGTAAAAGAAGAAGCCTTCTCGACTACCTGAAAAAGACTGAAATCAACAGATATCGTGAGATCATCAAAGAATTGAATATCAGAAAATAATCAAAGAGAGGTGCAAACGCGCCTCTTTTTGTTTTTACGTTCTTACAAATACACCGGTTTCCAAAGTGGATTCCGGAACGGAAAAAAGTAATGGTTTTTCATTGGGTTTTAGATAACTACACAACAACTACAACACTACAACACAACTAAAACCCATTGTTTAATCATCAAAAATAACTTATGATTCCACAAGTTACAAAAGAAGTAATCGATTTGGGAGATGGCAGAAGCATCTCGATCGAGACCGGAAAATTGGCCAAACAAGCCGACGGTTCAGTAGTAGTACGCATGGGAGACGCTATGTTGCTTGGCACCGTAGTCTCTGCCCGTAAAGCAAGTCCAGGCGTGGACTTTTTACCACTCACGGTAGATTACCGTGAAAAATTTGCCGCAGCGGGTCGTTTCCCGGGCGGATTCTTTAAGCGTGAAGCGCGTCCTTCCGACAAGGAAGTATTGACCATGCGTTTGGTTGACCGCGTTTTGCGTCCCTTATTCCCAGATGATTACCATGCAGAAACGCAGGTGATGATCCAACTCATGTCGCACGACGAAACCGTAATCCCTGATGCACTCGCCGGTTTGGCTGCATCAACGGCGCTGGCTTTGTCTGACATTCCATTCGAAACCTTGATTTCTGAAGTACGCGTTGGCCGTGTAGACGGGCAGTTCGTCATCAACCCTAGCCCTGAGCAATTGGCGCTTTCTGACATCGACATGATGATCGGTGCCTCTGAAGATTCGATCGCGATGGTCGAAGGCGAGATGAAAGAGATTTCAGAGAAAGAAATGGTCGACGCGATCAAATTCGCGCACGAGGCCATCAAGGTTCAAATCGCTGCACAAAAGCGTTTGCAGGCTGCTTTCGGAAAGAAAGACATCCGCGAATACGAAGAGGAAAGAACAGACAACGACATCAAGAAGAAAGTCTACGATATGTCGTATGACCAATATTATGCCATCGCACAGGAAGCTTCGGCCAAGCACGAGCGTTCAGAGAAATTCTCTGCCGTGAAGGACGAAGTACTCGCTGCATTCACCGAAGAAGAATTGCTCGAAAATGGCGACTTGATTTCGAAATATCTGTACAAATCACAGAAAGAAGCCGTTCGCAACGTCATCCTCGATTTGGGCTTGCGTCTCGATGGTCGTAAGACTACCGAAATCCGCCCGATCTGGTGCGAAATCGACTACTTGCCACGTGCACACGGTTCGGCCGTATTTACACGTGGGGAAACCCAAGCCTTGGCTACGGTCACTTTAGGAACTTCACGCGAGGCGAACATCATCGACGCACCGTCTGAGCAAGGAGAAGAAAGATTCTACCTGCACTACAATTTCCCGCCGTTCTCAACCGGTGAAGCCAAGCCATTGCGCGGAACTTCCCGTCGTGAGGTCGGTCACGGAAACTTGGCGCAACGTGCTTTGAAAAACATGATTTCTGAAGAAAATCCCTATACTGTCCGTGTGGTTTCTGAGGTTTTGGAATCGAACGGTTCGTCTTCGATGGCGACGGTTTGTGCCGGAACTTTGGCACTCATGGATGCCGGTGTCAAAATGACCAAGCCGGTTTCGGGTATCGCCATGGGATTGATCACCGATGGTGCGCGTTTCGCGGTATTGTCGGACATCTTGGGCGACGAGGATCACTTGGGCGACATGGACTTCAAGGTAACCGGTACCGCAGACGGTATCACGGCTTGCCAGATGGACATCAAGATCGACGGATTGCGTTATGAGATTATGGAACAGGCGTTGTCGCAGGCACGCGATGGCCGTTTACACATCTTGGGTAAATTGACCGAAGTGATCGAAACGCCACGCGAAGATGTGAAACGTCACGCTCCGAAAATCATCATGGCTTCTATCCCATCCGACTTGATCGGCGCCTTCATCGGACCAGGTGGAAAAGTAATCCAGGAGTTGCAGAAGAATTCAGGAACTACGATTGTAGTGACCGAAGCCGACAACCTGGGTATGATCGAAATCCTCGGTACTTCTCCGGAAGGCATCGATATGGTTCTCAGAAAAATCGAGTCTTTGGTGTTCAAACCGCAAATCGGCGAGACTTACAAAGTGAAGGTCATCAAGATCATGGATTTTGGTGCGGTCGTAGAATACATGGACGCTCCAGGAAACGAAATCCTGCTCCACGTATCGGAACTCGCTTGGGAACGTACCGAAAATGTAACCGATTTGGTGAACCTCGGCGACGAACTCGAAGTGAAATACATGGGTATCGACCCGAAGACCAAAAAAGAACGCGTATCCAAAAAAGCGCTCTTGCCACGTCCGCCACGCGATGAAAACGCACCGCGTCCGGAAAGACGTGACGGCGACCGCGGACCAAGACGCGATGGCGACCGCCGCGACAACCGTGGCCCACGCAACGACCGTCGTGACGACCGTGGACCGCGTCCGGAAAGAAAGGAAAACAATGAAAATAGAGATTCAGGCGAAACCCCGCAGGAATAATATTTTCTTCCGATAGCAAAACCCGATTTATTGATTTAAATCGGGTTTTTGTTTTTTAACTTTTGCTGGCCATGTTAAAAAAGTCAATCCAGATTGATTTTGTAGTCTTTTTTTTATCTTTATGCCATCAGCAATCAAAGTTATACCATCAGACATTACGTTTTTGCCCTATGAAATTCTCCATCCATAAGCACGGTCTTTGGATTTCCATTCTTCTGCTTGTTTTTTTTAAAATGCCAGCCCAAAACCAACCCAGTGCCGGGTGGTTTGAAACTTTCGACAATCAGGTGGGCCAAAAAAATCTTGCAATCAATAACGGAACCATCCATAGCAATCTTTTTAAGCCTGCCAACAATTCCCACCGTTACCTGCTTGACCAATATTCGGCTGGAAATGTTTTCTATGATGGGCAATGGTATCCCGGACACCCGCTCAAGTACGACCTTTACCTGGACAATCTCATCGCCAAAGTAGACGGCCAGAACAACAACACGGGAATCAACCTCATTACCAGCAAGGTGGATTATTTTGAGATGGATGGAAAAAAATTCGTCAACCTCAATCGCTATGACGGGGCTCGGGCACTGGCCAAAGGTTTTTATGAAGAAGTCGCCGTGGGGGCACAATGTCAATTGTACGTCAAACACCAGAAAGAGCGTCAGGAAATTGTAAGAAGCGACGGGACGTTTAGCAAATTTACACCCGCTGAAAGTTTTGTACTCCAACGCAACGGGGTTTGGTATGCCATCCAATCGCAAAGCTCTGTGGTTGCGGTTTTTCCAGATTTTCAAAAGAACATTGCTGCATTCTACGAGGCCAACGGCAACCTGCGCAGCACCGATCCGAAGCAATTCATGAAGAACCTGATCCAGCACCTGCAATCGCTGACCCAAAACGGAAACCGATGAGGAAAATACTTTTGTTTCTTTTGGTCCTGTCCCAATTTCCTGTTTTTGCGCAGGAAAATGACCAACGCATTACGGCATCCTTTGAAAATCTAAGCCGAATGGCCGCCATCGAGAAAATCGAACAGGTGGCCCATGTCCAGTTTTATTTCGATCCAAACTGGCTCAAGGAAGACAACGGAACCGTTTCAGGAAATTTCAACGATGCACCGCTCAGCGAAGTGTTGCAAACCTTGGTAAGCAATACCACGCTCAATTTTTATGTCGACGGGAACCGCGTGATATTGACCCGCAACAGCGTCATTTATGACCATTTGCCCGATCAGTTTTTTGGACAAGACACATCCGCCCAAGAATCGGAAGAAGGCATCAACAAACCGGTTTTCCGTCAGCAATATGACTCCATCAGCAGCGGGCAGCAGAATCGCATCGCCTTCATCGGCAAGGAAAACAAAAAGAACGAAAGCAAATCCTACACTATATCTGGAACGATTACCGACAACCAGTCGGGAGAAGGGGTCGCCAACATCAGCATCCGCGTACTTGGAAAGAAAATCAGTACGGTCACCGATGCCAATGGAAACTACAGCTTGCAACTTCCGACGGGCATCCATACCCTATCGGTAGAATCGGTCGGACACCAGAAAGTCACGCGCAAGATTGTCGTATACAGCAACGGAAGGCTGCACTTCGGGGTCACCGAAAAAGTCAACATGATCGAGGAAGTCAACGTAAAGAGCAAGAAAAACCAAGCCATCCGGACTGCTGTCACCGGCGTGACAACGATCGAGGCCGAGGGCATCAAAAATGTACCGCTGATTTTCGGCGAAAGGGATGTTTTGCGTGTCGCAATCGCCATTCCTGGAATCAAAACCGCGGGGGAAGGCGCCGCAGGATTTAACGTGCGCGGCGGTAAGGAAGACCAGAATTTGTTTTTGCTCGACAACGCCTTGCTGTACAATCCGACGCACTTTTTTGGATTTTTCTCGGCCTTGAATCCGTACACGACCAAGAAAGTCGATATTTACAAAGGCAGCATTCCGGCGGAATTCGGCGGTAGATTGTCATCGGTTTTTGACATCTCGACCAAAAATGGCGACACCGAGAAATTCATGGGCGAAGCGGGCATCGGTCCGGTGACGAGCAACATCAGTTTGAGCACGCCGATCGTCAAGGGAAAATCGAGTTTGCTTGTAGGCGGCAGGGCGGCCTATTCGAATTGGATCCTCAAACAACTCGACGACGAGTCGCTCAAAAACAGCAAAGCCGGATTTTACGACGGAATCCTCAAATACGTCCACAAGATCAACGACAAGAACGCGATAGAATCGACGGTGTATTACAGCCACGACTCGTTCAGCATCAGTTCGGATTCGTTGTACAAATACAGCAACCGATTGGTTTCGCTCAAATGGAACCACGCCTTCAATGACAAAAACAAAGGAGCCCTGATCCTGACCAATACCGAGTACAAATTCGGAATCGATTATGAGAACAATGGCCGCGAGGCGTTCGATTTCGGTTACCGCGTCAACGAAACGCAAATGATGCTCAAGATGAATTACCAGATGAACGCCAAACACAAGTTTTCGTACGGGCTTTCTTCCAAATACTACGGCATCAACCCCGGCGATCTGGATCCGATCCATCCAGAAACACTGCTGGTACCGATACGCATCCAGAAGGAAAAGGCACTCGAGTCTGCCCTGTATGTTTCGGACAGTTACAAAGTCAATGAAAAATTGCTGATCGATGTGGGCCTGCGTTATTCGTTCTACGCGGCTTTGGGCGATTCGCAGCAGCGTGTGTATGAAGCAGGCAAACCCAAAAGCGACGCTTCGGTGGTTGAAACCAAAACCTATGGCAACAATGAAGTCATGAAGACCTACGGCGGTTTGGAACCGCGTATTGCCGCGCGTTATTTCCTCATGGAGGATTTGTCGGTCAAGTTCGGTTACGACAAGACATTCCAGTATTTGCACCTCTTATCGAGCAATACGACCCAATCGCCAACCGATACCTGGAAACTTTCGGACACCAACGTCAAGCCGCAGCGCGCCCAACAATTTTCACTGGGCCTGTACCAAAATCTGGCCGATGATGTGTATGAAATCAGTCTCGAAAGGTTATTTCAAGCAATCGAAAAACATCCTCGACTACAAGGTGGGCGCCGAATTGCTGCTCAATGAAAATGTAGAAACCGAATTGTTGCAAGGGGAAGGAAAAGCCTATGGCGTGGAGCTTTTGCTCAAGAAACAAATCGGAAGGCTCAACGGATGGATTGGCTACACTTATTCGCGCAGTTTCGTCAAATTAAAGGGCGCATTCAATGAAGAAACCGTAAACAACGGCAAATATTTCGCGGCCAATTTCGACAAACCGCACGATGTGAGCGTCGTACTCAATTACAAATTCACCAAGCGCTACAGTTTGTCGAGCAATTTTGTGTACCAGACCGGCAGGCCGATCACTTACCCGATCGGGAAATACGTTTACGGCAACGCCGAATACACTTTGTACAGCGACCGAAACGCTTTCCGCATTCCTGATTATTACCGTTTGGACATCGGCATCAACATCGAGGGCAACCACAAAATCAAAAAACTGGCGCACAGTTTCTGGAATATTTCCGTTTACAATGTCTTGGGACGCAACAATCCGTATTCGGTTTATTTCGTGACCAAGAACGGCGAAATCAAGGCGTATAAGACTTCGATTTTTGCAGTTCCGGTGCCGACCATCACGTACAACTTTAAGTTCTAGTCCAATGGAAAAGAGTTTCTTTAAAAATATATTTTTCTTGGTATGCTGCTGCCTGACGCTCGTGGGCTGTACCGACCCTTATGCCTTGCAGACCAATAATTTTGAAAGCGCTTTGGTTGTCGAGGGCACGGTGACCAATGAATTGAAAACGCAGGAAATCAGGATCACACGCACCTTCCGTCTCGAGGAAACCAAAGCGGCCGTCGAATCGGATGCGGTGGTTTATGTCACCGACAGCGATGGCGTTGAATACGAATTTGTTGAAAATGGGGAAAAATACACCTCGGTCGAGCCATTTCAAGCCCTTGCGGGAAAATCCTATCGATTGACCATCATCACCCGTGAGGGAAAAACCTATCGTTCGACTCCGGAAACATTAACGACGGTCAACCCGATCCAGGAGCTCAAGGCTGCTGTGGTGACCAACAGCCAAGGCGAAAGGGGCGTTGAAATCAGGACAAACAGTTTTGACCCGAACAACACTTCCAAATATTACCGGTACGAATATGAGGAAACCTACAAGATTATTGCCCCGACCTGGTCTGAATTCAGTTTGGTGCTCGTGCCGCCGCCCACGCCCGGGCCGCCATCGACTTACGGAGTGACCATTGTTCCGCGCGAGAATCTCGACACCAAAATTTGCTACAGCACCAAAAAATCGGATGACATTATATTGACCTCCACCAATGAACTCAGCGAAGACCGCGTTGATTTTCCGGTGCGGTTCATCAGCGACCAGAGCTACATCATTTCGCACCGCTACAGCATTTTGGTCCGCCAATATGTGCAGAACTTGGCCGCCTATACTTTTTACAAAACGCTCAAGGAAGTCTCAAGCTCGGGTGGCAACATCCTGTCGCAAAACCAGCCCGGTTTCTTTTACGGCAATTTAAAATCGGTTGACAATCCCGATGAAAAAATCATCGGTTTTTTTGAGGTGGCTTCGGTTTCTTCAAAAAGAATTTTTTTCAATTATGCCGATTTGTTTCCCGGGGAAGATTTACCGCCTTATGTGGTGGAATGCGGGACGTCGACTTATCTTTTCTGCTTTGGCCCCGGCAATCCGCAATGCCGTGGCGCTGCAGTGGTTTCTGGGTTGCAAACGCAATCGTTGATTTATGTATCGGGTGACGAACCTTCTTATGTAATGTCGGCTGCGCCTTGTGGCGACTGTACGCTTTTTTCGTCTAACGTAATACCTCCATTTTGGGAAGACTGATGAGATATTTTGGCTTTTTATTGCTGCTTGCCGCAAACCTGCTTTCGGCCCAAAAAAACAATGCTTTGATTGGGCGGGAAAATCTGTTTGTACAGACCAATGCCCAGGTATTGGTAACCGGAGAAACTTTGTACTATCAGTTGTATTGTCTCCAGGCAAACAACAACCAATTCAGTCCATTGAGCAAAGTGGCCTATCTGCAATTGGTCGACCGGAACCGAAACGTCGTATCTACCCAAAAAATAATGCTCGAAAACGGCATTGGAAACGGCGATTGCTTTATACCCACTACGCTCAAAAGCGGCTCCTATAAATTGATTGCCTTTACCCGATGGATGCTGGGCGACGGGAATCGTTTTTTTGAAACCGATATCGCCATCATCAATCCGTATGCAACCGCTTCTGTACAGATCCAAAGCGACACCGCCCGGTCCAGAAAGGAATTGCCCGCTGTGGTCACCTCCGAAGTGCTATCGCTGCATCCCGAAAAGAAAATCTATGGTTTGAGGGAAAAAGTCAACCTCAAGATTACCGGGCATGACGCAATCGGCCATTATGCGTTGTCGGTCAGAAAGGTAGATGAGCTGCCATACGGCCAATCCCAAAACACGGTCACTTTTGCTACCGCTCATACAAACGAGAAACCCCAGGTCAGTGCCCGGTTTGTGCCTGAACTTCGCGGGGAAATCGTTTCCGGAAAAATCACCTCCAACAATGGCAAAAGTGTGTCCCATAAAACGGTGGCGCTTTCCATTCCAGGCGCATCATTTGCGTTCAAATTGGTCTCTACCGATGCCCGAGGCGGTTTTATTTTTGTCCTCGACAAGAACCTTCCTGCCCGCAACAGTGTGGTGCAAATTGTGGGAGAGGACCGAAATGAGTATGCGATTGTCCTGGACCCTGTCCCGAGCATTGATTTGACTTCATTGGTTTTTCCCGACAACTTCCGACTCAACCCTGCTTGGCGCAACTCCATCGAGAAAAGGATGGTGGCCAGCCAAATTGAAAACGCTTACATCGACCAAAAAAAGGACAGTGTTCCGCTTCCGGTTGCAACGGTTCCTTTCTTTGACTCCTTGCAGAAAGAATACATCCTGGACAATTATACCCGTTTCCCGACCATCAAGGAAACCATTACCGAAGTCCTCGAGGAGGTAAACTACAAAAAGACAAAAGACCATTACCAGGTGTTTCTCAAGGATTATTACACCGAGAATGCGCTCTACGGACCGCCATTGGTACTGGTAGACGGCATACTGATCCAAGATTTAAATTTGCTTTTTGACTTTCCGGCCGCCCATTTCTCCAAGGTGGCGCTGGTCAATGCGCCTTACATTTACGGACCGAAGACTTTTGGCGGCATCATCAGTTTTACCACCCGAAATGCCGATTTCCCTGCTTTACCCCAAAGCGGGTTCATCCAGAACACGGTACTTTTCCGTCCGATTCAATCCAAAAAATATTTCAATCCGGATTATGCCGCCGATGCCAACAAACGCATCCCCGATTACCGTACGCAATTGCTTTGGGAACCCGAAATAAAACTGAACGATGGCGAATCCGTACATTCGTATTATACATCAGATGTATCCGGTACTTATGAAATTATCCTTCAAGGGTTTTCTGCAACAGGCAACCCGGTTTATGTCAGGGATTATTTCGAAGTTCGGTAGTATTTTTTAAAAAAATTGCGCTTTAAAAATTTTTTTGTAACTTTTTACCATACCATTACGTACAAGCCAAGTACACTTTAAACAAAGGAGACAAAAAAACATGAGACAGCTCAAAATTACCAAGCAGGTAACCAACAGGGAAACTGCATCCTTAGACAAGTACTTACAAGAAATTGGGAAAGTCGACCTTATCACCGCTGACGAAGAGGTGGAATTAGCACAAAAAATCAAAGCCGGAGACCAAAGAGCACTTGAAAAGCTCACCAAGGCGAACTTGCGTTTCGTGGTTTCCGTAGCCAAACAATACCAGAATCAGGGACTCACCCTCCCCGATTTGATCAACGAAGGAAATTTGGGTCTCATCAAAGCTGCACAACGATTTGACGAAACCCGCGGTTTCAAATTCATCTCTTACGCCGTTTGGTGGATTCGCCAGTCGATTTTGCAGGCACTCGCCGAACAATCGCGTATCGTTCGTTTGCCGCTCAACAAAATCGGTTCGATCAACAAGATCAATAAAATGTATGCTTTGCTCGAGCAATCGAACGAGCGCCCACCGAGTGCCGAAGAAATTGCGAAAGAGCTTGACATGACTGTCAATGACGTAAAAGAGTCGATGAAAAATTCCGGGCGTCACCTGTCGATGGATGCGCCATTGGTTGAAGGTGAAGATTCCAACCTGTACGACGTATTGCGTTCGGGTGAATCACCAAATCCGGACCGCGAATTGATCCACGAATCTTTGCGTACCGAAATCGAGCGCTCTTTGGAGACTTTGACTCCGCGTGAAGCCGATGTCGTTCGTTTGTATTTTGGCCTTGGCGACCAGCATCCGATGACGCTCGAGGAGATTGGCGAAACCTTCGATTTGACCCGCGAACGTGTCCGTCAAATCAAGGAAAAAGCGATTCGAAGACTCAAACATACCTCAAGAAGTAAGATTTTAAAGACTTATTTAGGTTAAATTTTTAAAATTTGTAGGTACAAATAAAATAATTGTTTATGTTTGGAACCTGAACGAAAACGATTTCAAGAAATTCTGGCACAGAATTTTCTATATAACCGCAACAACAGTCTGATTAACTGTTCGTTTTTTGATTGATGATTGAAACTCCGGCTGATTACCGGAGTTTTGTTTTTTATCAACTTCCCTAACCAACATTTTTCTTTTTTCAACCAATTAAGAAATTAAGAAAATTAAGACTTAATGCCACTTAACATAGTTTAAAATTTGGGCGTTGCCTTCGGCCGGGCTATCGGCTGCACGCGGTGCTTGCCTCTATCCCTAACGCAAAAGAAAACTTCTAAATTCACTATTCGTCGGGCATCATTCAAAAAACTTATATTTGCAAAAAAAATCAAGGTCGAATGCCGATTAACGAATTTCGAATCATGAAATTTACAACAACTACACAACTCACATGAAAAACACCATCATTGCCCCATCCGTTTTAGCCGCCGATTTCGCCAACCTCCAGCGCGATATCGAAATGGTCAACAATTCCCAAGCCGACTGGTTCCACATCGACATCATGGACGGCGTTTTCGTCCCGAACATTTCTTTCGGGATGCCCGTGCTCGAAGCCATTACCAAACACGCCAAGAAAACCATCGACGTGCATTTGATGATTGTCGATCCAGACCGCTACATCAAGACATTCGCTGATTTGGGCGCCAATGTACTGACCGTGCATTACGAAGCCTGTACGCATTTGCACCGCACCTTGCAAGCCATCAAGGCGGAAGGCATGGAAGCTGGCGTTGCGATCAATCCGCATACGAATGTCGGTTTGCTCGAAGACGTGATCAACGACATTGATTTGGTGTGTATTATGAGCGTCAATCCCGGTTTTGGCGGACAGTCGTTCATCGAAAACACCTACAAGAAAATCAAACAGCTCAAGGAAATCATTACGCGCAACGGTGCCGATACAATCATCGAGATTGACGGCGGCGTAACCAGCAAAAATGCAGTGGCTTTGGTCGAGGCAGGCGCAGACGTTTTGGTGGCCGGAAACTTCGTTTTTAAAGCCGAAAATCCGACGCAAACCATCGCCGAACTCAAGGCAATGACTTCAATCGCCGTTTAATTTTAAAAATAAAGGCCACGGCACAAGCGCAGCGAACGGGCAAAGCAATTCGCGAATTTTACAATTTGAAATTCGTGAATTTGTGGCTTTATAATTTAATCGAACATTGATTTTTGTGTATGTTGTCTCGCAGGAATGTGCAACGACAACCCGAGTTTGTCATTCATCTTTTTGATAAAATGCTCGGCCAACAAGGGCGATTCGACTTCGATATTCTGGTGGACGAAGAAATAAAGTTTCTGCAAACCTTCGTCTTTCCATTTTTCGATTCGGGCAACCCATTCGTCCAATCTTTGGATGTCGGTCGGATGATTCGCTCCTACATAGCGCACAAACGCCACCGGCGAAGTCAGCCGCATGTGCAGCATATCGCGTCTTCCGGCCGTATCGACAATGATGTTGGACATTTCGTTCTTTTCGAGCAACGTACAAAATCGGTTTTGATTTTCCGCAGCAAACCATTCCGCATTGCGCACTTCGACCCCCAGCGGAACGCCTTTCGGAAATTCGTTCAAGACCTTTTCCAACCGATCAAAGTCTTTGGGTTTAAAGTTGTCGTGCAATTGCAGGAATGCCATCCCAAGCTTTTCCTCGAAATTGCTGATGGCATTACAGAAATTGTCGACCGGCTCCTTCACATCGATCAAACGGCGGTAATGGCTGATCAAATCGGTGAGTTTGGGAAAAAACTTGAAACCATCTGGGGTTTTGTTTTTCCAGGTCTCGACCTGCTGCCAGTCGGGCATTTTGTAGAAGGTGGCATTGAGTTCAATCGAGTTGAATTGCGTCGCGTAATAGGTGAGTTCATCCTTCGTACCGCGCGGATAAAACCCCTTGAGGTCGGTGCGGTTCCATTTGGCACAACCGACATAGGCTTCAAATGGCGCCTCGTTCTTGTGTTTGCCTAAAATGGTTCTGGTTTGTGGCGCATCTGCCGGCAACTTGAAATCGATTGCTTCTGGATTTTCTACTTGTCCGAATTTCATGTTTTTTCACACAAAGTACGTGGAAGTTGTGAAACTGCCACCAATTTTTAATTAAATTTTCTAACGGACTGGAAAAAAAATAAAAAAAACAGGCAGTTGTAAAGATACGCCCACCTGCTTCCATCATCAGAAAAAATGTTAGTTGCTCATCATTCTCATATAGAAATAATGTTCGTTGGGCGAACCGAGTCCGCTTTCATAAGAGCCCGAACCGCTTTCCGGCCTGAAATAATATTCCGCATTCGGGGTGAAAGCATCGGGGTTCCCCGCGCCGATGTATACCAATTTGTTGCTGCCGTCTTTCCTGCAGGTTGCCGTAATGGTGTATTGGGTTGCAGGAATATCGTTGATGTAATAAGCCTGTCCGACACCGTCGACGATCGTGAATCGTTTTTCCACGGTTCTTCCCGCAGCAGATGTGCCGTCGAGGAATTTGGCACCGGCCGCCGGAGTTAATGTAATGGTAACCTCTGTTCCCGGCGCCATCTGGTCGGAAAAAGAATTGTAATTGATGAACTTGACCGTTCCACCAAAATACCCACTCCCGTTTTCATTGCTCACTACCCTGTCTGGTATCCTGCCGTTTAATTTCCATACAAAATTTTTGGTGACGCCGCTGGCCGGAACGTTGAAAGCATCATAATCTGAATTACTTTCCATTCCCAACCGAACCTGATAGGTCGCGTTTTCTGTCGTGGCCTCTTTCCATGCATATATTTTGTATCCGCCAATCGCACTGACGGTAATGCTGTATTGCCCGGCATTATTGCTGGTTGTGGTGTAGTGGATGTTGTTGCCGTTGGGGTTTTCGATCCTGATCCTGGCATTTGAAATGGGATTGCCCGATCCGTCCTTGACGGTTCCGCTGACCGTGTACGGTTTTCCCGGCTGTGCCGCATCGGGTGTCGGGCGGTTGTCATCGTCTGAGCAGGAAGCCAGGAGGACATTCAATAATAAGAATACTGTTGCTAATTTTTTCATTTTTAAAATATTTAACTGTTGTTGATTGAGATTTAAACTTATGATTGCTGTTTTCGCAGCACATTTCGGGCATCATCAAAGCACATTTTGTCTTCAATGGACCAGTCAGATTTGAAAGTTTGGAGAATTTTGGAAATCGTTTTTTGATTTCACACCCCTTCTTTGTTGGGTACAAAATTATTTCCATTGCGACAACGACACAATGGGCACTGCTGCTTAAATTTATGGGTAGTATTGCTTATCTCAAGCGTTTAGGTGTTCGATCGCAAAGCGGAGCAGGCTGTTTTTCCCACTGAGTTCGAGCTTTTTTGCAATATTCATGCGGTGGTTGGAAACGGTCTTCTCGCTCACGAATAAGTCTTCGGCTATTTCCTTGGTCGATTTGTATTGTGCAATTTTCTCCATTATTTTCCTCTCAGATGGTGTAAGCGACTCGAGTTGCGAAGCGGCAGTATTGCGATTTCTATTTTGATTCTTGAGCAGGAATGAGGACATTTCAGGGCTGATGTAGGACTGAAATTTATTGACGGCCGCAATGGCGTTGATAATGTCCATGACCGCATTTTCTTTCAATACGTAACCCGATATCCCGATTTCCAACGCTTTCAGAAAAGTATCTTTGGCCTTGTGCATTGTGAGAAGGATGATTGCAACACCGGGCTTTTTGGCCAGAATTTGTTCGGCCACTTGTAGTCCGTTTGCACCGGGCATATCGATGTCAAGGATGGCAATGTCAAGCTCGTTGGCCAAAGCAGCCGCAATCGCATCAATGCCATTGTCTGCTTTGCAAACCACTTGCAGGTTCTCTACATCGTCGATGACTTCGTGCAACCCTTTTAAAAAAATGGGATGGTCATCGGCTATTAATATTTTTACTTTTTCGATGTTCATGGCTTGATTATTTTTTGCCTGGAATCAGAAATTCAAAAGCAGTTTCGTTTTTCCGCGAAGCAATGGCCATTGTGCCTCCCAATATCTGTAACCGCTCCTTGATTCCCTTGAGCCCAAAGCCTGTATGGTTTTCATTGGTGTCAAAACCGATACCGTCATCGCTGATGGCTATTTTAACACCATTGTCCTGACTTTTTATGGCAATCGCTACATTTTTTGCCTGCGCATGCTTAATGATGTTGTGGATGCATTCCTGTATGATCCGGTAAACATTGATCTGCCCTTCATTGTCAAAGAGGGCATCAATGTTATCCAGACTGATCGTGTAATCTATCTGCGCGACATCGAAACTTTCCGACACCATGCTTTTGACCGAACTGGTCAGTCCCAGCAAATCCAATTGATAGGGTCTTAATGCATACGAAATATTCCTGATTTCCTGAATGGCTTCTGCTACATTGTGGCTCAATGTATCATCGGGTTGTTGCGGCGCATTGGCTTTAAACGGTGTGCTGCGCAGAATTTTGTTTTTGATCAGCACCAATTTCTGCCCAAGGCTGTCGTGCAATTCAGAGGCTATTCTTTTGCGCTCCGCCTCCTGCATATTGATCAACTCCCTCGAAAAATGAATCGCTTGAAGATAGGCTTCCTCCTGCAACCGCTCTTTTTCTTTTTTATAAAAATTGAACTTATCGGCCAACGCGAAGGACAATATGACCGCTTCTATGGCCGCACCGATAAACAAAGACGAATCGGTCCAATAATTTTCTTCAAGAAAACCCCTCATTTTGAATTCAAATACCACGCTCATCGCCACCAGCGCCCCAAAACCAATCAGGTAATAAACCGCAGGGGCAAAACCATTTTTATAGGCGATGAAACCTGCCAGAATCCAATAAACAAAAAGAGTGAAAATCAATATCGCCGCCAATAGGATGGCCAATTTGTACCATCCGAAAGCATAACAGAACAACGGCGACATACAAATGACCATAAGCGGTTTTCGTATTTTATAAATGAATGGCGCGTATTGCTGGGTTTGCAGAAAGGAATTGGTGAACAGAATACTGAACACCGAAATTATCGGAAGTATGGTTGTGGTATTGATCCAATCGACCCAAGGCACAAAAATTTGCAGATGGCCCGCCACGATATTCGTATGCAAGATGGCTGTAGAAATATAGCCAATATAATAGAGATATACTTTTTCCCGAAGCGAAAAATACACAAACAGGTTGTACAACAACAAAGCGACGGCAATGGCCGTAAAAAAGCCGTCCCCGTAAGACCCAAACAAGGTGTCTTCATACAACTGCTGCATCGTGCACAGTTGCATGGAAGTCCTGATCAAGGTTTTACTCGTGGCTCGGATGTAAATTTCATTTTTTACATCATCGGACAGCGTTATGGGAAAGATCACATTGTTAGAAAATACGGGCGCCTTACGGGAACGGTGGTCCCCGCTTAGTGTCAAAGATTGCACTTTCCCATTTGCACTTAGCTGATAAACGGTAAGCTCGTGCATGAAACCGCCCTTGATTTCGAGAAACCACTCACTGGTCCCGCTTTTATTTTCGACCTCAAAACGGTACCATATCGCCTCGGAAAAATTTCCCAAAAAATCAGGGACTTTGTCTTTGGCCTTTTCGAAATGATGTTTTGCTTTTTTGACTTGTTCAAAACGCAAAGACGCCTGTCGATCTTGCAGATAATAAGGATACGAAATGCTGTTCCTTTGAACGGTATCCGATAAAGTGATTACCTGCGCAGAAGCCGGCACCGAAATCATAGTAAACAGCAAACCCAAGACAAATCTTTTCATATCCTTTCAAAGATAGCGAATAGGAATAATCCGTCCTATGGGTAGTATTTCTCATTTTATAGGAATACGCCCAATGTATTTTTTAGAATCCCGATTGGCGTTCGCTTTCGGCATGCCGGTGGTTGAGCATAATACTGACGTTGCGATACAATTCGGGAAATTCCTGATGGAACTGCTGTGGCGTTTCAAAATAATGCTCGATGATAACGGCCAAAAACTCAAAATGGTCGGTATAGGCATAAATCCTGAAGTAATTGGAGTCAATCAATTTTTGCAAGTTCCCGGGTTCTTTCAGGTCTTCTGTAATGCGTTTATACATCCTGGTAAAAAGAATAGCGCTTGGGTCTTCGTTTTTTGTTCCATGGTAATGCACGACATGCGAAAACTCATGAAGTCCGAGGTTTAGATTGTCGTTGTGGGTTTCATAGCCTTTCAAAAAATCCTCCCATGAAAACACTACGGCTTTAACGCGCGGATTGAATTCGCCTTTGTGGTACTGTTCGGTAATGGTAGACAGATAAATGCCGGGATAGACAATGATTTTCTGTACCACCTCAAACAAATATTTGCGCATCCCAAAAGTAAGCATGACTGCGGTAGCCGAAATGAGCACCTTTACTTGGTCGGTGATGACAAAGCCTTCCTTGCCGATGAATTCGTGCTTCTCGATGAAACGCGCCATACGGTGCTTGAAATAGCCTTTGTGCTTTTCTGAAAGCGTATTGTAAAAGGGAAATTCCTGGCGCAGTATCGATTCCTGTATTTCGGTGGGTCTTTTTTTTCTTGGGTAAAAATGAATGTACAGTGGCTTTTTGAAAATATGCATGTAGATTTCTTCGATCACAATAAAAAAAGTGGCCTGGACAATCCATACCGTAAAGACAATAAGAGCGGCCAATATTAAAAGCGCAATCAGTATGAGCAAAACATCCATGCTTCAAAGCTATGAAAATGCAGGAGAAAAAAGGATGTTTAGACCAAAAGAAAAGCTGTCAAAACGCATGGCCTTGATTACTTTTGATGAATCAAAAGTACCTGACAGCCACTGGCTGTCCTTCTTTTAATTTCACCCGAGCGCCAGCGCGAACTGGCGAAGCAAATGTGATCCCGAGAGGATTGCGCTCCGCGCTTCCTCACAGGGCTCCGCCCTGAAAAAAGGAATGCCCAGAAAATGCTCAAGCGAGCTTGGACATTTTCTGGGCATTCCTTTTTATTCGTGATCCCGAGAGGACTCGAACCTCCATCATCAGAACCGGAATCTGACATTCTATCCGTTGAACTACGGGACCTATTTGGGGATTGTTGGATTGTCAGATTTTCAGAAACTCCGATGATCTGACGATCTGAAAATCTAAGACAGTAACTTCTTGACAATCGTCGAAATCGTCTTGCCATCGGCTTTGCCGGCGAGTTCGGCCGAGACCAAGCCCATCACCTTGCCCATCGCGGCCATGCCGGAGGCACCGCTCTCGGCGATGATTCTTGAAACGACGGCCTCGACTTCGGCTTCGCTGAGCTGGGCCGGAAGGAATTTCTCGATGACCGCGGCCTGCGCGAGTTCTGGCTCGGCGAGGTCGGGACGGTTCTGTTCGGTGAAAATGCGCGCGCTTTCCTTACGCGTTTTCACAAGGCGCTGGAGCAGTTTGATCCCTTCTTCTTCCGAAACTTCTTCCTTCGAACCCGAAGCGGTTTGCAACAGCAACAGTTCCGATTTGACGGCACGCAATGATTCGAGTGCGACAGTATCTTTGGCTCTCATGGCGTTTTTGATTTCGTCCATGATTTGGGTTTGTAGACTCATGATTGTCTTGTTTAATCGTTGATTTTGTTAAATCGTGTAATCGTTTTAGCCCGGATTGAAACGGAAAGCCTTTTGGATTAAAAGGTATTTTTTGCCCGTTGGTGACGGCGACCAACGGAAGCCGGAAGCAGCGTAGCAAAAAAACTTTTTTGACAAAAGCTTGTAGTGCAAAGCCGGATTGGCTCCAAAACGAGTGCGAAGATAAAAAAAATAACCCGAAATTCATATGGAATCTCGGGTTATTCGGCTAGAGTTTGAGTTAGCTTAATCGACGTTGTCGTGCAGGAACGAATTGTTGGAACGCAACTGGATGTCGTCGTTGCTGTCGGTTCCTAACGAGGTACGCGATTGATTGTTGTTTTCCGGTGTCCCGGAGATATCGATGCCGCTGCGTTTGTAGGCCGGTTCTTTTTCGAACTCGTCGATGCGCGACGGATTGTTGTGGAATTTATAGTTGAATTCCTTGAGCTTTCTTCTGCGCTCGTCCGCGCGAAATTTCAAGGTTTCCTCGATCGACATTTCCATAGGCGACACTTCTTCGAACGCTGGGGAGAACGCCGATGGCAGTTCTTCTTTTTTCGTCATTTTGATGTCGAGTTCGGGTGCGATCGGTTCGGCCACTTCTTTGGCTTCAACCGGTTTCGAGTTGAGCAAGTCGTTTTCGACTTCCATGTATTCTTCGAGAGAATATTTGATGATGCCGTTCTCGTTGAGCTCGGTCATCGGCACCACTTGTACCGGTTGGTTGACGGTGATTTCTTTGGTTTCCTCAGTCAATTCGAACAGGATCTTGTTCTCGTCGATGAAGGCTTCGGTCACTTCCGGCTTGGCCACTGGAAGATCGAATGAGAACGTAAATTCTGGTTCTTCTACTTTATGGTCTACGACTTTGATCTCGCGTACGTCCATCGCTGGCGTATCGATCGTAAAATCGAGTGGCTTTTCGGGCGAAACGATTTCAAACGTCACATCGAGGTTCTTGATGAATTCAGAGATGACGATGAGTTCGTTTGGGTCGAGTTCGGGTTCTTGTACTTCGTTGATGACCGGCATTTCGAAGCTCGCAGGAGCATCAACGACCGCCGCCGGTTCTTCCTCGATGAGTTCAAAGACGATTTTCTCCTCCGTCTTTGCCACTGGGGCGTTTGGGCTGGTCGTAAAGGATTCGAGGTTCTTTTGGGTCAAATCCTGTGTGAGTTTTTGTTCGCCGTCCAAAGAATGGATGATTTTCTTGGGCTCGGTATTGACGATTTCGTTTTGTTGTTCTACATTAAATCCTGTAGCGATAATCGTCACTGCGATGGAATCGCCCAAAGTTTCGTCTTCACCGACCCCCATGATGATGTTGGCGTTGAATCCGGCTTCGGTTTGGATGTGGTCGTTGATTTCACCGATTTCGTCAATCGTGATTTCATTGGTTCCAGAAACGATAAGCAACAATACGTTTTTGGCTCCGGTGATTTTGTTGTCGTTCAATAATGGCGAATCGAGCGCAGCAACAATCGCTTCTTTCGCACGGTTTTCACCGATCGCTACGGCAGAACCCATGATCGCAGTGCCGCTGTTCGACAATACGGTCTTGGCATCTTTCAAGTCGATGTTTTGCGTGTAGTGGTGCGTGATGACTTCGGCAATACCGCGTGAGGCGGTAGCCAAGACTTCATCGGCTTTCGAAAACCCGGCTTTGAATCCGAGGTTTCCGTACACTTCGCGCAATTTGTTGTTGTTGATCACGATCAGTGAATCGACTTGCTTGCGCAATTTTTCGACACCCAATAACGCCTGGTCCGAACGCACTTTTCCTTCAAACTGGAACGGAATCGTTACAATTCCAACAGTAAGAATGTCGCGTTCTTTGGCCAATTGCGCAATCACTGGCGCAGCTCCGGTTCCGGTACCACCGCCCATACCGGCAGTGATGAACACCATCTTGGTATTGGAATCGAGCATCTTTTCGATGTCGGCGATGCTTTCGATGGCCGATTGCTGGCCGACTTCTGGGTTTGCCCCTGCACCGAGTCCTTCGGTCAGGTTCACCCCGAGTTGAATTTTGTTTGGTACGGCGCTGTTTTGCAAGGCTTGTGAATCAGTGTTGCAAACGATAAAGTCTACCCCTTTGATGCCCTGCTTGAACATGTGGTTGATGGCGTTACTTCCGCCACCGCCAACACCGATTACTTTGATGACATTCGATTGGTTTTTTGGTAAATCGAATGAAATGCTGCCAAAATCTGAGTTGCTTGTCATAATATTTTGGTTTATTGTTTATTCTTTTTTATTAATTACGAAGTTTTTTGGTTCGCTGAAGCGAACTTACCTCAAGCCCACCGGGCTTGCTCCTCTATATCTCATTTATTCTGCGTTATCCAAAAAATCTTTAATCTTGTCTACGTATTTGTCAAAAAACGACTTGCGGATCTTGACCTCGGTAGACTCCTGTTTCGGTTCGGCGGTCTCGTGGTACACGGCCACCGGCTCCGGTTTGGGCTCAGTAGGTTGTGGGGCTTCGTATGTGGGTGTTGGTTCTGGGGCTTTGGGAATGCGCACTTCGGTGTTGCCGCGCGTGACGGTTTCGAATTGGTAGTCCTTCTGGAAAGTGACTTTTTCCGGAACCACCGTCGTTTCGATTTTCACGGCGCTCTGCGTCTTGTTTTCGATGCTGTTCATCACCAGACCGACCGCCGTAGCATACAACGGGCTCGATATTTCCTCATCGGAATTGCCGGCCAAATGCTCGTTCGGGTAACCGATACGCGTATCCATTCCGGTGATGTATTCCACCAATTGCTTGATGTGTTTCAAATTCGCGCCGCCACCGGTCAGGACGATTCCTGCGATCAATTTCTTGCGCGGGTCTTCGTGTCCGTACGACTTGATTTCGGCGAACACTTGCTCGATGATTTCCACGACACGTGCATGGATGATTTTCGAGAGGTTTTTTAATGATATTTCTTTCGGCTCTCTTCCGCGCAATCCCGGAATCGAAACGATTTCATTGTCTTTGTTTTCGCCTGGCCAGGCCGATCCGAATTTGACTTTCAAGAGTTCGGCTTGTTTCTCGATGATCGAGCAACCTTCCTTGATGTCGTCGGTAATGACGTTGCCTCCGAAAGGAATCACGGCCGTGTGACGGATGATGCCGTCCTTGAAAATAGCCAAGTCTGTTGTTCCACCACCGATATCGATGAGTGCCACACCGGCTTCTTTTTCTTCCTGAGAAAGCACCGCATCGGCAGAAGCCAACGGTTCCAACGTCAAGCCCGACAATTCGATGCCCGAACTTTGGATGCAACGACCCACGTTTCTGATCGAAGACGCCTGTCCTACGACCACGTGGAAACTCGACTCCAAACGACCGCCGTACATGCCGATCGGTTCTTTGATGTCGGATTGTCCGTCGATCTTGAATTCCTGCGGCAAGACGTGGATGATTTCCTCGCCCGGCAACATCGCCAGTTTGTGAACCTGATTGATGAGCAAATCGATATCCTTGCCACCGATCACTTCCTCGGCATTGTTGCGGCTGATGTAATCTGAATGCTGGATGCTGCGGATGTGTTGTCCGGCGATACCGACCACGACGTCCTTGATTTTGTAACCCGACTTATTCTCTGCTTCGGCAATCGCGAGCTGGATCGATTGGATGGTTTGCGTGATGTTGTTCACGACACCGCGCGCCACACCAAGGCTTTTCGATTTTCCGACACCCAGGATTTCCAGTTTGCCGTACTCATTTTTCTTGCCGATCATCGCAACGATCTTGGTCGTCCCGATGTCTAAACCTACTGCAATGTTCTCTTTTTCCATACTCTCTTTTATTTGGTACATACGACCTGCTGCGTAAATTTCAGGTTGATTTGTTTATACTTGTACAATGAACTGTCGGTCACGGCTTTTTGAAAAAACGCTTTGTAATTGCTGAATTTTCTTTCGATGTTGATCGTTTTGCCAAAATCGATGGCGTAATCAAAATCCCTGTTCAACATTTTTAAGCTGCCATTGGACAAAACTTGCACACCAATGATATTCTTTTTCAAAAATTCATCGTCGTAAACAAATCGCAACAATTTGTTTAATTCGTCTCTGTTTGCCTTGTTAATTTCCCCCGAAATGATTGGAACCCTTGCGGTGAATTCCGGCGACAACGGCATTTCATTTCCCTGATAATCAATGTAAAATGAACCGTTTTCGTCGAATACCCTGGCGATAGGTGTTTTTTGTTTGACCACCGCTTTGAGGACACCATCAATGCTGACAAAAACCTCCGATTTTTCAATCATCGGGTTGCCGTTGATGGATTTTTCCAACTTGTTCAAATCTACTTTATCTTTTCGGATGCTTTTGGCATCGGTTCTATTTTCTATTAACAATTTATTAACCGCCTCCTGTTTGATAAACGGGTCCGAATCGTTCGTAAAAACGACCACCGATTTGGTCAACTTTCTTTGCTGGTTGCGCTGCGCCGTAAACGAATACAACCCAATTACTAACGCAAACATTAATAACAATCTGATGTTGGTCCAGTTAAAAATCCTTTTCATAACAACGCCTTTTTAATGTCATTTACCATTTCGCCTATATCGCCCGCACCGATGGTCACGATTACTTTTTTTCCGCTGTTTTTGATTTCGGAAATCAAGTCGTTCTTGCCCACCAATTTGCGGTTCGGATTCGTCATTTTACCCAGGAGCCATTGCGAGGTAATGCCTTCCATCGGCAGTTCGCGTGCCGGATAAATATCGAGCAAAATCACCTGATCAAAAACCGACAGACTTTTCGCAAAATCATCGGCAAAATCTTTGGTGCGGCTGAACAAATGCGGCTGGAAAATCGCGAGCACTTCCTTGTCCGGATACAACTCCGAAACCGCTTGATGCACCGCATTGATTTCGGTCGGATGGTGCGCATAATCATCGATGTACACCAAATCGTCGGTCTTGATCTGATACGAAAATCTTCGCTTGATTCCTTTAAATGTCACCAAGGCTTTGGCGATACTGTCGGTCGGGGTGCCGAAAGTCCTGGCCATGGCCAAAGCCATCAGTGCATTCGTTAAATTGTGTTTGCCGGGCAAGCCGAACTGTAAATCTTTGATGGTTTCCGTGGGCGTCTGCACATCGAAAACATATTGTGAATTTTGGATCCTGACGTTGAATGCTTTGTATTGTGCGTCTTCATTGACCGCCACCGTCATTCCGTCAAGCGGCAATCCTTTGGCGACGAACAATTGATTTTTGTCTTGGGTCTTGTCGGCGAATTCACGGAATGAAGCCTCGATTGAAGCCGAATCGCCGTAAATGTCCAAATGATCGGCATCCATCGAAGTCACACAGGCGATATCGGGATGCAAATGCAGGAACGAACGGTCGAATTCATCGGCTTCCACGACGGTGACTGTTTTTCCGCTGCCGATCAGGTTCGAATTGTAATTCTCAACAATGCCGCCCAAAAAAGCCGTTACATCGGCACCGCTCTCGTACAAAATGTGTCCGAGAATGCTCGAAGTCGTCGTCTTTCCATGCGTTCCCGCTACGGCGAAACAAAATGTGTCTTTGGTAATCAATCCCAAAACCGCCGCACGTTTCTTGACCAGGTATTGCCTTTCGATGAAATAATTCCACTCGGAATGCGTGATCGGAACAGCCGGCGTCACGACAACCAATGTATTTTCTACGTAATAATCTTTCGGAATCAAATCGATTGCGTCTTCGAAATGAATGTCGATGCCATCGGCCATCAATTCGTCGGTGAGCATCGTCGGGGTTTTGTCGTAACCGCAGACGTTCTTGCCGATATTCTTGAAATAACGGGCGAGTGCGCTCATTCCGATGCCTCCGATGCCGATGAAATAGACGTTATGGATTTGATTCAAGTTCATAGTTCCTGAGTAGCTGAGCGCCTGAGTACCTGAGTTATTTAATGAGTTTAATTATTTCTTCTACGATGTCTTTGGTCGCATTGACTTTTGCGAGCTTCTTGATGTTTTCGGATAAATTTCTTTGCAGGTTTTCATCCGAAACGAGCTTGTTGAAAACACCCGTAAATTGGGTATCGAGTTCGCTTTCGCGGATCAGGATCGCACCGCCTTTATCGACAATCGCCTGCGCATTTTTGGTCTGATGGTCTTCGGCCACATTGGGCGACGGAATAAAAATCGTCGGTTTGCCCACGATGCACAATTCCGAAACCGAGGATGCGCCGGCGCGTGAAATCACGACATCGGCTGCTGCGTAGACCAAATCCATACGGTCGATGAATGCCAACACCTGGATGTTTTCCTTTTCATTGAACGATTCGTATTCGTCGAAATACAATTTACCGCACTGCCAGATGACCTGAACATCCTGCGCGGTAAAACCAACGACTTCTTTGGCGATCAATTGGTTGATTCTTCTGGCCCCCAAACTGCCGCCCAAAACGAGCAAGGTTTTCTTGTTCGGGTCGAGTTTGAAATAGTCCAAGGCTTCTGCCCTTTTGCTGTCGATGTCGATCAGATCCTGGCGCACCGGATTGCCCGTCAGCACCATTTTGTCTTTGGGAAAAAACCGCTCGAGCCCTTCGTAAGCCACACAAATCTTGTTTGCTTTCTTGCTCAATAATTTATTCGTGATTCCCGGATACGAGTTCTGTTCCTGAATCACACTCGGAATGCCGGCAAACGACGCGACCTGCAACAACGGTCCGCTCGCGAAACCGCCTGTTCCGATGACGACATCGGGTTTGAATTCGGCGATGATGCGGCGTGCCTTGAGCAAACTCGTGATCAGTTTTACGGGAAACAAGGTGTTGTCGAACGTCAACCTGCGTTGCAGACCCGCAATCCACAAGCCGCGGATTTTGTAGCCTGCCTGCGGCACTTTCTGCATTTCCATCTTGTCCTTGGCACCCACGAACAAAAACTCGGCGTCGGGAAAACGCGACTTCAATTCATTGGCAATCGCCACCGCTGGGTAAATGTGCCCGCCGGTGCCGCCGCCGCTTAATATGAATTTGAGTTTTTTCATTTTTATTTTTGGAACGCGGATCAAAACTGATTTTCACAGAGGATCGCAGATTTATCTTGATTCTTGGCTCTTGATTCTTGGTTCTTTGATTTTCTATTTTCCGAGAACGGCGTTCATCGGATTGGTTTTGTCTTCTATGGAATAACTTCCGGTTTTTTCTAATTCTTCTTGTTCACGCAATGCCGCTTCGGCTTCTTCCTCGCGTTTGATTTGCGCATCGATCATGCGTGCGAGCGTTTCTTCGCGTTTTTCTTTTTCTTCTTTTTCGGCGGCGATTTCTTCCTCTTTCTTGGTCACGCCGATGATGATGCCGAGCGCGATGCAGGTCATCCAGATCGAACTACCACCCGATGAAATGAGCGGCAGCGTTTGTCCCGTGACCGGAAGCAATTCAACCGCAACGGCCATATTGATCAGCGCCTGAAAGACAATCGGAAATCCGAGACCTACGACGACGAGTTTGCCGAACAAGGTATTGGCTTTGTGCGCCGCAACGATGAATCGAAAAAACAACAACATGTACAATGCCAGAACGGTCAATCCGCCAATCAAGCCGTATTCTTCGACGATGATCGCATAGATAAAATCCGACGAAGATTGCGGCAGGAAATTCTTCTGCACCGATTTGCCCGGGCCTAAACCTTGAATGCCGCCTGAGGCGATGGCGATTTTGGCTTTTTCGATCTGGTAATCGTCTTCATCGGGTTTGTCGGTCGTGAAATTTTCGAGACGGCTTTCCCAGGTATGTACACGATTAAAGAACTTGGCATCGGGGAATGCCTTGCTCAACAATACAAACAATACGAGTGCGGCAACGCCGGCCCCGATGATTATTCCGATATATTTTAATGGGTATTTTCCAATGAACGTCAGCATCATGACCATCGAGAACATCAACGCGGCCGTCGAAAAGTTGGCCGGAAGGATGAAAATCAACGTCATGAAAACCGGTGCCCACAATTCCCACAACGAGTTTTTAAAAGTCAGCGGGGTTTCTCGTTTTTTGGACAGGTAGCGCGCGACGAAAATCATCAACACGATCGACGCCAAAGTCGAGGTCTGGAACGTAATCCCAATAAATGGCACCTGAATCCAACGGCTCGCGTTGGCTCCGGCGATGACGGTTCCTTTAACTAAAGTGTACGCCAATAAAATCCAGACGACCGGCAAGGCAACCTTTGAAATCGCGCGGAAATAATGGTACGGCACTTTGTGGATCCAATAAATAATCGTGAGTCCGATGCAGATGTGGATCAAGTGCTTGAGCAAATAACCCAACGTATTGCCGGTACCGTGGCCCATGTAGGCCAGGTTCGAACTCGCGCTGAATACAGGCATGAACGAAAACAACGCGAGCAGCGCAACGAAAGTCCAGATGACTTTGTCTCCTTTGAGGCTTTGCAGTAGTTGTTTCATTTTATTTTAGATTTGTAGAGCCTAGAACCAAGAGCCAAGATCTGCTCACTCGAAATTCTGTTCTCCTATTTTTCTCACCTTTCCTTTAACCTGAGCCTTGAATCTTGGTTCTTGACTCTTGGCTCTCTTATAAATTCTGAACCGCCTGTTTAAATTGACGGCCTCGGTCCTCGTAATTCTCAAACAAGTCGAAACTCGCGCAGGCCGGTGACAGCAACACCGAGTCGCCTTTCTCGGACAAACGCTGGCTCATGCGCACCGCATCGACCATGTTGTCGACCTCGACCATCACGTCTACGACGGCTCCGAACGCATCGATGATCTTTTTGTTGTCGACCCCGAGGCAAACGATTGCCTTGACTTTCTCGCGTACGAGCGGCATCAGTTCGGCATAATCGTTTCCTTTATCGACCCCACCGACGATCCACACGGTTGGCGTGTTCATGCTGTCGAGCGCAAAAAAGGTTGCATTGACATTGGTCGCCTTCGAATCGTTGATGTATTGCACATTTCCTATCTTGAGGACTTTCTCCAAACGGTGTTCAACGCCCTGGAAGTTGGACAGGCTTTCGCGGATCGTGGCTTTCCTGATTTGCATCAGTTTGGCCACCGACGTCGCCGCCATTGCGTTTTTCATATTGTGCTTGCCTTCAAGCGCAATATATTCCGTTTCCATGATGAATTCTTCTTCGTTGATGTTTACTTCCATTTTGTTGTCTTTTAAGTAGGCGCCTTTCTCAAACTGTTGTGTAATTGAAAAAGGGATCAGTTGGGCTTTTACTTTATTATTTTGGAGCCAGTTTCCGATGGCTTCGTCGTCTGCGTCGTAAATCAGATAATCGTCTTTGGTCTGATTCATCGTGATCCGAAATTTCGAATCGATGTATTTTTCGTATTTGTATTCGTAGCGGTCGAGATGGTCCGGGCTGATGTTGGTGATGATCGCGATTTCGGGTTTGTAATCGATGATGCCGTCGAGCTGGAAACTCGAGAGTTCGAGCACATACCAATCGTATTTGTCCTCGGCGACCTGCCACGCAAAACTCTTTCCGATGTTGCCGCCAAGCCCGACGTTCAATCCTGCCGATTTGAGCAGGTGGTACGTGAGCATGGTCGTGGTCGTCTTGCCGTTGCTTCCGGTGATGCCGATGGTTTTGGCCTCGGTGTGTTTGCAGGCGAACTCGATTTCTGAAATCACCGGGATTTTGGCCTTGTGCAACTTCTTGACGATGTCGGATTTATCGGGAATGCCGGGGCTTTTCATAACCAGGTCGGCGTTCAGGATTTTCTTTTCCGTATGGGTTTCGTCTTCCCATTTGATGCCATTAATCGTAAGAACTTCGCGGTAGTTGTTTTTGATCTTCCCAAAATCGGATACAAAAACGTCGTATCCTTTTTTCTTGCCTAAAATCGCTGTGCCGACACCGCTTTCGCCACCGCCTAATATCACCAATCGCTTCATCTATCTTAACTTTAAGGTTACGATGGAGAGAATCGCCAGGATGATTCCCGTAATCCAGAAGCGCGTCACGATCTTGCTTTCGTGGTAGCCTTTCTTCTGGTAATGGTGGTGCAAAGGCGACATCAGGAAAATGCGTCGGCCCTCGCCGTATTTTTTCTTCGTGTATTTGAAATAGAACACTTGAATGACAACTGAGGCATTTTCGACGATGAAAATCCCACACAACAACGGAATGAGCAATTCCTTGCGCACCGCAATCGCCAAAACCGCAATGATCCCACCGATGGTCAAACTGCCCGTATCGCCCATGAACACGGCCGCCGGATACGAATTGTACCACAGGAATCCAATCAATGCTCCGGCAAAGGCCGCAATGAACACCGTCATTTCACCCGAATTCGGTATGTACATGATGTTCAGGTAACTCGAGAAAATGATGTTACCCGAAACGAACGTGAAAATACCGAGCGCGAGCACCGATATGGCCGAGGTTCCCGCTGCGAGTCCGTCGATGCCATCGGTTAAGTTGGCGCCGTTTGACACCGCCGTGATGATGAAAATCACGATCGGGATGAACACGAGCCAGGCCCATTGCTCGTAGCCGTCGCCCATCCATTGGAGCAAATCGGCATAATCGAGTTCGTTGTTCTTGAAGAACGGAATCGTCGTGGCGGTCGATTTTTCCTCGATCGGCATCGGCGCGATCGTATTCTGGGTTTGGTGGATGGCGATAGTCGATGGCGTTTCTTTGCGCACCGTCACGCCGGGATGCAGGTACAAAACCGTTCCTACTATAATTCCCAATCCGACCTGTCCGACGACTTTAAAAATCCCTTTGAGTCCTTGTTTGTCCTTCTTGAAAATCTTGATGTAATCGTCGATGAAACCGATGGTCCCCATCCACAAAGTCGTCACGATCAATAAAATGATGTAAATGTTGTTGAGTTTGGTAAACAGCAAAACCGGAATCAACGTCGCGATGATGATGATGAGTCCACCCATCGTTGGCGTTCCCGCTTTTTCATTCTGTCCGGCCAAGCCGAGTTCGCGCACGGTCTCGCCTACTTGTTGCCTTCTGAGGAACCCGATAATCTTCTTTCCATAAATCGTCGAAATCAGCAACGACAGAATCACCGCCAATCCCGAACGGAACGTGATGTATTGAAACACCCCGGTTCCCGGCACATTGTGCTCTTTGTACAGATATTCAAACAAGTAGTACAGCATAATTTTCTATTTATGGAGTTCTTTCAAGCAATTCCTTTACAATCTTCATATCGTCAAAATCATGGCGCACACCGTTGATTTCCTGATAGGTCTCGTGTCCTTTTCCTGCAATGAGGATGATATCGTTCGGATTGGCGAGCTGGCAGGCGGTTTTAATCGCTTGCTTGCGGTCGACAATCGAGATCGTTTTTTTGTAATTCTGTGGTTCGACACCGGCTTCCATTTCGGCGATGATCACTTGCGGATCTTCGGTGCGTGGATTGTCCGAGGTGATGATGAGTTTATCGCTCATCGTCGAACCGATGTTGGCCATGATCGGGCGCTTGGTCTTGTCGCGGTCGCCGCCACAACCTACCACCGTAATCAATTGTTCGTTTTTGGTGCGGATGTCGTTGATGGTCTTGAGCACATTTTCCAAAGCATCGGGCGTGTGGGCGTAATCGACAATCGCAGTGATTTTTTCGGTCGAGATGATGAACTGGAATCTTCCCGAAACACTTTCGAGTTCCGACAACAATCTTAAAACTTCGAGCGAATCGAGTCCGAGTTCGACTGCCGTTCCGTAAATCGCAAGCAGGTTGTAGGCGTTGAATGTTCCGATGAGTCGCACCCAAACTTCATTGTCATTGACTTTGAGCAACAAACCCGACAATTGGTTTTCGAGAATCTGCGCACGGTAATCGGCATACGATTTCAAGGCGTAGGTCAACTTTCTCGCGGACGTATTTTGCAACATGACCGGGCCGTTCTTGTCGTCGGTGTTGGTCAGTGCGAATGCCTGTTTCGGTAATCCGTCGAAAAACGATTTCTTGACATCGCGGTAATCGGCAAACGTCGGATGGTAATCGAGGTGATCGTGCGACAGATTCGTAAACACGCCTCCGGCAAATTGCAAACCTTCGGTCCTTTTTTGATGGATGCCGTGAGACGACACTTCCATGAAACAATAATCGACGCCCGCATCGACCATGTCGCGCAGGAAATTGTTGATCGTGATCGAATCAGGGGTCGTATGCGTGGCCTTGAATTCGAGTTCGTCGACCAAAATTTTGACCGTCGAAATCAATCCGACCTTATAACCCGCTTTCTTGAACAATTGATAGAGCAAGGACGCAATCGTCGTTTTGCCATTCGTACCCGTAATCCCGACCAATTTCAAATGCTGCGACGGATTGTCGAAATAATTCGCTGCCATGTGTGCCAACGCCTTGTTGGTGTCCTTGACCAGAATGTAGGTCACATGGTCGTGCGCATCGGCCGGCAAGATGTCGCAAACAACAGCCGTAGCACCGAGCGAAATGGCCTTTTCGATGTATTCATGTCCATCCGAAACCGAACCGCGGATTGCAATGAACACGTCGTTGTTGGCTATTTTCCTCGAATCGAAATCGAGTTTGCCAATGGCGATTTCGGTCGAGCCTTTGACCGCCTCAATCGAAACCTTATATAATATGTCTTTGAGCAGGATCACGATAATTCGAGTATGATGGTTGCGTTTTTGTCTAAATTTTGTCCCGGCAAAATCGATTGTCTTTTGACTTTCCCGATGCCAATGACTTTTACTTTCATGCCGAGGTTTCCGAGCAAGGCCACGGCATCCATTCCGGACATCCCTTTTAAATTCGGCACAGTCGCGTGTTTTTCTGCGGCTTTGTTGTAATATTCGGCGTATAATTTTTCGGTCTTGCCGTCTTTTTTGTTCAGGTTTTTGATCTCGTTCATCGAAGGCGCGTCGGTGAAAATTTTCTGCGCGATTCTTTTAAACACAGGACCGGCTACATCGGCACCATAGTAATTGTTGCCCGAAGTATTGGGTTCGTGAACGACCACGATGCAAGAATATTTCGGATTTTCGGCCGGGAAATAACCCACGAAGGAGGAAATGTAATGTTTCTCTGTGCCGTCCTTGCGGTTGTAGTTCGCCTGCGCGGTTCCCGTTTTTCCGGCCATCGAGAAATCTTTCGAATACAATTTCGAACCGGTTCCGAACTTGACGACGCGTTCGAGCACGTCGTGCAATTTCTTGAGCGTCTCGTCCGAGCAGATTTTCGGGTTGATGACTTCCTTGTCGAATTTCTTGATGGTCTTGTTCCATTCCTTGATTTCCGAAACGAATTGCGGCTTGACCATTTCGCCATTGTTGGCCACCGCATTGTAATACGTCAGCGTTTGCAAAGGCGTAATCGAAACCCCGTAGCCAAATGCCATCCACGGCAGTGAAATGGCACTCCAATGTTTGTCGCCCGGCTGCGGAATGTACGGTTTGCCCTCGCCTTCGAATGGCAGTCCGAGTGATTTGTTGAGTCCGAAATCATTGAGGTGATCGACAAATTGTTTCGGGTCGTCCTTGTACGCATTGTAAACGGCCTGTACCAAAACGGTGTTCGACGATACTTCGAATCCGCGCCCGAGCGAAATCTTGCCGTAACCGCCTTCGTGCGAATCGCGCACTTTTTTGCCGCGGTAAATCACCGTTCCCCCTTGGCTGTCATACACATCGCTCGTATCGGCTTTTTTGTCTTCGAGAAGCGCCATCAAATCGGCGAGCTTGTAGGTCGAACCGGGTTCGTGCGATTCACGGATTGCGTAATTTTCGGTTTCGTAATAAGTACTGTCGGTTTTATTGTCGCGGCCGAGGTTGGCAATCGCCTTGACGTAGCCCGTTTTGGTTTCCATCACGACGACACAACCGTGGTCGGCTTTGTATTTCTGCAATTGCTTCAGGAGCGCATGGTGCGCAATGTCCTGGATGTAGACGTCGATGGTCGAAGTCACGTCGTAACCGTCCTGCGGCTCGACTTCATTGACATCGCGGATCGGTTTCCATTGGCCTTTGGCGATTTTCTGCTTGAGGATTTTGCCGTCCTTGCCGTTCAGGTATTTGCGGTACGCCCATTCGATGCCTTTGCCGACGTGCTGTCCTTTTTCGTTGATGCGTTCGTAACCGATAGTTCTCCACGCGATTTTTCCGATCGGGTATTCGCGCACGGTTTCCTGCTCGGTGATGATACCGCCTTTGTAGGCACCGAGGTTGAACAGCGGAAAGCTTTTCATCTGAATGTACTGCGTATAGCTCAGACCGCGCGCAATGAGGTAGTAGCGGTTTTTATTCGAGCGCGCTTTCCTTAATTCAGATTGGTAAAAAGACGAGGGTTTGCCGAGCAGCATCGACAGCGAATCAGCCAATGGCTTGACGTTTTTCTCGAAATGTTCGGCTTTGGGCGCGACCGCATCGAAACGGATGTCGTAATTCGGGATCGAAGTCGCGAGCAAACTGCCATCGGAAGAATAGACGTTTCCTTTATTGGCCGGAATGACAAAATTGCGCACGGTGCGTTCCTTCGCCAAATTGCGGTAGTAATCGCCCTCGACCCACTGGATGTTCGACAGCTTGATCGCAATGGCAATCGCTACGAGAAACATCCCGAAAGCCACGAGATACATGCGGTAAGATATGTGCTTGTCTTCTGCTACCATAGCTTGCTGAAAAATCCTTTTTCTTCTTCTTTTTTGACTTTGATCTTTGTAGGCGGAACCGAGGACGGGAAGATTTCCTTGGCCTCCATTTGGGCCGAAACCGTCGATTCCATTTTTAGTTTCATCAATTCGGAGCGCCTGTCGACGAATTCGGAACGCAATTCCTTTACTTCGCTGGTCAAGGCTATGATTTTAAATACTTTTTGTTCGTAACGCTGGGTGTTGGCAATCATCAAAATGGCAAGCAAAATCAGGAATACGATGAAACGCCAGTTCTTGGCCGCGTTTGCGTCTTCGTTGATCAGGTAGCGCGCCTTTAAAATGCTGTAGACGCCGTGCTTCATTTTCTTTTCTTCTGCCATCGCCTATATTTTTTCTGCCACCCTCAGTTTGGCGCTTCTCGCGCGGTTGTTCACTTGGATTTCGGCCTCATTTGGCACAATCAGTTTTTCGATGGTCTTGAACGGCACCGAGAAATTCCCGAAGAAATCGCGTTCGGGTTCACCCTCGAACATTCCGTTTTTGACAAATCTTTTCACCAAACGATCTTCCAAAGAATGATACGAAATCACACTGAGCCGGCCGCCGGGCTTGAGAATCTCAAGCGATTGTTCGAGAAATTCCTTGAGCACATCCATTTCCTGGTTGACCTCAATTCGGATAGCCTGGTAGATCTGGGCGAGAATCTTGTTGCTTTTGTGCTGGGGCAAAAAGCGGCTTAACACGGATTTCAGTTGTTCGGTATTTTTGATCGGGTGCGATTCCCGGGCTTCTATAATGACACGCGCGATGGCCGGACCGTTCTTGAGTTCGCCGTAGTCGACAAACAATCGGGTCAGACCAGCGTGGTCGTATTCGTTGATGACATGGTAGGCGCTGAGTTCACTTTTCTGGTTCATGCGCATGTCGAGTTCGGCATCGAAACGCGTCGAAAATCCGCGCTCGGCCACATCGAATTGATGCGAGGAAACGCCCAAATCAGCCAAAATCCCATCCACTTCCTTCACGCCATGAAAGCGCAGGAATCGTTTGATGAATCGGAAATTTTCGTTGATCAAAGTGAAACGGTCGTCCGCAATGGCATTTTCCAAAGCATCCTCGTCTTGGTCGAAGGCGAACAGTTTCCCGTTCGGACCCAAACGTTTTAAAATCTCTTTGGAGTGGCCGCCACCGCCGAAAGTGACGTCGACATAAATCCCATCGGGCTTGATGCCGAGTCCATCCACGGTCGGGTGGAGCAATACCGGATTATGATAGTCCATTATCGTCATCATTTACATTTCCCATTACGTCTTCGGCCAGGTCAGCGAAGTCGATTACAGAATCATCGATTGCTTTTTCATACATATCCTTATCCCATATCTCGACAATATTCACAGCGGAAGACAACACCACATCTTTGCTGATGTTTGCAAAAACCGCCAAATCCTTGGCAATCAGGATCCGACCGAGATCATCGACTTCAATGATTTTGACCCCGGCGGTGAAGCGACGGATGAAATCATTGTTCTTCTTGACGAAACGGTTGAGCTTGTTGATTTTTTGCATCATCAGATTCCATTCTGACATCGGATAGAGTTCGAGACAGGGCTGGAACACCGAACGCTTGAGGACGAAACCGTCCTGCAAACCGGCCGACAATTGCTTCTTGAGCGGCGCCGGCAACAGCAGCCTCCCTTTGGCATCGACCTTACATTCATATGTTCCAACGATGGAATTCACGATTTGGCTTTAAATGATTATCAGCAAAAATAAAAATATTTTACCACAATTTACCACAATCTACCACTTTGTTGATAAGTTTTACCACTTCTGACCCTAAAACAAACCCAATGGCTTTTTCAGTCATAGTCAGACGTTTAACAAATTGTTAAGAAATTAAGAATATTGGAAATGATGCGTTCGGAAATGAATTTGTTTGAGGCAAAATCTTGACAAAAATTTAAAATTTTGGAAGATTTGTTTATCAGGATGTTATTTCTGCCGGGTTCTGTTTAAAAAATCCAAATAATGCACTGCGACGTTAACATTTAGGTATAAAATCTTATATTTGTCCCGCCCAAGTATTGGCAAAAAAGCCAACAAGCATCCATGGAAAACTTAATTAAAGACGGAAAATACAAGTATTTCGAAGCCGGCGAAGGCACGCCCATCATCATCTTGCACGGCCTCATGGGCGGTTTGAGTAATTTTGATGGCGTAGCCAACTATTTCCCGCAGCAAGGCTACAAAGTCGTGATTCCCGAATTGCCGATTTACACGCAGAACATCCTCAAAACCAACGTCAAGGCTTTTGCCAAATTCGTTAAGGATTTCATTACCTACAAAAAATTTGACCGTGTGATTTTGCTCGGCAATTCATTGGGCGGACACATCGCGTTGTACCATGCGAAAATGTATCCCGAGAAGATGCTTGGCCTGATCATCACCGGAAGTTCCGGACTGTACGAAAGCGCGATGGGCGACAGTTATCCACGCCGTGGCGACCGCGATTACATCCAGAAAAAAGCCGAGGACGTGTTTTACGACCCGAAAGTAGCGACGCCCGAAATCGTGGAAGAAGTCTACACCATGGCCAACGACCGCATGAAATTGATCAAGACGCTCACGATCGCCAAAAGCGCTATCCGTCACAACATGGCCAAGGATTTGCCCAAAATGCACGTCCCGACTTGCATTATCTGGGGCCGGAACGATAAAGTGACTCCGCCAGAAGTGGCCGAAGAATTCCATGAATTGCTGCCGCATTCCTGGCTGTACTGGATCGACAAATGCGGACACGCCGCGATGATGGAACATCCGGACGAATTCAACAAAATCATGCACGAATGGCTCACCGACAAGGCGCCGCTCATCTTTAAATCATAAAACCGCTGCACCTCAGCGGTTTCTTTTTACCTTTGCTTTTAAATTTTTGGATATGAAAATCAACAGTGCCGAATTTATCGTCAGCAACTCCGACGCAAGCAAATGCCCCGCAGAAATGCTTCCCGAATATGCTTTTATCGGGCGGTCGAATGTGGGAAAATCGTCGCTGATCAACATGCTGACGAATCATAAGAATTTGGCCAAGACTTCAGGAAAACCGGGGAAAACACAGCTCATCAACCACTTCAAGATCAACAGCAATTGGTTTTTGGTGGATTTGCCGGGTTATGGTTATGCGAAGGTTTTCAAAGAAAACGAAATCGGTGTTCCAGCAATTCATCACCGATTACTTCGAGCGACGCGAGCAGCTTGTTTGCGGCTTTGTATTGATCGACATCCGCCACGAGGCGCAAAAAATCGATTTGGAATTCATGGCGTACATGGGCGAAAGCGAAATCCCGTTTTGCATCATCTTCACCAAGGCCGATAAAATCAGCAAGACCAAGATCGATTCGCACATCGCCGCTTACCGCAAATCGATGCATGCCGACGGTTGGGAAGAAATGCCGCAGTATTTTGTGACTTCATCGCTCGAAGCCACCGGCAGGGATTCGGTTTTGGAATACATCGACGAATTGAATCAGGAGATTTTCAAGAACGCCAACGAATTCTAGGATTTACTTCATCAAATCCATCTTTTCCGCAAAATAATCGCAGAAATCTTTCATCGTATCGGCCATCTTTTCATCGTCGGTGGCGCGTTTAAAAGTGTCTGACATGGCCACCAAAGTCTGGTGGAAGAACTTCTTCATTTCGTCGACCGGCATGTCCTTGGTCCACAAATCGATGCGCAGTGTCTCCTGCGCCTTGCTGTCCCAGATGGAAAGCAAAATCGCCTTGGCTTCTTCGTTGTTGACCCCACCATCTTTGGCAGTCCAGCTCAGTTTTTCGGGCACGCGATTTTCGTCGAGTTCGATGTTGAATTTGATTTCGGAAGTGATTTTATTCGGCATTTTTCTTGGGTTTGTATTTGGATTTTTCGAACAGTTCTTTACTGTCGGTCATGAGCATTTGTTGGATCGAAACCTTGTTGTTTTCCATGTAGGCGCGTACAATCTGCCAACCGAGCCACGCCCCTACACGGCCCGGTGATTCATTGTCGATCTCGAGATAGAATTTGGAAAACGGCGCAGGGTTGATGAAACGCGGCAACAATTTCTGGTCGGTGCTGTACAACAATTGGTCGTCGATAAAATAACGCCACATATAGCCTTCGTTCTCCTGGCACCAGGTGATTTGCTGGGGTTTGTAGCCCATCTTGTCGGCATCGCTGTATTCGGGCAATAGGATGTCTTTGAGGTACAATTCCTTTCCGGCGTAAACCATGTACGACAGCAAGGTGTTGTCGGTCGGCGGCGGAATCTTGCGCGCGGTAAAACTGCTCACGATATCGGGCAGGATTTGGTTTGGCTCGAAATTCTGTTTCAAATATTCCGGGAATTGATAGAAACGGTGGGTTTTACCGAGATACAACTCAAGGGAAACGATCACGAGGCTGTCGGCATAAATCGCTTTGGTGTTGTAATCCATATCGGCAATCATGGTAATCACCTTGGGCTTTTTGGTCTTTGGGAAATAGTATTCGATGTGTTTGAAAAGTTCTTCGATTTGTTCGGTTTGGGTGTTGAAATTGCCGAACTTTTTCTGTACTTCGCCATACAATTCGCGCCACTGCGGGTTTTGCATCTTGTCAATCCAGATTTTATCGTCGGTTCCTTGCGGAAAGAAATACGGATATTCGCTTTTGAGTTGGCCTAGATCCTCGGGTTTGGTCTCAAAGAAAGCCTTGTCGAAACGCTCCACCTTGAGGCTCATCGGGATTTCTTCGACCGCTTTTTCGACCTGCGACTTCTGATTACACGAATATAAGGCAACAACCAATGCGAATAATGTAAATATTTTCTTCATTTCTTAACGTAAATTAGCCTTAGGATTCTGTCAGTGCGGTAATATTATTTAAGTTTGCAAATATACACGGACATCTTTTAAAATTTCTAAATACTATGCAAAAATTAGCGCCCATCAATGCCGAGAAAGTCAATGGTCAAATCGTGAATTGGCTCAAGGAATATGCGACAAATGCCAAAGTGAACGGATTTGTTGTGGGGATTTCGGGCGGAATCGATTCGGCGGTTACTTCTACGCTTTGCGCGCAGACGGGACTCAAGGTCTTGTGCGTCGAGATGCCAATCCACCAGGCGCAGAGTCAAGTGAGCCGCGGACGCCAGCACATCGAGCAGTTGATGCAGCGTTTTCCGAATGTGGACCGAGCCGAAACCGAACTTACCCAGGTGTTCGAACATTTCAAACAAGTGGTGCCCGAAGATACCGATAGCGTTAAATTGAATCTTTCTTTGGCCAACACACGCGCGCGCCTGCGCATGACCACTTTGTATTATTACGCCGGGATCTATGGCTTGCTCGTGGCCGGCACCGGTAATAAAGTCGAGGATTTTGGTGTCGGATTCTTTACCAAATACGGCGACGGCGGCGTCGATTTGAGTCCGATTGCCGATTTGATGAAATCGGATGTGTATGCCTTGGCAAAATACCTCAACGTACCCGAATCCATCCAGAAAGCGGCCCCTACCGATGGCTTATTCGGCGACGACCGTACCGATGAAGACCAGCTCGGCGCAAGCTACGACGAACTCGAATGGGCGATGCTACAGAGCGAAACCGGGAAAACGATTGACGATTTCACAGGACGTGAAAAGTCGGTGTTCGAGATATACAAACGCCTAAACAAATCTAACCAACACAAAATGAATGCGATACCGATTTGTTTAGTTAATCGGGATTAATGGCATTTTATCTAAAATATTAGAAACTTTATGTTTTTTTTAACTAAATTAGCAACTGATTTCTAACAAATTAATTAAAAGCAATAGATATGATTAGAGTTTGTTTAGCAGACAATTATCCTGTTGTCCATTTTGGAGTCAAATCGTACTTTAAGGATCACATAGACATCAGCATTGTAGCCAATGTAGGGAATTTTTCTATGGTGAAAGACGTTCTGTATACGAAAGAGATTGATGTCCTGGTTCTGGATTTAGATTTGGACGGACTCTCCAGTATATATGAGTTAAAGGCAATCATTAAAAATTACACGAAAACCAAGATCATCGTCTTCAGTAGTTTTTCGGAACAGATATATGCCCCCAACGCAATTAAAGCTGGTGTTGCCGGTTATGTACACAAGACCTCCAAACTCGAAAGCCTCGGGATTGCGATCATGAAAGTACACCAGGGCAATGTCATCCTGAACGAAACCATCAAGAAAAACCTAGCCTTGATCGCCAAACAGAACAAGAGCGAGCGTTTGTACCGCAAATTGTCGAACCGCGAAATCGAGGTGCTGCGTTATTTGAGCAACGGCAAAAAGAACAATGAGATTTCGGCCATTTTGGGCCTCAATGAGAAAACAATCAGTACGTACAAACTGCGTTTGCTTACCAAACTGAACGTCACCAACCTCGTAGACCTGGTCAATAAAGCAAAAACCCTCGAAATCGTTTAATTATAGCGCGACATTACTCTCCCCAATTTTTTCGAAAAAGTATTGATCAGTTTGTGGTAATCCATGGCCATCGACAAGGGTTCGGTATTGTCGGCATCGGGCTCGTTTGAGATTTCCCCTTTGAGTTCTTCAATGATTTTACTCACGAGAAACCACCGCAAGGTCAGGATGGTTTCCGATACGTATTGCCCGATGGTTTGGTCCTTGAGCTTGACGATGATCTGCTGGCCTTCCCAATTGTGTAGCGCCTGCTGTTCCTCGTTCATCAAGATATCGGTCACCTCGGCGGAGAATTCAGGCGGCAATTGCGCCAAATACTGTTCGATGCTGAACGTCTCGTTCTGGTGGAAATAATTGATCAAATCGTTGTAAATAGCCCGGAACAACGGATTGGCCAATTCAACCTCATCTTCCTGCAAGCTCAAATAAATGCGTTGGTAGACTTTGTACTCCTTGGTTTCGGAAGCCATTTCGATTTCGCCTTCTTCATTGGTTTTGAGGATCACATCCTCGAAATCTTCGCTTTTATGTCCGTAAAGCAATAAAATTTCGATGATTCTGCGCTCGAGTTCGTATTGCACATCGATTTTTTCCTGCGGTAGCGGTTCGTCATTCTTGACCACCTCGAATGCTTTCTGCTGTTCTTCCTTGAGATTTTTACCGGCTTCCTTGAGGTCTTTCTGGACGAGTTGGGCCAACGTATTGAGCAAGACCTGTTCGGAAATATCCATGATGCGCGAGGTTTCCTGGATGTAGATTTCACGCTGGATGCGGTCCTTGATCTTGGAAATACTGACCACCATATCGCGGATCAGGTCGGCTTTCTTGACCGGGTCGTTCTTGGCTTCATCCATGAGCAAAGACGCCTTGAACTGGATAAAATCCTTGGCGTTGTGCTCGAGATAAGCGAGCAATTCCTCATACGACGATTTCTTGGCAAAACTGTCCGGGTCTTCCCCATCCGGGAACGTACAAACCTTGACGTTCATGCCTTCCTCGAGAATCAGGTCGATGCCTCGAATCGACGCGCGCAAACCGGCTGCATCGCCGTCGAAAAGCACCGTGATATTTTTGGTCAATCGGTTGATGAGCCGAATCTGGTCCGGTGTCAAAGCCGTTCCAGAGGAAGCCACGACGTTTTCCACGCCGGCCTGGTTGAACTGGATCACATCGGTGTAACCTTCCACCAAATAACAATTATTTTGTTTGGCAATCGCCTGTTTGGCGTGGTAAATCCCATAAAGGACTTTACTCTTGTGGTAAATATCGCTTTCTGGAGAGTTCAGGTACTTGGCGGCTTTCTTGTCGTTGGTCAAAATCCTTCCACCGAAACCGAGCGTACGTCCTGACATGCTTTGGATCGGGAACATGACGCGGCCGCGAAAACGATCGATCAAACGTTCTTCTTTGTTGATCGTCAATCCGGTACTTTCAAGAAATTCCAGTTTGTAACCTTTGCCGAGCGCTTCCTTGGAAAATGCATCCCAGGTTTCGGGCGAATAACCGAGCCCGAACTTTTTGATCGTTTCATTGGTAAAACCGCGCTCCTTGAAATAGGAATACCCGATGGCTTTGCCTTCTTCGGTGTGGAGCAAGACATTGTGGAAATATTCTTTGGCGAACTCCGAAACCAAATACATGCTTTCACGCAGGTCGGTGTTGGCTTTTTCCTCGGCTGATTGTTCGGTTTCCTCGATCTCGATGTTGTATTTCTTGGCGAGATAGCGAATCGCTTCAGGATAAGTGAAATGTTCGTGTTCCATCAAAAAGGCAATCGCGTTGCCGCCTTTCCCAGACGAGAAATCTTTCCAGATTTGCTTGACAGGCGACACCATAAACGAAGGCGAACGCTCATCGGTAAACGGGCTCAGCCCCTTGAAATTACTACCTGCGCGTTTGAGCTGTACAAAATCACCGATCACTTCCTCGACGCGGGTGACTTCGAAAACGGTATCGATGGTTGATTTTGAGATCATTTTGGAGTGCCTGCGCTTTTTTGACAGGTTTCAAAGTTACAAACTTACTTCATATTATGAAGCATTTTTTAGCCCTGATGGTAGCGGCATCCTTTTGCTGGTTTCTTTAGCCGGCAAAAGATTACCTTCGGTCAGTTCGGCCTATGGCCTCGGGTGGAGCGGACAGCAGGAATAGCTACCAACAAAAAAGCACCTCTTGCGAAGTGCTTCTTCCAAAATATGTAACTAACTCTATAACAAACTAATTGAAGTCGAAACGCATGCCTGCCGAGATGTTGTGCTGGTCGACCGCATTGTCCTTGAACATCGGATTGAGGTCGTATTTGACGTACAAACTCGCCTGGCCATAACCGACATACGCGCTCAAACCATAGTTCCAGTCATCGACATTCCAACTGCCTTTTTGTTCTTCCTTGATGCGGTAGCCGTCGACTTTATACGACAGGAATTGTTTCGAATTGGTATTGTAACCCACAAAACCACCGAGACCGAAACGGAAGCCGTCGTGCGAACGGAACAATCTTTTACCGTCTTTTTCTTCGGGTTTGCTGAAATCGAATTCGAGGTGCAACGGCAAAGTCAGGAAGACGTTCTTGAAATAAGTGTCTTTGGCGCGCAATCCGAGCGGGTATTCCATCATGACGGTTTGCTTGCCCGCGTCGACAAAATAACGGTTGTCGGTCGCATGGAGCGTGTTGTACATGAACGACAGTCCGTATTTAAAGTGGAGCAGGTTGTTGTTGGGCAAGATGCGGGTGTTCAACGTCAAACCCCATTCGAAGAAGTGCGAACGACCGTAACCGAAATCGGAGTTGGCCACCGCGCCGTCGGTCACGAGGTTATTGAATCCGAAGGCCAGCACGAGTTGGGATGTGGTGCGTTTTTCGCCGTTTTCCTTCTCCCATTTTTCCCATTCGCGGTTTTTGTAGCCGCCCGGAATCGAAATCGTATGTTCTTTTTCGGTTTCCTTGGCGGCGATTTTGCCGTCGACTTTTTCCTGTACGAGATCGTCGAGTTCTTTCTTGGCGGCCGCTACACGGTATTCGATGCTTTTGGCACGCGATTCGGCCAATTGGAGTTTTTTGTCATCGGCCTGGGCATTGGTGATCGAGCCGTTTTCGAGTTGGGCATTGACCGCTTCGATTTCGAGCTTGAGCGTCTCTTTTTCTTCTTTGGTGATCGTTTCGATCTTGTCGGCGATGGCTTTGGCCTTGTCCTCAAAGGTTTCCTGACCGAAAGATTTCGTTAGGAAAAGGCACAGCAGTGACGATAAGTAAATTGTAAAATTTCTCATGATTGTTAGGATTAAGTAAGGTGATTAATGATTTAGTCGTTGTTTCTGTTGACGACCGCCTCGGCGACTTCACCGGCGCGGCGCAGCATTTTTTCTCGGAACGAAAGGTTGACCTGGTGATCGACTTCCGAAAGCAGGTTTTTGGCGTTGACCTTGACCGAGGTTTTGGGTTTCGCGCCTGGAGTTTGTGCAACCGATGCCAAAAGTTCGTCAACTTTGGCGGCAGTTACAGGCTGTTCCGTTTTTTGATTGCCCGTTGCCAATTCTTCTTTGACTTGATTGCTGGCAAAATTTGTCGATTGATTACTGTTCGAAGCGATTAACTTTTCGTTGCCAGGAGAGGCGTTAATCGCTTCAACAGTTTGGATGTTTTGATTGTGATTGATTGGATTTGATTTTGATTGATGATTGTATTTTGAATTTGTTGATGCTGCCGATGCAATCGCCTCAGAATCTGTAGCGCGAATGATGATTTGTTCTTGTGCCTTTTTATCTGTTTTATCGACTGGGCTTTCGAAAACCACTTGGTTTTGTATGCCTTTGTCAACTACTTCCTCGGTTTGGCTGAAAAAAATCGTCGCGATGAACAAAAAACCGACAATGCCCGCAGCGATGTAGAGCCAACCAAAAGAGCGTTTTGGCTTTTCTTGTTCGGCTACGGCCAGCATCGCATCCAATCGGTCCCAAGCCTTGTCGCTCGGCATGATCTCGCGTGCATCCATTTTATTTTTCAGCTCCTTTTCAAATTGATTCCGTTCCATTACTGTAGTTTTTTTGTCTTAATACCTGTTCCTGCAACATCCGTCGGGCATGGCACAATTGCGATTTGGAAGTGCCTTCGCTGATGCCCAGCATCTGGCCTATTTCCTGGTGTTTGTAGCCCTCGATTGCATAGAGGTTGAACACCATTTTGTAACCATCTGGCAGCGAATCGATTAGCGTTTGCAAATCGTCTACGCTCAAATTGCTTTCAATGTTGTTGAACGCGTCTTCCTGGTAATATTCATCCTCTAGGAAACTCACTTTCTTCTGTGCCCGCAAATAGGAAATGCATTCGTTGACCATGATTCGGCGGATCCAACCTTCAAAACTGCCTTTGTGCTCGAAATTCTTGAGGTGGGCAAACACTTTCATGAAAGCAGTAATCATCAAATCTTCGGCGTGGTGTACATCTTTGGTGTACGTCCGGCAAACGCTTAACATTTTGGAAGCATACTTGGAATAAATCTTCTGCTGGGCGTGTCGGTTGTTTTCGACGGCCATCGCGATGATTTCGTGTTCTTCCTGATGTAAGTTGATTACCTTCAAAATGATTGGTTAGTGTTTCTATTGGCATAGACGGAAAGCGTCTAAAAATGGTTGCATGGGGAATCGAAAAATTTAAAAATTAAATGATTCAAAATTGCAAAGACCAACAACAGTAAGGCTTAAGAGAAAAATATTTTTTTATTTTTTTCTTTCAATGACGTAGTTCACCATCAATATCAGTGCTTCCTTGAACTCCGATTCGGGGTAATTTTGGATCAATTGGAGCGCGGCGTATTGGAATTCGACCATCTTTTGTTCGGCATAAGCCAAACCGTTTCTTTCTTTGACAAAAGCGATCACTTCCTTGACGCGTTTCTTGTCCTTGTTGTGGTTCTTGATCGAATTGATGAGCCAGGTCTTTTCCTTGGGCGTACAATTGTTGAGCACATGAATGAGCGGCAAGGTCATTTTTTGCTCCTTGATGTCGATTCCGGTGGGTTTGCCGATGGCTTCCTCGGTATAATCGAACAAATCGTCCTTGATCTGGAACGCCATCCCGATCAGTTCACCAAAATGACGCATATTTTCCACCGCGGCTTCGTCTTCAATCACCGACTTGGCACCCAAAGCGCAACAGGCCGCAATGAGTGTCGCGGTTTTTTTACGGATGATGTCGTAATACACTTCTTCGGTAATGTCGAGCCTTCTCGCCTTTTCGATCTGCAACAATTCGCCTTCGCTCATTTCACGGACCGCCACCGAAATGATCCGCAGCAAATCGAAATCGCCGTGATCGATCGAAAGCAGCAAACCTTTCGAGAGCAAATAATCGCCCACCAATACCGCAATCTTGTTTTTCCACAACGCATTGATCGAGAAAAAGCCACGGCGGCGGTTGCTGTCATCGACCACATCGTCATGTACCAATGTTGCCGTATGGATCAATTCGATTACCGAAGCCCCGCGGTACGTGCGCTCGTTGACCGTTCCGCCCGACACCATCTTGGCGGTCAGGAACACGAACATCGGGCGCATTTGTTTGCCCTTGCGGTTGACGATGTAATAGGTAATTCGGTTGAGCAGCGCCACCTGAGAAGTCATCGATTGGTAGAACTTCTTTTCGAAAAGTTCCATCTCCTGGCGAATGGGCTGTTTTATTTGTGAAGTAATGTTCATCGGCATTCAAAGATACGCCGAACATTTAAAATTTCAAAAGTTAAAAGCAGTTTAAACTTTTTCCGTTTTCGCATTAAACCATCTAACTTTAAGATTGGTCTTAGGCCAACTTTAAACTTATAAATAGATGAAAACAAAAATTTTAGCACTCGGAATCGTCTTGTCGGTATTGGCCATCGGCTGCAACCGCGATGACGACAACAACGCGGTCTCCGTACCGATGACACAGAGCGATGTAAAGGCCAATTCGGAAATGGACAACATATCGGACGACGTTTTGCAGATCACCGAATCGCAATCGAACGAATCGATTTCAGGCCGTGGCGCAGAACCCGGTTTCTTAGGACCTTGCGGCGGAAACATCACTACCACTGTCGAAGGAAATACCTGGATCAGGACCATTGATTTTGGAGCCACCAACTGCATCTTGTGGAACGGCAACCGCGTCCGCGGAAAAATCATCCTGACCTTTACCAATGATTTTGCCAACGACACGCGCACCATCGCCTATGCGTTCGACAATTTCTACCACAACGACCGTCATGTAGAAGGCAACCGTACCGTCGTGAAACGGATTCTCGAAAACGGTCATCCACAGGCAACCATCAGTTTGGCGTTGACCGTCACTGTGCCAAACGGAACCGTCTTGACCCGAAATGGCGAACGCATCCGCGAATTCACCGATGGATACGACACTTGGCTCAACCTAAGCGATAATGTTTTCGCCTACACCGGAAGCTGGACCACCTCGAATTCAACCACCGGAATCACCCATACGGCGACCGTCAACAGTCCGGTCATTGTCAAATGGAATTGCCTGCACTGGATTGTCAGCGGAACGGTTACCTATAACCGCAGCAGCGACAACGCCACGGCCATCCTCGATTATGGCGATGGAGCATGTGACGATGAAGCAACGGTCACGATCAACGGGATCGTCTTTCCGTTTACCTTCTAAAAAAATTGAAATTTAAGAAATGGAAAACCGTCCCCAGCAGACGGTTTTTTTATGCTTCTTTGTTGGCCAATTGCCCGCAGGCGGCATCGATGTCCTTGCCCCGGCTGCGGCGTACCTTGACCACAATATCGTTGGCTTCGAGCGCCCTGATGTAGGCATTGATCGATTCTTCGGAGGCTTGTTGGAATTCGCCGTCATCGATCGGGTTGTACTCGATCAGGTTGACCTTGCACGGCGCAAATTTGCAGAATTTCACGAGCGCATCAATCGAAGCTTTGTTGTCATTGATGTCCTTCCAAACGACATATTCGTAGGTGATTTTGCTTTTGGTTTTCGCGTACCAATATTGCAAGGCTTCCTTCAAATCCTTGAGCGGAAAGTTTTCGCTGAACGGCATGATCTTCGACCGAATCTCATCAATGGCCGAATGCAACGAAACGGCGAGTTTGAATTTGACCTCGTCATCGGCCATTTTCTTGATCATTTTCGGGATGCCCGAAGTGGAAACCGTGATGCGTTTGGGCGACATGCCCAAACCTTCGGGCGACGTGATTTTGTCGATCGCCTTGATGACATTGTTATAATTCATCAGCGGTTCACCCATGCCCATGAACACGATGTTCGACAAGGGATGCCCGTGGTAGAGTCGGCTTTCCTTGTCAATGGCAATCACTTGGTCGTAGATTTCATCTGGATTGAGGTTGCGCATTCTTTTGAGTCGCGCCGTCGCACAGAAATTACAATCGAGACTGCACCCGACTTGACTGGAAACACAAGCCGTGGTCCGCGTTTCGGTAGGAATCAAAACCGATTCGACGACCAGACCATCGTGCAGTCGCACCGCATTCTTGACCGTTCCGTCCGAGCTGCGCTGCATCTGATCGACTTTAATGTGGTTGATCACGAAGTTTTTGTCGAGCATCTCGCGCGTCGATTTGGCCACATTGGTCATGTCGTCAAAACTGTGCGCGCCCTTGTTCCACAGCCATTCGTAGACTTGGTTGCCACGGAATGCCTGGTCGCCGTTTGCCTTGAAAAAATCACGCAATTGGTCTTTGGTCAGGGCTCGGATGTCTTTCTTTTCGATTTCCATGCTGCAAAAGTATGACTATTTGCCGATTTTGTAGATTTCGATTTTATAACTTTGGGAAAAATTTGACGATTATGCACTTCATTTCCGAGCAGTTAGAAAATTACGTGGCCAACCATTCCGAGAACGAACCCGAATTACTCGCGAAATTGAACCGCGAAACACACCAGAAAATCCTGCAGCCCAGAATGCTCAGCGGTCATTTTCAGGGACGCGTTTTGAGCATGCTGTCCAAAATCATCCATCCCAAAAACATCCTCGAAATCGGGACGTATACGGGTTATGCGACTTTATGCATGGCCGAAGGTTTGGCCAAGGACGGGACAATCGACACGCTCGACAACAACGAAGAATTGTACGATTTCCAACGCAAATACTTCGATCTGTCGCCGTGGAAGAACCAAATCCACCAGCATTTGGGCAATGCCTTGGAAATTATTCCGACGCTTGGCAAAAAATTCGACCTCGTTTTTATAGACGCCGATAAGGAAAATTACATCCATTATTTCCACGCCATCATCCCGATGATGAACCCGGGCGGCATCATCTTGTCGGACAATGTGTTGTGGAGCGGGAAAATTTTGGGCGAAGTCAAAGCGAATGACAAAAGCACCAAAGTCTTATTGGAATACAACGAACTGCTCAAAAACGATCCGCGTGTAGAAACGGTTTTATTGCCGATCCGCGACGGACTCACCATGAGCCGTGTCATCTAGAAACTCTTTTTCGTCGGGAAAAAACCGTTGGTGCGTGTGTTTGTAGATTTCCCAAACGATAAAAGCCATCCCGATTCCCCAAATGTAACCGCACAAAATATCGAGCGGGTAATGCAATCCGAGGTAAATACGGCTGTAGGCGAAAATAAGCGGCCACAGGAAAATGAATCCGGTGTATTTGACGTGTCGGCGCATCACAAGGAACAAAAACATGGCCGCCGCCATCGAATTCGAAGCATGGCCCGAAATAAAACTGAATGATTTTCGCTTGACAATCGCACGGATCAAATGCGCCAAATCAGGATCGCTGCCCGGCCGCAGCCTTTGGAAACCATTCTTGAACAGATTCGTCGTTTGGTCGGTAATCAAAATGAGCAAGGCAATCATGACCAATACCAACAGCGAATGTTTCCAACCGAGGTTTTTGAAAACCAGATAGGCAAAAATCAAAAAAATCGGGATCCAGTTCGCCTGGCTCGTAATGAGCAACCAAAACCCGTCAAACCGCTCGCTTCCCAACGAATTCAGGAAAACAAAAAGTCTGCGGTCGAGCTCCAGGATTTGGTCTATCATTAACGCTGGCGTTTAATCGGTCCGGTCAATTCGTCGAGTTCTTCTTTGGATTGTGCGACCTGTCCAGGCAAATCGCCCACGATGTCGTTTTGGATCTTGGTCAGTTGGTCGGGCGCATCGCCAATGAGGTTTTGCTTGGCCTTGTTGATTTCGGCATTGATGTTTCCAGTAATATCGGCCACCGATTGGTTGATGCCGTTTTCCTCCATGCCTTTGTGGATTTCGCTCTTGATGTCGTTGGTCGCATTCTTGAGCTGTGCCATCGCCTTGCCCATGGTACGCGCAATCTCGGGGATTTTATCCGAACCGAAAAGCATCAAAACGATAAAAAGGATGAAGACCAATTCTCCGCCGCCAATTCCAAACATAGCTGATTCATTTGTGATAAGGCCACAAATTTACAAAGTTAAAGCCTTCCCAAGCTGATATTAACAATAATTTGTTTAGTCGAATTTCGATTTCACTTCTTGCTTGGGCCAAGTGTTGTTGGTCAAATCGATATCGGCGGTTTCCTGTTTCGGGTCGATTTCAATTTTGGCAATCGCTTTTTTGACCGCAAACGTACGCGAGACTTGTGAATCGTTGAATTTCCAGATTTGCGCCGGGAACGTATGGCTTTGCTTCGACCCATCTTCAAAAGTAATATCGACCAGGATCGGCATCACGAGTCCGCCCGGTTTGTTGAACGTGACTTCGTAAAAATATTTGGGCGTGTCGAGTTTGGCGCGTTCTTCCGCAGTAAATTTGGATTGCAGGTAATCGTCGAGCGTCTTGATGTTTTTGGCATCGAATGCCTGATCCATTTCGGGTTTGAAATCGGCGCTGCCTTCGGCAATTTGATAGACCATCGGTGCAGGTTCTGTATTGCGTTTGCGTCCTGCTTCCTTTTTTTGGAAACTGGCCGGCGGATCGTTGCTCACAAAAAAACGCTTGACTTCCTTGATGCCGATGTCGTTGAAATCGGTCGTATAAAACCAGCCACGCCAGAACCAATCGAGGTCTACCGCCGAAGCGTCTTCCATCGTCCTGAAAAAATCCTCTGGTGTCGGATGCTTGAATTTCCAGCGGTTCGCATAGGTCTTGAACGCGTAGTCGAACAATTCACGGCCCATGATTGTTTCGCGCAATATATTGAATGCGGCTGCCGGTTTTGCATAAGCGTTGTTGCCAAATTGACGGATGCTTTCCGAATTCGACATGATCGGTTCGAGGGTTTTCGGGTCGCCGCTCATGTAAGGCACGATGCTCGTGGCCGGTCCCCGTCCTGATGGATAATCCGGATCCCAGGCTTTTTCGGTCAAATATTGCAGGAAAGTATTGAGTCCTTCGTCCATCCAGGTCCATTGGCGTTCGTCGGAATTGACAATCATCGGAAAGAAATTGTGCCCCACTTCGTGCATCACGACGGTCATCATCCCATACTTCACGCGGTCGGTATATTTTCCGTCTTCGTCGGGACGCCCCCAGTTCCAACAAATCATCGGATATTCCATGCCTTGGTCCTGTGCGTGCACCGAAACGGCTTTCGGATACGGATAATCGAAGGTATGCGCCGAATAGGTTTTGAGTGTATGCGCAACGACTCTCGTAGAATATTGTTCCCACAACGGGTTGCCTTCCTTCGGATAGACCGAAACGGCCATGACATTTTTGCCTCCCAATTTCACGGCCATCGCATCGTAAATGAATTTTCTGGAAGTTGCAATTCCAAAATCGCGTACGTTTTCAGCCTTGAATTTCCAGGTCTTTTTCTTGGCAGAAAATCCTTTTTCGGCGGCTTCGGCTTCGGCCTGCGTCACGACAATCACGGGTTGGTCGAATGACTTCTCGGCCAATGCATAACGTTTGAGTTGTTCGGCGGTAAAGACTTCCTGGCGGTTTTGCAAGGTTCCGGTCGCTTCCATGACGTGGTCGGCGGGCACGGTGATGTTGACCTCGAAATTCCCGAACGGCAATGCAAATTCGCCGCTGCCCCAGAACTGCATGTTCTGCCAGCCTTCGACGTCGTTGTACACCGCCATTCTTGGGTAAAACTGCGCGATGATGTACAGGTTGTTGCCGTCCTTGTCGAAATGTTCGTAACCCGAACGGCTGCCTTCCACCAAATAATTGATCACGTTGAACCACCATTTGATCGACAGCGAAATCTGCTCGCCGTGCTTTAATGGCCGGTCGAGATCGATGCGCATCATCGTTTCGTTGATCGTGTATTTCATCGGTTTGCCGTTGGCATCCTTGACGTATTCGATGCGGAAACCGCCGTCGAATTTTTCCTCGAGGTATTTGCGCGAAAAATCGTTCACACCAATCGAAGGCGATGCTTTTTCATCCTGGATCAACGGGGTTTTGGAGCTGCGTGCCTTTTGGTTCTGGTCGAGCTGGATCCAAAGATAATCGAGCGATTCCTTGGCGTTGTTGTGATAGGTGATGGTTTCGTTGCCAAAAATCTTGGTGTTCTTGTCGTCGAGTTCGATGTCGATTTTGTAATCGGCCCGTTGCTGGTAATATTCCGGACCCGGTGCACCCGAAGCGGTGCGGTACATATTGGGCGTGGCCAGCACATCATACATTTGGCGGAATTTATCGTTGCGTTCGCGCGAAGTATTTTGGGACGATTCCTGTGCGACGGCAGCCAACGAGATTCCGGCAGCCAACAGGAAAAATAATCTTTTCATAAAGCAGTTTTTGGGTTTTTAAAAATAACTTTTTTTCTAAAACGACAGAAACCTAGTTGAATTTTAACACACCCACCGGTTCGTCCGTCGTGAGTAAAAGACTCTCCTTGTCCCCCGAAACATTGGCATTGATGATGTTTTGCTGTTCGGGATGCAATTCAAAAAGTGCCGTGTTGCGGATTTCCATCGTTTTGATTTTAGTCGCATCCTTGACCGTAAAGTAACAGATGACGACGTTATTTTCAAATTCATGGCTCAGGAATTGAATCGGCTTCGGCTGCCCATTGACCTTGATCGAAAAATGCTGGAGCAGGTAATCTTTCATGCGCGACACATCTTCGGCCGATTCATTTTTCTCGCCCAAAAAAGCCTTTTGCTTGTTTTTGGCTTCCAACACCGCATTGAGGTCATCGATGAAAATACGCGAAGTAATTTGCAGCCTCTTTTTTTCGGGCGCGTATTGGATCTGGTAAATCGAGACATAGAATTGGTGTACCGAAAACGACACCAAAACCAAAGCGAGCAGCAAAAAACCGACCGCCTTTCTCATGGCTTTTGTTTGAGTTGTTGTTCTTCGGCCTGCTCCTGCTTGATTAGGTTCACGTATTCGACGGCCAATTTCTTGACATAAAACATCGTCAACGTTTTGTTTTTGTCTTCGAGTGCGCGCGCAAAATCGGGATCTTCGACGATGTAATATTGAAATCCACCGACGTAATCCGCAGGAATCTTGAGCTCGTTGATGTAATATTCGTCCTCGTACCAGCCATCAAGCTTGAGGAGCAACCGTTCGTTGCGCTCGACCAACACCTGTTTCTTGAGCATTTTGGTGCGGCCCGACAAACGATTGAGTATCGGATCGAGCAAACCCGTCGTGGCCGTCCTTACCTTGCGTTCGGCCGGGGTATAGGTTTTTTGCGCGGTGGGAATCCGAAGATTTTTAGCGTTGATTTCGGTATTCTCGTTGACCTTGACCTCATCGATCGCATTCGCGCTGAGCGTCATTTTGATGATGACGAGCTCGCCCTTGAGGTCTTCCTCGCGGATAAACTTGCGCTTGGTGTCGAGGTTGAAAGAGGACAGAATGAGCAAATCCCCGAGTTTGACTTCAATCGTGAATTCGCCTTTCTTATTGGAAACCGTCGCTTTCTGTGTACGGGAATTCTGGATGTTGATATTTTCGGCAGATGTCGAGTCGACCACGATTTTACCCGAAAACCATTGGGGCGTCGTTTGGGAAAATACCGTCTGGCCCAACAACAGAAAGACCAGGAAAAGCCAATTATTTTTTTTCGTTTGCAAGAATTTCGAGGTATTGTACGGCCATTTCACTCATGATGAACTGCGCCATGGTTTTATTTTTTTCATTCAGGGCTGCCACAAATCTAGGGTTTTCTACGATATAAAATTGAAAACCTTTGACGTGTTCCTCGGGCAGGTTCAGTTTTTCGGTGAAATACTCTTTTTCGAACTGGTCCTCGATTTTGGCCAACAGGAATTCCTTTTTCTCGACTTCCACATTTTTGCGCAACTCTGCCGTTCGGCCCGAGAGCATGTTGAATATGGGATCGAGCGTCACCTTGGTATCGAGCCCGAACTGCGCATTGTAACCGTTGGCCGTCTTGAGCTTGCGTTCGGCGGGTGTGTAACTTTTTTGCCCTCTTGGGATGATCCCGAGATCGACCGCATTGATGTTTTTGTATTGCATCACCGTGACATCGGCGATTTGTTGCATCACGGGATCGAGTTTGACAATCAGCAATTCCTTTTCGAAATCTTCCGTTTCCAGTGGCAGCATTTTGCCCTTGAACAAAGTCGATGAAAACATCAGCGTATCACCTACCGCGGCGACGATCGAGAAATAGCCATTTTCTTGCGTCAATTCGTGGTGTTCGGTTTGTTTGTTGATGACATACACGCCTTTCGAGGCTTCCGGCATAGGCCGAAATTTTCCCCTTCAGGTTTTTACGGTTTTCCTGTGCCAGTGTTTTTTGCGGCACAAATGAAATGGCGACGAATACAAACAGGAATTTGTTCATCTTGTTAGCGTTAAGGTTGGGTAGCGTAAAAGTATTCGGCACGGCTGCCAATTAATTGCCAACGGATTTTTAAATTTCTGTTAATTGAGGTAAAGCGGCATTTTTTTGAGGCGAATCGATTGCGCCAGATTTTTTACCTTTACGACAACAAACCCAGTTGCCATGAAAAAATTGATTATCGCCAGCACCTCAACTTTGCACGGCGGCGAATACCTCGAATACCTTTTGCCGACACTCGAGGTTTTCTTTAAAGATTGCCGTTCGATCCTGTTCATCCCGTATGCTCGCCCGGGCGGAATTTCGCACGATGCCTATACCGACAAGGTGCGATCGGCCTTTGCCCAGATCGACAAAAACGTCAGCGGATTGCACGAATACGACAACCCAAACCAAGCCATCAAGAAAGCCGAGGCGATTTTCACCGGTGGCGGCAATACCTTTTTGCTGGTCACGCAATTGTACAAAAACCAGGTCATGGAAACCCTGGCCGAAACGATCAAGAACGGAACGCCCTACCTGGGCAGCAGCGCCGGCAGCAACATCACCGGACTGACGATGCAAACCACCAACGACATGCCGATTATTTACCCGCCGAGTTTCCAGACTTTGGGTATGATTCCGTTCAATTTGAATCCGCATTATTTGGATGCCGATCTGCAGTCGAAGCACATGGGCGAAACGCGCGAGACAAGAATCAAGGAATTCCACCAATTCAATTCGGTGCCGGTTTTGGGATTGCGCGAAGGCAGTTGGCTCGAAGTTTTGGGCGACCAGATTATCCTCAAAGGCGATTTGAAAGCGCGTTTGTTCAGGCAAAACCACGAAGCGGAGGAATTGGAAACGGGAAGCGATTTGTCTTTTTTGAGATAGATTGTCGGATTTTCAGACTCCAACAATCCGAAGCGAAGCGTGTCTGCAGCCGAAGACGTTTCTGATAATCTGAAAGGCGCAGCCGAGTCTGAAAGCGAAGCGTGTCCGCGTTAGGGATTGGAGCGAAAAGCCCGCAGCGAGGAACGAGCGAGGACTTGTAGTGGAAAGCCCGACGGCGGCGCAGCAAGCCGGAACGCCATAAAAAAAGCCCGAACAAATGTTCAGGCTCTAAGAGCGGAAGACGAGGCTCGAACTCGCGACAACCAGCTTGGAAGGCTGGAGCTCTACCAACTGAGCTACTTCCGCATAACGGTGCAAATATAAATAACAATTTTGCTTTGTTGCAAGTTTTTGGAGGTAAAAAATTGTTTTTTGATGGTCATGCGGTGCAAACTGAAACGATAAATATTTTATTTTTAAACCGTTACCGCCCGATTTTGGGGTCATAAAATTTTATAAAAATGGTAAAAGAAATCAGCGCCACCGAGACTTTTTCGGTGCGCCAACCGGTTTTGAGGGCCGGAAAACCAATCGAAAGTTGCCACTTTGATGGCGACCAGCTCGACTCGACCAAACATTTTGGCTATTTTGAAAATGGAAATTTGATCGGTATCGCGTCGATGTTTGCCATCCCGAATACGGCTTTCGATTCGGCAAACCAGTTCCAACTGCGCGGCATGGCGGTGCTGCCGAACCACCAGAAAAAAGGCATCGGCGAGCAATTGGTGGCTTATGCCGAAAACGACGCCAAAAAGCGAAATGCCGATTTGATTTGGTTCAACGCGCGCGAAATCGCCGTGGGCTTTTACCAGAAATTGGGTTATGAAATCTTTGGGAAACCGTTTGAGATTGCCGATATCGGGCCGCACTATATTATGTTCAAAAGATTCTGACACTTGTCGGCCAACGCATGCCGGAATTGGTTATCTTGTTTTTAAATTCGCCCCATGCAGAAGCTTATTCTTGTCATATTGTCTTTACTCTTGATCGGTTGCAAAAAGGAAAATCCGGTTGCCGAGCCCAAACCGAAGGAAATCGACCTCAGGCGCGACTCGACCAGCATTGCGTTTGATTCGACCGTGGTCACCAAAAAAGACGATGCGACTTTGACGGCATTCTACCGTTCCTATGGTTTTGCTACGGTTTGGATTGCGCCCGCGGAGCGCAAAAAACTGCTCGAATTGCTACAATCTTCCGAAAAGGAAGGACTTTTCCCGAACGATTACAACGTCAAAAAAATCGAAAAACTCGAAGCCAAAGTCAACAAACTATCCGATGCCGAAATGGTGTCTTATGATTTCCTGCTCACGGCCTCGATCCAAAAATACATCTGGCACCTCAGCAACGGCAAGCTCGACCCGAAGAAAATCTACCGCGACTGGGACTTGAAAAAGAACCCGATCGACATCAATGCGTTGCTGCACAATGGCATCGAAGGCGATTCGCTGGCCCAGTCGCTCGAAAGCATCAAACCCCAACACGTGATTTATCAAAGTCTCAAACAGGCTTTGGTGGAATTGGACAACTATCCGAAAGACACGGTCAAGACGATGACTTTTACCGAAAAGATCGTGCGCGGCGACACCAGTTCGATCATTCCCTCGATCAAAAGACGTTTGATCATCTGGAAAGAACTGGCACCGATGGACACCATCACCAAAATCTACGACAAGAAAACCTGGAAAGCGATCAAGAATTTCCAACGCCGGCACGGGCTCGCGACCGATGGCGTAATCGGGAAAGGCACGGTCGAGGCGCTCAATTTTTCACCGATCCGGCGCAAGCAACAGGTCATGGCGAATCTCGAGCGTTGGCGCTGGTTCCCGCGTGATTTCGGCGATCATTATATTATCGTGAATATTCCGGGGTATTATTTGCGGATCATCAAAGACGGCGATACGATCGAACGCAAACGCATCGTAGTAGGCAAAGCCGAACGCAAGACACCGATTTTGTCTTCGACTTTCAACAACATTGTCTTTAATCCAACCTGGACGGTGCCGCCGACCATCATTCGCGAAGATCTCGTGCCCGACGCGACGAACAACCGCAGTTATTTCGCCAACCGCAGCATTACGATCTATAATTCGAAAGGTGCGGTCGTTGATCCACAAAAATGGAATCCCAAAAATCCACGGGCTTACCGCTATGTCCAGGCGCCGGGTTATTACAATTCCTTGGGCGTGGTCAAGTTCAATTTCCCGAACCATTACACCGTGTATTTGCACGATACGAACCACCGCGATTATTTCGGGAAAAACTACCGCAGTTTGAGCTCGGGTTGTGTGCGTGTCGAAGATCCGCTGCCGATGGCCGAGTATATGCTCAATGATTCGATCAAGTGGAACCGCGCCAAAATCGATACTTTGGTCGCGACCAAAAAAACGACGACGATCAATCTGAAGCAAAAAATAAGGCTGCACCAATTGTATTGGACAGCCTGGAGGGAAAGGAACGGCGATTTGGAATTCCGTCCCGATATTTACAACCTCGATGAGGATTTGTACCAGAAATTACGAAAGTAACTTGCACGGCGCTTTTCTGGCCGGATGGTAGATGTACAAACAAGATTTGCCTTGGATCGCATCGATGATGTCATCGGTCAGTTCTACCGGAATGGCCGGACAACCTTGACTTCTTCCCAAGCGTTTGTGGTTTTTGATGAACGATTCCGACACATAATCGGCGCCATGCATCACGACGGCGCGGTTTCGGGCATTGTCATTGACGCCACGCTCCTGTCCGTCTAATTTGAGTGACTTGCCGTGTTTGCCGTTGTAGATTTCGCCGGTGATATAAAATCCGAGGCTGCTCTTGAACGATTCCGAAACATTCGAAAAACGGTTCGCGAATTCCTCGCCTGAGTTTTTGCCATGCGCCACGAGCGAGTGGAACAAAATGGTATTGGTAGACAAATCGATGACCCAAAGCCTTTTGGTATTCGACGACAAGCTGAAATCGACCAAAGTCAAAATATCCTTGGTGACTTTGCCTTCGGCTTTCAAGGCATAAAAACCTTGGAGCGCTTTGGAGAAGCTTTCCATCTTGGGTAAAGCGGAAATGGTAGCGGAATGGAGTTGGCCGTAAACAGCAGCCGCTTTGGTTTCAATCGCCGAAGCGGTAGTCGTGGCAATACGGGTTGGTTTTTCCGAACGGGTTTGGTTGGTTGAGAATGACATCAGCAGCAACGCCATCATCGGTAAAATTCTATAAATCATTCTTTTTGTTTATGTTAGACATAGATTGGGGACGGCAAAAATAGAAACTTCGATCAATTAAAAAAATTTTTTAACATTAAAATAATCGTCGAAATGCAAAAATTACCGACAAACTACATAATTAGAATGATTGAGGAAAACTTGGAAGGGTAAAACGCAAGAGTTTGCGAATTATTGTAAAAAGATTGTGATTTTGAGTAAAATAATTATTTTTGTTTGACCAACCCCAAGTTGTATGACGAAAAAACTGTGCTTTCTGACAGCATTCCTACTCTTGACCATGAGCGTTTCGTATGCGCAGCGCAAGTCTTTGCAGGCAATTTCTGTTACTGAAAATATTACAGTAGACGGCGTCCTGAACGAAGAAATCTGGAAAACCGCACCCATCGGTTCCGATTTCGTGATGTTCGAACCCGACAACGGCAAACTTGTCGACGAATCCCGAAAAACCAATGTGCAGGTCGTTTACAATGACGATGCGGTGTACATCGCCGCGACGATGTATGACAACGAGCCGCAAAAAATGCTCAAGGAAGTCACGCAACGCGATCTTTTTGGGACCTCGGAACACTTTGGGGTGTTCATCAACGGCTACAACGACGGCCAGCAGGATTTTCGATTTTTTGTCAGTTCGGCCAACGTACAGATGGATTGCGTGTTCACCGACCAAGGCGGCGAAGATTTTACCTGGGATGCAATTTGGGAAAGCAAGGTCAAGATCACCGATTACGGTTGGGTTGTCGAAATGAAGATTCCGTATGCCTGGCTGCGTTTCTCCAAGGACCCGATCCAAACCTGGGGCATCAATTTCTATCGTGAGTTTCGCCGCGATCGTCAAAAATACACCTGGAATTTCATCGATGCGAAAATTGCCAACGAAAGCCTGCAATCGGGTTATCTCGAGGGCATCCAATACATCAAGCCGCCGACGCGTTTGTTCTTCATTCCCTATTCTTCTTATTATTATGAATCGAACAACGCCGGTTCGGAAGACAAATTCAAGCTCGGCATGGACATCAAATACGGCATCAGTGACGCCTTTACGCTCGACGCGATTCTCGTTCCCGATTTTGGGCAGACGCGGTTTGACAATGTCGTGCTCAACCTCGGCCCGTTCGAGCAGCAGTTCAACGAAAACCGGCCTTTCTTTACCGAAGGTACCGAATTGTTCAACAAAGGAAACCTATTGTATACACGGCGCATAGGAGGCGAACCCTCGACCTATCCGGTCACCAACGCAAATGAAAAAGTAACCGAATATCCATCGGCGGTGAACTTGATCAATGCGCTCAAGGTTTCGGGCCGCACCAAAGGCGGGCTAGGAATTGGCGTACTCAACGCGGTGACCGAAAAGACCGACGCCATCGTGGTGGACCAGGTTTCGGGTGAACGCCGAAAAGTAGAAGTTGAGCCGTTGGCCAATTACAATGTGGTCGTTGTCGACCAGCGTTTCAACCAAAATTCATCGGTTTCGCTTGTCAATACCAATGTGACGCGGAACGGCCAGTACCGCGATGCCAATGTGACAGCGGGCGTTTTTGACCTCAATACACGCAAGAACACCTACAACGCTTCGGGCAATTTCAAATACAGCTACATCAACGAAAACGGCATCGGCAACGACCGCAAAGGCTTCAGCACTTATTTGAATTTGGGGGAAACCAGTGGCAAATACCGTTACCGCGTGGCCGGAAGTTATGTCTCAAAGGACTACGACAACAACGACCTTGGCATCAATTTCCTGACGAATTACCATACGGTCGAGGCTTATGGCAACTACCGCATCCTGAATCCGACCAAACATTACAACACGTTTGTATTTTACACCGAGTTGTATTCTGAATTCCAGAACTCCACGGGCCGCATGCAACAGGGAACGCTCAATATGTATGTGAATTCTACGAGCCGCAAGAACCACTATTTGGGTTATGGGGTCAACATCCGGCCGTTCAAGACCTATGATTTCTATGAGCCGCAAACCGAAGGACGTTTTGTCGAAATCCCAGAAAATTACCGCGGCTGGATTTATTTTTCTTCCAATTACAACAACCGTCTGGCGCTCGACATCGAACCGTCGATCCAGATGACGAGTGAAAAAGACCGCTACAATTTCGAGTTTTTTGTAAGTCCGCGCTACCGGGTCAGCAACAGCATCCTGCTCATTTACAGCTACGATTACCTCTACAACAAAAATAACCGCGGACTCATTGCGTTTTCGGGCGATGACATCGTTTTTGCCAAACGCGACCGCGATACGCATACGCACACGCTCGAGTCAAAGTTTGCGATCAACAACAACATGACGGTCAAGTTACTGGCGCGGTATTATTGGTCGTATGCCAAAAACACGGCCTTTGAAAATTTGCAGGCCGATGGCACTTTGGCGCCTTCGACTTATAATGTAGACAAAAACGTCAACTTCAACACCTGGAATTTCGATTTGTCGTATTCGTGGTGGTTTGCCCCGGGCAGCCAATTGTCGTTCCTGTACCGCAACAATGCCTTGTCGGATACGCGCAACCTCAACTACATCGACAAGAATTTCGGCGACAACTTCAGCCGACTGCTCAAGGACGATTTGACCAATGTATTCTCGGTCAGCATCCGCTATTATATCGATTACAACAAGGCCAAAAACTGGTTTTAAATTATTTTTAACCGAAGCCTGATTTTCTGCTGTTGACATTTTGGCTATCTTTGTTCACACAAGGCCGAAGGCCGAACCGACAACGTAAAACCACTTCCATGAACAAAAAAGTCATCCTCATGATCCTGGACGGCTGGGGAAAATCGCCCGACCCGAAAGTTTCCGCCCCTGATAATGCCCAAATTCCTTTCATCAAAAGTCTTTTCGAAAAGTATCCGAACGCCGAACTGCGCACCGACGGACTCAACGTAGGTTTGCCCGACGGCCAAATGGGCAATTCCGAAGTCGGCCACATGAACCTCGGCGCGGGCCGCATCATCTACCAGGATCTGGTCAAGATCAATCTTGCGGTCGAAAACAAGACGTTCAACAAGGAAAAAGCGATTGCCGATGCGTTTCATTATGCCAAGGAATATGATAAAGATGTGCATTTTTTAGGTTTGGTTTCGAACGGTGGCGTGCACTCACACATCAGCCATTTGAAAGGACTCATCGATGCCTCGCACGATTACGGATTGGAAAAAGTATATGTCCATGCGTTTACCGATGGGCGCGACGTCGACCCGAAATCGGGTGCGGGTTTCATTGGAGAAATCGTCGACCATGTCAAAGGCACTTCGGCAAAACTGGCTTCGGTTGTCGGACGTTATTATGCGATGGACCGCGACAAACGTTGGGAACGTGTCCAAAAAGCCTATGATTTATTGGTACACGGAACCGGAACGCATTCCAAAGATGCCGTTCAAAGCATCGAACAAAGTTACGCCAGTAACATTACCGACGAATTCATCGAACCCATCGTAATGACCAACGAGCGCGACGAACCGCTCGTGACGATCAAGGAAGGCGATGTCGTGATTTTCTTCAACTTCCGCACCGACCGCGGGCGCCAATTGACCGAAGTACTGTCGCAAAAAGACCACCCGGAGCACCACATGCACAAGATGAATTTGTATTATGTGACGATGACCAACTACGACGATACGTTCAACAACATTTACCGTATTTTTGACAAGGACAACATCACCGAAACCTTGGGCGAAGTGCTGTCGAAGCATGGTAAAAAGCAAATCCGCATCGCCGAAACCGAAAAATACCCGCATGTGACGTTTTTCTTTTCGGGCGGGCGCGAAGAACCCTTTGAAGGCGAAACACGGATCCTGCGCAACTCTCCTAAAGTCGCGACCTATGATTTGCAACCCGAGATGAGTGCGTTCGAACTCGCCGATGCGTTGGTCCCGGAACTCGATAAAAACGAAGTCGATTTTGTGTGCCTCAATTTTGCCAATGGCGACATGGTAGGCCATACCGGCGTTTTCGAGGCCGCGGTCAAAGCCTGCGAAGCCGTGGACCAATGCGCCCAAAAAGTAATCACTGCTGCGTTGAAAAATGGTTACACGACCATCGTCATCGCCGACCATGGCAATTGCGAAACGATGGTCAATCCGGACGGCAGCCCGAATACGGCGCACACGACCAATCCGGTACCGATCATTCTCGTGGATGTCGAATTGAAGCACATCCACAGCGGAATTCTGGGCGACATTGCCCCGACCATTCTTGATTTGATGGGCGTCCCGCAACCGGCAGCCATGACCCAACATTCCCTTTTGTAGTTTTTGGCCACGAATCACATGAATTTTCAGTACTCCATCTGTGCCAATTCGTGCAATTCGTGGCTTTCACTTTTGATTTATTAATGATTTGAAAACCAAATATTTTTTCTTCCTGCTGCTGTTTGCAGTGAGCGCCGTGACTGCACAAAACCGAATCACCGACAAGAATAACATCGGTTGGTATAATGCCAACATTTCGTGGAATCTTTCCGAGCGCTGGGGTTTGCAGACCGAATACCATTGGCGCCGTGTCGATTATGGCGAAAATTGGCAACAGGGTTTGTTGCGCGTCGGGGTCAATTACAAACTGACGCCCGAGACGCTGCTGCGCGTGGGTTATGGTTGGGCCGAGACTTATCCGTATGGTGACATCCCGATCAACGGCATGGGCAAGGATTTTACCGAACACCGAATCTTTGAAATGGTGCAATTCAACAATAAGATTTCCCAACTCGGCATCAGCCACCGGTTCATGCTCGAACAGCGTTGGGTGGGCCGTTACACCAAGGCCAGTCTCGACAAGGAAGACGATTATTTGTACCTGAACCGTTTGCGGTATATGGTGCGTTTCCAATTGCCTGTTTATAAGAAATTATATGCCGCAGTGTACGACGAATTGTTCATCGGATTTGGTGGAAACATCGGCGAGAATATTTTTGACCAGAACCGTTTTGGTGCGCTCATCGGTTATCCGCTTACCAAAAATTTCAAGCTCGAAGGCGGTTACCTGAACCAGACGGTACAACTCGGGCGTGAAGTCAACAACAAAAATGTATTCCAGCACAACAATGGTTTCATCGTTTCGGCCCTGTTCAATTTCGATTTGTACCAGCAAGATGTGCAGAAACAATAGTTTTTTACCGCAGTATTCTAAAGTAAAGCAAAATGCCGCAAAGATTTTGACTCTTTAGGAAGGACATTCGCAAATTAGCTTGTGGAAAAATTAGGCACCTTGCACTTGGGGAACTTTGCAAATCTGTTTCTCCCTTTGCGGTTAAGAATTAATAAAGATTGCTTACTTTTGCAAACTGATCCGAGACCGCTAGGTCGAACGGAATCTAGTTAAATCTGACAGTATGATCATTCAAAAAACAAGGGAAGAAATCGAACTCATGCGCGAAAGCGCCTTGTTGGTTTCCAAGACATTGGGCATGATTGCGGGCGAAATCAAACCCGGCATCACCACATTGCAACTCGATAAAATGGCGGAGCAATTCATCCGCGACCACCATGCCATTCCGGGGTTCCTCGGATTGTACGGCTGTCCTTCGACACTTCTGACCAGTGTCAACGAGCAGGTCGTACACGGTTTGCCAACCGCCCGACCGATTGAGGAAGGCGACATCGTTTCGGTGGACTGCGGTGTGTTGAAAAACGAATTTTACGGCGACCACGCCTATACTTTCGAGATTGGGGAAGTCGCGCCAGAAACCAAAAAATTGCTGCAGGTTACCAAAGAATCACTGTATGTCGGCATCCGCGAATTCCGCATGGGCAACCGCGTGGAAGATGTGGGCAATGCCATCCAAAAATACACCGAGGCGCAGGGTTATGGCGTCGTGCGTGAACTCGTGGGACACGGACTCGGCAAGAAAATGCACGAAGATCCCGAAATGCCGAATTATGGTAAACGCGGCCGCGGCAAATTGTTCATCGAAGGCATGGTTGTCGCGATCGAACCGATGATCAACCTCGGGACCAAAAACATCAAGCACCTTAAGGACGGCTGGACGATCGTGACCGCCGATAAAAAACCGAGCGCGCATTTCGAACACGATGTAGCCATGATCGATGGAAAGCCGGAATTGCTGTCGACTTTCGCTTATATTTATAAGGCTTTGGGCATCGAGAGCGATGAGGAAAATGAATTCAGGAAAGTGCCTTTGGCGGTTTAACAACCGTAATGAAAAAAGTATAGTTTTTCTGTAAGGAGTGTTTTTGGATAATTTTTATTTTCGCTTTAGGGAAGGGGGCAATGAAGGTATTCCCTACAAAATCTCCAAATTACTCAAAAACAGAAATCCTGTACATTTTGTTAATTTTTAATTCCAAATTTGAGTTTGCCCGAAGTTGTTCTCGCCACTCAAGAATGTTGCCCTATAAATGAAGAAAATCTTCAAGTTCATATTAAATACCATTCCGAGGCCGCTGCTCATCCGTTTGAGCTATGTGGCCAGGCCCGTTTTGGCATTGCTTTTAAAAGGAAATACATTCACAGACCCGATCGATGGCAAAAGCTTCCGCATGTTCTTGCCCTACGGATACGGTACACAGCGCAACAATGTGTTATCTCCGAGCACACTTTCGCTCGAACGCCATCGTTTGCTTTGGCTGTATTTGAAGAATGAAACCGATTTCTTCACCGCACCCAAAAAGGTCCTGCACTTCGCCCCCGAACAGGCTTTCTATATATTGTTCCGCGAGCAGAAGAACCTCGATTACACGACCACCGATCTGTTTTCGCCCTTGGCCGATGTCAAGGCAGACATCTGCAACCTGCCGTTTGCCGACAACCAATACGATGTAATCCTGTGCAACCACGTACTCGAACACATCCCCGATGACACCAAAGCGATGCAGGAACTCTACCGCGTACTCAAACCAGGCGGTATGGGTATTTTTCAGATTCCGCAGGATTTGAAACGCGAAAAGACGTTTGCCGATGATTCGATTACCGATCCAAAGGAGCGCGCCAAAATCTTTGGGCAATACGATCATGTGCGTGTGTACGGCCGTGATTATTTCGACAAATTGCGCAGCATCGGGTTCAAAGTCATTGAAGAAGATTACACCCAAAAAATCAGTCCTGAACTCGTCCAAAAGTATTGCCTGGCCCCAGGCGAAATCATTCCGGTTTGCTTCAAATAGCCGATAATTAACATTTCGCGCGTCTCCCACACAATTTCCGTAAACATAATTTGTTATATTTACAATTCTGAAAGTAACAATTATGACCAAACAGTTTCTTGCCGGATTGCTTTTCCTCTTGGCAATTCCGTTTACCTCGGCACAGGTTGAAAAAGAAGTGGCGCCGCCTTACAACATCAAAACGGTAACTTTTGTACAAAATGGAATCAATATGGTGCCGTTGTTCCGGTTGGGTGACTCATTCCAGTTCCAGTTTGACGATTTGTTTGGCAACGAGGCCAATTATTATTATGTGATCCAGCATTGCGATTACGACTGGAAACCATCGCAGCTTGTCAAGGCAGAATACATCCAAGGATTTGACGAACAACGCATCCAGGATTACCAGAATTCTTTCAATACCTTACAGATTTATTCGCATTACAGGGTGTCGTTCCCCAACCAAAGGATGACGCGTTTTTTGGTCAGCGGCAATTACATGCTCAAAATCCTCAATGAAGACCGGGAAGTGGTTTTTTCGCGCAAATTTATTCTTTACGAAGATTTGGTCAGCGTACCGATGCAGGTCAAACGCGCGCGCAACGTCGCCGACATCAATTTCAAGCACAACCTCGATTTCGCGATCAAATCGGCCAACATCCAATTCCAGAATCCGCTCAAGAACATCAAAGTGCTGTTGCTGCAGAACGGGCAATTGAATACGGGAATCACCAACATCAAACCGATGTACACCATCGGCAACGACCTGATTTACAAATACGACGCCGAGACGCAGTTCTGGGGCGGAAACGAATTCATGTATTTTGAAAACAAGGACATCCGCGGCGCCAACAATTTTGTGGCAAGAATTGATGCCGGCAGCGGATTGTACAATGCTTATCTGTATACCAACAACGCGCGTGGCGGCAATCCATACACCAATTATCCCGATTACAACGGAAACTTCATCATCAAGAACGTCAATGCCGAAAACAACGAAATCGAAGCCGATTATGCCTGGGTGTTTTTCTCGCTTTCGGCCCCGGCCTATTACGGCAAAGGCGACATCTACATCAACGGGATGTTCAACAATTATGTCTTGACGCCCGAAAACAAAATGGATTACAACAAAGAGAAAGGCATTTATGAAAAGGCCATCATGATCAAACAGGGTTTTACCAATTACCAATATGTGATTGCCGACAAAACCGGGAAAATCGACAATGCCAATGCAGTCGATGGAAATTTCTACCAAACCATCAGCGATTATTTCGCCTTGGTGTATTACCGCGAAAACAACCAACGCTACGACCGTGTGATCGGAAAAGGCGTGGCCAGTTCAGAAGACATAATAAATTGATAAATTTAACCTTAAAAACACGTATCGATTTCAATTTTTTGTAAATTTGACGTGATTTTCAATAAAATAGCTATGGTTTCACAAATCACTAGAGGTATAAAAATCTCGGTCTTGACGACTTTTGAAGGCACATACTTCAAAAATCACAAGATTCATTTTGCCTTTAGTTATGAGATTACCATAGAAAACCACAGCAAGGATTCGGTGCAACTGACCTCGCGCCACTGGGAAATCTTCGACTCGCTCAACGATTTGGAAACCGTAGATGGCGAAGGCGTAATCGGGAAAAAACCGGTCCTTAAACCTGGTGAATCGCACACCTACAATTCGGGCTGCTTGCTCTCCTCTCCTTTCGGTGCGATGCGCGGTTGGTTCAATATGGTCAACTTCACATCGACGCGTACTTTTAAAGTAATCGTTCCGAGTTTCCGACTCAGCGCTCCTTTTGCGTTGAATTGATATTCCTTTTTTTTGCCACGAATGCACGAATTATTTTTAGAACGATAATTTGTAAAAGTCTTGGACGACAAAGTGAATTTGACACTTTATCCTTCAAATCATTTGCACTAAAAATTCGGGGATTCGTGGCTAACAAACCACCACAACTTCTGCATTTGCAATCGCAAATACACAATCGTGTTCTGTAGGAACAAGATAATATCTTCCTGTAAAGGTCCCGAATGCCGGTAAAATCATCTGATTGGGTTTCCGAAAAAAACAAGGCAATTTGAGCGATTGCCTGCCCGAACCACGCAATTCAATTCCGGGATGGAGGTGTCCGGAAAAATTAAAAAAGCCTTCCCTTTCCTCGGGATGATGCGTCAACAAAAAAACACCGATCAACCATTCGTTGCCTACTGCTATTCCCAAATCTTCATAGTGCTTTTGATCGATGATGTCGTGGTTGCCCGCCACCAAAATAATCCGCGCATCGGTTTGCGAAACCCAATCGGCAAACATTTCCCATTCCGCATTTTTCTTGCTGTGGAACAAATCGCCCAAAAAGACAATGCTTTCCGGCCGGAAATAATCGACTGCCGCATCAAGCTGCAGGAAGTTTTTAGCAATCGGGTGCATCGGCACCGCAACGCCATGTTTCCTGAAATGCATTACTTTTCCGAGATGTACATCCGAGATGAGCAACAATTGCTGTTCAAGCCAATACAGCGCGCCGCTCGGATGCATCACAAAAGTTTGCCCTTGTATCGAAATGCTCTGGGTCATTTTTCTTTCATATAAGCGGCCGTCATCTTCTTGATACGCTCGGCCAGAGTTTCACTGCTCAGTTTCTCGCGCAGGCGGTCGGTGATGATCGGGAAGCTGAACGGCGTGGGTTTTTCGCATCTTCTCCAAACGATTTCTTGTAAGCCAATACGTTCCAAGGCTTGGATGACACGGCCTTCTTCCAATTGGTGTTCGAAAACTTCGCGGTATGCCTGTTGGAACAGCAAATTATCGGGTTCATAATCGCGGAACACCTCAAACAACAACTGGGAACTGCCCTGCAAATGTTTGGTCTTGACCAATTTTCCCGGAAAACCAGTAAAAACCAATCCCGAAATGACCGCAATATCGCGAAATTTCCGGCGCGCCATTTCGGTCGCGTTGAGGCTTTTCTGCAAATCATGGTGCACATGGGCCGGCGAAAACAAATCGTTGTCGAGTACATTTTGCATGTCGATTTCCTGATCCGACAGCAATTCGAATCCGTAATCGTTATACGCCAAAGAAAACGAGATCGGCGACAGCAAACTGATGCGATACGCGAGCAAACTGGCCAACGCCTCGTGCACGAACCGCCCTTCGAACGGATAGAAAATCGCATGATAGCCTTCGCGCGTCTTGAATGTTTCAATCAGGAATTCGCCTCCGTTCGGGACAATCGATTCCTTGCGTTGGCGTTTAAAAACCGGGGCGAGCGCCTGCAATTCGACCGACAATTGATCTTCGTTGGCCGAATACAATTCCTGCCGCAGCATTTCGCTCATCTGTGCCGAGAACGACAGACGGCCGCCCATCCAACTGACGAGTTTCGAACTTTTGGCATTTTCGGCACTTTTGACCAACACCTGCATTTGTTTGACCTTATACAATTCGAGTTTTCGCCCTGCAAACGTAAATACATCGCCCGGTTTGAGCTTCGAAATGAACCATTCCTCAATCGTCCCGATAAAACCGCCGCCCAAGAATTTGACGTTCAAAACCGCATCGCCCACAATCGTCCCGAGCTGCATGCGGTGGTGCATCGCAACCATACGGCTGTTGATTTTGTACAAACCATTGGGTTCGATTTCGACTTTTTTGTACTCGTCGTAGGCCAACAAACTTTGGCTGCCTTTGGTGATGAAATTCAAAATCCATTGCCAATGTTCTTCGCTCATCGCCTGATAACAAAAAGTCGATTTGACTTCTTCAACTATTTCATCCGGAAAAAATCCATCAGAAACCGCCAAAGTATTGAGGTATTGCACCAAAACATCCCACGAATTCAAATACGGAATCCGGTCTTCGACCACCGTTTGCGCGACCGCCTTGCGCAAGGCCGACGCCTCGATGAGTTCCATCGCATGTGTCGCCAGAAAATAAATCACGCTTTCTTTTCCGGGTTGGTGTCCGCTCCTGCCCGCGCGCTGCATGAAACGCGCCACGCCTTTCGGCCCACCGATTTGCACGATCGATTCAACCGGCGCAAAATCGACCCCGAGATCCAAACTCGAGGTACAGACCACGACTTTCAATTCCTCATTGCGGATCGCCTGTTCGACCCAAAGCCGTGTATCGCGGTTGATCGAACCGTGGTGCATGGCCATTTCCCCTGCGAATTCGGGATACTTTTCGAGCATCCGTTGGAACCAGATTTCGCAGGCCGAACGCACGTTGGTAAACACCAAAGTCGTTCGGCTGCGCTTGATGATGTCGGCGACTTCATCCACCAAATGCAAACCCATGTGACCGCGCCAAGGATAAGCCTCCATTTTGTCGGGAAGCACCGACAGCACCTTGATTTTCTTATCGATGTTGGCCCGGATCAATACCGCATTCTCCAAGGTTTTGGAATCATTGCCCAGCAGTACTTCGCGCGCCTGTTCCAAATTGCCGATCGTCGCCGAAATGCCCCAGATGCGCATCTTCGGCGCTACCGTCTTGAGCCGCGACAATGCCAGTTCGATCTGTACGCCGCGTTTGGTTCCGAGCAATTCGTGCCATTCGTCAATCACGATCGCACCGCAATTTTCAAACGTCTTGGCATACCCTTTCGAAGCGAGCAACAAATGCAGACTTTCAGGTGTTGTAATGAGCAAATCGGGCATTTTGCCTTTCTGTTTGGCGCGTTCGGCCGTGGTCGTATCGCCCGATCGGATGCCGACGGTCAACGGCAAATCCAAATCGGCAATGATGCGCTCGGCGGCCTGTTTGATTTCGACCGAAAGCGCGCGCAAGGGCGTGATCCAAACCGCTTTGAGCCCCGGATTGTATCGGGTTTTTTCCTGCGTTTGCAAATAATCGAGTACAATCGGAATCCAGAGCGCATAGGTTTTCCCGCTGCCCGTCGGCGCGTTGAGCAGTCCATTTTTGCCTTGCAGAAAAGCCGTCCATGTCTCCTTTTGAAACGGGAACGGTTTCCAGTTCTGGCTTTTGAACCAATTATCGGCGATATCAAATAATTCTTTTCTGTTCATTTTTTGGGCGTGCCGGTGGTTCGACATCTCCTTTTATTTTAATTTTATGGCCGCCGTCAGGCTGTCCGCTCTATCTTTTCCGCGCCAAAGACGCGCGAAAAAGGATGCCGCTTCCATCCTTCACGCGACCGAGCGTTAATAAACAGTCCAGTGGACGGTTTAGCTTCGCTCAGTTCGGCTCCGCCTCGGGTTAGCGAAGGGGCGAGGCGGCGCGTTGGCCAAGTCGAATATATTGTTAACTAATCAAACTTTTCAAATCTTCAATCGAATTCGCGTCTTCGATTTTCTTGTCGTGCCGCCACCGCAAAATCCTCGGAAATCGTGTCGCCACGCCGCTCTTGTGCCGCTTCGACAACGCAATCCCTTCAAACCCAATCTCAAAAACCAATTGTGGCGTCACGCTGCGCACCGGCCCGAAACGTTCGAGCGTATTTTTTTTGATCCAGTCGTCCACTTTCCTGAACTCGGCATCGGTCAAACCCGAGTAGGCTTTGGCGAAGGTCACGAGTTCGCGGCCGCTTTCGGTTTCTTGCCACAACGCAAACGTATAATCGGTAAACAGGTTGGCACGTCGCCCCGATCCTCGCATCGCATAGGTCAACACCGCATCAATCGTGAGCGGTTCGATTTTCCATTTCCACCAGTCGCCTTTCTTGCGTCCGACACCGTAAACCGAATCTTTCCTTTTGAGCATCAAACCTTCGGAATGCAGTTCGCGTGCGCGCATCCGTTCTTCGGTTACCGCTTCCCAAGAATCAAGCGCTACGGTTTCCGACAACAGCAGCGGCAGGTTTTTGTCTTTAATTTGTTGATACAAATCTTCGAGCAATTGCCGTCTTTTCGAATATGATTCATTTCGAATGTCTTCCCCATTCCATTCCAATAAATCATAAGCCTTAATAATAACAGGCGTTTTTTGGAGCAAATCGGCCGAAACGGTTTTGCGTCCGATGCGCGTTTGTAAATCATTAAACGTTCCGATTTGTCCGTCGGGAAAGGGCAAAATCTCGCCGTCGATGACAGTTCCATCGGGAATCAATTCGAGCAATTTTTGAAATTCGGGGTATTTATCGGTGACCAATTCCTCGCCACGGCTCCAGATATAGATTTCGCCTTCGCGGATAATCGTCTGCGAGCGGATGCCGTCCCATTTGTGTTCAATCGCCCACGCATCAGGTTTCCCGAGATCGGCTATTTCGCCTTCAATCGGATAAGCCAGGTAAAACGGATACGGTTTGGATTGGTAATCGGAGCTTTTCTCATCCAAAACCAACTGCTGGAATGTAACCGCATTCGGGTTCCAATTCCCCATAAGTTTGTAGGCCAAAACGTCTTCATCGACACCGGTGGCTTTCGACAAGGCGCGCGTCATGAGTTTTTGGCTCACGCCGATGCGGAAACTGCCCGTAATCAATTTGGTAAAAACGAAACGTTCGTAATAACTCAAGGACAGCCAATTTTGGTGCAGGTAATTGCGTTTTTCTTCGTCGGTTTTGGATTTGAGTGCAATCATTTCGCGTAGGAATTCTGTCAAACTTTTATCCGAATGTTCATCGGTGGGCGGAATAATGAGCGCAATCGTCTCGGCCAAATCGCCCACAATATGGTAGCTTTCCTCGAACAACCACAGCGGAATGTTCGCCAGTTCGTTGGCCCAGATGCGCAACAAAGTGGTATTGACCGGACGCGGCGGCCGGCGGTGCGACAAAATTGCAATCGTCCAAACCTTGTCTTGGTCCGAAGCCACGCGGAAATATTCGGTCAGTGCATTGACCTTGTCCGAGGTTTTGTTGGAACCGTCTAGCGTTTTGATAAGCTGGGCGAAGTTTTTCATGCGGCGTTTTCAGATTCATCTTTGTCGTTGGCTTCGGCCAAATCGCCTTCATCGCCTTCGTATTGGGTTTGTTCGGTGCGGGCATCATAACCCAATTCGCGCAGGTATCGCGAGAAGATATCCGAATAGCCGTGTGTGCAGATGATTTTTTCGGCCCCCGTCGATTTGATGCTGTCGAGCAGGCTGTACCAATCGCAATGGTCGCTGAGCACAAAACCCTTGTCAATCGCGCGCCGTCTTCTGGCGCCACGAAATGCCATCCAACCCGAAGCCGAGCCGGTGACAAAGGGCGTCATGCGGCGAATCCAAGTACTGCCATGTGCGCTAGGTGGCGCCAAGACTATATTTCCTAGCAAATCTTCTTTCTTGGTTTCATATGTGATGCGTGTCGTGGGCGGAAAATCGACCATCGGACGCAGGACGTTCGTCATGTTTTCGACGGCACCGTGCGTGTAGATTTTCCCGATGTCGGTGTCGAGGTATTTGAGCAACCGTTGGGCTTTACCCAAAGTATAGCCGAATAAAATGGAGGTTTTGCCTTCGGCTTTATTCGTTGCCCACCAATTGTTGATGTCGGTAAAGACTTCCTGTTGCGGCAGCCAATTGAACGCAGGCAAACCGAACGTGTTTTCGGTGATGAAGGTATGGCATTTGACGGTTTCGTAAGGTGTCGAGATGCCGTCGTCCTCGACTTTGTAATCGCCCGTAAACACCCAGATTTCGCCTTTGTATTCGACGCGAATCTGCGCCGAACCGATGATGTGTCCGGCCGGATGCAACGAAAATTTTACGCCATTGATTGTAAACGTCTCGTTCCAATCCTTGCCCGTCACATTGATGTCGCCCAAACGGTGTTTGATGATCGGCACATTCCAATGGTGCGTGATGTAATGCTTGTGCCCCCAGCGCGAATGATCAGCGTGACCGTGCGTGATGATGGCCTTGTCGACGGGCCGCCACGGATCGAGATAGACATCGGCTTGCTGGCAGTAGATGCCTTTGTCGTTGAAGGCTAGAAGCGGTGTTTTCATTTTTTGGATTTGTATAAAGTTACGCGCTGTGGTTTATATTTGGAATAGGTTTTTTTATAACTTTTTCAGGAATGAACGACTTCTCGTTCCAAGCGTAATCAATATTTTCAATTGTCAACACACGTTCTTCGTGAGCCCGCGCGCTTGAATCGTGGCAGGCGGGCACCTGCTTTTCGAAAATTCGTAGAAATGAAATGCTGTTTGAGCGAAGCGAGTTCATTTCATTTCCGAATTGAGAAAATAGCAGGTCGCCGAACGATTGCGCGCCAGGCATTTTTGTTTCTTTTGTTGCCCTACAAAAGAAAGCCCTCGCGGCAGCATAGCCCCGATAAAGCCGGTATCCTTTTGTGGAGTTTACGAAACAAAAGATAAAGGCGAAAGCGGGAAAAAGCTCCCCAAAAAACACCTTGTTATCAAATTCGTAAAATGAATCCAAAACGAATAGTATTTCTTATCTTTGCACGACATTTTTTTGATAATTCTTAAAACAACATACGTTATGCTCAAAGGATTTTTCCATGTACCCAAAGCGGTCAACGAACCCGTAAAAACTTATCTGCCCAACAGCCCCGAGAAATTGGCGGTCAAGGCAGCCTATACCGAAATGTGGAATTCGAAAATCGATGTGCCGTTGTACATCGGCAGCGAGGAAATCCGCACCGGAAACACCAAAAACATGACGGCGCCGCACGACCACCAACACGTGGTGGGAACCTATCATTTGGCCGAAAAACAACACGTAGAAAAAGCAATCGCCAATGCATTGGCAGCCAAAGACGCCTGGGCAAACATGGCTTGGGAACAACGCGCGGCGATTTTCCTCAAAGCAGCCGAACTCATAGCCGGACCTTACCGTGCGAAAATGAATGCCGCAACGATGATTGCGCAATCGAAGACGATTTTCCAGGCAGAAATCGACTCGGCTTGCGAATTGATCGACTTTTTGCGTTTCAACGTCGAATTCATGACGCAAATTTACAACGACCAACCCAAGTCGACTTCGGACATGTGGAACCGTTTGGAATACCGTCCGCTCGAAGGTTTTGTGTATGCCGTGACGCCGTTCAACTTTACCGCGATTGCCGGAAACTTGCCTGCGAGTGCGGCGATGATGGGCAACGTGGTGATTTGGAAACCAAGCGACAGCCAGGTATTTTCGGCGAAAGTCATCATCGATGTGTTCAAGGAAGCCGGTGTTCCGGACGGTGTCATCAACGTCGTTTTTGGAGACGCGGCGATGATCAGCAACACGATTTATGAGCACGCTGATTTCGCAGGAATCCACTTTACAGGGTCGACGCAGGTGTTCAAGAGCATTTGGACGCAGATTGGCGCCAACATCAATAAATACAAGACTTATCCAAGAATCGTGGGTGAAACCGGCGGAAAAGATTTCATCATTGCGCACCCAAGCGCGAATGTGAAACAAGTCGTTACCGGAATCGTTCGCGGCGCATTCGAATTCCAGGGACAGAAATGTTCGGCGGCTTCACGCGGTTACATTCCGGCGAGTTTGTGGCCAGCGGTCAAAGAACAATTGATCGCCGATGTCCAATCGTTCAAAATGGGTTCGCCTGAAGATTTTACCAACTTCATCACCGCGGTGATCCATGAAGGTTCATTCGACAAATTGGCTTCGTACATCGACCAAGCCAAAAAAGATGCGAATGCCGAAATCATCGTCGGCGGAAACTACGACAAATCGAAAGGCTGGTTCATCGAGCCGACCGTGATCGTAACGACCGATCCAAAATACACGACCATGGAAACCGAATTGTTCGGCCCGGTCATGACAATTTATGTATACGAAGACGCGAAATGGGAAGAAACCTTGAAGCTTGTTGACCAAACTTCAGAATATGCATTGACCGGAGCCGTGTTCAGCCAAGACCGTTACGCAATCGAACAAGCCACCGAAGCCTTGAAAAATGCAGCCGGGAACTTCTACATCAACGACAAACCGACCGGAGCGGTCGTAGGCATGCAACCGTTTGGCGGTGCGAGAGGTTCGGGAACGAATGACAAAGCGGGTTCGGCGTTGAACCTGTTGCGTTGGGTTTCGCCGCGCACGATCAAGGAAACTTTCGTGACGCCTACGGATTACCGCTATCCGTTTTTGCAAGAGAAATAATCACATTTCAATCAGATAAAAGCCCGGCGATGTTCGGGCTTTTTTTGTTATATTTGGTCAACCTTAAAAAACACGCTAATGAAGACAAAATTACTTTTGCTTTTTTCTTTTGCCTCTTTTTGCACATTCGCGCAAGCGCCGATCAATTCGTATTACGGCACCGACGGCGTCGAATTCTCGATTATTTTTGACGATATGGGAATCGATATGGTTCCTGCCGGGGCGAACGTGACCTGGAACATGGTCAATGTGGGCGAAATAGGAACTTCTATCGACGACGAGACTACGCCGACCGCGGGCGAACTGACGGATTTTCCCGGAACGACCAATGTGGTGACGACCACGAGCACGATTGCAGGCGTCGATTCTGAGTTTAAAATCTATTCAAAACATCCGGGCAATGTATTGTCGCTGACCGGAATCCAGAATGCCGATTTGCTGCTCAATTACAGTACGAACAACGCGGCACTCGGACTTTTCCCGATGAATTACGGTTTCACCAACACCGACAACATCGCCGGAAACTACGACAACGGCACGTATCAGGGTACTTTTACCGGAACCATCAACACTTCGGTGGACGCCTGGGGAACGTTGACCATCCAAGGCGACCCGGGCATGACCGATTTTACCGGCCCAGTGACCCGACTCAAAACAGTACAAAATATTTCACTCAATTATGGGATTTTTACCAATGTTGGAACCGTAACCGTAACGACTTACGGTTATTACAACGCCGATTTGCCGAACATCCCGAGATTCCGTTCGACCGTAACAACAGTTGTCGTGCCTTTGCTTTCGCTGAACCAAAGCTTTTCGCAATTTGAGGTTTTCAAATCGGCACCTTTGGCTGTGGATCAAATGCAACGAAATGCACAAACGGTAGTTCTTGCACCGAATCCAGTAGAAAATAGGCTTCAAGTTTTGGCAACGGACCAAAAAATCCAATCGGTGACCTTGACCGATGTGACTGGAAAAATCGTTTTGAGCGATTATTCACAAAACAGCACCATCGAAGTCAGCCGTCTGCAAAAAGGAATTTACTTTGCTACGATTGCCACCGATTCGGGTTCGACTACGAAGAAATTTGTCAAGAAATAGTTTCAAAGTCGCAAAGATGCAAAGTCGCAAAGTTTTTGTTTAGCAGAAACTTCGCGACTTTCTTTTTATACAAATTTTGACTAACTTAATGGGCAAAAAAAATCTTTGAATCTTTGAATCTTTGAATCTTTGAATCTTTGAATCTTTGAATCTTTGAATCTTTGAATCTTTGAATCTTTGAATCTTTGAATCTTTGAATCTTTGAATCTTTGAATCTTTGAATCTTTGAATCTTTGAATCTTTGAATCTTTGAATCTTTGAATCTTTGAATCTTTGAATCTTTGAATCTTTGAATCTTTGAATCTTTGAATCTTTGAATCTTTGAATCTTTGAATCTTTGAATCTTTGAATCTTTGAATCTTTGAATCTTTGAATCTTTGAATCTTTGAATCTTTGAATCTTACTTCGCCATAAACTTCAGTGGCAAATGCACCACTTTCTTCGTCTCAAAAAATTCATCGTTGAAGAATTCGGAGATATTGTATTGGGTCGCTTTGGGAAAATCTTTTAATTCTTCGGTCAAGTCGCCGCCTTTGAGATACAGAATCCCGTTGGGCAATTCGTGCTTGTTCTGTTTTTTGGTTTTGCCTTTGACCCAAGCCACAAAATCGGGCATGTTCGTCACGGCGCGGCTCACGACAAAATCGAAGTCACCTTTGACATTTTCGGCGCGCATTTGTTCGGCCTTTACGTTTTTGAGTCCGATTCCTTCGGCCACGGCCTGGACGACCTTGATTTTTTTCGCGATCACATCGATCAGGTAAAAACGGGTTTCGGGAAATAAGATCGCCAATGGAATTCCGGGGAATCCGCCGCCCGTCCCCACATCCAAAATGTACGTTCCAGGTTCAAAAGGCTGCACTTTGGCAATGGCCAGCGAATGCAAAACGTGCTTGGTGTACAACTCGTCGATATCCTTGCGCGAAATGACATTGATTTTGGCGTTCCAATCGTGGTACAACGCTTCGAGTTTTTGGAATTGTTCTATCTGTAAATCAGTCAGATTCGGGAATTGGCTGAGGATTTCTTCCATTTCAAAAATTTTCCCAAAAGTAAACATTTTTGTGTTGAAATATTTTCCCAATTAACATGTTTGCATTGGGATTAATCTATACCTTTGGGGACTCAATTTAGAATCATTATATGAATACCACCATCCCGACGTTTTCCAAAAACGACAGCATGAAATTCTTCCGCACGCTGAATTCCCGCGTCAACAATTACTTCAAGGAAAACAACATCAAAAAAACGGGCAACTGGAAATTGCACCTCAAGGCCGTAATCCTGTTCACCGTTTTCCTGACGCCGTACTTTTTGATCCTGACCTTGGACATGCCATTTTGGGTAATGTTGTTGTTGTCGGTCGTAATCGGAATCGGAATGGCCGGACTTGGCATGAACGTGATGCACGACGGCAACCACGGTTCGTATTCGACCAAATCCTGGGTCAACAAATTCATGGGCGGGACGATTTACATCCTCGCCGGAAATGTCTACAACTGGCAGGTGCAGCACAATGTTTTGCACCACACCTACACCAATATCCATGGGCACGATGAAGATTTGGATGCCGGAAAAATCATCCGCTTCACCCAAGATGCCGAATGGCGCCGTTTCCACAAATTCCAGCATTATTACTCGGTTTTCCTTTACGGATTGCTGACTTTCAACTGGGCACTCACAACCGATTTCCGCCAGATGCGCAGCTACCTCAAAAGAAAATTGTCCTACGGCGAGGCCAAAAGCCCGAAAATCCTGTGGACGACACTCATCATCACCAAAATCATCTATATTTCGGTTTGGATTGTCTTGCCGATTGTCATCGGATTGCCTTGGTGGGAAGTATTGATCGGATTTTTTGTGATGCATTACACGGCCGGGCTCATTTTGAGCATCGTGTTCCAATTGGCGCACGTAGTCGATGAAACGACCAATCCGGTGCCGAATGCAGAAGGCGAAATCGAAAACACCTGGGCCATCCACCAATTGTACACCACGGCCAATTTCGCCCCGAAAAATGCCATCGTCAATTGGTTCACGGGCGGATTGAACCACCAGATCGAACACCATTTGTTCCCGCACATCAGCCACATCCACTACGGAAAGATTGCCGATATCATCAAGCAAACAGCCAAAGAGTGCAACTTGCCGTACCACGAATTCAAAACCACACGAAGCGCCGTCATTGCCCATTTCAAGCATTTGCGCGACCTGGGAATGAAACCTGCTTTAACCGCATAAACCCGCATTAATCAAAAACACACAATGAATCACATCCTTTCGGACAGAATCAACAATTTGTCGACCTCGCAAACACTCGCGATGGCCGCATTGGCGAGGGAACTGAAAGCACAAGGCAAGGACATCATTTCCCTGAGCCTTGGCGAACCCGATTTCCACACCCCCGATTTCATCAAGGAAGCCGCCAAAAAAGCGATAGACGAAAACTACAGCACCTACACGCCCGTTGACGGTTACGTCGAACTCAAAGAAGCGATTTGCCGCAAATTCAAACGCGACAACAACCTCGATTACAAACCTTTGAACATTGTCGTATCGACCGGCGCCAAACAATCGTTGTACAACGTGGCACAGGTCATGCTCAATGAAGGCGACGAAGTCATTTTGCCGGCCCCGTTTTGGGTCAGCTATTACGAAATGATCAAACTCTCGGGCGGCGTCCCGGTTGAAGTGCCGACAACGGTAGAAACCGATTTCAAAATCACCGCCGACCAACTCGAAAAAGCGATCACACCCAAGACCAAAATGATGTGGTTTTCTTCGCCTTGCAACCCAAGTGGTTCGGTTTACAACCGCGAAGAACTGACTGCCATCGGCAAAGTCCTCGAAAAATACCCGAACATTTATATTGTTTCCGACGAGATCTACGAACACATCAATTTCTCCGGAACCTTCTGCAGCATCGCCTCCATCCCTGGATTATTTGACCGTACGATTACCGTCAACGGCGTGGCCAAAGCATTTGCGATGACTGGCTGGCGCATCGGCTACATCGGCGCACCCGAATTCATCGCCAAAGCCTGCACCAAAATCCAAGGCCAGGTCACCAGTGGTGCCAATTCGATTGCACAGCGTGCGACTATTGCCGCCGTCGATGCCGACCCAAGCGTTTTGAAAGACATGGTCAAGGCATTCCACAGCCGCCGCGATTTGGTCGTGAAGTTGATGCAGGACATCCCGGGCATCAAGCTCAACGTCCCGGAAGGCGCGTTCTACGTGTTTCCCGATGTTTCTTCGTTTTTCGGAAAAACGCTCAACGGAACCACAATCCACAACGCCGACGACTTCTCGATGTATTTGCTCTCACACGCCAATGTAGCAACCGTCACCGGCGACGCATTCGGCAACGCGAACTGCATCCGCATCTCTTACGCGACCAGCGAAGACGTGCTCACCGAAGCCATCAGAAGAATCAAGGAAGCTTTGGCTTAAAAAGTAACAGTATGAAGAAAGGCCACGAATTCACGAATAACAAAAAATTCGTGCATTCGTGGCTTATTTTTTTTAATCCGGGCGTTCCCTTCAGGCCGCGTTTTCCACAGTGCATGGCACTTTGCTGTACACGAGTGAAGCGACTGCCGAAGGAATCGCTAACGCGGACGTCCACTTCAATATTCGGAGTTCGTTAATCAACATTCGAAATTCAAAAATGTAGAATACCGAACTCCGAATATTGAATGTCGATTAACGAATTATGAAATAACAAACAACAACACAATGCAAAAGAAAATACTCCTACTCGGCTCCGGCGAACTCGGCAAAGAATTCGTCATCGCCGCCCAACGCATCGGCCAAACCGTCATCGCGGTCGACAGTTACGAAAATGCCCCGGCCATGCAGGTCGCGCACGGTTTTGAAGTCATCAACATGCTCGATGGTCTAGAACTCGACCGCATCGTCGCCAAACACCGACCCGACTTCATCGTCCCCGAAATCGAAGCGATACGCACCGAGCGCTTTTACGATTACGAAAAACAAGGCATTACTGTCGTTCCTTCCGCAAAAGCCGCCAACTTTACGATGAACCGAAAGGCCATCCGCGATTTGGCCGCCAAAGAACTCGGGCTCAAGACCGCCAATTACCGTTACGCGACGACCGCCCAAGAATTGCAACAAGCGGTTTCCGAAGTCGGTATTCCGTGTGTCGTCAAGCCGCTGATGTCGTCTTCGGGCAAAGGCCAATCGACAATCAAATCGGAAAGCGATATCGAAAAAGCCTGGAATTATGCGGTGGAAGGTTCGCGTGGCGATGTCGTCGAAGTCATCGTCGAGGCATTTGTCAAATTCAACTCCGAAATCACTTTATTGACTGTCACCCAAAACGGAAATCCTACTTTATTCTGCGCCCCAATCGGGCACCGCCAGGAACGCGGCGATTACCAGGAAAGCTGGCAACCCGCGGTCGTTTCCGACAAAGACTTGTTTGAAGCGCAGGACATGGCCGAAAAAGTCACCGAGGCTTTGGGTGGCGCCGGTTTGTTTGGCGTCGAATTTTTCCTCGCCGACGATGGCGTGTATTTCTCGGAATTGTCCCCACGTCCACACGACACCGGCATGGTAACCTTGGCCGGGACGCAAAACTTCAACGAATTCGAATTGCATTTGCGCGCCATCCTGAGCCTGCCGATTTTTGAAATCAAATTGGAAAAAACCGGGGCAAGTGCCGTGATCTTGGCTTCGGGGGATTCCCAAAACCCAACTTATTCCGGAATCGAAGAATTGGCGGCCTTACCCAAAACCGATTTCCGTATCTTTGGGAAACCGACTTCAAGACCTTACCGCAGAATGGGTGTCGCACTGATGAGCGACACGCTGGAAACACCGGCCCAAGAAGTAGTCGAGCGCGCGAAAGTCGCCGCCAAAATGGTAACCGTAAATCTTTAAACAATGAAAAAAATAATCCCTATCGTATTTTTCCTGTGCGCATTGGCCGCTCAGGCACAAGACAAAAAAATTGAAAAACAAACCGTCGACGCTTCCTGCGGCCAATGCAAGTTTGGCATGAAAAGCAAAAAAGGCTGTGATTTGGCCGTCCGCATCGACAACCAGACTTATTTCGTCGAAGGTGCAAAAATGGACCAATTTGGCGACGCACACGGCCACGACGGCATGTGCAACACCGTACGTAAAGCCGAAGTCAGCGGCGAAATCAAAGGCGACAAATTCATCGCGAGCAGTTTCAAAGTGCTTCCGGTTACGGGCCACAAACACGACGCGCACGACGGACACCAACACTAAACAAAAGCGGACTTCGGTTTGCTTTTTTTATTCCTTTAAACTTCTGATCACTTTCGCCGGATTGCCCACCGCGAGCGAATCGTCGGGAATGTCCTTGGTCACGACCGCGCCCGCGCCGATCACGCATCGGTTGCCGATGGTTACGCCTGGACAAATGACTGCATTGCCGCCAATCCAGCAATCGTCGCCGATGGAAACCGGTTTCGAGAATTCGATGGTTCGCCTTTCGATTGCATCAAGCGGATGCGAAGCGGCATAAATATGCGCACCGGGTCCGAAAAATACGTTGTTCCCGATTTTGATTTTCATCGTGTCGAGCACGACGCAATTGACATTGAAATAGACATTCTCGCCCGACTCGATGTTGTAGCCGTAATCACAATGGAACGGCGGCTCGATGTAGGTGCGTTTGTGCGCGTTGGGCAAAAGCTGGCGCAAAATCTGTCGCGCCTTGCCATTCATCAGGTATTCGGTGACGTTGAGTTGGTGCAGCAATTTCTTGGCCCTGGTGCGCTCTGCGGTGAGTTCTTTGTCGTTGGCGAAATAGCTTTGGCCGGCGAGCATTTTTTCTTTTTCGGTCATCTTGCTTGTTTTACTGCAAAGGTCGCGAAGTCTTTCGCAAAGATTGCAAAGTTTTAAATCGATAATTTTTTCTTCCTGAAATCGGTCGGTGAAGTTCCGGTTTGCTTTTTAAAGAAGCGCGAGAAATAGGAATAATCCTCGAAGCCGAGCGCATCGGCGATTTCATTGACCGAAAGCTGCCGGTCGGCGAGCATGCGTTTGATTTCGAGCACGACGCGTTCGGCGATGACTTCGGTGGCGGTCTTGCCCAAGATTTCGTTGCAGATGCGGTTCAAATGTTTCAAGGTAATGCTGAGTCGGTCGGCGTAAAACGAAGGTCCTTTTTCGCGGCGAAAATACTGTTCGAGCAGCCTTTCAAATTGTTGGATTTTAAGGTTGTAAGGATGCGTTTGGTGCGCATCGAATTTAGCGTAGGAATGGGTAATTTCAATGTGAATGCAATCGAGCAGGTTGAGCATTCTGTCCTGCTGTCGCATTCCGGCTGGTTGCGCCATCATGAGGTTGAAATAGTGCAACACCGATTCGATTTCATTTTCGTTTAGGACCATTTCGGGTTGGGTTTTGGCCGAACCGTAAAACGGGTAATCGGTCAGGTTTTTATTCCCGAAGTACAGGTTGTACAATTCGCCCGAATAAATGACGACAAATCCGTCGATGTCTTCGGATAAATTCCAGTGGTGCAATTGCCCGGGCTGCAATACGAACAGGCTGCCGCGTCGGATTTGGTAGACATCAAAATCGACTTCATGTGTTCCGGTGCCCTGCGTAAAAAACAGCAGCAAATGTGAATTGTGTCGGTGCGGTTCTTCCACAAAAGCATGATTTTTCAGGTGTTCCTGAAACGTATTGACATACAAATCCTCGTGGATGGAATTGCATTTGAAATTATGGACTTCGTATATCGGATACTTAACCATGTCTGAATTGTGCTAGTATTGGCGAAGGTATGAAAATAAAGATTGCGTTGTTCATCCGTACCTTTGAATCAACAATAAACACTTTCATCATGTCTTACGCAATTTTCAACATACTAGGCAACAAATGTCCGAATTGTCACAAAGGAAAAGTCTTCAACGAAAGTCTTTTCGCGTTTGGATTTCCCAAAATGAACAAGGAATGCAGCCATTGCCACACGAGTTTCAATAAAGAACCGGGCTATTTTTTTGGCGCGATGTACATGAATTACATGCTCAATGTCGCACAGGGCATCGCGGTGTATTTCATCGCACGGCCTTTCTTCACGGAGACTTTCGATTTGCGGATTTTCCCGATCATCGCAGGCGTATTGGTTTTGCTGACGTTCTTCAACATCCGCGTGGCGCGTCTGCTGTGGATTTACATCTTCAAGAATTACGCGACCTAAACCGGATGCCGTCTTCGCAATAAATCAACAAAATCATTCGGATATCAGCAATAAACAATGCAAATAAATCAGCATCCGGCAAATCGGCTTACGAATAATGCATTTTAGCAAAAGTTTTAGAAATCGGTCTTTATTTTTGTCCCCCAACGATTTAAAGCAAGCGCATGAAATTACTTTTGGTGGAAGACGAGCCGCAACTGTTATCGGTAATCCGGAGAGGATTTTCGGAAAAAGGCCATGAGGTGAGCGCCGCAATGGATGGCACGACCGCACTCACGATGCTCGAAAACCACCATTTCGATGCGGTGATCCTCGATTTGATGCTGCCCGACATCAACGGACTCGAAATCTGCCGCCGACTGCGTGCTGCCGGAAATTTCACGCCAATCCTAATGCTGACCGCACTTTCCAGTACCGAAAACATCGTGACCGGTTTGCAGGCCGGCGCCGACGATTACCTCGGCAAACCGTTTAAATTCTCTGAACTCGAAGCCCGCATCATGGCCTTGCTGCGTCGCGCGGGACAGGAGCACAAGCAGCCCGACACGATTGAAATCGACGACCTTGAGATTGACCTCAGGGCCAAATCGGTCAAGCGCGGCGACGATTCGATCCAGCTCACGGCCAAGGAGTTTGGGTTGCTGCACTATTTGGCGCGCAACAGCCACACGATTGTGTCGCGCGAACAAATCCTCGACAATGTGTGGGACATCAATTTTGACATGGGCACGAACGTGGTCGACGTCTACATCAATTACCTGCGCAAGAAAATCGACAAACCGTACAACAACAAACTCATCCACACGATCAAGGGTCTGGGTTATGTGCTCAAACCTTAATTTATGCAGATCCGCAAACGCATCACCATTACTTATGTGACTTTATCGGTGCTCAGTACTTTGCTGCTGTGCCTGGCCGTGTTGGTCTTGTTTCGCCAGAACAACCGTTATTATTTCATCAAGCGTTTGCAGGACCGCGCCAAGATCGTCGCTTCGATCCATTACCAGAACGACCCGAAGAAAGCCGAATACTACCGCAAGCTCAAAAGCGAAGGACTCGAGGAATTGATCGACGAGAAAGATTTTGTGCTCAAGGTCAATGGGGAAAACTCCTTCGAATTGAACACCGAACTGGAATTGCCCGTCGAATTCTACACCGATGTGCTGCGCAACCAATCGGGTTGGGTCGAGGACAACCACCGTTATTATTACGGACAGATTTTCGACGAATCGGGACAAAAATACATCGTCATCATTACGGCCAAGGACCGAAGGGGCGATTTGAGTACGCTCTACATCATCCGGATTTTGTTCATCGGCGGGGTCGCTTTCATCATTTTGGCGTATTTCCTCGGACGGTTTCTCGCACGTCGCGTCGTGCATCCGGTATCGCAGATTACACGCGAAGTCAAACGCATCAGCGCATCGAATCTGCACAACCGTTTGCCGCAACCCGAAAACCAGGATGAAATGTCCGATTTGACTTTGACGTTCAACGACATGCTCGACCGCCTCGAAACCTCTTTTGAAATCCAGGCCAATTTCATCAACAATGCCTCGCACGAACTCAAGACCCCGATTGCGACGATTGTGGCCGAAGCCGAGATCATGCTCTCGAAAACGCGCGAACCCGAAGCCTATCAGGAAGCGCTGACCGTCATTTACCACCAGGCCACGCGACTCGGCAACCTGACCGAAAGCCTGCTCAAGCTCACGCAAACGGGTTACGACGGACAGAAACAGGTCAAGGATGTGGCGCGTCTTGACGAATTGTTGTTCGATGTCAAGGCCGAACTCGACAAATTGTTGCCCGACAACCGCATCATCGTCAGGCTCGAGGATTTACCCGATGACGAAGCACAATTGTTATTGCCGTGCAACCGTCCGCTCATTGAGCTCGCGTTGTCGAACATCATTTCGAACGGGGTCAAATACAGCAACAATGAGACGGTTTTTGTGACGTTGTCGGTGCAGGAAAATCAACTGATGGTTACGATTTCCGATATCGGAATCGGCATCCCGCCCGAAGACATTCCGCATTTGTACGAACCATTCTTCCGTGGCAAGGAAGCTTCGCGTTACAACGGCTACGGACTCGGTTTGCCGCTTGCGATGAAAATCATCCGCATGCACAACGGCGAGATCAAAATCCAGTCGCAACCCGAACAGGGCACCATTGTGACCATCGTGTTTCGTAAAGATTAGAATTTCTAATGTAGATTCTAACGGCATTCTAATTTTACTTTAAGCTGTCTCTAAAACGCAGGTTGTTGTTTTGCAAGTGTAATCAAAAACACTTGTCATGAAAAACATCCTCCTCCTTTCGACCCTGCAAGAAGATACGCTCAATGCACTCAAGACTGCGTTGGCACAAGCCGAAGACCAACCGCTGACCATCGTTTTGATGCTGCTGCACGAAACACCCAATGACGTTTCGGCCGCGTTTTGGCTGCGCAAGATGCAAAGCAACTTTACACCATTTGAAGAAAGCATCCTCGCACAATGCCAACAGATGGCTTCATTTCATCCGAACTGCAAATTGCGCATCCAACAACAGTTTTCGTTATCAGGACCGTTGCTGCGCCATTTGATGGAAACGTTCGAAATCGGGTTGATCATCGTGCCGCAGTCGTTCCTCAAATCGACCAAATCGCAAAACAAGTATTGCCTGCAATTACTCAAAAAAGGACACACGCCCATTTTACAATTGCCCGCCGAGCTTGAGGAAAGCCGGTTTTCAAAAGCGCTCTATCTTGAAAATGAAGAATCGAACGTGCCTGTGGCGGATTTGCCCAAAATGGCGGGCGGACATTTCTCGTTCCGAATCATCAGCCAGGCGAAGATTTTCGATCTCAACAACCAACAGGAAATGACGCCGGTCTACAATACGATCCACAAAAATGGCATCGATTTGTTGATCGAAACACGAAAACCCAAAAAAATAAGAACCTCCCAAAAAAACAAACCTGCGCTCAACGACCATTTCGGACTGCCAGTATTGTCGGTTTGTGAATCGGCTTACTAACCAAAATTCATCCTTATGCTCCTCAAGAAAAAAATACCTATGAAATATGTCCTGGGAAAAATCAGGACCGAATTGATCCTTGTTTTTTTATACGCCGCGGCGTTTTCGATCGTCCATCATTTTTATGGATCGATTGCGCTCGAAATCCCGATTGCGATTCCGACGATTGTCGGTACGGTGATTTCATTATTGCTGGCGTTCAAATCGAACCAAGCGTATGACCGTTGGTGGGAAGCACGCATCATTTGGGGCGCGGTGGTCAACGATTCGCGTACGTTGCTGCGACAAGTGATCGCGTTTTACAAAGACCCAGATTTTTCGGACGAGGCCAATCACTTTAAAGAAAGTTTCGCCAAAAGACAAGCGGCCTGGTGCCACAGCCTTTCGCAATCGTTGCGCGGCAAAGACCCGATCAAGGCGGCACGCCAACTGCTCAATGAAGAAGAAATGCAGTTCGTACAGCGCCACAAACACGTGCCCAATGCCATCCTGATGCTGCACGCCAAAGCGTTGACACAGGCCACACAGGACGACAAATTCAATACGTTCCAACAGGTGGAAATCGACAACACACTGACGCGGCTTTGCGATTCAATGGGCAAATGCGAACGCATCAAGAACACGATTTTCCCGACGACCTACAGCATGTACATTAGATTCACCTTGTGTTTGTTCATCATCTTGTTGCCGTTTGGTGTCGCACAGCATTTGGGCTGGCTACAGATTCCGGTGGTCGTTACCTTGGGTGCGGCTTTTTTCCTGATCGAGAAGATGGCCATCCATTTACAGGATCCGTTCGAGAGCCGTCCGACCGATACGCCGATGACCGCCATTTCGAACAACATCGAGAACAATTTGCTGCAGATGGTCAATGAATTCCGCGAGGAATACGAACACCAAATGCCTGAAAGCAAAACCAAAACACCCCACATCGAACCGTTACAGAATGCTTATTTCGTTTTATAGTTTTGTTCATTTGTCTCGGAAACGTATACCAAAAAGTTTTATTTTTGTTCACTCTAAACAAAAGAACAGACTATGAAAGCATACGTTTTCCCAGGACAAGGCGCCCAATTCACAGGCATGGGCAAGGACCTATACGAACAATCCGATTTGGCGAAAGAACTTTTCGAGCGTGCCAATGAAATCCTCGGTTTCCGCATCACCGACATCATGTTTGAAGGCTCGGCCGACGAGCTTAAACAGACGAAAGTGACGCAGCCTGCGATTTTCCTGCATTCGGTGATTTTGGCCAAAACGATGAACGAAACCTTCAAGCCAGAAATGGTGGCGGGTCATTCCTTGGGTGAATTTTCTGCCTTGGTGGCCAACGGTGCCCTGTCATTCGAAGACGGACTCAAACTCGTTTCCCAACGTGCGATGGCGATGCAGAAAGCGTGTGAAATTACGCCTTCGACCATGGCTGCGGTTTTGGGACTCGATGATGCGAAAGTCGAAGAAGTCTGCGCCTCGATTGATGGCGTGGTCGTTCCGGCCAATTACAACTGCCCGGGACAACTCGTGATTTCGGGTGAAACCGGTGCGGTGGAAAGGGCCTGCGAAGCAATGAAAGCCGCTGGTGCGAAAAGAGCATTGATTTTACCCGTCGGCGGTGCGTTCCATTCGCCGATGATGGAACCCGCACGCGAGGAATTGGCTGCCGCAATCGAAGCGACGCATTTCTCCCAACCGATCTGCCCGGTGTACCAAAATGTCCCTGCCAATGCCGTTTCGGATCCGGCGGAAATCAAGAAAAATTTGATCATCCAACTCACGGCTCCGGTCAAATGGACACAATCGGTGCAACAGATGATCAAGGACGGCGCGACTTTGTTTACCGAAGTCGGACCAGGCAACGTGTTGCAGGGATTGGTCAAGAAGATTGACAATACCGCGGAAGTAGCGAGTGCTTGATTTCCAGATTATCGGATTTTTAGATTTTTAGAAATACCATATAAATAAAAACTCCCGAATTATGTCGGGAGTTTTTTATTCTGATGATCTGAAAATCTGAGTATCTGAAAATCTAACTTCTGATTTTCTGCTCCCATTTCCAGGCGCTAGTCAAACCATCTTCCAAGGTCGATTTGGCTTTCCAACCCAAGACGTTGTTCGCTTTGTCGGTATTGGCGTAGGCCGTGATAATGTCGCCTTCACGTCGTCCGACAATTTGGTAAGGCAACGGTTTACCGCTGACTTTTTCGAAGGTCGTGATGACTTCCAGGACCGAACTTCCGGTGCCGGTGCCAAGGTTGAACGTCTCGACCTTATCTACATTTTTCTTATTGATCAATCTTTGCAACGCGACCACGTGGGCTTTGGCCAAATCGACTACGTGAATATAATCGCGAATGCAAGTTCCGTCAGTCGTTGGATAATCATCGCCATAGACCGACAATTGTTCGCGGATACCGATTCCGGTTTGCGTAATGAACGGCACGAGATTTTGTGGAACGCCAATCGGCAATTCCCCGATGTGTGCCGATGGATGGGCCCCGATCGGGTTGAAATAACGCAACAATATCGAATTGATGCGGCTGACCTTGCAGGTTTCGGTGATGATTTCCTCGCCGATCTGCTTGGTATTCCCGTAAGGCGACAAAGCCGGTTTTACGGGCGCACTTTCAGTAATCGGCATGACATCGGCCTCGCCATAAACGGTGCACGATGAGCTGAAGATGAAATTCGCCGATTCCATTTTCTGCAATTCCTGCAGAATATAAACGAGCGTATTGATGTTGTTTTCGTAGTACAAGAGCGGATTTTCGACGCTTTCATTGACCGCTTTCGAAGCCGCGAAATGAATCACACCGGCCAAATCCGAATGACGGGCGAAGAAATCCTGTACAGCCGCCTTTTCGCGCAAATCCATTTTCTCGAACAACGGTTTTTTGCCCGTAACGGCCACGATGCCATCGAGTACTTTTTCTGATGAGTTGGAAAGGTTGTCGATGATGACCACCTCGAAACCTTCATTCTGCAATTCGACTACGGTATGCGAGCCGATAAAACCTAAACCTCCTGTAACTAATACTTTCATATCGATATAATTTGAGTCTTATTTAGAATTGTTGATGTCAAATTGGAAAAGCTGCTTCCCATCGGCATCCATGACAAAATACCGCACCGTGATTTTATTGTCCCGGAAGGCTTTCATCGTGGGGTTTTCGTTGTAATACTTTTGGGTATTGGACATGGCCAGTTTTTTTAGTGATTCCACGAGGACTTTGGGCGAATTCTTATCGATTTCCATCAAAGTCATGTTGTATTGGACCGTTCTTACATCAATGAATTCGATGTTTTCTGCCCTGACGCCCGGTTCAATCTCCATTGGAAATTTCTTGTTGAACTCGTCGATTTGGGTCCGCATCATTTTTTCCTGATGCGTTTGTTTGGGCAAAATGGACGGCAGCACATATTTGGTTCCGAAAAATGCAAGCCCGAATGTCACCACAAAAATGAGGAGCTGTTTGCCGATTGGTTTTTTGGGTTGTTCCATGTTAGCCCAAAAATTCCAGGATGCTGTTGGTAATAAAACCGATTTGTTCGTCATCGAGTTCGGTGTGCATCGGCAACGAAATCACTTCCTTGACCAATTGGTTGGTCACCGGAAAGTCTTCTTCCCTGTATCTCGGATCGAGATATGCTTTCTGGGCATGCAGCGGAATCGGATAATAAATCGCACACGGGATGCCTTTGTCGAGCAAATGCTGCATCAACGCATTTCGGTCGGCGTCGATGATGCGCAAGGTGTATTGGTGGAACACATGGCTGTCTTTATCGCCGGTAATCACTGGCGTAACGATGTTTTTATGATTGGCCAAAGCCGCAGAATATTTGGCTGCCGCCAATTGACGTGCGTCGTTGTATTGGTCCAAAAGCGGCAATTTCGCGTTCAAAACCGCAGCTTGAATACTGTCTAATCTTGAATTCACACCGACTACATCGTGGTGGTAACGCACGTACATGCCGTGGTTGACGATACCGCGCAACGTATGGGCGAGTGCATCGTCGTTGGTAAAAATCGCACCACCGTCGCCGTAACAACCGAGGTTTTTAGACGGGAAGAACGAAGTGGATGCCACGTGACCGATCACGCCTACTTTTTGCTTCGAACCATCAGCCGATTTATAATTGGCACCGATGGCCTGTGCGTTGTCTTCAATCACATACAAATTATGTTGCTTGGCCAAAGCCATGATTTCATCCATATTGGCCGCCTGCCCGAACAAATGTACGGGAACAATCGCTTTGGTTTTGGGCGTAATCGCCTTTTTGATTGCCTCGATCGAGATGTTGAACGTGTCCATATCTACATCGACGAGAACCGGGGTCAATTGCAAAAGCGCAATCACCTCGACGGTGGCGGCAAACGTAAAATCGGCAGTGATGACTTCGTCTCCGGGTTGCAAACCGAGTCCCATCATCGCAATTTGGAGGGCATCGGTACCATTGGCACATGGAATCACGTGCTTGCATCCCAAATAATCTTCGAGGTTTTTCTGGAACGAATGCACCTGCGGTCCGTTGATGTAAGTGTTGGTATCGAGTACTTCCTGGATCGAAGCGTTGACGGTATTTTTGATCTGTTCGTATTGCCCCTTGAGGTCAACCATCTGGATTTTTTTCATGGTATGCTAAAATTAAACTAGGCAAAACTACTAATTAAATGACGGACGGCAATGAAATTTCTATAAAGTGGTGTATTTTAGCGACACAATTCACGCACTATGTTTTTCATCTACGATTTGTTGGTTTCAACGGCAGGGCTGGCCCTCAAAATCATCGCATTGTTCAGTCCGAAGATGAAACTTTTTGTCGAAGGAAGAAAAACGGTTTTCGGCACTTTATCCGATAAAATCAAGCCTTCCGACCAAACGATTTGGTTCCATGCCGCGTCTTTGGGCGAATACGAACAAGGCTTGCCCGTGATTGAAAAAATCAAGGAGAAACACCCGAACCACAAAATCGTGTTGACGTTTTTTTCGCCTTCGGGTTATGAGGTCCGGAAGAACAATGCGGTGGCCGATGTGACAGTTTATTTGCCATTGGATACGAAATCGAATGCGCGGAAATTTCTCGATGAGGCGCGTCCCGATTTGGCATTTTTCATCAAATACGAATATTGGCCGAATTATTTGGATGAATTGAAAAAACGCCAAATCAAGACCTATCTGATTTCGGGCATTTTCCGCGAAAAGCAACTGTTTTTCAAATGGTACGGCGGATTTTACCGAAAAGCACTCGACACATTCGAACACTTTTTTGTGCAGAATATGCACTCGAAAGAACTGCTTTTGCAATTGGGCAAAACCAATGTGACGGTTTCGGGCGATACGCGATTCGACCGTGTCGCGGCGATTTTGGAAAAGGACAATACACTCGATTTTATCTCCGAATTTAAAAATGACACGCTCGCAATCGTCGTTGGAAGTTCGTGGCCGAAGGACGAAAGTTTGCTCGTGAATTACATCAATTCAACACCGCATTCCGTTAAATTCATCATCGCGCCGCACAACATCAAGAGTGAACAAATCCAGCAATTGCGGAATTCGATTTCCAAAAAAGTCGTGTTGTTTTCGGAAAAAGAAGGAAAAAATCTTTCCGATTTCGATGTCTTTCTCATTGACACAATCGGCATTTTGACCAAAATTTACAGCTATGCCGACATCGCTTATGTGGGCGGCGGCTTTGGCAATCCGGGCGTACACAACATTTTGGAGCCCGCCACTTTCGGCGTCCCGATTGTGATTGGTCCCAATTTTTCGCATTTCGCCGAAGCGACGGCGCTCGTTGGAAACGGCGGTTGCATTTCAATCGCCAATCAAAATGAGCTTGACGAAGCATTCGAAAATTTAATCCGAAACGAAGACATCAGACACGAAAAAGGCAACATCTGCAGCACCTTTGTCCAGATGAACAAGAATGCGACGCAAATCATTTTGAAACAAATTTCCGATGGCAGCGACGTATAGACCGGTTTCGAAAAACGACATCGGGATTGCGGTTTCGATGATGCAGGAATTTTACGCGATCGACGATTATCCGATCGATATCGAACAATCGAAAAAGTTATTTGAACGGTTTATCGCAGATGAAAAACTCGGAAAAGCTTGGCTCATTTGGGATGAAAATGAAATTGTTGGCTACATTATCCTGACCTTCGTTTTTAGTTTCGAATACGGCGGATTGATTGCATTCGTGGACGAACTGTACATTTCAGAACGTGCGCGCGGCAAAGGTTTGGGCAAATCGAGCATCGAATTCATGAAGGCCGAAGCCCAAAAATTAGAACTCAAATTGTTGTACCTCGAAGTCGAGCACCACAATTCGAACGCACAAAAATTATATCTTTCGGCCGGATTTTCGGAGCACAAACGAAAGCTCATGTATTATAAAACACCTAATTAAACACCATACTATGAAATTTTTAAGACTGCTTCTTTTATTGTTCGTCATCCAAACGCAGGCGCAGCAAGGCGGCATGTGGCTCCCGAATTTGCTTTCGGGCATGAACGAGAAGGAAATGAAAAACCTCGGCATGAAAATGTCTGTTGCTGATATTTACGACGTCAACAAATCGAGTTTGAAGGACGCCGTTCCGCATTTCAATGGCGGCTGTACCTCGGAAGTGATTTCGCCCAAAGGGCTTTTGCTGACCAACCACCATTGCGGTTTCGATGAAATCCAGTCGCATTCCTCGGTCGAACACGATTACATCACGAACGGATTTTGGGCCTACAAGATGGAAGACGAATTGCCGAACAAGGATTTGGTGGTGACCTTCATCGTTCGCATCGAAGACGTGACGGCCAAAGTTTTGGATGGCACGCAATCGTTGACCGAAGCCGATAAGCAGAAAAAAATCCAGGAAAACATCCAATCCTTGAGCACTTCGCTGCCCAAGGAAAGCTGGCAGGAAAACCGGATCCGTACATTTTATGAAGGCAACCAGTACATTTTGTTCGTGACCGAAACGTTCAAGGATGTTCGTTTGGTGGGCGCGCCGCCTTCCTCGGTTGGAAAATTCGGAAGCGATACCGACAACTGGGTTTGGCCGAGACATACGGGCGACTTTTCGTTGTTCCGCATCTATGCCGACAAAAACAACCGTCCCGCCGATTATTCGAAAGACAATGTTCCGTATACACCGAAACATTATTTCCCGATTTCACTGGACGGGGTCAAAGAAAACGATTTTACACTCGTGTTCGGTTATCCGGGCAGGACGACCGAGTATTTGCCAGCGGTAGCCGTTGAGCAAATCCTCAATGAAGTCAACCCGGCGCGAATCGAGGTGCGCGATGCGGCCCTCAAAGTCGAGGATGGTTTTATGAGAAAAGACAACGCGATCAAAATCCAATATGCGTCGAAGTATGCGAGCATCGCCAACTATTGGAAGAAATGGATCGGCGAATCGCAAGGTTTGAAAAAATCGAATGCAGTGGCGGTCAAGAAAAAACAGGAGGTCGAATTTACGAACAAGGTCAACAAAGCCGGCAAGCAAGCCGAATATGGAAACTTATTGGCCGATTTCGACAAGGCTTACAAAGAAATCGCGCCTTACACCTTGGCGCGCGAATATTTCCTAGAAGTCGTGTTGCGCAACACCGAATTGCTCAGCGTGACCTACAAAATGTACCAGCTCGAACAAATCTACAACACCAAGGGCGAACAATCGTTCAACGACCGTCGCAAGAATTTGGCCGACGGATTGGGGGATTTCTACAAAGATTTCAACAAAACTGTGGACGAGAAGGTGTTTGAACAACTGATTGACATTTATTCGAAAAAATATCCGAAGCCATTTTTACCGGCAAGCTTGGCCAATATCGATGCGAAAAAACTGAGCGCCGACCTCTACAGCCAATCGAAAATGACGAGTTACGATGGCGTCAAGCAGTTGCTCACCGGAGACAGCAAAACGGTTTTGGCCAACCTCAACAACGACCCCGCGTTTAAACTGGTCAAGGACATGGCCGATAAATTCGTCAAGGAGGTCGCACCTAAATACGACGAGCTCAACCTCAAGATTACGGCTTTGCAACGCACCTATATGAAAGCGCAGTTGGAACTCAACAAAGAGGCACGCATCTTCCCGGATGCCAACAGCACCTTGCGCGTGACGTATGGCAAGGTCAAAGGCTACGCCCCAAAAGACGCGACGATTTATACCCCGACGACTTACCTCGACGGCGTGATGGAAAAGTATATTCCGGGCGATTATGAATTCGATGTTCCAGCGAAACTCATTGAACTTTACAATAAGAAAGATTACGGGCCGTATGGCGAAAATGGAAAAATGCCGGTGTGTTTTATCGGGACCAACCATACCACGGGAGGCAATTCGGGCAGCCCGGCCATTGATGCCAAAGGCAACTTGATCGGCCTCAATTTTGACCGTGTTTGGGAAGGAACGATGAGCGATATTTATTACGATCCGGCCATCTGCAGGAACGTTATGGTAGACATACGTTACGTTTTATTCATCATCGACAAGTACGCCGGCGCCAAAAATTTGATCCAGGAAATGAAATTGGTTCACCCAAAAGCCAAATAACAAATTGATTATTAGATTTTTAAATATTTTTCGATTCAATTCAGAAATATTTTGCTCAATGTTGTTTTTTGGCACGGTACTTGGTAGCGAAAAACCAGTGGTGACAGATTGCGTTTTTTGAAAAAAAAATTCGAAAATAATTTTAAGTATTAAAAAATTTATATCTTTGCCTCGAATTAATAATTAACCTTTTATAATTAAGTAAGATGAAAAAAGTATTTTTAAGTTTGGCTGCTATCGCTGCATTGACTGTTGTATCTTGTAAACAAGCTGAAGCTCCTGCAGAAGAGGCTCCAGTAACTGAAGAAGTTGCTCCTGCTGTTGAGGAAACTGCTGCTGTAGCTGATTCAGCTGCTGCTGTAGCTACTGACGCTGCTGCTACTGCTACTGACGCTGCTGCAACTGCTACTGATGCTGCTGCTACTGCTAAAGAAGAAGTAAAAAAATAATTAGGAACTCCTAATTTATTTAAAAGCCACGTTTAACGTGGCTTTTTTATTGGTATCTATTTCAAAAACAAAAGCCGATGGAACTCCGTCGGCTTTTGTTTTATGGCAATGTTGGTTGGTTTATTCGTCTGCGAATACCAAATCGGCATCGGGAAAGGCGAGGCTTTCTTCGGAGAAGTCCAGCGTTTCGGCTTGCGCTACGTATTTAAGGATTTCATCGATCCCTTTTTGGAGTAATAATTCGGTGGTAAACTTGCGGCTGTTGGCCAACACCAACCCTTCCCTCGAAATCCTGAAAAAATATTTCCCGCCCGCATTCCTTACTTTGGTAAACGTAAAGGCCGCCGTATTGGTCTTGATTTCTTCGATGATCCGTTCGCTATCCGATTTGAATTTGCAGCCAATGCTCGTGAAAATGGTTTTCCCTTTCCTGGATGCAAAAATAAACTTGTAATCCCCGTTCAGCCTTTTGCTGATGACAAATGCACCCATATTATTTGAAGTCGTTTCGTACGCGAAAATCAAACAAAATTTCGACTGATAATAGACTTCTCAAAAATCTTATTCACAGAATTTATAAACAGCCCATGCCCGAAACCTATTTCGGTAGTCGATAGGCGCGTTTTTGATACAATTGGAAAGCAGCCACCACATGGGCCAACGCATCCTTGGCCATTTCGTGATTCAATTTGACAGCGGTAAACACAGTATCGTTTTGCACTTTGAACTGCAGCGGCTCTTTATTGGGCTGCATGACCACGACCTCATTTCCGACCCGGAAAGCATTGATGTCATGAAACTGCATGATGGCCCGACCTGGAACAGCATCAGGAAGCCGGAACAAATCCCTGCCCGGCATTGGCGTTTGCAGTGGCATCCTCATTTTTCCGAGCAAGGTAGGCTGGATATCGATTTGGCTGCACAGCTTGTCGTATCGGGTGTTTTTTGAAATTCCGGGCCCAATCATCAAGGCCGGAATGTGGAATTTGTGGATCGGCACAAGGTGTTTGCCGTAAGTGCGTGTATTGTGGTCGGCGACAATTACGAAGATGGTATTTTTGTAATAGCTTTCTTTTTGGGCCAAGTCAAAGAATTTCCCGATGGCATAGTCGGCATATTTCATCGCGTTGTGTACCGAATTTTTGGGACTGTCATAAGGTTTGATGCGGCCTTCCGGATATTCGAAAGGTTCGTGGTTCGACGATGAAAAAATAAGCGACACAAAAGGCTTTTCGCTCAAAGATTTAAAATAATCATTGGCCCTGGTCATCACATCCTCATCCGACCAACCCCAAGTACCGTGAAACGCACTTTTTGCCGTGTCAAAATCGTTTTCATCGATGATCTTGCCAAAGCCATTTCCGTTGAAAAACGAAGCCATATTATCGAAATTGGCCATGCCTCCGTAAATAAAACTGGTATCGTATCCTTTCTGCTTGAGCAGGGCCGCAATCGTATAGAAATCCTTTTGCGAATTGCTGAGCTTGACCACGCTTTCGGACGGCGAGGGCAAAAACCCGGTAACGACCGCTTCGATACCACGGACACTGCGGGTTCCAGTAGCATAAAGGTTGGTAAACAATGTTCCTTCTTTGGTCAGTTTGTCGAATTCGGGCGTTAAAGGCAAACCTCCCAATGCGCCCACATATTCGGCCCCAAGGCTTTCTTCGAGTATAATCACCACGTTATACGGCTTTGCAGCAATGGAATCTGGTTTCTGCACATGCAAAAAAGGGATTTCCTTGTCGGTAAAATCGGCCGGGTCCACCGCCATGTATTTTTTTACGCGGGCAATGGCCTCGTTGTAATCCATCTTGCCGTACATTTTTTCTGAATTGCTTTCATTCTTGATGGAATAAGCCGCAAAAGCCACCGTATACAGCGAATTGAGTGCCATCGAATTGGTCAGTTGGTCCATCGAAAATACCGCGTTGCTCGCATTGATCGGCCGTTTGGAAGTCAAGCTCGAGCGTGCGCCCCAAAAGAGCAGGAACGCGACGATGGGAAACCACAGCAGTTTGATTTTATAAGCCGTCGGGCGAACGGCAAAAAGGAACCTTCGCTTTTTCAACAATCCGTAGACAAAACCGCCAAGGACCAATACCGTCAATACAATCGACATCAGGTAACTTTTGAACAATGTCCCCAAAACTTCTTTCGGATAAATCAGGTAATCGAGGAATAATTTGTTGGGGCGCGTATCGTATTCGTGGATGAAATCGGGTGTGGCCAACTCCATCAACAACAGCAAAGCCAAGAAGACAATAAAATAACCGTTTAAAAAACGTTGGCATTTTTGCAACAGGGCATCGGGCAACAAAACCGATAGCAGTACGGGAAGCACAAGCAGGTAGCTCATCAGGATCAAATCCATTCGCAATCCTATCGGAAAAATGTACCAGTAATTTTCTGTCTCCAGCACCCTGTCATTGAACAAGATGAAAAGACAAAAACGACTCAAAGTAGTGAGCAACAGTCCGATCAAAAGAAAATGCAAAACCGGTCTTAAAAACTGTAATTTACGCATCATAAGATAGATTAGAGGGTTCACTTTCGCGAGCCATTGATTTGGGGGGCTAACTTATTTTTGAATTTTGAATTCTTTCTGAATTGTAAAGTTAATGTAAAGTTTTACTTAACTTTCTATAGCTTAAAAAACTTTAACTAATCCAATTCCCACATGCTGGCCGTCGTAAAAAGGACTCATCGCCGTCGTCGATTTTTTATCCTTGTCGCCAAAAATTTTGCGTGTCAGATAGGGATTGACCCAGTAGGCAATCTTGGCACTCAAAATCCCTATTCCTGCACCCGCGGCGACATCGGTCAACCAATGCCGGTTGTTGTACATGCGGAACAAGCCCGTTCCCGTGGCCACCGCATAACCTGCAATGCCATACCAAACCGATTGGTTCTTGTATTCCTGCATCATCATTTCGGCGCCCGCAAAAGCGGTGGCTGTATGCCCTGAAGGAAAGGAATTGCGTGAAGTGCCGTCGGGCCGCTCGATTTTGGTCATTGATTTCAATCCCAGCACGGTCGAGGACAAAATCAGGTAAGAAGTCGCCATAATCACTGCGCGGTCACGGAAACTGTGCTTGGCTTTTATCCCGGCAGCATCGAGCGCAAAAACAGAGGCCGCCGGGGCATATTGGGCAAAATCATCGAGGGTGAGTTTTTCGTCAATGTCTTCGGTGACTTCTTCGCGGATTTCCGAATTGAAGGTCTTGAGCTGATCGCTCTCGATACCGATGACACCATAGCCGATCAATACGGCCGGAATAATTAACGGTTTGTAATTGAATTTACGTTTAGCAATCGTATCGGTGCGGATACTGTCATTTTCAACTACCGATTGTGCCAGGCACAGGCTTTTACTGCCCGCCAGCAAACAAAAACATACAACAAATTTCTTCATTTTGGAATGATTTACAATGAAGTAGTTTTAGATCATTCGTGTGGATTTGTTTTTAAATTGTAAGCAAACCTAAAATGGGAATCTGAATTAATTTTGAATCGGACTTAAAAAGTGACGCTGGCCCCAAAAACCGATGTACTGGCCAACCGGCTCATGCTGTAATTCCATTTGAAAGTGGTTGGCTGGGCTCCGATTCCATTTTTACTGATTTTAGTAATTCGTCTCTCGGCTATCGTTTTCCCGATGACATAACCGGTAAGAATACCCAGCGGATAATCTGAAATCCAATGCACCTTGGTACTGACCATATTCAAGGCCAACAAGGCACCCAAAGTATACCCGACCGGCTTTATCCAGGTGATTTCGGGATAATTGATCGCGATTACCATCAGCGCGGCTACATAAGTCGCCAAATGCCCGGAAGGCATCGCATCATAATTGGGCGTGTCTCTTTGGTAATCCGAAAAACTTGGGAAAAAATGCCATGCGCCTCCATCGTTTCCTTGTGGATTGGCACGAACCGGACTTTGCCTGCCCGTGATTCGTTTGATCGTCTGTGTGGCGATGCCCGTGGCAATCAAACATTCGATCAGCTCCGATGAAGTGTGGCGGGCGCGGTAATCTTCTGGATCCAGAAGCGAGATCGTGTAAAACATACCGCTCAACAAAATGGTCGTGCCGCCGTTGCCCACATAATACACCGCTGAGTTGATGTTTTGGGGTACGATATTCAATCCGAGGAATTTGCTATACGCATGGTCTTCATCCCAACCGCCAAGCCGGTCGCCAAAGCGTTGCGATTCATCTTGAATTTGTTGGTCGAAAGGCAACAGCAACGCAGTACTCCCGATCACAGCAGCATCCAAAACCAGGTTTTCCTTTTGAATGGTAAACTTTCCGAACGCGTAAATATCTGCCGGTATGTATTTGATTTTTTGCCAAAACCGTGGCTTGGCATAGGCATAATAATGGTCAGGGGTTAGGTCGTAAAGACGGTGTTGCAAACTGTCGTTCGAAACCTGCTGCGCCTGCAAACTAAAACCAGAGAAAGCAAGTAGTACCGCATTGAAAAGAAAACATCTGCACACCAAACCCATAATCCGCATTTTTAGTTAGCCCTTAAGGCACCAACACCTTCAACCCTTTCCTGGCTATCGATACCTTGAGGGTATTGGTTTTGAAGTTGTGGAACTCCCCGTCGATCTGCACATCCATGAAAATGGTATCCGGTTGTTCGAGGTAAAGGTCCTGGATCAAGAAATGTTTCCCGTATTTGAACTTTTCGACTTGGTTCCTTAAGACATAATAACCCAAAACCAGTTTTTGAATCAATGGTATTTTAGGAACCAGGAACAAATTCAACCATCCGTCCTGAAGGCTTGCCTTGGGCGTCAGGCTCATGTTGTACCCCATCTCATTGGAATTGGAAACAAACAACAAAAACGGCTCGCTGCTGCTGACCTGATTGCCATAGGTATGCATCGTGCGTCTGGGCTGGTATTGAAGGCTTGAAGCCAAAGCCGCCTTGATATAGGCGGTCAGTGTACGTTTGCCGTTGTGTTCATAGTGCTTGATGATGGTCGCATCAATGCCAATACCCATGTTGCTAAAAAAATAACGGTCGTTCACCGTCCCCACATCAATAAAATTGACATTCCCTTTCTTGATGATACCGAATGCTTTTTCCATATCCCTGGGGATGGCCAAATTGGAAGCCAAGCCGTTGCCCGATCCTACCGGCACAATCCCGAGCTTGATGTTGCTGTTGACCAAGCTCGACGCCACTTCATTGATCGTACCGTCGCCGCCGCAAGCGATGATGTAATCCGGTTTTTGTGTCTTGGCCATTTGGGCCAGTTCGATGGCGTGCCCTTTGTGTTTGGTATAGTCAATGGCGATGTCAAACTCCGACCGCGGAAAAAAATCGCGGATCATCGAGGCAGTCAAATTGTGCTTGCCGTTTCCGGAAATGGGATTGACGATAAAATGAATCCGAATCATTGCTTCAACAGTTTATTGGTAAACAAATAATCGGCGGTTTGGTACCAGGAAATCGTCTCCTCCAAAAAGAATTTTTCCATGACAATCGGCTCCAAATGGTTGTTCCATAGATAAAATGCTTGTTTTTTCTGATCCGAAAGCACCATCGCCTTTTTGTTTTTCACCAATGCCAATTTGCGATAAGTACCCAGCAATGCCCTTTGCTCAAAATTGGGATCAAGCACATCCTTGCCGAAAAAATTGGACTCATAACTCCAATGGAACAACGAAAACATGGTAGGCCAAAGATCGATCTGCGAACAAAGTTTGTCTATTTTTTGATGCGCTTCCCCCGAATTGACAATAAAAGCCGGAATATGGTAATTGGCCACATCGACTTCGTCTTTGCCCGCGCTTTTGGCACAGTGGTCGGCTATAATAACAAATACGGTATTTTTGAACCAGGGCTTGCTTTTGGCCTTTTGAAACAATTGCTTCAACGCATAATCGGTGTATTTTACGGCGCCTTCACGGCTGATGCCCGAAGGAATGTCAATCTTGCCCGACGGATAGGTATACGGCCTGTGATTGGAAGTGGTCATGATAAAATTGAAAAACGGTTGGTTGCCCGCGTACTTTTCATCGGCTACCTTGATCATTTTGTCAAACAGGTCTTCGTCGCAAATTCCCCAAGCATTTTCAAACGTAACTTCATCGTCTTCGATATTGTTTCGCGTGGTTTTGATGGCATCGCTGAGCACACTGCCCCGACCGCGATCATAGATGTTGAAACCGTTGCCGCCGAAATACGCATTCATGTTGTCAAAATAGCCATCGCCTCCATAAAAGAAATTGCAATCGTATTGTTTGCTTTTAAAAACACTGCAAACGGTATAGAGGTTTTGGTTGTCGGGCCGTTTTACGATGCTTTGTCCCGGTGTCGGCGGAATGCACAAGGTTACAGCTTCCATACCGCGAACAGTCCGGGTTCCGGTAGCATACAGGTTTTGAAACGAAATACTTTTCTGCGCGAGGCTGTCCAAAAAAGGCGTGTTGTTTTGCGTACTCCCGAATTCCTTCAAAAAACTCGCACTAAGGCTTTCCACCAAAATGAAAACCACATTTTTCTTCTCATCCGATGGTGAACTGTCGGTTATACTTCGGCGGATCGAAAAACCATCGTTTTGGAACTTTACATTCGAAGCTTCGAGTTTTTTCCTGACCAAACCAAAGGCTTTTTTATTTTCGATGGAAGTATAAAACTCGGTATACTTCATCTGGTTGTTGCGAAATGCGGCAAAAAAGGAATAAATCCCCGACTTTGAAATCTCGGAATTGTAGCGATTGGCAGACCATTCCGCCTCATGATTGTCCACACATCCGATGTAAAATAGCGACAGGAATAAAGCCGAACCCAGTAGGACGATCCGACTTTTCCTTGTCGCAGGCTGCAAAAAAGCTACAGTAAAAGCGTTTCTTTTGTAAAACAAAAACAGTACGAGTACGGTAAGCAACAATATGCCGCCGATCAACAACGGCAACGGATAAGATTCCCGTATATTCGAGACGACCTCATGGGTGTAAATCAAGTAATCGACCGCGATAAAATTGAACCGCGTCTTGAATTCTTCCCAAAAAGTCAGTTCGGCAAAAAAGGTGAATACCAAAATGAAGGTGGTCAGTGTGGTAAAAACCCAGACCAAAACCCTGTCGGTCCAAGATCCGATCCATCGATTGGGAAAAACCGAAAAATAAACAATCCCCGGAAAACAAATCAAAACAATCGTTCCCACATCAAAAAACAAACCCGTCACCAGCGTCCTTGCCACGTCCAGAATATTCCAGGACACTTCATCGTACTGCCAGGCGAAAAAAACGATCCGCAGCAGCAAGGAAACAATCAGGAACCAGCCGATGAAATGGAATAGCAGTGAAAATCTTTGGGGAAATGAAATTCTAGTCAACATATTAATCTCAATTTGTGGCAAGTTTCAAACACAATTTTGAATTTAATTTGAATTCGATTCGGTGTTAAAATTTATAACTGTAACCCAAGCGAACTGCCTGTGTTTCATAATAATCCTTGCTGGTGTACCGAAAATCATTGCCCGAAATTTCTTTGCGGACCACCAACGAATTGAGCACATCGGAAGCATTGATGAAAAACTCACCCTTGCCGTCCTGGATTGTTTTTTTAACCCCAAGGTCTATCGAGAAACGCGCGCCCGTCTTTCCCTGCGGAACGATGTCGGGGGCAAGCCATACGCCCGACAATTGCGCGCTGAGTGTTTTGGAAAAACGCAGCGTATTGTTGCTTTTGAGGTTTCCAGAAAAAGACTCCTGCTTGGCCACATCAAATTCCACCGCGACCGGATAACGGTTCTTGACCGTAAAACGATCGATCACACTGTGGTAAAAATTGCCATTGAAGTTCATCGTGTACCAAGAGGTCCATTCTTTCGAATAAGCAAGCTCCACCCCGGTGCTGTAACTCTCATCGGCATTTTGAAAAACGGCATAAATCAAATGGCTTCCCGGTGCCGTTGTGGCAATCCTGCAGATGGTTCCATCGACCGATTTATTATAAATCGACACGAACAAATAACCATTTCGGAGCGTCCTGCGAAAACCCAACTCGAATGAATTGGTGAATTGCGGCAGCAGCGCGGGGTTTCCTACCTTGATGATTTCGGCATCGTCGTATTTGGGAAAAATCCGGATGTCGACCTCATTGGGCCGGTCTACACGCCGGTTGTAGAAAACCGAAAGCTTGTTCTTGTCATCGAATTTATAGGCAAATCGCACATTGGGAAACGGCTCTGAATAATCATAGCCGTCGCTGCTGTACACCGGATGGTTCGGATTGACGTCATAGCGCAACCGGATGTATTCCATGCGCAGACCCAATTCTGCTTCGATGGTTTGGTTCTCGTAAATGTAATTTCCATAAAGGGCCGGAATGATTTCCTTGTAGGTCGCCTTGCCGCCAGCCTCCGAATCCAACGGCGACTGAAGGCCCGGAAAAAATTGCATATTGGTCGGGATTTCACGGTTCCTGAACTTGACCCCGGCCTCAACGCGCCCATATTTAAGCGGCTTGACATAATCAAAATTGAAATCGATTACACGCTCATCCGACAACAGCTTGAAGGAATCCTCGCCCGTAAATGCCGGCACAACGTTGGTAAAAAAATATTTCTCGTCTTCGCGATGGAAGGTATAATTGACCCCGGCCTGAAACAAGTGGCCCGGCTCCGAGAATTGGTGCCGCCAGGTTGCCGAAGCCATGCGCGTCGTCTTGAGTTCGTCTTCGAGAAACTGCCACAACCGCAATCGCTGCGAATAATCGGCATTGAAAAAAGGCTGGTCACCATGGTCGATGATTTTTTCGCTGCCAAACATCCCCGACAACGTAATGGTGTTGGTCTCGCTGGGATTCCAGTCCAAACCCGCTTTGACGGTCGTAAAATGCGTATCGCGGTTGCGTTTCAATTGTTGGTTGACCACCGTACCGTCATTGTAGGTCCGGGTCGTAAACTCGTTTTTATTGAGCGTTTCGGTGTAAAGGTAATCGCCCTGGAAAAAAGCATTGATCTTGTTTTTTCTGTAATTGAGCGACAGCGTCGGATTGATTTTGGGTGTCATGCGGTACTGCGGCCGGATGGTCGGCAGATTGGACTTCCTTTCCCACAATGCACCCAATCCAGAAGCCAATCCGGCTTTTCCGTTCCAGCCTTCCTGTTTGTTTTTCTTGTAAATGATGTTGATGATTCCCGCATTTCCATTGGCCTCATATTTAGCCGACGGATTGTTGATGATTTCAATCCTTTCAATGGCCGATGAAGCCATGTTGTCGAGCCCCGATTGGTTTCCGAAACCCGTCATGGCCGTCTGTTTACCGTCTACCAGGATGGTCACCTTATCGTTGCCGCGCAGTTGCACTTTTCCGTCCTGAACCGTGACACCAGGCAAATTCTGTACAACCTGCAACACCGATCCGCCGCTTTGCGCAATATTGTCCGCGACAGCAAATGTTTTCTTGTCCATTTTCACAACGCTCGTCTCTGTTTTTGCAGCAACCGTAACTTCATCCAGTGCATTGGCTTCTTCTTCGATTTCGATGGTTCCGAGATCCAAAAAATCGGTCATCGAACCCACAAAAAGTTTCTGCGCAATGGTTTTGTAACCAATAAAACTGAATTGCAGATGGTAATTCCCGGGAATGATTCCAGCCAAGACAAACCGGCCGTTGTCTTGCGTTACAGTGCCTTGCATAAAAACACCGTCCCCCGATTGAAGCACAACATTTACATACGGGACAAACATTTTGGTATGCCGGTCCTTGACGCCGCCCGACACCGTAACGTGCCGGTCTTGCGCTTGTGCTTGGAGACAATAAAATGATACTAAAAAAAGGAATGCCTTCCATCTGAATCCCATCGGTCTTGTAATTTAGAAAGACAAATCTGGGATTGGATTTTGCAGGAAATTTGAATTTTAGAATTTCACGTCAAAAAAATGAAGGTTGTTCGAATAACTGTATTCGATTTGCCACTGGTTGACTTCCACAACTTTCCTGACGATGGCCAATCCAAGCCCGTTGCCTTTGCCCGACGGATTAATCTTGGCAAAACGGCTGAACATGCGTTCGGCATCGAGCCCCGATTTGTTTCCCGTATTGGCAAACGACAGCGACCCATTGGCAATCGTAATGACGATACGCCCTTTTTCTACGTTGTGCCGAATCGCGTTCAGGAACAGATTGTTGACCAGCACATCGAGCAGCGTCGGATTCGATTGTACCTTGATCGTTTCGGTCAGGTCGGTAATAATGGTGATGTTTTTGGAAGACGCCTGTTCGGCAAAAAACTCGAAGTGTTTGTGCAGGTATTCATTGAGCACGATTTGCTCGACCTCAAAATAAGTGTCGTTTTCGATTTTGGAAAGCAACAGCAAGTTTTTATTCAACCGGTTGAGCCGCGCGACATCGTTGTTGAGCGACGCCAAAAGCTGCGATTGTTCCTGCGTCATTTCGAGTTGCGACAGCGAATCGATTTTGGTCTGGAACAAAGCCAATGGCGTTTGCAGCTCATGCGCGGCATTTTCCACGAATTCGCGCTGGCTTTTGTAAATGGCCACGTTCTTTTCGATGAGTTTCTCCAGGCTTCTGTTGAGTCGTGAGAATTCCTCGATATCGGTATGCGGGAAATTGGGCAGGTTGCTTTTGTCGAGCTCAAAGTTCTGGATTTGCGCCAAAGTATTGTAAAACGGCGCCCATAACTTAGCCGCCGACCGCTTCGACAACCAAATGATTCCGGTCATCAAAAAAGCAATCACGAGCAAGAACATCACCGCAATACTGATGACCATGCCTTCCATGACGACCAAGTTGGCCTGTTCGGTATAGGTGTATTTTTTGCCGTTTACCTCGATAGGCGACCACAATTCCCTTAGCGGTTCGTATTCGTGTGAAGTACTGTCGAGGTAATCCTTGTCTACGATAGAATCGTGTCGGATTCCCATATCGGGAATAATGTCGACATTGCGGTTGTATTTGTTCCAGGTGGCGATATCGGCCTCGGTAAAATGGTTCCTCTTGCTCTTTCTGACAAAATCTTCTTTGTGAAAAATAAGTACCTCATCGGTTTCGTAGATGTACAAAAAATGGGTAGCGAAATAAAACAACGGTGCCGAAATCACCAAGATGATGACGGCGAGCAGCAAAAAGCTCCGCGTGGTTTTATGAAGCAGTTTCTTAGTCATTTTGCCATTTATAGCCAAGCCCATAGACGGTTTTGATGTAGTCCTCGCCCCCGGCCTTGGTCAATTTCTTCTTGAGGTTCTTGATGTGGGCGTACACAAAATCGTGGTTGTCGAGCATGTCGGCCATATCGCCCGACAGATGTTCGGCAATCGCCGATTTCGACAGCACCTTGTTTTCGTTGCCGATCAAAAACAACAACAAATCTATCTCTTTTTTGGTAATATCGAGTTTGTTTCCGTTGACACTGACGGTTTTGGCCATCACATCGACGGTGATTTCATTGAAGACCACCGTATTGTTGCCCTTGAAATTCTTCCTGCGGATCAACGCCTGGATCCTGACCAGCAATTCGGCCAGATGGAAAGGTTTGGTCAAATAATCATCGGCGCCGAGGTTAAATCCTTCGAGCCGGGTTTCGAGATTTTCCTTGGCAGAGATGATGATCACACCCTCGGTCTTGTCGCGTTTTTTGAGTTCCCTGAGGATGTCAAAACCATCGCCGTCGGGCAGCATCAGATCGAGCAAGATACAGTCGTAGTCGTACAAGCCGATTTTCTCGAGCGCGCTTTTGGCATTGGCCGATGTTTCGCATTGCACCCCGTTGGGCTTGAAATAGTCCACAATGCCCGATGCGATTTCAGGCTCGTCCTCGATGATTAGAATTTTCATGCTGCAATTTAGCAATCCAATTTTGAATGAAATTTGAATTGGGAAGAAAGTTTATCCAAGACGGAAAACAAAAGGCAATAAAAAAACCGCAAAGAAAAACTTTGCGGTTCTGTTTTTTTGTACTCAGAGCGGGACTTGAACCCGCACGAACATTACTGTTCACTGGATTTTAAGTCCAGCGTGTCTACCAATTTCACCATCCGAGCATCACTGGAGCGAAAAACGGGGCTCGAACCCGCGACCTCGACCTTGGCAAGGTCGCGCTCTACCAACTGAGCTATTTTCGCATGTCATTATTTAAAGAACTGCGCTACATTGCTGTATTGCGAGGGCAAATTTAAAACATTAATTCAATATTGCAAACGTTTTTTATAAAAATTAAACCTAAAAAGTTTAATCTATTGATAACGAATCGGTAATTGCCCAATTATTTTTTGGTCAGCATTCTTTTGATTTCATTGAGCTTCATCATGGCCTCGATCGGTGTCAGCGTATTGAGGTCCAGATTCAGGATTTCGTCCTTGATTTCCTCGAGCAACGGATCGTCGAGGTTGAAAAAACTCATCTGCATCTCCTGTTTCTCCTGTTTGACACCGTTGAGCGCTTCCCCCGAATGGTCTTTTTCCAATTTCTTGAGTAGCTTCTGCGCCTTGGCAATCACCGTTTGCGGCATGCCGGCCATCTTGGCCACATGGATCCCAAAACTGTGTGCGCTGCCGCCCTGCACCAATTTGCGGATAAACAAAACAGTGTCCTTCATTTCCTTGACCGACACATTGAAATTTTGGATGCGGTCGAAAATATCGGTCATTTCGTTGAGCTCGTGGTAATGTGTCGCAAACAGCGTTTTGGGTTTGGCGGGATGTTCGTGTAAAAATTCGGCTATCGCCCATGCAATCGAAATCCCGTCGTAGGTACTGGTTCCGCGCCCGATTTCGTCAAGCAGCACCAGGCTTCTGTCCGAAATATTGTTCAGGATCGATGCGGTTTCGTTCATCTCGACCATAAAAGTCGATTCGCCCATCGAAATGTTGTCCGAAGCACCGACCCGTGTAAAAATCTTATCGATTACGCCCATCCTGACGCTTTCCGCCGGGACGAAACTGCCCATCTGCGCCAATAAGACAATGAGCGCGGTTTGCCGCAAAATGGCTGATTTACCCGACATGTTCGGCCCGGTGATCATGATGATTTGCTGGGTTTCGCGGTCGAGAAACACATCGTTGGCGATGTACGGCGTGCCGACGGGCAATTGTTTTTCGATCACCGGATGGCGTCCGTTTTTGATGTCGAGCGCAAAATCGTCGGTGAGTTCCGGGCAAACGTATTTGTTTTCGATCGCAAGTTGTGCAAACGAGGTCAGGCAATCGAGCTGCGCAACCAGGTTCGCATTGCGTTGCACCTGCTTGATATAGGTCGCCATCCAATGCACCAATTGCTCGAACAATTCGACTTCGAGCTTGTAGATTTTTTCCTCTGCACCGAGGATTTTGCTTTCGTATTCCTTGAGTTCTTCGGTGATGTAACGCTCGGCGTTGACCAAAGTCTGCTTGCGGATCCATTCGGCCGGAACCTTGTCTTTGTGCGTATTTCGGACTTCGATGTAATAACCGAAGACATTATTGAATGAAATCTTGAGCGACGAAATGCCCGTACGCTCCGACTCTGCTTTTTCGATGCCTTCGAGGTAATTTTTGCCAGAAGTCGAAATCGCGCGCAAATCGTCGAGTTCGGCATGTACGCCTTGGGCAATTGCATTTCCTTTGGCAATCGCCACCGGCGCGTCGGGATTGAGCATCGTCTGGATTTTCTCGCGCAGCAAATCGCAGGCATGCAAATCGTCACCGATGGTTTTGACCGCTTCATTATCGCTTTCGAGCGCGAGCTTCTTGATCGGAATGATGGCGTCGAGCGAGTCTTTGAGATACACCACTTCGCGCGGACTCACTTTCCCTGTGGCGATTTTGGAAATCAAACGCTCGAGATCGGAAATGAGCTTGATTTGTTGCTGGATATTCTTGAGTACGTCTTTGTTTTCTTTCAGATAAGCCACGACTTCATGGCGCTCCTTGATTTTTTGGGCGTCCTTGAGCGGCAAGGCGAGCCAGCGTTTGAGCAAACGTCCGCCCATGGGCGAAAGCGTACGGTCGATGACATCCAATAACGTGACCGCATTCGGGTTGTAGCTGTGGTACAATTCGAGGTTGCGGATCGTAAAACGGTCCATCCAAACATAGGCATCCTCGGCAATTCTTTGGATGGCAGAAATGTGCTGGAGTTTGTTGTGCTGAGTTTCCGACAGGTAATACAAAATGGCCCCTGAAGAAATGATGCCTTCGGCCAATTCCTCGATTCCAAAGCCTTTGAGCGAGTTCGTCTGGAAATGTCCGGTCAACGTTTCCAGCGCGTAATCTGCCTTATAAATCCAGTCTTCGAGGTAAAATGTATGGAAATCGTCGCCGAAAATCTCGGCGAATTCTTTTTTGTTGTGCTTCGGGACCAATACCTCGCTCGGCCTGAAATTCTGCAGCAATTTATCGATGTATTCATCATTGCCCTGTGCCGTGAGGAATTCTCCTGTGGAAACATCGAGGAATGAAACCCCAATTGTTTTCTTGCCAAAATAAACCGAAGCCAAAAAATTATTCGATTTCGATTGCAATACTTCGTCGTTCATCGAAACACCGGGCGTCACGAGTTCGGTCACGCCACGCTTGACGATGGTTTTGGTCATTTTCGGGTCTTCGAGCTGGTCGCAAATCGCCACGCGCAATCCGGCCTTGACCAATTTAGGCAGATAAGTATTCAAAGAGTGGTGTGGAAATCCTGCCAAAGCCGTTTCGGTTTCCGAGCCCGCACCGCGTTTGGTCAATACGATGCCGAGGATTTTGGAAGCCCGAATCGCATCTTCCCCAAAAGTCTCGTAAAAGTCACCCACACGGAACAGCAGGCAAGCATCGGGATACTTCCTTTTGATCTCGTTATACTGCTTCATCAACGGGGTTTCCTTCGCTTCTTTTTCTTTGGCTGCCAAGACTTTTTGGTATTTAAATGGTGAAAAAATTAATTGGGCGAATTTAAAAATTTTGACACGAATAAATGGCAATCCAAAAATTAATTTAATTTTAAGACACAATTGCATCCATGTATAATTTTTTTCAATAGATTTGTCCTTTAATTCTAATTAAAACAACAATGAAAAAAATATTATTAGTAGCTGTACTGACCGTTTTTAGTGCGACTTTTGCCAATGCACAGACGGCAAAAAAGAACAAAAAACAACCTGCCAAAAAAGAAGCTGCAGCCCCTGCTGCCAAAGCTACTGAAGCACCAAAAGTAGAAGGCGCTGGAATGTTATTCGAAAACGAGACCATCGATTACGGAACCATCCCGCACAACGCCGACGGAAAACGTGAATTCGTTTTCACCAACAACGGAAACAAGCCGTTGATCATCACCAACGCTACCGGATCTTGCGGATGTACCGTTCCGACTTACCCAAAAGAGCCAATCGCGCCAGGTGCTAAAGCGGTAATCGGTGTGAAATATGCCACTGACCGTGTCGGTGCTTTCACCAAAACCGTAACCATCACTTCAAACGCCGAAGGGCAGGCTTCTAAAGTCTTGACCATCAAAGGAACCGTTTTGGGTGACGATGCTCCGAAAGGATAATATTTGAAAAACATATTGAAAAGGCTTCCTGGTTCCAGGGAGCTTTTTTTTATCCCCTTATTTTATGCGAAAGCTTGACAACAGTGAACTCGACCGCAAATCGGTTGAAGATTTTAAATCTGCCGAAAAAACACCATTGATTTTGGTGCTTGACGACATCCGCAGTTTGCACAACATCGGATCGGTGTTCCGTACCGCCGATGCTTTTTTGATCGAAAAGATTTATTTGTGCGGCATCACCGCCACTCCGCCCAACAAAGAAATCCACAAAACGGCCTTGGGTGCCACCGAAACCGTGGCCTGGGAACACGCCAAAGACGTTTTGGAAGTGATTGCGGATTTGCAAAAAGAAAACGTTTCCGTTTTTGCCGTCGAACAAGTGGAGAACTCCATTTTCCTACAGGATTTCAAACCCGAAACGGGTAAAAAATATGCGTTGGTTTTTGGCAACGAAGTGTTCGGGGTCAATCAAAATGCCGTGGCGGCCAGCGATGGTTGCATCGAAATTCCACAGCTCGGCAGCAAACATTCCTTAAACATTTCGGTCAGTGCCGGGATTGTCGTTTGGGATTTGTTCCAGAAAATGGGCGCGAAATAATCAGCCCGTTTTTTTCTGGATTTCTTCTAGGATGAATACGTAATCCTGCTGGTTCTTGACAAAATCGCGGTCGGAGACGTCAATGATCAATACATTCAAGTCGGTTTGCGATTTGATGTAATCGAGGTAACCGCGGTTGATGCGGTCCAGATAATCCGCCGGAATTTCCTGTTCGTAACTGCGTCCGCGCAATTTGATATTGGCCAGCAAACGCTCGGTATTCTGGTACAAATACACATACAGGTCGGGTTTGGGCATTTCGCGGTAGATGATTTCGAACAGCTTGCGGTACAAACGGTATTCGTCTTCGGTCAGCGTCACCTTGGCAAAAATAAGCGACTTGAAAATGTGGTAATCGGCCACGATGAAATCCTTGAACAAATCGAACTGTGCCAAATCATCCGAAATCTGCTGGTAACGGTCGGCCAAGAACGACATCTCGAGCGGAAAGGCGTAACGGCTTTGGTCTTCGTAAAATTTGGGCAGAAACGGGTTGTCGGCAAAACGCTCCAACACCGTCTTGGCATTGAAATCTTCTGCAATCTTGTTGGTCAGCGTGGTTTTTCCGGCGCCGATATTTCCCTCAATCGCGATGTAATTGAAATGTTCCAACTGGATCTGTGCCAATGGTGCCTCCAATTTCCCGATGACTTTGCAATGGCTCTTGTCTTCAGAAGCCTGCAACAATTCGGGCAAATATTTCTGCAACACCGGATGGCGCCAATCGAGGTTCAAATCGCGCATCGGCAACAAAACGAACATGCGCGCTTGCATCTGCGGATGCGGTACCTGCAATTGTTCGGTCAGGATGATTTCCTCGTCATAGGCAATGACATCGATGTCGATGATGCGCGGCTCGTATCCATCGCCCTGGCTTCTCACCCGCCCGATTTCGGCCTCGATTTCGAGCACCTTGGAAAGGATGTGTTGCGCGGATTGGGTCGTGTGCAAAAGCAGTGCGCAATTGTAGAAGGAGTCACTTTCAAAACCCCAGGAAGGTGTTTCATACAATCTCGAGACCTTGACCACGGTTCCTGCTTTGCGGTGGACCGACGCGATTGCCGATTGGATGTGTTGCAGACGGTCGCCTTGGTTACTGCCTATGGATAAAATGACTTGATGTTGACTCATATTAATGACAAATTAACTAAAAGAATTTTAGAAACAGCTTATATTTGCTGCGGCTGTTGATAAATTTATTTCGGGGCAATCCTGTAACATTGACGGCCGTATTTGAACTCATTCACAAAGAATAAATTATGCGGTTTTTAGGAAATGTATTGGCGACCATCGTGGGTCTTTTTATCTTCATGATGCTATTTTTCTTCGGATTTGTTTTTATTGCCGCGATTGCCGGAAGTGATTCGGAAACGGTGCGCGTCAACGACAATTCGGTCATCGAACTCGATCTTTCGAAAGTCACGAACGATTACGGAGGAAAATTCAATTACAAGGATTTCGATTATTTCGAGGACAACCACGACGGGCTTTCGGATGTGATCCACGCAATCGAAGTAGCCAAAACCGACAGCAACATCCAAGGAATCTCAATCCTCAACGACAATTCCCAACTCGGCATGGCGCAAAGCAAGGCACTTCGCGACGCGCTCGAGGATTTCAAGAATTCGGGCAAATTCGTCTATGCCTATGCCAATTATTACACGCAAAAAGAATATTACCTCAATTCGGTGGCCAATGTCGTTTACCTCAATCCGGTCGGCCAGATGGACTTCAAGGGACTTTCTTCTGAATTGATGTTCTTCAAGGATTTACAGGAAAAATCAGGTATCAAGATGGAAGTCATCCGTCACGGCAAATACAAGAGCGCCGTCGAGCCGTTCCTCGAAAACAAGATGAGCGAGGCCAACCGCGAACAGATTTCGGCCTTGTTGCATTCGGTTTGGAACGCGACCGTAACCGATATCGCCAAAAGCCGAAAGGTTACGGTGGAACGCCTCAATGCCATCGCCAACGGACTCTTGGCGCGTACGCCCGAAATGGCCAAAGCCGAAAAACTCGTGGACAAAATCGCCTACGAGGACATTTACCACGACGACATCCGCAAAATGCTCGACGTTCCGAAAGATGAGGATTACAATAAAATCAACATCCTCGATTATGCCGAAAATGTAGCAATCACTTCGGCCGATTATACGACCCAAAACCGCATCGCGATCATTTACGCCCAGGGCGAAATCCAGAGCGGCGAAGGCGATGTCGATGTCATCGGTGAAGGTGCGATGCGCCGTTCGTTGCAACAGGCCAGAAAAGACGACGATGTCAAGGCCATTGTTTTGCGTATCGATTCGCCGGGTGGAAACGCGCTGACCTCCGATCTGATCTGGCGTGAAATCGAACTGACCAAGAAAGTCAAGCCGGTCGTGGTTTCGATGGGCAATCTCGCCGCTTCGGGTGGTTATTACATCGCCTGCAACGGCAGCCGCATTTTTGCCGAAGCCAATACGATTACGGGTTCGATCGGGGTTTTTGGCGTACTGCCCAACTTTAGCCCATTGGCCACCAAAATCGGAATCAATACCGAACAGGTTTCGACGCACGCCAATGCCGCCGGCTACAGTGCTTTCAAACCGTTGGATGAAAACTTCAGGAAATTCACCCAGGAAGATGTCGAGCACATCTACAATACATTTGTGAATCGTGTTGCCGCGGGCAGAAAAATGAATTTTGCCGCCGTCGATTCGATTGCACAAGGCCGTGTGTGGTCGGGTTCGGAAGCGCTTAAAATCGGATTGGTCGATGAGATCGGCGGAATGGATGCTGCCATTGCGCATGCCGCGAAACTGGCCAAGATCAAGGAATACCGCACCGAAGATTTCCCAGAATACGAAAAGAATTTCAGGGATTTCCTGTCGAACATGGGCGTTCCGTTTGTTCGATCGACAGCCGATCTGTTGCGCGAGGAAATCGGTGAAGAAAACTACCAAACACTCGAAAAAATCAAACGCCTTACTGCAAAAGTGGGCATACAAGCGGCTTTGCCTTTTGAAATTAACATCCGGTAAAGCAGGTGCTAAATTTTTGATAAAAGTGCGGTGAATTTCAAGATTTACCGCACTTTGTCGTTACATTTGAATCTGTTAAAATTTGCGGTACCTTTGCCGCCGAATCCAATAACCAAAGCCCAAAATCATGGTCAAGAAAATTTTAAAGATCACCGGAATTGTCCTTTTACTGCTCATCCTTTCACTGTTTGCCATCCCATTTTTCTTCCAGGATGCGATCAAGGCCAAGATTGCCGATGCGATCAACGAGAAAGTCGATGCGAAGGTTTCGTTTGCCGACGCCGATTTGAGTTTGTTCCGCAATTTCCCGCAAGCCAGCGTCAATGTAGAAAAACTGCTCATCATCAACAAGGCGCCGTTTGAAGGCGATACCTTGGTTTCGATGGGCGAAATCAACCTGACCATGTCGATCAAGGAATTGTTCAAGGGCAAGGACGAGCCGATGAACATCGAGGCATTTTCATCCAAAGATGCCAAGGTCAACATCTTGTTCAACAAGGACGGCGTGGGCAATTTCGACATCGCGCTCAAGGACGACAAGCCTTCCGATGGCAAAAGCGATCCGTTGTCGCTCAAGGTCAAGGAATACAAATTCGAAAACCTGCGTTTCAAATACTACGACGAGCGTTCCAAAATCAAGATGGTCATCGACAGCCTGAACCATGAAGGCACGGGCGATTTTGCGGCTTCTAAATTGGACCTTGTCACCAAATCGACCGCGAAAGTATCGCTCGACATGGACCAAATGAACTACATGAACAACGTGGCGCTGACCTTGGACGCGGTGCTCGGGATCGACCTCGACAAGAGCAAATACGAATTCAAGCAGAACAAGGCGCTCATCAATAAGTTACCGCTCGAATTTGACGGTTTTATCCAATTATTGGAAAATGGCCAGCAATATGATTTGACATTTAAGACGCCTACATCGAGTTTCCAAAATTTCCTCGGATTGATTCCGGGCGCGTATGCCGGAAGCCTCGACAAGATCAAGACCACGGGCGATTTTACGATTGCGGGTTTTGCCAAAGGGATTTTATCGGATACGACGGTTCCGAAATTCAATATCGCCATTGCATCGAACAACGCGTCGTTCCAATATCCTGATTTGCCAAAATCGGTGCAAAGCATTGTCATCGACACCAAGATCATCAATGAAACTGGTGTGATGAACGACACTTATGTCAACCTCGACCAATTGTCTTTCCGCATCGACCAGGATGTATTCAATGCGAAAGCGAACATCAAAAACATCAGCGAAAATGCACTCGTGGATGCGGCTTTGAAAGGAACGATCAACCTTGGAAACCTGTCAAAAGCCTACCCGATCAAACTCGACAAGCCGCTTTCGGGGATTTTGGTCGCCGATATCGATACCAAATTCGACATGAAATCGGTCGAGACCAACCAATACCAAAACATGCAGAATTCGGGGAATTTGGTGCTGACCGGATTCAAATATGTGGACGAGGAAAACAAAACGATCAACATCAACAAGGCCGCACTCGATTTTACCAATACCAAAATCAACCTGCAGCAACTCGATGCGACGACCGGAAAAACCGATTTGCGCGCGAGCGGGACACTCGAAAACTTCTACGGCTTCATGCTCAAAAACCAGGAATTGAAAGGCAATTTCAATATGGAGTCGAACCAGTTTGCGGTTTCCGATTTCATGACCGCCGACCAACCCAAAGCCGCAGAGGCGAAGAAATCGAGCGAAGCGGTCAAGATTCCGGCTTTCCTCAATTGCACGCTCAACGCCAAGGCCAATACGGTTTTGTATGACAATCTCGTACTCAAAAATGTGTCGGGTAAAGTCATCATCAAAGACCAAAAAGCAACGCTGGAAAATGTCAAGACCTCGATTTTCGGCGGACAGATTGGTGTGGACGGTGCGGTGTCTACCAAGGAAAAAGTCCCGAATTTCAACATGAACCTCAAGATGAACGGCGTCGACATCCAACAAACGTTTACGCAGCTCGACATGATGAAAAACATCGCACCGATTGCAGGCGTCATCAACGGGAAATTGAACACGACGATCAAGGTCAACGGAAACCTCGATGCCAAAGAAATGACGCCGGATTTGAATACGCTTTCGGGTGATTTGATCGGGCAATTGCTCTCAACTACGGTCAATGAAAAAACCTCGCCTTTGCTGAGCAAACTGGACGAAAGCGTGGGCTTTATCGACTTGAACAAATTAAACCTCAACGATTTGAAGGCAGCGCTGACGTTCCAGAACGGAAAAGTGAGCTTGAAACCGATTGAACTCAAATACCAGGACATCAAGGTCAATATTGTCGGGGCGCATGGTTTCGACCAGTCGATGAATTACAATTTGAAGTTTGACGTCCCGGCCAAATACCTCGGTACCGAAGCCAATAAATTGATTGCCAAATTGACGCCGGCCGAATCGAAAAAACTCGAAAATATTCCGGTCAATGCGGTGCTGTCGGGCAATTTCAAAAATCCGAAAATCACCACCGATATGAAACAGGCGATGACGAATTTGACGGCCCAATTGGTGAAACAGCAAAAAGACAAACTCGTCAACCAAGGCACCGATGCGCTCGGCAATATTTTGAGCGGCGGCGGCAAGAAATCGACCGACACGACCAAGACCAAAACGCCGACGAAAAACGAAGACGTCAAAAACGCGGCCAACCAAGTGCTGAACGGCCTATTCGGCAAAAAGAAGAAAGAGGAAAAGAAATAAGCAAAGCCCGGCGATAAGTCGGGCTTCTTTTTTACACTATCGCGATACTGACGATGTAGCCTTTGAAACTGCGGATATTGAACACCGTCCCGTCCTCAAAAATGAGGTATTGCCCCTGGATGCCGACGAGTTTCCCGCCATAATGGGGCGACTTGTCCAGGTTGAGTCCGGTGACTTTGGCCGGACGCTGCAATACGGGATAATGCAACACGACATGTTCGTCGAGATCTGCGTTGAAATACGGCTTGACTTCTTCGGGCAGGAAATCGAAGATTTTGGTTTTCTCGATCAATAAATCGAGATCGAGCACGTCGTTCTGGAGCATCTTGCGCCAATTGGTTTTGTCGGTGTAATGCTTTTTAAGTTCGACTTCGGTGATTCCGGCTAGATAGCGGTTCGGGACCTCGAGAATCGAAACCGCCTGGCAGGCACCTTGATCGATCCACCGCGTCGGCACCTGTGTTTTGCGCGTCACCCCGACTTTGACTTCGCTCGATAACGCCAAATAAACAATGTGCGGTTGCACCTGCACGCGCGTTTCATAATCGAGGTCGCGGTCGGCGATGCCAAGGTGCGCCGTGCTCAATTCGGGGCGCATGATCCAATCTCCCACGGCTGGGCTGCTGTAGAAACAATCGTAGCAAAATCCCTGGCGGTAAATTTTTTTGTTCTTTTTGCAATTGAGGCATTGGTATCCTTCGAAATTGATTTCGATTTTCTTGTTGAGCAATTGGTTGACATTCAAAAAACTGGTCTCGAAAACCAAATAATATTGGATCGGGTTGCCGAATTCGGTTTCCATTTTCGAGAGTGTGCCTTGGTATTGCATCGGGGGAATTTGATTATGGGTTAGGAAATCAGCCAAATTTTGCTAATTTTGGTAAAGTTAGAATTCATCGGTCATTATCGCAAATCAATTTTAAAAAATGCCATTCCCAATCATCAATTCGATCGCCTCTTGGTTCCTCAAGCAAAGGATCCACCAGATTGAATTGTTCCTCAAATACCCGAACGAGGTCCAGGAAGAATTGCTCATGAACCTGCTGCGCGGCTCTGAAGGAACGGTCATTGGGAAAGAATACGAATTCACCTCGATTAAATCCTACCAAACTTTTACCGAGCGCGTCCCGATATCGAGCTACGAAGACCTCGAACCCTTGATTGAGCGCACACGCAAAGGCGAGCAAAATATTTTTTGGCATACGCCGATCAAATGGTTCGCCAAATCTAGCGGCACGACCAACGCCAAAAGCAAGTACATTCCGGTCAGCAACGAGGCGCTCGAGGATTGCCATTACAAGGGCAGTAAAGACTTGTTGTGCCTGTACCTGAACAACAATGAAAATTCGGAATTGTTTATTGGTAAAAGTTTAAGGCTTGGTGGCAGTTCGCAGATTTACGAAGACAACAATACCTATTTCGGCGACCTTTCGGCGATCCTGATCGAGAACATGCCGATTTGGGCCGAATTCAGCAGCACGCCGAGCAACAAGGTATCGTTGATGAGCGAATGGGAATCGAAATTGGCGGCCATTATTAACGAAACACGCAACGAAAATGTAACCAGTTTTGCAGGCGTCCCGTCATGGATGCTGGTGCTGATGAACCGCGTGCTGGCCGAAACCGGCAAAGACAACCTGCTTGAAATCTGGCCGAACCTCGAAGTGTATTTCCACGGCGGGGTGAGTTTTGACCCGTACCGCGAACAATACCAAAAAATCGTCCCGAAGAAGGATTTCCAGTACTATGAAATTTACAACGCCTCGGAAGGTTTTTTTGCGATCCAGGACTTGAATTATTCGAATGATTTGTTATTGATGCTCGACTATGGAATCTTTTACGAATTCATCCCGATGGATATTTTCGGGACGCCCGAGCAGAAAGCGATCCGTTTGGCCGATGTGGAACTCAACAAAAATTACGCGATCGTCATTACGACCAACGGCGGTTTGTGGCGTTACCTGATTGGCGACACGGTTCGGTTTACCTCGCTGAGTCCGTACCGCATCCGCGTGACGGGAAGGACCAAGCACCACATCAATGTTTTTGGCGAGGAACTCATGGTCGAGAATACCGATATGGCCATCGCCAAAGCCTGCCAGCTTACGCAAACCGAAGTCGTCGATTATACCGTAGCACCCGTTTTTATGAAAGACAAGGAAAAAGGCGCACACGAATGGATGATCGAATTCAAGAACAATCCCGAAAATCCGGAAGTGTTTCGAAAAACACTAGACGAAACCCTGCAGACGCTCAACTCCGATTACGAGGCCAAACGATACAATAACATGACGCTGAATCCGTTAATATTAAATATCGCGAGGCCAAACTTGTTCTACGATTGGCTCAAGGAAAATAAAAAACTCGGCGGACAGCATAAAATTCCGCGGTTGTCGAACCAGCGCGATTACCTCGAACAGCTCAAAAATCTGCAGGTGTTCCAAAAATAAGATGAAAAAAATATTCTTCCTATTATTGTCGCTGACACTGCTCGCCTCTTGCGGGCCACACCGCATGAAATGTGGTGCTCGCGGCATTTGCGACAAACCGTCCGCTTCTTCCGAAAAGACCGTTTAACGGTGTTTTTTCATTACTATCAATAAATTAACCTTTCATTGCTGTAACGTTTGGCGGCAAAACCAGTCTTAATGGCTGTCATCATCAATCAACCGAAGCACCGCCGAACTGTTCGGCGCGCAACGGAAAAAATCATCCAATCAATGAATTCTAAGAATATTTCATCCGTTCGCCTTTCAGGCTCGGGTCACGACTTCCAAAAAAAATCATTTTTTGGTCGTAAATCAGTCTTACTGGCCTTGGCCTTTCTTGTAACCAGCCAACTCTTTGCCCAAGGAAACCCACCTTTCCTCGAATTGAACAACAGTATTCCCAATCTTCCGTGTGAAAACGACCTCAACGAGCGAACAGTTTTTTTGGAAGAAATCACTAACAATTCCCTTCAAAAAATAGGCACTTACCGCAGCATCGGTTGTTTGTTTGTATTGTCGCAGACGCTTCCGGCGGGAAAATATGCTTTGACCGTTTCTACTTTGGGTTATGAAGACCGAAAGGTAGAATTTGAAGTCCGGCCCGACCATCCGGGAAAAATCATCCTCAACCCGGTCACCTTGTCCGAAAAAACCAACAACATTTCGGAAGTCATGGTCTATGGCAACAAACGGCAATTTATCAAAGTCGAAGCCGACAAAACCATCGTATCGGTCAAGGAAAACCCGATGCTGAGTACCGGCAGCACCTATGACGCTGTCAAGAAATTGCCCGGAATCGTCGCCTCGCCCACCGGCGGATTGACCTTGAACGGAAAAGGTGTGGCGATTTACATCGACGGCGCGCCAAGCACAATGAGTGGTACCGATTTGCAGAATTACCTCTCGAGCCTTCCCGCAAGTGCCATTGAAAAAGTCGAGTTGATTTACAATCCTGGTGCGGCCTACGATGCGAATTCGAGCGGTTCGGTAATCAACATCGTCACGACGACCAAGCGCATGAAAGGTGTTAATGCCAGTTTCAACATCAATTACAATTTCAACAAATACCAGAAACCGAGCCCGCAAATCCTCGTCAACGGAAAAGAAAAAAGGCTAAGCTGGCAAACGATGACGGGTTACAATTACATCGAAGGCGAAACCAAGAACACCAACGACCAGGTGTTTACTTCGTTCAACCCCGAGCAGCACATCGTCCAAAACAACTTCAACAACAACATCTGGCGCAATTTTTATTTCCGCGCCGGGACCAATTACAAGCTGACCGACAACTCGAACCTTTTGCTCAACTACAACGTCAACCTGGCCAATAACCGCACGACCACCGACGGAAGCGTGATCGGCGGCAACAATAATTTCAGCAGCAACAGTTTGTCCAAAGACAAGAACAATGTGCACGAACTCAGTTTGCAGTACAAGACCAAGCTCGACACTTTGGGCCGTACGCTCGATGTGACGGCTTACATGAACCTGTTCGACAAAACGCCGACCACGCGTTCCACGGGACACGATTGGACCGACCAGAGCTACAATTTCAACAATGGCAAGATCAATTTCGGGTTGCAGAATTATTACCTCAAATACGATTTGTCTTTCCCGTTCCAGAAATGGGATTTTACGCTCAACACGGGTGGAAAATACAACATCATCGAGGTCCAGAACAACGGGCAGTACAATTTCAACAGCGGCAGTGCGGCGATTTTCGATTCGGGAATCTATGGCGACCGCATCGACTTTGACTATTCCGAGAATAACCTCGCGTTTTATATCGAGGCGCGCAAGAAGATCAAGAAATTCCATTTTACGGCCGGTTTGCGTTTTGAGGATTTCCAGGTCGAAAGAAATGCCACGAGAAGTTTCGGGGAACCCATCGAACGCATCAAATACAGCAACACCAATTTGTTCCCGAATGCGAGCCTGATGTATGAAATCAATGACAACATGAACGTGAGCGGCAACTATTCGCGCAAAATTGCCCAGCCCGATTACAACGTGCTCGACCCGAACAACAACTCGGCTTTTGACCGCTACAATTCCTCGCAGGGGAATTTGTCGCTCGACCCGACCTTTTTCGACAATTACGAATTGAAATACACCGCGTTCCAGTTTGTGTCGGTCGGCGCCAATTATACGGTTTCCAAGGACAACAACCGTTTTGTATTCAATGCCGAACCCGGCGAATTGGTCAGCAATGCGAGCGCGCAGCAGTTCGACAAACTCAATATTTTCAGCGCGTATCTGTCGTTCCCGATTCCGCTCGATTATATCTTCAAGGGCAAAGACGAATTCCTCAAGCGCATCAACACGATGGACAAGATGAATTACATTTTCGTCAATGTCAATTATGTGAAATCGGAAATCGAAGGTTTGAGCTTCCCGTTCGACGTGCAACCGGTTGTCAACTACAGTTTCCAGTCGCAATTGATGTTGCCTTGGGAAATCACCAATACGATGTCCTATTTCATCCTGCCCAAAGGAACCTGGGAAATTTACGGCATCAGCAAACCGATCCAGCAATTCGACGTCTCGTTCAACCGCGACTTTATGAACAAGAACCTCAAGATCGGACTGCACTGTTTCGATGTGTTCAATGCCAATGAAGTCAACGCGCTGATTGCGGGCCAGAACCTCAATACCAATTACCGCCAGAAAAACGATTCGCGCCACTTCCGCGTTTCGTTGACATGGAATTTTGGGAACTCCAAACTGCAACAGGACAATACGAACATCGATACCGAAAAGATGAAACAAGGTGGCGGTCTGTTGAAATGAGATTAATGAAGCAAGGCCGGTAGTTAAGATCGGTCTTTTAGACAACTGCCACAAAAAAAGTCCCGCTTTGACGGGACTTTTCTATTGTAGAATCTGAATGTTTTTAAGAAGCGATTTCCAAACGCTTGAGCAAGTTTTTGGTCAACGCGTCTTTCGCATAATTTTTATCGATCCGGAGCACCGAATCATCGGTTCCCGGCAAATCGTACATCGCATCGGTCAGGATGGCCTCGCACAACGAACGCAAACCACGCGCGCCGAGTTTGTACTCGAGCGCCTTGTCTACGATGAAATCGAGCGCCTCCTCGGTGATGTTGAAATCGACGTTGTCCATCGAGAACAATTTCTGGTATTGCTTGATCAAGGCATTTTTCGGTTCGGTCAAGATCGCGCGCAAAGTCTCGCGATCCAGCGGATCCATATGCGTCAGAACCGGCAAACGGCCGATGATCTCGGGAATCAAACCAAAATCCTTGATGTCTTTCGGGATGATGTACTGCAACAGATTGTCCTTGTCGATCTGGTCGGCATTTTTGGACGTGCTGTAACCCACGGCCTGACGGTTCAAACGTTTCGAGATGATTCTTTCGATGCCATCGAATGCGCCACCGGCAATGAACAAAATGTCCTTGGTATTGACTTCTACAAATTTTTGGTCCGGATGCTTCCTGCCACCTTTTGGCGGCACATTGACCACCGTTCCTTCGAGCAATTTCAAAAGCGCCTGCTGTACGCCTTCACCCGATACATCGCGCGTAATCGATGGATTGTCGCTCTTGCGCGCAATCTTGTCGATCTCGTCGATGAACACGATACCGCGTTCGGCTTTGGTCACGTCGTAATCGGCGGCCTGGAGCAAACGCGTCAGGATGCTTTCGACGTCTTCGCCCACATAACCCGCTTCGGTGAGTACCGTTGCATCGACTATGGCCAATGGCACGTCGAGCATTTTGGCAATGGTTTTGGCAACCAAAGTTTTTCCGGTACCGGTTTGGCCCACCATGATGATGTTGCTCTTTTCGATTTCGACGTCATCATTGAGCTGTTGCTGCATCAGACGTTTGTAGTGGTTGTAGACGGCAACGGCCATGACCTTTTTGGTTTGGTCCTGCCCGATAACGTATTGGTCCAGGAAGCCCCTGATTTCCTTCGGTTTCTTGAGGATCAGGTCGGCGACCATCTTGGAATTCCCGTTGGTCTTGAGTTCCTCTAGGACAATTCCATGCGCCTGCTCAATGCATTTGTCACAGATGTGTGCATTGATTCCGGCTATGAGCAGATTGGTTTCGGGTTTTTTACGTCCGCAAAACGAGCAATCCAATATTTCTTTTGCCATATTTTGAGTAGTTAGCAGTCCCGGCTTTTGGTTGTGAATTCCGAATCTTCCAAAAGCGTCAAACTGAATTTAGCTTCTTCTTAAAACTTCATCAATCATTCCGTATTCCTTGGCTTCATCAGCTTTCATCCAGTAGTCGCGCTCGCTGTCTTTGTGGACCTTGTCGTAAGATTGACCCGAATGCTGGGCGATGATCTTGTACAATTCTTCCTTCAGTTTGAGCATTTCGCGCAGGTTGATTTCCATATCGGTAGCCACGCCTTGCGCGCCGCCAGATGGCTGGTGGATCATCACACGCGAATGCGGCAAGGCCGAACGTTTTCCGGCTTGACCGGCACACAATAAAACGGCGCCCATTGAAGCAGCCATTCCGGTGCAGATGGTTGCCACATCAGGCTTGATGTATTGCATGGTGTCGTAGATTCCGAGACCCGCGTAAACGCTTCCGCCCGGTGAGTTGATGTAGATTTGGATGTCTTTTGAGGCATCGGCGCTTTCGAGGAAAAGCAATTGCGCCTGTACGATGTTGGCGATTTGGTCGTCGATTCCGGTCCCGAGGAAGATGATCCGGTCCATCATCAGACGCGAAAACACGTCGAGTTGCGAGATGTTGAGTTGTCTTTCTTCGATGATGTAAGGAGTCATTCCGGTTGGGTTCATCGCGCCCACGATCTTGTCGTAGTACATCGAGTTCACGCCGTGGTGTTTTGTAGCAAACTTTTTAAATTCTTTACCGTAGTTCATGGTTTTTTATGGAATTTTTTAAGCATTAGTAAAATAGGAACGGCGTCAATATTGTTTTGACGCCGTAAATATACTAATTATTTTTGAAAAATCAGTGCCCGTAAGAGGCCGCGATGAAATCCTCGTAGGAAACCTCTTTGGTTTTTGCCTTGACTTTTTCCTTGAACAGGTTGAGCATTTTTTCGCTCATGACTTGGTCAGACAAACGTTTGATCTCGTCTTGGTTTTGGAGCACGCGCGCCACGATTCCGTCTACATCGGCGTCCGTCGGGTTGGTTTGCCCGAATTGCGCCATTTGCTTGCGGATCATTTGCGCGGTGTAGTTCTTCAAGTCGTCGAAAGTGATCTGCAGGTTGTTGTCCTTCATGATCTTGCCTTCGATGAGCTGGTAACGCAATCCATTTTCTGAACGTGCGTATTCTTCTTCGGCTTGCTCTGGCGTCAATGGCGTCTCGCCTACGGTTTGGATCCATTTCTTGAGGAATTCCGCCGGAAGGTCGAATTTGGTGCTGCCCAACAACGATTCGGTGACGTCGTTGAGGAATTTCTGGTCGGCCTGCGAAGCGAACTGTCGCTCGGCATCTTCCTTGATTTTTTCCTTGATTTCCTCTACAGAGCTAACGTTTCCAGGCCCGAACAATTTGTCGAACAATTCTTGGTTGAGTTCAGCCGGTTCGGTTTGGTTGATTTCCTCGATCTTGAAATCGACCTCGATGTCGAGTCCGTGTACTTCATCGTGTCCGAGTTTGAGGTAATCCATCAGTTTGTGGTCGTCGTCGAACAAACCTTTGGTCTTGAGCGTCACAACATCGCCTATTTTTTTACCGACGAATTTATCGGCTTCTTTCTTGGCCTTGAAAACATCTAGTGTAAAATGAGACGGGCTGTTGATGCCTTTTTCCTCATTGATGAACGTTCCCGAAATGTCATCGTCTTTTTCAACGGTGTCTTTCGCGCTCATCTTGCCGTATTGTTTGCGGATGCGCAACACTTGATCGTCGAGCATTTTGTCGTCGGCGAACACTTTGTATTGGGTCAGGTTTTTGACGCCTTCGAGGTTCACGTCGAAAGTTGGCGCCATCCCCAATTCGAATTCAAATGTATAGTCTTCAGAATCCCAGTTGAAGTTCTCGTCGATTTTTGGCAGCGGGTTTCCAAGGATGTCGAGTTTCTCGTCCTGCAAGTATTTGTTCAGGTTTTCCTGCAATACTTTGTTGACTTCTTCGAGCAAAGCCGCTTTGCCGTATTGCTTCTTGACGAGGCTCATCGGCACAGCACCTTTTCTGAATCCTGGAATGGTCGCATTTTTGGCGTAATTCTTCAACACTTTTTCAACTTGAGGCGCGTAATCGGCTTTGGAAACCGCCACGGTGACCACCGCATTGAGCGCATCGGTATTCTTTCTTGTGATATTCATCTTTTTACATACTAAAATTGGGTGGCAAAATTAGTATTTTTTTACCACCCAACAAAGTTTTTAACCTATTGTATAAAAGACGTAAAAATTAATCCTTGCTGCCCGACAAAGAGAACATGACCGATTGCGAAATCGAAAGGATGATACTGAAAATCAAAGCCGTCCAAAATGTCTTGACTTCAAAGCCCGTGACGATTTCGGTACACAGCATGATGATGATCGCGTTGATGACCAGCAAAAAAAGTCCGAAGGTGAATATCGTGACAGGTAGGGTAAACAACACCAGTAACGGTTTAATGAAAACATTGAGCAAACCGAGTACGATGGCTACAATAACAGAAGTCTTGAAACTGTCTACAACCACGCCGGGCATGAAATAAGCGATGATCATTACCAAAACGGCGGTGACTAAAATGCGGATGAGTAGATTCATGATCGTGTGTTTAGTGTAAGACAAAGTTAACAAAATAGCCTTGTTTTTTAGAGATGCTTCGCACAGATTAATTCACAATGGGTGTTTACAACTCAATAACATTAACAACACAACCAACCCAAAACTTTTGCTTATGAAAAAACTTTTACTCACTTTACTTTTTGCGGCTTCGGCCACTGTGAACGCACAGGACTTTTGGACAGAAGTCGCGCCATTTGGAAACAATTCCAATTACCATCCCGGTCAAATCTCGATTGTAGATGCCGATGTGGTTTGGGCAAGAGCCTTACCGAACGCCGGACCGGCTTACAACCAATACAGCATTTCAACCGATGGCGGCATCACTTGGGCCAGCGGTGACATCAACCTCGGCAGCACTTCACTGGGCGTGGCGTGGCTGCATGCCGTTTCTGCAACCCGGGCGTATGTTGCCGGATTTCCAAACACGCCTGGCACCATCGGCGGCATCTGGATGACCGATGACGCAGGCGCGACCTGGACACAGCAAACGACTGCGTTCAATTCGACCACATCTTTTGCCAACATTGTGTATTTTTTTGACCTCAACAATGGTGTTGCGGTGGGCGATCCTGTCAATGGTGGTTTTCAGATTTACACAACATCTAATGGCGGTACGAACTGGGTTCAGGTACCGCAAACCGATATTCCTGCGCCTATATCCATAGCGGAATACGGCTACACTGCCATATTTGAAGCACGCGGCAACCATTTTTGGTTCGGAACCAACAGGGGTAGAATTTACCATTCCGAAGACTTGGGCTTGCATTGGAGTGTTAATCAGTCGCCTTGTCAAGATTTTGGGGACTCGGACTTGGGTGCCAGTTTTGCTTTTAAAAACGACCAGGAAGGAATGGTGGTTTATCGCGATTGGTCATGGGGTGAAACTACCGATGGCGGCCTGACTTGGTCACTGATTTCCGTCCCTTTTTTCAATGCACCAAGAAATCACCATGTTGTTTATGTGCCTGAAACCAACAACGCTTACTTTTCTTGGGGAGAAGGAGTTGTTGATGGCATCTACGGCGCAACTTACACCACCGACGGTGGCGACAATTGGATCGACCTCAACACCGAAGACACCAATCCCGTGATTCCATTCGACGCCGAATTCCAAAGTGGAACCGTTGGGTTTTGCATCGGCCAATATCAAAATGGCCCAAGCGGTGCGCGCTTTTTCAAACTCACCGATCCGTTGTTCCGATTGCTCAAGAACGAGCCATTCATCGCCGCCTCAAAATTCGAAGCAGCACCCAATCCGACGACCGATGTTGTCAAACTTTCGGGAGCCAACATTACCCAAGTCGTCGTTTGCGACTTGTCCGGAAAAGTCATTTCGACCCAAGATTATGGTTTGGTAAATGAAGCCGTTTTGGATGTGTCTACTTTGCCGCATGGAATGTACCTGGCCAAAATTTCAGGCGAACACGGCGCATCATCCTCTGTAAAAATTGTCAAAAAATAACCGCTATGAAAAAGAAATTACGCTACTTATTACTAATCATTTTGACTTGGTCATTTGCGGATGCGCAAGACTTCTGGACCGAGACCACGCCGTTCCCGAACAATCCGGATTATTACGTCAAAAGCATTTCGATTGTGGATGCCAATACGGTTTGGGTGCTCGGGGTAAACAATACGAACAACTGGAAACGTTACGCCTTTTCTCTCGACGGTGGATTGACTTGGGCAGACGGGCCAATTTCGACCGGGGGTGCATCGGCTTCGCATGTCGGCAGCAATATTCATGCAATCTCCGCCAATAAAGCATACCTTGCTATTTATGCCGATACCCCAACGGTTCAAGGAGGTGTTTGGGTTACGGAAAATTCAGGGGCAACCTGGACCAAGCAATCTTCTGCTTTATACAACACCGGAACAGACTCCAATGTCGGTTTTCTGCATTTCTTCAACGCCAATGACGGTGTTGTGGTTGGTGATGTGGCCGGCGGTTATTTCGAAATCTATACGACTTCAAACGCCGGCACCAATTGGATCCGTGTGCCATCGTCAAATATACAGCCACCTGCTGACGGCGAATACATCTATGAAGCACGGCATTACGACGCCAAACTCGACGCGGTCTGGTTCGGCACCAACAAAGGAAATATTTACCAATCGTTTGACAATGGGTACACCTGGGGCAAATTCCAATCACCCTATCCCGATTTTGGCGGCGCTTCTGAATCTGCCCATTTCGCCTTCAGGAATCCGTTTGACGGCCTGATGGTAAGCAACACCTGGGAGCTTTGGCGCTCCGGCAACGGCGGCGGCTTCTGGAACAACGAAACCGATTTTTACAACGGCCTGTTGCGCAACTACAACTTGGTCTTTGTCCCACAAACCACCAACACCTATTTTGGCTGGGGCATGGATATTTTGGAGAACAATACCGGCGCCTCCTATTCGGTCAACGGCGGTATGGACTGGAACGAAATCATCAGCGAGGTCTCGCCTTCGATTACCGCCAAATTTTACAGCGCGCAGGTGGGCTATTGCACCGGATACTACAACGTCAATCCCGGCCAGCTTAAATTTTTCAGGCTGACCGACCCATTGGATCGATTGCTCCAAAACGATTCGTTTGCGACAAGCCCATCCTTGGTTGTCCTGCCAAATCCTACTTCGGGATTGATCCGATTGACCGGTGCCAACATCGAGTCGGTAATGGTTTGCGACCTTTCGGGCAAAGTCGTCTTGAAACAAAACTACAATGCCGTCCATGAAGCAGTTCTGGATTTATCGGCTTTGCACAATGGAATGTACCTGGCCAAAGTCAGCACCGGCGATGGAGCGACTTCAATTGCAAAAATCATCAAGAAATAACCCTATGAAAAAACTATTGCTTTACTTTATTTTGGTTGTTTCTACGACCTTGAACGCACAGGATTTCTGGACAGAAAGTGTTCCGTTCAATCCGCTTTCGGGCTATTATGTAAATTCCATTTCAATTGTCGATGAAAATGCGGTCTGGGTTACCGGCACCAATTACGACGAAACCGGAAATGGCCCAAGCACCTGGGGCATTTCGATCGATGGTGGACAAACCTGGACGACCGGTTATTTGCCTGTTAGCGAAGACCTGCAGGTGTGCAACATCGCTGCGGTTTCGGCCACGACGGCTTATGTGCTTTTTTATCCCAACACCAGTACAGTCCAAGGCGGGATCTGGGTTACCTTTGATTCGGGAGCGACATGGACACAGCAACAACCGGCCATTTATTCCAATGGGACTGAATCTTTTCCAGGCGCCATCCATATGTTTGACCAGAATACTGGTGTAGTGATCGGCGATGCGGCAGGCGGTTATTTTGAAATTTATATGACGTCCAATGCGGGAACCAATTGGATCCGCGTGCCGTCATCGAACATCCCGCAACCGCTTGATGGCGAATATGTCAATGTCGGCCAATTCACCGCCGTTGGAAACACTTTATGGTTTGGCACCAACAAGGACAGGCTTTTCCGTTCAGACAATTACGGATACACTTGGGTTGTTTCGCAAATGCCCGAAAACCAGCCTGCGCTTTATTTTGACAGCATCGGCGCCATTACGCCTTTTGCATTCCAAAACCACAACGACGGCATACTGACCCTGAAGGACGGTTCGCTGTACAGCACTTCCGACAGCGGTTTGACATGGACTGAAATGACAACTGCAAACGGCGTTGCCTGGAACAGAAGTACTTATCGTGTTCCGCAAACCACCAACACCTATTTTTCGCTCGGAAGAAATTTTGACGGCGAGCAAGAAAGAGGTTCCGCTTACAGCACCGATGGCGGCAACAACTGGAACAGCCTCAACGAAATCGATCATGTGGTCTTTCCGGTCATCGCGAAATTCTACAGCCCGTCGGTGGGTTATTGCTCAGGCTATAATGGCAGCGACTACCGACGATTTTTCCGCCTGACCGATGAGATGAGCCGATTACTCAAAAAAGAAAGCTTCCTCGCCGAAAAGGTCTTCCACGCGATGCCCAATCCATCAAAAGACATCATTAAATTATCCGGCAGCGATATCGATCAGGTTGCAATTTTCGACTTGGGCGGAAAGCAAATATTGGTTCAAGACTACCATAACCAACGCGAAATAACGGTCGATGTGAGTACTTGGCAAAATGGGCTTTACCTGGCCAAAATCACTTCGTCCGATGGCACAACCGCATCGGTAAAAATCATTAAAGAGTAAGTATTGTTTTTTTCTTGAAAGGGCCTTCTTGTCATGGGGAGGGCCTTTTCTATTTTAGGAAAGCGATGGTTTTGTCAAAAAATTCCTTTGGGTTTTCGGCATGCAGCCAATGTCCCGCATTCGAAATCACTTCTATCGCCGAATCGGGAAAATGTTTTTTGATGTTGCCGTAATCCGAATCCTTGATGTAATTGGAGTTTGAGCCACGCAAGAACAAAGTCGGTTTTTCAAAAACAGAAGCCGGAGGCAATTCCTGCCCGATGTTGTCGATCACCTTTTCAAAAACCGGGTAATTGAATCGAAAGGCGAGTTGGTCCGGTTCCTTCCAGTACAGATTTTTCATCAGGAATTGGCGCGTACCAAAATCGGGGACGAACGGTTCCATGATGTGGTCGACCTCGGTGCGCGACGGCTTTTTCGAAAAATCGACGGCCTTGAGCGCGGCCATGATGTCCTGGTGGTGTGGTGCATAGTATTTGGGCGCGATGTCGGCGACGACTAATTTCTGCAACATTTCCGGATGCGTCATCGCGAAAAACATCCCGACCTTGCCGCCCATCGAATGCCCGATCAGGTCGATGTTGGTCAGGTTGTGTTCGAGACAATAGTCGTAAACGTCCTGTACCATGGCCTCATAGGTAAACTCGTCGGAATGAAAACTGCGGCCGTGGTTGCGCAAATCGAGTGCGTGTACCTGATAACCGGCATTCACGTATTGCCCGGCGAGCGTTTTCCAGTTGTCGGACATGCCGAGATAGCCGTGCAGGATTAAGAGCGGTTGGCCTTGGCCTTCTATTTTGGAATATAACATGGTTGTTGGTGTTATTACTTTCGACATTCATTGTTCGTTAATCAACATTCGACATTTAATTTTTTTTTTTGAAGTTCGAATAATGAACAACGAATATCGAATATTGAAGGACTTTCGCGTGAGCGATCGCAGCAAGGTGCCGTGCACCGCGGAGAGCGCGACCCGCAGGGGCACGCCCAACTATTTCAATTTATTCAAATACATACTCACGACATTCTCGAGCCCGAGATACAGCGCCTCGGAAATAAGCGCGTGGCCAATTGAAACTTCGAGCAATCCCGGAATATTCTGCTTGAAAAACTGGATGTTGTCGAGGCTCAAATCGTGTCCGGCGTTGATGCCGAGCCCGAGTTCGTTGGCTTTTTCGGCGGCCTTGACGTAAGGTTCGATCGCATTTTTATTGCCCAGGCCGTACTGGTGCGCGAATGCTTCGGTGTAGAGTTCGATGCGATCCGTTCCAGTAGCTTTGGCGCCTTCGACCATTTCGATTACAGGGTCGACAAAAATCGAGGTGCGGATGCCGTGGCGTTTGAATTCGGCAATCACATCAATCAGGTAATCCTGGTGTTGGATCGTGTCCCAACCAGCATTCGAGGTCAACGCGCCGATGGCATCGGGAACGAGCGTGACTTGATCGGGTTTGGTTTCGAGGACCAAATCGATGAAATTGTGCTGCGGATTGCCTTCGATGTTGAATTCGGTGGTGACGATTGGTTTGAGATCGCGCGCGTCCTGGTACCGGATGTGGCGTTCATCGGGACGCGGATGGATCGTGATGCCTTGGGCACCGAAGCGCTCAATGTCTTTGGCAACCTGCAGCAAATCGGGCACATTGCCGCCGCGGGCGTTGCGCAAAGTGGCTATTTTATTGATGTTTACACTTAACTTTGCCATGACTTCTGGTAGTACTGTTAATCTTGGTACAAAAATACGAAGTTAAAATAGGTGCTGTCGCCTTTTTTTGATTATTTTGCATAAGCATTCTGCCCTAAAGACAGAGAAAAATTTTATGACCGAACTCAAAGATTACATCAACAATGGCATCCGACCGATAGACAGCCGCGAAACGATCGCAGATGTGCAGGATTTTTTTGCCGAACTGACGTATTCGCATTTTCCGGTGGTCGAGGAAAGCATTTACATCGGTAGCGTTTCCTCGGAAGATGCCGAGACTTTTGAACCCAACAAACAGATTTCAGAATACCGTTACACTTTCGAAAGTTTTTTTGCACGAACCAACATGATCTGGCTCGATGTGCTCGAGGTTTTTGCCAAATACAATACGAATTTGGTTCCCGTTTTGGATGAAAGCAACAACTACGTGGGCTATTACGAAATCCAGGACGTGATCAAATTTTTCAATGAAACGCCATTTTTGAAAGAACAAGGCGGCATTATTGTCATCCGAAAAGGCGTGCTCGATTTTTCGATGAGCCAGATTGCACAGATCGTCGAGAGCAACAACGGCAAGATCCTCGGTTTGTTCATTTCGGATGCCGATGCCGAGAACGTCGAAATCACGATCAAGATTGCCCTCGGCGCGATGAATGAAATCATCCAGACCTTCCGCCGCTACAATTACGAAATCGTCTCGGAACACCAGGAAGACAATTACATCAACAGTTTGAAAGAGCGTTCGGATTACCTGGACAAATACCTCAATATTTAATTTAAATGTGTAATCGGTTAATCGGTTAATCGGTTAATCGGAACGGTTAAACAAATCAACGGTTAAACGATTAAACATTTCATGAAAGTCGCCATCTACGGACAATACTACCAAAACAGCACCGAACCGATCATCCGGGACATTTTTGTGTTTTTCAACAACAATGGCGTCGAAATGGTCATCGAGGCGAACTTTCTCAAAATGCTGTACGAAAAACAGCTCGTCAAAAAAGAATACAAGACCTTCGATTCGTACAAGGAACTCGATTTGAGTTTCGACATGATGATCAGCATCGGCGGCGACGGGACGATTTTGCGCGCGGCCACGCTGGTAAGAGATTCGGGCATCCCGATGCTCGGCATCAATGCGGGCAGGCTCGGTTTTTTGGCCTCGGTGCAGAAAGACAATATCGCGCAGTTTTTGCAGTTCGTGATCGACCGCAACTATACGGTTTCGAAACGGACTTTGCTGAGCCTCGAATGCGACCCGCCGAACGACAGCATCAGTGACATCAATTTTGCGATGAATGAAATCACGGTGAGCCGCAAGGACACCACTTCGATGATCACGATCGATACGTTGCTGAACGGCGAATTCCTCAATTCCTATTGGGCCGACGGTTTGATCATCGCCACGCCGACCGGTTCTACGGGTTATTCGATGAGCTGTGGCGGGCCAATCTTGACACCCGATGTCAAAAGCCTCGTCATCACGCCGATCGCACCGCACAATTTGACCGCCAGACCTTTGGTCATTCCCGACGAAACCGAAATCAGGCTCAAGGTTTCGGGTCGTGAAGAACAATATTTGGTCTCGCTCGATTCGCGCATCGCCTCGATCAAAAATGAATCGACATTGACCATCCGCAAGACGCCTTTCCCAATCAACATGGTCGAGATTCCGCACGAAACCTTCCTCAAAACCTTGCGCAATAAATTGCTCTGGGGCGAAGACAAGAGAAATTAACACCGATTTCTGATCCGTCCTTATACTACAACTACCCTAACCGTCGTTTCGTAACTATTCTTTTTGAAAGAATCGATTAATTATTAACGCGAATTTAATTTGACAGAAATACCAATTTCGTAAGTGATTGGTACGCATAATTATTATATTTGCACGCTATTTTCAAAACAATGCATAGATTTTTTGGCTTCATCCTTTTTTTGCTCTTTGGAACTCCTTTGGCAACGGCACAGATTCACGAAATCGGGTTGTTCTTGGGCGCCAGCAATTTCATAGGGGATGTGGGTTCGACGACATACATCGCGCCGAACGAACCGGCGGTTGGGATTTTATACAAATGGAACAAAAGTCCGCGCCATTCCTGGAGGGTTTCGTTCACGCATGCCGAGCTTTCCGCCAAGGACGCCGATTCGGATATGCCGTCGAGAAAACAGCGCGATCTGGCGTTCAAGAGTTATGTGAATGAGTTTTCGGTCGGGCTCGAATTTGATTTTTTTGAATTCGACCTGCACGATTCCAAGCCACAATTCACGCCTTATGTGTATTCAGGTGTGAGCTATGCGCTGTACAAAGGGCTGTTTTATGTAGCCGGCGAACAGCGTTCGGATTCGGAACACGGTACCTTGGCCATCCCAATGACCGTGGGCATCAAAACACGAATTTTGCCGCATTTGGTTTTGGGGGTGGAATCGGGGGCGCGTTTTACGTTTGCCGACGACATCGACGGAAGCAACCCGACCAACGACAATTTGGCGTCGCAGCGTTTTGGAAACACCAACAGCAAGGACTGGTATGTTTTTACCGGTTTTACGCTGACCTATACTTTTGGAAACAAACCATGCTTTTGCGCAGAATAATATGAGCTTGAAAACTACCATCAACAAAGACAACCTCCCGAAACACCTGGCCATCATCATGGACGGCAACGGACGCTGGGCCAAACAAAAAGGCATGCTGCGTGCTTTCGGTCATGAGAATGGGACCAAATCGGTGCGGATGACGGTAGAAACCTGTGCCAAACTCGGTATCGAAAACCTGACGCTTTATGCCTTTTCGACCGAAAACTGGAACCGTCCCAAACTCGAGGTTGACACCTTGATGAAACTGCTCATCGCATCGCTCAAAAAAGAGCTCCAGACACTTCAGGACAACAACATCAAACTCAACATGATCGGCAACATCGAGCGGCTTCCCGCCTCGGCCAAAAAAGAGTTGCTGGCGGTCATGGAGAAAACCAAAAACAACAGCAGAATGACGCTTACATTGGCGCTAAGCTACGGTTCACGCGAGGAAATTGTCAGCGCTGTAAGAAACATCTGTGATAAAGTTAAAAATAATATAATTTCAATTGACGGGGTTGACGAATCAATTATTAATCAGCATCTTTACACGCAAAATTTACCGGACGTTGACTTGTTGATCAGGACCAGCGGAGAGCACAGAATCAGTAACTTTTTGTTGTGGCAGATTGCCTACGCGGAACTGTATTTTACCGATGTGCTGTGGCCTGATTTTAAGGAAGAAGATCTGTATGCGGCCATCGTCAGCTATCAAAAACGGGAACGTAGATTTGGAAAAACAAGTGAACAAATTAAATAATTTCTTAGTGTTGCAAAAAAGTTTAAAATTAGTCCTTACCGTATTGATTTTGGGGTGTTTTTCCCAACTCAAAGCCCAGGAGGAGGACCGAGTGCCATTTGATCAGGGAACTACATACATCTTGGCAGACGTAGCCGTAACCGGAAAAATCTCCTATAACGAACAAACCGTTATCACCTTCGCCGGACTCGAAAAAGGCCAGGAAATTACCGTCCCGGGGGAACAAATCAGCAATGCGATCAAGAAATTAGGAAAGCTGGGGCTTTTCAACGAGATTGATTTTTATGTCAACAAGATTGCGGGAGACAGCATTTGGCTTGAGCTCAGCATCAATGAATTGCCGAAACTCAGTGAAGTCAAATTTGTCGGCGTCAAAAAGAACAAAACCGAAGCGCTGATTAAGGACAATGGCCTTACCAAAGGAAAAATCGTCAATGAAAACCTGCTCACGACAACCCGAAACTACATCGAAAACAAATACAAAAAAGACGGTTTTTACAACACCAAGGTCAACATCACGACCAAAATCGACACCACAGATGGCGCCAATGGCGTGAAAATGCTCGTCGTGGTTGACAAAGGCCGAAAAGTAAAAGTCAACGAAATCGCATTCAGCGGCAATGAACAGTTCAGCGAAGGCAAGCTCAGGAGGACGATGAAAAACACCAAGGTCAAGCGCCCTTACCGATTGTTCAAGGCTTCGAAATACATCAAGGAAAAATACAAGGAAGATCTCGTGAGCATCGTAGACCGTTACAAGGAAAACGGTTACCGCGATGCGCGTGTGGTTTCGGACACCGTGGAATTCGACAAGAAAAAACGCAACCTTAACATCAAGATCAACCTTGAGGAAGGCCGCAAGCATTACTTTGGAAACATCAAATTCTTGGGCAATACGGTCTATTCCGACCAAGCTTTGAGCCGACTGCTCGGCATCAAGAAAGGCGATGTCTACAATGGTGTATTGCTCGAAAAACGCATCGCCGACAAAACCAAGCCCGACGGGGAAGACATTACCAACCTGTACCAAAACAACGGGTATTTGTTCTCGAACATCAATGCGGTGGAAGTCCGGACCTACAACGACACAATCGATTTTGAAATCCGTGTGATTGAAGGCCCGATTGCCTATTTCAACAAAATCTCGGTAGTCGGCAACGACAAAACCAACGACAAGGTCATTTACCGTGAACTGCGAACCAAGCCGGGGCAGAAATACAGCAAGGAAGAATTGGTGCGTACGGTGCGTGAAATCGGCCAGCTCGGATTTTTCGATCCGGAAGCCATCGAGCCCAAATTCAAAAACGTAGACGCAGGCGCCGGAACGGTTGACATCGAATACAACCTCGTCGAGAAAGGATCGAGCCAGATTGAATTGCAAGGCGGTTACGGCGGCGGCGGTTTCATCGGAACGCTCGGTTTGTCGTTCAACAATTTCTCGATGCGCAACATCTTCAAGAAAGAAGCCTACAAACCGCTCCCGATGGGCGACGGCCAAAAAGTATCGTTGCGTTTGCAGGGAAGCCAATATTTCCAGACCTACAGCGTTTCATTTTCGGAGCCTTGGTTTGGCGGTAAAAAACCGATCCAGTTCAGCAGCTCAATCGCGTACAGTAAAAACTACTATTACAACGGAAGCGGCGTGGACAAATCCAGAAGTTTCAACATCATTTCGGCTTCGGTCGGTATTGCCAAGCGCCTTCAGGTTCCGGACGACTATTTCGTGCTTTCACAGGCGGCGAGTTTCCAATACTATGACCTGCACAATTACAACACCAGTTTGTTTACATTTGGTAATGGCTCGGCGCGAAACCTCGCCTACACTATTGGCCTGAGCAGGAACAACAAAGGTTTGAACCCGATTTTCCCGACCTATGGTTCAGAATTCAGCGTCACCGGTAAATTCACCCTGCCGTATTCGTTGTTCAACGGAATTGATTATGCTGGGCTTAAAAACGATCCGGAATACAGGCTCCGCAACAACAGCGGGCAACCGATTGCCCAACAAAATGGACAAGGCGACATCATGCCGGGCGAATACATCAACGACCAGGGCAACCGGGCGCAAGGTTGGTACGATGCTGCTTTGGATCAGGCCAAATACGACCAGAAAAGATTCAACTGGCTCGAATATTATAAAATTAAATTCAAAGCTGATTGGTTTACAAAAATTTATGGTAAATTAGTCCTTCGTTCCTTGGGAGAATTTGGTTATTTGGGCTATTACAACAAAGACCGCGGACTGGTTCCTTTCGAGCGTTTTTACCTCGGGGGCGACGGATTGGCGAATTATTCGCAGGACGGCCGCGAAGTAATCCAACTCAGGGGTTATCCGAACAACTCCTTGTCTTCTAACGACGGTGGTTCGATTTACAACAAATTCTCTATGGAATTGCGTTATCCGATCACTATGAAGGCCGCTGCCTCTATTTTTGTACTCGGATTTGTGGAAGGTGGTGCCTCTTATGACAATTTCAAGCAATATAATCCGTTTGTATTGAAACGTTCGGCGGGTGCGGGCTTGAGGATTTTCATGCCGGCGTTCGGATTGCTTGGAATCGATTTCGGTTACGGATTCGACCCATTGACCGGAGGAACAAAGGCCAATGGAATGGAAACGCATTTTATCATTGGACAGCAATTTTAAAATAAAATAAATATATTTGGCACAGTATTTTATAAAAAAATCTCACGCTATGAAGAAACATTTTATATTTCTGCTCATCATCACCGCTGTTTCTTTGACAGCGAAGGCGCAAACCCGCGGTGTAAAAGTGGGCTATATCGACATGGAATACATTCTTCAGAATGTTCCCGATTACACCGAAGCCAAAAACCAATTGGAGCAGAAAGCACAAAAATGGAAACAGGAGATTGAAGTCAAGAAAAACGAAATCACCAAACTCAAGGATGCCCTCAAGACCGAAAGGGTTTTACTCACCAAGGAATTAATTGAAGAAAGAGAAGAGGAAATCGCGTTCCAGGAAACTGAATTGCTCGATTACCAACAGAAAAGATTTGGCCCGAATGGCGACCTCGTAACGCAAAAAGCCGTGTTGACCCAACCGGTACAGGACCAGGTTTTCAATGCCGTCCAAGACATTGCCGAGGCCAAGAAATACGATTTTATCTTCGACAAAACCTCCGACATGACGATGCTTTTCGCCGCGAAACGTTATGACATCAGCGACCAGGTGGTTCGCGTCATTACCCGTACTTCCAAAAGGGTACAAAAGAGCAAGAAAGAGCTCAAGGAAGAAGAAGCCGAAGACGCCAAACAGGAAATGGTCGACGACAATCCAGCCATGGCCGAAAGACAAAAGAAATTGGACGAACGCAAAGCCGCCAGGGAAAAACTCGTAGCCGATCGCAAAGCCGCACAGGATGCCAAAAGAGCCGAAATGCAGGCCGCACGCGACGCCAAAAAATCAGGCAAACCGGTAGCACCAAAAACCGAAGGCGAAGTCGAAAAACCGGCCGATTCTACTGCAGCCAAAACCGCTGTTCCGAAATCGGAAGTACCGCAGGCCAAAACCACCGACAGCACCGCGGTAGACAAACGCAAAAAATCGGCTGAGGAAAGGGCCAAAATCATCGCCGACCGCAAAAAAGCCGCCGACGAAAAAAGAAAGAAAACCCTTGAAGACCGAGAAAAGGCCAAACAAGAAAAGCAAGCCAAAACCACAGAAGGAAAACAAGACTAAAACAATAATTAATTAATATTTAAAATGATGAAACAATTCAAAACTTTAGTAATTGCAGCAATGTTGATCATCGGCGGTAGCCAGGCCATGAATGCACAGGCCAAAACTGCCCACGTAGATGTAAACGAATTGATGTCGAAAATGCCTGCAATGCTGGATGCTCAAAAACAATTGGAGAAATTAAGCGGCACTTACGATACCGAATATAAAGGGATGGTAGAAGAATACCAGAACAAACTCAAAAAATACGAACAAGAAGCTTCTACCGTGACGGATGCCGTAAACGAAACGCGTTCGAAAGAAGTACAGGACATGCAAAAAAGAATTGTGGATTACAGAGACAATGCACAAAAAGAATTGCAACAGAAAGAAGCCGATATCGTAAAACCAATCATGGAGCGTGTCAAGGCGTCGATCCAGAAAGTAGGAAAAGCGAAAGGCTACCAGTATGTTTTGAACTCAGAAGGTCTTTTGTTGGCCGACGGTCCGAACATCACTGCCGACGTGAAAAAAGATTTGGGTTTCTAAAATCCGAAAAACCATAATAAAGCTGCTCATTTACCGTTCGGGATTTGAGCAGTTTTTTTTTTAGCTTTGTTTTATGAACAACAACCAACCCATCGGGCTTTTTGATTCGGGTATCGGCGGGACCTCGATCTGGTCTGCCATACACGCGCTGCTGCCCAACGAAGACACCATTTATCTAGCCGACAGCAAAAATGCGCCTTACGGCCAAAAATCGAAAGAGGAAATCATCGAACTCAGCATCAAGAATACCGAGTTTTTGCTGAACCAAAACGCAAAGATTGTGGTCGTGGCCTGCAATACCGCTACGACCAATGCGATAAAGGAATTGCGCGCCAAATACGACGTGCCTTTTATTGGTATCGAGCCCGCGATCAAACCGGCAGCCACACATTCGCGTACGCAGACGATTGGCATTTTGGCTACCAAAGGAACGCTGAGCAGCGAACTCTTCAACAAAGCCGTTGAAATCTACCAAGAGACCCACATCATCGAACAGGTCGGCGAAGGGCTGGTCCAGCTCATCGAAGACGGGCAGATCCATTCACCCGAAATGGACAAGCTGCTCCACACCTATCTGGAACCGATGGTGGAGGCCAATATCGACTATCTCGTGCTCGGTTGCAGCCATTACCCTTACCTGTTGCCGCAGATTGAAAAAATCCTCCCCAAACACATTAAAATCATCGATTCGGGAGAGGCAGTGGCGCGGCAAACCCAAAATGTATTGCGGGAGAAAGCAGGCTTGAAAAGTGAACCCGGAAGCCAGGCGATCTTCTATACGAATGCCGATCCAAAAGTACTTTCGGACATCTTGCAGCACCGTTACGAAATTCTACAAAAGGATTTCTGATTATGGGGCTTCGTCCTTGAACCAACCCGAATACATCACATAATTGTTCGAAATGCGCTCGATTTCGCCTGCAAATTCAGAAGCATTGATGTCTTTGACTTTCCTGGCGGGAACGCCTGCGTAGATGCTCCCCGATTCGACAACCGTATTCTGGGTTACGACCGCTCCGGCAGCCACAATTGCATTGCTTTCCACCACGCAGTTGTCCATCACGATGGCACCCATGCCGATCAGTACATTGTCCTTGAGCGTGCAGCCGTGGACGATGGCGTTGTGTCCGATCGATACGTTGTTGCCGATGACTGTCGCGTGTTTCTGGTATGTACAATGAATGACCGCGCCGTCTTGGATGTTGACCTTGTTGCCGATGGTGATGCTGTTGACATCGCCCCTGACCACGGCATTGAACCATACACTGCACGAATGACCGAAAGTAACTTCGCCTACGATTGTCGCGTTCTCGGCCACATAGCAATCCGCCGGGATTGACGGGGATTTCCCGTTTACAGATTTTACTAACATAACTAAAAAAATAGTCCCGACGAATCGGGACATTTATAAGGTATTAATTGATTGCCGGACATTTACAGTGGTACCGCTCTCTTTGGCACCAGAGGTTCATCCCCAAGGTGATTTGGTGGTAACCGCCGTTGTCAAATTTGATGGCCCCGGTTACATGAGAGTAAGTGTAGGCAAACATGAAGTTCTTGTAGTTCACACCAAGGATTGGCGTAATGAATTGTAATTTCTGCTCCTCGACTTTGTTGTTTTCGACGTATTCGGCGCCATCCAAACTTCTTCTGTAAGACAAACCGCCCCAGAGTTTTCCAAAGTCAAGTGTTTTGTAGACCTTAAGGTTCACATCGAACGATTTCTCCTTGGTCTGGTCTACCAATTGGAACATCACCGAAGGCTCCCACATCAGGTTTTCTTCATCACCAAAAATGTATCCCGCGTTGAGGATGACCTTCCTGATGTTGTCATTTTCCATAATGGTGTAGATTTCCCTTCTCGTCTCGATTGCATTTTTCAAGGTACCGTGGATATAGAAATCAAGGTAATTCCACGACATCCCGAAATCGATGTTGAAATAGGAATCCCTTTGTACAAAACCGCCATAAACGATTGGGTCAAAATCATCCGATTTAAGGAAATCCGTCTCATCGAGTGAACTCTGCACCAAACCGACGCTCAAACCAAAGGACAATTGGTTCAAATCGATCTGGTCACGCGAGAACATGATATGGTGCGCATAGGTCAACTTGAATCCTTTTTGCGAGTGGTAACCGTTCTTATCGTTGTAGGCGATGGCCCCGATTCCCGATTGTTCGCCCACTCTTCCATTAAAACTAAGCGTCTGCAACGCCGGGGCATCTTCCTGTCCGAACCACTGCTGACGCGCGGTCAGACGAAGTTTCGCACAGTTGGCGGCTCCAGCCATTGAAGGATGTAATAAATAATAATTGTCTGATAAATAATCGGAGTAAACTGCAACTCCTTCTTGGGAAAATGATGCTTGTGTCGTGACCAACACAAAAAATAACAATAATTTTTTAAAATTCATTTGAGTTATCGTTTTAATGCGAAATGGGACTTAAATTCTTTGCGTACGTTATTTTCCTCATACTCAACGGTAAACCAGTAATCTGTAGATGGCAGACCTTGCAACGTGAAAGTCCCGTCCCAACCACTGCCGCTTGGGCTGATTTGCTTGAGTAATTTTCCGTAACGGTCAAAGATATAAATTTTTGCATTAGCTTGACCACTGAGCGCAAAAATATTCCAAGTATCGTTGTAACCGTCACCATTAGGCGTAAAGAATCTAGGATAGTCAATCAGGAATGCCTCGGCGGACATCTGCCCGCATTCATTCCGAACCGTAACCGTATGGTGCCCTGAAGGCAGGTTTTGGAATACATTGCTGCTTTGGAACGCACCATTGTCCAATTGGTATTCATAAACGCCCACCGGCGCAACATTTACCGTAATCATTTGGTTGTCCGCAAAATAATCCGAGGTAGAAACAACAACAGCCAGCGGCGGAGACGACATCGCCACATTGGCCTGTACAATCGCCGACACACATCCGGTCGTCACATTGGTCGCCCTTACGCCATAAACACCTGGTGCCATGGCCGTGTACGAACTGTTCACTTCACCCGCAATCGGATCAAAACTTGCCGCATTGACCTCAAACCATTCGAAGTCGTATTGGGCATCGCTCAATCCAGCATTCAAAGTATAAGGATTCAATACCGTATTGGTTTCTACATTGAAACACACATAACCATCAATCAAGGTCGGCTGAGGCAGCGGATTCACAACAATATTTACCGAACCTGGTGCACTCGGACAATCGGCAGTAGTCGAAATCACGACACTGTAAGTTCCTGACATCGACGCGGTCGCATTGTTGAGCGTTGGATTTTGGGCGGAAGATGTAAATCCGTTTGGCCCTGTCCAACTGTAACTTGCCCCGGCCACCGTTGGTGTACTGAGTGCGATGGCATCGCCTGCACAAACATTGCTTCCGCTGGCCACAGGTGTCGCCGGGAATGTCGGTGCCGGAATGATCACAAAAGCCGATGGCGTAGAAACGCAACCGGTTACTGTATTCCTAACAATAATATTGTAGGTTGCATTTGGAGCCAAACCTGCAAAACTGGTTCCCGTTTGGTAGTTCGTTCCATTGTTGATGCTGTATTGCAAATCGGCTCCGAGCGGCGCGCTGATATTGATGGCCCCGACGGGAACATTACACGTCGGTTGTGTAATCACAGCGGTTGGTGCCGACGGATTGGCCGGAATCGGATTGACGATGACCGCAGTTGGTGCCGAAACACATCCGGTTACCGTATTTCTGACAATCAGGTTATAAGTCGTCCCCGGTGCCAATCCCGCAAAAGTGGTTCCCAGTTGGTAATTCGTCCCGTTGTTGATGCTGTACACCAAATTGGCCCCGAGCGGCGCGGTAATGACGATCGTTCCGGTTGTGACGATACAGTTCGGCTGAACGGTCGTTGAAGCCGTCGGTGCCGACGGATTGGCCGGAAGCGGATTCACCGTTGCCGATGAAGCGGTAGAAACACAACCCGAAACATTGTCTTTTACAATCACATTGTAAGTGGTATTCGGTGCCAAACCGGCAAACGTAGTACCGGCCTGGAAATTGGTTCCGTTGTTGATGCTATAGACAAGATTTGCTCCGAGTGGCGCGGTCACCACTATGGTTCCAGTTGGCGTCGAACAAATCGGTTGGAAAGTCACGCTCATGGTAGGCGCAACAGGTACGTTCAACGCTGGGTTGATGACTACATTTCCTGGAGCCGAAACACATCCCGTCAACGTATTCTTGACAATCGGATTGTAAGTAACGCCCGCCGCAAGACCTGTAAAGGTAGCCCCCGGTTGGTAGTTGATGCCCCCATCGATACTATACACCAAATTGGCCCCAGTCGGTGCCGTGATGGTAAAACCTCCCGTATTCACCGCACAGGTCGGTTGTACCGCAGTAACCGTTGGCACAGCCGGATTGGCAGGGATAGGATCCACTACGCCCACACTGGTTGCAGAAACGCAGCCGGTGACTGCATCCCTAACCATTAGGTTGTAATTGGCATTGGGTGCCAAACCGGCAAATTCAGGAGCCGGTTGGTAATTGATGCCGCCATCGATACTGTATTCGAGGTTGGCCCCAAGTGGCGCGGTGATTCTAATGGTCGCTGTCGGTGTTGTACAAATAGGTTGTACAATATTCAAGGTAGGTGCTGCGGGGTTCGCAGGTATTGGGTTTACATTGACCACAGTGGCTGTAGACGTACAAGTATTGACGACATCCCTAACAATAAAGCTATAAGCCGCATTCGGTGTAAGACCGCTGAATGTAGTGCCTGCCTGGTAATTGATGCCGCCATCGATACTGTATTCGAGGTTGGCGCCAAGCGGTGCCGAAATTTCTATCGTTGCGGTTGGCGTAATGCAGTTCGGTTGGAAGGTCACCGCAGCGGTAGGCGCTGCCGGGATAACCAAAGCCGGATTCACTGCCGCAACGGTTGCCGTAGAAGTACAACCGGTCAGTGCATTTCTGACGACCACATTGTAGTTGGCTCCCGCGGCCACTCCCGCAAAAGAAGTGCCCGATTGGAAATTAATCCCGTTGTTGATGCTGTATTCCAAATTAACACCCAAAGGCGCACTGACTGAAATCGTTCCGGTATTCACCGAACAAGTCGGCTGCACCACCGCTACCGTCGGCGCATTTGGTATGGTATAGACCTCCACGGTAATCATGGCCCTTGGCCCTTCACATCCATTTACGGTTTGGCTGACATAATAAGTGGTGTTGCCAATTGAAGCGGTCGCAGGCACGGGTGCAGAAGCATTTCCTGTTCCACCTACAGCGGCGGCGTACCAAAGCAATCCAGATCCGGTCGCGGTCAATGCCGGAGCAACTGTCCCTTGGCAATACCCAAGCAGGTTGTTTACCGTTGGCGCTGTCGGCAAGGCAGTCACAGAAACCACCAAAGCAGCACGCGGACTTTCGCAACTGCTGACCGTTTGTGATACATAATAAGTCGTCGTTCCCGAAGCAGCCGTTCCTGGGATAGGTGCCGAAGCACTTCCCACACCGCCGGTTGCAGCAGTATACCACAACAAAGCAGTTCCAGCGGCCGTCAACGCAGAAGAAGGCGCATTCTGGCAATACACAACTGGAGACACCACTGGTGCCGGAGGCGTTGCTGTTACATTGACCGTAATGGCCGCCCTTGGGCCTTCGCAGCCTGTAGATTGGCTCACATAATAAGTAACCGATCCTGAAGTACCGGTAGCAGGAACCGGCGCCGTAGCACTTCCTGTTCCTCCCGTTGCAGCAGCATACCACAACAAGCCACTTCCGACCGCCGTCAATGCAGGCGCTACTTCATTTTGGCAATACGTCAATGGCGACACTACAGCCGGCGCACTCGGCACTGCCGTTACGTTGACAGTAATGGCCGCCCTCGGTCCTTCACATCCATTTACGGTTTGGCTGACATAATAAGTGGTACTGGTTACCGAAACGGTACTCACCGCAGGAGCGCTCGCATTTCCTACCCCACCCACGGCGGCGGCATACCACAATAAGTTGGATCCTGTCGCGGTCAAGGCCGCAGGCACGTCATTTTGACAATAGCCGATTGGACTGGTGACGCCTGGTGCCGATGGCAATGCAATGGTTTCAACAGGAATCGCAGCGCGACCACTTTCGCAACCGCTGACGGTTTGAGAAACATAATAATTGACAATTCCTGCAGTAGCAGTAGAAGGGGTCGGAGCCGTAGCACTTCCTATACCGCCTGTTGCAGCAGTATACCAAAGCAGACCTGTTCCGGTTGCCGTCAAGGCAGATGCCGTCGCATTTTGGCAATAAGGCGCTACCGCACTGAAAGTCGGCAATGGCGGGGTCGCGTTGACGGTCACCACAATCGCTTTTCTTGGGCCTTCGCAACCATTGGTTTGGCTTACATAATAAGTCACATTACCCGGCAATGAAGTATCAGGCGTCGGGGCCGTGGCACTTCCTGTCCCACCGGTTGCTGCAGCATACCACAACAATCCGGTTCCCGTTGCAGTCAAGGCCGATGCAGTTTGCCCTTGGCAATACACCACTGGCGAAGTTGCCGTTGGGGCTGCCGGAGCAGCGGTAATCGTTACAGGCACATTGGTCACGTCAAAATCAGGACAACTTCCCGAAGCGGGCAAATGATAATTGACCGTGTAATTTCCAGGAGAACTCAAGGCCAAATCGATCTCGCCTGTCACTGGATTGATGACCAGTCCGGCTGAACTGGTATTGTAGGTTCCGCCCGGTGTTACCGTTGTCGTTGGCGCCACAGGCAAAGCCGATGCATTCGCGCAGAATGGTCCCGCATAAGAAAACGTTCCCGAAGGTTCCGGCGATACATTGATTGTAAATGGTTTGACCAACACACAACCCGAACCAAATTGTTCTTCAATCCGGATCCAAATCGTAGTCGTTGGGCCGGTGATTGGATAATTGGCGAGGTTTCCGTTTGGTATGATGCCCGTAAGCACCCCGTTGAACGCATCGTCATAACTGGACGAATAATAGGTAACGATGTAATCCGCCGGATTCAAAGGCGTCATGATATAAGCGGTCTGGTTGATGTTCTGGTTGAACGGATAGACCGGATTCAAGGTACAGATGTTGATTGGTTGCGGCTGTTGGATTGGAATCTCCGGCCTGTATCGGATCTCGATTTGGTCCTTGGCCAGCAAACAGCCATAATCGGTATAGACTTCCAATTGGTAAACGCCCCCAGTTGTTGTGGTAAGGGACGGACCTGTCTCGGTAGAAATCACTGTAAAAGCAGTCGGGTCATACGGTTGCGAGGTATTGACCGACCAGACAAAAACTTCCGGTACGGCATCGGTATCGTCAATCCCTGACGCGATGGTAACGGTCTGCCCGAAACACACATCGAGGTTTTCAGACAAGTTCAAATTGTCCACGAGCTCGAGCGGCTTGATCCTAAAGTTTTTGAGGAACACAGCCGAATCCCAAGCATTATCACTCACGTTGGCAACTGCCAGTTTGATGTGGTAGGTTTCTCCGCAAATCAAGGCCGAAGTCGCGCGCAAAACGGTTGTAAATCCATCATACTGGATGTGTGGATTCAACGCCGGCGTAGTGCCTGTACCATTGTTTACATAAAAAGCACAGTTGTCGCATGGCCCTGCATTGGTTGTTCCGTTGTTGACATTGTTGATAGTAATCGGGATCGTGGTGGAGGGAATCAAGGCAATATTTTTGGCTCCTCCGGTAAAAGGCCCCGTAATTCCAGGGCCGCGCAAGAAAAATCCAAATGCATCGTTGAACGCCGAATTCGAATATTCGGGATATTCTTCGGAAGCAAACACGTAATCGAAATTCAATTCCAATCCCGTGGCCACGAAATCAAACTCGAGCACCGCGGCATTCCGGACTGCATTCCCCGCAGCGAGAATCGCCAAATCGGGATCGCCAGGCACCGGAAAAGCCGTCACAATCGAAAGGTTCCCGGAATTATTAGGCCCCAAGGCTACTTGCGCCTTACCGGTGGTGAGCAAAAGCCCTTCATTGAGTCCGAGGTTGGTTGGGTTAAAGTTGGTGGTAAAATGCGCCGCCTGGTCGCGGATGGCATTGGCACTGGCAGCCGTTCCGTTGAATGTAATGTTCGTCGGGTTGACACTCGCATCGACAAGTACATTCTGAACGAGTTGCGCCGGTGTTTCAACGGTATTGGTGACGATGAGTTGTGCGTGTGCCACGATACCGTAAAACATTAGCATACAGAAAGTAATGTTTTTCATTTTTTGGTGGGTTGTTGGTGGTTGGTTGTAGTTAAACGTTAAATAATCTTTAATCTCCAAATATAATGATTCAGCAAAAATAAGTTTGTTAAATTTGCAGAAAAATATCAAATTTCATGAAAATCAATATAAAAAATACGCAAAACCCCACCATTATTAAGTTTGAATTTCCCGATTTCATCACAAAAACTGAGAATTTCGAATTTAAGAATATCGACGAAGCGAAAAATTCCCCACTCGCCAAACAACTGTTTTATTTACCATTTGTTAAAACGGTCTACATCTCGGGCAATTTCATCGCGGTAGAACGCTACAGCATCGTCGAATGGGAAGATGTGCAGGACGATGTGGCCGAGCAGATCGAAAATTTCGTAAACGGCGGTGGCAAAATCCTCGAAATCGACGAGACCCAGCCCAAAAAACAACCGGTAACGGTCTACGGCGAAACCACGCCCAACCCTGCTACCCTTAAATTCGTCGTCAACAAACTCATCACCAAGACCGCAGTCGAGTTCAAGAACATCGACCAGACCAAAGCCTCACCGTTGGCCAAGGAGCTGTTCAACTTTCCTTACGTCAAGGAAATTTACATCGACGAGAATTACATTTCGGTCAGCAAATACGAGTCGTACAACTGGGACGAAATCACGCTCGAACTGCGCATGTTCCTCAAGAGCTACATCGAAAACGGCGGCCCAATCCTCGACGAAAGTCTGATCGAAGCGCCAAAGGCCGAAAAGCAAAAAATCGCCAATTTCGACCACCTCGACACGACTTCACAACAAATCATCAACATACTCGAAGAATACGTCAAGCCAGCCGTAGCAGCCGATGGCGGCAATATTTTGTTCGATTCGTACGACGAAAACGAAAAACGCGTCAAGGTCATTTTGCAGGGCGCCTGCAACGGTTGCCCATCATCGACATTCACTTTGAAAAGCGGTATCGAGAACATGCTCAAGGACATGCTGCGCGACAACGACATCAAGGTCGAGGCGCTCAACGCGTAAAAAATCAGTAACTTTAAGCGTCCGAAAGGGCGCTTTTTTATCAGGAGCTTTTTCCCGCTTTCCACTGTATCTTTTGCCTTGCTTGCGCCGGCAAAAGGATGCCGCTACACCCGAGCGTAGCGAACGGATCGAACACAAAATAATATTAACTTTGTGAGATAATCGGGGCTAGGCCCATACACTTCGATATTCGTCATTCGTTAATCGGTGTTCAGCGTTCGATTGCCAATCTTGAATGTCGAATGTAGATTAACGAATGTCGAACTCCGAATTGCAACCATGAACGAACTCTCCCAAGAAACCAGCCCTTACCTGCTCCAACACGCCCAAAATCCCGTGCATTGGAAAGCCTGGAACGAATCCGCGCTCGCCAAAGCCCAATCCGAAAACAAATTGATTATCGTTTCGATTGGCTATTCGGCCTGCCATTGGTGCCACGTGATGGAGCACAAAACCTTCGAAGACGACGAAGCCGCACAAACGATGAACACGCATTTCGTCCCAATCAAAATAGACCGCGAGGAACGTCCCGACATCGACGCCGTCTACATGAAAGCGATCCAAATCATGACCGGACACGGCGGCTGGCCACTCAACGTGGTGTGTTTGCCCGATGGACGCCCTGTTTGGGGCGGCACCTATTTCCGCAAAAACGAATGGATCAACATCCTCGAACAATTGGCCGAACTCTACCAAACCAATCCGCAAAAGATGGTCGAATACGCCCAGAAACTGCAGGCCGGGATCGAAAGCATTTCCATCATCCAGCCCAAAAATAACGAAGCGGCGCTTTCGCAGGATTTGCTCATCCCATTGGTTGAAAAATGGAAAAAAAGCTTCGATCCGGAATTCGGTGGCATGGCGCGTGCGCCCAAATTCATGATGCCCAACAACTATGAATTCCTCCTGCGCTATGGGTTCGAAAACAAAGATCCGGAACTGCTCGATTTTGTCGATTTGACCTTGACCAAAATGGCTTACGGTGGATTGTTCGATACCGTCGGCGGCGGGTTTTCACGCTATTCGGTCGACATGAAATGGCATGTGCCGCACTTTGAGAAAATGCTGTACGACAACGGCCAGCTCGTTTCGCTCTACGCCAACGCCTACAAACGCACACAAAATCCATTGTACCAAGAAATCGTAGAAAAAACACTCGGTTTCATCGCACGCGAATGGACCACTCCTGAAGGCGCTTTTTATGCCGCGCTCGATGCAGACAGCCTCAACGCCGAAAACCATCTCGAGGAAGGCGCTTTTTACGTTTGGACACAACCCGAATTGGAGCGGTTGATTGGCGCCGATCTCGGATTGTTTGCGCAAGTGTTCAACACGAACGATTTCGGGTTGTGGGAAAACGGGAATTATGTGCTGATCCAAAACGAATCTTTGGAAAACATCGCCAATCGGAACCAAATGTCACTTTCCGAACTCAAGGCCAAAAAGAAAAAATGGGAACAAATCCTGTTCGTCGAACGCGAAAAAAGAAGCAAACCGCGACTTGACGACAAATGCCTGACTTCGTGGAACGCCATCATGTGCAAAGGCTATGTCGATGCGTCCAAGGCTTTTGGAAAATCGGAATATCTCGAAACGGCGATTCGCAACGCGCAATTCATCTGCAACAAACAATGGCATCCCGATGGGCATCTGTGGCACAGTTACAAAAATGGCCAAAGCACGATCAATGGTTATCTCGAGGATTATGCCTGGGTAATTTCGGCTTTTGTCTCCTTGTATGAAGCAACTTTTGACGAAAACTGGCTGCACCGTTCCAAACAGGTCACCGATTATTGCTTCGAACATTTCTTCGATGGGCAAAGCGGTTTCTTCCATTTTACCTCACGCCTTGATGCCGCTTTGATTGCGCCGCATTATGAAACCGAGGACAATGTGATTCCGGCCTCGAATTCGGTCATGGCGACGAATTTATACCAGCTTTCGGTCTATTTCGACAACAGTTATTACGAATCGGTCGCGCGAAAAATGTTGCAGCACATCGTCCCCGACATCGATTATCCGTCGGCCTTTTCGAATTGGCTGCTGTTGTTTTTCAATGAATCGGCAAACAGCAGGCAGCTCGTCATCTGTGGAACGGACGCTAAAACATACGCGGCCAAAATCAACGAACAGTATTTGCCCAACATATTATTGGCGGGTTGCCAAAGCCCTTCATCGTTGCCACTGCTCAAAAACCGCTTTTCTGAAAACGAATTGCTTTTCTATGTGTGCCAGAACAAAACCTGTGCGCTTCCCTCGCGCGATTTCGCAGCAATTAACAAAGATTTAAAGCCTTAACAATAAAGCCTTTGCGATATTATTTGTAAGTTTGGTTTCTAACCAACTTTTTAAACCATGGGAATAGGATCATTTTTCAAGAATTTATTCGGCGGTGCCAAGGAAACTGCCGATAGCGCTTCGAGCCCAACCGATGCGGCCGCACAAAACAGCCAACAAGCCGCTTCATCCTGGCAGGATAAGGCCGAAGAAGTAGTGGGCAACGTCAAGGAAAAAGCAGCCGAATATGCCGACAAAGCCGAAGATTTCGTAGAAGAAAAATACGCACAGGCCAAGGAAGCCGCGGCGCCTTACATCGAAAAGGCCGAAGACCTTGCCGAAACGGCCAAGGAAAAAATCAGCAGTTTTTCGGAAGAAGCCGGCGACAAGATTGGCGATGCCATCGACACCGTAAAGGAAAAAGCATCGGAGTTTATGGACAAGGCCGAGGACAAGGCCGAAGAAGCTACCCGAGGCGAAGCCGAACTGAGCGAAGCTAAATCAGCCGTCCATAATTTCGTAGACGATGCCAACGCCGATGCCGAAGAAAAGGCAACAGAAACAGGCAACAGAATCGAAGAAGATGCCGATTAATTTTTAAAAAAATAGTATTTTTACAGCCTCCCAAATCGGGAGGTTTTTTATGCATGCTTATGAAATTACTGCTCAACGACATCACGTACCTCGAACAATACACCCAAAAATTCATCACCGTCCTGATCGATTATTCCCCAAGGCTGGTGGCGGCTTTGTTGCTGTTGATTATCGGGATCTGGGCGATTCGCCTCATCAACAATGTGTCGCGCAAAATCATGGTCAAGCGCGGAATCGAACCCACATTGATCGAATTTCTTTCGGATATTATTTTTTGGGGGTTGCGCATCATGTTGTTCATCGCGGTCATCTCAAAACTCGGGATCGAATCGTCCTCTTTCGTCGCGATTCTCGGAGCGGCCGGATTGGCGATCGGTTTGTCGTTGCAGGGTTCGCTCTCGAATTTTGCGGGCGGCATGCTGATCATTTTGTTCAAACCGTTCAAATTGGGCGATGCAATTGAAGCGCAAGGCGTTTCGGGCACGGTCATCGACATCCAGATTTTTGTCACGCAATTGCTGACGGTCAACAACCAGGTCATTTTTATCCCAAATGGCGCCTTGTCCAACGGTACGATCATCAATTTCTCGCAACAGGAAAACCGCAGGACCGATTTGACCATCGGGATTTCGTATGACAGCAACATCAAGCAGGTCAAGGACATCATTACCGGCATTCTCGACAAAAATCCGCACGTGCTTGAGCATCCGAAGGCTTCGGTTGTCGTCAAGGAACTGACCGATTCGGGCATCAAGATTGCCATCCGCGCCTGGACCAAAAATGAGCATTTCGCCGATGTGACTTCGGACATCCTCGAACAAAGCAAAACCGCTTTTGATGAGGCGGGCATTTCGATACAGCCATTTATGAAGGAATTCTCAAAATCCTGATTTTAATTTGTATTATTGCGACAACAAACATTCGCAAAATGAAAAAGCTACTCTTTACCAAAATCTTGATTCTGGTGACCTCAATCGCCTGCGCACAATCGCTGCAAAAGGAAGTGCAACATCCTGATATTGCCGGCAGATTGTTCCGCAATCCCAAAGCGGCCCAAGAAAAAATAGAAGGTTCGCCTTACACGACCAAAATGTTTGCACAGGCCGAAGTCGTCAAAATTAAGGTCAAGGCTTACATGCGCTACAATGCATTTGCGGATGAATTTGAATTCATTACGCCCAAAAACGACACGTTGATTTTGGATCGACTGGAAGATTTCGGCACCATTTCTTTTCCAGGTTTGAACAAGAAATACCAACTTTCACAATACGTCGACAACAAAGGCCGACTCCAATACGGCTATCTGCTGGAAGGCCATTCCAAAAACAATTACGGACTTTTCAAGAAAGAGAGCGTTATTTTTATCGATGCCAAAGTCGCAAAAAGCACGATGGAAACCAGCATGCCGGCCAAATACAACAAACAATCCGACAAGTATTTCCTCAAAAACAAGGAGGCCGGAATCGTAGCGTTTCCCGACAGCAAAAAAGCACTCATCAAATTGTTTCCGGATAAAAAAGAAGCGATAGAAACTTTCCTAAAAACCAACCCAATCGATTTCGATCTCGAGGCCGATTTGATCAAGGTCGTTGATTTTCTGGGCCAATAATTACTTTTTGGTGGTAATCATAAAATCCTTGAGGTAGTAAGGCTCAAAGTAAGCGACATCAACAGTGTCGCTTTTTTGGTACGCGGCATCGCTAAATTGTACCATCGCCGCCGCCGAAGGGTAAACAATGTGATCCAAGAAAACGAAGTTGGGTTTTGTAAGCACGGTTTTGCATTTCTGCTGGCAATCACCCACGAAATACACTTTTTCATTCCATTCCCCAAAAGAATCTTCGTCTACGATTTCGGCCTTGATCTCACGGATTTGCTCCAAATCGGCACTGAAAACCGCGCTGTACACTTCCATGCGCCTGGCATCGAGCATCGGAATGATGATCCCGTCATTGACTTTCGCCTGTGAAGCCAGGACTTTCATTGTATCGACCGCAATGAGCGGAATATTGAGTGCAAAACACAACCCTTTGGCCGCCGATACGCCAATGCGCAAACCGGTGTAAGATCCCGGTCCTTGGCTGACGGCTATGGCAGATAAATCTTTGTACTGAAGCTGCAACCCGGCCAGTGTTTCTTCTATAAAAACATGGAGCTTTTCGGCATGGGAATAGCCTTCTTCGGCCAGTTCACGACACAAAAGCACCTGCCCGTCTTGGGCAATGGCCACCGAACAATTCTTGGTAGCCGTTTCAATATTGAGGATGTAGGACATTATTTCTTGGATTCTTTCTCTTTTTCTGAGGCAACGTTGACTTTGTCACCTGAATTGAGGTCTTTGGTAACTGTAGTGTAAGGGCCGGTAATCACGACATCGCCTTTGCGGAGTCCGTCGGTGACTTCGATATTGGTATCGTCTTGGATGCCGGTTTTGATGATGCGGATCTTGGCCTTGCCCCCCGCTTTTACAAACACGCATTCCAATTTTTTGTCGCTTTTGGGCTTGACTTTATTTTCCTCTGAATTCGGATCATCGACCTCGAATTTCTTGACCGGCGTCGTGTCGTTTTTGACAACCACCGAACTGATCGGGATGCCCAGCACTTTTTCCTTTCGCTTGGTGATGATGTCGACCGTGGCAGTCATTCCGGGGCGAAACGGCGAATAGCTTTCGGGTTTCCCATCGGTCAATTCTTTGTAGGATTCTTTGAGTATCCTGACTTTTACCTTGAAATTGGTCACCTGGTCGGCGGTCAAGGTCGCGCTGGCCGAGTTGGAAATGCTCGTCACGATGCCCTTGAATTTCTTCTTCAGATAGGCATCGACTTCTACATTGGCCGAATCGCCCACGTTGATCTTGACGATGTCGTTTTCATTGACGTCGACCTCGACTTCCATATTGTTCAGGTTGGCCACCCGTAAAATTTCGGTTCCGGTCATTTGCTGTGTTCCGAGTACGCGCTCGCCGAGTTCGACGTTGAGCATCGAAATGGTTCCGTCGGCCGGGGCATAAATCGTGGTTCTTCCCAGGTTATCCTTGGCCTCATTGACCGTGGCCGAAGCGCTTTGTACATTGTAATAAGCCGATTGTTTGGACGCCTGTGCGCTTTCGAACACCGAAACGGCCTTGTCCCATTCCGAACGCGAAATGATGCCTTTCTCAAACAGCGTCTTGTTGCGGTCGTAATTGGCTTTGGCTTCCTTGAAACTCGCGTCGGCCTGGCTCAAACCGGCTTTGGTTCCAGACAATCCGGCCAAGGTGCGGTTGTAACCCGAAGTATACAAATCGGGATTGATCTTGACCAGCAGATCGCCTTTCTTGACCACTTGCCCTTCTTTGACGGGAAGCGAAATGATTTCACCCGATACTTCCGAAGAAATCTTGACTTCGATTTCCGGCTGGATTTTACCCGTTGCCGATACGGTTTCCACAATCGTTATTTCGTCGACTTGGGCAATTTCCACTTCCACACCTTTGTCCTTGTTCCCGATGACACCGGTTTTGTTCAAGGTGATCAGCGCCACGATTAAAATGACGGCGCATCCAAGCAGTACATAAGTCGACTTTTTTGACATATTATGGTTTTTTGGTAATCGGGATGCCGAAATAGAATTCGACGATTTTGGTTCGGAAAATATAATCGTATTTCGTACGCAACACTTCCGATTGCGCATTCGAATACAGCGTTTGTGCCTGGTTGAAATCAAAGGCGTTCATCATGCCCACATCGTATCTTTCCTTGGCATAGTTGAATGCATTTTCACGCGCCTCGAGCGCCACAACAGCCGATTCGTAGGATTTATAGGCACCGCTGGCGTCGGTAAAGGCCGTGTATACGTTTCTTTCGAGATCGAGCTGGCTCTGCGAAAGCGCGACTTTGCTTTTCTCAAGCGCCACTTTAGACCGTTGAACATTGTTGCGTGCGCTGAATCCGTTCAAAATCGGAACGTCGAGTTGGAAACCGAAATTGTGTCCCTTGTTGTCACTGAATTGGGTAAAAACCGGATCGGCCTTACCCAGGATCGGACGGTAATTCTCTGTCGTCACGGCCAATGTATTGCCGTCCACCACGACCGATCCGATTTGCTGGGTCGGGTTGAGCGGATCGAGCACCGAACCCACCACTTGGTCAGAATAACCCGCGCGCGTGCTGAAACTGTAAAACCCGCGCAAAGTCGGTTGGAAAGCGCCGCGTGCAATCTTCACATCTTTCTCTGCAATTTCTACATTGGTTTTGGCGAGCTTGACTTCTACCCTTTCCTCAAGTGCTTTTTTGTAAATCGCGTCGGGGGTCTGGAACATCACTTCGCTTTGCTTGGCATCGTATTTTTCGTCGGCTACGTCGAAATTCTGGAAATCGTCGAGCTGGAGCAACTGCGCCAAACTCAACTTCGAAATCAGGAACGCGTTTTCGGCGGCGATGACTTTTTGCTTGCTGTCGGCTACCGTCGCCTTGATGTCGAGCAAATCGCCGCGCGGTACCGAACCGGCATTGACGAGTTCATTCGTGCGTTCGAATTGTTTTTCGTTGTTGGCCAGCAATTCTTTCTGCACCTTGATGTTTTCCTTGTTGAACAAAATTTGCAGGAACGCATTGGCGACATTGAGTGAAATATCGTCCTTCATTTTGGTCAATTGGTATTGGGCCGAAATGATTGCGAGATTGGCCCTGCGGAAACGGTTCTGCAATTGCAAACCATTGTAGATATTGACCCCTGCGCTGAGTCCGGCCGAGGTAAACTGCGTCGTTTCATTCTCGAGCAAACCCGTCGTGATGTTGGTGTTCAAACCGATATTCCACGAATGCGAAGCCGTTCCGTTAATCGATGGAAGGAAACTGCCGCGTGCCGACTTTTTGTCGATTTCGGCCAATTGGCTGTCGAGGTCGGTCAGTTTGATCGAAATGTTATTCTCGAGTGCATAGGCCACGCATTCTTCGATGGTCCATTTTTTGGTTTGTGCCTGCGCCCAACTTCCTAAAAAAAGCAAAAGAAAAAACAAACATTGATTAATTCTGTTCATGATGATTGATTGAAAACGCAGGTTGACTGCGCAAATTTAACGATTTTCTAAAAACTAAACGGGAATATTATGGCTTTTGCGCTTCGTCGGGTTTTTGGCTGCCTTGGTTCCAGACTTTGATCTTGTCCGAAGCCTTCACGCCATTTTTGACCTGCACATAAATACCGTCGCTGACGCCCAATTCGATGTCTTTTCGTTCAAACTTCTGGTCGCCGGTCTGGATTTCCACAAATGGTTTTTGCGTCTTGGAGTCGAATTGCACGAGCGCTTCCTTGATGGCCAGTACGTTTTCTGCCTTGTCCAGGATGATCGACGCATTGGCGCTGAGTCCGGCGCGGATGAACGTATCGTCGCGGTTGGTCAACTTGGCCTTGATCTCGAATTGGATCGCGCCGTTTTCGGTCTTGCCTTTCGGGGCGATGTCGGTCAGGATGGCGTCGAATTTTTTGTTTTCGATGGCACCGACGGTAATTTCTATCGGCAGGTTGACCTTGATTTTCCCGACTTCCGATTCATCGACTTTGCCGACGAAAATCATGCGGCCCACATCGGCTACACTGGCAATGGTCGTTCCTTCGTTGAAATTGTTGCTCTCGATGACCTGGTTCCCGACCTTGACCGGAACGTCGAGCACCATGCCGTTGACCGTCGAGCGGATAATCGTATTGGCGTAATTGCCGAGGCCGGAAGCGGTTCCCGTCTTGATAATATCGAGTCCTTGTCTGGCGGCGTTGTAATTCTGTTTGGCTTGGCTGTAGGCAACCTCGGCGGCTTGGAATTCGTTGGCTGAAATCACGCCTTTGTCGAACAACGATTTTTGGCGGTTGTACAATTTCTGTTGGTTGTCGAGTTCGATCTTGGCGGTTTGCACTTGGTTTTGCGAACTGCTCAAATTCGACACATTGGCCACGACCTTGATCTTGGCGATCATGTCACCGGCCTTGATCGATTCGCCGGCCTTGATGTAAACAGCCTCGATGATGCCCGAAATGTTGGGTTTGATGAGTACCTCCTCATCCGGGACAATGTTACCCGTTGCGATCGTGTTCTTGACAATCGTTTTGGTCTCGGGCTTCTCGGCTTCATAAACCACCGGCGCTTCCTGGTTTTTGGCGTACAGGTAGTAGAGCGCGCCCGCAAAAACAATGGCGATAAAAACTAAAATGGTTAGGGTTACTCCTTTTTTCATGGTACTATTGGTTGATGATTATTCTGTTCTTAGGGCATCGACGGGTTTGACGTTGATGGCGGTCTGCGCCGGAATGAATCCCGCAAGCAATCCCGAAACGATCAGGATCAACAAAGCGATGAAAACGACGGTCATGTCGACGCTCGGGCTCGCAAACATCATCCCTTCGCTCGGCATCGAATCGAGGATCATGTTGGCAATGGCCAAAATTCCGGTGGCCGCTGCGATGCCGAGCATGCCGGCAATGATGGTCAGGAAAATCGACTCGGTCAGGATTTGCCCGCGGATGGCCGATGGCGTGGCACCGAGTGCGCGTCGGATGCCGATTTCCTTGGTACGTTCCTTGACGACAATGAGCATGATGTTCGAAATCCCGATGATGCCCGAAAGCAACACCAAAGTTCCGACAAAATAAGCGATAAAACGCAGGATCATGAACAAGCCCTGGATTTTGCTGAATTCCTCATACAAATCGAAATTACCGATGGCGCGGTCGTCGTCGGGATGGATCGAATGCCGTGACCGCATGAAATCCATGATGCCTTTCTTGAGTTCGGTGATCGAGGCGCCGTCTTTGGCCGTGAGCGCCATCCAACCGACCGTATCGCCATAATTGAACGCCTGTTGAAACGTCGTAAACGGCATGAAAATGTTTTTCTGCGCCGCCTCTGCGCCACCATTGTTATTGTTGCGCGAATGGTAGACGCCGACAATCATAAAATTGACGCCGTTGATTTTAATATAGGTTCCGATCGGTTCCTCGCCTTTTTCATACAGTTCGCTGATGACGCCTTCGCCGATGACGGCTACTTTTCTTTTGTTCAGGATGTCCTGCTGGTTGACGAATCGGCCTTTGGTAATCGACATCGATTCCTGTTTGATCAGTTCGGGATAGTCGCCATAAACCGTATAAGCACCCGTTTTATCGTTGCGGATCACGTTGTTCGTGCCTTGATAGCCACCCAATTGGTTTCTCGGCGACACATACAGCAAATCGGGAAAATTGGCCTTGAGCGCTGGCACATCGGCATTCTTGAAATTGTAATTGCGCACCTGCGGCAAACCTTTATACGCTTTGGAAGTCGTTTGTGTCCACATGAACATGGTGTTGGTCGCCATGCCATCGAAGCCTTTCTTGACGCCGTTTTCGAGACCGTTTCCGGCGGCGAGTAAAATCACCAAAATGAAGATACCCCAAAACACGCCGAATGCGGTGAGCACCGTACGAAATACGTTGGCGCTGAGCGCCTCGAGGATTTCATTCCATTTGTCGCGGTCAAACATATTATTCGTCTCTAAGTGCTACAATGGGTTTGATTTTGGCGGCGCGGTAGGCCGGAAAAAATCCCGCCAAGGCTCCGGCAAAAATGAGCAGGAACAAGGTCGTCAGCGCCACGTTGAAATCGACCGATGGATTGAGGAAAAATTCGCTGTCCACGTTCGGGCCGACGAGTTCGAGCAATGCCAAACTCATCAACAAGCCGACAAATCCGGCAATCGTCGTGATGAAAATCGATTCGTGCAGGATCATCCCGATGATGGAAATCGGAGACGCGCCCAACGCTTTCCGGATGCCAATTTCCTTGGTCCTTTCCTTGACGATAATGAGCATGATGTTACTCACGCCTACGACACCCGCGATGATGGTACAAATTCCGACCCACCAGAAAAACAACCGGATGTATAAATTCAAATCGTAAAATTGCTTCGCATCTTTGACCGAATTGTGGATACCAAGTCCGCCTTCGTCATCGGGTGCGATCATGTTTTTGCTTTTGAGCAATTGGGTCAGCCCGGCTTCAAAGTTATTGGCTTCGGCGAGCATGTCGTCGTAGTTGTCCTTTTTCTTCATGACATAGAACAGCGAACTGATCTTGTCGCCCGCGCCATAGGCTTTCTGTACCGTAGTCAGCGGCATGTAAACACGTGTTTCTTCGCGTTCGCCAGCCGGATCGGTAAATACGCCAACCACTCGAAAACTGATGCCGTTGACTTGGATTTCTTTGCCCAATGGTGATTCGCCCTTGAACAAATCCTGCTTGAGTTTCATCCCGATCGTACAGACTTTCTCGTTGTGGATCATGTCGTTGTGGTTGATCCAACGGCCTTCGGCCATGGTCGCATTTTCGATGAACTGGTAATCCGGATAGACGCCGCGATAGGTATAATTGCCGGTTTCCTTTCCGTAGGTCACCACACCGCTCCACTGGTTGTAGCTCGAGCCTTTGTATTTGAGTTTGTCGTCGTATTTCTGTAGCGAAGCTTCGTAATCGCTGTTGCGGAATTGGATCTGGCGTCCCGGATTGAGCCCTTTGTATTCTTTGGTCGTCGTTCCGCTCCAGACCTCGATGATTCCGGCTGCATCGCGTTCGAATTGTTTTTCGATACCATTCTGCAAACCCCGGCCCACACCGAGTAAAATCACGAGGATGAAAATGCCCGAAGCGACGGAAATCCCGGTCAGGAAAGTCCGCAGCTTGTTCTTGGCAATCGCCTCGAAGATTTCCTGCCAGCGTTCGATGTTAAACATAAGCCGTCGCCCTTACTTGTTCTACCATTTTATCGTCGATGATGAGGCCGTCCTTGAGCAAAACGTTGCGTTTGCACATGGCCGCGATATCGGGTTCGTGGGTAACGATGAGTATCGTTTTGCCTTCGTCATTGATGCCCTGGATCAGTTCCATGACCTCATACGAAGTTTTGGTATCCAATGCTCCGGTGGGTTCATCGGCGAGCAATACTTTTGGGTTCGAGGCCAAGGCGCGCGCAATCGCTACACGTTGTTTCTGCCCGCCCGACAGTTCGTTGGGCAAATGGTGTGAATGGGTCGCCAATCCGACTTTCTCGAGGTAATGCATCGCAATCTCGTTGCGTTCCTTTCGGCGGATGCCTTGATAATAGAGCGGCATCGCGACATTGTCGAGGGCACTTTTGTAATTGATCAGGTTGAACGACTGGAATACGAAACCGAGGAATTTATTGCGGTAACGCGAAGCGATGGTTTCGTTAAGGTTTTTGATCGGGACATTGTCGAGCAGGTAACTGCCCGAATCGGCTTCGTCGAGAATACCGAGAATATTGAGCAGCGTCGATTTTCCGGAACCCGAAGACCCCATAATGGCGACGAGTTCGCCTTCCTTAATATTGAAATTGATGCCTTTCAAGACGTGAAGTGATGAATTTCCCATCTTGTAGGACTTGTGCAAGTCGGTGATTTCGATCATGATTGATGTTTTGGCTAAACAATATTAACTATTCTTAAAAGAAATTTTAATAAGAAAAAGTTAATAGTCTACCCTGTTCTGCGTTATAAGACCGTATGCTGGTGAAATTGTTACAGCCCGTCTTGAATTCCCGAACGTTTGATTAATTTTGTTCCATCAATTTTAAATCCGATGAAAAAAATCCTTTGCCTGTTGTCTATTTCGATATTGATTTCAAGCTGTGCTTCCACCCAAAAAATCGAAGCGCTCAAACCCGAACCCGACGACGCCGAACCGTTGTTGTACGACAACGCCGTTTCATTCATCAGCATTCCGGTCGTGGCCAAGCTCAAGGACATCGAGAACCAGACCAACAAGGTTTTGAACGGGCTCATCTACGAAGACAAGAACATCGCCGACGACGACATCGAAATCAATATCTGGAAACAGGCACCGATTACCTTGACCAATGAAAAAGGAAAAATCAAGACCGTTTTGCCGCTCAAGGCGTTCGTGAAATACCGCATCGGGACGAACAAGCTCGGCATCGATTTGTACAACGTCAAGGAATTCAATTTCAACGGCAACGTCGTTTTGCTCAGCGATGTGGGACTGACCAACTGGAAGCTCAAGACCAACACCGAATTCAAGTCGATCAACTGGAACGAAAGCCCGTCGGTCAATGTCATGGGCAAGGCCGTGCCGATCACTTATGCCATCAATCCGGCCATCCAATTGTTCAAATCGGATATCGAAAAAAGCATCGACGAGGCCATCGCCAAATCGATGGATTTCAAATCGAACGTGCTCGATGCGCTCGACAAAATCTGCACGCCGTTCCAGATGAGCGAAACCTACGACACCTGGCTGCGCATTTCCCCGACCGAATTGTACACCACCGAAGCCAAGCTGCAACAGGATAAAATCATGTTCGACATGGGCCTCAAATGCACGATCGAAACGCTCGTCGGACAAAAGGCGGCCAAAAATTTCCTGCGCTCCGATATCGTACTCAAGCCCGTGGCCAAAATGCCCGACCATATTTCGGCCAATGTCGTGGCGGTATCGACCTATGCCGATGCGTCAAAAATCATGACCAAGAATTTTGCGGGACAGGAATTCGGTTCGGGCAGCAAAAAGGTGAAAGTGCAAAGCGTCGAGATCTGGCAGAAAGAAGGCAAGATGATCATTGCTTTGGACATGCTCGGCAGTTTGAACGGAAAAGTGTATTTGTCGGGCATTCCACAATACAACGAACAGACGAAAGAAATTTATTTCGACAAACTCGATTATGTACTCGATACCAAAGGCCGACTCACGCGTACGGCGAATTGGCTCCTGCAAGGTTATGTTTTGAGAAAAATGCAGGAAATGTGTCGCTATTCGATCCAACCGAACCTCGAAGAAGGCAAAGCAAACCTGCTCAAATACATGAAAAATTATTCGCCGATGCCGGGTGTTTTCATCAATGGCAATGTGGGCGACATCCAATTCCAGAAAATCCAGTTGACCAATAAGGCCATCATCGCGTTTGTCAAGATTACCGGCGATGTGAGCGTGACCGTTGACGGACTCAAATAATTAAGCCTCTTTCGCTTTCTTGCGCATGCGGTAAATCGCAAAGCCAATCACACCGACCAACAGATACGGAATCACCATCAGGTAAACGATACCGTCGTTGACCGCCTCGGCTTTGGTCGTATTGCCTTCGCTTTCGATGGCCGCGCGGCACATGGCACACTGGCCGTAGGAGGAGACTGTGTAGAGCCAGGAACCAAGAACCAAGACGACTGTCCTAAGTGAATGTCTTTTTTTTCCAAAAGACTGTCTTGGCTCTTGGCTCTTGGCTCTATTTTCTGGATTAATGTGCATAATAAGGGGAAATCATCAAATAAACCACTACGCCCGTAACGGCGACATACAACCAAATCGGAAAGGTAATTTTGGCCAACTTGCGGTGTCGGTCAAACGTTTGGGCCAGTGCGCGCACATAGGTAATCAGCACCAACGGAATGATGGCGATCGACAGCAAAATGTGCGTAAACAAAATAAACAAATACAAACCGCGTGTCATGCCGACGGTAGACTTTTCTGAATCGCTTAAAATCCCATCGTGGTTCGTATCGCCATAAACCGCCGAATCGGCAGTCATGTGGTACGCGACATACATCACCAAAAACGCCACCGAAAGACAAATCGCAAACGTCATCAATTTTTCATGTGCTTTCTGGTTGCCATTCTTAATCGCGCGAACGGCTACAACCAATACCACCGCGGTCATCCCATTGATGGTCGCATAAATGGGCGGCAGGAAGGATAACGGCTCGACGTCGTAGCCAAAATCCTTGAGCTTGACGCCAAAAAGAATCGCCACCACGACCGGAATAATGATCGAAACGGCAATGATGAACTTGTTGAATTTTTTTTCGAGACCGTGGTCAGGGGTAGTTTGTTCCATGTTATTCTTCGAGTAATTTGGCGATGTCCTGTTGGATGGCCTTGACGCCTTCTTTTTCAATCCCGTCGTAATACGGAATCGGGTTGTTGTATTCGTCGATGCGGCAACGGATGTTTCCTTTCTTGTCGATCAAGGCAAACATGCCCGAATGCTCAAAACCGCCATTGGCTTTGCTGTTTTCACCCGCATAAAGGTTAAACCCTTTGTTCGAGATGTCGTAAATGTATTTCTTGTCGCCGGTCAGGAAATGCCAGTTCGATGATTTGGCCCCGATGATTTCGGCGTGGTCTTTCAGTACTTTTTGCGTGTCGTGTTCGGGGTCGATCGTAATCGAAACGAACGCCACATTCGGATTGCCAAAAAACTTGTTTTGGATGTCTACCAGGTTCATGTTCATCTTCGGGCAAATCGTCGGGCAAGTCGTAAAGAAAAACTCGAGCACGTATACTTTTCCGCGGAGATCGGTATCCGAAATCGTTTTGCCGTTCTGATCGGTCAGCTTGAACGTGGGAACCGAGCCCATCGTAAACAATTGCTCGGTTTCCTTTCCATGGTTGGAAACCTGATCGAGCCGGTCGCCCTTAACGATGGCGTCGCCTTTGATGCGGTTGACGATTTTCGGAACGAAAATAATCCCGAAGACCAGGATCACGAGTGAAATCCCGATGTATGATTTGTTCTTCATTTTAAATCTCTCTTTTGGTCGCGTTGTTGTTTTTCTTGAGCGCGGCGCGGTATTCATAAAGGACGACCTTGAAATCGTCGAGCATTTCGTTGCTGAGTTCGGCTGGGTGGAACGTGTTGTAGCCTTCCTTGTATTCCTCGCCGGTACGGCCACGCAGGTTTCTTTCCTTGTCGATGATGTAAATATCGGGCGTTCCGAAATTAGCTCCGAGTTGGCCTTGCAGCTTCAGTTGTTTGTGGTAGGCTTGGATTTCCTCGGGTGTGGCGAAAACGAATTGCCAGCGTGACATGTCGGTCGTGGCTTGCATGGCTGTCCAGATACTTTGGGCGGCCGCTTCGGTTCCTATCGGACAGACATAAACGAATTGCAGGTCGGTGAATTCGTGGTAACGCAAATACACTTTCTGTTGCAGGTTGAACAGGTTGCCGCGGTTTTGCAATACATCGGTACCGCCGAAGCCTAAAATCGTAATTTTTTGATCGAGCGAGACTTTGTCACCGCTCAGTGAATGCCAATTACCGAGGTCGGCTACTTGGGGCGTAATCGTAGGCAAATGGGTAAATCCGTTGACGCCCGAGGCAAAAAAAAGATACGCAACGATGGGAACGATAAAAAGCGTAAAAAGGACTAAGGTTTTTTTCATGGCACGCTGCGTTTAGTGCGGTACAAAAATAAAAAAAGACGGTCGTAAAACCGTCTTTTTTCTGAATTAATATGTTGTTAAAAATTCCACTTGATGGTTGAATCTTTAAACACCTCGAATATATAATCAGCCTCCACCAAAAGGATGAAGAGTAGATATAAAACCAAGAAAATAACCGGAGAGACAACCGCCCATTTAAGACCGGTAGTTTCGCCTTCCATGTGCATGAACGCCCAGATGATGTAATAAGCCTTAAAAATGGTCAGGATGATGAAGATCCAGTTGAGCAAATTCATGCTCAAGAAGTTGGTCATGTGCAAAGCGTCCGGCTTTACAATACCCAGGATAACTTCTACTGTGGTGACTACGGATAACAAACCGAAGACAAACCAGATTCTTTTTGTATTTGATGCGTGTTCGTGTGACATAACTGTAAATGCTTTTGTAGATTAAACCAAGTAGAAGAAGGTAAATACGAATACCCAAACCAAGTCGACAAAGTGCCAATAGAGCCCGACTTTCTCTACCATTTCATAGTTCCTTCTCTTTTCGTAAGTTCCCAAAAGAACGTTCAAGAAAATGATGAAGTTGATGATGACCCCAGAAAATACGTGGAAACCGTGGAATCCTGTGATGAAGAAAAAGAAATCAGCGAACAATTTACTGCCGTATTCGTTGCGGGTCAGGTTTGCGCCTTCCACCACCAAGTGACCGTTGGCCAGGAACTTTTCTGAAGCTTCACGCGTCAAAACCGTTTTGTGTTTGTGGTGGCTCAAGCTGTGGTCGATGTCTTTGTTGGCTTTGGCCGCCGCATCGTCTTTGTACAATACTTCGGTTCTTACGCGAACATTCGGATGCGCCTTGAAACCAGCCTGTACTTCAGCGAGTGAATAGGTTGTGAGACTGCCTTCGGATTGGAACCAGGTACCACGGCTACGCGTCAACTGCGCCCTTTCTTCTGGCAATTCGACCGCGAAATCGGCCAAGGCCAAACGCTTTCCGTGGTCGTCAACGAATTGGAGCAAGCTACCGCCTTTGGTTTCGACCGCGCCATATTCGCCCTTGATGAAGTTTTTCCACTCCCAAGCCTGTGAGCCCACGAAGATCAAACCACCGATGATGGTCAGGAACATATAGAAAGTCACTTTCTTCTTGTCCATGTGGTGTCCTGCGTCTACGGCAAGTACCATCGTTACGGACGAGAAGATCAAGATAAAGGTCATCAATGCCACATAGTACATTGGTGCCGAAACGCCGTGCATGAACGGGAAGTGCGTGAACACCTCGTCCGGCAATGGCCATGTTTCAATAAACTTAAATCTTGAGAAACCGTAAGCGGCAAGGAATCCGGAGAAGGTTAAGGCATCCGAAACGATGAAAAACCACATCATTAACTTGCCATAATTGGCGCCTAATGGTTCGTTTCCGCCACCCCAGGTTTTGTGTTGACTGTCTGTATGAGCTGTCGCTTCCATAAAAGTTATTCGTTAAAAAGTTCCCAAATTTACGTTTTTTTTTATTTAAAGAAATATAAAAATAAAAACAAATATACCCACAACAAATCAAGGAAGTGCCAATACATTGCACCAAGCTCTATTCCAAGGGTTTGACGGGAGTTGTATTTTTGTTTAAAATGATTATAAATTATGATCAAAAGCGAAATCATCCCGCCCGCAAGGTGCGCCAAATGGGCAATCGTGACCACATAGAGAAACGTCGTCGTGATATTGCTTTCGCTTCCAGTGAAATAATAACCTTGTTGGATGATGGCATCAAAACCCGCAAATTGCAGGAATACAAATGCCGTCCCAAGCACCAAAGTGGCCAGCAACCACAACGTCACCCCACCGCGGTTGTCTTTCTTCACCGCGAGTTTGGCCAAATGAAACGTCACGCTGCAACCAATGATCACGGCCGTACTGATAAAAAATGCGACCGGCATCTGGAAATTCTGCAACCAGTCGGCGCGGCTCTTGCTGATCACAAAAGCACTCGTCAATCCGGCAAACATCATCGTCATGCTCACCATCGCAAACAGCAACAGCAATTTATAAGAACGGTCTGAACGCGACTTGTGCTCCTCAACGGTCATGGTAGATTGTGCTCTCATCTGAAAAATTTATCTAAAATATAAACGATTTGTAACAAGGTAATGTAGGAAACGCTCACGAGCATGAGCGTCTTGGCCGCCTTTGCAGTGCGTTGCTTGTATAATCGGACGGCGAAAAACAACATCCACAAGCCGAGCAGCAAAACCACCACCGCAGAAATTGGCGTAATGAATAATTTTCCGGTATAGCCCAGCATCGGCAACAGCGAAGCAATGATCAGCCAAACCGTATACAAAATCGTTTGGAGTGCCGTCGAACGGTCTTTCTTGCCCGAAGGCAACATGAAAAATCCGGCTTTTTCGTAATCTTCATACAAAAACCAACCGATGGACCAAAAATGCGGGAACTGCCAAAAGAACTGGACCAAAAACAAGGTTCCGGCCTCGATCCCGAAATCATCGGTAGCGGCCACCCAGCCCAGCATAAACGGGATCGCTCCCGGAAACGCACCCACAAAAACCGACAAAGGCGTCATCGTTTTCAAAGGCGTATACACGCTCGTGTAAAGAAAAATCGAAATCGCGCCGAACATGGCCGTTTTGGGATTGATCATGTACAGCAAAACCAAACCGATGATCGTGAGCAGACTCGCAATAAACAAAGCGACATTGGGTGTCATCCTGCCCGAAGGGACCGGACGGTTCTTGGTGCGGTCCATCATCGCGTCGAGGTCTTTCTCGATGACCTGGTTGAACGCATTCGAAGCGCCCACCATACAATAACCGCCCACCATGAGCATGAGCAAAGTCAACCAACTGAACGGATGCGCGGCATCAAAACCGAGCAAATACCCCGCAATCGACGAGAACAATACGCTGATCGCCAATCCTGCCTTGGTGATTTCTTTAAAATCGGTGAAAATGGATTTTACAGAGAAGGAATTTCCGGTTGCGCTCAAAACGGTTTCATTAGTGGCGCAAAGGTAATTTATAGAAAGCGATTGGACAAGCAAATTTCAGGAAAAGGCAACCGATTTATTTGATTCCCAATTGGCCGAAAATCAACGAAATCACTTTTTCAGGCGCGACAAAATCGTTATAATAGGCAATCGACGCGCGTTCAAGCTTCACTTTGAGTTCGGGATTATCGAGCAGCAACCGGATTTTGTGTTCCATATCGCTTTGCGTTCCGTCGGTCAGAAGGAAATCTTCGCCGTCAACGAGGTTCTTGGGAAGTTTGCGCGCCAACGGTGTCGAAATGATCGCCTTGTTCAATGCCATGAATTCGCCAAGCTTCCAACCGTGGCATTGCAAAACGGCGGGCGTATTGAAAACGGCCATCGAGTCACGCAATTTGTCAAAATACTCCGACTCACCGATGCGGCCCGAAAGGGTCAAGTCTTCATAACCCGGTACATCGTTTCGCGTTCGGGGTGCAAATCCACCTTCGAAATTCGGACCGAGGATTTTTTGGCAAGCGCGGATGAAATTCGCACGGAAAGCATTGGTTTCGGGCTCCGATTTCCAGAGCGAAGAAGCAAAAAACACATAATCGTTGCTCGATTTCTTATCATTTCGGTAGTGCCCAATCGAAAAACGCAGGCGCTGGGAATTGTAGTTGGCAAAGAAAGTCTTGGTGTTGGGAATTCTGTGCTTGGCCTTGAGAAAATTGACGATGGAATAAAAGACCGTCCCCACAGGCGAAAATGTACGGATCCCGAAACTCGGTCCGATGGAAAACAACTTTTCGTACCGGTCCGCATCGGCGAAATCAATGTTCACTTTCGCATACAAATCGCACCATTCATAAGCCTTGCTGTCGATCGACCAGCCATCGGCAAAATCGATGATAATTTTCGACAAACCGTTTTGATGCGCTACAACCAGTGGAAAATAGTGGTTATTGAGCTCGAATTGTCCGAAATAGGACGAGGTAAATTGTGGCATGCCGCCCGTGAATCGCCGAATGCCTTCCACATAAAAAGAGGCATATTTGATGTCGCAAGCTGCGTCAACATAAACTTTCATCCTAATAGTCGTAATACCAGTTAAAGATATCGCTTCGGATTCCGACAGAAACCCAATTGGTCGTCTCCTTGAAATTTTCCAATGTATTGACCAAAGGATCAAAATTCCTGTGGATGTAACTCGCAAACACTTTCAAATTGGTCGCAGGATTCACGAGATAACCCGCCTGGACATCGGCTATGAAAATACTCGTTTTGTTTCCTTGCCCGATGGTCACGCCTTTGTCGCGTGCACGGCCTTCGTCATAATCGCGGTAGATGTTGCCGCCGTAATTGAGTGTATCGGTGGCCGTATTGAAATCGAGTCCGCGTGTCCCGATCGTGAATTTCATATCGGCAAAATAACGCCCTTTGTGGTAACGAGCAATCGCGATGATTTCCCTGAAATTGCCGCCCCATTGGTGTCCGAGGCTTTGGTTGCTGTGCGCATAATTCGTCAACGGGTCGCTGTGCGCGTACACATACGGACGCACATGGTTGTATTCGGCTTGAACCAAAAGATTTTCGATGTTGAAGGCGTTGAAATATTTGACCCCGACCTGATAACCGAATTTGTTCTTCCAACTCTTGTCGCCACTTTTGATGTCGCCGAGCGAGAATTCATCGAGCAAAAACTGCGTGTAAAAATTGATCTGGTTGTTGATTTTGTACTTTCCGGTGAGCCCCAACAATGCATTTCCGCTTCGTGCCGATGATGCAAATTCGACCGAGCGGTAAAAAATAATCGGATTCAGGAAACTCGCATCAAAGCCACGTCCGTTCGTGTTGGCCCAAACCACCGATTCGAAAAACCCGATATTGAGTCTTTTCGATGCATTCCAACTCAGGTAATGGTTGGCCATGAACTTGGTTTTGTAGGTACGGTCTTCTGTGACTTCCGGACGCACATCTTTCAAAAACAAATAAGTATTGGTGTACTTGATTTTCCAGAACGTCGTATTGAGCTTGAAATACGGATACGGACTCACGCCGTCGGTCGTAATGAGCGAACGGTAACCGTCCCCGATGAAATTGCGGCCATAGCCCATCTGGATGTTGAACCAAGTGGTCGGCGCATAAGTAATGTTGGCTTCCGCCGACGGGATGTCATACGAATCGGTCCCGAAATCCTTGGCCACGCCGACACCCGGAACAATGGCCGGATCGCTTCCCGATTGCGAACGGATCGATTCGGCGTAGCGGTTGTAATAGCCTGCGAAACGGCCCTGGGTTTCATAAATCGTCGTCGTGAAGTTGACATCCTTGCCCAATCCACCTTGGATTTGCAAGGCACGTGTATTGAGGTACGTGCTGCGCGATTCGCGTCCTTTGGCCCGTCCGATCTGTAAATCGAACACAGGATTGACCGTAAACCAATAACCTTCGCCTTGGATCTGCACCGTGTTTTCATTCCACAGTTTGCGCCCGAACCAACTGGTTTTGCTTTTCATGAGTTTTTCGTTGGCCTCGCGCAGGTTGTAATAACGCGCCACCTCCTTGTACGTATACGGTTTCGAAGCCGTATGGTTGTTGGCTCCGACCTGGTTCATCGCATCGTCGAACTGCGCATAATAACTGTGCGAAAACGGGATATTGAGGTTGCTTTCAAACTTGGGTTCGTTGAACTTGTGGTATTTGATGCTGTCGTATTCCGACAATTCATTGTGTCGGTTTCTCGTGTAATTGGTGGCGGCGAATTGCTTTTCTTCCTCGATTTTCTTGGCGTTTTCTTCGGCAATCTGCGCAGATGTTTGGAGCGGGATGGCAATCTTGATCGTGTATTTCACATAAGCCGGGTTGCCGTTGTACGTCGCCGGGCCAACCTTTGGAAATTGGGTAAAGACGCGACGTCCTTCCTGCGATAGCTTTTCATTGGGCGCATCGACATAAATCGGCTTGAAATTTCCTTCGGCGTCGACTTCAAAAAGCACAATCACCGACCCTTTGAAATCTTTCTCCAAATCAGCCGGCACTTTGAAATTGTGGTACACGAAATCCTGCACTTGAGCGTAAAAACAGGTTTCGAGCGCCTTGCCTTTTTGGCCTTGGCAATTCGGGAAAACAGGAAATTGTTCGCTGGCTTGGCCCACGAGCTGCGCCTTGGCGGAAAAAATCCCTGCAGTTAAAAGCAAAACCGAAATAAGTTGTCTCATATTTTTTTCTGTAACATTAATAAATGCTGTCGGAAACCTGTCCGTTGGCAATGGCTTTGGCCGAAGATGTCCCGATGCGTTTGACCCCGAGCTGGATCATCTGGACCGCCTCCTCGTAAGTGCGCACACCACCAGCCGCCTTGACCGGAAGCGGCGAGGCATTTTCGAGCATCATGATGATGGTTTCTACGGTAGCCCCGTTGGGCTGATTGTCTGCGGTCTGGTAAAAACCGGTCGACGATTTGACGAAAACCTGGTCGTAGCAATCTTCCTTAAAATTGCCGACGACTACGTTTTTGATCAACGTGGAAAGTTGGACAATCTGTTGCGGATTGAGCGCCGCTACTTCGATGATCCATTTGACAATCTTGTGGTTTTCGAGTCCGATCTGTGTGCCTTTGAGGATTTCCTCCTTGACCAAACCGATTTCGCCTTTCTTAAACGCTTCGTAATTGCAAACAAAATCGAGGTCATCGGCCCCATCGGCAATCGCTTGCTTGGCTTCGGCTAACTTTTGCTCGATCGGCGAACGGCCTTCGGGAAAATCAATGACCGTCCCGATGGTCACCTTGGATTTGGCCGCGGCAATCATTTCTTTGGCCATCGCTACCCGTTCCGGACGGATCATGATGAGCTTGAACTGCTCATCGATCGCCTCCTGGATGAATTTTTGGGCGACTGCTGCATTCTCCGTTTCGCTGAGGCCAGCCTGGCCTGCGGTCTTGAGATAAGTCGAATCGAGATACTGTTTGATCTTCATGCGATAAAAATAAAAAAATCCCACCGAAGTGGGACATATTTCTGTTTTAATTGTACGCTTTTCTTTTGCGCAGTTTTTCGTAAGCCAAAATGACCATCACCGCGAGTAAAGCGCCAGTAATGTTGGCGAGGACATCTTTGAGGTCGGCCTTGCGGGTTTGGGTGAAAAGCCCCTGCATGATTTCGATCAGGATGCCATAGGCCACCGATGCGAAAAAAGCCTTGGCCAACGCCCTGCCATTTTGGAACCGCAAGTACAAAAACCACAATCCGGTAAACACCAAATGAAACACGGCGTGCACATATTTATCGGCTCCGGTGAGTTTGACCGTGGGCAATTTCTTGAAACTGACCAGGCACAGCACCGCAATGACCAGTGTCCAAACAATGGCCAGTGTGAGCCAAAAATGTTTATGCGCCAATAAGTTCTTTGTAGGCATCGGCTGAAAGTAAAGCATCAAAATCTGCCGCGTTGCTTACCTTCACTTTGATCATCCAACCTTTTCCGTAAGGATCGGTGTTGACGGTTTCAGGAGCAGTTTCGAGTTCTTCATTGAATTCGATGATTTCCCCAGCCAAAGGCAGGAACAAATCGGATACGGTTTTTACCGCTTCTACGGTGCCGAAAACAACATCTTTGTCGAGGGTTTGGTCGAGCGTTTCCACTTCGACATAAACGATATCGCCGAGTTCTTTTTGTGCGAAATCGGTGATTCCCACTGTAGCGATGTCTCCGTCGAGGGCCACCCATTCGTGGTCTTTGGTGTACTTTAAATTAGCTGGTATGTTCATTTTAGTGAGTTATTTTGTTCAAGGCAAATGTAACGCTTGCCTAGCTCATTTTAAAATTTTTGAGGGTTAATTTCCAAAGTTGTAACGCAACGTAAATCCGGCCCTGATGTTCGTGATCGGGAACGAAGTGGAAATTACCGCTTTAGAGAACGAATGGTCGTAATAGAAAATCGCCGTCAGGTTTTTGCTGAACGAATAATCGGCGGTCAACTTGGCCGACCACATGTTTTGCCCGCCCGACAACTGGTTGTTGTCGTAATCGAGGTAACGCACGATCGTCTCGCTGTTTCTATAAGATCCATCCAATTTGATGTTGATGTCGCTCTTGATGATGCCATTCGGGTTATCGGCCAGACGTGTCGAAATGATCACGTCCTTGATGCGGTAGCCAAAACCAACCACATATTCCACGCCTTTGACTTCGGTGAGCAAGTTGTTGTCGAAACTCATCGACAGCGCACGGTCTTTCTTCATTTCGGCCAACACCTTGAACGAGTTCTTGAATTCCATATCGATACGCATCAGTGGGCTGAACTGCTCGACAAGGTTGATGTTCTGGATAATGGTCTTGTTGTACAGGTTTCCGCCGGCATCCACATTCAAGCTGCCATCGGCTTTTCTGCCGCTTGGCGCTTTGTCATATTCGAAGTTCGAACGGAACGCATTGATCGTATACGAAGCCTTGTAGCTGTTCTGGACAGAGAAACGTTTGAAACGATCCTTGAAGAATTTGTAACGCATGAGCCCGCTGTACTTGATCGTCCAGTTCGGGATCGGGATGTCGCGGAAGGCATCGAGTGATATTTTCTTGGTGTCCTCACCTGCCGCCCCGCTGATCAAACCGGTATAGGCCGACAAGAACGATGGGATCAAGACCGCCTGGTTGTTTTTTCCGAAACCTACCGGATAACCGAGGTTGTTCTGGTAAATGTTGTAGTTCGGATCGGCTGGGTCGGTCGGAAGCTGGTACTGGCCTTCACCATATCTCGGCACATTGGATGTCCCATAGAATTGTTCGGCCAAACGGTTCGCGATGATGAGTCGGTTGTTCTTGAAATCCTCAAACGCCGAAGATTTGATTTCGTCGCTGGTCTTGAACGCGGTCGAAAGCATCACGGTCGAAATCGAGAAGTTACCGAATGAATACGGCGCACGTGAATTGTACTGTCCATCTTCGGAAACGTCAAACTGCTCCGAATAATTTTCCACATAGGTGCGATCGGCATTGAGGTCAATCTTGAAATCCGGGAACAAATCCACATTGGCCGTCATGTTGAGCGTCTTGCTGCTGATGGCCGTATAGTTCTGGTTGAAATCCTGGTAATTGGTCAAATAACCCGCCTTGGCCGCTTCGTAACGCACGTCGTCCTGCGAACCGAATACGAATCCGAGCGTCGGCTTGGACGAACCAAAGAAGCCCAATCCCGGCAAATAGCCCGGCAGGACCGTTCCGCGGTTTTCAGTATAATTGACTTGAATGTTCTTGACCGAAGTCGCGATGCCAATCAATCCGTCGAGGAAAATATTGCCTTGGTTGGCCGCAGGCTGTGCCGTATTGGTCACTTTTTCGCCTGGCTTTGGTGCCTTGGCCGGCTGTGCATTTCGGGCCGGTGTTTTCGGTTTCTTGGTCAGGCCGATGTATTTATAGAATGCATCCATGTTCAAGGTCGTGTTGAGCTTGTGCGAGGCGGCATTCTGGATCGTGTTACCGAGGTTGTACTTGACCCCGTCGACTTCCACTTCGGACAAGGCCACCGACGCCCTTTGCCAACTGTAATCACCGGTATAGGAATAGGTCGACTTCAGGAACGACAAGGCCGGAATCTTATTGATCGGCAGGTCATAATTGACGACAATCTGTTGCGAGTGCTGGTTCGGGTCACCCACATTCCAGTAATCGTCCCAAATTGTCACCGTATTGTCCGGTTCGTTGTTTTCCTTCATGTAGTTGCGGACGATGTTGCTCGAAGTCGCCGTATAATTGACTTTGAGCGCCTTGGTCAAATTGTAATTGAAACCGTATTGGTAATTGAACAAGAAATTCCTTCTGTACAACGGATCGAGCGGGATGCCCTGCACATCGATCTGGCGGAACTGCTGCTTGTTGTATTGGCGCGTGATGTTCGTACTGAACGTGATATTCGACGGCAAATAATTGAAATTGAAATCGCTGAGCATTTTCCAATAATCGCTTTTCTTGAAGAACTTGCTTTTCTTGAACGGTTCGATCGTTTTCGGCTGGAAACTGAACGCATAATCCACCGTGGTGGTGACCTGCTGGTCGCGGAAATTCTCGATCTCGAAATTGTGGCGGTTCACTTCATTGTACGAGTACGAAAGCGTAAGGTTTTCCGGGTCGTAGATGTGTGGTTTCTGTTCGGCACCGCGTTCCTTTCGCACCCCAATGAAGTTGATGCTTTGGCGTTTGGTGTAATCGATCGCACGGTTCTCGATGATGTCTTTTTCATTCTTATCGGCCGTTACATCAAGCACCTGATCGAGTTTGATGTCCTGGTTGAACGGATCGTATTCCGGCGTGATTTTCTCCTCGCCCACCCCGTAATTGAACGGCAGGTTGATGCCCCATTTCTTCGGAAGCAATTTGCCGAGGTTCAAGTTGGTCACGATGTTGTATTGTTGCAAGTCTTCACGGCTGCGCTCATTCGGGCCTTGCTCGAGCGTACCAAAGCCAACCGTACTGATTTTACCTGTCGCCGAAACTGTCGCGAAATCGGCAATATTACCATCGATGTTGACCACTGCGGCCATACCGCCGTTGTTGTCCATTTCGGCCAGACGCAATTCGTTGAACCAAACCTCGCCTCGGATGTTGGGACTGTCCGGACCGACAGGCAATCCGTTCTTGACCCCGACCATGAGCGTACGCACCAAACCGAAATTCGGATTCCCGCGCACCCCAATCTTGAGTTTGCCTTGTCTTGAATTATCGAGTTGGTTTTCGGTCATATAGAAGATTTGCCCCGGTGCCAATGGCCCGGCACTTCTTGATAAAATCTTGAGTTGCGTGAGCAAAGACAAAGGCATGTCGATTTCGTTCGAGACCGGCCAAACCAATTCTGCAATCGAGGCGCCCGGAAGCGTCACATCGAGCGGAATCTCAATCTGGTAAAAGTTTTCGGTAAAATCGTTACCGAAACGGATGAAGCCGACCATTTGACCATTGTCCAAAGGCGACGGATCATCGGTGATGGCTTCGGCGTGCAGGAACATCTTGAGTTTCTTGAACTGGCGCATGTCTACGCTGACGTTCTTGAACACCGCCCTTGAATCGCCCGGCTGCAAACCGTCGCCGTTGACACGCAAAGCCAAGGCTTGTTCGTTCTGGTTGATCAGTGTATTGTTGTTGTACAACTGTTCGCGTTGAACCCCCGGAGGCGACACATAACGGATCGGCTCTCTTTCGGAATTCTCCTGGATGTTGACCGATTCTACGTCGAAATCGGTACCGTCGTCATCCGGATTGATGTCACCTGGCTCGAGTGACGAGGTATACCTTCTCCATTCGCCACGGACCAAATCGAGTGCCCCGAAACGGATCGTGATCGGTCTTTGGAAACCGGTCATGAACATCCTCATGAAGCGGATCGAAGTGAAATCGGAAATCGGTCCGACCTTGTTTTCAAACTGCGCAATCGGAATCTTGAACTGGATCCATCGTCCCGGCGTGGTCTCGCTTGGCGCTTCCGAACCCGGAATCGGTGCGACGATTGGCTGGACGTTGGTGATGTAAGGCGATAAGGCGCCCACTTGCATGTTCGGGAAAATATCGACGTGGTATTCGTAATAGGCGTCGATTTCGTCCATGGTATTGTCACGGTTGATGTCTTCTACATCCGGAACCGTCGTGTTTCCGCGGTTCGAATCCGATACATTGACCGGTGAGTTGCCTTGCAATCCGTTGTAGTTTTTGTAGCGCTCGAGTACGTTTCCGGTCGCTGCCAGGAAATACTGGTAGTTGTCCCCCGCAGGGTCATTGGCCGGGCCGTTGGTGTAGATGGCGGCTTCTTCGAAATCGTTCAAGCCGTCAAGCCCGACATCCTGTACGCTGCGGTTGCCTTCATTGGTGTCGAACGCATACACGAGCGACTGCGAATAGGGCAATTTACCCCAAATCGTTGCGATGGTTTGTTGTGCACCGCCGGCTTCAGGCAAACCGTTTTCGAATTGTTTCCTGCGGTCCTTGAGGATGTCTTCCGAAATCGAACCGAGGTTGAAGAAAATACGGCCCGTATTGGTCGGATCGTTGTCATTGCCAATCCCGTTGTAACCCACATAAGGGTCGAGCATCCAAAACTGGATGTATTCCACGTTGCCCTGTTCAAAGTTGGTCGAGCTCAGCGCGCGCGTGACTCCACCGAAGTTGTCTTGCGGCGCATCGGCCCCAAAAGTCGGACTGTTGTTGTACATTCCCCTTTCTTGCGGATAATAGGTCAAATCGAGTGTCGGTACGGTGACCAATTGGCCGACCGCGATATCGGTATTCGGATACAATTCCGTACTCAAAATCTGTCTCGTATTGTTCCATGAAATGTCGTCTACGCTGATGCCGCCCGGTCTTTGTGCATAGAAAATCGGGTCAATGGTATACCAGTTCAAACGCGCACGCTTGTAACCATAACTCAAATCGTTTGCATTACCGCCGAAATCAGGATACAGATTCGGGTCGCCGATGCGTTTGATCGGGGTCGCCGACAAGTACCAGGAAGAAGGCGTGCGCAAATCGATCGTGGTTTGCGAACCCTCAAAGTCATCCACATATAAAGTAGACTCGCCATTGAATTGGTCGGCTTTCGGGGTATCGGGTTTCAGGAAAGCGATTTCCCCACGGAACGAGAAGTTCGACGGCACATCGGTATCGATGTTCGGCAATTTGTTGACCATTCGCGTCAGGAACGGAACTTCTGTCGAATAGTTCGCATTGAATCCGTAAATCGTGTTGTTGACCGATTCCTGGCCATAGCTCGATTTCTGTGTAAACGGTTTTTCGGTCATCTTGAGGAACGTACCGCCGATGATGAAATTCTCTGAGAATTTGTGCTCGACATTGAATCCCCAGAACCTTCTGGTCTGCTGACCAAAAGTTGAATTGTTTTCGACCGAAACCTGGATCGGCGTATTCGAAGCCTGCAAAGCCGGATCCAAAATCTGGACACGACCGGCTTGGTAATTCACGCTGTAATCCACACCTTCCACGAGCACACGTCCGCCGGCAGTTACGACCACCGATCCACGCGGCACGTTGAACGCCCCGATCGGGATGCCGTCGCCGCCCGATGACTTGAATTTACCGCGCAATTGGTACTTGTTCTTGTCGCTGTCCTGCAATGCCTGCGATTGGGTTTTGCGGTACAGGCTTTTGAAAACGTATTTTCTTTGGTTGTCGTTGTAGTCGATCAGGGAAGCCTGGTCGCCGTTATAACTTTCCGTATTGTTCAATCGGAGTTTTTCGAAAATGGTCTTACCGAATGGTTCGACTGTCGTAAAGATTAATCGGCCATTTTGTTGGTCGACGGTCAAGCCCGGAAGGAAATCGAAGAAACCGTCACCGCCGGCCTGTGGGTCGTTGTTGTAGTTGAGTTTATCGACGTCGAATACCTTGAGCAACGGTGTTTCGGCCACACGGTCTTCGGGCAACGGATTCGACGGGAACGGTGTCCCGAGCACCGGGCTGATGTAATTGAGTGGCGACGGATCGGCGTACAAAATGTTGAATCGGAAATCTTCCTGTTCCAATTGGTAAGCCCCAGGAATCTGGTAGATGTTTTTCATCATCAAGTTCCAGATCGGCGCCTCGACATTGGTCAAGCTGCTCTTGAGCAATTTGAGGACCAGCGTTTGCGAAGTCACGGTTTCGGGCTGTCCGGTATCGGGATTGGTCGGTCCGACTTGTGTGGCATCGACGCCATCGTTCCCGAATTCACCGACTTGGTACACGGTTGAACCGATGGTGTACTGGTAGGCCACGGCCAAAATTTCGTCGTTGTTCAAACGCTGCTGCAACGAGATGTAACCGAGCTGCGGATGGAACGTATACTCGTTCGCGGTCAACTTTCGCGCATTTTCGAGCTTCGAATAATCCTGTCCCTGCACCGGAACCACACCGGTAAAACCAGCATCAGCCGTCGCGATTTCACGGATGGCCGGATTCAGGATACCATTACCGCTGGTAATCAATCCCGGGTTGTATTTGTTGTTCTTGTTGTCGACCGGCGAATCAGGTGCTGCCACGAAGAAGTTCGATGGCGGTGCGGCCGGCGAATTCACGATCACGAGTTGGTTGTCCGGAATCAAGGTATTCGATGTCGGATCGGTAAGTCGCGATTCCCCCAAATCCTGGAGCGCGATGATGTTCCTCAGGTTGTTGTTGGTCGTATTGATCCGGTTCTGCTTGTTGGTGATCCAAACCTCGATACGCGTGATCTGCACACGGCTGTCGATGAACGGATAGTTCTTGAGCGACTGGTCGTATTTGTTTCTGAAATATTGCGAGAGGAAGAAATGTCGGTCATTGTCGTATTCCAAGGCAAAGAAATCAAAGTCCTGTACCGTCGATCCGCCTTGGGCCGTCACGGTTTTGGTTTGCGATTTCTGTTCCGAAAACACCCCGGTAATGGTCGTCCTTCCGAACTGCAATTGCGCCTTGACCCCAAACAAGCTCTGCGCGCCACGGATCAATGAACTGTTGAGCGGCAAACTCACGTTACCGACCTCGATTTTCTGGATGATGTCGTCCTCGGTAGGCGTGTATTCGAGCTTGATCAGGTTTTGGAACGCAAAAGTCGATTCAGTGTCGTAGTTCGCCGTCACGCCCAATCGGGTCCCGACTTTCCCCATCAAACTCATGCTGATCCTTTGGTCAAAATCGAAGGTGGTCGTCGAACGGTTTCGCGGTGAAAAAGCCGGATTGTCCTGTTTGGTGTAACGAACGCCTAAGTCAATTTCTACCGAACCTGTCGGTTTGACATCTATCGTATTGCTACCAAAAATCGTCTCGAAGAAACCAGAGTTGATGTAGTACCTGGGCAACAAATCTTTCTTGGCATCGGCCGTCCCTTCTTTTTTGCCATCGATCGCATCCGATTTTTTCTGGAAATACTTGCGCATTGACTCGCGCAACACGAGTTCGTCGTATTCGGCCGGTGTTAAGATAATCGGATAATTGATGTTGAATCCATCGACCGAATGGGTATAAATATAACGGTTCGTGACCGGGTCATAGGTATAAGCTTCAATAATACTTGGTGGATTCTGCATTTGCAGCGCACCAACCGTGTAACCTGTCTTTACGGAATCCTGGACTTCTTCGTCCGTTTCTTCGTCAACCTGTGCGTGCAAACCAAAACTGCATAGAAAAACCAGGGCAAAACCAGTGATTTTCAATAGCGATTCGATTTTGTTTATGTAGAATGTTTTCAAGAATTATAAATTTTTTAATGCCTGTTTGATAATCATTTCGACAGTGGCCTCCGGACTGTCTTTTGCGATGCGGTCTACGACTTTCTCTGCCAATTTTTTGTTAAAGCCCAAAACCTCCAAAGCAGATAACGCCTCATCCTTGTTTGTATTGTTTGCCGTCATCGAAACTTCGTCCAAATCATAGACTTTTAACACTTTGTCCTTGAGGTCGAGGATGGCGCGCTGTGCGGTCTTGTTCCCGATTCCCTTGATCGATTGGATGGTTCCGATATCGCCCACGGCCAATGCCTGGATGATCTGTTTGGGCTCGAGCGAAGACAACATCGTTCGCGCGATTCCCGCACCAATACCGGAAACCGACAGCAACATCTTGAAGATTTCGCGCTCCGATTTTTCGACGAATCCGAACAACGTATGCGCGTCTTCCTTGATCTGTAAATACGTAAAAAGCTTGATGTTTTCGGTCTTGGGAAGTAAGGAATACGTATGAAGTGAAATGTTAACGTGGTAGCCAACGCCACCACAATCAATCACGACTTCGGTCGGCGTTTTTTCAACTAATTTCCCTTGTAAATGTGCTATCATCGCTCTGTTAAAGTAATCCCAAATATAGCAAAAATCTTTAATTGGGGTAATTTTCGGTTAGATCTGCTAAATTTTTACCTGAAGGTTGCGGATGCGTTTGTGTTTTTCCTGCGCATCGACCACGGCGACGGCTGCCATATTGACCATTTCCTCGACACTTGCACCGAGCTGGAAAATGTGCACCGGCTTCTCCATGCCCAGCATAATCGGGCCTACCGAGTCTACCTTGTACAATTCCTTGAGCATTTTGTAGGTGATGTTGGCCGCTTCCAAATTCGGAAAAATGAGCGTATTGACTTTCTTGCCTGCGAGTTTTGAAAACGGGAATTTGGCCTTGAGCATATCGGCGTTGAGTGCGAAATCGGCTTGGATTTCCCCGTCGACGATCAAATCCGGATAGTATTTGTGCAGGTAAGCGACCGATTCGCGCACTTTCGACGCATTCGGATCGGCCGACGAACCAAAATTCGAAAACGACACCATCGCAATGACCGGTTCCATCCCGAACATGCGGACGGTCTTGGCCGTCATGAGCGCAATCTTCGCCAAATCGTCCGAGCTTGGATCAGGATTGATGGCCGTATCCGACAGGAACATCGGCCCGCGGTTGGTCATCATCATATTGGTCGTCGCGATGATCGAAATCCCCGGCGCCTTGCCAATGAGTTGCATCATCGGTTTAACGACCGACGGATAACTGCGCGAATAACCCGTCACCAGCGCATCGGCCTCACCTTCATTGACCATCATCGCGGCGAAATAATTGCGTTCGCGCATCCATTTCTGTGCATCGAGCAACGAAATGCCACGGCGTTGCCTGGCTTTCCAGAAAATCTCGGCATAGCGCAGTCGACGCTGGTCTTCTTCTTTGGTTTTCGGATCATAGATGGGCACTTCGGCATCGAAACCGAGTTCTTCCTTGAGTTCGAGAATCACTTCGCGGTTCCCAAGCAAAATCGGGTAACCGATGCCTTCTTCGAGTACGATTTGTGCAGCCTTGAGCACATCGAGGTGGTCCGCTTCGGCGAACACTACACGTTTGGGTTCGGTGCGCGCACGGTTGGTCAGCAAACGCACCATCTTGTTGTCGGAGCCCAACCGTTCGAGCAATTCTTCTTCGTATTTTTCCCAATCGGTAATCGGATGCAGAGCCACCCCCGAATCCATCGCCGCCTTGGCCACCGCCGGGGCGACCATCGTGATCAAACGCGGATCGAACGGTTTGGGGATGATGTATTCGCGCCCGAAAATAAGCTTGGTCTCGCCATAAGCGATGTTGACCTGCTCGGGCACCGATTCCTTGGCCAACGCCGCCAACGATTTGACGGCCGCCATTTTCATTTCTTCGTTGATCTTGGTCGCGCGCACATCGAGTGCTCCGCGGAAAATGTATGGGAAACCTAGTACGTTGTTGACCTGGTTCGGATGGTCCGAACGGCCCGTGGCCATGATGATGTCTTTTCTGGTCGCTACGGCCAAATCGTAATCGATTTCGGGAACCGGGTTCGCCATCGCGAATACGATCGGGTTGTCGGCCATGGTAAGCAACATTTCTGGGGTCAGGATGTTTCCGGCAGAAAGCCCGAGGAAAATATCAGCGCCGACCATCGCTTCGGCCAGTGTATAATTGTCCTTGATGTTTTTGGCATATCTTTTTTGGAGCGACGACAAATCGCTACGGTCGTTGGTAAGCACGCCGTCTTTGTCGAACATGATGATGTTTTCGACCTTAACGCCGAGCAGAATGTACAAGTTGGCACAAGCCAAGGCCGCCGAACCCGCACCGGAGACGACAATTTTGACATCTTCGACTTTCTTTCCGGCAAGTTCAAGCGCGTTGATGAGCGCCGCCGAGGAAATGATTGCCGTGCCGTGCTGGTCATCGTGCATGACCGGAATATTGAGTTCTTCGACGAGTCGTCTTTCGATTTCAAAAGACTCGGGCGCCTTGATGTCCTCGAGGTTGATGCCGCCGAATGTCGGGGCGATGTTCTTGACGGTTTCGACGAATTGGTCGATGTTCTTCGCGTCGATTTCGATGTCGAACACGTCGATGTCGGCGAAAATCTTAAACAGCAACCCTTTTCCTTCCATGACCGGCTTGGAGGCTTCGGGACCGATGTCGCCCAGACCAAGCACTGCGGTTCCGTTGGTGATTACCGCGACAAGGTTTCCTTTTGCGGTGTATTTGTAGACGTTGTTGACGTCTTTGGCAATTTCGAGACAGGGCTCGGCCACACCCGGCGAATAAGCGAGTGACAAATCCCTTTGCGTGGCGTATTTCTTGGTTGGGACAACCTTGATTTTTCCCGGTTGCGGTTTGGCGTGGTATAGTAAAGCTTCTCTTCTTTTGCTGTTTCTGTTCATAGCGCTGGATTTATTCCGACTTACAAAGGTAACCGTCTCGGTGTAAAAAGGAAACTTTTATGGGTTAATTGTTGTTTTTGTTGGCCACGAATTCACGAATTTCTTTTTTGCCATTTATTAAACCTTCGTTTATTTCCTCTGCAGTTATCCATTTGAAGTTAACGTTGCGAAAATCGAAATTCGCGTCTTGATCTTAAATCTTATAAATGAAATTAAAAAAATGTACCTGGAAGGTAGTTATGGTAATTTCCCTATTTACTAAAAAATCCCTGCAATTGGATTGATAGCAGAAAATTATAATTCGTGAATTCGCGGCCAATCACCAAGTTTTCGCAACTATTGCTTAAGAAAATCGATGTTGCGCCGGAGCCCATCGAGTTTGGTTCGCTTGACCGCCGAGTTTTTGAAAACGGCACGAAAAGTCTCCTCGGTGATTTCTTCCCAATCTTTTTTGGACATCGAAAGCAGTTCGGGATTGGGGTTGAAAAGCGGTTCGGCATGTGGCTTGGAAAAGCGGTTCCACGGACACACATCCTGGCATACATCGCAACCGAAAGCCCAATCGTCAAACTTTCCTTTCATGTCCATCGGGATGTTCTCCTTGAGTTCAATCGTGAAATAGGAAATGCATTTGCTGCCGTCTACCACATAAGGCGCGACAATGGCTTGGGTCGGGCAGGCATCGAGACAGGCGGTGCACGAACCGCAATGGTCGGTCGTGGCGTGGTCGTAATCGAGTTCGAGATCGATGATGAGTTCGGCGATGAAGTAAAACGAGCCCGTCGATTTGGTAATGAGGTTCGAATTCTTGCCGATCCAACCGAGCCCACTTTTGGCTGCCCAGGCTTTATCAAGTACAGGGGCCGAATCGACAAAGGCGCGACCCGAAACTTCCCCGATTTCATTTTGGATCGAAAACAACAATTCCTTTAATTTCTCTTTGATGACGAAATGGTAATCCTGTCCGTAGGCGTATTTGGAGATTTTATAGGATTCGGTGTTTTGACTTTCGGACGGATAATAGTTGAGCAATAATGAAATCACGCTTTTGGAATCATCAACGAGTTTGGTTGGGTCGAGGCGTTTGTCGAAATGGTTCTCCATGTAGGCCATCTGGCCGTGCATGTGGTTGTTGAGCCAAGCTTCTAATCGCGGCGCTTCCTGTTCGAGAAAACCCGCCTTGGAAATCCCACACGACAAAAACCCCAAACGTTGGGCTTCGGACTTGATGAACTGCGTGTATTTGGATTTGTTGTCGATCATTTCAAACGCAAAGATAACGAAGAAGCGTGATGGTTCGCCAAGACTTCGTTTGGATGCGGGTTTGCGTTAGGGATAGAGGCAAGCACCGTGTGCAGCCGATAGCCCGGTGGCGGCGTAGCCAAATGCGTTAGCTTTTGGTGAGCCGACGAACGCCCTAAAACAATCCGCCTTGAATGTTGGTGTTGATTTTACCCAAGTGACGGTACGCCTTCTCAGTCACTTCACGGCCACGAGGCGTGCGAATAATAAAACCTTCCTGGATCAGGAACGGTTCGTAGACTTCCTCGATGGTTTCACCGCTCTCGGAAACGGCGGTCGCCAAAGTAGACAAACCGACCGGGCCGCCCTTGAACTTGTCGATGATGGTATGGAGTATTCTGTTGTCCATTTCGTCGAGTCCGTGTGCGTCTACGTTGAGTGCCTTGAGCGCGTATTTGGCGATTTCGATATCGATCTTGCCATTGCCCTTGATTTGGGCAAAATCGCGTACACGGCGCAACAAGGCATTGGCGATACGCGGCGTACCACGGCTGCGGCCGGCAATTTCAATCGCGGCCTCCATGGTGATGGGCATTTTGAGGATGGACGAACTTCTTTGGACAATGGTCGTCAGGAGTTCGGTGGTGTAATATTGGAGTCGGCTTTGGATCCCGAAACGCGCACGCATCGGGGCGGTCAAAAGTCCCGAACGTGTGGTCGCACCGACGAGTGTGAAGGGATTGAGGTTGATTTGTACCGTACGTGCATTCGGACCCGATTCGATCATGATGTCGATCTTGAAATCTTCCATGGCCGAGTACAGGTATTCCTCTACAATCGGGCTGAGCCGGTGGATTTCGTCGATGAACAAAACATCGCGTTCATCGAGGTTCGTGAGCAAACCGGCCAAATCGCCCGGTTTGTCCAAAACCGGCCCTGAAGTAATCTTGATGCCAACACCGAGTTCATTCGCGAGAATGTTCGCCAAGGTCGTCTTGCCGAGTCCGGGTGGACCGTGGAACAACGTATGGTCGAGCGCATCGGCACGCAAATTCGCGGCCTCTACAAACACGCGCAAATTGTCGAGCACTTGATCCTGTCCAGAGAAATCATCGAACGACAACGGCCGCAACCTCTTTTCGAGGTCGAGTTCGTCGGAATTGTAACGGTTGCTGGTTGGATCTAGATTTTCATTCATGGGGCAAAGATAGCCAAATCGGTTTTACATTTGGTAGCCTTCGGACAAAATGGAATGCCATTCGGGATGGTCGTTGACATAGGCCACAACAAACGAACATTGCGGGACCAGTATCCAGTGTTGCTTTTTGATGTAGCCCAATGTTTGTCGGATCAATTCGGAGGCGATGCCGTTGCCGCGCAACGATTGGGGCACTTCTGTGTGCGTCAGGTAAATCTTTTGGCCTTCGGTGAAATATTCGACAAAAGCTACCTGGTCATCGATTTGGAATTCAAACTGATGTTCGGTTTTGTTATGTCTCAATTGATGCATTACCCGATATGATAACCGTTGGCCAGAAGGAATTCCCATCCGGGATTGCGCTTAAGATATGCCGCGACAAACGGACACAATGGTGCCAACTTAAAGTTGTTGTCTTTGAGGTAATTCAAGGTTTGCTCTACGATATTTTTGCCGACGCCTTTTCCGCCAAGCGCGGCTGGCACTTCGGTATGGGTCAGGTACATGACATGGTCCTTGTCAATGAGGTATTCGATAAAGGCGGTATGGCCGTCGACTTCGAGTTCGAAGCGCTTCTTTTCTTCGTTGCGGAATAATTGGTTATCCATTGTTTGATTTTTGAGCGTTGATGTAAAAACTTAAGGCACCCGAGGGGCATTTGCTGACCTGATCCATGATTTCTTTTGAAGTCGCCGCCTGTTCTTTGATCCATGGCTTTTCCCTGGGTTGGAAAACCTTGGGCAATCCCTTGGCGCAGATGGCAGAATGGATGCACAAATCGGGCTTCCATACAATCGTTACTTCTCCGTTCGAATATTCTTTGGTCATGGCGTTTGATTTATTTCCTATAAAAATACGAAATTCAAACCATAAAAAAAGCCTTTCGCGTGAAAGGCTTTTGTATTTGCAGGAAAGGATTAGTGGTGCAATTCCTCTTCTCCTTCTTTCATCGGGATGTGCTGCGGAACGAAATCCTCATCATGACCCGGTTTGCTGTAATCGTATGGCCAACGGTGTACTTCTGGAATGTCTCCAGGCCAGTTGCCGTGGATGTGTTCGATTGGTGCCGTCCACTCCAATGTAGTCGAACGCCATGGGTTTTGAACTGTTCTCTTTCCGTAGAAAATGCTGCTGAAGAAGTTGTACAGGAACACCAATTGGAATGCGCCTCCGACCAAAGCGAAAGTCGTAATCAATACGTTGACGTTCTGCAAATCGTCGAACAATGGGAAGTTGGTATTGGTGTAATAACGTCTTGGAAGACCTGCCAAACCAATGAAGTGCATCGGGAAGAATACGCCATAGGCACAAACAGTCGTTACCCAGAAGTGAACATATCCGAGGTTTTTGTTGAGCATTCTTCCGAACATTTTTGGATACCAGTGGTAGATACCCGCGAACATTCCGTAGAGGGCAGAAATACCCATTACGAGGTGGAAGTGCGCGACAACGAAATACGTATCGTGAACGTTGATGTCCAAAGTTGAATCCCCGAGGATGATACCCGTCAAACCACCAGTGATGAACGTTGAAACGAATCCCATTGAGTACAACATCGCAGGGTTCATCTGCAAGTTTCCTTTCCACAAAGTCGTGATCCAGTTGAAGGCTTTTACCGCAGACGGAATCGCAATGAGCAAAGTGGTAAACGTAAACACCGATCCGAGGAACGGGTTCATACCCGACATAAACATGTGGTGGCCCCAAACGATGGTCGACAAGAACGCAATCGCGAGGATTGACATGATCATCGCACGGTAACCGAAAATCGGTTTGCGCGAGTTGGTGGCCATGATCTCAGAAACGAGACCCATCGCAGGCAAGATAACGATGTATACTTCCGGGTGACCGAGGAACCAGAACAGGTGCTCGAACAATACCGGTGAACCGCCTTGGTAGTGCAAAACTTCTCCGGCGATGTAGATGTCAGAAAGGAAGAATGAGGTTCCGAAACTTCTGTCCATGATCAGCAACAAAGCTGCCGACAAAAGAACCGGGAACGAGATGATACCGATGATGGCTGTGATGAAGAACGCCCAAACCGTCAGTGGCAAACGTGTCATGGACATGCCTTTGGTACGCAAGTTCAAAACCGTTACGACATAGTTCAACGATCCCATCAAAGACGAAGCGATGAAAACCGCCATAGAGACCAACCACAATGTCATCCCTGCACCTGAACCGCCAATGGCTTGAGGCAAGGCAGAAAGCGGTGGATAAATCGTCCAACCTGCCGATGCCGGCCCTGATTCAACGAACAAGGAGCAAACCATGATGACCGATGATGTAAAGAACAACCAGTACGAAATCATGTTCAGGAATCCGGATGCCATGTCTCGGGCACCAATCTGCAGCGGAATCAATAAGTTACTAAAAGTACCGCTCAAACCGGCCGTCAATACGAAGAAAACCATGATGGTTCCGTGGATGGTAACGAGTGCGAGGTACATGTCGTTGGTCATCACGCCGTTTGGTGCGTGGTCGCCCAGGAAGAAGCTGAATACTTTGAAAGATTCTTCGGGCCAAGCCAACTGCATTCTGAAAAGCATTGACATACCCACACCGATAACCCCCATGATAATACCTGTAATCAAGTATTGCTTGGCGATCATCTTGTGATCGATACTGAAGATGTATTTCGTTATAAAAGTATCCTTATGGTGGTGTTCGTGGCCGTGATCGTGTGCATGGTCATGTGAATGATCGTGATCGTGTCCGTGGTCGTGAGCTACTGCTGACATATATGTTTACTTTAAATTTCTTGAATTAATTATTTGGCTGCAACTGCCGTTTTGGCAACTGCAGTGGTATCTTTTGCTTTGGCAGTCGTATCGGCGGCGGCAGGTGCACCTTCAGCCGGAGCCGGAGCCGCGTTGGCCGCTTTTACTTCTTCGATGAGGGTTGGTTTCTCGGCCAGCCATTTCTTGAAATCTTCTGGGGTATCGACCACCACTTTCATTTGCATGTTGTAGTGCGAAGAACCACAGATTTTATTACAAAGCAATAAATAATCAAAAGTGTAAGGATCCAATGGAGATTCGCCTTTGGCAATCAAATCCTGGCTTTTCTTGGCGCGGATTTCGTTGATGTGGGCTACTTTTTCCTGCATGAAATCCATGTTGCGCATTTCTTCGGTCGTGTAGATCGGTTCGAAAGCGAATTGGGTTACCATCCCCGGTACACAGTTCATCTGTGCGCGGAAGTGCGGGAAATAAGCCGAGTGCAATACGTCCTGCGAACGCATCTTGAACAAAACTTTCACGCCTTTCGGGAGGTGCAATTCAGAAACCACTTTGTCGTCCTGTGCGTTTGGATCGGCAAGGTCCACACCCAAAGTGTTTACGCCTTCGATGTAACGAACGTTGGCTTTACCCAAAACGTCGTCTTCGCCTGAGTAACGCGCCGTCCATTTGAACTGTTGGGCGTACAATTCTACGACCATCACCTTTTCTTCTTTTTCGTTGACGAACATGATGTTGGTCCAAGCGTACAATCCGTAGAGGATGAGTCCTGCGAGAACAACTGCCGGGATTACCGACCAGATGAATTCGAGTTTGTCGTTATCGGCAAAATACAATGCCTTTTGGTCTTGTTTTCCTCTGTATTTGAAAGCAAAGTAGTGCAACAAAGCTTGGGTAATCGTCTGAACGATGAAAATCAAAACCCAAGTAATATTCATCAGGTTGTCTACCAATCCACCGTGGGCAGAAGCTGGCGTATGGAGTACCAAATGGCCCCATTTGAGCAAACTGTATATAGTGAGGACGTAGATGAAACCCAGCATGGCAAACATCAAATATCCTTGGATATTATTATCCTTGTCATTGGCTACCTGCGAGTTATTTGAATTGGCGCCAACTTGTGTCAAATCAAATATTTTAGTCAACTGCCACAAGGCAACAGCCAATAAAACTAAAACTATAATTACCAACAAACTTGTCATCTGTTTTCTGCTTTTAAATATTAATAATGAAAATGTTTACTTTCTTCGATGAACGGATTGCGCTTAGGCATCAGCGGCACTTTGGTCAATGCGGTGAACACTACAAAAATGAACAATCCGAGGAAGAAACATACCGAAGCAATCTCAGGGATTCCGATGAACCACTGGTCACCTACCGTTGCCGGCATAATCATGTTGAAGAAATCAACGTAGTGTCCGCACAAGATGACGGTTCCAGCCATCACGAGTACCCAAGTGATTCTCTTGAAATCGGTGTTGATCAAAATCAGGATCGGGAACACGAAGTTCATCACGACCGCACCCCAGAACGGAACAGTGTAATCGTTGATACGGGTTACGAAATAGGTTACCTCTTCAGGAATGTTTGCGTACCAAATCAACATAAATTGCGAGAACCAAAGGTACGTCCAGAATACGCTGATACCGAACATGAACTTGGCCAAATCATGGATGTGGCTTGTGTTGACATGCTCCAAATAGCCTTTTCCTTTCAGGTACAAAGTAATCATACAGATGGTGGTGATGCCGCTTACGAAGAAACTCGCGAAAACGTACCATCCGAACAAAGTCGAGAACCAGTGCGGGTCAACCGACATGATCCAGTCCCAAGACATGATCGACTCGGTTACGATAAAGAACACGAGGAATCCAGCCGACATCTTGAACACTTTTTTGTAATTGCTGTCGTCGTTGGCTTCGTCTTGCGCCAATTGTCCTTTTCTGGCAAAGTGACGGTAGAGGTTCCATCCGATTAAGAAAATAGCCGCACGGATCAACCAGAACGATACGTTCAGGTAACCTGATTTACCGGCGATAAGTTTGTCGTAATTTTCATGTCCCGGAGTCGTTACCCCATCGGCCATCCAAACGAACAAGTGGTTCACATGGAAAGCGCAAAGCAACAATACTACGAAGAAAATGACCGAAGCCACCGGCAAGTAAGCCGTGATGCCTTCCATCACACGGAACAATACCGGAGACCATCCGGCCTGTGCCACTTGTTGGATCGCATAGAATGCCAATACACCCATAGAAATCAACAGGAAGAAAATACAAGCCACGTACAAAGCAGCCCATGGTTTGTTTTGCAACTGGTGCAATACGTGGTGCAAGTGCTTTTCGTGCTCGGCGTGTGCATCGTGCACTTCTGCTACAGCCTTACGGCTCGAAAGAAGACGGCTCGAAATTATTGTTATGCGAATCTGCAACCGCTGTTGCAGGAACAACTGAAATCGTATCTACATGTACCGAATCGAGGTTTTTGTCTGCAACGTTTGCCGCAACCGCCGGAGCAGCGTGGGCAGCGGTATCAGCGTGCGCTTCATGGTTGTCATTTGCCTGGGCTGGTTTTGCAGCTTCGTGAGATTCGTGACCTTCGGCAGCGGCAGCTTCATGATGACCTTCGGTCTCGTGGCCTTTGGCTTCATGTCCGGCAGCTTCACCGTGACCGCCTCCGTGGCCATGGCTTTCTGCAGCCAGGATTTGCTCCACGTCCTGTATAGTTTTGGGTGCAGTTAAAAAACCATATCCTATCCCGAGCAGTCCGACCACCATCAGGATAAAAGAAAATGTTTTTAATTTACTTGAAAATGTGTACATATCTATTACGATCAGTTTGTTCTACAATTCTTATTTGTTTTTGAGTTCCATCACATAAGCCGCCACCAACCAACGTTCGTGTTTGCTCAATTGATTCGCGTGTGAACCCATGGCGTTCAATCCGTAGGTTTCTACGTGGAACACGCTGCCTTCGGTGATGACCCTGTCTTTATAGCTTGGTACCCCGAGGAATTTCTCTTGCTTGACCAATTTCCCTTTTCCGTCACCGGCCGTTCCGTGGCAGATGGCGCAGTAGATTTCGAAAAGTCCTTTCGCTTTTTCCATGTCTTTTTCCGACAATGGTCCCAGCGGAGATTTCAAATTGGCTTTGGCCGCTTCGTATCCGGCAGTGGTGTTGGGATACTCATACACGTCGAATCCTCTGTTGATGGTATTCGCCGGCGGAAGCTGTCCTTCTTTACCGTTCTTGAAAGCATTAGACTCGGAATAGGTTTCGTATCCTGCCGATTCATACATGTTTGGCATGTACTGGTAGTTTGGCTTCTTGGTGTTTTGACACGAAGTAGCGAAAATGGCGATACCTGCTAAAAGTACTATGTTATATACCTTTTTCATATCTGTGATTAATGCTTTTCGATTACTTTAACTTCAACCGCTCCAGTCTTCTCAAAGAATGAAACGAGGTCATTTTCGTTATTGTTCACGGCAACTTCCATCAAGAAGTGGTCGTCTGTTGTTCTTACATCCGGGTTTTCGGCTTGTTTGAAAGGCCACATACGGCTTCTCATGTAAAACGTGATCACCATCAAGTGTGCCGCAAAGAATACGGTCATCTCGAACATTACCGGAACGAAAGCCGGCATGTTCTGGATGTAGCTGAAACTTGGCTTACCACCAATGTCCTGTGGCCAATCCGAAATCATGATGTTGTTCATCATCCAAGTCGCAGTCGATAAACCGATACAGCCGTAGATGAAAGCGCAGATCGCCAAACGGGTTGGTTCGAGTCCCATCGCCTTGTCGAGTCCGTGAACCGGAAACGGCGTGTAGATTTCTTCAATATGGTGATGGGCTTTGCGCGTTTGTTTTACGGCGTCCATCAAGACATCATCGTCATTATAAATGGCGTGTATAACTTTATTAGTGCTCATGATGTGAATGTTTATTAGCTTCTCTTTCTCTCTTATAGTTTTCTCCCGAAGTTTTCAAGATCGTCTTCACCTCTGCCTGTGCAATTACAGGGAAAGTACGTGCATAGAGCAAGAACAATACGAAGAAGAATCCGATGGTTCCGATGAAGATTCCGATGTCAATAAAGGTTGGCGAGAACATCGTCCATGAAGATGGCAGGTAATCGCGGTGCAATGAAGTCACGATGATTACGAAACGCTCAAACCACATACCGATGTTTACCACAATCGAGATAACGAAAGAGAACATGATGCTCGTTCTTAATTTTTTGAACCACATGAACTGTGGAGAGAATACGTTGCAAGTCATCATCGACCAGTAAGCCCACCAGTAAGGACCGGTTGCACGGTTCAAGAACGCATACTGTTCGTACTCTACGCCCGAATACCAAGCGATGAACAACTCAGTGATGTAAGCCACACCTACGATTGATCCGGTGATCATGATGATGATGTTCATCAATTCGATGTGCTGCAAAGTAATGTAAGCTTCCATGTTGCACACTTTTCTCATGATGATGAGGAGTGTGTTTACCATCGCAAACCCTGAGAATACCGCTCCGGCAACGAAGTACGGCGGGAAGATGGTGGTGTGCCATCCCGGAATGACCGAGGTAGCAAAGTCGAAGGATACGATTGTGTGTACCGAAAGTACGAGTGGCGTAGCGAGACCTGCGAGTACCAAAGATACTTCTTCAAAACGCTGCCAGTCTTTGGCCCTTCCTGACCATCCGAAAGAAAGGATGGTGTAAATTCTTTTTGTGAATGGTGTGATGGCTCTGTCGCGGAGCATGGCGAAATCGGGCAAAAGTCCTGTCCACCAGAATACGAGTGATACCGAAAGGTAAGTCGAAATCGCAAATACGTCCCAAAGGAGCGGTGAGTTGAAGTTCACCCAAAGCGACCCGAATTGGTTCGGAATCGGAAGCGTCCAGTAAGCGAGCCAAGGACGACCCATGTGGATGATCGGGAACAAACCAGCCTGAACTACCGAGAAAATCGTCATCGCCTCAGCCGAACGGTTGATCGCCATTCTCCACTTCTGGCGGAACAACAAGAGTACGGCCGAGATCAGCGTTCCCGCGTGACCAATACCTACCCACCAAACGAAGTTGGTAATATCCCAAGCCCATCCAACGGTTTTATTCAATCCCCAGGTTCCGATACCGGTAGAGATGGTGTATACGATACAACCAACTCCCCAAAGGAACGCGGTTAATGCAATTAAAAATACTGTCCACCATTGTTTGTTAGCCCTTCCTTCAACAGGCGCGGCTATGTCTACTGTTACATCGTGATAAGATTTATCACCAATAACTAAAGGTTTTCTAATGGGTGCTTCGTAGTGAGACGACATAATCCTTTATATTGTTTGCTTATTAATTTACTTGTTACTAGGTATTTCTGACTTTGACGTGGTAGAATACGTTAGGCTTGGTTCCCACGTGCTCGAGCAAGTGGTACATCCTTTCGTTTTCTGCCAATTTAGCCACGGCACTTTCCTTATCGTTTACATCACCGAACACCATCGCACCGCTGCTGCAAGCTGCAGAACAAGCGCAGGCATTGTTGAATTCATCTTTGGCAACCGGTCTTCCTTCGCGCTTGGCTTGGAGGATTACGGCTTGCGTAGACTGGATACAGAAAGAACATTTTTCCATTACCCCGCGTGAACGAACGTTTACGTCTGGGTTCAATACCATTCTTCCGAGATCATCGTTCATGTTGTAATCGAATTCGCTGTTTCCGTTGTAGAGGAACCAGTTGAAACGACGTACTTTGTATGGACAGTTGTTTGCACAGTAACGGGTACCGATACAACGGTTGTAAGCCATGTGGTTGTGACCTTGACGCGAGTGCGACGTTGCCGCTACCGGACAAACCGTTTCACATGGTGCGTGGTTACAGTGCTGACACATTACCGGTTGGAAAGATACCTGCGGGTTGTCGTTCGGGTGCTCCATTTGGCCGAAACCGCCCAACGAACCTTTTTCGCCGAACAATCCGTCGAAGTTTTCTTTTTTCTCGTTGTCTTCTGCGAAAGTATCTTCAGAAGAATAGTAACGGTCGATACGCAACCAGTGCATATCACGGCTTCTTCTTACTTCCGATTTACCCACTACAGGGACGTTGTTTTCGGCGTGGCAAGCGATGACGCAAGCCCCACAACCTGTACAAGCATTGAGATCGATCGACAAGTTGAAGTGGTGCCCTACCGAACGGTCGAACGATTCCCACAAATCTACTTTTGTCGCAGCCACTTCTTCGTGATCCAAAGACACCACCGGCTGTGGATTCCAAACCTCGGCATTTTTAGAATTGAAAATCTCCAAGGTCGTTTCCTTGATAATGTCTCCACGGCCCATCAGGGTTTTCTGTCCTTGAACACAAGCAAACTCGTGCTCCCCAGACGCCTTCTTGATCGATGCCGATTGTACATTACTAAATCCTTTGTATAAAGTGTAGGCGTTAACCCCTACTTTCATTTCTTCTTTCATCGACTCCTTGCGGCCGTAACCCAAAGAAAGTCCAATGGTTCCAACGGCTTGTCCTGGCTGGATGATTACCGGTACATTTGGCAACGCAACACCATCCACGACGAGGTCGGCATAGCTACCGTTCAAACCACCGTTGGCTACGATTTCGTTGGTCAAGTCCAACTTCTCGGCATCGGCTCTGGAAACCGTTACGTAGTTGTCCCAAGACACACGTGTAATCGGATCCGGGAATTCCTGCAACCATGGGTTGTTGGCCTGTTGCCCATCTCCCATACCGGTTTTGGTATAGAGGTTCAATTCGAAGTTGCCCGCCGATTTGGAAGCCGCCAAAGCAGCAGCCGCAGCCGCGAAATTGGCACCGCCAGTACTTGTAGCAGCCGAAGCAGCGCCTACATGAATACCATCGTGCAATACTTTATTCCAAGCAGCCCCGGCAGTGATGTCAGAAGCCGTCGCTTTCAAATAATCGTAATAGGTTCCCGCAGCACCATTCCAAGACATCAAAGCCTCCTGGAATTGCTTAGTATTGAACAACGGACGAATCGTCGGCTGCGTCAAGCTGTAGGTTCCTTTGGTGATCATCACATCACCCCAAGATTCGAGGTAGTGTGGTGCCGCAGCAGCGATAGTCGTTGCCGAAGCTGTTTCGTCTTCTCTCAAAGAGAACGAAACCGAAGTTTTCACTTTTTTGAGCGCTTCCTTGAATTCCTTGCCATTTGGCAAAGTATACACCGGGTTAACGCCACTCATGATCAACGTCTGGACATTGCCTGCCTTCATGTCGTTGATCAATTGCGCCACTTTTGCATTGGATCCTTTGCGGATTTGACGCGTTCCAACCGTAGTGAACGCCGCACTTTGCAACGCTTGGTTGATGGCCAAGACGAGCAATTGCGCATTTTTATCTTCAATCCCCGAAACGAGTACTCCGGCACTTCCGGCAGCCTTCAATTGCTGGGCCGCTTTGTTCACCGCGTCTTCGTTGGCGATTTTTCCAGTGCCTACTGCAGAACCAGTAATCACGTTGTATATTTTTACCAAGGCTTGTTTCTGATCGGCAACCGACATCGCAACGCGTTTGTCAGCAGCAGCACCAGACAAGGTCATGTTCGCCTCAAACTGGATGTGGCGCGACATTTTCCCGTTTCTTGGAATCCTGCCTTGCGCATAGCCTGAATCGTAGCTTCCGCCTTGCCAATCTCCAAGGAAATCAGCACCAACAGAAACAATCGTCGAAGCTTTTCCGAAATCATAATCCACCAACGCTCTTTCGCCATAAGCCATCTCGAACGCATCGAGTGTCTCAGAAGAAGAAACCGCATCGTAAACGACGTGCTTGGCTGTTGGGTTTTTGGCAAGGAATTCCGCGATCAACTTTTCGGTCGACGGGCTCGCCAAGGTATTGGTAAGAAGCACAATGGGTCCGCCTGCAGCTACAGCCGATTTGATTTTGGCATCGACGTCTGACCAAGAAGCAGCTTTGCCGCCGATTTTTGGCTCCTTGAGACGCATACTGTCATACATAGACAAAACAGAAGCATGGATTCTCGCATTGGCTGCGAACTTCGCCCCTGGCATCGTGTTGTTTTCAATCTTGATCGGTCGGCCTTCACGGGTCTTGATCAACAGGTTTGCAAAATCAAACCCGTCGAAAACAGAAGTCGCATAATAATCCCAAACCCCTGGGATGATTTGCTCCGGCTGAACCACGTAAGGTATAGACTTGTGTACCGGACCTTCGCAGGCAGCCAAAGTAGCAGCAGCCGTGCTGAATCCGACGTACTTTAAGAAATCACGTCTTGAAGTATTTGAACCTGACAAAGCTTCCTTGTCGCCAAGAAATTCATCCGTTGGGATTTCTTCTACAAATTCGTTATTTCTAAGCGCCTCAACAATAGAGCTGTTTTCGTTTAGCTCCTCAACACTTTTCCAGTATTTTTTGTTTGATGACATCGTATATAAATATTAGCTTCTTAATTATTTTCTGTTTAATCGGTTATTCGGTTAATCGTTGATTCTGTTAAACAAATCCACGGTTAAACAAATTTCTAGTAGTGGCACTTACCGCACTCGAGACCTCCCATTTGCGCCGCAGTCAATTTGTCTACGCCGTATTTCTTGGACAGTTCTTCGTGAATTTTAGTGTAGTATTCGTTGCCTTCCATCTTGACATCGGTTTTTCTGTGGCAATCCACACACCAGCCCATCGTGAGCGGCGAGAATTGCTTCATGAGTTCGAATTCCTGTACCGGGCCGTGACAAGTCTGACACTCGATTCCAGCCACCGAAACGTGCTGAGAGTGATTGAAGTAAACGAAATCAGGCAAGTTGTGGATGCGCACCCATTTCACCGGTTGTGTTTTTCCGGTATACGTTTGCGTCGCTTTATCCCAACCCACTGCCGCATACAATTTCGCAATCTCACCGTCGTAGAACGCCTTGGTATGCTCAGCAGTCGCCGTAGTATCGGAAACCTCAGAGATGTTTTTGTGGCAGTTCATACAAACGTTCAAAGAAGGAATACCGGCATTCTTGCTCACACGCGCCGCAGAGTGGCAGTATTTACAATCGATACCGTTGCTTCCGGCGTGGATTCTGTGTGAATAGTGGATTGGCTGGATCGGTTCGTAGTTTTGGTCTACACCGACCTGCATCGCCCATCCGTAGAACAGGTAACCCGCAGTCAGCAACAAGAAAATTGAAGATACCAACACCAGGAATTGGTTTTTGGCAAATGCTTTCCAAATCGGCAATTTGGCTTCTTTCGGCTCTGCTTCGATACCGTTGGCCTTGGCCACTTTCGAAAGCACATTGTTCACCATGACCAACATAACCACCAAAATCAGCAACACAAAACCAAGCACACCGAGGATCATGTTGCTTGAAACGCCGCTGTCTGCAGCAGCAGTTCCCGGAGGCCCTGCAGTTGTGTTTTTATCTTTTGCCGGAGCAGGCTCAGAAGTATAGGCGATGATGTTGTCGATATCCGCTTCAGACAATTGCGGGAACGCCGTCATTACCTTCTGACCGTTGTCGGCAAAAAGTTTTACTGCAGCAGCATCGCCCGATTTGATCATATCGGAACTGTTGTGGATCCATTTGTACAACCAGGCTTTTTCGTGCTTTTCGGCTACGTTTCTGAGCGCCGGACCGGTTGAAGCAGCATCAAGTTTGTGACAGGCCGCACAGTTCGCGTTGAAAAGCGCCTTCCCCTGAACCGGGTCACCCGCGCCAGCAGCAGGAGCCGCGGCAGCAGGAGCAGCAGTTGCAGCCGCCGGAGCAGCATCTTGAGCCATTGAAGTGAAGGAGAACGTTAACAGGGCAAAACTTAAGAACAGCGCCCTTGAAATCGAATTATGGTTACCCACTTTTTTCATATTCTAAATGATTATCGACTAGATTTGGTATGATTTTTAGAACGCGATGGCCCAAAAAATGCACACTTGTTTTAAAAACTTGCACAAAAATACGACTTATGAGCTATTCTCAAAACCTTAAAATAGTCTTAAATATCAATTTATATTAATTCTAAATAATATTTTTAATCCCACTTTATTCATTAAATAGTACATTTGTATTAAAATCACCGCATTATGAGATTCTTAACAATTCGAAACCTTTTTTTGGTCGCTTTTTTGGCCCTTTTTTCTACGCCAGATTTATTTGCGCAGGACGGCAATATGACAGTCAGCCAAGACCCAAAATTTGAACAGTTGCTCAACGAAAAAAGAAAAATAAATTCGTCGATTACCGTCAACGACCGCTACAAAATCCAGATCTACAACGGGGAAAGCGAAACCGCCAAAAAAACGCTCGGTGATTTCAGGCAAAACTTCAAAAATTTCGACGGCACCATCGTTTTCAGCACGCCGACTTACAAGGTTTGGATCGGTAACTTCAAGTCACGGATCGAAGCCGAACGCAACCTCGCCGAAGTCAAAAAGAAATACCCGAATGCGTTTTTGATTAAGCCGAATAAATAGTGCCCGAGTGCCTGAGAAAAGCACACAAAATAAGAAAACACGAAAAAAAAAGCGTCCCAATTGGGACGCTTTTTTTTTTCACAAACCTAGAAAAATCAGGCGCTAAGACACTAAACTACTCAGGCTCTTATTTCAATTTTTTCTTGACCGCAACTTCCTGGAAAGCTTCGATCAAATCGTTCATCTCGATGTCGTTGTAGCCTTTGATCTGGATACCGCAATCGTAGCCTTTCGATACTTCTTTCACATCGTCCTTGAAACGCTTGAGCGCAGCGAGTTCGCCTTCGTGAACCACGACGCCTTCGCGGATGAGTCTGATGCGTGAATTCCTGAAAATCTTCCCGTCGGTGACCATACAACCGGCAATCGTACCCACTTTGGAAATCTTGAACAATTCGCGGATTTCTGCCGTACCGGTGATTTCTTCTTTCATCTCCGGCGAAAGCATTCCTTCCATCGCATCTTTCAAGTCATCGATCGCATCGTAGATGATCGAGTAGTGACGGATATCGATTTCCTCCTTCTCGGCCAATTGCTTGGCATTTCCGGCAGGACGAACGTTGAATCCGATGATGATCGCATCCGAGGCCGAGGCCAACATAACGTCGGTTTCGGTGATCGCACCAACACCTTTGTGGATGATATTGATCTGGATTTCTTCGGTGGACAATTTCGAGAATGAATCGGTCAAAGCTTCCACAGAACCGTCCACGTCACCCTTGATGATGATGTTGAGTTCCTTGAACTGACCGAGCGCGATACGGCGTCCGATTTCGGCCAACGTAATGTGGCGTTGCGTACGGACCGATTGCTCGCGTTGCAATTGGGTCCGTTTGACCGCAATTTGCTTGGCTTCTCTTTCGTCTTCGAAGATGTTGAACTTGTCCCCCGCCGTTGGCGCACCATCCAAACCAAGTACAGAAACCGGCGTTGATGGCCCCGCTTCTTTCAAGGCATGGCCGCGTTCGTCGTGCATCGCACGTATTTTTCCGTGGTTTTTACCGGCCAACATATAGTCGCCGATGCGCAGGGTTCCGTTTTGTACGAGAATCGTCGCCACGTAACCTTTTCCTTTGTCGAGCTGCGCTTCTACAACGGTTCCGGTCGCCAAACGATCCGGATTCGCTTTCAAATCAAGGATTTCGGCCTCGAGCAATACTTTCTCGAGCAAATCCTTGACGCCCGTCCCGGCCTTGGCCGAAATATCGTGCGACTGGATTTTACCGCCCCAATCTTCGACGAGCAAGTTCATGCCCGCCAATCTTTCCTTGATTTTATCTGGGTTGGCGTTTGGTTTATCAATTTTGTTGATTGCAAACACAATCGGAACACCCGCCGCCTGTGCGTGGCTGATGGCTTCCTTGGTTTGCGGCATGATGTCGTCGTCGGCAGCGATCACGATGATCGCAATATCGGTGACCTGGGCACCACGCGCACGCATCGCGGTAAACGCTTCGTGACCCGGTGTATCGAGGAAGGCGATTTTCTGGCCGTTGTCCAAGGTTACCCCGTAAGCCCCGATGTGCTGTGTAATTCCACCCGATTCGCCCGCGATTACATTTTCCTTACGGATGTAATCGAGCAAGGAAGTCTTACCGTGATCGACGTGACCCATGACAGTAACGATTGGCGCACGGGTAACGAGATCTTCATCCCTGTCTTCTTCAACTTGGATGTTTTCTTCGAGATCGGTTGTGATGAATTCTACGTCATAACCGAATTCGTCGGCTACAATGGTTAGCGTTTCTGCATCGAGACGCTGGTTCATGGTCACCATGATCCCGAGTGACATGCAAGTTCCAATGACTTTGGTGATGGGCACATCCATCATGGTCGCAATCTCTCCAACGGTAACGAATTCGGTTACCTTTAGTGTTTTGCTGCCTTCTTCGAGCGCTCTTTGTTCGTCATCCGATTTTTGACGGTGCGAATCCCTTTTGTCCCTTCTGTATTTGGCCGCTTTTGATTTGCCGCCTTTGCCTTGCAATTTTTCGAGCGTTTCGCGGATTTGGTTTTTCACTTCTTCCTCAGTAGGCTCTACTTTGGCCGCAACGGCTGGACGATTTCCTTTCTGGAATCCAGGACGGTTTTGTCCGCCTTGCCCAGATCGGTTCTGGCCTTGGCCACCAGGACGGTTTTGACCACCGGCACCTGGAGCTCCAGCCCCGCCTGGCCTTACGTCGCCCGGTTTGGAAGGAATTCTTTTGCGCTTATTTTTATTGGCATTGGCATTGTTTGCCCCGCCATTAGCCGCAGGATTGCCCCCCGGCCTAAGGTCTTCTTTTTTCTTTTTTGGTTTGTCAAACTGTGACAAATCGATGGTTTGACCGGTTAAGGTAGCGCCTGACAATTTCTGGTATTGGGTTGTAATGGCTTCCTCTTGGGCCGGCTCCTCCGCTTTGGGCGGTGCCGGTTGTGCCGGGGCCTGGGTTACCGGTTGTACCGGCGTTTCAACAGGTTTAGCGGGTGCCGGAGCTTCGGCTGGCTTTTGCGGATTGAGATCGATCGTGCCGACCTGCTTCGGACCCGTAACCGTGGCCTTGGCCTTGATCACTTCGAGTCTTTGGCGTTCTTCGTCGTGCTTGCGCTTGTCCTCGATTTCTTTTTCGCGTTCGATGCGCAGCGCTTCTTTCTCCTTGCGCTTTTCCTCGCCTACTTCCTTGGACGCTTCCTTGTTGCCTTTGTCTCCCGCAAATTGGTTCTGCAGAATGCCGTATTCCGACTCGGAAATCTTGGCGTTCGGGTTGGCATCAATGGCAATTCCCTTATCCTTAAGATAATCGACGGCCCTTTCCAAAGAAATGTTGAATTCCCTTAAAACCTTATTAATTCTTATTACTCTTTCGTCAGACATATAATCTTTTTGTTAATACCTTGTTGTTGTGTTGTGGCAGCAGTTTCTTAACTGTTGAACTCTTCCTTGAGGATGCGCATCACGTCAAGGATGGTTTCCTCCTCGAGATCGGTTCTTCTGACGAGATCTTCCACATCCTGTTTCAAGATGCTTCGGGCCGTATCGAGACCAATTTTGGCAAATTCTTCGATTACCCAGTCTTCGATTTCATCTGAGAACTCTGTCAATTCTACATCGTCTTCTTCTTCGGCAATGTTGCCTTCGCGGATGACATCCAATTCGTAACCAGTCAACAGACCAGCCAATTTAATATTGTGTCCACCGCGACCGATCGCTTTGGAAACTTCTTCCAATTTTAAATACACTTCGGCCCTTTTGGCCTCCTCGTTGATCTTAATCGAGGACACTTTTGCAGGACTCAATGCTCTTGTGATGTACAAGTTAACATTGCTGGTGTAGTTGATCACGTCGATGTTTTCGTTGCCCAATTCGCGAACGATGCCGTGGATACGCGAACCTTTCATTCCGACGCAAGCCCCCACCGGATCGATGCGGTCATCGTAAGAATCAACGGCTACTTTCGCCTTTTCGCCCGGGATACGGACTACATTTTTGACCATGATCAAACCGTCAAACACTTCCGGAATTTCCTGTTCGAACAATTTCTCGAGGAATTTCTCCGACGTACGCGACATGATGATCTGCGGCTTATTGCCTTTCAACTCCACGCTTTCGATGATACCACGCACGTTGTCGCCTTTGCGGAAGAAATCGCTTGGGATTTGTTTTTCCTTTGGCAAAACGATCTCGTTGCCTTCATCGTCGACCAAAATTACAACTCTTGGACGAACGTGGTGCACTTCGGCTGTGTAAATATCGCCAATTAAATCTTTAAATTGCTTGTAAAGATTCGTATTGTCGTGCTCGTGGATCTTGGAAATGAGGTTTTGGCGCAAAGCCAAGATCGCTCTTCTTCCCAAATCGATCAATTTTACTTCTTCTGAAACCTCTTCGCCAATCTCGAAATCGGGTTCGATTTTGCGCGCTTCGGTGAGTGTAATCTCTTCATTTTCCAGATCGAGGTCGTCATCGGCTACGATCACGCGTCTTCTCCAGATTTCCATATCGCCTTTGTCTGGGTTGATGATGATGTCAAAGTTCTCATCCGAACCGAATTTCTTTTTCAGTGCATTCCTAAACACATCTTCCAATATCGCCATTAGCGTTACACGATCAATCAACTTGTCGTCTTTGAACTCTGAAAATGATTCAATTAAGGCTAAATTTTCCATGCCAACTCTTTAAATTTAAAATGTTACTGTAACAATTGCTTCTTTGATCTCTGCGTAGGGCAGTTCGCGTTTCTTTTGAACGGTTTCTTTTCCCTTGCCTATTTTTTTGGGTTCGCGCGCCTCCCATTCGAGTGTGATGAAATCGTCATTGACAGCGGTCAATTCGGCTTCGATTTTCTCGTCATTGGTCTTTACGATCAGCGTGCGCCCGATGTTTTTTTGGTATTGCCTTACGGTTTTGAGCGGGGTCGAAAGCCCGGCCGAAGCCACTTCCAACGAAAAATCTTGCTCCTCGCGATCCAGATTGTGTTCGATGGCGCGGCTGATGTCGATGCAATCCTGCAAAGTGACGCCGTTATCGCCATCTAAGGTAACAATAATCTTGAAACCGTCGGTAATGGTCAGGTCGATTAAAAAAAGGGACGGATTCGCTTTCAATCCTTCCTCGAGCAAACCGCTGACTTTCTCTTTAAATGTCATATGATTATAAAAAGAGGGGACTCCTGTCCCCTCATTATTTAGTTTCTAATAAATAACGCTGCAAATATAATCATTTTTTTGTAAATCAAAAATCATGCGGTATGTAAAAATAATTCTTACCTTTATTGTATAAAAAACAAACCATTTTCAAAATAAATTTCTTACACTTCTTATTATGAAACGAATTTTAGTTCCAACCGATTTTTCCAAACATGCTGAATACGCTCTAAAAGTTGCTGCCCAGATTGCGCGCGAGAACAACAGCGAAATTATTTTGCTGCACATGCTTGAACTGCCACACCAAGGAACAGACGCCGTCGGATCGGGAAGCGACATTCCTGAGATCATGTTCTTCAAGAACAAGGCCATCAGTAACCTGGAAGATCTTATGGACGTGGATTACCTCAAAGGAATCAATGTTTCAGAAATTATCCAGTTTGAAAAAGCCTTCGAAGGCATCTTGGGCGTCAGCAAGAAAAACAACATCGACTTCATCGTCATGGGGTCGCACGGCGCCAGCGGATTTCAGGAAATGTTCATCGGATCGAATACAGAAAAGGTCGTTCGCTTTGCCGAGGTTCCAGTGCTCGTGATCAAAAACGAGATGAGTACATTCAATGCCAAAAACCTCGTGTTCGCTTCGGATTTTTCACAGGAAATCAAAAAACCGTTCCGTCAATTGCTCGAATTCGCCAAAGGTTTCGACGCCCAGCTCAAGCTCGTGATGGTCAACACCCCGAACACATTCAAGCCAACCGCAGTTGCCGAGAAAATCATGGCCGATTTTATGGCCGAGTTCGATTACCCGAACCACTCGATGCACATCTATAACGACGTAAATGTCGAAAAAGGCATCCTCAACTTCGCCAACAGTGTCAACGCCGACCTGATCGGGATGTGTACGCACGGCAGAACTGGATTTGCACATTTCTTCAACGGAAGCATCAGCGAAGACTTGGTCAACCATGCAGTTCGCCCGGTGATCACCTTCAAAATCTAAGCATTATTTCACTTGAAAATAGAAAACCCTTCGGAAACGGAGGGTTTTTTGTTGGGAATCAGCAAAATAAAAATCCCGACCATTGCTGATCGGGATTCTGTGAAGTTGGCCCACTAGGACTCGAACCTAGAAAGACGGCACCAAAAACCGTAGTGTTACCATTACACCATAGGCCAGTTCCATTGCTGTTAAGCGAGTGCAAATTTAAAACAAATTTTATTCTTCGCAAATTTTTACTGTTTTTTTCTCATTTTTTTTGCTGTAACATTTGCACCGAAGCTAAAGTCTTTTGAATCTGCGCAAAAGGATTGACAGGCATAGGTAAAATGGGAGAATTTTTTGTTAATGCGCCATTCCTTAAGCAAAAAAATAGTTTCTTTGTAACTTCAATAAACCTCATTTCCGTATGGCGACATTCAATTTCAGTAAATGGAATACAATTACAGGCTGGCTTACTTTTTCAATCGCTCTTATTACTTATACCCTCACCGTAGAACCCACCATGAGTTTTTGGGACTGCGGCGAATACATTGCCACTGCCGCCAAACTTGAAGTCGGTCACCCGCCCGGGGCGCCACTTTTCCAGATGATGGGTGCCTTTTTCGCCATGTTTGCCCCCGATGCCAAACAAGTGGCCCTGATGGTCAACATGATGTCGGTTTTCTCAAGCGCCTTTACGATTTTGTTCATGTTTTGGTCGACCACGATTGTGTTGCGCAAATTTGTCTCTAGTTTTTCTGAACTTGACGACACCAAGCTTAAGGTAATCCTCGGAAGTGCTTTTGTAGCCTCACTTGCCTTTACTTTCTCAGATAGTTTTTGGTTCAATGCCGTCGAAGCGGAAGTGTATGCGATGGCGACCTTGTTCATTGCGGCCATGTTCTGGCTTGGTCTGCGTTGGGAAGCCGATATGCACACGCCACGTGGCAACAAATGGCTGTTGCTCATCTCCTTGATGACCGGACTTTCTTTCGGGGTCCACTTTATGGCCTTGCTGACGATTCCTGCCATCGGGCTGCTGTATTATTTCAAACATTACAAAACCATCACGGTTAAGAATTTCATCATCGCCAATGCGGTCGTGATCGCGATCCTGTTGTTCATCTTCAAATTGTTGTTGCCTTGGACAATGGCCGTGTTTGGAAAAACCGAAATCTTCATGGTCAACAGCTTGGGCCTGCCGTTCGATTCGGGAACAATTTTCGTATTCCTGGCTATCATCGGTTTGTTTTATTTCGGGCTCAAGAAAACCAAGGAAAAAGGACAGGTTTTGTACAACACGATCATCCTTTGCGTGCTTTTCATCCTGATCGGATTCTCGACCTGGATGATGTTGCCAATCCGCGCCAATGCCAATGTCGTGATCAACGAAAACAAACCATCGGATGCCGCCGAGGTCTTGGCTTATTACAACCGCGAGCAATACGGCGTCAATCCATTGTTTTATGGCCCGCAATTCTCGGACATGTTCGCCGGACTGGATGAAAACCAGCCGTATCTCGACAAAAAACCCAACTACGAACGCGACTACAAAACCGGCAAATACATCATCACCAACAACTGGAAAAACGCCGAACAGAACAGCGACGACAACCACAAAACCATCCTGCCAAGGATGTGGAGCACCGAGCACGCCGAAAATTATATGAATTTCACACATGCACTCGAATTCCGTATCAAACCCGAATATGCAGAGGAACAGGAACTCGTCAATGTGGTGGCCGAATTCCGCAAGGCGTATGCCGCCAAGCAGATCGACAACGATGGCTATGTGACGTTTCTCAAGGAATATGGTGATTACCTTAACATCCAGAAACCGACCACTTGGGACAACCTCAGTTTTATGGTCGAATACCAATTCGGCTATATGTATTGGAGGTATTTGATGTGGAATTTTACCGGAAGGCAGAACGACATCCAAGGCAAATACGACAACCTCGATGGCAACTGGCTCAGCGGCATCAATTTTATTGACGAAGCACATCTCGGATCGCAGCAAAACCTGCCTGCCGATGTCTTGAACAACCACGGACGCAATGTCTATTTCTTTTTGCCATTTATCCTCGGGATTATCGGTTTGGTGTACCACGCCAACCGCGACCTCAAGAGTTTCTATATTTTATTGGTCTTGTTCCTTTTTACCGGATTGGCCTTGAAGATTTACCTCAATGAGCGTCCGTTCGAACCGCGTGAACGGGATTATGCGCTCGTCGGGTCATTCTATGTGTTCGCGATCTGGATTGCGTTTGGAATCTACGCGATTTATGAAAAACTGGCCAATTACCTACAACCCAAAATCGCCGGACCGGTGGCAATCGCCGCTTCCTTATTGGCCGCTCCGGTGCTGATGGCTTCCCAGAACTGGGACGACCACGACCGTTCAGGCAAATACACCGCGATTGCGATGGCCAAGGCTTACCTGGATTCCTGTGAGCCCAATGCGATTTTATTTACCATTGGCGACAACGATACGTTCCCGCTTTGGTACGCCCAGGAAATCGAAGGTGTAAGACCCGACATCAAGATTGTCAACACCAGCCTGTTCATGACCGATTGGTACATCGACCAGATGAAGCGCAAGACTTACACTTCGGATGGACTGCCGATTTCGTTCAAGCACGACCAATACGTCGGGGACAAACTCGATTATGCGTTCCACAATCCGCAAACCGAAAACCGTTGGAACCTTAAGGATTTTATCGGGTTCATTGCGAGCGACAATCCGCAGACGATGGCGCAGATGCAAAACGGGCAGTTTGTCCATTTCTATCCGACCAATAAAGTCCGCATCCCAATCAACAAGGAAAACATCATCAAGAATAAAGTCGTTGCGCCTAAATATTATGACTCGATCGTGCCGTATATCGACATCGAAATCAAAGGGCAGGCATTGTACAAAAACCGTCTGATGATGCTCGATGTATTGGCCAACAACGATTGGAAACGCCCGATCTATTTCACCGGAGGAAGTTTCGGCGACGACGATTACCTGTGGATGAAGGATTACCTCCAATTGGACGGTATGGTGTACAAACTCGTACCAATCCGCACGCCGATCCCTAAAGATGGCAGCCCGCTCGACATGGGCCAGATCGACACCGACAAGATGTACAACATCGTTATGAAATGGGATTGGGGCAACAGCGAAAGTCCGAAAATCTACCACGATCCGGAAACGCGCAAGAACAGTATTTCGTACCGCACCAACCTCGCGCGTCTGATGGAACAGCAAATCAACGAAGGCAAAAAGGAACAGGCCAAAAAAGTAATCGATTTGGCGATGACCAAGATGCCTGTCGAATATTTCGGTTACTATTCCTTGCTTGACCCATTTGCGGGCGGTTATTATGAAGTGGGCGAAAAAGCCAAGGCGCGCCAATTGCTTGACCAACTCATCGTGAAATACCAGCAGAATTTGGATTATTACAAAAACCTCGAGCCATCGGAACAGAACAACATCATGATCGAAATCATCACCGATATTGAACGCTACCGTGGATTGCTCGAAGTCATGAAAGACCGTGGCGATGCCGAATATTACGCCAAAAATCGAACGGTTTTCAACAGATACAACAAAATGTTTGAGCGTTTCGGACGCGACGACGAATAACAACAAACGCTTATCTGGAAAATGCAGTGATGAAGATTGCTGCATTTTCTTTTTATATTCGCTATGAAACTTTGGATTAAAACGCACCCGATCATCAAATGGCTGTTCCCCAAATACATTTGGGATTTCAAGACCAACAAAAAAACCGTCTGGCTTACTTTTGACGACGGCCCGATTCCCGAAGTGACCGAATGGGTTTTGGAACAATTGCACCAACACAACGCCAAAGCCACTTTCTTTTGCATCGGCGACAATGTGCGCAAACATTCGGATATTTTCAATAAAGTCACTTCGGCTGGGCATTCAATCGGCAACCATACCTTCAACCACCTCAACGGTTGGAAAACCGGGACAGGGCAATACATCGACAATGTGGAACGGTGCTGGCAAACCATTGCCGAGTTCACCAGACCGACCAAAATCATGCGGCCGCCTTATGGCAAAATCAAACGCGACCAGGCCAGGCGTTTACACAAACTCGGTTATAAAATCATTATGTGGGACATTGTAAGTGCCGATTTCGACCCAAACATAACGCCCGAGCAATGCCTCGAAAACGTGTTGAAAAATGTAGAACCGGGAAGTATTATCGTATTCCATGACAGCGTCAAGGCGTTTAAGAACCTTCAATATGCGTTGCCTAAAACGTTGGGATTTTTATCCGAGAACGGATACCGTTGTGAAGTGCCGGCTCAGATTTGTTCCTGAACCAGTCCGATGATGGTGTTGGCGTCCAATTCCCCGGATTGTCTCCAGATCATCTGCCCTTCCTTGTAAATCATCAGTGTAGGAAGCCCTTTGATGCGTAAGGCATCGGCCAATTCCTGGTTTTTATCGACATCAATCTTGATGACTTTTGCCTTGTCGCCCAATGCCGCCGCCACATCGCGGATGACCGGATGCATCGAAACCGACGATTCGTTCCACTCGGTGTAGAAATCGATCAGTACGGGTACTTGTGCGTTGATTAATTCTCCAAATTTTGACATAAAACCAAAATATTTTTAATTCCTAAATCGTTCGATTTGAGATATTGAGGATACAAATGTAGCATTTTTAACGAATTATGCTAATTTTTCGCCTTTTTTTAGTTCGATCACCGTTATTTCTGGCATAATTCCTACCCGGCCGGGATAGGCATGGAACCCAAAACCGCGGTTCACGTAAACGTATCTTCCGAATTCCTCATACAATCCAGCCCATTGTTTGTAAATGTATTGCGCCGGGCTCCACTTGAAAAAACCGGGAATTTCGATTCCGAACTGCAACCCGTGCGTATGGCCGGACAAAGTCAGGTGAAAGTTCTTTTCGTGTCGCTTGACCTGTTCTTCCCAATGGCTTGGGTCGTGGCTCATCAATATCTTGAAATCTTCTTTTTGCAAACCTTCCGAGGCTTTGCGCAAATCGCCGGCCTGCTTGAAATTGCGCCCCCAGTTTTCCACGCCGACCAATGCAATCTTGTCGTTGCCCTTTTGCAGGAACGCATGCTCGTTGAGCATGAGCTTGAAATCGATTTGGCGGTGCAGGTCCTTAATCGCGGCAAAATTTTCGGCTTTTTCTTTCTGCGACGGCCATTCGACGTATTCGCCGTAATCGTGGTTGCCCAAAACCGAATACTTGCCAAATGCATGCGGACGGATGCGGTTGAAAGCCTCGATCCAAGGATGCATTTCCTTGGCATGCACATTGACGATGTCGCCCGTGAACAAAATCAAATCGGAATCCTGCTCGTTGATCAGGTCGATGGCGTGGTTGATTTTGTCGGGATTGTCGAAACTGCCACTATGGACATCTGAAATCTGGGTGAGCTTGAATCCATCGAAAGCATCGGGCAAGTCGGGGAAAAAGACCTGTTGGCGCATCACTTTGTAATTGTATTTCCCGATGGTCATCCCATAGATCAACGACAAAAACGGGACTGCCGCCAAACCCAATCCGATTTGGCTCACAAACTTTCGCCTGGCCGGAAAAATACCGGCATCCACATCCGACTGGTAGAAATAGTTGCATCCGGCGCGGAACACCCGGTACACATCTTCGCCGAACATGAAAAACATGAGTAAAATCTTGGGAATGTAAATCAGCAAAAGCAACCCGAGCGCCATCAACGTCTGCTTGGTCTGCCCTACCGAACGGTCATAATGCGCAATGGCATAAAAGATAAAACCTACTACAAACAGACTGACCATGATGTAGGCGCCCAACATCCAACGTGTCTTGATCACCGTACGGAAAGCCTGGAATGCATAGAATTCAATCAGCAGTAAGACAAGGGTGAAAATAATCCAGAACCGCAGCATTTTTTGGAAAGTTTACACAAATTAACAAAGAAAGCCAATGCACCGCGCTTTTGTTGGATAAAATTTAACGATTGTACCATCGCAAAAAGAAAAGCCGGTGACTCGCATCACCGGCTTCATCAACCAAAACTATAACACTATGAATTCAATAAGCCTTTGCGCTTATTATTTTTTTGCTTTTGCGTCGGTGGCTTTCGTCGCTTCGGCCTTGGTGGCCTTTGCATCCGGTTTGGTCACTTCGGCTTTCGCTTCTGTTTTGTGCTTTTTGTTGTGTTTCACCGGTTTTGCTGTGGCATCTTGGGCGAAAGTTGTGGCTGTAGCCAATCCGAAGACTGCAACCAATAATGCTAATTTTTTCATGATTAAAAGTATTTAATGGTTTAATTACAGGTCAAAGGTAGTACCGTAAAATGAAGACCAAATGAAGATTGTCAGTTCTCCTCTTTTTTAACTTTTAATTAAACAAAAGCGTGAACGTCGTGCCTTGTCCGGGTGTAGAATAGACTTCAATGGTGAGGTGGTGAAAATGGGCGATGGTATGTGCAATGGCCAGCCCGAGCCCCTGCCCTTCCTGATCGCTGCTGATACGTGTGAACCGTGTAAAGATACTTGCAACCTGATGGGGTTCCATGCCGATTCCGGTATCGGTGATGGCAATGAAATATTTGTTTTCTGAGAATCCGTCCTCGACCAGGATCTTGCCTTTGGGTTTGTTGTACTTGATGGCATTGACCACCAGATTGTACAACAAGATGTGGATCAACGTCCCGTTGCCTTTGAATTCGGGCTGGTAGTGGAAATGTCGCTCTACCGAAAGTCCTTTTTCTTCGATGCGGTCGGCCAAATCATCGATCAGGTTTTCGACAATTTGAGCAAAATGGATGATTTCGTTGGCCTCATACTGGTTGTTTTCGATGCGCGAGATCAACAATAAATTATTGATGACCTTCTTGAGCAGATCGAGCGTCCTGAGCGCGCCCGCAATTTTGTCGATCGCCGCATCGTCGAGCGAGTCGTTTTGCAGCAGGTTTTCGAATTTGCCCTTGAGCAGCGCAATCGGTGTGAGCAATTCGTGCGACACATTGGCGATGAACTGCTTTTCCTGCCGGAACGATTCGCCGATGCGGTCCATCATCTGGTTCAAAACCGTGTCGAGCTGCTCGAAATCGGCCGAAGTGGACGCAATGGGCGTATGGTCGAACTTCTCGGGCTGGTCGACGCGCCTGATCTTGGTGTCGATGATTTTGTAGAACGGCTTGAGCAGGTATTCGATGTAAAAGGTATCCATCAAAAAAGTCACGAGCAAAATCACGACGAGCACGATCAGGATAAAAACCCGGATCACAAAGGTGAGTTCTTCAATTTCGCTCAGGTTGCTGCCGATCTCGAGCAGGTAAAAATGCGCATCGTATTCGAATTCGTATTGCAGGATGCGGTAATCGTTTTGTTCTTCCTCGATCACGCGTGGCTCGGTCAGGAAAATGGTTTGCCCCGTGGCCTTTCGCTGCAATAATGACAATTGAAGGAACTCGCTGTGCAAAGTGGAATAACTCGAATAGGTTTCGGAAGTATCGTTGCGGATCAGGAAGTCGTTGATTTCCTCATTGTCGAGGTGTGCGATGAAATTCTGCTTTTTCTCGAGCAGCGTCTGGTTGATGTGTTTCGAAACCACTTTCTCGACCAATACCGGCAACAGCAGCCACAGCACCAGGATGACCAGCAAACGGGTCAGCGCATTGAAGATGGAAAGTTGGTGTTTGAATTTCATATTTTGTTGGCCGCAAATGACACAAATTAGCTCGAATCATTTGTGCCAATTGGTTTAATTCGTGGCTAAAAATTTAGACATTGATTCGATAACCGACATTGCGCACCGTTTCAAACCATTCCAAAGTAGTATGCTTGTCGAGTTTTTTCCTGAGGTTGCGCACATGCACATCGATGAAATTCGAATCGGAATTGACTTCGAGGATGTCGCCCCAGATGTGCTCGGTGAGTTGCAAACGCGTAATGACCCGGTTTTTGTTGAGCACCAAATATTGAAAAATATCGAATTCCTTCTTCGTCAAATTGATCGGATGTTCCCCATAACGCACTTTGTAATCCTGCAACTGCAACGTAAAACCGTGCAGGTCGATTTCATTGACGACAAACCCATGCATTCTACGGATGATGGCATAGAGTCGTGCGACAAGCTCGGTCAGCGCAAATGGTTTGGTCAGGTAATCGTCGGCACCAAGGTCCAATCCATTGATGCGATCGTCGAGTTCGCCGCGCGCCGTAATGATGATGACCGCCATATTCGATTGGGTTTTGCGTACCGATTGCAATACTTCAAATCCGCTGCCATCGGGCAAACCCAAATCGAGCAGCATGGCATCGAACGTATTGACCGAAACCTCCTCGAGCGCGTCTTCGCAAGTCCGCGCCCATTTGCAAACGTAGCCGTTCTGGGAAAGGTAATCGATGATTTCGGAAGCAAGCTCCGCGTGGTCTTCAACAATAAGGATGTTCATCTGGATGCTTTATGGTCGACTAAAATTACGAATATTAAAACAAAAGCTGATAAATTTCTTTACCAGCTTTTAGGCAAACGAGTTTCATGTCGTTTTTCAAAAAGATTTATTTAACCTTGTAAAAGTAACACGCGAAAATGAAGTTCAGATGAAGAATCCAGCTTTGCTTTTGCAATTCCTTTCTTGTAAAAAAGAAGCCTTGAAAATTTTAGCGTTAATTTTCTTTGCAATTGACAACCATAGCGCCAAAAACATTTTTATTTCTGAAAAATGGAATAATTATTATTTTTATTTAGTCTAAATAAATAATTTTGCTTGACTAATTAAAAATACCATGACACAAAATTATCTACTGCTTTTAATGCTGTTTGCCGGACGCCTATTGGCACAGGATTGTCAACCACCCGGGCCTATTGTTGGCGATGTAGGTTGCATTACCTTTAATAACAACGGAAACGAAACCACTTATACGACCGTTCGCGGCAAAGACGGCAAAGTCTGGTTGCAGCAAAACCTCGGCAGCCAAAGCGTCGCCACTTCGGCCACCGATGAAAATGGATACGGCGATCTCTACCAATGGGGACGCTGGACGGACGGGCATCAAAAAAGGAATGCCACGCCAACAGCAATCGCACCGCAACCCAACAATCCATCGGGAATTGCTCCCGGCGACGGCTTTTATTCCACTTCACCTGAATGGTGGTCGGAAGGGACTTCAACCGACCAATGGAACGCCAAATCACCACAAGAAGCCACTGCCACCAATGGCTGCGACCCATGCAAGGCACTTGGCAGCCATTGGAGCGTTCCCACCAAAGCCGACTGGGAAGCCATCATCGCCGCCGAAAACATTACCAATATCGCCACTGCTTTCGAAAGCAGCCTCAAACTGACGATTGCGGGCTCCAAATTGCCATCGGGAAGTTTCAATTTCACCGGCGTTCGCGGGTATTATTGGAGCAAGACCACGAGCGACAATGATGATTACGCCAAATATCTGTATTACAGCAATTTCATCGTCAACCCGAGTGCAGGCAGTACGAGAGGGCAAGGTTTGTCGGTGCGTTGCATCCAGAACCATCCGCAATATTGCGAGGTATCGGTCGATTATGATGTGGAACCGATTTCGCTCGTCGATTTTGCCAACCTCAACAATGCCACTTCCCCTATCGTCAATGCGACGCCGGCCTATGAAGATTTTACTTCCATGGTGGCCAATGTGAATCGTGGAGAAACGTATACCCTGACCGTAAAAGGAAATACCGTGGGCCCATTAGAGCACGACATCCGCGTCTTTTTCGACTGGAATCAAGACGGTGTTTACGATATGGATACCGAATACCAAACCGTTTCGCTCTTGCCTTCAACAGGTGAGGATGACGTCACGGCCACCATCGGCATCACGATTCCAGAAAATGCCCTTTTGGGAACCACCCGAATGCGCCTCATCAAAGACCTGTGGAATGTTTATGAACCCGGGGAATTTGATGCTTGTCTGAATGCCTATTATGGGCAAGTTGAAGAATATTCAATCCAAATCGGAAACACTTTAGCCAATCAGGATTTCGAAAAGAAAGCCGTTTCCATTTACCCGAATCCGACCGACGGCTTATTCCAAATCCAAACGGCCGAAACCATCAAAAACATCCGCATTTACAACATGCTCGGACAATTGGTGGCCAACCAAAAATCAAACACCATTGATTTGACGACCCAAAAATCGGGCGTCTATGCCATCCTAATCGAATTCGAAAACGGAAGCGCATCCCAACAGAAAATCATCCGGAAATAATCCGTTTCATTTTAATTTCGTTAGTTGTTTTTTTGCGAACCGGTGCAGATTTATTTTGCATCGGTTTTCCGTTTTACTGGTTTAGTTTTGTATTTTTGAAACCTTACAAAACTACACTATGTCAGCTCAAAAACGCCTTTTCCTACTCGATGCCTATGCATTGATTTTCCGCGGATATTACGCCCTGATCAAGAACCCAAGGATCAATTCCAAAGGAATGGACACCTCGGCCATTCTCGGTTTCATGAATTCCCTGCTCGATGTAATCAGACGCGAAAAACCCGACCATCTGGCCGTGGCATTCGACAAAGGCGGCAGCACCGTGCGTTCGGAAATGTATACCGATTACAAGGCCAACCGCGATGCCACACCCGAAGCGATCATGATCGCCGTGCCATGGATCCAGGAATTGCTGCGCGCGATGCACATCCCGATCATCGAAGTTGCGGGTTGCGAGGCAGACGATTTGATCGGCACCATCGCCAAACAAGCCGAAAAACAAGGCTACCAGGTTTTCATGGTGACCCCCGATAAGGATTACGCCCAATTGGTCTCCGAAAATATTTTCATGTACCGTCCGTCGCGATTGGGCAACGACATCGAGATCTGGGGCGTTCCCGAAGTATTGGCGCGCTTCGAGATCGAGCGTACCGAACAGGTCATCGATTACCTCGGCATGATGGGCGACGCCGTCGATAACATTCCGGGATTGCCGGGCGTGGGTGAAAAAACCGCCAAGAAATTGCTCGCCGAGTTCGGTTCGATGGAGAATTTACTCGAAAACACGCATTTGCTCAAAGGCGCCTTGAAAGATAAAATTGAGGCCAATAAGGACCAAGGCATCATGTCTAAAAAGCTCGCGACGATCATCATCGATTGCGACGTGACCTTTGACGAAAATGACTATGAATTGTCGAAACCCGATGTGGCCAAGACCGATGCGATTTTCAACGAACTCGAATTCCGACAAATGAAGACGCAGTTCGACAAATTGTTTGGCGGTGGTGCGGAATATGACGAAATCAATTCGAATGGAGAAACGACTTCGGCTCCAAAACCCAAGAAAACCAACGAAGACCAATTCTCGCTGTTCGGATTTGAGGAAGAAAGTGATACGCCGCAGAACCATTTTTACAATACCTTAGAAAATACGCCGCATCTGTACCAAAGCATCGAGGGCGATTTCCCGATGAAATTGCTGTTACAGAACATGATGCAGCAAACGTCCGTGAGCTTCGACACCGAAACGACCGGCATCGACGCGCTCAACGCCGAACTCGTCGGGCTTTCGTTTTCCTGGGAAAAAGGCCAAGGATTTTATGTCCCGATTCCCGAAAATTACGACGACGCCAAAGCGATTGTGCAAAAATTCGCGCCGTTTTACGAAAGCGAAACCATTGAGAAAGTCGGACAGAACGTCAAATACGACCTCAAGGTTTTGTCCAAATACGGCATTGCGATCAAAGGGCCCGTTTTCGACACGATGCTCGCGCATTACCTGATCAATCCAGACATGCGCCACAACATGGATGTGCTGAGTGAAACCTATCTCAAATATTCGCCGAAATCAATCGAAACCTTGATCGGTAAAAAAGGCAAAGGCCAATTGTCGATGCGCGATGTGGCGCTCGAAGAAATCAAGGAGTATGCTGCCGAGGATGCCGATGTAACCTACCAACTCAAGCAACATTTCGGCCCGATTCTCGAAAAGGCCGGCACCAAGAAATTGTTCGACGAAATCGAAGTGCCGTTGCTTTCGGTACTCGCGGCAATGGAAACCGAAGGCATCCGACTCGACATCGATTTCCTGAAGGAACTTTCGCTGCAATTCGATAAGGAAATCCAAGCGATTGAAACCAAGATCTACGAAGCCTGCGGCGAGAAATTCAACCTCGGTTCCCCGAAACAGCTCGGCGATATTTTGTTCGAGAAACTCAAAATCGGTGGCAACAAGCAAAAGAAAACCAAAACCGGACAATACGCCACGGGCGAAGAAGTTTTAAGCTATCTGGCCAAGGACAATCCGGTCGTGGCCGATATCCTCGACTGGCGTCAGCTCGTCAAACTGCAAAGTACTTATGTGACGGCCTTGCCCGGACAAGTCGATGCGATCACCAACCGCGTCCACACCGATTACATGCAAACCGTCGCGGCTACCGGGCGTTTGAGCTCGAACAATCCGAACCTTCAAAACATTCCCATTCGAACAGAACGCGGAAGATTGATCCGAAAGGCATTCGTCGCACGCGATGAAAATTACACTTTGCTTTCTGCCGATTACTCGCAAATCGAATTGCGCATCATTGCGGCGCTCAGCGGTGAGGAAAACATGATCCGTTCGTTCCAGGAAAAAGAAGACATCCACCGTTCGACCGCTTCCAAAGTGTTCAATGTACCACAGGAAGAAGTCACACGCGACCAACGAAGCAACGCCAAGACGGTCAATTTCGGAATCATCTACGGCGTTTCGGCTTTCGGGCTCAGCAACCAGACCGATTTGTCGCGTTCGGAAGCCGCAGAGTTGATCACGGCTTATTACAACACCTATCCGCAACTCAAGTCCTACATGAGCAAGCAGGTCGATTTTGCGCGCGAAAACGGTTATGTGCAGACGATTTCGGGAAGACGGCGTTACCTCAAAGACATCAATTCGGCCAATGCGGTCGTACGCGGAGCAGCCGAGCGAAATGCCGTCAATGCCCCAATCCAAGGAAGCGCAGCCGACATCATCAAGATTGCGATGATCAACATCCATAAAAAATTGACCTCTGAAAATTGGAAAAGCAAGATGTTGTTGCAGGTGCATGACGAACTCGTGTTCGATGTCCACAACTCAGAAATCGAGAAAATCCAGCCGATGATCAAGCATGAAATGGAAAACGCATTCCAGATGGCCGTGCCGCTTGAAGTCGAAATGGGACTCGGATCGAATTGGCTTGAAGCACATTAAGATGAGACTTTGGATCGTCGTCCTCCTTTGTACGCTTTCCATGACGGCGCAAAAACGATACGCGCTCGAAGGCAAGTTGGGCAAGCAGGACATTTTTATGTTTTTTTCGGATTATACCGGAACCGAATACGCATCGGATGACAAACGGATACTGGACGTTCGTTATTTCTATAAAAATTCGCTCAAGGACATCGTGCTCGAAGGCAGACGCGAGAAAAACGGGTTTACTTTTTTCTTTGAGGACCACGACACTATTTTCGAACAATTCACCTTGACCGAAAAGGCAGACCTTTCGCTCGTCGGAACCTGGAAAGGTAAAAACGGCAAGTCGTTGGCTGTTTCGTTGCATCCGACAAGCTATTCCTACCTTTCGGAAAAATACAACTGGCTCGATTATGACAAGGACGATCAGCCGTTCGATTTGGCCAAAGCCGAACTTTTGTCGTTCAGGAAAGACTCCACTTCGACCTTTAAAGGCCAGAAAATCGACTGGTACACAGAGACGCATTGCGCCGCGCCAATGTTTCGCCTTGTGGATGGTTTTCCCAAAAAAGAACGCGACATCGTCAACCAAAAACTGCAGCGGATCCATTACCAGCTCGCCATCAACCAACTCGGTTGCGCCTCGCGTTACGATTACAGTGATGGGAAAGGCATGGAAATCAGCATCGAAATGGGTTACCTCGACCAAAATCTGCTCGGTTTTGAAATCAACTGCTTCTATTATTGTGGCGGCGCGCATCCCGATGTCTGGCATGCGGGCAATTTGATCGATATGCACAACGGGTATGAATATGGGCTCGATGAAATATTGGAATTCGATCCGTCGGCACAACAGATTGCAGGCAATGATGAACGACGCTGGGAATATCGCGAGAACTATTTTGCGCCCAAGTTGTATGCCTTGCTCAATCAAGAATATCATTTTAAAAAGCCGGCAATTTCCCCGGAAGGCCAAGAGCAAGACCCCTGCGATTACACCGAACTCGAGTATTGGGAATCTGTTTCGTGGGCATTCACTACAAAAGGCATCAACTTCACGCCTTATTTTTACCGATTGGCCAGAAATTGCGAAGAACCGTTTTTGGTCCCGTTTGAATTGTTGCGCGCTTATAGGAATCCTTCCTTCCCTTATCGTTTTTAGTTTGTTAAAAAATTAAAAGAATGCCATTTATCGGTCGTGTTAATTTTTGTATTTTTATGCAAACAACTAAAAACAAGTAACATATGAAAAAAACAATCCTATCCCTTGCGGCGATTGTCCTGTTGACAGCAGCCTGCAAAAAAGCCGAAGAAACACCTGCCGCCGAGGCAACTCCAGCCGACACTACGGCAGTGGCACCAACCGAAACTGCCGAAGCGGCCAAACCGATGGATTCCGCAGCGATGATGAAAGCCTGGGAAGCCTATGCCACACCGGGCGAACCACACAAAATGCTCGCCATGGACAATGGCAATTGGGAATGCGAATCGACCATGTGGATGGCACCCAACGATCCAAAACCGATGAAAACCAAAATGACCTCGACCAGCAAGATGATCATGGGCGGGCGCTACCAGGAATCGCGTTACACCGGAAACATGATGGGTCAGCCTTTCGAAGGGGTAGCAACCGTGGGCTATGACAACGCCTCCAAAAAATACATCTCGACCTGGATCGACAACATGGGAACCGGTGTGATGAGCATGACGGGAGACTATGATGCCGCGACCAAAACGATGAACATGAGCGGCGAATGCACCGATCCGATGACCGGCCAAAAGAAAAAAATGCGCGAGACCTTTGCCATGGTGGACGACAATACCCGTAAAATGGAAATGTTCGACACCGACCCTAGCGGCAAGGAGTACAAGTCGATGGAGATCTTGATGACGAGAAAAAAGTAGTTTTTTCCAAATTCCAATAGTAAAATTCCAAATTCCAACGTTCTTGAGGACGCTTGGAATTTGGAATTTGTTTTTTGAAATTTTCGTTTCGTTTACAAAACGAAACGGTAAGTCGCTTTGATTAAAAAGATGTTCTCGGGTTTTTGTCCGAGGATTTGCGAATCGAGCCCTTCGAATAAATTTTCGCGTGTGTCGGCGAAACCTGTCATGCCTTGCGACCACACCAAAAACACTTCCGAACCCGGGATGTATTCCCAACGCAACACGAGGTTCGAACGGAATTGCACATACGAAAAATCGGGGTTGCCGATCGAATAATCGGTCGTGCCGTCGAGATCCTCATCGATCGAATAACTGTCGCTAATGCCATCGAACGCAATCTGGCTGGCATTGAACCAAGCCACGCGCTCCCTATAATTTTCGGCAGTCGGGTTGGTCACGCGGTTGAACTTGCGGTATGTTCCTTTAGAAATGAACGGCTGCCCATAGTATTGGATCGTCAAATTCGGATTCACGTTGTAATCCAGGCGGATCGAGGCGCTGAGCGTGCGTTGGTCCAAGTCGGCCATGATGTAACGCGGTGTCGTGCCAAAATTGGTTTCGGTCACGTATTGTGTCTTGCTGCTGTTGCGGCTGTAATTTGGCCCAACCGACAACGTAAACGCATTGATCGGGCGATAGGTAAAGCCCGCATCGAATTCGGTATAATAAAACGAATTGTCCTTCCCGTGCGAGGCATAGACGCCGCCATAAAAATAGAGCTTCTTGCGCGAATCGGTGTTGAAATTGAGCGACTCGAAAATTTCGCGCGAATACCGAAAACGCGGCCCGCCCTGCAAAACCGTATTGGTAAAAATGCGCGGTTTATATTGGAATTGCGAATTGACATTCCAGTTGTTCTTGAGGTTCGAATTCGTATTGAGCGACACCTGGAACCGGTTGAAATTGCCCTCGAAATCATAGGTCGTGAATTGTTCCAGACGGGTGTTGAAACTGCGCCAATAACCGACCGGTTTCAAAATCTGATAGGTCAGGATTCCGTATTGTCTGATCTCATCCGCCTGACGCAAAAAACCGACATCGTTGAGTTCGAGTTCGGGCGAACGCCACATCAGCAAACCATAATACCGCCAATTCCCGACGCTTTGCCTGCCCCCTTCGATGCGTCCGCCGGTTCCGGTGAGCGAAGTCCGTGTAGCGTCAACGGCGACATGACCGGCATCGGTTCGTTGGAATAAATGCGTGATCGAACGCTGTGTATTGGTAATCGCCTGCGCATTGCCTTTGACATGGCTTGTGACAAAATTGGCCGTCAGGAAATATTTGCGGTTTTTCCAGTTGTGGTTGAAATCGATACCGGCACTGTAGGCGGCGCTGTGCAGGAAATCGACCTCAGTACCGTCGAGTTTACGGTTGGTCGCGGTAAACATCCCACCGATATAGGTGTTGCGCTGGTTGAAATCCTTTTGCGCACGCCCGATCAAATAATTGGTCATCGGTTCGACGACCGCGCGCCTTTTGTTGACGTTGTCGTTGATGCGTGCATATTCCTTGGCCGTGACGCTTTCAAGAATCCCGAGTGACCACCCATCTTTGGTCTTGCCGCTGAATTTGGCCGCTCCCAAAATGGTCGTATTGGTCGGAATATCGACAAATTCGCCGACGGTCGTAATCGGGTATCCCTGTGGGCTTCGGCCAATACGGCGCGAATAAAACAAATTGTCCGACCCATCGGCAAAACGGAAATTGAAGATGTTCTTGTTTTCGACAAAGAACGGACGCTTCTCTTCAAAAAAGATTTGGAAACCGTCGAGTGCAATCGCCGCGGGATCGGCCTCGACCTGCCCGAAATCGGGATTGATCGTCAAGTCGAGCGTCAAGTCGTTGGTGATGCCGATTTTGGCATCGAGTCCGCCATTCAATTTGAAGTCATCGCCGGTACGAAACGGGTTGCCGGGTTCCTTTTCATAGGTTTCTTCCTGTGCAACCACAAACGGTTGGATTTCGAGTTGCTTCTGCGGTTGCAGGTCGAACAGACCGCGCAAAACGCCAAACTCGCTTACCCAACCCGGTGCATCCCTCGGGACGCGTTGCCAGACCGAACGCTCCTCGTTGCGGAAATACCGGCGGGTCGATTGCAATCCCCAGATCTGTTCTTTACTTTCACCGAATTTGAGTTGGCTGAACGGAATCTTGACCTCGGCCGTCCAGCCTTCGTCGTCGATATTGGTCTTCATGTACCAGATCGGGTTCCAGCTCCCATCCCAATTGTTGCCGTTTTCGGAAATAAATTCATCGCCTTTGACGCCAGAGACCGAAACGGTAAACGAAAATCCGGTGCGTTTGTCGTTGTAACTGTCGATATTGATTTCTACCCAATCGCCTTCAAAACCATCGCGGCGCGACAATCTTTTGACGATGCCTTTCGGGTCTTTGTCGTAGCAACGGAAGGCGAAATAGAGGAATTTTTTGTCGTAGACGACCTTGAATTTGGTCTGTTCGGTGGGCGGTGTATTTTCATCGGGTTGGTTTTCGATGTAATCACCGGTCCAATCGACGATGTCCCATGCCTTTTCGTTGATGAGCCCGTCTATTTCTGGCGATTCGATACCATCGAGTGCTTTGGTGGTGTAGACTTTCTTCTCAATGACAGGTCTTTCCTGTGCAGCAATGGATTGGAAAGCGATGAGGGCCAAGAGGGCCAATAGTTTTTGGGCGTGGTTCATGCTGCAGTTTTTATTTCCGAATAGACTAGTCCTTTAAAGTTGTGTTACACTTTTGCGCTCGAAATCGATCCAAAATTTAACATTTCAAGCAAAGAAAATCTTTGGTCTTCAAAAAATATCGCTTTTTGGCAAAAATATTAACCGTATCTTTAATTAATATTAAAGCCTAAATCATAGACCTTCAATTATTTAATTAAAACAACGCGTTTTTATTCAAAAACAAAACACATTTTACGCAACCATTAACACCGCCACACATCTTCAGGAAGACTTAATCAACCAACCGTAAAAATCACTGCTTTGGATACTTTAAAGACCATCCTTTATTTTTCCATATTCAACTACCCTTTGAAACTGGAAGAAATCTGCAACTTTTCGCTCACCAAGGATTGCGAAACCACACGCAGGCATCTCGATGAACTCGTGGCACAAAATGTCATCGTCAAGGTAGACGACTATTATATGGTCGATGCCAACCTGAGCCACATCGAACGAAGGAAAAAAGGCAACCTCATGGCGGTCCAAGCCTTGGTCAAAGCGCAGCAAAAGGCCAAACTCATTTCAAAATTCCCGTTTGTGGAAGCCGTCGGCGTTTCGGGTTCCTTGTCCAAAGGCTATTACGACAGCAACAGCGACATCGATTTTTTTGTGATCACCAAGCCTAATAAACTGTGGCTTTGCCGAACTTTCCTGATGCTGTACAAAAAACTGTTCCTGCTCAATTCGCGCAAATATTTCTGCATCAATTATTTCATGTCTTCGGGCAATTTGGAAGTCGAGGAAAAAAACCGCTTCACCGCTACCGAAATCAAGACGCTTATTCCGTTCCAGGGCAAATCTGCTTTTGCCGAGTTCTACCGCAAAAACGAATGGGTTTCGGAGGTTTTTGGACAATTCAAGCCCAATCTCGACACTACCGAAGAAATCCGTAAATTGCCGATGGTAAAAATCATCGAACGGCTGCTCGACACCAGGTCGGGTAATTGGCTCGACAACTGTTTTAAGAAAATAACGGTTACTTTTTGGCAATTCAAGTTCAACGAAATGACGCACGACGATTTCAAGATCGCGCTCAAATCGACCAAGAATATTTCAAAGCACCACCCGCTCAATTTCCAGAAGAAAGTGATTGGTTCGCTCAATGAAAAATACGAGGAGATCCGCAAAAACCACAACATAGTATTACAAAAAGAGTATGTCTGACATTCTTTTCTCGCATTCGTATTACTACAAACTCGACCCGAAGCAGTGGAAAAACAAAACGCCTTTTCCGCCGCTGGGCACTTTGTATGCGGCTTCGTTGATGCGCGAAAATGGTTATGAAGTGCGGCTTTTCGATACGAATTTGCTCGACAACCCAAGCAGCATCCAACCGATCCTCGAAATCCAACGCCCGAAATACCTGGTCATTTACGACGACGGTTTCAATTACCTGACCAAAATGTGCCTGACCACGATGCGCGAGGCTTGTTTTGAAATGATCGCACTGGGCAAAAAGAACGGTTGCACGGTCATCGTCTGCAGTTCCGATTCGACCGATCACGCGGCGGAATACCTTGAGAAAGGCGCCGATTTCATCATTTTGGGCGAAGGCGAAATGACGCTGCTCGAACTCGTCAATACCTTAGAAAGCAACGAAAGTCCCGCAGCCATTGCCGGCATCGCATTCCAAAATGGTGCCTTGACGCAGACCAACGCCAAACGCGCCGTCTTACACGAACTCGACAGTTTGCCTTTCCCGGCTTGGGATTTGGTCGACATGAACGAATACAAACTGATCTGGCGCGAAAGCGGCCAAAAATTCACGCTCAACATCGCCACCACGCGCGGCTGTCCGTACAAATGCAACTGGTGCGCGAAACCGATTTACGGCAACCGCTACAATTCGCATTCGGCCGAATACATCGCCGACCACATCGAATTCCTGCGCTCGTCTTATGGAGTGCGCCGTTTTTGGATGTGCGACGATATCTTTGGGCTCAAACCGAACTGGGTCAGGGATTTCAACGACGGGCTCAAAAAACGCAAGCTCAACATCAAGTACTACATCCAGAGCCGTGTCGATTTGTTGCTCAAGGAAGACATGATCGACCTGTTGGCCGAATCGGGTCTCGAGGAAGTTTGGGTCGGGGCCGAAAGCGCCTCGCAGAAAATCCTCGACGCGATGGACAAAGGCACCAAGGTCACGCAGATTTACGAAGCGACGCGATTGCTCAAGAAGAAAAACATCCGCGTGGCGTTCTTCCTGCAATTCGGCTACCTCAGCGAAAACACCGACGACATTCTCCAAACGATCGATATGGTCAAGGAACTCGTGCCCGACAACATCGGGATTTCGGTTTCGTATCCGTTGCCGGGAACCAAATTCTATGAAAAAGTCAAGGATGAATTGCGCCAGAAAGCCAATTGGAAAGACTCGGACGATTTGGACATGATGTTCAAAGGAACGTTCAAGACCGATTATTACCGCAGGCTGCAACGCTTCGTCCACAAGGAATACCGCAAAACCCAAGGCGTGGTGAACCTGCAAAAGATGGTGCGCAACCCGCTCGAGTTTTCATTTGGAAAAATGGCTTCGGTCATGAAACTGGGGTATTACATTCCCAGCACGATCGTCGATACGTTTGTGCTCAAAAAACTACAGAATGGCCAATGATTTTGACAAGGCTGCCAAGCAATACGATACGGCTTTCACGCATTCGGTCATCGGAAAGGCGCAGCGCAAACGCGTCTATGCCTTATTGTCGGAAGTACTGAAAAAACAAAACCCGAAGAAAATCCTCGAAATCAATTGCGGCACGGGCGAAGATGCGTTTTGGCTGGCCCGGCAAAATTATGAGGTCGTCGCCACCGATATATCCGAAGCGATGATTGCTGTGGCCCAAAGCAAATCCGACACGGCTAACCCTGTTTTCTTTCAGGCGGACATCAACGATTTGCCGCATCCGTTTTCGGGCGAACAATTCGATTTGATCTTTTCGAATTTCGGCGGATTGAATTGCCTGTCCGAGATCCGGCTCGAATTGTTCTTTAAAAATGCCGCCGAATTGCTTTCGGAAAACGGACAATTGGTACTGGTCATCATGCCCAAGAATACCAAATGGGAACAATTTTATTTTCTGGCCAAAGCCAATTTTCAGGAGGCATTCAGACGCAAAAGCCACAGCGCCATTGCCAATGTGGACGGCCAAAGCGTGTTGACGTATTACCACAATCCTTCGAAAACGGCTGCATTGGCCAGCGGTTATTTCGATTTGAAAACGGTTCATCCGATTGGTTTCTTTGTTCCGCCCTCGTATCTCGAGCCGCATTTCAGCAAAAAACAAAAATTGGTTTCCTTTCTGGACAGTTGTGATATTGCCCTAGCAAACAGCGGCTTCCTCGCACGCCATGCCGATCATTATCTCATTAACCTGCAGAAACGATGAGCATCCTGTTGACCCATGGTTATTATCTTTCGCAGGATCCGAAGGAACAGCGCATCATGAAGCCTTATCCGCCGTTGGGTTTGTTGTATGTCTCGGCTTACCTGCTCTCGAAGGGCATCGCCAATGACGTTTTTGACAGTACTTTCTATTCTAAGGAAGAACAGCTCGATTTCATCCGCGAGAAAAAACCCGAAGTCGTTGCGATTTATACCAATCTGATGACCAAGATTGAAGTCGTCAAGCTCGTCAAAACGTTAAAAACAGCGGAATTCCGTTTCCCAAAAATCATTCTCGGCGGTCCCGACGTGAGTTACAATCTCGATAATTACCTCAACACCGGCGCCGACTTTCTGGTCATTGGCGAAGGCGAGGAAACGACTTTCGAATTGTACCAGGCCATCCAAAACCAAGGCGATTTTTCGACGGTTAACGGCATCGCCTACCTCGAAAACGGATTGGCCGTCAAAACACCGGCCCGCACCAAATTCCGCGAGCTCGACCAATTGCCGCTGCCCAACCGCGACGCGATCCCGAACCAGAAATATTTGGACACTTGGAAGCAAAACCACGGTGAAAGTTCGATGACGATTTCTACCCAGCGCGGCTGTCCTTACACCTGCAAATGGTGCAGCACCGCGGTCTACGGCCAAAGTTACCGCCGCCGTCCCGCCGACCAGGTCGCTGCCGAAATGAAAATGCTCAAGGACCGATACAATCCCGATGCGATCTGGTTCGTCGATGATGTGTTTACGATCAGCCACAAATGGCTCACGGCTTTCCACGAGGAAGTCGTCAAGCAAAATGCACAGATCCGTTTTGAATGCATTACGCGCGCCGAAAGATTAAACGAAGAAATCCTGCGCCTGCTCAAGGAAGCGGGCTGTTTCCGCATCTGGATCGGGGCCGAAAGCGGTTCGCAGAAAATCATCGATCTCATGGACCGCCGTGTCGATGTGAACCATGTCAAGAAAATGATCCAGGACACCAATGCGCTCGGTATCGAAACCGGAACGTTCATCATGGTGGGTTATCCGGGCGAGAATGAATCGGATATTTCCGAAACGATCCAGTATTTGAAGGAAGCCAATCCGACACACTACACGATCACGGTCGCCTACCCGATCAAAGGCACCTCATTGTACGAAGAAATCGAAAACGAAATTACCGTCAAACCGAACTGGGAAACTTCCACCGACCGCGAAATTGATTTCAAACGCCATTATTCCCGGAAGTATTACGACTATGCGGTTTCTAAAGTCGTGCACGAAGTCGAGTCGCACCGCAATTTCCAAAAAAACAACACGATTAAGGCGCTCAAGCACAAGACCAAGTCGATTCTGGCCGGCGCTTTAATGTCGATCAGCAGATGAAACGCTCCATCCCATATCATTTGCTCTTGGCGGGTTTGTATTTCGCCATCGCTCTGATGGGAATCCTGCACCACGAACTTTGGCTCGACGAAGCACAGCACTGGCTTTTGGCACGCGACAGCAGTTCATTAGCCGAATTGTTCCGCAACACACGCCACGAAGGCCATCCGTTGTTGTGGAGCAGCCTGTTGTTTGTCATTGCCCGGTTCACGGTCGATCCGTTTGGGATGCAGTTGGTTCATGTCCTGATCGCCACCACCGCCGCCATCGTTTTCTTGCGAAAGGCGCCATTCAACTCGATTTTCAAGACCTTGTTCGTTTTTGGTTATTTTTTCGTTTTCGAATACAGCCTCATCAGCCGCAATTATATGCTGGGCGTGCTATTTTTGTTTATGGCCTGCGCCACCTATCGGCAAAAGGAAAAATTGCCGTTGCTGGTCTTGTTCCTGGTCCTGGCGGCCAATACGCATTTGATTTTTGCCGTGCCCGCCATGGCTTTTGTAGGATTGCTGTTTTGGGAACAACGGTATGAACAACGGTATCAAAAAAAGGCATTTCACCTTTCAATTGCAGTCTTTATCGTTGGATTGCTGCCCGTTGCCGCACAAATCATTTCAACCGATGCGGCTTGGTTTTTTGAACCGCAGAAGCATATTCCGATTGCCGAAAAGTGCACCAAAGGTTTGATTTCGGTTTTCAATGGCGTGTTGGTTCTGCCCGATTTTCGTTCGATCCATTTTTGGAATACACATTTCTTGATTGCGGTCTCCAAGCCTTTTTCGGCGGTCTTGGGGTTGTGCTGCTATGCGCTTCCGCTTTTGCTTTTGCGGAGCAGGAAAATATTGTTTTTTGCCTATCTGGCGTTTTTCGGGATACAACTGTTCTTTTTCATCACCCAACGCAGTGGGGCGCGCTTTGACGGGATCACGTACCTGATCTTGATCATGGCACTTTGGCTCGATCACGATTCCGAAAGCACACAGAAGGTTTCGAAAACTTATGCGAAACCAGTGATTTATGGAATATTGACCCTGCAATTGGCCAGCGGAATCATCGCCTATGCAATCGATTGGAATCATCCGTTTACCGGAGGCAAAGCTGCCGTGGCTTATCTTCGTTCATACCGACTGGATCGATTGCCCGTGGTTTCGCCCACCTGCGACGGTACCATCATCAGTGCATATCTCGGGAAAAAGGTCTGGTTTTTATGCCCACAAAGCCAGCAGAGTTTCTGCCCGTGGGATTCGGCTTGCGGACAGGAAATGTCGCAGCAGTTGGTCCTTGCTCAACTCAACGATTACCTGCAAACGCATGCGGATTTCATTTACATTTCCAATTATAAGCTTTCTCCTACCCCAGTGGATGGAATGAACATACAATTCATCGAAAATTTCAAAAAAAACATCTTAAACAACACCGATTATTATATCTTCCGTATCTCTAAAAGTTAGGCCATGCAGCAAATGATCGCTTTCTTCCTGCTTTTTGTATCGGCGTACCACTATTCGCCCGAGACGGTTTTGGCCGAAAACAAGACGCTGACCCTTCAATGGAACAAGGCTTACGCCGAAGACACCATCGACAAATCGGCGATCGGGTTGCAATGGGCGTTGTCGTATTGCGGCGCGATGCTTCCCAATGCACCCTATGCTATTGAGGTGGGCCAAGATCAAATCATCCTGCATCCCGAGGAGCTCGGTTTCAATGCACAAGCGCTGCAAAAAATAAAAACCCTGCACGATAAAATCAGGTCGTCGGACGAATACCAAAAAAACAAAAGTATCGACCTGGGCCGCTACATCGCGCTGTTGATTGGTGCGCCCGAACATTATTACCAAATTACCGGCGTTCCCGAGAAGTTCTCCGATTTGCTTTCGCAATACCAACTGCAACCAGAAATCGGTTATGTCAACCATTCGGGCGTCTCGCGCGTGCACCGCAAAATACAGTTTTCGCAACCCAATGGCCTGCACCAGTTGTTTGTTTCGACCGAAACCGATTCGGTCACCGGCGCGATTTACGAATACGAAACAATTGACATCATGCCCAACGCCCAAGTCCGATTTGGTATTTTTGATGCCGACGGCAACCGCAAAAACCACGCTTCAAGTTCACATTCGGAAGCCGGCAAACCGGCCAAATGCATGTGGTGCCACGAATCGATCATATCCCCCATGTTCAACAAACAGGACAATTTTCCGGGCTTTTTGACCTATCTGCAATTGCAGGACAAACTGGTCGCCTACAATGCACTGTTGACCAACCAAAAGCTGGCATTGCCGGGTGGCGTCCGTTTTGCCGAGAAACAACAACACACCTTGACCGAATTGTTGTACATTTCATTCATGGAACCTTCGGCCGAAAGGCTCGCCTTGGAATGGAATATTCCCGTGGCGCAAGTCCAAACTTTACTGGCCGGCCAACCGACACACATTTATGAAGAATTCCCATTCCTGGGCAATTTATACCACCGTACAGATGTGGAAGCGTTTGCGCCTTTCAAAGGCTTGACCGTGTCCACCCATGTGCGTGAAGCCTCTTTAACCGAAGTCAACCACCTCAGCCCATGAAAGCCCTACTCGAAAAATACTACCTGCTGCCGACTGCCTTACTTTGCCTGTTCTACCTGTACCAGGCCATCGATTTTCCGGTGCATGATTTTGCCAATTATTATTTCGGCGGTAAATTCCTCGCGCAGGGCCATTTTTCGCATTGGGTGTATTTTCCTTACGAATTCAACAAATCGATTGCGCACGAAGGTTACCAAAATATCTTTGTGAGCTATGCGCCGAACACGCCTTTCTTGGCCTTGTGTTTTTTGCCGTTGTCCTTTTTAGGTCTTGCCACGGCGAAACTGGTTTTCAATGGAATCAGCATTTGGTTGTTTCTGTTTACGCTCAAACGCCTGGCCGATTTCTACCGGGTAAAACCGATTTACATGTGGTTGGTTCCGGTGCTGTTTTTTGTCCCGATCAAAAACGACTTGCTTTTTGGGCAGGTGTACTTGCTGTTGTTCTTCTTGCTCGGCGAAAGTTGGATCGCCTACAAACGCAACGAAAAATTCAAGACCGCCGTATTGCTTTCGTTCGCCATCCTGTTCAAGATCTTTCCGGTGGCTTTGCTGTTGCTGTTCTTGTTTCGCAAAAAGTTCCAGTTGCTCGCCTACACGGGCATTTGCGGCATGGCTTTGTTTGCAATGTCTGTGCTTTTTGGCGGTTTGGACATTTGGATTTTCTTCGCCGAAAAAGTATTGCCCAAAGCTGCCAATGGCGAAATCTCCGAAGGTTTTGTCCCCAATTACCAATCGGTTTTGATGTTCCTCAAACAAATGCTGGTGTTTGACCCGATCGAAAATCCGCATCCGGTTTTCAATCTGCCGCTTTGGTTTGCCGCTTTGGTCGTTGCGTTCAAGATCAAGCTCATCGCGATCGGCTATTATGTTTCGCGCAAGGTCAAACTGCCTTTGCTTGCCTTCTCCTATTGGATTTTGGTGCTCATCCTGACTTCGCCCTACGGCAGCACCTATACTTTTATCCTGCTGCTTTTTCCGTTCATCGCCTTGGTATGCAATCCCATCCGGACCTGGAAAAAAGTGTTGGGTTTGCTGCTGATCTTCTGTATCAACAACATCCCGGTTTCTTGGTTTATGGCGTATGCGTTTCCGATGAATTATCTGAGGCTTTTTGCGGTGTTGCTGCTATTGACACTCGTTTTTTCATTGGTCTACCAGAAAATAAAAATCTGGAAAGTAGGCGCCGTTGCGTTGGTCCCAATGCTATTGGTCCTTTTGTTCTCCCAAAAAACACCCCCTGATTCTGCCGTGGTTTTTGGGAAAAACGAACCGATGTTGGTCTACGACTTTAGCGTAGCCAATCAGAAGCTCACTTATCATTATTGGAACGAATCTGGTGCCAACAAAGCAACCTTTGATTTATCTGCGCATCATATTCAAAAATTACCGATGCACGGAAACGAGATCATGGTCAACGGAAGTGCGGTCACCCATGACCAAAGCAACAAACTCAAGCCTTTGCTCATCAACAACCGCACGATTGTCTACCTGTCCGATTTCGACCGCGGCATCGGGTTTTACACCCTGCGAAAAAAAACCATCGATCCATCGCATGAATAAATTGCCCCACATCCTCGGAAATGGCCTTTGGCAAATGATGCCATCGGTGTTTACGCTGTTGCTGTCGCTGGCCGTAGTGCGTCTTTTCGATGCCTCGGTTTGGGGAAAAATAGTGGCCATCGTGGTCGTGCAGCAAATCGTCAGCAGTATTGTTTCCTGGGGCAATAAGGATTTTCTTCAACGCCAATTGGCACAACATACGGCCCAATTCAGCAGGCAATTCTCTGCTTTGTTGGTACAAAGGCTACTGCTTTTAGTTGCGGTTTTGCCTTTGGTGTATTTTTCTGGTTGGATTCCGGCGGATTGTTTTGTCGCATTCTCGCTTTTGGTTTTGGGAAGATTTGCCCAGCAAAGTTTCGATATCCTGATCCTGCGCGACAAAAGATTCAAAACCGCCATCGCGCTCGAATTGCTGTTCCTGGCGCTACAGTTGGCTGCTTTGGTGTTGATGCGAAACACGACCGCAGACCTTTCTGGGTTATTGATGGTTTTCTGGATTCCGACGCTGTGCAAAAGTTTGGTTTTGTGTGTTGTATTCCGCCAAGATTTTGACTTCGGAAGTTTCAGCAGACCACTATTGCCGGGTGCTTTTTTCTTTGCACTGTTGAGCCTGAGCGGTTTGGTCCACAGCAAGATCGATGTGTTGCTCGTCTCGCGGCTGCTCGATGATGAAACGCTTGGCAAATACCAGATCATCATGGCATTCTTGTGGAACATCCAATCGGTGGCGATGTACATTTCGGGGCCTTATGTTCCCAATTTCTATCGCCTCAACGAAGTGGCGCGTGGCAATTATTCAGTATGGCTGCGCAAAATTGGGTTCTTGGTTGTTCCTCTGGGCGTGACAGCGATGCTTGTGCTGTTGTATTTCGCTTTTGGCATTGCAACCAATGCTTCGATTGTCCTGGCATCGTTGCTTTTTAGCATGAGCAGTTTTGTTTACCTGCCTTGGATTTTACAGTTGAACAAAGAAAATCGCGAAAACGAGGTGTTGTTCATCAATATTTTTGGAACAGCCACTTTAATCGGGTTGGTCGTATCGGCCAGCCGTTGGTGGCATTTGGGATTGGAGCAACTGTTGTGGATTGTCACGTTCCAACAGTTTTTGATTACGGCCGTCGCTTTTGCGGCGCATAAAAAAACAAGAATATGCGTACCGTCCTGAGCCATACGATTCATTTTGAGGACCGCCTCCGGTTTGCCGGCGCTTTTTGGAAGTACATGGATGCCGAATTCGAGCACCACCTCAACCAATACCTCGTCATTTTTGAACGCTACCGCAACGAACTGGCCGATATTCCTTCGCCCGCCGAATGGGAATTGCTGCCATTCGGAACCTTCGCACGCGACAAATCGTGGAAATGGCGACGTCAGAGCCTTCGGGAATTCAAACAGTTGACCAAAGGCAAAACCTTCCGCAACACGCTCGAAATAGGGCCGTGGAATGGCTGGCTTACCCAATACCTGGCGCAACAATCCGAAGCCGTGATCGGAATCGATTATTTTTCGCATCCGTATGACGGTTTCGGGAACATCCAAAAAAGGGCCGATAATATTACAGCCGTGCAGTGCAACGTAGAAGCCGCCGGAAACGAATTCAAACCGCAGACTTTCGATTTGATCGTGCTCAACCATTGCCTGGCTTACACCCAAAATCCCGTCGGTTTTATCCAAAGCCTGATTCCGCTGCTGACCAAAGGCGGCAGGATCATCTCGCTCGGGAACACCTGGTTTGGCAATCCGCAAAAAAAGAAGACCGAAAATGAAACGGCCGCCAAACGCTTTCGCGAAAGTTACCACATCGGGCTTTACATCGGGCCGGTCAAAGGCTATCTCGATCGATCGGACATCGATTGGCTGCAGAAAATCGGTTTTTTGGTCAAAAATAGCCGGGCCAAACTGCTGCAGAATCTGTACGCCCGCATGCGTCCAGAAATGCCTACTTATATTACGCTAACCTATCAAAACGGATGAACAATTTCTTGACCCGGTACCGCAACAAACGTTTCTATTCGAAGCTCATCGAAAAGGACGCACTGTGCTTTGACATCGGTGCAAACCATGGTAGTAAAAGCAAATTGTTGTTGTCGCTCGGGGCCAAAGTCATTGCGTTTGAGCCACAAAGTTCGTGTTGGGAGGTGCTGACGGCTTTGAAAAACAAAAATCCCGATTTCGATTTCCATCCGTTTGCGGTGGGCGCGCAGGAAGACGAGAAAGTATTGCACCTGGCCAACCATTCGGAAGTCGCCACACTTTCGAGCGCATTTGTCGATTATTTCACTTGTGATGAAATCCATTGGAATGAAACCGAAACCGTCCAGGTCAAATCGCTCGATGCACTCATTGCCGATTTTGGCCTGCCCGATTTCTGCAAGATCGACACCGAAGGCTACGAACTCGAAATCCTGTCGCATTTGAGCCATCCGATTCCGCTCATTGAATTTGAATTTACGGGCGGTTTTACCGAAGACACCTTAAAGATTATCGACCTGCTCGACAACGGAAAAACCCAATTCAATTATGTCCGCAACGAAAAACTGCAATTCCAGTTCGACCGTTGGGTGGATGCGACGACCATGAAAACCGTGTTTAAATCATTGCCAAAAGCACGTCTGCACGGCAATATCTTTGTAAAAAATGAACAATAAAGTCATTATATTCAACCCGAAAAGTGCCAATGGCAAACACCGGATCCCCAATTCGATCCTGCAGGTCGGCGCGTCGATCCACGGCAAATACGGTTATGTTTTCGTCGATGGCAACCTCGAGAAAGATCCGTGGCAAACGATTGAAAATTACCTTAAATCGGGTGAATTCAAATACTTCGGATCGACGGTCATGCCGGGTCCGCAGTTGCGCCAGGCGATTCCATTCACGAAGAAAATCCGCGAACAATTTCCCGAAATCGTGACGGTTTGGGGCGGTTATTTTGCGTCGAACCAATACAAGGTGGCCTTGAATTCGGGCGCGGTCGATTATGTGATCAACGGTCCGGGCGACAACACCTTTCCTGAACTCATCCGCGCGATCGAGGCCAACGAATTGGAAACCCTGCCGCTGGTCAAAAACCTGATTTACAAAAACGGCCAAGGCGAAATCGTCAAAACAGCGGTAGAAGCCTTGCTCGACCAGGACACTTTGCCGAAGTTTCCTTACGATTACCTGAATTCGTTTTATCCGGTCAGGAATTACCTGGCCAAAACCTTTATGGGCGGCAAAACGCTGTCGTACCATTCGAGTATGGGCTGTCCGTTTTCGTGTTCGTTTTGCGCCGTCGTGCCGATTTACAATGCCAAATGGAAAGGCATGTCGGCCAAACGCATTTACGAAGACGTCAAGTATTTCAAACAGACCTACCACATCGATGCGGTCGAATTCCACGACAACAATTTCTTTACGGCCAAGAAACGCGTGCTCGAATTCTCCGAACTGATCATGGACGACAACATCAGTTATTGGGGAGAAGGCCGCATCGACACCATTAATATGTATACCGACGACGAGCTCAAGCTCATGCGCAAGGCCGGTTGCAAGATGATTTTCCTAGGTGCAGAAACCGGCAACGACGCGGTACTCAAACAGATGAACAAAGGCGGCACGCAAAGCGGGCAGATGATCAAGGATTTTGTGCTGCGTATGAAAAACGCCGACATCGTCCCCGAATTGTCGTTTGTGCTCGGCATGCCCGCCAAGACCGAGAAGGAAGTCTACGACCAGATTTTGTGGGACATCAATTTCATCCGCGAGATCAAGCAGATCAATCCGAAGGCTGAAATCATCATTTATCTGTTCAGTCCGGTGCCTACCGAAGGTTCCGAATTGTACCGACAGATCATCGATGCGGGATTTTCGTTTCCCGAGACTTTGGAGGAATGGATTTCCCCGAGTTGGGAAAATTTCGATTTGCGCAAAAACCCGCTCACGCCTTGGCTCAAGCCGTATATGATTGACACAATCAAAAATTTCGAGACGGTTTTGAATGGGTATTACCCGACGGTTTCCGATTTTCGCATCCGCGGCTATAAAAAACAATTATTGCAGATGGTTTCGGGATTGCGGTACAAGACCGGCATTTACCATTATCCTTATGAGATCAAGGCGTTGCACAAATTGTGGAAGTACCGCCAGCCCGAAATTGAAGGATTTTATTCGGAATGATTTTTTTGCCACGAATGCACAAATTTGAAATAAAAATTCGTGCATTCGCGGCCTTTATTTTAATATGAAAGCCATCGTCAAACGCATCCTGAGCCCGCTGTTGCAGAAAGCCAGCGCGCATTACCTTAAAAAGCGGCGCAAATATGCGTACCGTGGGGTTTCGGTCTGGGTCGAACCGACCGTGTTTCCGCCGTTTATCACCATCAGTACGAAATTGCTGCTGCAGTTTCTCGATCCGATGGATCTGCGCGGAAAAAAAGTACTCGAGTTGGGTTGCGGTTGTGGGATCATTTCTATTGTCGCGGCCAAAAATGGTGCGATGGTGACGGCGACAGACATCAATGAAGTGGCTCTGGAAGCGCTGCGCAAAAATGCCTCGGACAATGGCGTTTCGCCTGACATCCTGCATTCGGATTTGTTTGAAAGCCTTGATGGAAATTCGTTTGATGTCATCGTGATCAATCCACCGTATTATCCCAAAGCGCCACAATCTATGGCCGAAAACGCCTGGTTTTGCGGGGAAGATTTTGAGTATTTCGAAAAACTGTTTGCGCAGTTGCCCGCCTTTTTGGCCGCTCAAACGTACATGATCCTTTCGGATGATTGCGATTTGGTGCGCATCCAAACGATTGCCGCAAAAAACAAAATCGAATTTCAATTGGCGCAGGAAAAGAAAGTCGTGACCGAGACCAATTACATTTTCCGGTTACTTGCGTCGGAATAAATAATTCGGGTTTTTCATCACGAGTTCGAGCCGGTCATCCCGAAGTACTTCCTTCATCAGTTTCGCGCTTCCGAAAGACAGCGCATCGTGCGAATCGTCAAACAACAGCCAGCCGCCCGGAACCAAATGTTTCGCTGCATTTTTATAATCGGATTGTGCCGTCGCATAGGAATGGTCGCCGTCGATGTAAGCCAGTGCGATACCGCCACCCAGGTTTGCGGTTTTCCCAAAAATATCGGTCAAGGTGTTTTGCTGGTCCCAATGGTCGAAAAATGCATCGGCCTTGGCATGGATGGTGTGCGGTGGTATTTTGCTCAGTAAACTTGTTGCGTTCTTGTAGGCGTTCCTGACATATTCCATGAACTGGATGCGGTCGACGTCGTCGCGCCCATCGATCGTGGTCGTTGGATTAGATTGGTCGTCGTAGCCTTCGTAAATCCAAGGATCACAATTGAAGAAAGTATGGCTCTTTTGGTATTTCTGAAGCAGATACGTAATGAGATTGGTCGATACGCCGCCGTAAATCCCGACTTCGACGATTGCACCGGTTTCGGGCAAATGTTGGATGGCGTGGTCGATCAGGTAAATGTTGCCGTCGATGAGCATGCCTTCGCCCAACACCGAGGAACGCAGCCTTCGGATGAACGCGTCGTCTTCAATCTTTTTAATTTTTTTTCGGAACATCGATTACGCCAGTTTTCGGGTCGAGTCGCGTTGGCGCAATTCGGTTTTGATGACGCGCGTGGTGTAGGTCGGGATTTCTTCCTTGCTTTCGAGTTGTTCGATGAGCATGCTCGCGGCCGCCTCGCCGATTTCGGGACCGTGCTGGCTCACCGTGGAAAGGCTCGGGGTCAATCTGCGCGACCACACGCCATCGGCAAAACCGATGACCTGCAATTCTTCCGGGATTTGGAATCCGGCCTTCAGGCCCATTTTCATCGAAGAAACCGAGGCGTGTTCGTCGAGCGCGAAAATACCGTCCATTTTTCCTTTGGTAAACAAGCTCGCCGCTTTTTTGTCGAAGTCTTCGGCCGAATCGGTCAAGACAATCAGTTGGTCATCGGCTTTGATGCCGCTGTTCTCGAGTGCCTTGAAATAGCCTTTGGCACGCAGTTTCCCGACGCTCAAATTGTCGATCGAAGAAAAAAGTGCGATTTTTTTACAGCCCAGACTGATCAAATGCTGCGTCGCGTCGATGGCCGAATCGAAATCGTCGACGATGACTTTGTCGCAGGCCACTTCTTCGCTGACGCGGTCGAACATGACAATCGGTGTGCCTTCGCTGATGATGTTTTTGAAATGGGAGAATTCGCCGAGCTTTTGCGCTTCTTCCGAAATCGACACGATGAAACCGTCAATCGTTCCGTTGCTGAGCATCGTAAGCGCATGGACTTCCTTGTCGAGCGATTCGTTCGAGATGCAGGTGATCACGTTGTAGCCTTTGGCTTCGGCCACCTTTTCGATGCCGCTGAACACCTTGGCGAAGAAATGGTTCAGGATGTTCGGGATGATGACACCGATGGTCTTGGTCTTGCGGTTCTTGAGGTTGAGCCCGATGATGTTGGGCTTGTAATTCTTGAGCTTGGCGTATTCCTGGATGCGGACTTTGGTGGGTTCGCTGATTTCCGGGCTGTTGTTGAGCGCTTTGGAAACCGTGGAAACGGATACGTGCAGTTCTTTGGCGATTTGTTTGAGCGTCGCTTTTTCTTTCATTTTGGTTCAGATTGGTATGGTCATAAGTAGTGAGCAACGCAAATATAAGAATATAATTTTCGGAGCGGCCTCCTGAAGGGTTAATTCATTGGGATTTTGTGTAATTTTAGCGACTGATTTTCAATCTGTAAAATAATCTTTTATAGGCGTTTGCATTTCAAATAAATAATTGTACTTTTGCATCCCCTTTATTGGGGATGGAATGTTTAATTAAAATAAATTATTGTGAACACATTAAGCTACAAGACAGTATCAGCCAACAAGGCGACAGTCACCAAAGAGTGGGTAGTCGTTGATGCTGATGGTCACAACTTGGGGCGTCTGGCTTCTAAGGTCGCTATGATCTTGAGAGGAAAGTACAAGCCGAGTTACACACCGCACGTGGACTGTGGAGATAACGTGATTGTTATCAACGCAGAAAAAATCAACCTTACGGGTTCTAAAATGGACGACAAAATTTACATGCGTCACACCGGATACCCAGGAGGACAAAGAACTTTGACCGCTAAAGTTTTACAGGCGAAAAACCCTGCAGCTTTGGTAGAAAAAGCAGTGAAAGGTATGTTGCCTAAAAACAAATTGGGTGCAGAGCTTTTCAGAAATTTGAATGTTGTTGTAGGCGGAGAGCACAAACACGCGGCTCAAAAACCTAAAACTGTTAACCTAAACGATTTGAAGTAATGGCAGTAATTCACAAAATCGGCCGTAGAAAAACAGCCGTAGCACGTGTTTATGTTTCTGAAGGAACAGGAAAAATCACGGTAAACAAAAAAGAATTCGCAACTTACTTTCCGACCGCTACTTTACAGTACAAAGTAATGCAGCCACTCCAAATGACGGAGAACGCTGACAACTTTGACGTAAAAGTAAACGTTTACGGAGGAGGAACCACAGGTCAGGCAGAAGCTGTACGTATGGCTTTGTCTCGCGCGATGTGTGAAGTGGGCGAAGGAAACAGAGCGATCTTGAAACCTGAGGGTTTATTGACAAGAGATCCAAGAATGGTCGAGCGTAAGAAATTCGGTCAGAAAAAAGCACGTAAGAGATTCCAGTTCTCTAAACGTTAATCGTTTTTTGCGGAATTTATTACAATTATTAAAAAAGTTATTGTTGCTTCCTTCGGGAAATTAGTTTAGCATCTAAATGAAACTGAATTGAATGATTAAAAGATTGAAAAAATTAAAAGATTACAAAATCTTTCAATCATTAAATACTTAAATCTTTCAATTAAACAGAACATTGCTAATCAACAGAACGTAAACTAAAAATTTAAAAATGGCAAACAAAGTAGAAGTTAAAGAATTACTGGAAGCAGGTGTTCACTTCGGACACATGACCAGAAAATGGGATCCAAACATGGCTCCTTACATATACATGGAGCGTAATGGAATCCACATTATCAACCTGTATAAAACTGCAGCTAAAATCGAAGAGGCGAACGAAGCCTTGAAGAAAATCGCTGCTTCAGGCCGCAAAATCCTTTTCGTGGCTACCAAAAAACAAGCAAAAGATATCGTTGCTGAAAAAGCAAAATCTGCAAACATGCCTTACATCACTGAAAGATGGCCAGGTGGAATGTTGACCAACTTCGTTACAATCCGTAAAGCTGTTAAGAAAATGGCTTCTATCGATAAAATGAAGAAAGATGGTACGTTCCAGACCCTTTCTAAAAAAGAGCGTTTACAGGTTGATCGTCTTCGTGCCAAGTTGGAGAAGAACTTAGGTTCTATCGCCGACATGTCAAGATTGCCAGCTGCCCTTTTCGTAGTTGACATCAAAGCTGAACACATCGCAATTAAAGAAGCGCACAAATTAAACATTCCAGTTTTCGCCATGGTAGATACGAACTCTGACCCACGTGAGGTTGACTACGTAATCCCTGCCAACGATGACGCTTCAAAATCAATCGATAAAATTTTATCTCTCGTCACTGCTGCGGTTATCGACGGACTTTCGAACAGAAACGCCGACGCAATCGTAGAAGATGAAAACGAAACCGAAACTGTAGAAGCTGCTGAAGTAGTAACCCCGGTTGCTGAAGTAGAAGCTCCTGCTGTTGAGGCGGAAGAAAAAACCGAAGAGTAATCTTCAATTAAAAGATTGAAGGATTGAAAGATTGAAAGATTGTCGGTAAACGCAGCTTTCAAGAATCAATTTCTTCAATCTTTTTTAATATTCAGTTCATCTGAATTTTTGAATATTTAAATTTTTAAATCATTTAATCTTTAAATTAAAAAACATGGCAACTATAACAGCTGCAGACGTAAATAAATTAAGAACAATCACTGGCGCAGGGATGATGGACTGCAAAAAAGCATTGGTGGAAGCCGATGGCGATTTTGATTTGGCAATCGAAAACTTGCGTAAAAAAGGACAAAAAGTAGCCGCCAACCGTTCAGACCGTGAGTCTACCGAAGGTGCTGCTATCGCTGTCGTCAATGCAGACAAAACCGAAGGTGTCGTGATCACTTTGAACTGTGAGACCGACTTCGTAGGTAAAAATGAAGGTTTCGTAAAATTGGCTACCGATTTGGCCAATTTGGCTTTGAACCACGCGACCAAAGAATCTTTCCTCGCAGCCGATTTCAACGGAATCACCGTTTCCGAGAAATTGATCGAGCAAACCGGTGTCATCGGTGAGAAAATCGAGATCGGATCGTTCGAGAAATTGAGCGGCGCGTTCATCGGTTCTTACGTTCACTCCGGAAAAATCGCCGTTTTGGTGGCACTTTCTGCTAACGTAGCTGGCGCTGAAGAAGCGGCCAAGAACGTAGCGATGCAAGCCGCTGCGATGAACCCGATCGCTTTGGATGAAACAGGCGTTGACGCTTCAATCATCGAAAAAGAAGTCGAAATCGCGAAGGACCAATTGCGTCAGGAAGGCAAGCCAGAGGCTATGCTCGACAACATCGCCAAAGGAAAAATCCAACGTTTCTTCAAAGACAACACTTTGGTGAACCAAGATTACATCAAGGATGGTTCGATGAGCGTTTCTGCTTACGTAAAATCGGTTGACGCCGGACTTACTGTAACAGGTTTCAAGAGAGTGGCTTTAGGTTAATCCTTATTAATTCACATACCGAACCCGATTCCCTGCGAATCGGGTTTTTTTATGCCTAAAAACAACACGAGCGGCGCATGCAATTTTCCGCTATATTTGTTAATCCCTAAAAAATTGGCTTTGAAAAAACACTTCCTTTTACTGCTTGTTTCCTGCTGTTTCTTTGCGCATGCCCAGAAAGACCATTCGTTGTTCTGGGAAATTTCGGGCAACGGATTGGCCAAGAAATCCTATCTGTATGGAACGATGCACGTCAACGAGAAAATATCGTTCCGGCTCTCGGATGCTTTTTTTGAACATCTGCTCGCCGCCGATATCGTCTCCAACGAAAGCAATCCCGAAAGCTGGGGCGAATTGATCGACCTGTTCGATGTGGATGAAAAGGCAAGCAGCTATAAGTTCTACACGGAATTTTATTTGTCCCCAATCCAAAAGGAAGCCGTCGCCTCGGCCTTTGTGAGCAACAATTATTTCAACAAGACACTCGATGACATCGAAGGTACGCGCGCCGATTTCCAGGAAAGCACGGTGCTCGACATGTTCATTTTCCAGACGGGAAAAAAATACAAGAAGAAAATCATCGGGCTCGAGGATGCGAAATCATCGGTACTGATGCTGCTCCAGCTCAAACCCGAAGACCTCTCGCCAGTCGAACCCAACAAAACGGCGCTGCTGAAACTGGTCAAGAACAAAAGCTTCACCGAGGTGCTCAAGCAATACTACCGCGAAAAAGATGTCGTGATGCTCGACTCGCTCTACCGCCTGATGTTTTCGCAAAAGGGACACAAAGCCCTGATCGTCGACCGCAACGCCATCATGGCCCGCAGCCTCGATTCGCTGGCCAGGACCGGAAGCGTATTTGCCGGGGTTGGTGCGGCACATCTGGCCGGCAAACAGGGCATCATTCAAATGCTGCGCAACAAAGGCTACACGGTCAAGCCGATCATCGACGAATTTTCGGATGTGGGCCGCAACAAGAAGAAAACGATCGAGGATTTTTTCCCCAATCCCAATTACAAAGCCACCGTACTCGACGACCAGATGGTTTCGGTTCCGCTCAACAATTATACTTTGTTCCTCGACAAGGAAATCGTCTCCCCCGATTACGCAAGCGGCGCAGCCACGACAATCAAAAGGATTCCACTGTATGACTTCCTCCAAAAAGACGCAAAACCGTTCGACCACAAGGTACTCGACAGCCTGTTCTTCGAAAACATTCCGGGCGACATACTCGGCAAGAACTATTTCGAGACCGGCAGCTACCGCGGCTACGACATCAAGAATGTCACAAAAACCGGCAACCACCAACACTATCGTTTTTACCTCACGCCTTTGGAACTCATTGCTGTTTCGATGGTTGGTAACGGCAATTACGTAAGGCAATACGAGGCCGCGGTTTTCGACAAAATCAAACTGCGCCCGTTTGCATCTGCATGGGAAAAACTCGAACCCAGGAAAGGGGGTTTTACGGTCGATTTGCCGAGCTATCACCTGATGTACGGCAACGACACCGAAAAGCCCAACAACATCGAAATCCAAGCCTATGACGATACCGAAAAAGGGTATTACTTCCTGCTTGAGCGGACGCTCGATGACACCCGACAATTGGAAGATACCGCTTTCGAACACCGTCAGATCCACCAGGAATTTTACCTGCAGCACAGCATCGATACGCTCAAGACCGCTTACGACAAAAACGGATTGATTTCTGAATCGCTGTTGGGCAGCCGCAAAATTCGGTTGAAGACCGTCATTCAAGGCCCAAAATATTATCTTTTGGGGACCGTCAATGCTTCTGATGCCAACAGCGACCGCTTCTTCCATTCGTTCGCCACGGCGCCGTTCCGATACAGCGGAAAGGTCAAAACCTACCGCGATACGATTGCGCATTTCAACATCGATATTCCCGAAAAGGCCAACCCGAAATTGTTCCTGCACATCGATGACCGCGAATTCGACATGCCGGACGAATTCAGCCAGTCCTACCGAAAATATACTTTCCTTTCAGGATCGGGAAAATCGGTCGACATGGAATTCAATACCTACAACAAATACCAGAAACCACAACCCTTGGATTCGCTTCGCGCCGGTTTTCGCAAGGGATTTCTGCGCGAATACGATGCTTTTCCGCCCGATTATGAATACCACGAGGACCAAGCGGCGACCTCGTTGCTCGAATACCAGACCTATCGCAAACCCGGACTCAAGGAATCGACTTGGCCCAGTTTGATCGACAAACCGGCTGAAAAATACGAAATGCTGAGCGAAAAGGAATCGTTCGACAGCGCCAACAACATCCGTACTTTTGAAGCCGTCGTTTCCAAACCCGGTTCGCAGCAGGCCATCCGTTACCAGGTGCTCTGGAGGCCCGACCGCTATTTCACCTTCAAGACCTTGGCAGACAAAAATGATCTTTACAGCGATGTCTTTGTAGAGCAAACTTTCCATTCGCTCGCATTCAGCAAAGCGGCACTGTCCTCAGCCACGGGCAACAATATTCTGGATTTCATCAAAGACGCGCGCAGTGAAAACGATACCATCCGCGAATCGGCCTTGGGTTCGACCTACAGCCTCGAATTGGAAACCGCCGATTTTGACAACATCACGGCTTTTGCGAGCCAATTCAACTTTAGGGAAGACGAAAGCGCCTATTTTGCCAACCTGTTGATTGAAATCGGAGGCATCAAAGACGAGCGCGTAGTAAATTTCATGGAGCAAATCTACAAGCGCAACACCAGCAGCGCGACGATCAAGGTTGCCGCACTCACCGGATTGGCGCGGCAAAAGAGCAAAGCCGCCTGCAAAAAAATCCTCGAATTGATGCAACAGGACCTACCGCTTTTGGAAAACCACTACAGCCTGACGCGTTTGTTCGATTACCTCGAAGAAGATACCGAAAACAGCAAGATATTGGTTCCGGCCCTGCCCCAGTTTTACAAGACCGAGGAATACAAACTGCCCATCATCGGTCTTTGCAATACGCTGATCGACTCGGGCCAGATCACGGCAAAAAGCCTCGGTTCGTTCAGGAAAACACTCGCCAATGACGCCAACCTCAAATACAAAAGGCTCGCAGATCGCTCCAAAATGGATGATGAGGAAGATTATGATTATTCCTCGACCGAACTCGTGGAATATGTCAACCTGTTGTCCAAATTTCCAAAAGACAAGGAAATCGACAAGTTGTTCCATCACCTCAATGCACTCGACGACAAGGTCCTCAAAGCCGAAATGCTGCGTTTGGGGGTGCGCAACAACCGTATATCCGAAGCCGAAATCGACGCAGCACTGCAAGCCAAATCCACCCGCTTTTTGATGCTCCAACTATTGCTGAACCAGAACAACCGCTCGTTCATGGACCAGCTCACCGATGAGCAAATCGCCGAAGCCGCCGTGTACAATTTCGGCGACCTGACCCAAAAAGACAGCGTATCGTTGGTACATAAACAAATCGTTTTGCGCAATGGAAAACCAACGACCTATTTCTTCCACCGCCTCAAAATCTGGAACCCCGATACCGAAGACTACATCAACCAATTGCACACGGTGGCTTTTGTCAACGACGGCAACCGCATCAATCCCGAAGCCTTTACTTCGGTTTCTTATGTGTCCGATCCACCCGACGAGCAGCTCGAACAGCAATACAAAACCATCATCAATGCCTCGCTGCATGAAGATCATTGGCGCGCGAGTTTTAGCAAACGAGAGCCAACGAATGAAGAAATAATTCCCGCTTACTGATTATGTTCAAGACCAAAAAAGATACAATTTATGTGATCCTGGCCGGGATTTTCATCACCAATGCGGTCGTGGCCGAACTCATCGGGGCCAAACTCATCAATGTGGGTTCGATCCCGATGAGCGTCGGGATTTTGCCGTGGCCAATCGTTTTCATTACCACCGATTTGATCAATGAATACTTCGGGCAAAAGGGCGTTCGCCGGTTGTCGTTCATCACGGCAGGACTCATCGCCTATTGTTTTTTCCTGTTGTTTGTGGCCATACGGATTCCCGCTTCGGAAATCAGCGGGGTTTCCGACAACGCGTTCGATGCCGTTTTCGGGCAAAGCATGTGGATCATCGTGGGCAGCATAGCGGCTTTTTTGGTTTCACAGATCATCGATGTGACGATTTTCCATTTCGTCAAAAACAAAACAGGAAAGAAAATGATTTGGCTCAGGAGTACCGGATCGACGGTCATCTCGCAATTTTTTGACAGCTTTATCGTACTCGGGATTGCGTTTTGGATGACGGGAAAAATGGACACGTCGACCTACATCGCTTCTGGACTGGCGGGTTATTCGGTCAAGTTGCTCATCGCGATCATCCTGACCCCGGTCATTTACCTGGCCCATGCGTTAATTGACAAATACATACACGAAAAAGAATGAAAACAAAAATCCGCTGCGGTTGGTGCGAGAAAGACGACCTGTACCGCAATTACCACGACAACGAATGGGGCAACCCGGTTTATGACGATGAAACCTTATTCGAATTTCTATTGCTCGAAACCTTCCAGGCCGGCTTGAGTTGGTACACGATTTTGAGCAAACGCCCCAATTTCAAAAAGGCATTCGATAATTTCGACTACAAGAAAATTGCCCAATATGACGAGGACAAGGTTCAGCAATTGATGCAGGATGCGGGCATCATCCGCAACCAACTCAAGATCCGCGGTACCGTTTCGAATGCAAAAGCGTTTATGGAAGTGCAAAAGGAATTTGGTTCGTTTTCCAAATACATCTGGGGATTTGTGGGCGGCAAGCCCATCGACAACCAAATCCAGACGCTCAGTGACATCAAGGCCACGACGCCACTTTCGGATGCCATCAGCAAGGACTTGAAGAAACGCGGGTTCAAGTTCGTCGGCTCGACCGTCGTCTATGCGCACATGCAGGCTACCGGAATGGTCAATGATCACGTTGCCGATTGCTGGAGAAAAAATAATCATCCATGAATCGCATCCATCTTATAGGATTATTGGTTTTGCTTCAGGTTTCGCTTTGGTCTCAAAGCAAGCCCAATTCATACATTATCAGCAAAAAAGACACCTATACGATAGATGTCAAATACAATAAGCCCGAAATTTCCCTGTTCTCGGAAGAAAAAAAATGGGTCGGCGACAAAGACCACCAATTTGTCAAAGGCAACCGCATCGATTACAGTGCGAGTTTTGAAGAAATCACCGAAGTGGAGGCTTTTTCCATTTCCCCCGATAAGAAGAAACTCAAGGTCAAGGACATTCGGACTGCCGATTTGGAAATCGAGAACATTTTTTACCACGATATGAAGTACAAGTTCTACTATTTCGAAGCCCTGGCTCCCGGAAGTGAAACGTATTCGGCTTATCGAAAGCAATACAAGAAACCGCAATTTCTCGATAAATTTTATTTCCGCGATGGCCTTGATTGCAAACTGTCCGAAATCAGCCTGCGTATTGCCAAGGATATTGAAATCGGCTATGTGCTGCACGGCGATGATACCGATAAAATTGCGTTCTCGACCAACAAAGAGGGCAACTATACGGTCTACAAATGGCAATTGCGCGATGCCCAAAAAGACGAGGTCATCAAAAATGCACCGCAACGTTCTTATTACAGCCCACACCTCATTTTTTACATAAAAAATTACACCACCGACAAAGGCGTGCAAAAGGTATTGGGCAATGTAGATGACCTGTATCATTTTTATTTTGAGACGGTCAAAGACATCAATATTACAGACCAAACCGCACTCAAGGCAAAAACAGCACAATTGACCCAGGGCATTTCGGGGCACTATGACAAGGCCCGTGTCATTTTTGACTATGTCAAGGCTAATGTCAATTATGTGGCCTTTGAAGATGGCATGGGCGGCTTTATTCCACGCGAGGCCGCCGATGTTTACACCCGAAAGTATGGCGACTGTAAGGATATGGCCAACCTGCTCAATGAAATGCTGAATTTCGCCGGCATCGAATCGCATTTGGGTTGGATAGGAACCCGTCACAACAATTACACTTACGAAAAAGTACCCACGCCGATTGTGGACAACCACATGATTGCGGTGGCCAAAATCGATAATGCCTATCAATTCCTGGACGCAACGGGAGAGTTTGGCATATTTCCCAATCCGACGCCATTCATCCAAGGCAAACAGGCTTTGCTCAAAATTGACGCCGGCAAATACGAACTCGTCACCGTTCCGGTAATCGATGCTGCACAAAACAACACTTCGGGAGCAATTACTTTTACGCTCGAAGGCAATCAATTAAAAGGCAAGGTCGATATGGAACTGCGTGGTTTTGTCAAGTCTGAATTCAACGGACATTACCAATCGACCATCGATAAATCAGAGCTGCTCCGAAGTTATTTTTCTGAATTCATCGGACAGATCAACACCTCACAAATCGAAGTCAGCAACGCCAATGTTAGCCCAGAACCTTTAAAAATCGGCAACCGTTTCACATTGGAGAAGTGGGTACGGTTGGCCGATGGCCAATTGTTTTTCAAACCCATTTTATTCTTTCCCTACGCCGACCTAAGGATCGACACGCAGCAGCGCAAAGTGCCTTATCAGTTTGATTATAAGGAATCATTTCATTTTGATTACGAGTTCGAAATTCCGCAGGATTATACACTCGATTTCAAACCAGAGGACTTTAAACTCGACACCGATTTGCTTTCGGCCTCGATTACTTATGCCCAAAACGGCCAGAAACTGCGCATCATCCAAGACATGAAAATGAATACTTTGTTGCTCAATCCATCCGATTTTCCTGCGTGGAACACCGCCATCAAGACCATCACCAAACATTACAACCAAAACCTCGTATTGACCAAAAAATGAGAAAAACAATTGCCTTACTGTTGCTCGCCTTTGCCCCGTTGGTGCATGCCCAACAACCCGAAGAAGTCAAGAATTACACTTGGGATGCGACCCCGAATTTCCGCGATGTGCCGGAGGAATTCCAATCCTATCCGGCAGTCGTGCTCCAAGATTACCGGCTTTACGACAACCGCGTGGGTGAATATACCTATAAAGCTTTTGTGGTGAAACATGTGGCCATTAAGATACAGCAACCCGAAGGCATCAAGAACTATAATACGGTTAACATCGACAAACGCTATGTACGCGACTACCGCGACCTCAAGGCCCGTGTGATCAAAAGCGACGGCAAAATCGAGGAGCTTTCCAAAGACCGCATCATCGAAAAGGAAGAATCAAACGAAAGGCAGTTTGTTTTCGAAGGCGTCCAGACCGGCGATATCATCGAATACTATTATGTGATCAAAGATTATCCCGATTTGAGCGGTGGTGAATATTTCCAGCGCAGGATTCCGGTGATGGATGCCAAATTCCAGCTCAACAATATCAACCGGGCCACGACCGTTGTTGATGCCTACAATGGGATGCAAAAAAAATCCGTTTCGGGTTATCAGATTTATACCGCCAAAGACCTGCCTGCTTTCAAGGAAGAACAAAATGCGGCCAATATGGCCTATGTGGCCAAACTGTATTACCGCATCAGTTCTGCAAATGATTTTGGATGGGAGGCGCTTTACCACAGCATTACCAACTATGCGGCTGGTGATAATGCAAAGTCTATGGTACGGGATTTTGTCGAAGAACTGCAACTCGGTGACACCTCGATTCCGCTGGATGAAAGGCTCAAGAAAATGGACATCTACCTCAAAGAAAATATCGCTTTGGATCGGCAGGACAATTACAAGAAAGTTTTCGAAACCAAAAAAATTACACCGAGAATGGTGTTGTATCTTTATACCGATGTATTGTCTTACCTCAAAGTCCCCTATCGCTTTATTATTTCGACCGATAAGTTTGAGAACAAATTCGATTCGCAAAAAGCCGTTCCCGCCGCACTCAGTGAAATCATGATTTACATTCCAGAAACCGATAAATACCTTTGTCCGTTCGATTATTGGATGCCTTATGGACCACCTGTATCGGCTGCCCTAGCAAATGAAGCTGTCGAGTATACACCCAAAAACAAACACATGACACACGCCTTTGTCGTGGTCGGCGGCGTGTCGATGAAAGACAACCTGACCCAAACAGAAAACGACATCACACTCGACAACGATATGGAAACGGTGACGGTCAAAAAGAAGAAAACCGACAACGGCTACCGCGCCTATTTGTACCGCAACATCCTCAAACGCTTCTCCGAAGACAAGCAAAAAGAAATGGCCAAAGAAACCAGTTACAAAGATGTCGATGTCGAAATTAAAAAATACTCTTTCGAAAATGAGGCTTACAAATTCAATTACGAAGAAGACAAACCGTTCACGATCAATACAGAGGCCGTCATCAAAGAATCATGGGTTGAAAATGCCGGGAGAAATTACCTCGTGACCATTGGGAAAGTGCTCGGCAAGCAAAACGACCTCTATCAGGAAACCGAACGCATCCATCCGATCGATCTTGCCTATCCGAAGATGTACCTGCACGACATCACTTTCCGCATACCAGAAGGTTATACAGTCAAGGACATCAAGAATCTGCTATTCAACAAAAAACTGCACAATGAGGCCGGTGACGTAATTGGGTCGTTTGAATCGAAAGGTACTATCGAGGGTGGGCTTATTAAAATCCAAATAGAAGAATTTTACAATTTTACACACCTCGAGAAAGACCGCTATCCCGAATACCGTGACCTGATCAATGCGGCCTACGATTTCTACAAATCATCTCTTATTTTGACTAAATCCTGATCAGGTTAAGGAAATCTTCGCGCGGAATCTCCCGACAGCCGAGGCTTTCCAGATGGTTGTTGTGCAATTGGCAGTCCAGTAGTTTGTAATTGCTGTGCTGCAGATATTTGACAAGCGAAATAAACGCGACTTTGGACGCATTCGACACTTTCGAGAACATGCTTTCACCACAGAAAACATGCCCCAGGTCGATACCGTACAAACCGCCCACGAGTTCGTCATTTTGCCAAACCTCAACCGACTGTGCAATACCGAGTTCGTTCAGCCGGCAATAGGCTTCGACAATCTCATTGGTAATCCAAGTGCCTTGCTGGCCTTCGCGTTTGATTTCCCTGCAATTCGAAATGACGCTGCGGAAATCCTGGTTGAAAGTCACCTTGAACATCCCGCGGTTCAGGATGTTGCGCATGCTTTTGGAAATAACGAGTTCGTCAAAAAACAACACCATACGCGGATTGGGCGACCACCACAAAATAGGGTCGTCGTCGTCAAACCACGGGAAAATCCCGTTGCGGTAGGCGAGCATGAGCCGTTCGGGCGAGAGGTCGCCACCAACAGCCAGCAATCCGTATTTGTCGGCCTGCTCGACCGACGGAAAAAACAATTCCTTGGATAAAAAATACATCGTAAAACAAAGCCCCGATATCGGGGCTTTTATCAAATTTTATGTTTTTAGAACGGCAAATCGTCGTGTTCTTCTTCGTTGAAATTGCTCGCCGGCTCAAAGGTTTGTGCCGTTGGCATTGGCGGTGGCGCCTGTTGCACCGGGGCTTCGGCTTGCAGCTTCTCGACTCTCCAACCTTGGATGCTGTTGAAATATTTGGTTTCGCCTTGTGGATTGACCCATTCGCGGCCGCGCAAATTGATCGATACTTTTACGGCATCGCCCGGTTTGTAGCTGTTGAGCAGGTCGGTTTTGTCCTGCGTGAATTCGATCATGATGTGCTGCGGATATTGCTCGTCGGTGGTCACGACCAATTCGCGTTTCTTGAAACTGGCGCTCACCTGCTGTTCCGCATTGATTACTCTGATTTTTCCTGTAACTTCCATCTCTTTTTGTTTTACTATTATTATTTTGGTTTGGCAAGCAACACTTTCCAGGCGGAAAGCACGTCGTTGTTTTCTAAATATTCTTTGGCTTTTTGGTGTTTTTTGTGCTCGTCATCGGCACTCAACACGCCTTTTACGGCAAAATTCTCGTTTACAAATATAGCCACTTCCTCGCTTGTAGGCAATGCCTCGACGTTGCCCAGCATGCCCAGATCGTTGCCATTGAATACCGGGCTTTTCTTGATGAAATCGGGGATGTGGTCTACACCGATCCCGAGTGTGGTCAAAGGTTTTGGGACTTCGAACATGCCGGCGTTGGCACGCGAATACCAGTTGCCGCCCATCCTGGACACGAGGTCGATTTTGTGCTGGTCGATGTTGCCGTCGGCATCCAAGACCAATTCGGAAACGTGGACCTTAACCACTTCGCATATGACCAGGTTCCCGGCTCCGCCGTTTTCACCCAAGGCAATCACTTCGTTGACCTTGCATTCAAATTGTACCGGCGATTCGGCCACACGGTAAGGCTTGACCAAATCGGAAGGCAATTTCGTGAGTCCCGACTTGAGGAACTCATCGACGCCTTCGGCATATTCGGTGCTCGAAAGCGAAGCCTGTTGCACGATGTCGTAATTGACGACATTGATGACCACTTCACGCGTTTGCTTGACGTTTTCCAAGGTGTGCTTGGTGGTGTTGTCACGCACGCGGCGTGCGGGCGAAAAAACCAAAATCGGTGGGTTTGCACTAAAGACATTGAAGAAGCTGAACGGTGACAAATTGGGCTTTCCCGAAGCGCTTATTGTGCTCGCAAACGCGATGGGACGCGGCGCGACGGCACTTTGCAGGTAGGCGTGTAATTTGGCGGTAGGAACTTCTTTGGGGTCGATGGTAATCATAAACGTGCTTTGGACAAAAATAAAAAAACGGAACCACATCACGGAAGTTTGTTGTCAGGAGTTATTAACTAAATGAGACCATTAGACAATGAGACAATTAGTCAATTATCTCATTGTCTAATTGACTAATTGACTAATTCTTCGTTATCTTTAACCACCAAAATACATCTTATGCAATTTTCGGAGCGAAAAAACCTCACCCGCTGGATCCTCATTGCCGCGTCGTTTGTCATTGTGACGCTGATTCTTTGGAACACCTATACTTTTTTCCAGATTTTCAAAAACGAGGAACGCGTCAAGATGGAGCATTGGGCCGAGGCGCAGAAGACGTTGCTCAACGCCAACGAACACACCGATCTGGAGTTGCCGCTCAAGGTCATCAGCCACAATACCACGCTTCCGATCATCCAGACCGACGACAAGGATTCGATACTGAGCACGGCGAACATCGATGAGAAGATTGCCAAAAATGCCTCTGAGGCCAAAGCCTTGCTACAGAAACTCAAAAGGGAAAACGACCGCATCGCGGTGGAATATGTGCCGGGCAAATTCCAGTATTTGTATTACGGGAATTCGTCGCTGCTCAACAAACTCAAATACTATCCGATTGCACTGGTTTTGATTATTGTGCTGTTTGGTGCGCTCGTGTACAATTTTTACAAAAGCACCAAGATGGCGACGCAAAACCGCCTTTGGGCCGGAATGGCCAAGGAAACCGCACACCAGATCGGCACGCCTTTGTCGTCGCTTTTGGGGTGGATCGAAATCATGAAGGCCGACAATGTCGATGAAACTACGGTAACCGAAATCGAAAAAGACGTGGTGCGATTGCAGACGATTGCCGACCGCTTCTCGAAAATCGGGTCGGAGCCGTTGCTTGAAAAGACAGGACATCATTGCCGCGACGCAGGAATCGTATGATTATTTGCAGTCGCGTTTTTCGGGTCAGGTGCAATTTTCATTCAAAGGCCCGAAGAAACCGATTTATGTGTCGTTCAATGAAACCTTGCACAGTTGGACGATCGAGAATTTGGTCAAGAACGCCATCGATGCGATGAAAGGCAAGGGCAAACTCTCGGTGCAGATTGTAGACGACGGGCATTTCATCAAGATCAAGGTATCGGACACCGGAAAAGGCATTCCCAAAAACCAATTCAAAAGTGTGTTCGAACCCGGATTTACGACCAAGAAACGCGGCTGGGGTTTGGGATTGTCGCTGACCAAACGCATCGTCGAAGAATACCACAAAGGGAAAATCAAAGTGCTTACTTCGGAAGTCAACAAAGGCACGACGATGCAGGTATCGTTTAAAAAAGAGCCTAAAAAACCGAGTTAAAAAAGAGCCACGACCCAAGCCGTGGCGAATTGACGAAGCAATTCTCGAATTAAAAAATCAAATTCGTGAATTCGTGGCCAATAAAATTATAACAATTATAAATTCGCGGCAATTGCTTTGGCCAAACTTTCAAATTCTTCTTTTTCCAATTTGACTTTACGCTCAAAACGCATATCGTCCATGTCTTGTAGTGGAATCAGGTGGACGTGCACGTGCGGCACTTCGAGTCCGATGACCGCCACACCGATGCGTTTGCATTCGACGGTTTTTTCGAGCGCTTTGGCAATCTTGCGCGAGAAGGTCATCAGTGCCAAATAATGGTCTTCCTCCATGTCGAAAATCTTGTTGATTTCCTGTTTCGGGACACAAAGCGTATGCCCTTTGGCATTCGGGTTGACGTCGAGAAAAGCGATGAAGCGATCATCCTCGGCCACTTTGTAGCTTGGAATTTCGCCGTTGATGATTTTGGTGAAGATGGAACTCATTTGGATTGTCAGATTTTAGATCATCAGATTTTCAGACATTAGTCTCTTGAAACTTCAAGTACTTCAAACTTGAGCGTACCATTCGGCACGGTGATTTCGGCGACTTCGCCTACCGATTTGCCGAGCAATCCTTTCCCGATTGGGGAAGTCACCGAGATTTTCCCGGTCTTGAGGTCGGCTTCGCTTTCGGCCACCAAGGTGTATTTCATTTCCATGCCGTTTGCCTGATTTTTGATCTTGACATTCGACAACACCAAAACCTTCGAAGTATCGAGTTGTGATTCGTCAATCAGACGGGCATTGGCGTAAACTTCTTCGAGTTTTCCGATGCGCATTTCGAGCAAGCCCTGCGCCTCTTTGGCGGCATCATATTCTGCATTTTCAGACAGGTCGCCTTTGTCGCGTGCATCGGCTATATCCTGCGACGCTTTAGGTCGCGCAACGTTCTTTAAATAATCGAGTTCTTCCTTTAATTTCTTTAGTCCTTCCGCGGTGTAATAAGATACTGCACTCATAATTCTGTCATTTATATAAATAGAAAAAATCCCATCTCGACGGGATTTCCTTTTTGCAAAGATATATTTTTATTTAAGGCTATAATTATATGTTAATCATAACGAACCCAAAGGTAAATAATTTAAATTTGTTTCCATCATGCTTTTAATAAATATTTAGAATGAAAAAAGCCCTTTGCCTATTGCTGTTGCCGCTGCTTTTTGCCTGCGATAAAGATTCCGACAGAAGAAACGTAAATCCTTTCCTACCGGAATACTCTTTCTCGGTCTCGATCAACCGAAACCTGCCACAGTACCAGGGTCTCAATTCTCCGTTGAATCCTGTTCCCGTAGACATCGATGGCGCCGGGATTTCGGGGCTTATTGTCATGAAAATTTCCGATACCGATTACCGTGCCTGGGAAGCCGCCTGTCCGAACCAATATCCGCAAGCCTGTTCGAGAATGACGATCAAAAACAACACGACCTCCAAATGCTCGTGCGAGAATTTCGAGTACAGCCTGTTGACCGGTGTGGGAGGAGGCAGTTATACGATGAAGCCGTACCGTTATGAAATCCAGGGTGAGGTTTTGCGCATCTACAATTAAAAAATCCCGATGGCAAACCATCGGGACTTTCGTTGAACTAAAATAAAATAATCTAAAATTTCAGTGTCAATCCCAGCAGGAAATTGATTCCGGCCTGTGGGTAATAATACACATAACCCCCGCCATAATCGGCGCCGTTTGACACGTATTCTTTATCGAAAACATTGTTGACCAATCCCGAGAACACGAGCGATTTGAAAATCGTCTTGGTTTTGAGTTCGTAGGACACGTTCAAATCATTGATGTAATAAGACGGCAATTGCGTTTCCTTTTGTTCGTCGTTGTTCAAATATTGCTCGCCCACGTATTTGTGCAGCCATGAAATCTGCAAGTCTTGAAGCGGCTGGTACGTAATCATCCCGCCGCCGATGACAGAAGGCGAAAATGCAATTTCATTGCCGCTGAAGCTGTCGCCGTCGCGAACTACGTTTGAACTGTACGTTACATTGGCTTGCAAGCCGAGTTTGGCAATCGGCTGCCACATCGCTTCGGCTTCTACTCCCAAACGGTAACTTTTCTCGGCATTCTTGCGGATGTAATTGCCCACGTCGTCCAAACCGCCGGTCAAGATGAGCTGGTCTTTGTAGGCCATGTAATAACCGTTCAAATTCCATTTGATCTTGCCCGCATCGTGGCGCCATCCGAGTTCGTAATCATCGAGTTTTTCCGGTTCCGGATTGCCATTCTCATAATCGGTGCGGTTGGGTTCGCGGTTGGCCTTGGCGTAGGAAAAGTAAAAGTTGTTTTGGGCATCAAGGGTAAAGGTGATTCCGGCTTTCGGGTTGAAGAATTTGAAGACATCATCGGCAAATTCGGCTTGCACACCATCGGCTTTGTAGCTCACGCGACGGTATTGCAGATCGGCAAAAAGGCTGAACTTTTCGGTGATTTTGTAATTGCCCTTGGCGAAAATATTGCCATCGATCTTGGTTGCTTCGTCATCGTAATAATGGTCGCCCAATTCACCCGAAACCGAACGCGCCCAAATGACCTTGCCAAAGTGGTCGCCTTCATATTTGTTCCAGCCGCCGCCCAAGACAATATCGAATTTCTCTTTCTTGTAGTCGACCGAAAAAGTCGTTCCGTAAAAATCATTGTCGAGCCATTTCTGGCGGATCAGATCGGTGGCGGGAATCGTCAGGTTACCGTCTTCGTCCTCGAGGAATTCGGTCGGGTTGATGCCCGGATAACCGTCGACGGTTTCGTTTTCCTTGTAGTTTTCGTAATAACCTTTGCCTTTGGTGTAATGCAAAGCGAGATTCGTGCTCCACGCAGCCGAAATCTTTTCGTTCCAGTGCAACTGATAATGGTCTTGTTGGTAATTGTCGGTTTCGTTGTCGTAGAAACGCGCATTGCCAAACGCATCGGTGAACGCGCCAGACGAATTGTATGTGCGGTCTGTTTGGAGCTTTTCAGCATCGATGCCGTTCCAGGATTGGTAGGTGCGTTCGGTTCCGCCAAAAACCAAGGCTTTGATCAACGTGGTTTTGCCGACGTAAGTGCCTTGAAGGAAATACGATTTCAAATCGGTTTCGGCGCGGTCGATGTAACCGTCGGAAGCCAGATTCGACAAGCGGCCCGCGATTTCAAAATGGTCGTTGAGCAAACCCGAACCCACTTTGACCGTGTGTTTTCTCGTATTGAAACTCCCGAACGAATTCGAGATTTCGCCATACGCCTTTTCCGAATACGAATCGGTGAGCATGTTGAGGCTCGCGCCGAAAGCACCCGCGCCATTGGTGGAAGTTCCCACGCCGCGTTGCAATTGCAAACTCGACACCGACGAGGCAAAATCGGGCATGTTGACCCAAAAAGTCCCGTGGCTTTCCGAATCGTTGTACGGCACACCGTTGATGGTCACGTTGACGCGCGTGGCGTCGCTACCGCGGACACGGATACCGGTGTAACCGATTCCATTTCCCGCATCGGAAGTCGTGACGACCGAGGGCATAAAGTTCATTAAAATAGGAATGTCCTGCCCGAGATTGCGTTTTTCGAATTCCTCTTTCTTGAGGTTCGAAAAACTGACCGGCGTTTTCGAATTGGCACGCACGGCAGAAACCAAAACCTCGTCAATTTTGTTGACTTTGGTGGTGTCGGTGGTTTTTTCCTGCGAAAAACCAGTCGTAGCAGTGAGCAGGATGGCGGTAACGGCGGCCGCGTGAAGGATTGAGGCAAAGTACCGTGTACTGCCGAAAGCCTGGCCCGCAGGGACACGCCCAAATGTTTTGAATAAAAATTTCATTCGTAAAGTTGTTTACGAATAAAAGGGGTAATTATTCTTGGTTAAAAATTAAATATGATTTTGCCTTGCTTCTGCCGGTGCGCATCCGGTTTGGCTCAGCGATTTCCTTGGCAGCATTACCCGCCCAGGTTCTATGGGTATAATCTCAGCCCTTGGTAGAGCACCCCTTTGAGACGGCGCAAAGTTAATTAAGATTTTTGGATTATCAGATTTTCGGATTGTCAGATTTCAGAAAAATTTCAATTCACGTCTGGCTTTCTGCGTGATTGCTTGATTTCCGACTGGTTGCGTTTGGCCTTGATGCGTTTTTCGATGACCGAACGCGGTACTTTGGTCGCTTTGCGTTTTTTGGGAATGACGAGCGCCTTTTGGATCATTTCGAGGAAACGCTGGGTCACGATCGCTTTGTTTTTGAGTTGGCTGCGGTCGTCATCGGCGTTGAGAATGAGAATATTTTCGTTGGTTAAGCGTGTTGCCAGATTTTTGAGCAGAAGCGCTTTTTCTTCATCGGACAAACTTTGCGAGGCGTTCACATCAAAATTCAAGATCACCTTGGACGAAACCTTGTTGACGTTCTGTCCGCCTGCCCCACCCGAGCGCACGGCTTTGTAGCTGACTTCCGTTAAGATTTTGTCGGCGTCCATTATTGCGGCTGGTGGGCGAATTTGAGCAAATCATTGACTGTTTTGACCGGGTTGAAGGTCATGAGCGGCACTTCGACAAAAATCGTAATCCATTTGGCCATCGCACCGTTCCACAATCCGGGCAATTCATACGCCTTGATGTCTTTGCCGTTTTTGGTTTTCTGGACGATAAAGCCGCTTTTTGGGTCTACGAATTGACGCAAATCGAAAGGTTCGCCTTTGTAATTGCGCGTCGCACAAACCAGATCGACCGGGTTGAAATGGGTCGAGCTGGCCAAAATGGCCGCCTGTTCAGGATTGTTCTGATCGATTTGCGAGGCTTCGACGATCTGCAGCGAAATATTGCCCTTGAGGTCGCGTACCCAAAATGGGCCGCCGCCGGGTTCGCCTTCGTTCTTGACCATGCCGCACACACGGATCGGTCGGTTCAGGATTTCGCGGATGTATTCGATTTTGTATTCGAGCGCATACTTGGTAAAATCTTCAATCACCGAAATGTTGAGCTTGGTTTGGGCAAATGCGATGATGGCGTCGATGTCCTCGGCCTTGATTTCGCCTTTTTCGATCTGTTTCAAATACTCGAAAACCTTTTGCTGCAATTCGGTCAGCACGCCCGCCAAAGCCTTCTTGTAAAGTGCGATGCTTTCGATGTGGTTCTGGATGACGTTGTCGATGTTCTTGATGAACACGATGTCGGCGTCAAGGTTATTGAGGTTCTCGATCAGCGCGCCGTGTCCGCCCGGACGGAAAAACAATCGGCCGTCGTCAAAACGGAACGGTCGGTTTTCAAGATCGACGGCAATGGTATCGGTTCCTTTTTTCTGGTAGGTGTAGTCGATGCTGATGCGGGTTCCCGATTGCTTTTCGACTTTTTCCTTTACATTCTCGATGATTTTTTCGAATTGCAACTGGTGCGTTTCCGAAATCGTGAAATGCAAATGCGAATGCCCGTTGGAACTCGCGTAGAAAGCACTTTCGTTCAAATGCTCCTCAATCGGTGTGGCGGTGTGCGTGGTGTATTTGTGGAACGGCAAAATCCCTTTGGGTTTGTTGCAGAAATCGAAATACTGTCCCGAAAGCATCATCGTGATGAACATGTAATTCTTGCGGTCGCTCTCCCAGGAATTGAATTTGGGATGCACCTCTCGCAATTTCTGGTCGACTTTTTCAAAAAATGGAAACTTTTCCATACCGGCCAGGAACACGGTCAGGTTGCTTGCGTTTTTGTGGTTGATGTAGGCGTTGATCGTTTCATTCTCGATGTCGAAATCGTTGAGGAATTCGCTCAGGAATTTGAACATACGGCTTGCCGCACCCGAAGCAGGCACGAATTTCATCAATTTAAGGTTCGATTTGCGCGTGTCGAAATCGCGGGCGTATTGTTCGAATTCGGTCTCAGAAAGTTTGAGGATTCCGTCGTTTTTGGTCGCGGCGCGTTCGAGAATCGATTTGGCGATGCCCGATTTGAAAATGTCGAGTTGTTTCCTGATCGCGTCGATTTGCACATCGTGGTTGTACATCTGCACGAAATCATAGGACGAAAAGCCCATTTCCTTGTTGCGCACCAAATCGTTGATGATGGTAATCGCCTTTTGCAGCCGCGTTTCCGGATTGCCCGAAAGCGTAATGTAGGGTTTGTTGTTCTCGATCAGGGCCGATTTGAACTTGTCGAACATGTAGCCGCGGTCATCGGGGCGGTCGCGCAAGTCGTCCTTCTCCCACGGCACATCGATGTCGGTCAGGAAAAACAAATCGTACTTGTGCTTGCGCGCGGCCTTGTCGAGGATCGGGTCGCAGAAATTGTAATAGATTTCCGAATAGACTTTGGTGACCATCAAACAGGTATCGGAAAAGATGAATCTGTTGGCGGTTAACAGCGCGTCATTTTCGAGTTGGGTTTGCCCGATGGCAATCGGCATCAGGTCTTCGGGTTCACAGATTGCACCGGCATCATCGAATTTCTGTTGCAGGTAATCGCGTGCAAATTCGGGTGCCCAGACCGTTTCGAAATGATCGGCGAGCTGTTTGGCCAGCGTGGTTTTTCCGGTACTTTCTGGACCGTATATCGCAATCCTTAGGGTATCTGTAGGTTGCTGTTTAAGATTTTCCTCCATTCTATGTAAGCCAAAATGGCCAGTATTGTAAAAGCGATGTATTCGACCGCCAAAATCCCGTAACCTCGGTAGGCGTACAACGGGACGGCTATCAAATCGCCAATAATCCACAAGGTCCAGTTCTCGATTTTCTTGAGCGCCATAAACCACATGGCCGTGAAAAACAAGCCTGAGACAAAGATGTCAATATAATTGTCGGTTTTGATTTCGTAACCAAAAACCTTATAAATCGCGAAAATTACGATAATTGTGAAAAGAAACACGCCGATTCCTGTTAATTTTTCAACAGTATTGGTCCGCGAGACCTGAACGATGGGACTGCCGTCTTTCTTTTTCGCCCACAGGTACCAGCCGTAAATGCTCATGACCGAATAATAGAAATTGACGACCATGTCACCGATGTAATTCGTGCGGTAAAACAAATACACCGTAATCGTCGTCGCGATGAGACCGGTCGGGTAAACCAGGATGTTTTCCTTTTTCGCATAATACACGCTCGCGATCCCAAAGAAAAAAGTAATCGCTTCGAGAACAATCACCAGCCAAGGCGTGTCTTTGTACGAGGCAAGGAAAAAATCGATCATAACCGGTCGCCTTTGATGAATTTCATCGTGAAGACTGCCATTTCCTCGGTGAGGAAGGTTTCTTTCATCGCGTTTTTGATCAGATCCATCACGGCATCGTAATCGCCATAGATTTGGGTCGAAAGCGGATTTTCGAGCACCGTAAAAGGGGATTCCTTGAGCTTTTCGATGAACGCAATAATGGGTTTTTCGTAATTTTTATCGAGCGGATACAGGCTGATGTCGACGGATACTTTCATGTAGGTTGTGTTTGATGTAAATTTATTCGAAGAAATGCATGTCGTTTTCAAAAGCGGTCCCGATGACGACCAAATCGGCGCCCGAGTCGTGCGCGGCTTGGATCCCGGTTTTGTTTCGGATGCCGCCGCCAACGATGAGCGGAACGTCGGTGTTTTTAGAAACGGCCGTGATGATTTCCAAAGGTACGGCCAAATCGGCACCACTACCGGCTTCGAGGTAAATCAATTTTTTGCCGAGCATCTCGCCGGCCTGCGCGGTCGCGACCACTTTTTCGATATTGGTGCGGCTCAGCGGTTTGGTCTGGCTGACTTTCTCTACCGCGGTCGGATTGCCGCCTTCGATCAAAATGTAACCCGTCGGGATGATTTCGAGTCGGGATTTTTTGAGTATCGGCGCGGCCTTGACCTGGTGTTCGATCAGGAAATCGGGGTTTCTTCCCGAAATCAGCGACAGGAATAAAATTCCATCGGCTTCGTGCGAAATCTGCGACGGATTTCCGGGAAACAAAACGATTGGCAATCGACAACCTTTTTTTATTTCGGAAATGAGCTTGTCAATGTCGTTGCTCGTCACGTGGCTTCCGCCGATGAGAATATGCGTCGCAGGCGACAGGTTGATTTTTGCAATCATCTGGTCGAGCGATTCCCACACAATTTTGTCGGGGTCGAGCAAGATGGCAAGCAGTTTACGGCTTTGTGCTTTCGCCGTTAAAATCTCATCGTAAATAGGGTGCACTTGTAGTCTCATCGGACGCAAATATACGGCAAAGAATCGGGTAGATGATCGATGACGCGAAATGGATAAAAAATCCCAAACTCGTTTTAGAATTTGGGATTAGCGGTTTTGGAGGAAATCCTTATTGGAGCATCAGCTTCTTGGAATACGACTCCTGGCCAATGCGGATATTGAGAAGGTACATTCCTTTAGGGAAACCCGAAAGATCGATGGTATTGCCAGCCGTTTGCTGTAATATTGTCCTACCGGCGAGATCGATTACTTCCAGATCCATCGCTTCGGCTGCGGTTTCCGTCTCGACATGAAACTGCCCGTTCGATGGGTTCGGATAAACGGCAATGCCATCTGCGTTAGTGTCAAAATGATTGGTTTGCAAAACACCTGTATTCAAAAACACTTTCCAATAACGGTTGCTGCCTGAACCAAAAGCAATCGCCTGGTTCGAAAATTGGGCAAATTCCACCGATTCGGCGGTGACCACCAGATCGGGTTTGTTGTCGTTGTTCATATCGAGGACACTCCAGGTCTGGTTGCCCACTTCACCTCCCGTTGTGGAATAAGCCAGCGCATCGTAGCCGTATTCGATGGTCGAATAGCTGTGCCCACCTTGCGGAATGGACCAATTGCCCGAAGTCGTGTTGAATCCGCTGCCATTGTTCAGGAATATTTTCCAATAACGGTTGCTGCCCGTGCCAAAAGCGGTGGCTTGGTTCGAGAAGCCGGCAATTGCCTTCCGCTCTGCGGTGACCACCAAATCGGGTTTGTTGTCGTTGTTCATGTCGATGACACTCCAGCTCTGGTCGCCGATGGTGCCTTCCGCCGAAGCAGCAAGCGCGTCGTAGCCATAATCGATCGTCGAATAAGTATGACCGCCTTGTGGAATCGTCCAATTGCTCGAGGTGGTATTGAATCCGCTGCCGGTATTCAGGAATACTTTCCAATAACGGTTGCTTCCGGTGCCGAATGCGGTGGCCTGGTTTGAAAATCCGGCAAATGCTTTTCTTTCTGCGGTGACCACCAAATCGGGCTTGTTGTCGTTGTTCATGTCGATGACACTCCAAGTCTGGTCGCCGATGGTGCCTTCTGCCGAAGCGCCAAGCGCGTCGTAGCCGTAATCGATCGTCGAATAAGTGTGTCCGCCTTGTGGAACCGGCCAATTGGTCGATGTGGTGTTGAACCCGCTGCCGGTGTTCAAATATACTTTCCAATAACGGCTGCTTCCGCTGCCGAAAGCAATGGCTTGGTTCGAAAATTGGGCAAATTCTACGGTTTGTGCGGTAACCACCAAGTCGGGTTTGCCATCACCGTTGATGTCCATGACGCTCCAGGTTTGGTCTCCCAAAGTACCGCCTGCAGAATCGGCAAGCGCATCGTATCCATAATTGATCGTCGAATAAGTGTGCCCGCCCTGCGGGATCGTCCAGTTGGTCGGCGTCGTATTGAACCCGCTGCCGGTGTTCCAATACACTTTCCAATAGCGGTTGCTTCCGCTGCCGAAAGCGATGGCTTGGTTCGAAAATTGGGCGAATTCTACGGTTTCGGCGGTGACCACGAGATCGGGTTTATTGTCGTTGTTCATGTCGATGACGCTCCAGGTCTGGTCTCCGACAGTGCCCTCCGGCGTACCATACAACGCATCATAGCCGTAATTGATGGTCGAATACGTGTGTCCGCCTTGTGGAATGGGCCAATTGGTCGGGGTCGTGCTGTACCCGCTGCCGTTGTTCAGATACACTTTCCAATAGCGATTGCTTCCCGTACCAAAAGCGATGGCTTGGTTCGAAAACTGTTCGAATTCTACGGTTTCGGCGGTAACCACCAAATCGGGTCTGCCATCACCGTTCATGTCCATGACACTCCAGGTTTGGTCTCCGACGGTTCCTCCCGGTGAATAATCGGCAAGCGCGTCGTATCCGTAATTGATCGTGGAATAGGTATGCCCCCCTTGTGGAATGGTCCAATTGGTTGGCGTATTGCCGAAACCTTGGGAAAACAAATGGCCTACAGAAAGGCATGCCATCAAAGACAAAGTAATTTTAAATTTCATATTAGGGTAAATGGATTAATGTTCGCTTAAAAAATTCGGCCAAGATAATGCTTTGCGGAATAATAAAAAGATCAACCGGCGTTAAAAGATCCGATGAATGCTTTTTTAACCGAAACAAAAATAAAAGAAACCCCAAAAAGCATTTTAAAGAATGTACCAACGTTCGATTCCAAAGGATATTCGTCCGGACCAAGCGGATAAACGTTTGCCACAGCAATCCTATCGGTTGGTTTGTTCAATGGCGTAAACCAATGTGAAGTTTTCGACTTCCTCGAAGTAAACCGAGAAATCAGCCGTGGTTTGGTTGAAACTCAGGATAGCATTGGCTTTTCCGTCGCCAATTTCAAACGGAACCAAGGCGATGTGGTCCTTGAAACTGATACCGATTTCGTTGCGGATTTTAAAAATCGCTTCCTTGGTTCCCCAGATCACGGTCAGTTTGGGGATGTAATCGGCGTCTTCACGGTCGAGATAGGTTTCCTCGAGCGGCGCGGTGAATTTATCGGCGATGATGCGGATTTTCTCGCGTTGCTTTTCCAGGTCGATCCCGATGTTGGTGTCGCTGAGCACAATGGCCGAGAATTCATGCGAATGGGTAATGGAGATGTGTTTGCCGTCGTGCAGGTGCGGCTTGCCGGTTTCGTCATAATACAGGTCGAAGTCGGAGTAGCCGTTGTACTCGAGCAATTTGCGTACGCTCAGAAAACCGCGGCGGTGCATCTCGGATTTCATGTTTTGAAGCCTTTGCTGGTTTTTTTCGTTGAGCGTGACTTCGGACAACAATTGCTGTTCGGTCTCAAGGATTTTCCAGAGGTAGATTTGGATGTTTTCGCTGTGGCGTATGATGTGGTGTAATGGCATGAGAAAAATGAGTCAATGAGAAAATTAGGAAATTAGAAAATGCAAATCGCTTTGATTTAAATTCCGCCACTAAATAGATAATCATTCGACTTCAATTACTTACAAATTATCTAATTGACTTATTTTCTAATTTTCTAATCAATTAATTAAAAAGGAAATCCGTAAATTTGCGCCACATTTTTATGACTAATACAAATATACGATAATGAGTACAACGACAATGCCTTTCGTGGCGTACAAAGTAAAAGACATTTCCCTGGCGGCTTGGGGAAGAAAAGAAATTGAATTGGCCGAAGCTGAAATGCCAGGACTCATGGCGCTTCGTGCCGAATATGGCGCTTCGCAACCGCTCAAAGGCGCACGCATCGCAGGTTGCTTGCACATGACGATCCAGACGGCGGTTTTGATCGAGACACTGATCGCTTTGGGCGCCGAGGTGACTTGGTCTTCTTGCAACATTTTCTCTACACAAGACCAGGCTGCTGCTGCGATTGCTGCTGCTGGCATTCAAGTTTACGCTTGGAAAGGTCTCGATGAGGAATCATTCGACTGGTGTATCGAGCAAACTTTGTTCTTTGGTGAAGACCGCAAACCTTTGAACATGATCTTGGACGACGGTGGCGATTTGACCAACATGGTGTTCGACCGTTACCCGGAACTCGTTCCAGGCATCAAAGGATTGTCCGAAGAAACGACTACTGGTGTTCACCGTTTGTACGAAAGAATGAAAAACGGCACTTTGGTGATGCCGGCGATCAACGTCAACGATTCAGTGACCAAGTCGAAATTCGACAACAAATACGGTTGTAAAGAATCAGCGGTAGACGCGATCCGTCGTGCAACCGATGTGATGCTCGCTGGTAAAAGAGTGGTCGTTTGCGGATACGGTGACGTAGGAAAAGGAACTGCGGCTTCTTTCCGTGGCGCTGGATCAATCGTTACGGTAACTGAAATCGACCCGATCTGTGCATTGCAGGCTGCTATGGACGGATTCGAAGTCAAAAAATTGAACACGGTTGTCGGAAACGCTGATATCATCATCACCACGACAGGAAACAAAGACATCGTTTTGGGCTCGCACTTCGAGCAGATGAAAGACAAGGCGATTGTTTGTAACATCGGTCACTTTGACAATGAAATCGACATGGCTTGGCTCAACAAAAACCACGGCGCTTCTAAAATCGAGATCAAACCACAGGTGGACAAATATACCATCGCCGGCAAAGACATCATCATCTTGGCCGAAGGCCGTTTGGTGAACTTGGGTTGTGCGACAGGACACCCATCTTTTGTGATGTCGAACTCGTTCACGAACCAGACTTTGGCGCAAATCGAATTGTGGAACAACAGCGCGAACTACAAAAATGAGGTGTACATGTTGCCGAAACACCTCGATGAAAAAGTAGCGGCTTTGCACTTGGCAAAATTGGGCGTCGAGCTCGAAACTTTGCGCGAAGACCAGGCAGAATACATCGGTGTGACGGTTGAAGGTCCGTTTAAGCCGGAGTATTACAGATACTAAGATTAAATTCTTTTGATATTAAAAACCCTTGCAATTCTGTAAGGGTTTTTTATTGGAATTTACTTAACTTTAATCCAATCATAAAATCACAAACCATGAACACGAATATCAAAAATGTCGCGCTGGCCTTTTTCGGCGCGTTGGCCCTCACCGCCTGCAAAAAAGAAACCGTCGAAACCACGACCACCGACCAGGTCGATGGCGATACCGTAGTAACGACCACCACAACGACCGAAACCCACGGGATCGCCGTCGAATCGGATTCGCTCAAGGCCAAATGGGAAAAAGCCAAACAGGACGTCAAGGATGCCGTAGCCAAAGGCGACAAGAAGGCGCAGGAAGCGGCCCAGAAAACCGCCGATGAAGCCGAAGCGGCCTGGAACAAAGTAAAAACCAACGTCAAGGAAGACGCCGCCGCGACCAAGGAAAAACTCAACGAAGCCAAGGAAGACCTCAAGGAAAACTACAATGAGGCGCTCGAAAAGGCCAAAGCCAAATAAAAGTCAACTGTTTTTTTGGAAGCCACGAATTCACGAATTTAAAAATGAAAATTCGTGAATTCGTGGCCTTTTATTTTTACTTATATTTACACAACACATTGTATAACTACCATCCGAAGCGAATACAGCTCATTCGGTTTGCACAAATGCAAAGCCGAATGGTATGGGGACGCAGCGGAATAAAACCAACTACTCTTGAAGAAAATTACCCTCCTCTCGCTACTGTTCTGCGGAAGCGCCTTTTCGCAAATCATCAACACCGCGCCTTACATCTTAACGGTCAATGAACTCAAAGCCTGGACGGCAAACGGCCCCACGGCTTCGAACGATCTGATTGCCACCGAACCGTTGGCCACACGATTCACCAACACCGCTACCCAGTTCAACCCGGCACTGAGCAACGACATGCAGATTGCCTATTTGCCCGATGGCATGAACAATTTCGGGAATTATTACGGCGAGCAAAGTCAATTCAATCTATACAATTTCACCCATTGGGCGTATATTGACAAACTGATTTGGTTTGGCGGGACTTCGTCGCAGACCATCCAATTGCCTTCTTCGCCTTGGACCAATGCGGCGCACAAGAACGGCGTTAAGGTTTATGGCAACGTGTTTTTCGCCCCTACAGCTTTCGGCGGATCGACGGCCACTTTGCAGAATTTCCTCGAAGTAGACGGCAGCGGGAATTTTATCGCGATCCCAAAAATGGTCGAAATGATGCAACACTACCAATTCGACGGTTGGTTCATCAACCAAGAGACGGCAACCAATTCGACCGTGGCCGGGCAAATGCACGATTTCCTGCGCGACCTGACCACAGCGGTCGAGGCCGTGGGCAAGGAAGTGATGTGGTACGACGCGATGATCTTGAGCGGATCGGTGGGTTGGCAAAACAGGCTCAACAGCAACAACAGTCCGTTTGTACAGGATGACCAGGATGCCGACGGAACGTTTGAGACCCGTGTAAGCAGCAGTATTTTTATCAATTTCTTCTGGAGTGCGGCGGCCGTACCCAATGTGTCGCGCAACCGAGCCATCGCTATCGGGCGTTCGCCTTACGAGGTGTTTACCGGTGCCGACATCTGGCCCGACAGGAACCAGGGCAATTTTGAGCTCAACGGCAATACGTTCATGACCAATCTGCACAATGCGTCGGTTGGCGCGGTGACTTCGCTGGGTTTGTTTGCAACCAATTGCATTTACAACAGTTCGGTTTTTAGCAACTTCAACAACGACCCATCCGATGTGGATGCGTTCTACAATGCCGAAAAGCGCATGTTTGCCGGCATGGACGGCAACCCGGCGATTGTCGATGCGACGGGCTGGAAAGGGTTTGCCAATTGGGTTCCCGAAACCACCGTAATTACCGATCCTGAATTCCGAACCGATTTTTGTACCGGACACGGCAATAAAAAATTCATCCACGGGCAGCAAACAGGCAGCAGCCCTTGGCACAACATGAACGAGCAGGATATTTTGCCGACCTGGCAATGGGCCTTTACGCCGAACTCGGGTTTGAATGCGACCTGGGATTTTGAAGACGCATACAACGGCGGGAATTCCTTGAAAGTCAGCGGAAACCTCACAGCCAATGCGCCCGTAGACCTGATGCTTTTCAAGACAAAAATCCCGATGACTTTTGACATGGGCGTTGTTTCGAATATGATGATCCATTACAAAGAAACCAACCAACTGCAAGTAAACATGAAACTGTTGCTGGTGTTTTCGGATGAACCCTCGCAGAAATACGAGTTGACCATTAATGAAACCGGCGATGTTTGGGTGAATGGCGATACCGATACTTCTAATTTCCAAAACCGCGAACTGGCCGTGATTGGCCTGCGTTTCGAATCGGATGCGGATGTCGTGGGTTATTCGGTCAATATCGGGCAGTTGGATTTGGTAACCACTATACTCGGCACCGACCATCCCGATGCGGTTTCGCATTTCGTGACGGTTTCGTATCCGGATAGCGACCGCATCGATTTTACACTCAACTGGCCGAACGCACAACAAGTCAATTATACCGTATATGATTTGCAGGGCCGGAAAGTAAAGACCGACGCAATTGGTTTGAACCAAAAGACCACTTATGCTTTCGACGCGAATGGTTTGTCATCGGGGACGTATGTGGTCAAGTTTGTGGACCAGAACAACACGGTGGTGACGAAGAAAATCGTGGTGAAATAATGATCCCGCGTGAAGGATGGAGCGTTTGTTTGAGCTCTTTTTGCAGCCCGGATTTCGGCCGCAAAAAAGCGAGTCGCGACAGCCTGACGGCGGCCACCAAATGTCGACAAAAACACTTTGGCTGAACCGCCGGCACGCCCTACTTATAACCGTTTTAAACTAGCGCAAAGCCTTAAATTTAGAACCGATACAAATTATCGAGGCTTTATTTTGCGTAATTTTATAGGACAATCAAAACAGCAATACCATGTTATCACAAATTATCGAAAAAGCACTGAACAAGCAAGTACGGATTGAAGCAGAATCCTCACAGATATACCTCGCCATGGCCTGTTGGGCCGAAGCCAAAGGACTCGAAGGCGTGGCGCAATTCATGTACAAACAATCGGACGAGGAGCGCATGCACATGCTGCGTCTGGTGAAATTCATCAACGAGCGCGGCGGTCTGGCCAACATTTCGGAACTCAAGGCGCCGAACGTTTCGTTCAATACCTTCCGCGAGATGTTCCAGGAATTGCACGACCACGAGATTTTCGTCTCGGCCTCAATCAATGATTTGGTCGATGTGACGCTGCAGGAGAAAGATTATGCGACGCACAACTTCCTGCAATGGTACGTGACCGAGCAGATCGAGGAAGAAGCGCAGGCGCGCGCGATTTTGGACAAGATCAACCTGATTGGCGACGACAAGGGCGGTTTGTATTTATTCGACCGCGACATCCAGCAGCTTACGATTTACAATGTGGCCGGAACCCCAAAAGGTGGCGCTCAATAAAAGACCGCTGCCGCTGTTAGAAGAAAGACCGCTGTGCTCAAGAACCAAGACTCTTGAATAAAGACGGGGTTTGCGTGAGGGATGGAAGCAAGGTGCCGCGTCCCGAAGCGTCGGGACCTACAGCCCGGCGGCGCCTACAAATGTTGATTTTTAAGAAAAATATCCAAGCGCCTGACGCCCGACCAAAAACAAAACAAAAAGCCCATTCTTGCGAATGGGCTTTTTTATTGGATTGACCGTTTCTTATGCCTCGAAAGGAATGATAGAAACGTAAGACTTGTTGTCTTTCTTTTTCTGGAATTTTACAACCCCGTCCACTTTTGCGTGCAATGTGTGGTCTTTAGAAATGTAAACATTTTCTCCAGCGTTGTGCTTCGAACCTCTTTGTCTAACAATGATGTTACCAGCGATGGCAGCCTGGCCGCCGTAAATCTTCACGCCTAAACGTTTCGATTCTGATTCCCTTCCGTTCTTGGAACTACCGACACCTTTTTTGTGAGCCATGACGTTATCTTTTTAAAATTAATTATTTTCTTCAGTTGCGGTCTCTTCGGCTACTTCTTTCTTAGCGGCAGCTTTTTTCTTAGGGGCAGCGCCTACAGTGATTCCAGAAATCTGGATTTGTGTAAGGTACTGTCTGTGACCATTTTTCTTTTTGAATCCTTTTCTTCTTTTCTTTTTGAAAACGATTACTTTTTCACCTTTTAAGTGTTGTAACACTTTGGCTTCTACTGAAGCACCTTCTACAGCCGGGGCGCCTAAAGTGATTGTTCCGTTGTCATCAACGAGAAGAACTTTGTCGAAAGTTACTTTCGATCCTTCGTCGCCTGAAAGACGGTGAACATAAACCTTTAAGTCTTTGCTTACTTTAAATTGTTGCCCTGCTATCTCTACGATTGCGTACATAACAATGATTTATTTGTTTATAAAATGAGCGCAAATATACAACTAAATCCTATACACACAACCCGTTGCGTAATTTTTTTAGAAAATAGAACCAAGAGCCAAGAATCAAGACGTAAAATATTGGAATTTTGGGCGTTGCCTACGGCCCGGGCTATCGGCTGCCCGCGGTGCTTACCTCACACGAGCGAAGCGAACTGGCGAAGCAATCCCTAACGCAAACTCCCAACTCATTTCATTCACTGTCTAAAGACCGAGGCACAATCCCAAATTATTCAGACAACCACTACAATTCTGTCTAAAAATTTAAGCCTCTGAAAAATTAGCGCGAATTTGTTCATATTTGCCCGTTTTTATTTGTTCAGGTATCGAATAAAAATTTACATTTGGCGTAACAAACTTTAGCGTTTGATTACCAATACGAAACTTACCAATTATTAATCTTTTTATGAAAAAAACAGTAATGGCTTTGAGTGCTGCACTTACGCTTGGCGGAACCGTTACGGCCCAGAAAGTCAACTTTGAGGAATACGACCTCGACAATGGGTTGCACGTCATTCTTCACAATGACCCATCGGCGCCGGTGGTGATTACTTCGGTGATGTACCATGTGGGTTCCAAAGACGAAAATCCAGAAAGAACTGGCTTTGCCCATTTTTTCGAACACCTGTTGTTCGAAAGGCACGCAAAACATCAAACGCGGCGACTGGATGAAAATCGTGACCGGAAATGGCGGCATCAACAATGCCAACACTTCTGACGACCGCACTTATTATTACGAAGTTTTCCCATCAAACAGCCTCGAACTCGGGCTCTGGATGGAATCCGAAAGATTGATGCACCCGGTGATCAACCAGGTAGGGGTCGATACCCAAAACGAAGTCGTCAAGGAAGAAAAACGCCTGCGTTACGACAACCAGCCTTACGGTAAGTTCTTGGCCGAGGTCAAGAAAAATATGTTCTTCAAGCATCCGTACCGTTGGACAACCATCGGTTCGATGGAACACCTCGATGCAGCCAAGCTCGAGGAATTCCAAGCCTTCAACAAAAAATTCTACATTCCAAACAACGCCGTGCTCATCGTAGCCGGTGATTTCGACGGTGCATCGGCCCGCAAATGGATCAAGCAATATTTCGGCCCTATTAAAAAAGGCCCGGCGATCAAACGCGAAACCTTTACCGAATCACCGATTACGCAAACCCTCAAAGCCGAGTACCAGGATCCGAACATACAGATTCCGGCAGTCGTGGCGGCCTACCGCACCCCATCGATGAAAACGCGTGACGCCCGTGTGCTCGACATGATTTCAAGTATTCTGAGCGATGGAAAAAGTTCGCGTCTGTACAAGAAAATCGTCGACGACAAGAAAATGGCATTGCAAATCGGCGCGTTCAATGTGAGCCAGGAAGATTATGGTTTGTATGTGCTTTACGGATTGCCGCTCGGGCAAAACACCACCGAATCGCTCGTCAAAGAAATGGACGAAGAAATCGTCAAATTGCAAACCGAACTCATTTCTGAAAAGGATTACCAGAAATTGCAGAATAAATTCGAAAACCAATTCGTCAACAGCAACGCGAGTGTGGAAGGCATAGCCGAAAACCTGGCGACTTATTATTTATTGTACGGCGATGTCAATTTGATCAATACCGAAATCGACATGTTCCGCTCAATCACACGTGAGGAAATCCGCGAAGTGGCGAAAAAATATTTGAATCCAAATCAACGACTAATCCTGGATTATGTTCCAGCCAAAGACAAAGCAAATTAAAATGAAAAAAACAATCTTACTTTTATGCTTGTCTTTCACCTTCATTATGCAAGCACAAAACAGACCACAACCCAAACAGGGACCGGCGCCTTCGATAAAAATCAACAAGCCTGAAACGTTTTCATTGCCCAATGGGCTCAAGGTCTTGGTTGTGGAAAACCACAAATTGCCACGCGCTTCGTTCAACCTCTATATCGACAATGCGCCTTATGCAGAAGGCAGTAAAAAAGGTGTGGCGAGTATGGTGGGCCGATTGCTCGGAAACGGCAGCACGACGATTTCTAAAGACGCTTTTAACGAGGAAGTGGATTTTCTCGGGGCCGATGTGGAATATTCTTCCAACGGGGCCACGGCCAACTGTTTGTCCAAATACGCCGGACGCGTACTGGAATTGATGGCCGACGGTGCCTTGAACCCCAACTTCACCCAGGAAGAATTCGATAAGGAAAAAGCCAAATTGATCGAAGGACTTAAAACCGAAGAAAAAAGCGTCCCGTCGGTCGCCAGGAGAGTAGAAAATGTACTCGCCTTTGGAAAAAACCACCCGTTTGGCGAATATTTGAGCGAGCAGACCATCAACAATGTCACGCTCAATGACGTCAAGAACAATTACCAGGAATATTTCGTTCCGCAAAACGCGTATCTGGTCATTATCGGCGACGTCGAACTCAATGAGGTCAAACCGAAAGTCGAAGACCTCTTCGGTTCCTGGACCAATGCCTCCGCACCGAATCTTTCGTACAACGACCCGAAAAATGTACAATACCTGCAGATCAATTTTATCGATATGCCGAACGCCGTACAATCGGAAATCTCGCTCGTCAATACGGTCAACCTCAAAATGAGCGACCCTGATTATTTCCCCGCGATTGTCGCGAATCAAATCCTCGGCGGCGATTTCAACGGCTACCTCAACATGAATTTGCGCGAGGCGCATGGCTGGACTTACGGGGCCGGTTCGACTATAGGCTTCGGGAAATATGTCAAAAAATTCTCCTCCTCGTCATCGGTCAGGAATGCCGTAACCGATAGCGCGGTGGTCGAGTTCATCAAGGAAATCAAACGCATCCGTACCGAAAAAGTGTCGGCGGAAAACCTCAAGAACATCAAGGCGGGCTACATCGGACGTTTTGTGATGCAGATCGAAAAACCGCAAACCATTGCGCGTTATGCACTCAACATCGAAACCGAGAACCTCCCGGCCGATTTCTACGAAAACTACATCAAAAGCATCAATGCGGTCACAGCCGACGACATCCTGCGTGTGGCCAACAAATATTTCCTGATCGACAATACGCGCATCATCATCACCGGAAAAGGCTCAGAAGTATTGCCCGCACTCGAGAAACTCAAGATCCCGATTTTCTATTTTGACAAGTTCGGTAACCCAAGCGAGAAAATCGTGGCCAAAGCAGCCGTTCCGGCCGGTGTTACCGCCAAATCCGTCCTCGACAATTACATCAAGACAATTGGTGGCGAAAAAGCCTTGAGCGGTGTCAAATCGATCCTGACGATTTCTTCAGGAACCGTACAGGGCGCCCCAATGGAATTGACTTCCAAAACCACCACTGGAAAAATGTCGCGTGAGGTAAAAGTCATGGGCATGTCGATGATGAAACAGGTCGTCAACGACAAAGGTGCTTATACCGTCGTACAGGGCCAGAGAAAAGATTTGACCGGTGACGACTTGGTCGAGATGAAATCGGAAGCGCATCCGTTCAGCGAGCTCGCCTTGGCCAAAAAGACGGGCGTAACACTCAACGGCATCGAGGCCATCAACGGCAACGACGCTTATGTTATCAAAGATGGGAAAAGCACTTATTATTTCGATGTCAAGTCGGGATTGAAAGTTGCCGAATCCAAAACCATTGAACAGGCAGGTCAGCAGGTAACGCAAATGATTGCATTGGGCGATTACCGCGACGTCAAGGGCATCAAAATCCCTTACCATACGACGCTCAACATCGGTATGGAAATCGACCTAACCACCACGGACGTTAAAATTAATGAAGGTGTCTCCGACACCGATTTTCAATAATTGAGTATAGTTAAAGAGAGGAAAAGACCGTTGTAATGACGGTCTTTTTTATTTTTTGCTCGACAGGTAAACGCCCACCAAAATCACGCAGGCACCAACGAACTGCAGCGGCGACAACATTTCATTGTCGACCAATCCCCAAAAGAACGCCACGATTGGAATCAGGTAAGTCACCGAAGTGGCGAAAACCGTCGACGAGATCTTGATCAATCGAAAGAAAAGCAAATTGGCGACTCCGGTTCCAAAAAGCCCCAAAACAAAGACAAAAGCCATCGAATGTTGCACCTTGGACAGGTGAACCACCTCAAAAAAGCCCGTACAGCACAGAATCACAAAAGCCGGTACGATCATCGCCGCTGAATTTCCCGTGGCGATTGTCAGCGAATCGATGTCGGCCAGGTATTTCTTGACGATATTGACATTGAGCGCATAACAAAGCGTCGCGATGAAAACGAGAAAAACATAAAAGAAATTGGCCGTGGTTTGCGTATCGCTTCCGGTGAAAACCAACATCAGGCTGCCCAGAAAACCAATGCTCACGCCTATGATTTGGATTCTCTTGAAATTGAGGCCAAACACCAGTGCGCCCAGGATCAAAGAATTCAACGGCACCAATGAATTCAAAACGCCCGTTATCGAGCTTCCAATTTTCGTCTCGGCAATCGCAAACAAATAGGCCGGGATAAAAATCCCGAACATCGCCGTCAGGAACATGAATTTCCATTTGTCGCGTGGAATCTGCGGAAGCGTCCGAAACCCGATCACGAGCAGGAACATTCCTGCGAAAATCATCCGCAACGAACCCAATTGGTAAGGATCAAGCCCAATCAATCCCTTTTTGATCAGGATAAAAGAGCTGCCCCATATTAAGGCCATGATAATCAGCAAAATCCATTTGAGCTGTTTGTTGTCCATTTGTTGTGATTTGAGTCTCCAAAATTGTAATAATTTTATGAATTACCGCGCTATTATTTTTATATTTTTGTGGCGAGGAGAGACCAAACTTAACATTCAACATTCAAAAACTGATATTATGAATTTTACAAAATCATTATTGGCCATGGCGGTGTGCGGCGTATTTTTTGTAAGCTGCAAGCAAACCGACAGCGCGCCAAAGGAGGAAACAGCCGTAGCTTCTACCCAAAGCAACGCGCCTGCTAAAATGGAAACCGCCAGCTTCAACATCGACGGCATGTCCTGTGCCATCGGATGTGCGAAAACCATCGAAAAGAAATTGGCCGAAATGGACGGTGTAGAAAAAGCCGAAGTTGATTTTGAAAAGAAAACGGCTACTGTCGAGTTCGACGCCAACAAACAAACGCCCGAAACATTGGTTAAAACGGTAGAGGCCGCCGCCGATGGAAAAACCTACAAGGTTTCTAACGTAAACACTTCCGGAAACCACGCGGCACTTTACGTACAGGACCAGGAAAAAGAAAAGAAAGCCGACAAGAAAAAAGCCAAGAAAACAGAATCTTGTGCTACCGAATCAAACGGAGCCAAACCCGCTTGCTGCTCGGCCAAAAAGCATTGCTCAGCCGACGAGAAAAAGGCGTAATCTTTTAACTTAAAGAACCAAGAGCCAAGAACCAAGACCTGTAAATCTTGATTCTTGGCTCTTTTATTTTGTCTAGCAGCGAAACGTTCTTTCAGGCTACGCGGTCTATTTTTTCCAACGCAAACTCTCCATCAAATTCTGCATGTCGTTCTTGATGTAGCTCGCCGCCGGCATGACCGAATCGAAATTGGGCTTGGCATAAAAATACACCGAGCAGTCGATGAAATGTCTGGTGCTGTCGGTTACGTAGAATTGGGCATTGGTCGCCGCATTGCCGTTGACCTGGTAAAACATTCCGTAGACTTTATTGTCGCGGTTGATGAATGGCTGCTCCAAAATATCATCGGCTTTGATCACGTGCTCGTAGGTCAATTTTTGCGCGTCCTTGAGCAAGATATTGATGTTGTTGTCGACGGGTTTGTAGCTGATGTACACCGTGGCCTTCATCTTCGGGTAATGGATCTCGAAATTGCAATCGGGTTTTCCCTTGATGATCGCATCCGAATTCATGTCGAAGGTAAACGGGCAGTTGTTTTCGAAATGCACGTATTCGGCTTCGGTATAATCGAGCCGCAATTGGCTTGACGGTTTGGGAAGCGTTTCTTTTTTGCATCCAAAAACCGACAGCAATACGATGGAAACTACAAAAATGGTAATGGTGTTCTTAAGCATTATTCTATGGTAACCTTGATTTGTTTGACGCGTTTCTTGTCGACCGCCTCAATCGTAAAACGGTAGCGGTCGAAATTTATTTTCTGCCCCTTTTTGGGGAAATTGCCCAATATTTCGAGAATGAACCCGGCCAACGTTTCGGCTTCGCCTTTTCGTTGCTCAAAAACTTCTTCCTCGGCCTCGATGATGCGGCAAAAATCCTTGATGTTGATCTTGCCCTCGAACAGGAAATTGCGTTCGTCTATCTGCGAAAAATTGAGGTGTTCGTCGTCGAATTCGTCGCTGATGTCGCCCACGATTTCCTCGATCACATCTTCGAGTGAAACCAATCCCGAGGTGCCGCCGTACTCATCTACCACGATCGCCAAATGGTTCTTCATCGTCTGGAAATCCTTGAGCAGGTTGTCGAGTTTTTTATTTTCGGGCACGAAAAACGGCTCGCGCAACAAACTTTTCCAATCGAATTCCTTTTTGTTGATGTACGGAATCAAATCCTTAACAAACAATACGCCTTCGATCTGGTCGATGTTGTCGCGGTAGACCGGAATGCGCGAAAATCCCTTATCGGTGATTTTGGGCATGACTTCGGCAAATGTTTCCTCGATGTCGAGTGCAAAGATATCGATTCGCGGGCTCATGACCTGCTTGGTATCGGTATTTCCGAAAGAAACGATGCCTTCGAGGATTTTTTGTTCGTTTTGGGAAGTGCCTTCCGAAGACGTCAACTCCAAAGCCTGCGAGAGTTGGTCGACCGAAAAATTCGTTTTTTGCTTGCCGAGTTTCTTGTGCAGGTAATTGATCAATTTGCGCAACGGAATGCTGACCGGGGTCAAGATCAGGTCGAGAAAAGACAACGGTCCGGCGATGAAACACGCAAACTTGACATTGTTGCGGTTCGCATAAATCTTCGGCAAGACTTCCCCGAACAACAAAATGACGAAGGTAACGACGGCCACATCGACGGCAAATTTGAGAATCGGCGACGCGATCGCGGCGAAAATACCATGTCCAATGGCCGCGTACAAAATGACAATCCCGATGTTGACGAAATTATTGGCTACGACCAATGTCGCCAGTAGCTTTTTGGGCCTCTCCAGCAATTTCGAAATGATGTCGGCTTTTTTGGGGTGTTGCTGCGCGCAAAGGGTCAAATCATTCGGCGAAAGCGAAAAGAAAGCGACTTCGGCAGCCGAAACCAATGCGGAACACGCAAGCAGGATGAAAATGGCAGTAAAACCAAACAGTAAATTGGTGTCTATCGATTGCAGTAAACTGGGCTCAGGGTCCAAATTGGTACAGGTTGGTTAAACAATCAGAACGGCATGTCGTTTTCAGCGGCCGGATTCTGCGATTCGAAATTGGGCGTCTTGTCGGACATCCCTTTGTGGTCCATTTCTTTTTTGACGCTCAGGAACGTAAATTCGGTCACCTGGATTTCGGTGGTGTATTTGGTCGAGCCGTCTTCGGCCTGCCATTGGCGCGATTTGATGCGGCCTTCCACGTAAATTTTATCGCCTTTGGACAAATACTTCTCGCAAATCTCGGCGGCTTTGTTGCGCACCACGAGGTTGTGCCATTCGGTCGAGGTGATTTTTTCGTTGGTGGTTTTGTTGATGTAGGTTTCGTTGGTCGCCAGCGGAAATCTTCCGATGCAGTTGCCCCCATCGAAATAATGCATTTTTACCTCATCGCCCAAATGCCCAATCAATAATACTTTGTTTAAGGTTCCGCTCATTTTTGTATGGATTGTATTTGACCAAATTTAAGCAATTATTTGAAAAAAAAAGAGATTTTGGTTTTTGATTATTGAAGGCTGTAAAAATTAACAATTGCTACAGAAATACTGTATGTGTTTTAAGATTAAGCAAGTTACTTTTACCTTGTTTATGCTTTATACTATTAATTTAAATCCTTCACGCCATGAAAAATTTGTTATTAGCCGTTTTATCGTTAACCATTCTATCAATTCCCTTGCACGCCTTCAACAGACCGCCATCGACCGATAGCCGTTGCAATCTAAACACTTTAGAAGTCCTTTCTTTACCCGATGCCCGACTATTGGGTGAGGCTTGCCGAAAGTGGAATTTCAGCATTTCAGGATTTGGCGCCAGTATTTCAACTTCTGCAATTCTTTGTTGCCGTGCCAACAATACAAATTATCCCTATTTTACGTGCTTTGAAATTACGATGCCTACAGGCGGCAGTGGTTTGGTGGCCGATGTATTTCTAAACGATTTTGGAGCGGAAGCCAGAAAAATTTTCCAAGAAAAAAATCCAACGACGCTAACCATTTCAAAAAGTGACGCGAACGACATCGAAGGCAAGCAATATTACATCAAAAGCGACACTTATAAAATTGAAGAAAACGACAAAAAAGAAAAGTACATAAGAGTTACGCTTACGCTTGAGCCTGAAAAATAGTTTTGTCGTATTTTTACCATTCTTAAAAAACTGAAACTAATGAAAATCGAACATTTGGGTAGACGAATTTTGGCTTATTTAATAGACAGCTTTGTCGTTCAATTTGCCTGTGTCTTGATTACGGATGCTTTCGAACTGAACAAAAGATTAGGTTCATTCCTAGTGCTCAACAGGGAATTTGTCATTAGTTTCAGTTGTTATTTTATAATCCTCTTTGTCTATTTGGCATTGACGGATGCAGCATTCGGTGGCAGGACCTTGGGAAAAAGGATTTTTAAACTCAAAACGATCGGACAAAACGGGCAACCCTTATCGGTTCCTACCCGAATATTGCGTTCGTTTCTAAAAACAGTCACCCTTTCATTTTTGCTGCCCATGCTTTATTCGCTTTTTGGCAAACAAACTTTTCACGATTGGTTGGCTCAATCAAAAACGGTACGTACTCCTTAACTGTCTTTCCAGTTTTGTTCGATGAAATTGTGGATCACAATCGGAAACGGAAAAGTTTGCAATGCATCATAATTGATGGCGTTTTCAAGCACTCCGGCGACCTCGATTTTCCAGAAAACAATATTCAGGTTTTGATGCGTCAGTTTGTGGTTGACTCTTTTGGATTCTGAAACGGAAAGCGTTTGCGGAAAAAGCGTGGCCACTTTTGGGAGTACGAACTCCAGATCGGCTTCGGTTTCGGTTTCAATCAGTGGAAATTCGTAGAGGTTGTGCCAAATGCCTTTTGCGGTTCTTTTTTGGATGACCGAATTCCCATTTTCATCAACGACTACCAGATAATTCAAAAAGCGGTTTTTGACCTTTGTCTTTTTCGACTTGACCGGAAGCTGGTTTACTTTTTTATGTTTCAAAGCCAGGCAACCCGAATTCATCGGGCAAACACCACAATCGGGATTCTTGGGCACGCATTGCAACGCTCCGAATTCCATCATCGCCTGGTTGAAAATAGCGGGGTCGTCCTTGGGCATCAATGCCAAAGCCAGCGCCGAAAATTCCTTTTTGGCCGAAGCGTTGGCAATATCGGTCCCGATGTCAAAATAACGCGCCAAAACCCGAAACACATTGCCATCGACCACCGGAACCGCTTCATTGAAGGAAAAGGAAGCGATCGCGGCCGCGGTGTATTCGCCTACCCCTTTGAGTTTCAATAAATCGTGGTAGTTATTTGGAAAATTTCCACCAAAATCAAAAGCGACGATTTGTGCGGTTTTATGCAGGTTGCGCGCACGCGAATAATAACCGAGCCCTTGCCACAACTTGAGCACTTTTTCCTCGGGGGCGTTGGCCAAGTCGAACACGGTAGGAAAAGCCTCAGTAAAGGCAAAATAGTAGGGCATTCCCTGCGCGACACGGGTTTGCTGCAGCATGATTTCGGACAGCCAAATGTGGTAGGGATGGGTGGTATGGCGCCACGGCAAATCGCGTTTGTGCCGTAAATACCACGCGATAAGCGTTTTAGTGAAATTCATGTTAAAAATTTGGCTCGCAAATTTAAATGTTTATGTGATTAAATTTTAATGTTTTAGGTTGAATATTACAATTTTTAATTCCTATATTTGCACTCTCAAATTTTTACAATAATTAATAATACCGCAAGAAAATGACGAAAGCAGATATCGTAGCGAAAATTTCAGAAAAGTTAGGTCTTGAAAAAGGCGATGTTCAGGCAACTGTAGAATCTTTCATGGATGAAGTGAAAACTTCACTCGAGACAGGTGACAACGTTTACTTAAGAGGTTTCGGAAGCTTTATTATCAAAACCAGAGCTGAAAAAACAGGAAGAAATATTTCGAAAAACACGACTATTAAAATCCCTGCTCACAACATTCCCGCTTTCAAACCTGCAAAAGTATTTGTGGAAGGCGTAAAAACGAATAACGAAGCAAAATAATCTTATTAACTAATCACCTAAACCTTTTAGTATGCCAAGTGGTAAAAAAAGAAAAAGACATAAGGTAGCGACGCACAAAAGAAAAAAACGTGCGAGAGCTAACCGCCACAAAAAGAAAAAGTAGTGTAATGCTACTTTTTTCTTTTTTGAACGTTCATTGAAATTGGAGATTGGATTATAAGATCGTCAGACCATCGGATTATCAGACAGTGCATCACTTCTGGGAATCTGAAAATCCGAAAATCCGAAAATCTCATTTCCTTCGGGTACAAAATACCTGTAAATATTGTTTAATCCATCCGCTTTTGATTTCAGATGGCTGATTTCAGATTTCAGATTGCAACACAATCTAAAATCCAAAATCTAAAATCTAAAATTGAATTTGGATAAAAATTTACGATGTGAATAAAGAATTAATCATCAGATCGAGTTCTGAAGCCGTAGATTTTGCCTTATTAAAAGATGGAAAACTAATAGAATTGCACAAGGAAGAAGAAAAAAGCAACTTCCAGGTGGGCGACATTTTCATCGCGAAAATCCGCAAACCGGTTGCCGGGCTCAATGCCGCTTTTGTAAACGTAGGCTTCGAAAAAGACGCCTTTTTGCATTACCACGACCTCGGTCCCAATTTATCTTCCCAACTGAAATTCTTAAAACTTGTAAGCGCAGGTAAAATAAAAGATTTCACCCTAAAAAACTTCCAGTTTGAAAAAGAGATTGACAAAAATGGGGTCATAGCCGATGTGCTCAGCGCCAATCAATCTGTACTGGTACAAGTGGTCAAGGAACCGATTTCGACCAAAGGTCCACGCATCTCCTCGGAGCTGTCACTGGCCGGCCGATTCATCGTTCTCGTGCCTTTCTCCGACCGTACATCGGTTTCGCAAAAAATCGATTCACGCGAAGAAAAGGACCGCCTCAAGAAACTTGTCCAGGCCATCAGACCGAAAGGATTCGGCATTATCGTCAGAACGGTAGCCGAAGGCAAGTCAACCGCCGAATTAGAAAAAGATTTGCAGAACCTCTTAAGCAGGTGGACTGCAATGTGTAAAAAATTACCAACGGCCCATCATCCGTCAAAGGTATTGGGAGAGCTCAACCGGGCTTCTTCGATACTCCGCGATGTTTTCAACGATTCCTTTACCGGAATCCACATAGACGATGAGGAGTTGTATTACCAAACCAAGGACTATCTCATGGAGATTGCGCCTTCCAAACAATCAATAGTAAAGTTTTATCAGTCGAAAGACACCCCGATCTTTGAAAGGTACCACATCGAGAGACAAATCAAGACCTCGTTCGGAAAAACCGTTTCCATGAGCAAAGGCGCCTATTTGATTATCGAGCACACCGAAGCGTTGCATGTCATCGACGTCAACTCCGGCAACCGCTCGAACAAGGCGACCAACCAGGAAGACACCGCGCTCGAGGTCAACATGATTGCCGCCGCTGAAATTGCCAGACAATTGCGTTTGCGCGATATGGGTGGCATCATCGTGATCGATTTCATCGACATGTCGAACCCCGACAACAGAAAAGTGCTGTTCGACCACCTCCGCGAGGAAATGAGCGACGATAAAGCCAAACACAAGATCCTGCCGCCGAGCAAATTCGGTCTCGTGCAGATCACCCGACAAAGGGTCCGCCCCGAAGTCAACATCAAAACCAGGGAAGAAGATCCGAACAACGGAAACGGCGAAATCGAAGCGCCGATCCAGATTGTCGACAAGATCAACACCGATCTGGAACGCATTATCAAAACCCACAAGAAAGTGGTGCTCAACGCACACCCGTTTGTGGCTGCTTACCTCAGTAAAGGTTTTCCATCACCGCGCTCGAAATGGTTTTTCGAGCACCGGAAATGGGTGAAAATCATACCTCGTGACGCTTACACGTATCTGGAGTATCATTTCTTTGACGATAAAGGAAATGCCATAAAAGAATAAAAAAAACCGCCTTTCATTATGATTGGCGGTTTTTTGTTTTTATATCATTTGGGCGTGCCGGCGCTTGAACACCTCATACTAAACACGATCGCTATGCGCCGTCGGGCTTTCCGCGGTGCGCGGCACCTTGCTGCAATCCCTCACGCAAACTCATAAACGAATCCATTTCCCATCTTGGTTCTAGCAGCGAAGCGGTCTTGGTTCTAACAGTGAAACGGTCTTTCTTCTTACAACTTGACCCATTTCTTCACCGTCGATTTTCCATCGGCAGTCACTTTCATCAAATAAATCCCCGTTTGGATTCTCGACACATCGACCGATGTTTTTCCAGAAACCATTTCGCGGTTCGATTCCAAGATCAATTTGCCTTGCAAGTCGTAAATGGCAACGCCAATCGTTTTCGAATTCGTTTTCCAATCGATACTTACTACCTCCTGCGATGGGTTCGGATAAATCTTGAGTGTGTCGAATTCATTCTCCACGACCCCAAAAGTAGCCTCGATTTGCGTCGTGACCGTATTGGTCAAAATCGGCGCGTTATCGTCAAAATAAATAGCCGCATCGTTCGAGATGACTTCCCCTACGGTCAAACCAGGCAACGGCTTGATTTTATAGCTCACATATCCTACCAAATCCGGATCATTGTCCATGTTCGGTGGCAGGTTGATCCCGTCGAACCGGAATTCAAGATCGGCACCGCTACGCCCGATACGCATACCATAAGCGGAGCTGCCCAACGGTGTAAAAGTCGACCAATCCAAGCGGTCGTCGAGTTTGTTTTTGATCAAGACATCGATGGCCTCAGCGGTTCCCACATTTTCGAAACGAATGGTGTAGTGCAGGTAATCGTCGGCTTGTTCCGGGGTGATGAATGCCCCTTCGTGTACGATGATGTCGTTCGGGTCATACGAATTGACCACGATTTGCGACACCACAGCCGTATTGTTTTGCAAATCTTCATCGATCGATGTGGTCACGCTGGCCGTTGCCGTCAACACATCGCCCAACACAACCGCCGGCTGTGGATTCACGGTAAAATGCATGCTTCCACCCCAAATCTGAAATGGTTGCAAATCGGTAAAATTGATCGTAACTGTCCCCGGTGCCTGTACCGATCCAGGAGGCGCCTCGACAAAAGTCAGGCGAGCGGCATCGTACTGAAGCACTGCAGAACCACTCAAAACCGTTGTTCCCTTGTTGGCAAAATACATGCTGTAATACAAGGTTCCATTGGGCCTCGGGCTACCTACGGGAATCAGATTGATTTCAAGATCGTTGAATGTGCCCGTAGCCGAAAAACAGAACGGCGCCGCATCGACCCAAGATTCTGTGCCTATCAAATCAACTTCTTGGCTCTCTGGTGACGCCGAGAAATTGGCAGGTACAATGGTGGTCAGCGTATTGCTGCCTTCCTGGACCCCTTCAAAATAATAATAGCCCGCAATGTCCGTATAGGTCGAAAAGGTTCGGTTGCCAAAGGTTCTGATCACCTCGGTATAAGGAGCGCGTATCGTAGAAAGTTCACATCCGTTGTTGTCCTGGTTGAAATTAATCGAACCATATATCGTATTGGAGGTACATGTCTCAGGAATCAGGTCGAGCGTCACTACCGAATAGCAGTTGCCGCCATTGCTGACCCTGACGTATACGGTTTGCGGTGCCGTGATGTTCAAAGGCTGCTCATAATCAATCCCGTTTTGGTTGTTTTCTGCCTCCAGTTGCGAGTTGTGCACGCTGAATATATTTCCGGCCGCAGTCGCAATCTCAAAGAACTTGGTGTGGAAATCATAGGTCGATTGTCCCGCGACATCGGCAAAACAACCGTACAGAGGGGTCGCCGGCTGATTGACTTCGGGCGTACCGATGTGTACGTCGAATGAATTGGGTTGGAAACAACTATTGGACCCCGCCGGAATCGCATACAACGTCATCGAACTGGTAATAGGCGTCCCGGCCGCAAAATAATTCCCTGTCCCTTCTGGATTGTTGTAGTAAAATGCTCCATCGACATACGGAATCGCATAAGCCGTGCAAGCCGAAACATCTTGTACCGGATAAGGCCCTGGCGGTACCCTGGTAATCGTAAACGGATAATCGCTCGAACAATAGCCATTGCTGTTGTGCACATACATTGTGAAAAAGAACGGATTATCGACCGGCGGGTTCGTCCCGTTAGGCCCTGTATTGAAAGAAGTTCCGGGTGCCGGCGGCGGTAAAATGATTGGTCCGCAGGCCACGATATCGGGCATACCCACCATCGGCGGAATGTAGCTGTTGCGGATTGTAAAAGCGGTCACTGCCGATGCAGACGGGCTGACCCGCATCACACGGATGTAGATGATCTGGCTATCGCCCACAAGTGTGTAATTGTGGTAATTCATCGTTGATATCGCCCCTTCGCTGCTTCCGGTTTGCGCGCCTGTCTGAGAAGTGTAATACATGACCTCATAGGCCGACGGCCAAGGTCCTTGGTTGCCCAGAACGATTGGGGTTTGCTGGCTAAGGTCGAATACCGCATTTTCGCATTGGTTGATGTCCGGAACGGGATAAGCGGTCACCTGCGCGAAAAAGTCAAACGGCAGGAACAATAAACTGAGAACAAGTAGTTTTATTTTCATATGCAATGTTTTGGTTTGGTGCAATTTATAAATTATTTTGATTCCCTAGCGTACAATTTCTATCCTTCTGCGGATTTCGTTCCCGCTTTCATCTACAACGGTGATGACATGGAATCCATTTGTTGGTGAAATGGGCAATTCATGAAATGTTTGTGTCGTAGCCTGATACACATTATCGATATACCAATACAACTGTTTCTCGCGTTGCGGATGCGCCACCTTCAAGACCACGGGCTGTACCTCGCTGTTGAAATTCTTGGTCAGGTAAATCTTGGTATTGGCTTTTGGATAAATGAAATCCATCACTCCGGTAGTGGTCCCTATACAATCTCCGCGGTACGGCGGCAACAATTGGTATTCGATATGCTGGCTTTTGTAGTACCATTCCATCACGGGCGGCAAAACAAACCAGCTTTTGGTTACAATGTTTGCTACATTTTCGCAACTGCTGTTGACACGGTATTGCTGGGTTCGGTCCAAATGAATGGTTTTGTGGTACGGACAGATGGCTGTCGTTTTTCCTTTCAATGGAATCATCTGTTTGATTTTTGGACAATCGTCTTTGGCCAGGTAACCGCTTTGCGCACAAACATCCACTTCTTCCAAATCGTTGAGTGGTTCGGCAAACCAACGTTTTCGCGGCAGCAGATTGAACACATCGAATAAAATCGGAGCGGCGCTTGAAACCCCAGTCAGTTCGGGCCGGCCCTCGCCCGTGGCATTGCCTACCCAAATCCCAACCACATACCTCGAATTCGTCCCGATGGCCCACGCATCGCGGTTGCCAAAACTTGTACCGGTTTTCCAGGCAATTTTAAGCGAACTGTCGTAAAATTTCCATGCTTCATCCCCTTCGGGACGGTTGACTTCCTCCATCGCCTTATACGTCAAATAAATGCTTCCCGCACCCAAAATGGTTTTGTTGAAACTTGGTGCGCCGAAATCATTTTTGAAACCATCCACATAATTCAATTCCGCAAATTCTTTGGTACGGTACTTTGCCTGATTCGCGTTGAAATAGTTGAGCGTCGAGGACATTCCGGCATAAGTTCGGCACAAATCCCATAAATTGCTTTCGGCGCCCCCCAAAATGAGCGACAACCCATAATGATCGGGTTGTTTCGAAATGTCCCTGAGTCTGAAACGCTGCAGTTCTTCATAAAACTTATTGACGCCAAAATCCTGCAGCATCAATACCGCCGGGATGTTCAGCGATCGTGCCAACGCGCGGTGTGCCGGAACCGCCCCGTCGAAAGTCAGGTTAAAATTTTCGGGTTTGTAGCCTGAAATCTGCGTTGGGATGTCGGCGACCAAAGTATTCGGCAACAAATCGCCCTGGTCGAGCATCGCGGCATACAGCAACGGTTTGAGGATGCTGCCCGTACTTCTTGGGGCCGAAATGACATCGACATCTTTCTGGTGTTCCTTGTCCGTCGGCGCATTGCCCACATAGCTGATGATGTCACGGTTTTGGATATCGACGACCAAAATGGCAAGGTTGTGCACTTCATTTTGCCGGTATTGGTTGTAGTAATATTTCGCGATCTGGTTCACGCGATTCTGCAACGAAAGATTGATCGTGGTCTTGATGCGTTGGCCTTCGTGGTTTTTGGCAATCCGTTGCAGCAAATGCGGCGCTAGCTGGGGCAAGTCATAGGGTTTTTGCGGCAAGGGTTCGGCTATGGCCAATTCGTAGGTTTGCCGGTCGATGATCTTTTCTTGTTGCAGTTTGAGTAATAAGCGATTGCGTTTGGTCAATAGTCGTTGTTGGTTTTTTCCAGGATAAATCAGGCTTGGCGCATTGGGCAAAACCGCCAGCGTTGCACTTTCCGCCCATGAGAGTTGGTGCGACTCTACCCCAAAATACCGCCATGAGGCCATTTCCAGACCGACGACATTTCCGCCATAAGGCGCATGCGCGGCATACAATTCGAGGATTTCATCTTTGGAATGGCGCCATTCCAATCGTGTGGCCAGGAGGAGTTCGATGGCTTTTTCGAAATAGGTCCTGCCTTGTCCATTGCGCGACAACCGAATGACCTGTTGGGTCAATGTACTGCCGCCACGGACAATTTTTCCCGCGCTGCTGTTTTGCCTGACGGCATTGGCCATTGCCACCGGATTGAATCCCGGATGATGGTAAAAATGCCGGTCTTCGAAATAGATCACACATTTTTTGAATTTATCAGGAACAGAATCTTGGGCCGGAAAACGCCATTGCCCGTCCCGTGCGATTTTGGCCCCCAACAGTTCGTCTTCCTGGCTTTCGATGACAGTCGCGTAAGGTTCCTCGAACAATTTCCGCGGAAGCGAAAAATAATAGACAACCAGCATCAAAAACGCAATGCTGCTTTTGATCCGGTTGCTTTTGATCCAAAAGAGGATGCGCTTTAAAAACGCGGAGACTTTAGCTTTCATTCTAACCGCAAAGTTCACTGAGTTTTCACAAAGTGGTTAAATTACTTTATTATTTCAACCCATTGCCCCTTGGTGCGTGCGAGATAGGAATGGTCATACATGGCTTCGCATTGCAGCCCCGGCAAATAATAAACACCGAGGTATGATGCATTGAGCAACACCCGGAAGGTTTTGGTTTCATTGGCCTTGAGCGGGAAATAAAAATTCGTACGGTCGTCGCGTATGTCGATGTAATCGGCGGTGTTGTTGAGCGCATCGCCGTAATCCGTAAAGCGTGTATTGACGATCTCGAAGCCCGAAGGCAGGATTTGGGTCATCGCGACATTTTCGACGCGTTCGCTCCTTTGGTTTTTGATCGTGACCTCGGCGATGAATTCGGTTCCCTGGGCCATCTTGCCGACATTGATGATCTCGCCTTTCCGGTTTTTGAATACAACTCCAGCAGCGATATTGCTTTGGTACGGCTGCTCTTTGCCTATGGGCAGGATTCCCGAATGGAGTACACGGACATAAACCGTATTGTTCTTGTTGTTTTTGATCGTTACGGTATTGCCGCCGTTTTTGACTGCAAGATTTCGGTCCGCCAATGCTTTGCCGCTGACCAATTGAACGGCCTTTCCATCTTTAATGTAATCAACATCTATTCCCTTGCTGCCATTATCTTTGGCAAATTTCGACATCGCATACAAACCATAAGCTGTCGTTTGCGTACTCATCCATTGATCGGCCGATAAGCTTTTGGCTAATTTAAGGGCCATGGCAAATGCCTTTTGTTTTTGACCCAACAACACCAAGGTTTCCAAAGTCATTGCCCGATTCCGATCCGAAGATCCGTAATAATAGTAATAACCGTTCGGTTGGTATTCCTGGTCAATCACACTTTTGGCCAGTAACAGCTCCCCAGCCGATTTTTGTCCAGCCAAGGCATAAGCCGCCGCCAACCGCAACTTGCTCTCATTCGAAATGTTGGCGGTTTCGCGCAAACGGTTCATCGACGACAAGTCAGGCGATCCGGCCAAAGCCAAGGTATACAAACGGTACGCCTGCGCCAAATCATTGCCGTATTGCGGGTAGAAACGCCAGGTTTTGGCTTCTTTCTGCTGGTAGGCAATCCATTTGGTTTTAAAACCGATGGGCAACACATACCCTTTTCTCTCGGCCTCGATCATGAAATGCCCGGCATAAGAACTGCCCCAATCGTCGGCATAGGTATTGCCTGGCCAATAGACAAAACCGCCGTTGGCCAATTGGAACCCGCCCAAACGGTTGATCCCTGCGGTAATATTCTTCTGGATTTGCGTTTGGCGTTCACCCGTAATATCGGCCACGTCACCCAAAAACAACTGCGGAAATACCGATGAAGTCGTCTGTTCGACACAACCGTGCGGATAGGTAATCAAATATTGGAGCCTGCGGTTGAAATCGATGGTCGGGATGGATGAAACTTCCAGTCGCGCGCTGTTGCTTCCGGCCACACCGAAGGTTTCCCATGACAGGGTTTTGCTGCTGTTGGGTTCGAGGATGACATCTTTGAATGTATGGGTGATCGGATTCGGGTTGGTCATGTCGATCTCGACCTCATAGGTTGACTTTTGTCCACCCGAAGTCGCGACGACCTGTATTTTTCCGATACCCGTCGCGCCCCCAACGGCCAAATTGAAATAAGCCAATTTTTCATCAGGTTGCGTGAAAGACAGGTTTTGTGAGGCATTCCCAATGACCCTGAGTCCGTTATTGGTCTTGATTTGGACATTGACATTGCGGATGCCGTTTTCCATCGCAAACACGGTTACAGGAATCGTGACTTTTTCAGAAGGGGAAATTTTACGCGGTACCGATGCCAAAACCATCAGCGGACTCTTGACCGGCGTGGCTTTTTCGGCATTTCCGTAAGCACTGGTATTTGCATCGGCGGCCACGATCATCGTACGGACCGAACCGACATATTTTGGCAATTGTAATTTGTGGACTTTGGTTTGGCCTTTTTCTAAAACAAAAGGACCGAGATAAATCACAACAGGTTTGAAACGGTTGGCTTTTTTGGCTTTCCCACCGCCCAAATCCTGGTCACCCCCGATACTGAAAATCTGGTTGATTTTACCGCCATAGGCACCAACCACGTCGTCGTAAATGTCCCAGGTTTTCACACCCAGCGCCTCCCGGACATAGAAACTGTCCCAGGCATTAGGCGTCTTGAAACGTGTCAGGTCAAGCAAACCTTCGTCGACGACGGCAATCGTATAAGTCATCCGCCTACCCGATTCTTCGCTGACCTTGAGGCTAAAAGGCTGCTCGGGTTTGAGTACATCGGGCATCGAAATTTTGGGTTTTAAAATAGTGTTTTTATCGACTACCTCTATAGGTACTATACCATACATACGAATCGGCGAATCGTTTTTTGTATTGGCATGCGGTTGCAGCAAAGTAATGTTGAAATAGACATTCGGCGCCATTTCGGGAACGATTGGCACATCGACCTTGGTTTCTCCTTTGACGGTTTTGACCCAAAGTGCCTTGACGACTTTGGAGCCGTTTTCAATCGAAATCAACGCACGCCCGCCTTCGCTCGACGGAAACGAAACCTGTGCCTTCTCGCCTACCGCATAATTCTTTTTATCAGTCGAAAACACGAGCATATTGGCCGAAGACGCATCGGTATTCCTCGTTTTGCCGGACCAATATGGCCAGTCGATGAGAACCGTTTCGGCAGTGGCATGTCCGCCATTGGGGTCAATGACGCGAACCATGTACCTGCCCCATTGTTCATCGGTTACCGAAAATTGGACAGCACCCCTGCCCGACGCATCCGTATTAACGATAAAACTTTTGAATGCGATAGTACCGTTGGCCGCGTTGTAATTCGACAAATTGTCCTCGGAAGCATCCCACCACCAACGCCATTCGACCTTGTATACCTTGACCTCGAGTCCGTTGACCGGTTTCGGCCTGCCATTTTCGTCGACAGTCACAATATCGAAACGGTTCATCTTGCGCGTTTCGAGCATGCCATATTTATTGGGTTCTGCCGATTTAAGCCCAACGTAGGTCTTGTACGGCGAATAGGTAGTGCTCATCACATCGGTGCTGAAATCGCCGCCTTCTTCGTAGACTTTGGTCACAAATGCCGCCTTAAGCATACCTAGTGCTTCGTTTTCGAGTTGGGGTTCGATACTGACAGAAGCCTTGCCGTTTTCATTGATTCGTCCGGAAAACACATTGATTTCCTCGGTGCCGAATTTGCGGACCAAATCGTCAAACACATACTTGGGATAGTTTTTAAAAGTCGTCGATTGTTGCGAAAACTTGGCCGTCATATCGGCCTTCAGGTTCTTCGCGATGGCACCGTGCAGCCAGGTCACTTCTAGATTGGCAACGCTTGGCGAAGCCGAAGTCAGGATGGTTTTGTTGAATGAATTCTTGATCCGCAGTCGGTTCGGTTTGATGGTTTCGATCTTGATGTTCTTGTAGAAACGCGCCCCACCAAGATTGACCATCGCCTCCCAGCTTCCGGTCGGCGCATCGGCATTGGTCGGCACGACGAATGCATAATGATTGAGGTCGTTTGATTTGACGATTTTCTGGTAGACGACTTTGCCATTCGGATCCGAAAGTCGGAATTTAATCGGGTGTGCTTTGGGCAATCGATTCGCCGCATCGTTCAAGATAAAAGACAGGTACAGATTATCACCCGGACGCCACACCCCGCGTTCCCCATAAATGTATCCTTTGAGCCCTTTCTGCAACGTTTCGCCCGATACATCGAAATTGGAAACCGATAGCGAAGTCCCGTCATCGAGCTTCATATAAGTGGTTTGCTGGCCCTGCGTCACAATCGCGAAATAGGCAAACTTGTCGAGCTTGAAATAAGCCGTCCCCGAAGCATCGGTTTTGGAAGATGCCAATTTCTGTTTTTGGAAACTGTACAGGTCAATCTGTGCACCGCCCACGGGTTCGGTCGTCAACAGGTTATTGACGGCAAAGAAATACGATTTGTTTTCCCCGCGTTTGGCAATCACGCCGAGGTCCGAAGCCAAAACATTCGTCGCAATCTTGGTGTTGTAATAATACGAGTTCGTACACGGATCCTGGCGTTCGCGCCATTCATAATCATCATAGTAATAATCGTCGTAATAATCGCCGCTGTAATTGACATCGTTTTCATCGGGATCTTCCGGTTCCTCGGTGTCTTCATCGGGTTCGGTCGAGTCGCATTTGTAAAGCGAATATTTCTTTTTGAATTCGAATTCGACGCGGTAAATCGCCCCCGGATCGGGCGTGATGATCTTGGCCAAATCGAGTGCAAAAGTGTTCCATTTGTCAAGCTTGGTCAGCGAATTGCCTTGTAGATTCAACACGCGTTTGGCCACCGGTTGTGCCACCTGACGCAGGTTGCGTGCCCCGTTGATTTCATTTTCCTGCAGGAATTGCAGGATATTGTTCTTGTAAATCTTGTAGACCTTAACATCGACCGCCTTGAGGTTGACCGCCTCGAAATTGAGTTTGAGGTTGCTCGAACTCGGCAAAATGGTCCCGTTTCTCATCAGCCGCACATTGGGTTTGATTTGCTCGAACGATACTTTGGTCGCGAACCCCTTTTTCATTTTATAGCCTTCCTCGCTTTCGATGCCTTCGAAAACCTCGAGCAGCAAATTGCCTTTGAGCGGTTGTTCGAAAAACACCTTGAGTACGTTGCCCTGTGTGGCGAACTTGAGGTTTTCGGCAGTTTCAACAGCTACAAGCCCATTGAAGTTTTGGCCTTTCTGCAACGGATCCGAAAAATTGACGAGCAAGCTTTGGTTGCTGTCGTCAGGCACGACCACATCGATGATCTTGAAATTCGATTTGCCCGCTATCGGGAATTTGATGAGGCCCTTTTGGTCGATGCCGCAATCATTGCCGTCGTAGGCGATTTCGATTTCGGAATCTTCGACATGGCGTTTGATGCTGTCGACGACAAAACGGAATTCGGTTTTCGAACTCAAGGTCTTGTCGAATTTGATCTTGAGCTTTTGGTCTTTCTGCGTGGCCGAAACCAGTTTTTGCGCCGTAGCCAAATCGAGTTCGTCGGCCGATTTGAGCGTACAATTGAGGTATTGGAAATCTTTGCTGTACGATTGCACGTCGTTGGTCGTAATCGTAAAATCTTGTTTGATTGTCTTGAGCGAGAAGTTGAAATCGTTGAGTTTTTCAGGCACTTTGACAATTTTGGACAGGTGGAAGGTTACTTGGTATTCGGTATTCTGGTCCAGTTTGTTTTCGGGAATGAACGCCACCGTGTTGCCCGAAAGCGCGACCACTTTCCCATCGACCGAAGGCGAAATGCTGAACAGCTCATTGTCGAGTGGCTGGTTGGCTTTCCATTCGGATTTATTGAACGCCAGCACCACACGGATGTCCGATCGCGCCGGGACGATGCCCGCCGTAAAACTCGTGATGTACTGTTTGAATAAGGAAAAATCTGAATTGAATTCGGCTGCCGTTTTTTTGTTGCAAGCCTGGAATACCAAAAAAGTGAAAAACACGAAAATTATTCCCTTTGTTTTCATCGTATCAAGAGTTTATGGTTACAGAACGTGGCGATCCAAATGCATTTCAACATCCGGATTTCTGCCATAACTGCGAAACCGATTTTTATATTGTATTAAAAGTAAGGTATTTTTTCCGAATCTTTTATAAAGAAAATTCGCGATAAAAGAAGGTCCGCAACAACGCGGATTACTTGCGCCTTTGGGCAAAGAAACGCAGCATCAAATCGGCGGCTTCAGTGGCCATCACACCCGAGACTACGGCCGTTTTGGGATGCAACTGCGTTCCCATCGCGATGAAGCCACGTTGCTCGTCGCGCGCGCCAAAAACGATTTTGGAAATTTGGCTCCAATACAACGCGCCGGCACACATCTGACAGGGTTCGAGCGTGACGTAAAGCGTACAATCCTTGAGGTATTTGCCGCCGAGGAAATTCGCCGCAGCGGTAATCGATTGCATTTCGGCATGCGCGGTCACGTCGTTGAGCATTTCGGTCAGGTTGTGGCTGCGCGCAATGACGTGGTTGTTCACGACGATTACAGCCCCGACGGGAATTTCGCCCTTTTCAAACGCCATTTCGGCTTCCTGCAAGGCTTTTTTCATGAAGTACTCGTCGGTAAATACATTTTCCATGTGCCAAAAATACGCTTTTCATCACAAACTGCGTTATGGAATGAAACCAACACAAACCACCATGCAAGAGCAATTTAAAATTTCAGTTCCCGAGCCTTGTCCCGAGAAATGGGAAAACATGGCTCCGAAAAGCAACGGACGATTTTGCAACAACTGTTCTAAATGTGTAGTCGATTTTACAAAAATGAGCAATCCCCAAATCCAGCAATACTTTATCGCACATCAAAACAAAAGCATTTGCGGCAGGTTTGAAACACAGCAACTGGATCGGCTGGTCATCTCGATTCCGAGACAAGTATTGCATTCCCAAATGAGTTTCAGCCGAATGTTTTTGCTTGCCTTGTTTGTCGCTATGGGAACCACATTGTTTAGCTGCTCCGATAGGAATGGTGAAAAACGCGCAATCGACGCAGTTGAAATTGTTGTAGATTCTTCTGCCAATGAAGACTTGTTGGGAAAACCGGTGCTTGGCAACATCGGAGCTGATACCGTTGCGCAGCCATCATGCGACAAAACTGATGAATTTGTTTACGGCATGGTGATTCCCGAAAAAAAGATGCCCAAAATCAAAGTCTACAAAGATTCCATTACAATGAGCGAAAGTAATTATTAGGCAAACAAAACTAAATCGTAAATTTGTGTACATTTTTGCCAGCCGATGCCTGAAAATTTACTTTCACATATCCAAAACCCATCCGATTTAAGGCTTTTGCGCGAGGACCAGCTTCCGCAACTGGCCAAGGAATTGCGCGATTTTATCATTGACATCGTTTCGGTCAAGGAAGGGCATCTGGGCGCTAGTCTCGGTGTGGTGGAATTGACAATCGCTTTGCATTATGTGTTCAATACGCCCGAAGATTTACTCGTTTGGGATGTCGGGCACCAAGCCTACGGGCATAAAATATTGACCGGAAGGAAAAATATTTTCCACACCAACAGACAACTCGGCGGCATTTCGGGCTTTCCAAAGCGCAGTGAAAGCGAATACGACACTTTTGGTGTGGGCCATTCATCGACGGCGATTTCTGCCGCTTTGGGTATGGCAATCGCTTCGCATTTGCAAGGAAACGACACCAAAAATCATATTGCAGTCGTGGGCGATGCCTCGATTGCCTCGGGGATGGCATTTGAAGGACTCAACCATGCCGGGGTCACCGATGTCAATTTGCTGGTCATCTTGAACGACAATGCGATTGGGATCGATCCGAGCGTAGGCGCCTTGAAACATTACCTGACTTCGGTCAAGGAAGGCAAAAATCCGAAACAGAACAACATGATCAAGTCGCTTAATTTCGATTACAGCGGTCCAATCGACGGCCATGACCTCTCGGCCATCATCAAAGAACTAAAGCGCTTACAAACGATAAAAGGCCCCAAATTCCTGCACCTGATCACCACCAAAGGAAAAGGGTTGCAACAGGCCGAGGAAAATCAGGTGCAATACCATGCGCCGGGAAAATTTGACAAGCTTACCGGGGAAATCATTCCCAAATCGGAGGCGCATTTGCCACCCAAATACCAGGATGTTTTTGGCTTGACCGTATTGGATTTGGCCCGGAAAAATGACAAAATTGTAGGCATTACGCCCGCCATGCCGTCGGGAAGTTCGCTCAAGTTCATGATGGATGTCTTCCCTGAGCGTGCCATCGATGTAGGCATTGCCGAACAACACGCCGTGACTTTATCGGCCGGGATGGCCACACAGGGCATGGTGGTGTTTTGCAACATCTATTCGACTTTTCTGCAACGCGCGTACGATCAGGTGATCCACGATGTGGCTTTGCAAAATCTACCGGTCATTTTTTGCCTGGACCGGGCGGGAATCGTGGGCGAAGATGGTGCCACGCATCACGGTATTTTTGATTTGGCCTATTTGCGTTGCATTCCCAACATGATGATTTATGCACCGCATGATGAAGTCGATTTGCGCAATATTTTGTACACGGCACAATTGGGATTGGCGCATCCGATTGCGATCCGTTACCCCAGGGGCCGTGGCGTGACGGTGGATTGGCAACAACCGTATCGGCGGGTTCCAATCGGCCAAGCGGTCTGTCTCAAAGAAGGAAACCAAACGGCGATCCTAAGTACGGGAACCGTAGCCAATCATGTGACCGCCGCGCTCAAGGCACTGGACAATCCGGGCGATTTTGCGCATTACCATTTTGGTTTTGTAAAACCTTTGGACGAATCCCAACTCCATCAGATTTTTGAAAAGTTTGAGCGCATCCTGACTGTTGAGGATGGCGTGGTTAAAGGTGGTTTTGGCAGTGCGGTCTCTGAATTTGCGAGCGCCAATGGATACAAGGCCAAGCTCGAAATCTTGGGAATTCGCGACCATTTCCCGGAACATGGAACGGTCGAACAACTACAAGCTATTTGTGGGTTTGATACCAAAAGCCTGCTCGAAAAATTGAAATCCTATTCCTTTTTGAAATAAATTAAAATAAAAAAGCCGGCACTGAGTACCGGCTTTTATTTTGGATGACCAATGCTTAGTTGATCATGAGTTTCTGTGTAAAGTTGATTTCAGAACCATTCACTTTCAACACATACATACCTGTTTGCAAGTGGCTCAGGTTAACTGTTTTCTCCACGTTGAAATCTTCGTTGTTGGTGTTGTAAACGACTCTTCCGTTGATGTCAACTACCTGCATGCTTACTTTTCCGACATACTGGCTGATGCGAACGTTAAACGTACCGTTTGAAGGGTTCGGATAGACGCGGAACATGTCTTTTGCTTGGAAATAGTTCACGCCCAAGGTACAGTTTGGACCTTCTGGGAAAGCAGTAAAGTCTTCTACCTGGTCGTTGCAGTCGTTGGCACTTCCGGCAGAAGCGTTCAAACCAACACCTCTCCTGGTGAATACGTCAGCAATCAAACAGTAGTCGGCACCGCCAGTAGTTGCCTGGTCAGCAGCGAACAAATTGTCTCTACCCGTTACGATATTGGTGGCATTACAATTCTCGAGTTTCAAAGCATCGAGAACCAAACGCATCACTTTGTTGTTTCCACCTGTACCAGTGTAGATGTCGGCATCAAAACCATACTTCTCAACGTAAGCCCAAGTCAAATCCCAAAGACATGAAGCCCAGAATTCACCGATTTTGTAACGGTAAGCCGTATCAGCAGGGTCTGCCGGGATTGGCAAGTTCGAATCCACCAAAGTTCTTGGGTTGACGCCCATATCGGTTGAGTAAGGGAAATCACGCAAACCGAAACCATCGTTTGGTTGGTTGATGACATAGGTTCCAATTTCTCTAGGCTCAACACCTGTTTCGCCTGCTTTGATTTGCATCATCAAACCGAACCAGTCAGACCATCCTTCACCCATTTGATCGTAGTTGGTCATACATCCTGCCAAACCTCCACCGACAAGACGGTTAGAGATACCGTGTCCGTATTCGTGTCCGATAACGACGTTGTCAAAGCTACCATCGGCAAATCTGTAAAGGTCAGCCGGTACTTCCAAAGTTGCATTTACTGGTCCGTTAGCTACCTCAGCAGCCAAAGCATCACCGATTTCCTTGGTTACGAAAACCGCTGGAATAGTGATTCCCAAGATTCCTGTAGAACTCATTGAAAGTCTTACCGGGTTGTTTGGAACTGTATCGTAAACAATTACAGCCAAAGCACCATTGTCTTGTGCATTCTTCACTTTGTTGGAGAAGTTACAGTTTCCTCTTCTGATCAAAGCGATTTTTCCGCTCAATTCGAAACCATTCGTTGCAGGAAAGCAAGCGTTGTGGATTGTGATTGGGTTGTTGTGTTGGGCCGTTCCATTGTTGGGTACGTTGGTGTACAATACCAAATCAGCAGTAATCCCATTTGGCGCAACCGGTACCGGAATTTGATCCGTCCCTTCGAATACGTTGGTTGTAGCCGCACGTGGTCCAGCGATAGGAGCCGGTGAATTGATCATGATAAAGTTGGTTGGAGGCGCACCCAAATCCCACATGAACATTTGGATTCTCGGACGTACACCATCGTTTGTCGGTGTAAAGTTCGCGTTGTTCAATGTTGGTGTAGTCTGGGAATAACCATCCTGTGCATCGCCGAAAACAGCATCACCTGCCGCCGAAACGACACCACCTCTACCCAAGTTGTTTTGTTGGAAGTTACCGCTGGCTTCATCGAAACCATATTGGTACCAAACGTCGTGCATGATGTTGGTCATGTAAAACAAGTTGGTGATCGAAGCGTTCGTGTAAGTGTTAGGAATTCCTGTTGGTCCAGGATAGCTGAAATCGAAGTTCAACTCAGCACCACCGTCTGCTCTGGTACCAGTTCCGTTGTCACCGTTGGCATCTTCCTGCACCAACATGTTGTTACCTCTTGAATAAGTAAAGATCAAACCTGCAGTGGTTCCGCCGATAGCGTTGGCGTTGTGCCATCCGTTTGGTGAAGCCAAAGCGTTGCTTGGAGAAGTAATCACTTGGAACGGGCTGTGGTTAGGGCTCGTGTAGTTGTAAGGAATTACGCGGTAAGAACCTGCATTGACTTCCAATACCGATTCAGCACTGTTCTTGAAGCCAGCCTCGTAGAAGTTGAAACCGTGGTTGTGCTCGGAATGTCTGCCGTTACCGAAAGTACAGTTGATGGTCAAATCTTGTTTGTCGAGAACCTGCCCGTTGAGCGCATCGATTCTCACCGACCAATAGTGCTTGGCATCGTGTGTATAGAATTGGAATGCCCAAGCCAATTTCAATTGGTTGCCCATAGGCTGGTAAACCAATTTTGCGGTGATTGGGTCTTCCTGTACTCCATCGCTGAGCAAAATGGTTTTGCCGTTCAGGTTTTCAATTTGTGTAAATGAAGCATCTGAACCCATGCCCAATTGGCTGTAAGCTCTTGAAGCAGCCTCATACATGGTCAATACCGGTGCAGTGGCGTTTACCTTCTGTGCGACATTGGCAATGAAGGTGTTGTTTTCGCGCAAAACCTGGCCATCCTTGATGGACACGTTGGCCTGAATATTATAAATTTCAGTCCCGTTATATCTTTGCGACACATAACAGCTTGTAATCTTCGTACCCGATCCAAGTACTTCATTCTGAATGGTCAAGTCGGAAATGTCCTGTCCACTCAAGCCGTACTTCGATCGGTTGTTTTCGAAATACGTCTGGATTTTCTGCTTATTGGTTTGGGCAAACCCCACCATAGAAACCAGAAAAACACCTAATAGCGTAATTTTTTTCATGATTAATAAATTTTTTGATTGACAAACATAGTGAATTTTTTGTTAAAACATACTATTGCGCCAAACATTAACGGTTAATCCAAATGCCCCAAAATATTGCGGTAATAAATGAGTGCATTCCCATCGGTGAGTAGCGATACGAAATGACAAATGTGCAACAATCGGTCATACAGATTTTCCCTTTCGAGCTGGTGTCTTTCGGGCAATACCTTTAGGAGCAGTTTGTCGTAATTGGTCGCGCAGCCTTCAAGATTATTGTTGTAGGCTGTAATGAATTTATCAAGCAAGGTATTGATGATTTGATACCCCTTGATTTCCTTTTCAATGACTTCGCGGCTCTGGTAAATATTCTTGACACTGAGCTTGATGATGTCGTCCATCTGCGCCTTGTATTTGCTTTTGTCCGTCAAGGCGTAGGGAAATTTGCCCTGTAAAATCAATTCTTCGTTTTCCACAAAGACATTGACCGCGTCGTTGATCAAACTGCCGATAGCGAGCGCGCGCAAATAACTGATGCGGTCCTCTTTGGTCTGGAGTGTTTTGTACTTGGCCGTATCGATGCTGTCCTTGACCAATTTGATCAAATACTCGAGCGCATAATCTTCTGAAACCAGCCCGAGGTTAATCCCGTCCTCAAAATCGATAATGGTGTAACAAATATCATCGGCTGCTTCGACGAGATACGCGAGCGGGTGTCTTTCAAAACCGATGTCCGGCCCCGATTTATTGGGAATCAAACCGAGTTCAGCCGCGACTTCCGAAAAGAATGCCTTGTCGTTCTGGAAGAAACCGTATTTCTTGTCGGCTATGTTCGAAGTGGGCTTTTTGGGCAAACTTTCCTTGGGGTATTTCATAAAGGCGCCAAGGGTCGCATAGGAAATCCGCAATCCGCCTTCGTTTCCGGGGCGCGAACTCGTCAGCACCGAGAAACCGTTGGCATTGCCTTCAAAATCGACCAAATCCTGCCATTGTTTTTCTGTCAATTGGTCTTTGTACCGCAGCCCGTTGCCGATTTTGAAATACTCGCCGATGGCCTTTTCACCCGAATGCCCGAACGGCGGGTTCCCGATGTCGTGCGCGAGCGATGCCGCGGCCACGATCGCCCCGAAATCGTTCATGTGGTAACCGTGAATTTCGGCCAGATACGGATATTTCTCGATGATTTTTTTTCCGACCAAGCGTCCGAGCGAGCGCCCGACCACCGAAACCTCGAGACTGTGCGTCAACCGCGTATGGACGAAATCGGTTTTGGAAAGCGGGATGACCTGCGTCTTATCCTGCAAGCTCCGGAAAGCCGAGGAAAAAATAATGCGGTCATAATCGACCTCAAAGCCGAGCCGCGTGTCGTCTTGCTCTTTTCGCAAACGCTTGCCTTTGTCGCCTTGGCGTCGCAATGATAAAAGTTGTTCCCAGTGCATCATACTTCGTTGGGGTTATTTTGGGTCTTTGGGATCCGGATTGTCTTTGACCAGGGAAAAATCGCGCGACTTTTTTTCGTATTTCGCAAGGCTCGCATCACTCGGATTGGCAATTACCGATTTGAGATTGACCTCGTCGCCGATCTTGAATTTTCCCACATGTACCGTCTTGAAATCAAGCAGGTATGGTCCGCAGAAGTAATTCCCTTTCTCATCCTGTTCTATTTTTCCGACATAAACCCCTTTTGTTTTGGTCATAGCTTGCCTAATTTGTTTCGTTTGTGTTTTCAATGGCATTCAAAAAAGCCATCTTGTGCTCATCGAGTACTTTTTTCCGGACGACGCAGGTCTTTGAAATGGAATCATGCCAACCCCTGCACGGGCTGCCCAAAAAACTCAATGCATCAAAAGGGATGCACCTACAGAGGTTCCTGATCAGCAAGGTACGGTAAGACGGCAATTCGCCATTTTCAGTAACGGCTATGGTTCCCGTAATGAGTTTTCCAAGTGTCCTTCCGCCCGTCAGCAATTCAAATCCCGCATAATAACCCATCGCGATCACAATCCCGAGCAGGTATTCCTGCAGCTTATTCATCTCGTCCAGAAATGAGGGTTCAATGCTGCCGTCCAGACGCATTCCCATAATCCCGACGACGAGGCCAAACACAAATGACACCCCCGTAATGGCGAGGTAATCAATAACCAAATTGGCTATCCGAAGCCCGTGCGGCGCAAGCATATTGTCGGTTACATCTGTAAATTTTGATTCCATAAAAGTATTTAAAGAAAAAACAGCCGCCCTATACAGACGGCCGTTTCTTGATTATTGGGTCAGTTATTTTAAGAACCGCACATTTCGCAGTCGTCGCCTTGTGAAGCGCGCGCGGCTTCAATCATCGCGCGGTATTCTTCTGCGCTGATCGGCTCCGAATCGGATACCGGCGCGGCTGGCGTAGTGATCGTTGCAGCAGCAGTCTCCACTACTTCGGCCACTTCGGCGGCTACGGGTTGTGGCTCTGATTTTTTCTCGTTGTTGAGCGTAAACTTGATCGCGTCTACGGCCGATTTGGTTCTCAAATAGTACATGCCCGTTTTGAGACCCGATTGCCAAGCGTAGAAATGCATCGAGGTCAGTTTCGCATAATTGGCGTCCTGCATGAACAAGTTGAGCGATTGCGACTGATCAATGAAGTACCCGCGCTGGCGTGACATGTCGATAATGTCTTTCATCGACATTTCCCAAACGGTTTTGTACAAGTCTTTCAAATCCTGCGGAATGCGTTCGATGTTCTGTACCGAACCGTTGTGGCGCATGATTTCCTGTTTGAGGTCTTCGTTCCACAATCCGCGTTTGACGAGGTCTTCGAGCAAGTGCTTGTTGACAACGATGAATTCGCCCGACAATACGCGACGCGTGTAAATGTTTGAGGTATACGGTTCGAAAGCCTCGTTGTTTCCGAGAATTTGCGACGTCGACGCGGTCGGCATCGGTGCCACCAAAAGCGAGTTGCGGACACCGTGTTCCAACACTTCTTTTCTGAGCGAAGCCCAATCCCAACGACCTGACAGGTCTTCGTCCTTCAACCCCCAAAGGTTGTACTGGAATTCTCCTTGCGAAATCGGCGATCCTTGGAAAGTCGAGTACGGCCCTTCTTCCTTGGCGGCTTCCATCGAAGCGGTAACGGCTGCGAAATAAAGTGTTTCGAAGATTTCCTGGTTCAATTGTTTGGCTTCGTCGCTTGTAAACGGCATACGCAACATGATGAACGCATCGGCCAGACCTTGTACGCCCAATCCTACCGGACGGTGACGCATGTTCGAGTTCTCGGCCTGTGGCACTGGATAATAATTGCGATCGATGACTTTGTTCAAGTTCTTGGTCACACGCTTGGTAACGTTGAACAACAATTCGTGGTTGAATTGGCCATTCTCGACAAACATCGGCAACGAGATCGATGCGAGGTTACATACGGCGATTTCGTCCTTGGAAGTGTACTCTAGAATTTCAGTACACAAATTGGAAGAACGAATCGTCCCGAGGTTTTTCTGGTTCGATTTGCGGTTCGCGGCATCTTTGTACAACATGTAAGGTGTTCCGGTTTCGATTTGCGATTCGAGGATTTTCTCCCACAATTCGCGTGCATCGATGGTTTTTCTTCCTTTGCCGGCCGCTTCGTAAGATTCGTACAATTTCTCAAATTCTTCGCCATAAACCTCATACAATCCTGGACATTCGTTCGGACACATCAAGGTCCATTTGCCGTCTTCCTGTACGCGTTTCATGAACAAATCGGAAGTCCACATCGCCAAGAACAAATCACGCGCACGCATTTCTTCTTTTCCGGTGTTTTTTCTGAGGTCGAGGAATTCAAAAATATCGGCATGCCAGGTTTCGATATAAATCGCAAAACTTCCTTTGCGTTTGCCCCCGCCTTGGTCCACATAACGCGCCGTGTCATTGAACACACGCAACATCGGAACAATTCCGTTAGAAGTACCATTCGTACCGCGGATGTAAGAACCCGTCGCCCTTACGTTGTGGATCGACAAACCAATCCCTCCCGCCGATTGCGAGATTTTGGCCGTTTGTTTCAATGTATCATAAATCCCGTCGATCGAGTCGTCCTGCATTGCCAAAAGGAAACACGAAGACATCTGTGGCTTTGGTGTTCCGGCGTTGAACAAGGTCGGCGTGGCATGCGTGAAGTATTTTTTCGACATGAGGTCGTAGGTCTCAATAACCGCAGTCAAATCGTTCAAGTGGATCCCGACGGCCACACGCATGAGCATGTGCTGCGGACGCTCGACGATCTTTCCGTTGATTTTGAGCAGATACGAACGCTCCAAGGTCTTGAAACCGAAGTAATCGTAGTTGAAATCGCGGTTGTAGATGACGTGAGAGTCGAGGAATTCGGCGTTTTCTTCAATCACCTTAAACACTTCTTCGGACAAAAGCGGAGACTCTTTTCCGGTTCTCGGATTGACGTAGTGATACATGTCGTACATGGTTTCCGAGAACGATTTTTTGGTATTCTTATGCAAGTTCGAAATGGCGATACGTGCAGCCAATTGCGCATAATCAGGGTGCGCAATGGTCATCGCCGCAGCGGTTTCGGCAGCGAGATTGTCGAGTTCCGAAGTCGTTACGCCGTCATACAATCCTTCAATGACGCGCATCGCAACTTTCACGGCATCGACGAGATCGTTGAGGCCGTAGCACAATTTTTTGATCCTGTCGGTAATCTTGTCAAACATGACCGGCTCTTTGTGGCCGTCTCTTTTTACTACATACATAAGCAGAAGTGTTTTGTGAAAACAGGAAATCCCTTCCCTGGCTTCGGGTTAATTGTAATGGTTTTGTTTTTGTTTTGTTTGAAGCTTGGTCCCGCTTTTGGCTGTATCTTTTGCTCATGCTTCGCAAAAGGATGCCGCCGCAATCGGGGCTAGGCATTCGGGCAATCTGAAAATTCAGAATTCAAAAATGGTGTATTGAACTCCTATGTCTTGATTTTATTGCTAGAAATCGGCGTCGAAGCTGATTTTTTGTGAATCGTCGTTGCCTTGGCTGCTGTTCATAACCCCGGCTTTTTGATACTCGGCCACGCGCTTCTCGAAGAAGTTCGTTTTGCCCTGCAACGAAATCATGTCCATGAAATCGAAAGGATTCGATGCGTTGTATTCTTTGGCGCAACCCAATTCCACGAGCAAACGGTCGGTGACAAATTCGAGGTATTGCGTCATCAGGTTCGCATTCATTCCGATCAAGCTTACCGGCAACGATTCGGTAATGAACTCCCTTTCGATATTGAGCGCTTCGACAATAATTTCGCGGATTCTCGCCGTCGGCACTTTATGAACCAGGTGGTGGTTGTGTAAATGCACGGCGAAATCGCAATGCACGCCTTCATCCCTAGAAATGAGTTCGTTAGAGAACGTCAAACCCGGCATGAGTCCGCGTTTTTTGAGCCAATAAATTGAGCAAAATGCACCCGAGAAGAAAATCCCTTCTACAGCGGCGAACGCAATCAACCTTTCGGCAAACGAATCGGACTCGATCCACTTCAAGGCCCATTCGGCTTTCTTCTTGATGGCAGGAAACACTTCGAGTGCGTTGAAAAGCTGGTCTTTTTCGGCTTCGTCTTTTACATAGGTGTCGATCAGAAGCGAGTAGGTTTCGCTGTGAATGTTTTCCATCATGATCTGGAAGCCGTAGAAAAACTTGGCTTCGGGATATTGGACTTCGTTGACGAAATTCTCGGCGAGATTTTCGTTTACGATTCCATCAGAGGCGGCAAAAAAGGCGAGAATGTGCTTGATGAAATATTTTTCATCGGCATTGAGTTTGTTGTTCCAGTCGGACAAATCTTGGTGAAGGTCAATTTCTTCAGCAGTCCAAAAACTGGCTTCCATTTTTTTATACCATTCCCAGATGTCGTGGTGCTTGATTGGGAAAATGACAAAACGGTTTTTGTTTTCCTGTAAAATCGGTTCTATTGCTGACATATTATAGTGTGGTTTGGGGGAAATTTTAACACTTTTTTGGCTTTTATTTCCGTCTACAAAGATTGGTATTTGAATCCTGAAATGAAAGTCAAACTTATTCACAATCGCCCCTAGTTTTTAACAACGAACCGAGGCGAAATGCGCATTTTATCAAAACGCAATTTGCTTTAAATCAATACTTTAAAAAAGTTAAATTTAATAAGAGTGCCGTAAACAGAGGCTTTTGGAATATTGAAAAAACAAAGCCGAATCAGGCAGAAGAAAAATTATTTTTTGAGTTCGTTGGCTACTTGCTCCAGTTCATCATACCACTGTTGCCCAAACCTGCGAATGAGTGCTTCTTTTACAAATTTGTAAACCGGAACCTCGAGCTCCTTTCCCAAAGTGCAGGCATCATCACAGATGTCCCAACGGTCATAATTGACTGCGGCAAATTCAGAGAAATCCTTGACACGCACCGGATACAAATGGCAAGAAACGGGTTTTTTCCAAGACACCTTCCCTTGGTTGTACGCCTGTTCTATTCCGCACAGCGCGGTTTTGCCGTCGAAGATTACATAGGCACAATCTTTACTGTCGATCAGCGGCGTTTCAAGTGTACCGTCCGAACCGACCACCCAGGTTCCTTGCGCTTCGATAGCGGCAATTCCTTCGGGTCGGAGAAATGGTTTTACTTGCGGGTAAATATCTTCTAACACCTTTGTTTCTTGTTCATTCAAAGGCGCACCTGCATCTCCGTCTACACAGCAGGCGCCATGGCAAGCGGAAAGGTTGCAGACAAAATCTTTTTCAAGAATGTCTTCGGAAATGATGGTTTTGCCCAGTTGAAACATCGGATACAAGGGTAAATTTCGGCAAAAGTAGTGTTTTTAAACAAATGCGTTGTGCAATTGTATGTTAATCCTTTAGTGGCTGACCAGGATTTTATGGCCCGATTTATTCCCATCGGCCGAGACGAGCTTACCCCAATAGCATCCATCGTGAGTTTTTCATCTGACTCCTCGTGCTCTATTGACATTGAAATTGGGGAATCATCTCGCAGAGCATAAAAAGGCAACTTTACATGAACTTATAGTCCGATTTCTTAAATGTGAATGCATTTTTTTCCAATGCCACACATTGCATCGAAGTCTTCTTGCCGTTGGCTTTGTCTGTAAATTCCATCGATAGCACCAACGGCTTGTCTCCGGGCTTGAAATAAGCCCCAAAGGCATCAGGAATCTTTTGCGCACCGGGCGCCTTGAACCAATCGACAAAATTGACCGGCGCTTCATTGGTGAAATAAAAAACCATCGTCATCTCGGTATTGGAGGCTTCGACTCCTTTGCATTTGTAACCCAAAATCGTTTTGTCGGGCAACGATTTGTAGGCAAACTTTTGGGCGCCTTCTTTGTTTCCTGTACTCAAATAATCGCGCATTTTGGTGGCCATGCCCATTTTTTGGGCACCTTTCCCAAATCCCATAACCGTCAGTTTTTTGTTGGTATCCATGACCATCGTTACATCGTTTCCGGATTGGGACATATTCATCCCAAAATATTTCGCATTGGGCTCCAACAGGTAATCGGCCTGGAAGGATTTGCCATCGGTATTGAGATCCATCTTGTATTTCCATGTAAAAGGATAGGCATCGGGCACCTGGGCGGCGTCAACTTTATTGGCCATCATACTGGCCATATCAGGCGATTGCTGCGCAAAAGAGAACGATCCGAGCAGTAGAAAAAAGGCAATTGCTTTTGTTTTCATCGGTTGTGTTTTTTAGTTACCTAAATATACCAATTGATTTTCAGAATCTTATCTTTCTACCCCCAATAAAAAAGCAACGTAAAACTTAACTTATTTTTGGCTAATACTTCGGCTGTTATGGAGTACTTTTGCAGCCTCAAACCCGAGCCGCTTTTAGGCAACCAGAGCGGCGCTAAACACATACTTTATGCAGTTGGATTTTAGGGAAATTATCACCGTCAGCATGGTCCTTTTTGCGGTCATCGATATCGTCGGCACCATTCCGATCATTGTCGATTTGCGCAACAGGCATGGCCACATCGAATCGGAAAAAGCTTCGGCAGTCGCCGGCGTCATTATGATTGTATTTCTTTTTATCGGGGAAGAATTCCTCAAATTGATCGGCATTGATGTGCATTCCTTTGCCGTGGCCGGTTCGTTTGTGCTGTTTTTCCTCGCCCTCGAAATGATCCTGGGCATCCGGATCTACAAAGACGAAGAAGCCAGCGGCGCCTCGATTGTCCCGCTCGCGTTTCCTTTGATTGCCGGTGCCGGGACAATGACAACTTTATTATCTTTGCGCTCGCAGTTCGAATCCATCAACATCGTCATTGCCATTGTGCTCAACATCATCCTGGTTTACGGGGTGTTGCGCTCATCGGCCAAAATCGAGAAAATGTTGGGCAAAAACGGACTCGGCGTCATCCGGAAAGCCTTTGGCGTGGTACTGCTGGCAATCGCTGTTAAATTATTTGCGGCGAATGTTAAAGGTTTGTTCATGTAAGCCAATTTTAGTAATTTCATTAAAAATTAAATTCCACGAATGAAAATTTTTACTTCCATATTGGTAATCGTCGCGATTGCACTTATTATTTTCAACATTACACTTCTCGATTTTGACCATTTGTTCGAAGGCAATTCGATGGTTGCACTGATCGGCATCGCTGCTTCTTTCTGTGCGATTTTCATCCTGCTCATCTTCAGGATGTCCAAAATGATCGAGGAGAAAACCAAAAACAATTCTTAATGTTCGACGTATTGCTGATCGGCGGGGGCGTTTCAGGTATGTCCTGCGCACTGATTTTGGGTTCGGCCCACAAAAAAACTTTTGCCGCCGACAAAAAGATCGGCATTTTTACCCACCAGAAAACCTCTAACCTTCAGGAAGCCTTGTTCAACAATGCTTATGGAATCGCCCCAGGCAAACTCGGCTCGGAATTGCTGGTTGAAAGTACCGAACAATTGGCTTCCCAATATCCGCATGTGACGCAAATCGCCAATGAAAAAGTCATGAAAGTGGCAGGCGAAAACGGAAACTTCACCGTTACCACCAACAAAAATACCTACCAGACCAAATTGATTGTCGTGGCCGTCGGTTATACCAATACCTTTATGATTGAAGGGTTGATGCAATACATCGAGCCGCACCAAAAATCGGTTCCCGAAAAACAAAGGATCCAACTCAAGAATGTCGACCACAAAGTCACCGAAGGCATTTATGTGGCCGGAACATTGTCTGGAAAAAGAAGCCAACTCGCCATCGCCGCCGGAAGTGGTGCCGAAGTCGCAACCGACATCCTGACGCTGTGGAACAATGGCCACCAAAGCCAAAGCCACGATTCCATCAAAAAATAACGCTTATTTTTTATCGTTGTTGAGCACCGCGCGGATCATCGGGTCTTCGCGCAATACGATTTCGTAGTATTTCTCGTCGTCGAAAAGCTGCTGGGCGAATTCAGCCGCAAGGTAGCGTTTGACTAAGGCTTTGTTTTTACTGAGGTTGACCTCGACCCCATTTTCGATCACGTATTTCTGGAAATGGTCGAAATACACATCCGTTTTGTCCATCTTGGCCAGGAATTGCGCAAAATTGTAACCGGCAAATGCCTTGCGGTCTTTGTCCAATTCCTCGAAAACAAAATGCCCCACCACGCCCGATTGCATCAGATAAGCGGTGGTTTCCTGTCCGTGTTCTACTTCGAGCGGGACAAAAATATCAGGAACGATGCCACCGCCCCCATACACAATCCGCCCCGATTTGGTTTTGAACTGGAGCGTATCGGCGATCTTGATCGAGTCTTTTTTGTACAATTCGCCGTGTTCGAAACGTTTGGCAAATTCCCCGAAATAATCGTCATTGCCCTTGGCGTAATTTTTTTGGATCGAACGGCCCGACGGTGTATAATAACGCGCCACGGTCAACCGCACCGCCGAATTGTCATCGAATTGCATCTCGCGTTGCACCAATCCTTTACCAAAGGAACGGCGCCCGACGATGGTTCCGCGGTCATTGTCCTGTACGGCACCGGCAAGGATTTCGCTCGCCGAGGCGCTGTTTTCGTTGATCAACACATAGACTTTGCCTTGTTCGAAATCCCCGCGCTGGGTCGCAAATGTTTTATCGATACGGCCTTTTTTATTTTTGGTGAACACAATCAGTTCCTTGTCTTTCAAGAGCTCGTCCGCAATTTCTGCCGCCATTTCCATGTAACCGCCACCGTTGTCGCGTACGTCAATAATCAAAGTTTTGATTTGTTGGTTGCGCAATTTGGTCAGCGCGCGCTGGAATTCATCGTAGGTCGTTTCAGCAAAACGGTTGATTTTGATGTAGCCGGTTGATGGATTGACCAGAATCGCCGCGTCGACGCTGTTGATCGGGATCACGTCGCGTTTGATCTTGACGTTGAATTTGCGGTTTTCGGATTTGCGGTACACCGTCAGCATCAGCTCGGAACCTGGCGTACCGCGCAATTTTGAAAACAAGGTATCCGACGGTAATTTTTTGCCAAACAATTTGTCTTTCCCGGCGTATAAGATGCGGTCGCCGGGTTTGATTCCGGCTTTTTCAGAAGGTCCGTTTTCGAGTGGTTTGATGACCGCCACCGAGTCCTTGTACATGTAAAAATTCACGCCAATCCCGACGAAATCGCCGCGCATGCTCTCGGCTTCGGCCACTTGTTCGCTCGGCGGAATGTAGACCGAATGCGGATCGAGCTGGCCCAAAATGTCATTGACGGTCAACTCGACAATCGAATCGGTATTGACGTCATCGACGTATTCATTATCGATAAAATCAAGCAATCGGTTGAGCTTGCTTTTGTAATTCTTTTTCGAAAACGAAGGCTTCTCGACCGGAAAATTGAGGAATCCGCCCAGCAGAACCCCGATGGCCAAAGCCAACGAAACCAGAAGGATGACGTATGTACTCTTGAGACGCATTTAGTCGAGTACTTCGATTTGTTCGACTTCGACACCGGCCTTTTGGAGAAAATCAATCCCCGAGGTATCGCGGTAGCCCATTTGGTAAACGACCCGTGTGATTCCCGATTGGTGGATCAGTTTGCTGCATTCGCGGCAGGGCGAAAGCGTAATGTATAAGGTGGCGCCTTCGCACGATTGCGTCGATTGGGCGACTTTGAGAATCGCATTCGCCTCGGCGTGCAAAACGTACCATTGCGTGAGTCCTTCTTCGTCCTCGCAGCAGTTTTCGAAGCCTGTGGGCGTTCCATTATACCCGTCGGAGATGATCATTTTGTCGCGCACGATAATCGCGCCGACTTTTTTTCTTTTGCAGTAAGACAACTGGCCCCATTCCCTGGCGATGCGCAGGTAGGCTTTGTCGTATTTGTTCTTTTTTACCGTTTCCATGTTTTGTTTAGTTCCAAACGTCGCTTTCGAGCAACATCGGCACGACTACTCCGATCACGAAGGCCGAGGTGACCAGCGTAAAATCGCGCTTGGAAAAACGCGCGAAATGTTGCAATACAAACGAAATCAGCAGCACAACCAAAACCACAATCAGTTGGGCGATTTCGATCCCGAGCGCAAACTCGAGCAAAGGGGCAATTTTATCGGAGGCATTGCCGGACAGGATCGACTTGAAATAATTCGAGAACCCGAGTCCGTGGATGATCCCAAAAAACAGTGTGATGAAACCCACGATGTTGATTCCGTCTTTCTTCCCGCCTTTACCCGCAGTAAATAAATTATAAACCGCGGTAATCAAAATCGTAATCGGGATTAAAAACTCGACCAAAGCCGCCTTGATCATGATCACGCCGAATACCGAAAGCACGAGCGCCAAGGTGTGTCCGATCGTAAAAATCGAAACCAGCAACAACACGCGCTTCCAATCCTTAAAGGCATACGGCACGGTGAGCGCCATCAAAAATAAAATGTGGTCATAGCCCCTGATGTCCAGAACATGATGTAGGCCAATTTCGAGATATATCAAAAATTCTGACATTCCAAATGGTATTTAACAATAGATTTTAGGGTCTGTAAACTTACAATTTATTTTATTAACGCACCTTGCGGTTTAACATTTTGGAAAGGCGCATTTAACAAGGCAAAAAAGTTAAAATTTCGATTTCAAATCCAACGGAAATGCAATATATTTGCTCATCCTTTAAAACCAACAATTATGTCATTTTCAGATTTATTTGATAGCGAATTCAAGACCAGAAACAAAGGTCATTTCTCTGCGATTGTACGCGTTGCGCTTGCCGACGGTGTCGTACATCCCGAAGAAAAAACGTTTTTGGACAAACTCGCCGGGAAATTAGAAATCACCAGAGACGAATATGAGGAGATTCTCGAGAATCCTTTGAAATATCCCATCAACCCGCCTTACCTCTACTCGCAGCGCCTCGAGCGTTTGTACGATTTGGGCCGTATGGTACACATCGACCACCAATTGGGCGACAAACAGGACATTTTGTTACGCAAATTTGCGTTGGCACTCGGATTTACGCCTGGCAACGTGAACCACATCGTCAACAAAGCGATGTCTCTGATCGATAAAAAAGTAGATTCGGATGTGTTCATGTATGAGATGGAACACATGAATAAATAAGAAGTGCCTGAGTGCCTGAGTGCCTGAGTGCCTGAGTGCCTGAGTGCCTGAGTGCAAAAATACAAAAGCCGGATTTCAAGTTGAAGTCCGGCTTTTTGGTTAATATAATTGGTTTGGTTTTTCTCAGGTACTTATTTGGCCTTGGCCATGAACTCCTCGGCCTTCTCGACCATGTTCTTGCTGCCGCAGAAAAATGGTACGCGCTGGTGCAATTCGGTCGGTTGGATTTCCATAATGCGGCCGAAACCGTCGGAAGCCTTTCCTCCTGCCTGTTCGGCGATGAACGCCATCGGGTTGCATTCGTAGAGCAAGCGCAATTTACCCTTCGGGGCTTTGGCGCTCGTTGGGTAAATATAGATGCCGCCTTTGATCATGTTTCTGTGAATGTCGGACACCAAACTGCCGATGTAGCGCGACGTATACGGACGGTCGCCTTCTTCGAGCTGGCAATATTTGATGTAATCCTTGACGCCTTGCGGAAAGTGGACGTAATTCCCTTCGTTGATCGAATAAATAGTGCCGTCGGGTTTGAATTGCATGTTCGGATGCGACAGGTAAAATGTCCCGATGGCCGGGTTCAACGTGAATCCATTGACGCCGTGACCGGTCGTGTAAACGAGCATGGTTGAAGTACCGTAAATGACGTAACCCGCGGCGACCTGTGCGGTTCCGGGTTGCAGGAAATCTTCCAAAGTAACCGGCGTGCCGACTGGCGTGACGCGGCGGAATACCGAAAAAATCGTTCCCACCGACACATTCACATCAATGTTGGACGAACCGTCGAGCGGATCCATCAAGACAACGTATTTGTTGTTGTGCCCGCTGTCGAGCCCTTCGACGGTGATGAAATCGTCATTTTCTTCCGAAGCAATACCGCACACGATTTCACGGTTGATCAGGGTTTGGATAAAAATATTGTTGGCGTAAACATCGAGCTTTTGCTGGTCTTCGCCTTGGATGTTCTGTTCGCCCGCTGCGCCTGTGATGTCGACGAGTCCGGCTTTGTTGACCTTGTAGTTGACGACTTTCGCCGCGAGCCTAATCGAGTTGATGATCTTGGACAGCTCTCCCGTTGAATAATTGTGGTCTTTTTGTTTCTCGATGATAAATTCACCGAGCGTCCTGTTGCGTTCTTCCATGGCGAAATCGTTGTAGTTGTCGGCAAAGATAGTGGGAAAATCCAATTTTCAAATCTGAATTTTCAACATTCGACTCAAAACTTGGGATTTCGAATTGGGGATTTCTTTTTTGTAAGCTATATTTGTTTCCGAACGATTAATCCTAGCCCCGATAGAGCCGATATCCTTTTTATTTTGGATACGCCGGAGCGCAGCAGAGGCATACCAAAATAACAAAGATAAAGGCGAAAGCGGGATCATGCTCCTGAAAAATCAGCCATGAATTCACGAATGAGGCAAGAATCATTTGTGGCAATTTGGGAATTCGTGGCCAAAAGAAAACAAAATGAACATCCGAAAAGGCACCCAAGCCGACATGCCCGCGGTTCTCGAACTGATCACCGAACTCGCGATTTTTGAAAAAGAACCCGACGCCGTGGTCGTGACCGTGGCCGATCTGGAACGCGACGGTTTTTCCGAAAACCCGTTGTTCCATACGTTTATCGCCGAAAAAGAGGGCAAAATTGTAGGCATGGCGCTCTATTATTACCGCTATTCGACCTGGAAAGGCAAAACGATCCATCTCGAAGATTTGATTGTCAAAGCAGAAATGCGCGGCTCAGGACTCGGTTTTGAGTTGTATTCGGAAATCATCAAACAGGGCAAACGCGACAGGGTGCGCCGCATCGAATGGAATGTGCTGGATTGGAACACGCCTGCCATCGACTTTTACGAGAAATCGGGCGCGAAGCTGCTGCCGACTTGGCGCGTGGTGAATATGGATGAAAACGGAATAGACAATTTTTTAAACAGATTATAGAACCAAGAGCCAAGAACCAAGACTTTCAAAATCTTGACTCTTGATTCTTGGCTCTACAAATCTAAACTATGAGAATCTTCAAATTTGGCGGCGCTTCGGTCAAAGATGCGGCCGGCGTGCGCAATGTGTACAGCGTATTGCAACAAACGGGATATGACGATGTATTGCTTGTGGTTTCGGCCATGGGCAAGACGACCAATGCGCTCGAAGTCGTAATCAAGGATTATTTCGGAAAATCGCCCGCGCTCAAATCCTCGGCACAGGAAGTGCGCAAATACCACAACCAGATTTTGCTCGATTTGTTCGAGGATGAAAAACATGCGGTTTTTGCGGCGGTCAACCAATTGTTTGCCGACCTTGATTTTTTCCTCGCGCAGAACAAATCACCCAATTACAATTTCGTGTACGACCAGGTCGTGAGCATGGGCGAATTGATTTCGACGACGATTCTCGCGCATTTTATGAACCATCAAGGCATCAAAACCAATTGGATCGACGTGCGCAATTTCATCAAGACCGACAATACGTACCGCGACGCCAATGTCGATTGGGATTTGACGCAGAAGAACATTTCAAAAAATGTCAAAAAGAAAGTACTCAATATTACACAAGGATTTTTGGGCTCGGACGAGAACAATTTTACGACGACCTTGGGCCGCGAAGGCTCCGATTATACGGCGGCGATTTTTGCGTATTGTCTTGGCGCCGAAAGCGTGACGATCTGGAAAGATGTGCCGGGCGTGATGAATGCCGATCCGCGGTATTTTGAAAATGCGCGTTTGCTCAACCAGATTTCCTACCGCGAGGCCATCGAATTGGCGTTTTACGGCGCGACGGTGATTCACCCGAAAACCTTGCAGCCCTTGCAGCGCAAGGAAATTCCACTCTATGTCAAATCGTTCCTGAATCCGGAATTGCCTGGGACGGCCGTTTCGAAAGGCAAGGATCTCGAACCGCATTTGCCGTGTTTCATCGTCAAGAAAGAGCAGCTTTTGGTGTCGTTGTCATCGATCGATTTTTCGTTCATCATGGAGGAAAACATCAGCGAGATTTTTGCGCTGTTGCACCAGTACAAAATGAAGGTACATTTGATCCAGAATTCGGCGATCAGTTTTTCGGTTTGCGTGGACGACAAGTTTGGCAATTTCAACGAACTCAAGAATGTGCTTTCGAAAAAATTCAAGGTGTCGTACAATGAGAATGTTTCGCTGTATACGATCCGCCATTTCGACGAAAAAGCCACCAAAATGGTCGAGCAGGACAAAATGGTTTTGCTCAAACAAGTCAGCCGGGAAACGATGCAAATCGTCACCAAAGAGGCACAATAAAAATAACAGTTGGTCGATTGTAAATCAAAAACATAGACCCAAAAAATACAAGCAAAACCAAAGTCAAAACGGTTTTGCTTTTTTCTTTGATTTATTTGCCGAAAGTTGAAGCTTTTAACAAACTTTTTTACTATTATTGCAACCTAATACAACAATCTATTCAAACTATTAAACACCTAAACATTATGAGAAAAATTACTTTGGCTCTCGCGCTGCTCTTCGCGGGACTACAGGCTGAAGCTCAAGTACTCCTTTCGGAGACTTTTGACACGGCCCTGAATTGGACGGTTACTCACGTCACAGGAGGTTCGGCCAGTGTAGGCTGGACGAGAGTTACAAGCGGAACAAACCCGAGCTGCACCCCTGCACAAGGTGCCGGTATGGCGCAATTCGACGCTTATAACATTGCCGTAGGAAACAACTACAGCTTGGTATCACCTGCCATTGCTTTCAGCGGCGCTTCATACAGGGTAAAATTTAAAATGTTCCGCGATGGTGGCTATCCAACCGATGGCGACAGAATTCGCGTCATGTACAACGCCAACCCTAACACCACTGGCGCGCAATTGCTCGGAACCGTAAACCGTTCGATTGCATTGTCTCCAGCCGTTGCAGAAGGCGGATGGTACACTTACTCATTCGATCTTCCGGCCAACCTGAACGGAAACGGGCATGTCATTTTCTTGGCTACATCGGCCTATGGAAACCGTATTTTTATCGACGATGTCACTGTGAGCCAAATCCAAGAGAACGATGCCGAAATGAGCAGCGTGGTGATGAGCGATATCTTCGCTACCACTGGAAGCACTGCCATTACCGGACAATTCAAAAACATGGGCGCCAATGCGTTGACTTCGGTAGATTTGAAATGGCAGGTAAACGATGGAACCATCCACACCCAAAACCTGACCGGACTCAATGTGACTCCAGGAGCCAGCTATACTTACAACCATACCGATGTTTGGAATGATACACCGGGCGAAAACTACAATGTCAAAGTTTGGACAGAAAACCCTAACGGAACTACCGACAGCGACAATACGAACAACCAAGTGACCAAAATCGTTTCTGTGGCCAGCAACGCCGCTACGAGATATCCTTTGTACGAGAAGTTCTCAAGCGCCACTTGCGCGCCTTGTGCTTCTTTCAACGGTGGTTACTTCAACGGGTTTTTCGAAACCAACCACGACAACTTTGCCTTGATCAACTACCAAGTGAACTGGCCAGGCGCCGGAGACCCTTATTACACGACTGAAGTAGGCAACCGTGTTACTTATTACAGCGTAAATGCTGCCCCGACTTTGTTCATCGACTCTAAAGACGGCACCAACTTCAACACGAGTTTGTTGCAAGCTGACTTGAATGCCGCAATGGTGAGACCAGCTTTCTTTACCATGAATGCATCCCACATCCTCGAAGGAGACAACATCACTGTAAACGTAGACGTTACTCCTTACCTTTCAGGAACTTACACTTTGCGTGCTGCCGTAGTTGAGAAAGTAACTACTGGCAACATCGCGACCAACGGAGAAACTGAATTCCACAATGTGATGATGAAAATGGTTCCAAACGCAGCAGGAACTACCATCAACTGCGTACGCGATGTCCAACAAAGCGTACAGGTTTCGGCTTCTTTGGACGGAACAAACGTAGAAGAAATGGAAGATTTGGCCGTGGTGGTATTCATCCAAAGCGCTGGCAAATCGATCATGCAATCGACTTATGCAGTCGAGGCTTTGGGCAACAAACATTTTGACGCCCAATCGGCCATCAAAATGTATCCAAACCCAACTACTGGTATCGTCAGAATCAGCTCTGCCACACCAGTTGATGTAACGGTTTCTGACTTGACCGGTAAAGTAATCTTTACCCAAAATCAAGTAACCAGCGAAACAGCTATCGATCTTTCGGCTTTCCAAACAGGAATCTATTTGGCCAAAATGAGCAACGGAACTTCGGAGCAAACCCAAAAAATAATCTTGAAATAATACAACCTACTTCAGGGAATCACATTGGTTCCCTGAACTTTTATAATGAAAATGACCATGAAAAAAGTACTACTGTTTTTAGGAATGTTAGCGGTATCTGCCACACAAGCGCAGATGAGCATCACCAAATCTGATGGAACCCCAGTGAGCAACGGACAAGTATTCTCGTTCAACTCGCTTGAATATGAGGATGCCTATTTCGGGTTCCTCGTGCACAACAACTCTGCACAAACCATCACAGCCCGTATCGAATGTGTTGATGTAATCAACGGAACCGGTGCAGGGATGGAACTTTGTTTTGGCGACGTTTGCTTGGCTTCTGTAAGCCCTGGACATGCTTATCCAAGCACTGCCGTAGCGATCGCGCCGGGCGGAACCAACTCTCAGTTCGACCACTTCCTCAACACCACGCCAAACAACGGCGGCATCACCGATTACGTCTTCAAATTCTACATGGAAGATGCGATGGGCGATCCGGTGGGGAACAATGTCACGGTGATCTACCGTTACGATCCAAATGGTCTTTCTACGACCGCATTCAACACAACATCAACTGGTGCTGTGGTGAAATCAAGTGTAGTGGAAAACAACCTCGAGATCAAGGCTTCTAAAAATGTACAGATGGAATTGTTCGACGTCAACGGAAAATCGGTCAACAGACAAAACCTCGTTGCCGGCGACCATAACATCGACGTTTCCCATTTAAGTGCTGGAATTTACATCCTGAGTTTCAATACCGATAGCAATCAAAAATCGTCTGTGAAAATCATCAAGAAATAACAGACTTATGCAATCTAGAAAAGGCCCGTTTTTGTGAACGGGCCTTTTTTTATTTTCTCATGTTCCTTTTCTCCTGTTCCAGAAAACAAAAACAGCCGTGGTTAAAACCCAGGTGAGCGCAAAATCCATAATCAAATAGTCGGCCCTCCAACCGCAATTCGGAAAGTCGTTGCCACTGGCCCAAAATTGAAAATAGTACCGGAATGGAAACCCGATATTGGCCGTCGGTTTGCCTGAAGTACCCACCCGCGAAAGCAAAGAAACCATTACGGACAGGTACGAGACCACACAAAAGACAACCATCGAATAGACGGTCCACACAAGCATTCTTTTCTGGACAACGGGTTTCATGGTGCGGTTACAATTTTAAGGGCAATCAGTAATCGAATTGATCCAATCGCCCACCAACGCAATTGCTTCCTGATGCGGGATCGAACGTCCCAGCATTGGCATGCGGTAGAAGAAATCATCGGTCGTGATGCGGTAATAGACCATCGATTCGGTTACATCTCCAGGCGCGACCAATCGGCCCTCGAAGCCCGGGACATAATGATTCGGCTCGACACAAACCCCCATATTGGTCAGGTTCTCGGTCAAGCCAAAAGGAAAACGCAAGGCATAAAACGATGCCTGACCGCCATCACTATGGCAATGGGCACAATTGCTGTCGAAATAAGAACGCACGCGCAAATTAAGCGGTTTGGTGACATCGTTGAAATCGACAGTCGTCACAATATTGGCCGGAAGATTGTCGGTGAGATATCCCAATTCAATGAGTTTTTGGAGTTGGTTTTTCGGGCCATTCGCGTAATTGTAATTCACATTGAGGTTTTGCGGCTTGATGCCAATCGGAAAAGCGGTCTCGTTGATTTTATGGCAAATCAGGCACTCGTCCTGTGACGGAATGCGGTAATCGGCGGTTTTGGTTTCGTTGTTCGTATGCGTCCACGTAATCGAAACATTACTCCCGCCTGCCGCCAAATAATAGGCTTCGGTTTGTGCATCGTTCCAAACATAGGTCGCAAAAATCCAACCGCTCGCCTTCTTGATCATCACGCGGGTCTCGATCAGTTTGGTGGTATTCGACGGCTGTACATGGTTGTAATAAAATGTCTTGACAAGCGCAGCACCGACGGGCATCTGCAATACTTTCCCATCGCCGTCATAGCTCGCCTTTGTTCCTTTGGGCAGCCAAATGAAACGCTTCTTTTCGGCATAATCGGTAAACAATTGGCTTGCCGGTGCATAAGGAATCAATCCATAGGCTGGCTTTTGGTTTTTCATTTCGCCTTCGAAAAACTGGTATTCCGAGAGTTTTTCATAAGGAACAGAAGCGAGGTCGACCACCACCGGCGACTCCAAAGCCGGAACAACCGGAACATATTCTTCGCCATCATCAGACGAACAAGCCACCATCGAAACGGCGATGAATGCCAATGCCAATTGGCGCAACCTGAGCTTATAATTCATTGTGCAGATTTAAGTTGTCTACAAAAATAACAATTCAAATGGATTATGGATTTGGGAAACAAATTTTAACGATAGCGACCATTTTGCAATCGAAACATTCTCATCAGAATACACTACTTTTGATGTCTTGGCGTTATATTCCTTATGTTGAAAAAACTACTTTTTTGGATCTCGATCGTTTGCTTTTCGGGCCTTCAGGCACAGGAAATCAAGACCCCGTACCAATCCAAAAAAATCATCGCGACACGTGATACGATCCGCATCGATTCGGTGAGCGTCAATCCCACTTTTTTCAAATTGCTTGGTGCCAATGCGCAACCCATCGATACCTCCTTTTACAAAATGGATTTCCAGAAAGGCCGCTTGATTTTCCGTGAAAATTATCCGTTGACCAACGATACGCTCACGGTGCGATTCCTCAAGTTTCCCGAATACCTGACCAAGCAGTACAGCATCTACGACGACAGCCGTGTGGTTTCTAATTCGGGCATGCGCAATTTGTACAAGGTCACCAACGATCCCGTCAAGCGGTTTACGCCTTTTGAAGGGCTCAATACTTCGGGCAGCATCACGCGTGGAATTACGATCGGCAACAATCAAAATGCGGTTGTCAACTCGAATCTCGATTTACAGATTACGGGAAAAATCTCCGACAAGGTCAGCCTGCGCGCCTCGATCCAGGACAGCAACATTCCGCTCCAGGATGGCGGTTATTCGCAGAAATTGGATGAATTCGACCAGATTTTCATCGAACTCTTTAGCGATAAATGGAGCATCCGCGCCGGCGATTTGTTTCTCGAAAACCGCAAGTCGCGTTTCCTCAATTTCAACAAGAAAGTCCAAGGATTGGCTACGAGTTTCAATTTTGGAAAAGAAGGCAACAAAACCAATGTGTTCGCGTCTGCCGCTTTGGTCCGCGGACAGTACGCCAAAAGTACGTTTGTCGGACAGGAGGGCAATCAGGGACCGTATAAATTGCGCGGGGCCAACGGCGAATTGTTCATCCTCGTGATTTCGGGTTCCGAACGCGTCTATGTCAACGGGATTTTGCTCAAACGCGGCGAAAACAACGATTACATCATCGATTACAACGCGGGCGAAATCATTTTTACCTCTTTGTTCCCGATCACTTCCGAAATGCGTATCAATGTCGAATACCAGTTTTCCGATAGAAATTACACCCGATTTGTGACCTATTTCGGCGCGACGCACGAACGCAGCGATTGGAGCATCGGCACCTACGTCTATTCCGAAAACGACGTCAAGAACCAACCGTTGCAGCAAAATCTTTCACCCGAACAGGCCCAAATCCTCAAGGCGGCCGGTGACGATCCCGATTTAATGACCGCACCATCGGCCTATATCGATTCGTTTTCCGAAAACAAGATCCTGTACCGAAAGGTATTGCTCGGAACGACCGAAGTCTTCGAATATTCGACCAATCCCACCGAGGTGCTCTACAATGTGCGCTTTACTTTGGTCGGCAACAACCAGGGCGATTACATTTTGTCGAATGCTTCCTCGGTGGGCCGTGTCTTTGAATATGTGCCGCCCGTTGATGGAATCAAACAAGGCAATTACGACCCGATCACGCGGCTCATTCCGCCGACAAAAATCCAGATTGCGACCCTGATGGGCAAGTACAATCCGTCCGAGAAAACGGCAGTCGATTTTGAGATGGGCATCAGCAACAACGACCTCAACCTGTTTTCTTCGATGGGCGATGGCGACAACCAAGGTTTGGCCGGAAAAATCAACGCCAAACAACGGCTTTTTTCCGGGAAGTGGCAGGTGGATGGTTTTGCGAATTATCAATTCATCCAAAAGGAATTTCGTACAATCGAGCGGCTGTTCAACATCGAGTTCGACCGCGACTGGAACCTGACGGCAATCTCGAATGCGAACCAGAGTTTGTTGGTCTCAGGTATCGATTTGAAACTGCCCGAAAAAGGAAAATTCACGTATCAATTCGAGAACCTTGATTTTTCAAAGAGCTTTTCGGGAAACCGCCACATCGCCGATGCCTTGTTCAAGTTCAACCGATGGACGTTGCGTGAAAACGGCAGTTTTATGAAAAGCGACGGCACGACGGCGACTTCGAAATTTGTCCGCAACCAAACCCAGGCCCGTTACCATTTCGGCAAAAATTGGGTCGGCGGTTCTTTCCGTATGGAAGACAATCAGGAAAGGATTAAGCTCACGAATTCGCTTTCGACCATCAGCCAACGGTTTCATGAATACGGCGCTTTTGTGGGGCGTGGCGACAGCACCAAGGTGTATGTCGAATTGGGTTATCTGAACCGGGTCAACGACAGCTTGCAGGACGGTTTGCTCAGACGCGTCAACGTATCGAATTCGTATTACGCCAAATCGAAGCTGATCCAGACCGACAAGACCGATTTGTCGGTGTTCGTCAATTACCGCAACCTCAATTTCACCGATCCGGCACGCGAGGACGAGCCTTCGCTGAACTCCAGGATTTTGTACAACGACCGTTATTTCGACCAATTGATCCAGCTCACGGCCGCTTATGAAAATTCATCGGGGACGATTGCACAACAGGAGTTTACGTATTTAGAAGTCGAGCCCGGACAAGGCGTCTACATGTGGATCGATTACAACGGCAACGGTGTCCAGGAATTGCAGGAATTTGAGGTTGCGCCGTTTCCCGACCAGGCGAAATATGTGCGTGTGTTTCTGCCCAATCAGGTTTTCATTAAAACCCACCAGAACAAATTCTCGACCTCGGTCACGCTCAATCCGTTGCAATGGCAGAACAAGGACGGTCTCCAGAAATTCCTGTCTTATTTTTACAACCAGACTTCGTTTCTGGTCGACCGCAAAATCAAGCGCGACGGCAGCAACTTTGACCTCAATCCGTTTGGTTCGCCCACCGATGAAGACTTGCTCGGACTCAGCACGGCGTTCCGCAACAGTCTGTTTTACAACCGCGGCAAACAGGACCATTCGGTCACTTACAATTATGTCGATAGCCATGCGCGGAACCTGCTTACGATTGGGTCGCAGCAAAGCGCGAGTCGTTCGCATCAATTGCAGTACGCGCATTTGTACCAGAAAAGCTGGCTGTTTACTTACCAGACTCAGGCCGTACGCACCGAAACCGAAGTCGAAAATTTCGAATCGCGCAATTACCGCATCGATGCCTATCAACTGGCGCCCAAGATTTCGTACCTGTTTTCCCAAAATGCGAGTTGGGATGTTTTCTATGAATTCCAGGACAAGAAAAACCAGATTGGGGTCGAGAATTTGAAACAGACACGCGTCGGGACTTCTTTTTCTTACGCGAGCCAAAAGAAACTGACGATGAACGGCGAATTCTCGCTGTACGAAAACAAATTTACCGGAAATGCCTTGCTACCCGCCGCCTTCCAGATGCTTCGAAGGATTGCAGCCCGGACAGAACCTGACCTGGCGTTTGCTGATCCAGAAAAATTTGACACAATACCTCGATGTCAATGTCAACTACCAAGGACGCAAAAGCGAAACAAGCGATACGGTTCATACGGGAAGCGTGCAATTGCGCGCTTATTTTTAAGCAACCGCGAATCGGATTCTTTTTATTGTTACCTTTAAGTGAGCCATTTACGGAAGTTCATCCTAAAATCAAACGTCATGAAGAAATTAGTATTATTATGCCTTGCGCTTGCTTTGTCATTTTCGACCTACGCCCAACAGACCAAAGCCGAAAAGGCTAAGAAAGAGGTCAAAAAGACGGCCAATAAAGTAACCGATAAAACTGAAAAAGCCGCCAAGAAAACAGGAAAGGCAATAGACAAGACTGCCGATAAAGTCGCCGATAAAACCAAAAAGGCCACCAAAGAGGCCAAGGCTGAAACAAAGAAAGCCGCCGCCAAAACAGAAAAAGCGGTAGCCAAAACCGAAACCAAGGCAAAAAAGACCACAACCAAAATCAAGGAAACCAACGAAAAAGCACCGCGCAAACCGGATAAAGTTACCGGAACCTACAACGGTAAAAAAGTATACACCGGTCCACGGGGCGGGCGCTATTACATCAACAAGAACGGGAACAAGACGTACATCCAGGACTGATCGGAATTATATAAACTATTTTCGACATTGTTGAAAAGGTCGCCCGTCACATCGGCTAATTTTGGAAGTATAGAACCTATAAATCTAAAGTTATGAAAAAGTTGATTTTACCAGCGTTGGCATTGTTGCTTTCGGCCACGGTGCACGCCCAGGAGACCAAAGTGGAAAAAGCCGCCGACAAAGCCGCGGCCAAAACCGAAGCGGCTGCCCAAAAAGCCGGAGACGCGATTGAAAAAACAGCCGTGAAAGCCGACCAGAAAGCGCGCGAAATCCACAAGAAAAAAGTAGCACAGAGCAAAGCGGTCAGGCAAGACGTCAATCGTACCGCAGCCAAGGTAGAAGACAAAGCAACCAAGGCAGCCGATCGATAGATAATCATTCCAAAAAAGTGCGGTATCATTTGCCGCACTTTTTTTACGCCTTCGGCAACAAGTTAAAAGTGGACAGAAAAAATCAAACGAACGGATAAAAAGTTATATTTGGTTTCCTTAATAGAAAACCTCATGAAAATACAATCTTTATTCGGCATACTTTTGATGGGCCTGTCCCTGACTTCCTGTAAAAAAGAACTCGAACCACAACCCAGCTCGGCTACTCCATCTGCCGATGTGGCACAGACACCGACCCAACCCAATGCCGCTCCCGCTCCTGGCCAACAACCCGTAGCGCAACAAGTGGCCGCCCCACAAATGACAACCCAGGTGACTCCGGGCCAACCGGTAAAAGTAGCAGCGGGCATGAATCCACCACATGGGCAGCCGGGTCACCGTTGCGACATTGCCGTGGGCGCCCCATTGAATTCGCCTCCGGGCAAAGCACCAGCCCAGCCGATGACCATCACACCTGGACAAACCACCCAAACCGGCACGAGGATTACGCCTGCCGGAACCGGTGCAGCGCCGGCCATCTTGGCTCCCAATGCCAATACCGCCGTGGCAGCGACAGCTCCAGGGATGAATCCGCCGCATGGACAACCGGGTCACCGTTGCGATATTGCCGTGGGTGCGCCATTGAATTCACCGCCAAAAACCGAGGAAAAGAAAGCCGAGCCAGCCAAGACGACTGAATCGCAGTTTACCGTCAGCGATCCGGCCACCGAAAAGAAGGCAGAATAATCACTTACAATTCTCGAGACACAATACATCGGCGCCGATCTTGGGATCGTATTGGCGCACGAAGGTTTTGTCGTGGACGAGAATCATAATTTCTACCGAACCCGTGCCGACCGTCGCAAACAACATGTGCCCGCCGTGTGCGGTAAAATCACGGCCTGTAACGACGCCATGCGCGTGGATCGAATATTTTCCTAGTTTCTGAGCAATGGTGCCGTTTAAGCTCGCGATTTCGACTTTCTTGAATTCCTGCCGCTCGAACTGTTTGGTTTGGGAATTAAAGAAGCCGAAAGTGACACTCGAAGCGAAACCCATTCCGGTCAAATTGGCCGATGGGATGTTTTCGGTGATGGCAAATTTTTCGAGTTCCTTGAATAGGTCGTCGCCTTGTTTGAGCACCATCAAATAGCCTTTGGGGACTTTGGTGTAGCGCTTGGTTTCGGGTGTTTGTGCGTGTGCGGAAATTGCAAACAGTATCAACAAAAGGAATAATTTTTTCATAACCGGTAGATTTCTCTCTAAGTTACGATTTGATTGATTTTTTGCGTGTTAAAAAATGGCAATTTTTGAGAAACATCTCTAGTATTGGGCACGTTAGCGATTACTTCACTGAGTCGATATTCTTTAGAGGTGTTCAGTGAATGCTACGCATTTGCAGTGGAAATCCTTTTTATAGCGTTATAATTTATGAGATTTCTCCCTGCGGTCGAAATGACATACCAAAATACGATAAAAAGATTGCAACAGAAAGCGCGACCCGAACGGACACGAGGCCGCAAGCCGACTGCCCGAAGGGAACGCCCTAAAAACAAAAAATCCCGAACCGAAGTCCAGGATTTGTGGAGAAGATGGGGCTCGAACCCAAATTTTATATATCTATATGGTTTGATTTGGCTTTAAAACCCTTACAAATAAAGGATTTTATATTTTATCTCGTCATCAAAAATCACAAAAAAAGCATTTTTGTTTTAGCATTGTTTTAGCAAGGTTTCTTATATTTGCTGTAAACACTGAACATTTATGGCGACTTTAAAGATTATCCTTTACAAATATCGCGCAAAAAAAGATGGCACTTTCCCGCTTGCGCTAAGAATTACCAAAGACAGGAAACCGTCTTATATCTTCCTCGAATATGCCATCAAAGAAGAAGATTGGAATGAAGAAAAAGAAGCCGTCAGGTCTTCGCATCCAAATTCAAAGCAACTAAATAATTTTCTCCTCCAAAAAAAAGCCGAAGCGAACGATAGGATCATTGAAACGGAAACACAGCAAAATCAGGTTTCGGTTTCCGCTATCAGACAAAAAATCAAGCCGAAAGCAACGGCAACATTTTTTGCGCAAGCGCAACATTACTTGGGAACCAACAGGGCGGCGGGAAGCTATAACGCCTATTTCGCCAATACGTCGCGCCTCAAAGTTTTTAAAGAATTTCTTGGCGATAAAGATGTCGCTTTCTCTGATATTACAATATCACTTCTTGAAAGATATAAAGGTTACCTATCAGGCATCAGGAAAAACAGCGAAAGAACAATCGCAAATCACCTCATGCTCATTCGGGCTATTTATAGTCAAGCTATCAAAGAAAACGTCATTGATGCCAAATTTTACCCGTTCGGAGCCGACAAGGTTTCGATCAAAAGACTATCATCAGCCAAAATCGGACTTGATCTTGACGATATAGCCAAGCTGGAAGCGGTAGCCTTAGACAACTCTGCCCATGACCTCGCGCGCAATTTATGGCTTACCTCCTATTATTTCGCCGGAATGCGTATATCCGATGTTTTACGCCTCCGGTGGGCAGATATTAAAAGCGGCAGGCTGTATTATACAATGGGCAAGAACAATAAGCCTGGCTCTATCGTCGTCCATGAAAAGGCCAGATTGATTTTGGACAAATACGAAGCGCAGAAAAAATCAGATGATGACCTTGTATTCCCCAATTTAACAGGCGTGAAAGATTTCAAAGACAAATTTGAAGTCAAAAAGAAAATCGCCTATCATGTTAACCGGACAAACAAAGTCCTGAAAGATATAGTTGCTCCGGCTGCGGAAATTAACGGAAAGATCACGACACATATTGCCCGCCATAGTTTTGCGACAATTGCCGCCGATAAAATCCCTGTACAGATGTTGCAAAAATTATATCGCCATAGTGATTTGAGAACTACTGTTGGATATCAAAACAATTTCATTCATAAAGATGCGGATGACGCCCTTATGTTTGTGATTGGATAAGTTTAATTTTCCAAACACATCTTTAAAATAACCTTATGAAACGCAGATATGATAAATATTCTCAATTAGACTTGTGATTATATTTAAAAATGAAAGTTTATTCTCAAAATGAATAATTTGAAACTAAATTTCATCGATTAAATTCGCGTTTTAACGAATATTTTTCAAAGAGAACTTTTTCTTTGTATATTTATTTGAAATACCACCGATACCCTTGATTTACTGTGCTTTACGGCATAGAAAAATTTGGGCTATCGGTTTTTTGTTCGACATATTTTCACAACTTAATAAATATTTACAATGAAAAGACTGTCCACATCCGCAAAAATCAAATTTCTTCAAAATTATATCAAGGAGTGGCACAAAGAGTGGCACAAAAAGCATCCTGAAAATATTGTGGGATTTACAATAGCGAGGAAAAAAACTGGTGAAATTGAAAGAAGAAATTATTCAATTGTTTTTCACGTAAGAGAAAAGCAGGATAATAGTCAATTATCTGTAAATGCACAAATTCCTCCACATTTCAAAATTGAATTTCCCGATGGGAAAAAGAGGGTCATAAAAACAGATGTAGTAATGACAGGCGATTTTGAATTGCAATACGGTATTGCGAGCCAAGTAGATAGTAGATTTAGTAACTTATATGGTTCCGCAGGATTATTTGTAACGGATAATGAAGGCCGAGTTTTTATGATAACCAACTATCATGTTGTTGCAGAAGATATGATTCGAAATGGTGATTACTATTACAGACGCCCTGACGATCAACGTCAAAGCAATGTTCGTATTAGAACGAATTCAACGACGCATTTAGATGGACGATTTGAAGAAGGTATCATTTCACATGAAGTTGATGTTGCCTTCGTAGAGTTGCCCGTGCGGCCTAATGGATCAATGAATGCTTTACCCGGTGGTAATCGTGTAAGAGGGAAAGTTACCGCAAGACCATATCCACCAGCTTTTAAAGATAAGCCATTGATAGTCTATTCCTTCCACAATAAAAACGGGAGAAACGGATTCATTGCAGATAATTCGGCAGTTTTTTACACTAAAAACCCACATATCTATTTTGAGGATTTAATTCGGATTACGCCAAAAATTACTCAATCCGGCGATTCGGGGGGACTTGTTCTAACACCAAGATTTGCTGTTTTAGGCTTGGTTGTCGGAGGAGACGATCAAAGTAGCTTTGCTATCCCATTCTATAAAATCGAAGACTTTAAGCAATTATTTTTAATTTAAATATTATGATATGAGAACAAAATGGTTACTATTAAGCATTATTCTTTTAACATCTCTACATTCATTTTCACAATTTCAGATTGAGTATATTTCTATTGAAAATGAAATGGAGACTACCAGCATTTTTGTAAAGGGAAAAGATGTTCCGGTTCCAGAGGAAAATAAGGATTTAAAAAAAATCACAGTAAGATGTGCAAATTTGCTTGCGAATCATAAAGTAGAATTCACGGTAGGAGGTAAAACTGTGGAGCTAAAAACAGCAAATAAAACAGAATTAGATTTCGGCATCAATATTTTAGACAAAGAGATGGTTATTAAACATTTCGACGCAACATCAACTGAAATTCGCACTGATCTAATCAAATTTCGCTTTATATTGGAGAAAAAAGAGATTGATATACCACAAGGCGATAAAGGAAATTTGAGCGTGGAAGGTTCGATTGATTTCTATTTAGCACAGTACTATTCCCATCTTGAGATTACACCTTTTGGGTATATTAATCCCAAAGCTAAAGGTGCTGAAAAAAAAATAGTACATGTTTTTTTTGATTATCTCGGCAACAGCCTACTAGGCACGGTACCTTCCGGCATATCAAATGCTCAATACATGGTACATATAATTTACCCAATTACACTTTCTGAACCTAATAAGGTAAGTTATTCAATAAAGCAGAAAACGGGATCATTTAGTTCTGCATTGTTATTCAACAATACCAATATACGTTCGAACTTGGGTAGTCTTCAAGGTGGTGAAAAGTTTGACAAAGTAATTGAAAGGAAATTTTTACTTGCCACATCGACCGACGATATAACATTTGATATCGTCGCTGTTACAAAAGATGATAAGATAGAGAAAACTGTTTTAAATACTTATGATATAAAAATGAGTCCCACCTATCATGGCTCTTTTGATGTTGGTCTTGTTAAAACAGAACTCTCGAATCCGACTTATAACCTTGTGCAACTTCCAGGTTCAACAGATCAAGTCGTTAAGGCAACTGATGAAAGTCCAAAAGGTGTAGTAACTGTGATGGCTTCATTTTATGTGTCACCAATCATTTTGCTCGAAAGTCTTTTTGATAAAGACAAGATACCATTTTATAAACTTACAGGTAGAAATTTTTTGGATGACCATAAAATTTATGAAAGATTTTATCCAACAATTGGAGTTGGGGTTAGCGATAAATCCTTTGAAAATATTTTCTACGGTATTAATTGGGAGTTAGCAAGAGGGCTTAGTATTTTTGGTGGATGGCACTACGGTAAGGTAAATACGTTCGAAATGCCAAATTTTGTAGCTGGAGTGACGCCCGTTACGAGCGAACAGTTTGCGTTTTATCAAAATAATAGATGGAAAACTTCAACGGCATTTGGAGTTAAACTGGATATTATGATTGTACGCAATCTATTTTCTGCCACTTCAACCCCTTAATTTATGTTTTAACTGGTAGTGCTAATTAAAATTAATATAAGTCTTATCACACATGCTGCTCGTCAAAATTTTAGTTGTCCTTTTTTTAAAAGGATTCCTATTCACATTTTAAAATTTTATGGAAGTCATCTGCTTGCAAGAAGCGGCCTTTTACGCGCTTGTTGAGGAGGTCTATGCACGTCTCAAAAAAGAAAACGGTTTAAAGGAAGATAAATGGGTTTCCGACGAGGAAGCCATGCGTCTTCTTAATATCAAGTCCAAAACGACGCTGCAAAACCTTCGCGACGAGGGAAAGATACGTTATTCACAGCCGCAAAAGAAACTCATTTCGTATGATCGGGATAGCATTAATGACTATCTCGAAAAACATGCGCGCAACACTTTTTGACCATGCCGGAACAAGACAGAGAAACATCGGAATACATCAAGGGCTTCAATGAGGGCTATCTGATAACGCAGCATCTACCTGACCTAGCCGACAGACTGGCGACAATCGAAACTGATGTGCCGCGTGTCGGCGGCTTCAAGGATGGTCGAAAGCAATATGCGCTCGATCAGGTAAGAAACAATCGCGCGAAGTGGGCAGCAAAGGAAACGCCGAGCAAAGCAGAAAAATCCCAAGAAAGGGATTTTGACAGAGAATAAAAATTACATGGAGGCATTCGATCTGGACACAACTCTTATCAATTTCAGCGGGAATCAGTCGGCACATAGCCGCTGGACGTTACGAAATGCCGTAGAAGGTGTTCAAATATTTGGTGGCATAGGCTCAGGCAAGACTTCCGGCTCCGGTCGGATGCTTGCTGTTAAATATCTCTCCGCCGGATTCGGCGGCCTTGTCCTCACGGTAAAGCCCGACGAGAAAGAACTTTGGGAGAAATATTGCAGACTTGCCGGACGCGAACAGGACTTGATGATTATCGAACCCGGATGCCCGCACTATTTCAATTTCCTCGACTATGAAAGCAGGGGCGACGGCATGACGGAAAATATTGTAGAGGTTCTTAAAACCGTCATACGTGCATCGGATGAGAAGGGCGGCGGCAAGGGCGACGATCCTTTTTGGGAAAATGCGCTCGACATGCTGATTTTTAATGTGATTGACCTTTGCAAACTGGCCTACGGCAAAGTATCAGTGCGGCGCATGTATGACATCGTGCAATCCATACCAAAGCCGGACAACGTTAGTGATGAACAAGTATCGGCTTATGAGCATGCTTTTGAAGAGGCAAAGAAGAATGTCTTAAAGCAGGTCGATGAATGGGAAAACGGACTGTCAGTGGAAAACTTGCAGCGCCTTACTTCCGAACGAGAACATGACGAGGCTACTTGTGAGGCAATATCCGATGCCCGAACGCTCAAACTTGTCGATGAATTCTTTGGCGAGACATATTTCAATCTAAGCGAAAAAACGCGCTCGATCATCGATTTTTCTTTTTCAGGGTTTCTCTATCGGCTTTTGCGCGATCCCGTTTATACGCTCTTTTGCAGCCGTGCATCGACATTCACGCCAGAGGTCTGCCTTGACGGGAAGATTATCTTGATAAATCTGCCCGTAAAGCTGCATCAAAAGATAGGCCGCGACAGCCAGATCATGTTTAAATATATCTGGCAGCGGGCAATGGAAAGGCGCGACATCAAGGTCAATGAACGTCCACTTTTTCTTTGGGCGGACGAGGCGCAAAATTTCCTCCATGAGCATGACGCGGATTATCAGGCGACGGCACGCAGCAGCCGGATCGCAACGGTTTATATCTCGCAGAACCTGCCGAATTATCACGCCAATATGGGCGGCGCAAAGTCCAAATTCAAGGTGGAAAGCTTTCTCGGCACATTGGCGACAAAGATTTTCCACGCCAATGCCGATGTGGAAACCAATCGCTACGCTTCCGAATTGATTGGTGATGAATATTACGAAGAAACATCACGGTCGGCGACGGCAGCAGGCAACTTCTCCTCTTCCCGCACGCGAAGCCTTAAAATCGACCGCGCAGTAAGACCAGAGGCGTTTGTGCGCCTAAAAACAGGCAGTCCAACCAATAACTTCAAGGTCGAAGCCTTTCTGCATATTCAAGGCGACGCATTCAAGGATAATCAGAATTTCTCTAAGGTCAGCTTTGACCAAAATTATAGTCCAACCAAAAACCAACAAACATGAAGAAAAATCTTTACTACCGCTCTGTCCACAAAAGAGAAAATATCATCCGGCAGCTTATTCTTTCAACTTTCGGCTATATATCATCATACGCACGGCTGCTCTTAGAAGTGTTCATCCGGCATAACTTTGGAGAGCGTTATTTCAGGCTATCATCCGCCATTACAGTCGCGGTAATTGTCGGCGCGTTACCCATCATTTTAATGCGCTTTGCCGCTAAATTGGCTGCTGTCGGCAATAAGGAAGAGGTTTTCGACATACAAAGCTTAGACACATATTCCCAACCACCTATGGTGGAATCCTCCGGCTCGCTGTGGACACATTATATCCTTTGGTATGTATTTCTAGTGGCATTCATAATACTGTCCTTAAAGCATCACAGGGATCAACAACGGAAGCCCGGCGTTTTTTATTTTAAACGCTTCAGCCTTAGCGACGGTACTTTGAACCCTTTCATGTATCGGTTGCCGTTCTTTAAAAAGTCAAAAAATTATCGCCTAACAGAATGTTTGCTTGAACCCGCAGTATTCTTCATAGCAGGCTGCGCTTTTCTTCTTATCGGGCAATATCTGGGATGGCTTCTGGTTATTTGCAGCATGGCATACAGCACGAGCTATATTGCTGCATGGGATAGCGGAGATAATTTTATCATGGATAAAATCGACGAAATCATCTGTAACGAGGAACTTGAAAACTCCTTCATCAACGGCGCAACCGAAGAAGAAACACGCGGTTTTCGCTTCCGGGGTCGTCGCCCGGACTCGAAGGAATACCTCCAAAAGATTATGCCTCTGATGATGGAAAATGAAGAAACGCTCGTCGCTGAATAGTCTCAAGCTCTGCTTAGACGAGATGTCTGATACTAATTTTACTTAAATGAGGGGTGGGCGGTTTGTGTCGGGGGCTGTGCTTAGGACAGCTTTCGGGCAATGGCGACCTTTCTTTGTCATTAACGGCGGAGGGAATCGAGGCCGATTTCCGTAAAGTCGTTATAAGCTTAAGATATGATACGAATGATCCAAAGCCAGTCTGCCGGACATGCCAAATCCTATTTCAAGGATGCGTTGGCGAAATCCGACTATTACGTCAGCGATCAGGAATTGCCGGGGTTTTGGCAAGGACGATTGGCTGACCGATTGGGCTTGGACACATTCGAAATGAAGGATGCGTTTTTTGCGCTTTGCGAGAATCAGCATCCGGGAACGGGCGATAACCTCACGCCACGTACCAAAGAAAACCGCAAGATCGGCTATGACATCAATTTCCATTGCCCGAAGTCGGTTTCCATTCTTCACGCCTTTAGCCAAGATGACCATATCCTCAAAGCTTTTCAGTATAGCGTCACAGAGGCAATGCAGTCCATACAGGACGATGCAAAGACGCTGGTGCGCATGAAGGGGCAACAAGGCACGAGAGACACCAGCGAGCTTGCCTGGGCGCATTTTACCCATCAGACGGCAAGGCCAATCGAAGGGCAAGTGCCAGACCCGCATCTGCATAGTCATTGCTTCGTTTTCAATGCAACTTGGGATGCGACGGAAGAACGCATTAAGGCGGGCGAATTCCGCGACATCAAACGGGATATGCCCTATTACCAAGCCATGTTCCACAAGTCGCTTTCCGACCGACTTTCGGATTTAGGTTACAATATCCGCAAAACCGATAAATCCTTTGAAATCGACGGCGTGCCGCAAAAGGTCATAGACCTGTTCTGCAAGCGCACGGACGAGATCGGACGCATTGCCAAGGAAAAGGGCATCAGCACTGCTAAGGAACTGGATCAGCTCGGTGCGCGAAGCCGTGCTTCCAAGCAAAAAGGCCGCGATATGGCAGAGCTTAGAGGCGAATGGCGACAGCAAATCGAGCGGCTTGGAGAAGACGGGAAAAGCGGCGGGGTTGTGCGCTTTGCACCCAGCCCCGCCGCGATTCCTGTCCTGACGGCGACACTGTGCCTTGAACATGCGAAGCGGCATCATTTCGAGCGGGCTTCGGTCGTACCGGAGCGGAAGATGCTGGAAACGGCCTGCCGCCACAGCATCGGCACAAAAATAGGCAGCGGCGAAATCAGGGCAGCTTTCGATGCCGATAACAAGCTGATTCATGTCATGGAAGGATCGCGCCGCATGTGTACGGAAATTGGCGTGCTCGGCGAAGAAAAGCGCATGGTCGAACTGGCGAAGCAAGGTCAGGGCAAGCTGATACCGCTTTACGACACCGCGCCGGAACTGACCTTGTTCGGACAGCAGGCGGCGGCGGTCGAGCATATCCTGACAACGGCTAACCGCGTCTCGATTATTCGCGGGGCGGCGGGAACTGGCAAGACAACAATCTTGCGCGAAGCGATGGAAAAATTCGAGGCAAAGGGTAAGGAAGTTACCGTAGTTGCACCAACGGCACAGGCTTCCCGCGGTGTTCTTAGAGAGGACGAAGGTATTGCCGGCGCGGACACCGTTGCGCGGCTGCTGATGGACAAGGAAATGCAGGCGCGGCTTAAGGGGCAAGTGCTATGGGTGGATGAAGCGGGTTTGCTCGGCACAAAGGACATGACTTCTCTTCTGGAGATCGCAACCGAGCAAAATGCGCAGCTTATCCTCGGCGGTGATACAAGGCAGCATGCAAGCGTGGTTCGGGGCGATGCATTGCGAATCCTTAACAAATTCGCCAATGTCCGTGTTGCCGAAGTCACCAAAATTTACCGTCAGGAAAGCCGGGAATATAAAAGCGCGGTCAAGGATTTGTCGGATGGCAAAGTCGCAAACGGTTTCAGCAAACTCGATAAACTCGGCTTCATCAAGGCCATTGAGCGGGATTCCGCAGACGATGCTCTGGTCGATGGTTATATGGATGCGTTGAAGTCCGGCAAGTCGGCACTGGTCGTCTGCCCGACCCACGCGCAGGGGTCAGAGATTACCGGGCGCATACGGGCGCGGATGAGAGAGGACGGAATGCTTGGGCGCAAGGAAATCGATGTCCTGCGCCTGAAGAACCTGAATCTGACCGAAGCCGAGCGTGCAGATACCCGCAACTATGAAGATGGTCAAATCGTCAAGTTTCAGCAAAATGTGCCAGGATTTGCGCGGGGAAGCCTCTGGACGGTCGAAAAGAACGGCAATGAAGTTCTGCTTGTCAATAGCGACGGCGAGAGAAAGCCCGTGCCAACCAAAAGAAGCAAGGATTTTCAGCTTTATGCTTTGGAGAAAATTTCGCTATCCAAAGGCGACCGGGTGGTGATTACCGAGGGAAGCACTGACCGAAACGGCAAGAAACTTGAAAACAGCACAATCCTCACCGTTACACGCGTCTTAAAAAACGGAGAGATCGAATTACAGCATGAGAAAAGCAAAAACACCTATCACATCGATAAAGGTTTTGGCTGTATCAATTACGGACAATGCGTTACTTCACATGCGTCGCAGGGCAAAACGGTGGATGAAGTTTTTATCTACCAACCTTCGACGACCTTCAATGCGAGCAACGCAAAGCAATTCTACGTCTCTATCTCGCGCGGAAAACAAAAGGCGCATCTGTTTACCGATAACAAGGGAGAACTACTGGAACAGGTAAAGGAACCCGGCGACCGCCAGTCCGCTCTGGAGTTAATGGACGGCAGGCACAGGGATAGAAACCTTTCGCTTGAATTCAAGCAGCAGCAAACAATAACAATTCAAAAGAACCGTAACCATGAGCCTGACAGATAAATTCGATCAGCATAAAAAACGGAAGCTGGGCAAGATCAGCCCGCAAAAACCGTCAGAGGAAAGCGAAGTCGAAAACGAAAACTTCGTTAAGCCAGGTCATATCCGCAATCTTGCGTTCGTTTTGGCTGATGGTCAAAAGCAGTTCTTCAATTATAGCGATCTGACGAACGGCATCTTTACGCCGGAGGAAAATACGCTTGTTCTGAACTTTCGCGGTATAGCTGCGATAACACTTAAAGGAAGTAGGCTGGATTTACTTTACGACAAGCTTTTGCATCAAATTCCTCAAAAGATTGCCTGTAAGGAAAAACGTTATGAAGCAACTAAATTGGAAGATGAAATTTATGTGGAAGAGATTACGATTACTGAAACACAAGTGTAACCTTCATACAATATAATGTAGTCACGAGACGTTAATTGAAGTAAATAATGCTAATTATTGCAAAAAGTAATAAAATTCTTTGCAGTTAATGTTGATTTTTATAATATTGTTAGTAAGTTTGTTAGGAACTTAAAAATATCGCGCTCTGCGACACATCGAGTTATTTTATAAATTAGCCTTAACCAAGTAGAAGATGCAACCAAACTTTACCGAACGCCTTTGGAGAGTGTTCCAAAGCAAATTTGATAAATTGACAAACGAATTAACTGAAGAAGAACGTAAAAGTGTAATTTTTATATTGGGCCTTCGTGAAGAGATAGAAGATGTCTTTCACGTAGAAGATTTGCAGAAAAATGTTCATGCAAAAATATACTCTAAAAGATTAAGAGGGTTGAGCAAAAATCGGCGTCAGCAAATTAAAGCTTTAGAATTACAAAAAGCTGAAAAATATGCCGAACAAGCTACAAGAGAACTGGTCAAACTCATTATCGAAAAACGTGCTGAAGTAAAGAAAGAAGGACGAGGTACTTTAAAAGAGATCAAGAATAATTTGACGGCTTGCGAAAACTTTAAAATATTTGGCTTATGTCACTAATGGAAACAACAAATCACAAAGAACGAGCTTTAAACCTGCTTATCGAAACATTTAAGCTTTACGCAGGTTTAAGCGCCATAATGATCGCGGGAATCTTATCTTACGGTCAAACACAAACTTCACTCGTCACTAAGGCGAGTTTTTTTATGTCTGTAATTTGCTTTGCTCTTTGTTCTATTATCTGTATTGTTGGAGTGCAATACTTTATTTTGCGGGTTGACGAGGGAAATTATGATATTGGAACACTACCTGCAAAAAGGCTTACAAGAATGATAATGGCCTCACTTGCACTGGGACTGTTTTTTGGACTTCTTTATATTCTTTATTGAAACAATCGCCTAATAATTTGCAATGAATCCCCAGTATACAACGCGATATCACGAAAGTCGATCTACATATGAAATTGTTAGACCACGAATATCAGATGCTTTTAAGATTAGTGAGTTGGGAATAATGTATTTAGGTACTTCGTTATTGATTTTATCAATCTCTTTTAGAACATCATGTTTGTGATTAATGGCTTGTATTTTTCCATCCAGACTAACCTTATGTTTATCGAATTGGCATGATGCTGTAACAAGTCCAAGATCGAATGTTATAGGGTTATGAAGGCCAATGGATCTTAATCTTATTTCTTCCCATTGGGTAATAGATGTCCTAAAGACATTATCAATGACAATGTGTTCCAATTCTTCATCTTTAAGAAAAAAAGTTTTCACCTCTCCTTTGTAAAGTATCAAGGACTGTCCCGCTTGATATAAAATGTAGACTACAACGGTGTAGCTGTTTGAAACTATAGAATTATTATAAAGAAATTTTCTGACTGTTAGTAAATAGAACCAGTGATTTTGAAATTCCAGCATTGGAAATTTTAAATCCCAATTTTTTCTAATTATTAATTCCCGAAAATATTTCCCCAAAAAAAATCCAATAAAATATGCTATGAAAGAACAAGTCAATAATTTATAAATTCCGACAAATAGAGCGTCGAAATCGACTTTTTTACTAGCAATATTTGTTGCAAACTTTGTTAGTGAAATCCCAACATATCTATCTAATAAAGGCCATAATATTAGCGAGAATAAATTGAATGCGCTAAGGGCAAGGAGATAAATTACTGTAGAGATAAAAGTTGAGTATAGTAAGTAATTGTAAAAATTACTTGCTGTCAGTGTACCTTTATCGCTTGCCCAAAATGATCGCAGAAATACAAACCCGGGAAACAAAAAAAATATAAAAATTGAGGTAGCTAATAATGTATTTGAGATATCCAATAGATAAAATTTAAGGAAGTTGCACGCCTTCAGAAATTAGTCTAGCTCTTGTCGCTTCATAGTCATTTTCCGAGTCTTTTTTAATTTCTAAGCTAATTAAAATGCCGTCATTATCTTTCTCTACTTTGATAAAGGGTTTCAAATCAGCATACGTTGTAAACTCAGCATAAAGCTTTCGTTGCCGCTCATTAGTTGGCATAACTTTTTTAAAGAAGTAGGCAAGACTAGACCCATAGGGGTCAGTGGGTTTACTATAGGATTTTGGCGATTTCTCATTATTCGGCACGTCATTTTCTCCGAGATCAGCATCTTGAGTTTTTTCCTTCGTCATCATAATACGCAATTATTTGATTCTTGTAAAGTTACATAATTTTTAAATCAAAAGAAGGCATGGTTTACACATATTATTGAGTTTCTTAGTCTATAAGTACTCTGTTTTTAGTGCACTTATTTATATGGTCAATTCTTCACACGAAACAATATGCTACTTAAATGAATCAATGTCTTCTAAACTATTCTGAATCCCTTGTTCTTTATACCTTGACGCAATATTTAGTTGAACAATATCACGGCTATTCTTATAGATAATGAGCGTCAGCAACGCAATCGTAATCTGAATTTTAGCCTCATCTTCTAAATCTTCCTTGCTCCATTTTTCACGTACCGAGGCATTTTCAGCCTGACTCAGATCGAGGACTGCCGTGTAAATATTCAGGTCTTCATCAATGCGCTCGAAGCGTTTTTCTTCGACAACATTTGCGCCTAGTTCTTTGTGAACCAGATAAGGGAGGTCGCTTCTTTTCAAGACAAAAAGCATATCCTGCAACCTGTGTTCGGAGCCTCGGATTTCCTTAAGTTGAGGCTGGAACTTTTGAAGAATTTCTCTTGTATTCCATGTCAAATTAATTGCCACGATAACGACATCTTTCCTGTTCCCAATAAGTTTCTGGATGCCTTGAACAATATTTTCGGGATTAAGGAGATAACGTCTGGTTCTCGCTGTGACAAAGGAATTCGGAATGTATTTACGGATGCTCTGTGAGGCAATCGTACTGGCGAGGATTGTGTCGTAATTCAAATGCGCAACGCCCGTATCATCAAGGAACGATGACTTATTGGTAAGATTGGTCTGTCCAATAATGGTAAGCTTAAGGTCGTTGTCTTCTTCAACATATGCGCCAGTATTGGCAATTTGATTATATTCTGTGAAAGCATTAGTAATGATTTCTCTGGAAGATGCCTTGAACTGATTCAGTTTTTCAACCGATAACGGTGCATTGAGCTTTTGCTCGCCGAGTTTCGCCACGATACTCGCTTTCAGTTCATCAAGATATTTAAAAAAGCTTTCTCTTTTTTCTGCGACGATGGTTTCATAGCCAAGTGCTTCTATAAGATCTTCATTTTCCAACAAGTTCTTCAAGCAACGTTCAAAGTGGGGCACAGCATCCAGCCAGTCGCGCAACTCATATATTTTATCAGGGAGGTTCGGTTGCGCGGTGAAGTTTTGATAGGTGAAATATTCATTCATTGAGTAGAGACGTACGAAAAGTAACGCCATGTAACTACACATCCAGTAATTCACAGCTCTCCGATTGCCGAGATTATCCAGTTCGGGAAAGTAATATTTATAGTCGAGCGGTTCTCCCCGATGCTTGAACTCGTTTGAGAAAAGCTCAAACCATTTAAAAATCGGTGTCATGCTTTCGGGAAGCAACACGTATCTAGGTGGTTGTGATTGGGTATAGTGAAAGATATAGTCTATTGTGCTGTACTGCTTCCGGTAGAGCAACAGGCCGCCAAGCGCAAAATGGAATTCAAGAAATCTTTCTTTTTCCCGCTTTCTTTTTTCGACTTCTTCTTCGTTCGTTATTTGAAAAGCCTCGTCATATTCAGACATGATGTAAGGCATTTGCATTTCGTAATACTGGTGCGCTCTTGACCAATACATTCGCACGAATTTTTCTCTTTCATGGATTGTGTTTAGAATTCGCCATAGCCATGAATAGGTTTCTTCTGAAATTTCTATCTCCTCAAAGTCTTCGCCAAGTAACCAGATGCCACTTACCGCACGGTGTTCCAACGCAAGCAAATATTTGTTCTCGATGCTGTTGAGCTTATAACAAAGGCGGTAGACCATTTCATATAAATCAAAGGGGTAAACGATTGGCTTACTCCGGTCGTGATCTTGCCTTATTTTTGAGAATACGAGGTAGTAAAATTCCAAGAGCGTTTCTTGCAAATGCTCGTCCTGCCTGTCGATGGCATAGACCGCAAACTCATTGATTGTCTTTAAATGATAATCTTCCTGTGCCGATGGTTTTGCCTGATAGCGTGAAGTCAGGTAATGCAAAACGGAAGTCGCTTTGCCGTTGAACAAAATTACCAAATCAAGCCATTTGAAAAAGCAGATTGTCAGGGAGGCAGAGAGAATAAAGACAATAATTTTCGCAGAATTATTGATGATTGGGTTGTCCCAGCTAAACCAAGGTTTGGCGTTGATTATAAGCAATAAAAATGAACATATCGTTGCGTAAAGGATGAGTTTGAATACCGAAATCTCTCGTGGTCTTTTTCGCCATTTAAATTTAAATGCTCGTTGAGGGAATTCAGCGTTGAAGACGTTGGATAGATAATTTGACTGGTATTTCTCACCAATGCCTGAGATTTTATCAATCAGAATCGGATAAGCGATACCTAGGATTGCAATATCAATCGCAACACAGATTTCGATTATATTATCCAAGCTCCACATATTTATTTATCAAAGTTTGAAATATCCAAATCTAATATATCTGCAATTATTTCTAAAACTCTAAACGCATTTTTCCAACCACCGCAAAATTCAGGGCTGAGTGCTATGGTGAAGACAGCTATTCGTGGCATGCTTTTTTTAATCTCTTTAGCTATTTTGACTATATATTCATCATGGAACAACTGGATGAATTTTCCATTTCCGTAGCTTGTGAAAAAGTAATCAATGTCAAGATTCACAATCCAGTCTGAATTGCCTCCTTCATTAATCCAATACGATAGGTTATCTGTTAAATCCCAAGGATCAGTTTCATACATCTCGATTTCATCAATCGTACTTCCGTCTTTATGCGTGGCAAACTTACAATATCCAAATAGTGATGGATATAAACGATTAAGAATTGTGATGTAATTATCCCATCTAAAAATCTGATAAGGATCCATCGTGGGCATATCTTCATTCACATACTGAAGTGTGAGCAAATCTTCAATACTGATAGTTGAAATATCAACTTGTTGCGCTTGAAGCGCATTTATCCACCAGTCTGTTTGACTATTTAGAAGATCGTAATGTCTATCAATGTGAAATAAATTATATTGTTTCTCAGTGTCTAATTTTTGAAGCCAGCACCAACCAGCCGCAAGATGATTATCCATCACGAAAGTTTTCCCATCTTTCGCCAACAAGTTCAGTGTATAGGCACCGGAAGCGTTTCTACCTTTATTTATAATTATATCCATTTTTTAGATATTAAAAGGATTGTTTGCTAATAGGTATATTGCCAGTTCGTCTATTTGTTCTTCGTACCACTTGAAGCGGTCATCATAGTTATTTCCATTTTTATTAATTTTTGCTAGAGGGATTTCTGCGATAACATCTTTGGTTTTTGACAGATTGAACGTTGTGATAAAGTATTGTCTTAAGTCGTAGCTCTTATCACGTATCGATGATATAACGGCATGATATTTAAAGTTATGATCGGTCATAAATTTCTTAAAACGATCGATTAATTCTTCTGTGTCTGTAGCGGCGTTAATGATAACGATGATTTCATTTCCATTCTTGTCTAGACCACTCATTATAACCGAAAAGTCGCTAAAGCTTGCCGGAAGTATGCCCGCCAAAACCTTAAAATTCTTTTTATTTTTTAACCATAGTGCCAATCGATATATAGCATTGCTTTTGCCCACAGCTTGTGTGCCTCCGAATAAAAGATAATTCATAGTTTATATTTTAGGATTATTATTGTATCTACAAGATGTCGTAAAAGTCACACTTCCACTAGATCAATTGTCTAATTGGATGCAATATATAAATAATAATAGGAATAACGTTTAACGACTACAATTTTGTCTAAAGGTCGGAGATTTTGTCTTTTAAGGCCAGGTCTGACAGTAATTCGCTCGCGCTAACATTCAATGCTTTTGCAAGTTTAAAAAGGAGATTCAAAGTCATTCCTGATCCTTCATCAAAAAGCAGTCTTAAAGTTTTTTCGTCACATCCTGCGTCTTTTGCAAACCTTAATTTATTACCACCGTATTTTTCCATGAATCTTTCATGAATACGACGCGTGACTTCTGCTTTTATTTCATTTAATTGACCTTGCATGTAGCAAAAGTCAAAATCGCATGATTAAAAACTTAAAATTTTATTCGGAGTTTTCTCCGAAAATAATATCTTTGCTATCATTCTAAAATCCAAGACGATATGAAAGCAATCATTACCGCCGCGTTATTCGCGGTGTCAGGGTATTTATCTGCGCAATGTTTTCAAAAAATCACTGCGGGAGAACAGCATTTTATCGCCATCAGCCAAGACGGAACGCTTTGGGGTTGGGGCGAAAACGGACAAAGGCAAATTGGGGACGGAACAACAACAGACCGACCAATGCCTGTATCGATCAGCACTGATTCATGGAAATACGCCTCGGCGGGGGCAACACATACTGTCGCCATTAAAGCCGACGGCACGCTTTGGGCGTGGGGCAGCGACAGTCACGAAAAACTAGGTAACGGCTCCGGCGGCAATGCTGCTTCGCCTGTGCAAATCGGGTCAGCAAATGACTGGAAGGAAGTTGCGGCGGGTGAGCGCGGAACGTTAGCGATCAAGGCAAATGGTACTTTGTGGGCGTGGGGAACGAATGACAACGGCTATCTCGGAAATGGCGCGAACGTCAATTATGTTAGCAATGTTCCGGTACAAATCGGCACGGATTCGGACTGGAATCATATTTCAGGGAATGGCAGGCATTGTCTGGCATTAAAGACCAATGGCACGTTATGGGGCTGGGGTTGGAACAATAACGGGCAGATTGGCATTGGGACGATCATCGACAGCAACATTCCGGTGCAGATTGGAACGGTCTCGGACTGGCGGCATGTGGACGCAGGAACGAGATTATCTTTCGCATTGAAAACGAATAACACGCTTTGGGCTTGGGGAAATACCACGACCGGGCTTGGTATCAATAGCTCAATACCGCAACAGGTCGGAACAGATGAAAATTGGCTGAACATAGCCGTAAAACGTTATGAAGCGTCTTCATTTGCCATGCTGACCAAAACGGATGGCACATTGTGGGCGTGGGGAAATGATGCATATCAGCAACTCGGTAATGGAAATAGCAACGGTGATTACTCCGTTCCTACGCAAATTGGCGATGAGACAGATTGGGTTGATTCTTTCGCTGGATTTCAACAAGGCGGGGCGGTCAAGCAGGATGGCACTTTTTGGGCTTGGGGCGATACGGCTCTTGTGGGTGATAGCGGCATCCCATCAGTAAGCGCGATACAATATGCTTGCACACCCTTGAAGGTTGAAAGCAACAATATAATTTCGGTTATCCTTTATCCAAATCCTGCCACTGCCAGGCTCAATATATCCGGTGTCGATGTCAAGGCTGCCGCTGCCTATGATATTGGTGGCAGGCAATTTCCCCTTATACCACAAGGGAATGCTTTAGACATATCGGCACTGGCGGCAGGATTATATATGCTTCGGATTGAGACTGGGAGTGAGAGTTTTAGCGAAAGTTTTATTAAAGAATAATTTATGCAGAGCATGAAAATCGGATCGGAAACGATTCATTACAAAATTGAAAAAGGAACAGTGTTGAACATCGAAAGCCGTTCCGAAAATACGGTATCTGGTCATAATGGCGTGCATGTCGTTAATGGAACCTTTCAAAGCAGCTTTGAAAGGTCGCGGACTATTCATCACCAAAAGATTTACCTTGAGGATGAAGAGGGTAAGGCATTTGCTATCGATTTGGCTGATTGGAATCTTTCAGCTATGTCGGGCAATACGCTTATCGCAATAAATACGCAATCGTCGCAGCATAGCGGATATGCCATGATTTACAACAAAACACTCGACCGCGTGTATTGTGGCTACCTTCAAAAATATTTCAGGATTGAAAATGAAACTGATCGAAAGGGACGATTATTGTTTGCAATAATTATTGCCATTGCGTTTCCGACAATTGCGTATACCGTGACGAAGAGCGAGGACATTGGCGCGTTGACAAGTATTACCGCTCTAATTTTCATCATTTTTGTTTGGCGTAGAAACCGATCCAGTAAGCAAAAAGGGATGACGTTGCCGTTGGAAATGAAAAAGCGGCTGCAAGAAATTCTATCTCAAAATGCCTAAATTCTTGCTTCAAATAGAAATTACTTTTTGGAGACAATTTATTATTGTTGTCAGTAAAATTTTATAAAACTTTCTTCGTTATATTTGGACGTGAAATAATAAAAGCAAATACCACTTCAGCTTTTCTTATTTGCATTAGAGTATTCTAAAGCAACGTTTTTAAATGCCAAAAAAGACTGGAATTGGGACGGATTACCTGAACAATTTCAGCAGGGAGAACTTTAACATTAAATACAGAAAATCTGTAACGGTTGTCTGAATGTTTTTGTTCTTTTTATATCGCCAGTCGAAAAATTTGAATTAACATTTAAAAACTATATTTACTATGAGTAGTCCAAAAGACCAAAACACTCTTTTTAGATTTACCAGCCTAAGAAGCCCGGAATTAGTTGAGAAAAACAATCAAGCCCAGAGGTTTGTTTTTCACCCTTATCTCGTCACCGAACCATCGGAAGTAACCAGTGCTTATTTCAACGCTGTCGCGAGCAAACCATCTGATCAAAGCAATTGGCAGGCCATGAAAATTGCTTCTCAAACTTTCACAGCCTATCAGTCGGTTTCAGAAATTGAAAATCTTGTTCCAGACCATTATTACGAGGATGCAATTTTCCTGGCGAAAAATAAGATGTCGCTCGATGTGCCGGAGTTCTACACTAGAATAAGCGGCTACACGCCCGTTACGGACGAAAACCTTGTCAATGTTTGGGACAATTTATTTTATCAGGTTATCACGCAAAAGGACTTCTACATTAAAGACGCAATCCTTGAAGTATTGGTGTTCCAAAATCTTTTGAGAGGCATTGCAGGAAAGACCGAAGATGAGGCGATCGCCTTGATACCTGTACTAGCCAAAGCGCGCGTCGTTTTGCCAAATATTTTATTCGATCAAGAAATCAATGCAAATATCGCTTCTAAAAGCAGTCCCGGTGACGAAGAAGAAGGAACGGTACTAGCAGCATATAATTTTCAAAAAGCGAATGATGTTTTCCTGTCGCAACACAACGTTGAGCTTTACACGCAAACACTTGAAAAAATAAAAACCGTAGAGGGGCTGCTTGCTAAAGATAAATCAGCAAAATATAAAGAAGCAAAGGCAACCCATAGGGCAAAGGTTAAATCGCTCCTTGTTCCATACAATAAAGACTATTTGGATGCAAAAAGGTTGCTATGCGCAACAGCGCCGAAACCCGGATATGACAGGGACGACTTCTGCAATCAGCCTGCGATTGATTACCCAACCTTGCCTGATTTTGACTTCAAATACACCGAGGATGACGAAAAGCTCTTTTTTGATAAAAATGTGGATTCATCCTTAAAGAATTTGCTCAATGAATTAAATAAAGACGTTCCTGTAACAACTTTCCAGAAAGCAAAAGACATATTGAATGAGGCAGTTTCAGAAAACACGAAGTTTGTTTTTAAGAATACCAAGTTCTCCAGACAAGTTGTATCGATTGGTGACGTGTCTTTTCCTCTTGTCGAGAATAGGGGGCCAAGCATGGCCTTTAACCTGTGCTCGATCAAGAATGGCGAGAATGGCAACTACAACCCATATGTGACCATCCCCATGCCAGACAGCTCATATAGCGTCGTTGCCTTTAGTTATTTACTAACTTATGTTGACAGCACCACTCCCCTGCCGGGCACATCTTACAACCAAACCATAAGTAATAACACGATTACGCTTTCCAAAATGTTCGGCGTTGCAAATGCAATCCCGATCTCGGCAAACAGCAATATAAAATCATTGTCTGGCACAATAACATTCGCTAACGGAATGGTAAGGACATTCAATGTCCTTGGATTCAAAGTCGGGGTTGCTTGCGAGTTGGGCAAACTTGTCGATAAGGATGCTGCGCCTGTAAAAGACCCTGCTGGCAATTTTGTCCCAAAAGGATTTGGCTATCGCCAGCTTGGAATTGCAGACTATCGAAAAGTTGTTTCTGAGGTCTGCTGTTATGATGCGGGAGAAGTTGCCCACATCGAAAACATCATGGCTAGCGAATTTAAGGAAAAGACGACTGAAAAAAATTACATTCGCGAGACAACGGAATTTGAATCAGAGGAAACCGAGACAGAGTCTTTGTCTGACGTTGTATCGACACAGCGATTCGAAATGCAGACGGAAATCGCCAAAATCATGCAGCAGCAGCAGCAAGCCGAGGGGCATGTCAATGTCCAGGCCAATTATACGAATACCTCACTTGATACAGGCGCGAGCTTTGCCAGCAATACCACGAGAGAGCAATCCAATCGCCAAGCGTTAATGCAAGCGCAGGAAATAACACAAAGAGCAACAGAGCGGATTGTGTCGAGGATTAAAAAGGAAAAGACCGTAAAAATCACCGAAAGCTTTAAGGACATTAACAGCCATATCTTTGATAACCGTGGAAACGACAAGCATGTTTCCGGCGTTTACCGCTTCATCAACGCAATATACAGGAACCAGATTTACAACTACGGCAAAAGGTTGATGTATGAGTTTATGGTTCCCCAGCCGAGCAAATTGCACAGGATGGGAATGACGCTGGTTGGCGAGGACAAAAACAATATCATTGAGCCTCTTGACCCAAGGAAAAACGGGTATGCTGACTTTAGCGCGATAACGCCTGCAAACTACCAGCACCTGGCAGCGGAATATAATGCGCAAGTCGAATTATATCCCGCGGACAAAATTTATGTCGGTTCCTCAATCGATCATGCCATTGGAGCCGTAAATACGGCAATGGCTAAAAGTTCCACCATAAAGATTCCAGATGAGCGCTATACTTCTAAACGCGCAATGGTCAACTTTACAGGTGCGCCTCCAGGCGGGGAGACAGGCTGGGGCAAATCCATTTGGCTCACCGTGGGAGGAATAACATGGCAATTCACGGAGTGGGATGGCGGCAGTAGCGATCGAGATGATGACATTGCGGAATATGTTAAAGAGGTTCCCGTGTCCGTTACCATGACTAATTTCCTTGCCTTTAACCTTCAAATCACGATTGAGTGTGAACTGTCTCAGCAAGGCGTTCAGCAATGGAAAAAAGATACTTTTGAGGCAATCATCAAAGGATATGAAGAGCAGTTGCGAATTTTCAATGAAAAGGATCAGGAGAAAAAAGCAAGCGGTGTACAAATTTTAGATTCAAATCCTCTATTTTACCGTGAAATCGAGCAAATGGTTTTGAGAAAAAATTGCATTTCTTACCTTATCGATAACAGCCTGAACAGCCCGCAGCGTTTTGGACAGGAAATGTACAAAACAATTCCTGCGCAATCTTTTACAAACCTGCAAGTCAACCTTGATCAAAAGATGGATGATTACAGCAGCTTGGCGAAATTCATGGAGCAAGCGTTCGAATGGAATCTCATTTCCTATAACTTCTACCCTTACTATTGGGCTTCGGACACTGATTGGGTAAAACTTTATCAATTCGATAGCAATGATGCCGTTTTTAGAAACTTTATGCAGGCTGGTATGGCGCGCGTAGTTGTATCAGTGAAGCCAGGATTTGAAGATGCGGTGTTACATTACATGGCTTTCGGTCAAATTTGGAATGGAGGACAAATGCCAGTGTTAGGTGATCCGTTGTACTTATCGATTGTCGATGAACTTAAGGAACAGGAGTACGAAATCGAAGAAACTTGGACTACGGTTTTGCCAACGAACCTTATTGCATTGCAGAAAAGCGGTGTGGCGTTGAATGTGGAAGGCTTGCCTTGCAGCGATGATTGCGATGATGAAGTCGATCATCAGTTCGACAAGAATGACAATATTCTTGAGCGCGAGAATAAGAATTAATTTTTAATTTGGAGCTGCCATTTTATGGCGGCTCCTTTATATTTTTATTATGACGAAAGAACAATTAGAAAAGTGGCGTAATCTTGGTTTTCCGTTCGATGAATTTTACGACACAATTGCAAAAGATAAAGTTGAGGAATTATCAATTCTTAATGTTTCTAGCAAAATTAAATCGTTAGAAAATCGTGTGGCAACTGTTGAAGTAAAGATCACTCTAACTGCACAAATTAATAGTAAGCAATCAATTAAAGTAACGAGCAAAGATAAATCTTATTTAATTTATCAGAATTCGAACGCAACAATTCAAGAATTGAATATCTACTACTCTGAAGTTATTATAGAGTTAGATATTCCTTCTGAGGAAAAAGATTACGAAATTATTGTTCAGCTATTTGAAGTAGAAAAGTTGATTGGCAAAAAGTCTGTTGTTGTAAAGATAAAGGACGAAAAGCAATCGTCGGCTCGAAGTTCTGATAATGCAATAACTATGGATGAACTCAGTTTAATTTTCACGACAGCAACTGAAGAGACTAAGGAAGAGGTCTTAGATGCTTTTAATGAGGGAGTTGACTATTTCAAAATTGATAATTGTTTACGAAAAGCTCATTTTTTTGCTCAAGTACTAAAAGAAGTCGGATCCAATATAAATATTAAAAGACCAGAAAGCCTTAATTATCCTGCGGATGGTCTAATAAATGGTTCTTGGATAGCTAAAGGAAAAACGAAAGATTGGGTTAAGGGAGATGTAGGAACTAACAAAGGCGGTTACTATACGAAGGGTAAAACAGCCTACATTGATTTATCGTATACCCAAAGGCATCCTGAAATTGCTGAACTTTATGGAAGGAAAGACTTAAACAAATACAATGACCGTGGGATTCAATCTGCAAATTCTGAGATGCTTGCAAATCATGTATATGCTAACCGTTTGGGAAATGGCGCCCCGGAAACTGGCGACGGAAACAAGTTTAGAGGTAAGGGAATGTTACAACTTACGGGAAGGACAAATTACGAAATGGTTGATGCAGAACTTAAGAAATTTGACGAAGATTTAGACATACTTACAGATCCTGATGAAATAATTTCTGATGTTAGATTAGCTGTTCTTTCTGCTATGGCGTTTTGGAAAGCGAAAAACATCAATGATAAAATTAAAAAGGATAAAGCAGATAGTGTTGTCGGGAAAGTAACCAACCTAATAAATAGTGGGGAAGATGCTTCAAATAAAAAGCGAAGATTGGACAATTATACTCAAATAACAAAGAAAGTTTTTAATGTTGAAAAATGTGAATTAAAGTAATATGAAGTCAATAAAATTGTTTGTAGCATTATTTATTTGTTTGATTAGTCAAATTATTCATTCAAAAGATTATAAAGGTATCCGTATAGGAACAGATTCAATTATTTCCGAAAGTCAATTTTTAAGTAAGTATGAAAGTCAGGGATACAAAGTCATTTATAACAAAAAGCATTGTTATAAAAAGATGAAAAATAAAATTTATGTTTTTGAGAAAAATATCTCAGATAAAGACTACTCGAAACACCGTTTATTTGTCGTTTGTAATGTAGTAGGTAAAGGATCACTTAAAATTATAACTCAAAATAAAGATTTAATTTATCCTGAAAATTCATCTATGGCTTGTGATCCATCGGACGCCTTTAAGAAAATTGTTTTACACGATTACGATATAACAATAATGGAAACTTCTTGCACTAAAACAAAGGGCGAAGCGGTAGATGAGTATTTTACTTTCCGCTTTGAGATTGATAAAAATCAATATATTTTAAATGAATATAAAATTATTATTAGGCAAACAACAATTGGTGATGAATACCCCATTGAATCGCTAAAATTGCCTGAATTCAATCAAATTAACACAAATAATTATCGTGCTGGAGTTTTAGATGAATTCAGAAAAAACTTCCCAGATTATATTTATCAAATTATTAAATAATTGAAAGCAAAAGTGAGGATTCTAAAACTACTCAGCAAATAGTAAAGATAAATCGTTGGATAAATTTCGCGTTTACTCAATAAAGTAACTTTCAGCCCCAGAAACTTCTGTAAGAAAGCCGCTCCCTACTGTGCGGCTTTCTTACAGATCATGAGTGACTTCAACTATTGGGACAAGGAAAACATCAATCAATATGCAGATGAAGATAATGTCGAAAAAGTCTCGGCGGCAGTAAACTATCCAAACCTACTGACCAAGAAGCCTTTTTCCGCTAGTGGAGTTAACGGCTTGGTTGAAAGAAAGAACTATTACGAATATTTAAAAGAAATATTTAATTATGAGGACTGCGATTAAGACAATCCCAATTTTGTTTTTGCTTACATTAAATTCTTGTTGCAAAACTACATTCAGCACAACACCATCAATTGTTAATCCCAGAGCGGATAGCATAGCTTATAAGCTTACTGTGGTCGATGATGCCAAAAAGGATTATTTTTTTGACGAAAAAGGATTAAATGATCTTCTAGTGGTGAACACTATCATGGTTAATGATAGTAATTTTGGAGCTACTGAAAACATTCCAAAAGCAATTGTGTTTGCAAAAAGCATCAATAAGAATGCAGGTGTGAATTTTAGGAAGGTGACTACTATCAGTATTGCAAGAAAAGACAAAAAAAATATCCCTATTTGGAAATGGGAAAATCCTATTAATTTGAATGATGATGGGTTTTCCTTTCGGGAAGGCCATATCGATCTTGAGGAAGCCTCCAGAGATTACAAGGGTAGTTTTGTAAATTGTTTAAAAATCAATTTTAAGCAACCAGATGACGGCGAAGGCTTTAAAATATACTCGCTGATTTTTACTGCAAAGAATGAAAATTGGATTCTTGTTTCAAGAGAACGAATAAGCACAGTAGTCAACGATGTGAGTAACGACAAAATAGGATTCTGCGTAGATACGGTTAACAGTAGTTACAACCATCCTGGTAAAACAATTCAAATATCAAAGGATATGATGTTTGATTTCAATGGCGCGAAATGTTATTAAAAGTTTTACGAAAGTCGAAATATAATTAGCAATAAAAGCCCCGCATAAAGCGGGGCTTTCTTATCAGTATTCACTTGGTAGCAAAATGACATTACCGACGAAATAAAGACGAATTTCTTCCATTGGAAAGTCTGTAAAGTGAATTGGTTTAGACAAGAGAATTTTGTCGTTTCCATCATCGCAGGTCAATACTCCTTTGCTTTCATCCAGGTTAACTTTCAATGTCCAGACCTGAAATTCTTGATACCGAATTGTCCCTAGCATTTGAGATAAGGCAACCTCATCGATAAGCCAGTAAGCTTCGCCTTTGTCAGCGATGTATCTAACGCCGTCGGTATAAAGACAATTGCGGTTAAGTCCATGCCTGTACCAGTTTTCCGTACCTGTGAATTGTGCGAGGTCTGCTTTTGTAAGTGTTTTAGTTTTCATGATATTACTCCTTTTTTAATTGCCTCCACCGTGGAGACGGGGCAATCAAGGAGAAAAGCGTTAGGCCGAAAGTCACCACCAACACGGGAGCACAGTGAATGGAGCGGGCAGCGTGATTGACTGCCGGACGGCTTTGCTCAACTTGCGCCAGGATTCATCGATTGGATGCAATATTGAGGAGATATAAAAAGTATCTATAGCAACAAAAGGTTGGATTACTAAATAAAGGTAATTCTGACTTTCTTATTGTGATTAGTAGAAATATTCTTAGAAAGCGACTTTTTCTTAATCGATTATTTTATATTAGCCGAACATAATATGATTTTTCAAAACCATGCCTGATAAAAACGAGGAAAAAGAAAAATTAAGTACTCTGCATTTTACTGTCGATAGTGCTCTATTAGAAGAACTAGGTGAGAAACTGGTTGAGACGGTTCATATCGCGTTAGTTGAATTAGTAAAAAATAGTTATGACGCTGATTCAACTGAAGTTGACATTGTTTTTACCACAGACCAAAACGGCAATGATCAAATAAAAGTTATCGACAATGGTAAAGGCATGAATTATGAAGCCATCCAGAATTTTTGGATGCGAATAGCAACGACAAATAAAGAAGTTAAAAATACATCTACAGTGTTCGGTCGTCCCTTAACGGGAGCGAAAGGTATAGGACGTTTTTCTTGTAGAAGACTGGGGGCTCATCTTGAACTTATTAGCTGTGGTACAAAAGATGGAAATCTTGTCGGAGTGCAAGATGAGGTGGAAAGAACCACGGTAAAATTTCCGTGGAAAGAATTTAAAGCCGGAACAGATGTAACTGAAATCGAATGTGAGGGAACGAGAGAAATTATTAAAAATGGCGCAACTGGCACCACTTTGATTATCTCAATAATATCACAAGAGTGGAACGTCCGTGGTTGGAATTGGCTTAAACGACAACTGTCTGTGTTATCTGCAAATAGAGGCACACGTAGAAAGGGATTTTTAGATGATCCTGGATTTACAATAAAGATTATTGCTCCTGACTTTGAGGGAGGCGTTCGTGATGTTAGAGAAGATTTCATTAATGCAGGTTGGGGAACTTTGACAGCACACATAAATGATAAGCATCAGGCCGTATGCAAGCTCGAAGCTTTAGGTATCGGAACAAAAACATTTATATCAAATGTAAAATTTCCGCATCTCACTGACATTTCTTTGCAAATTGGAATTATGGTGGGTGACCGCAGCCAAATGAGAAATACTTCGACTGTATCATTGGCGAGTATGCAAGCTATTCTGCCTACATGGGGTGGAGTTCAAGTCCGTTATAGAAGTTTTCGTGTTTTCCCATACGGTGATGATGATTGGCTGAATATTGATAAGGACAGGGGATTACGTAAACATTCATCTAAAATTACTGAACTAACAGCTTTTGCATCAACGCTCAGGGGGGTCGATCCAACCAGGTCACTTTTAAATCTTTTGTCAATGCGTAGTTACTTAGGGACAGTAGAGATTGGTGAGAACGCAACTGGATTTGAAATGAAATTAAGCCGTGAAGGGTTTGTTGATTCCCCGGCTATCGAAGAGTTGCGTGACTTCGTGAGGTTGGCGATCGATTGGTCAACAATCTATCGTGATTTTAGTATCCGAGAAGAAGCTCGTAAGCAGTCGCAAAACGCATTAAAGGGGTTCGAGCACATATTAGAAGAAAAGCTAGAGCCTGTAAAATATATCGAAGCGGCAGTAGACTACTTAGAATTAGAAGTCAAAAACCTGACAAAAGGTCTGCCAGATGACGAAAGACAGCAAAGGCAGGAAAACCTTTTACGAGCGACGGATGTAATTAAAACACATAACGCCAATAATCAAGCAGAACTCCTACACTTGCGCTTAATAGCATCAACCTCTACATTACTTCTTATTTTTTCGCACGAGGTAAAGTCTCTTATGGGGATGCTGGAAACCAGTAAAAATTCACTAACTCTATTAGCGGCTAAGCTTGATCAAAAAGAACGTACAAAGGTTCTTGAAATAACATCAAATTTTGGCAGCTTAAAAGATCGATTAAACGATTTATTACAATTAACATCTCTCGTCGGCTCTAATCAAAAGAAGGCAAAACCAGGTCAGGTTGCGCTTAAAAACAAAATTGAGAGAGTTGAAAATGTATTTGCTCTTATCACTGCTAAATACAATATTAAAATTGATTACTCGAAGGTTCCAAACAATATTGCAATCAAAGATATCTTGGAAGCAGAAGTGTATTCAATACTGCTAAATGTTATCTCGAATTCTATAAAATCAGTAATAGCGGCAGGGAAGAATAGAAAAATTGAAATAGAGGCTATTCGAGAGGATGGTAAAAATGTGATCTTTGTACGCGACACTGGAATTGGAATTTCAAAAGAAAAATTTGAAGAAGTGTTCATTCCGTTTGTTTCTGATCCAGACAATGATTTATATGATAATTTAGAAAAGCGATTGGATACAGGAGATCGAGTTATTGTCGGAAATGGCAGTGGTCTGGGTCTGGGTATTATTAGAGAAATCGTCATGGCGCATAGCGGTGATGTAAAATTTATAGAACCTTCTAAAGATTGGAAGGCTGAACTTAAAATAGTTTTATAAGGTGAATGTAATTTGGATAGACGATCAAAAAGAGCGCAGAGAAGCGGCTAACAATTTAAAAAACTCGCAAGGATGGGATGTCAATTTCATTGATGTCGAAGACCAAGATATCTCAAAAATTTTAACTGAAATTGTGTCGAATCCCGAACCAGATCTGATATTGATTGACCACAATTTGCACGAAGTCGCAACTGGTGTATTTAAAAAGGGTTCGTCAGTTGCTGCATCGATTAGGGATAATTGGCCCGAGTGTCCGATCATTTGTGTTTCTGGCGTAAATATTTCCGAAGTTGACCATCAGCAAAAGGTTTTGTACGAAGATATTATTTCTATAGATGCAATATCAGAGCACTACCCACAAATATTATCAATTGCGGACGGCTTCAAGCAGGTCAGGGCTAATAGACCTACAAAGGGTGAAGATTTAGCGGAATTGCTAAATGTTCCTGATATTGATAGAATAAATTTCGTTTCCGTACTTCCGGTTCACAACTGGTTCGATAAAACTCTAGCTGTTAGTATTTCTCGCTGGGTGAGATTTACGTTAATGGCAAGAGCAGGTTTTTTATACGACAAGCTATGGCTGTCAACTTTAATCGGTATAAAAGAAAGTAGCTTTCATAAAGTTGAACATTTATTTGCCGACGCTGAATACACAGGGATCTTTTCAAACGAAAATGAGCGTCGCTGGTGGAAGAGCGATGCCTTAATCGCACTCTACGAAAATTCTGATTTGCAAGGACTGCCATGGGAGCGCGGACGTGGATTAAAGGATATAACACAGGAAGATTTCAGTGTTTGTCACGCGACGGGTGAAAGTTTTCCTGAAACAGTTGCTTTTGTGGATTCCGACCCAAACGCCGCTGCTGTACCAATTAAAATACGAGAGTCGGATTTACATCCGGACTTTCCTAGTTTGCTATTTTTTGAAGATTTAAGATTAATGCGACCAGCAGAATGAAAATAAGTGATAACCATCTTAGTTTTAGCGAATTTTGTAAAAACGAATATGCTACTTTGGCATTTTTAAATTCGAGAGGGAATCTCCTAAAGAATTATGGCGATCTCTCAGAATCTATAGGGCAAGCATATCTGCATTATTTTACAGCCAATCGTAAAGATAATTTCAAGGAATTTGAGTTCCATTCTTCATTTGATATGGAGTTCGAGAACGATATACACCGTGTTATAATCGGTGCAAACGTACAACATGAATTTTCGGAATGCTCGTACTTCCTAGCGGTTGTCGGTAAAGAGGCGAATAAAGATAAATTGATTAGAAAATTTCATTTTGACTATGCTCTTCCGTCGATCAAAACTGAACAGCGCGTGCCTTCATACCATTGTCAATATGGAGGTAAGCTAAGTCCTAATATACAAAATTCCGGGTTAAGCGACGAGCGGCTGGATAGTTGGCTCTCTCTACCCCGACTAAATTTCTACCCAGTAAATTTGGCAATTCTTCTTGATACAATTTTTTGCGAATTTTGGTCAGAGGATACAAATAAAATTGTCGAAGATATTCACTGGAGATCACACATACTTCGGAACGAGCAAATGTTGACGGCGAATTATTTGAATAATTTACATCAACATATGACTTCTTCTAACTATACCAATAAAAGATTAATCAGAGACTTTTGTTATGGCGCTTGAGCATAATTTTTGGAAAAATGTTCGTGCCATTTTTTTGCCTACTTCAGTCTCTTCGTCTCGAATTTTTGTGGAAACGTCGTCATAAAGGTTTGCAATTTTGTCGGAGAATTTTTTAGTAATTTTTTTTGGAAGCAAAAGCGGTATGTTACTGGCATCGCTTAGTTCAAATTTGTACATATGATTTCCGTACTGGCGAGAAATCGCCATAGCTTCATCTCCCAGAAAGTCACAAAATGTTTGGAGCGCGAACAGCTTCAGTATAGTATCGGAGTTTTTTATACCTGCATTTAAGTATAAACGATGAACAGAATTTGTTGAATTTAATTCCTTATTTTCATTGATAATAATTTTTGGAGCACCTTGCGAATAATAAGTTAGAAATGCGTCGGGATGCTTAAAGTCATCATATCCAAACAATTTTGCTCTATTTTGAAATGTTTGATTTAGTAATACGTCAGTTGGAATACTTAGCAAAAATTTTTCAAACATCTCACCATCTTCATTTTCCATTTTAATCGCATCGACCAAATAAATAGGACTATGACTATTTAAATGACGTAACTTTTTCCGATTTATCGAGAGGCCAGTCAATTGTTTCCCTTTTGAAATTATCGGGTATAAATATTTAGGGAAGTACGGAGAATTTAAAGCCTTTTCTTCGTTTAAAATTAGGCGTTTTGAATCACCTATTACAATTCCAATATGAATAGTAAAAAAATGCTTTAGAGGATATATTTGGATGCTTCCTTCATCTTCGTATTGTTCCTCAACTAAATTTGTTGGTGATGGGATGTCATTGAAGTTTGCGACAGACTTTAATGCTTGATCAAGATCGTTATAGTTATAAGTTTTAACACTACAATTGCCTTCTAAATAACCATCACATAGTAATAAAGAGGTTTTTTCATGTGTTCCTGTTTCGGTAAAGTATCTCTCTTGAATTCTAATGATTCTTACTTCAGAAAATTTTTTCTCTAATTGTTTTAAAAACGTATCGCCGTAATGAGTAAAACTTATACCATCGGGAACAACCCATGCCATTCTGCCGCCGGGTTTAAGATAAGTAAGAGAATGAACGATGAAATAGACCCAAAGACTAGAACGGTGAGCTATCCGAAATTCGTTTTTCCGATATTTTTTGAATAATTCTTCTTTATATTCCTTATCCATTTTATGAATCGACACGTATGGAGGGTTGCCTAAGACTACATCGGCTAAGAAGTTCTTCTTTAATTCGACACTTAAAAAATCACCTAAAACAAAATTTCTCTTATTGATTTTTTTCTCTTTAAGAAACTTGAAAGCGTTTGGATCGATATCGCATCCAAAAATATTACTTGCCGGTGTTTTACAACCTCGACTTTGAAGAGCTTCAATGCTTGAAAGTAAAAAATTGCAGCCGCCGAAACTGGGCTCTAATATTTTATCAGAACCTTCTCTAATTGCCCAATTACTTAGTATTTTAGTTACTTCAATTGGCGTATAATATGCCGCAAGTTGTTTCTTAGAAGAAATCGTCATTATTTTAGAAAATGCGATGTAAATATAATGAAAAAGATCATTTAAAATCCAGAACAGGAATATTTGATACGTTCTGAAAGCCATATATTGTCCGAAGCATGTATGATAAGTTTTTTGCGCTATGGTAACAAAATGAAAAATTTTTTTTGCGAATTGAAAAATGGTACCCCGGCGGTACCCAGACAATTTAGGAGTACAGAGAAAAGTTGCTAAGTCATTGAAAAGTGGTGCCCGGAGTCGGATTTGAACCAACGACACGCGGATTTTCAAATTGCTAAAGGTTGTTTTATAAGTATTTAGACATCGTTATAATTGTATAGAAAACCCTTGTGTGACAAGGGTTTTTTTTCATTTTGGGGTAAAATAGTAATTATACCGTTTTAGCTTGCTTTAGCGAAAAATGGTACCCCGGCGGTACCCCAGATGGAGAGTTGATTTTGAAAAAATACAATCTGTCCACATCACTACTTACTAAAATTAAGCTTCCTGAAAAGGGAAGAATAGTTTTGCAGGATAGCCAAATCGCAGGTTTAGAATGCAGAATTTCATCATCGGGTGTAAAGACCTTCAGTGTCCTTCGCCGCATAAGTAACGGCACAAAAGAGAGAATCACGCTAGGCCGTTTTCCTACAATCTCCGTTCAGTCGGCGAGAAAGCTTGCAGCCAGAGTAAATGATGCCATTGCAGAAGGAAATAGCCCGGCTGCTGCAAAGAGAGCGATAAAGAACGAGATAACTTTCGACGATCTCTTTCAGGCGTTTTTAGAGCAACATGCAAAGGTTAGAAAGCGCACTTGGAAAGGTGATGTCGGGCGGTACAATTTTTATTTGCGAGATACAATCGGAAAAGTGCGCCTCTCCGAAATTAAGAAGAGTGATATTATTACTCTTCACTCTAACATTGTTAAAAGTCCGCGATTTAGAAAGGCAGTTAAAAGAAAGCAGGGCGTTATAAAAAGTGATACGCGTCTAACTACGGGTGTCACGGCTAACCGTATTTTGGCACTCATCAATTCGATTTTTAATTGGGGCATGAGCGTAGAATTATGCCAAGCAAATCCCGCAGCCAGGATAAAGAAGTTTAAGGAATACAGTAGAGAACGTTTCTTGCAAGCGGACGAACTGCCGCGCTTTTTTAAAGCCTTAGAAATGGAAGAAAATATCGTCGCGAAGGATTTTATTTTGATGTGCCTTTTGACGGGCGCAAGACGCTCTAACGTCGAGGCGATGGCATGGGAACAGATCAGTTTCCAGCGGAAAGAATGGACTATACCGCTTACGAAAAACGGATTGCCGCAAGTTGTCGTCCTTTCTGATGAAGCAATAGCAACTTTAAAGCGTATCCAGCACAGCGCATCCTCTAGTTACGTTTTTCCCGGCGAAGGTAAGAAAGGTTATCTTGCTGATCCACGTAAGGCATGGCTTCGGATTTTAGAAAGGGCAGAACTGAAAGATTTACGACTGCATGACCTTCGCAGAACGTTAGGAAGCTGGCAAGCAAAGACCGGCGCAAGCTTATTAGTTATAGGCAAATCGCTGGGGCATAAAACACCACATGCTACCGCGATTTATTCACGACTTGACCTAGAGCCAGTACGTGCAGCCGTAGGCACTGCGACAAAAGCAATTTACTTTGCTGCGAAGGGAAAGAAAATCGGATTGATATTTAACCAAGCTGCAAAAAAGCAAGCCCCCCAACTGAAATTTTCACAACTTCTCGGATAAATTTTTCCAAAAAAGAATCTTTCTTTTAGGAACCTTTATTTGTCATTAATAAACTCAAAATTTTGAAAAAAATCTTTCAACGTGCGGTATAGTAAAAGTATGGACACAACTTAGAGTGTCAAGGGGGATGAATGTTGAACGCAAGCAAAGCTGAAACTGATACAGATACTTCGAATAACTATTTTAACTCACGTGAAGACCCACTGTTATCACGAAAAGAAGCTGCAAGATATGTACGAATGTCACCGGGCTATCTTGCTGTGCTGGACTGCACCAAAAATTTTGATCTAAAGCCAGTCAAAATTAGAGGTCGGGTTTATTATTACAAATCCGTGCTGGATGAGTTCCTGAACGCCGACCTAAAACCTTAAAACTAAATCCAAAATCGTAGAAACCAAGAAAGGTGTTGTTATGAACCTGCAACAAGCCAACGATATACCCATGCCTGAAATCCTGCAAAAACTCGGCTGCAAGCCGATCAAGGATAAAAAATCTCATCATTGGTATCATTCGCCCTTTCGCATCGATAAAACTGCAAGCTTGATGATCGACACAGGAGCCAACACTTGGCAAGACCTCTCAACAGGGGCTAGTGGCTCGGTAGTCGAATTTGTATGCACTTATCTTGAAAGCTGCGACGAAAGCCACACGGTCGTAGATGCTCTACGGTGGCTGACCAATATGATGATGTCGCCCGCCTCCGTGCTTTATCTCTCCGGCGAGCAACCAATTGAGACGATGCCGAACTACAGCCTGAAATCGGTTTATGATCTGGAACACCCGTCTTTAATTCAGACTTTGAAGAACAAGGGAATAAATCTCACGCTTGCGAAGCAACAGCTCAAAGAGTTACTTGTAAAGGACGCGACGAATAACCGTGTTATTTGTGCGATTGGTGCGCCGAACGCGGGAAACGGTTATGAGTTTTGGAACGACTTTGTGTCGGGGCATATCAGCCCGAAGAATATTTCGTTTGTTCGCTCAAAAAGCTTCCCAGTTAAGCACATCCACATATTTGAAAAGTATTTCGATTTCCTTTCTGCCCTATCTTATGACGATTTTGCAATCTTGCAAGGAGACGTAATAATTCTTAACTCTATAGCCTGTCTGCCACAAATTTATCCCTACGTGAATAGCTACGGTTACGACACCTTGTATTCTTGGTTGGGAAACAACCTCGCTGGAAGTCGCGCAACACAATCACTTCGCGAATTCTGCCTACGTCAAAACAAGCTTGTTTTAAAACCGATGAACAAAAAATACGCGCCGCATCGTGGCGTTAACGAGTGGCACTTATTTAACCAAGAAAAGAAGGGCGAGGAATAAGATGGGAAAATTGAAAGACGGCTTTAATAAGGTTACCGAAGTCGAGCTTATCTATCGGAACAAAATGCCTCAAAGCGAGCAGAGACAAATCTGTTCATCTTTGGATGCCTACGAGTTGCTGGATAGTTCTTGGGATAAAGGCAAAATGGAATTGCAGGAGCAATTCAAAATAATGCTGCTTGATCGTAAAAATAGCTGTCTTGGTGTTTCGCTCATTGCAACAGGCGGCGTTTCCGAGTGTATGGTTGACAGTAAAATCCTGTTCGCGACGGCTTTAAAAGCGAGAGCGAGCGGTATTATCTTGGCGCACAATCATCCATCGGGGGCGAAAAAATTCAGTGATGCGGATAAAAGTCTGACCAGAAAGTTTGCCGAAGCCGCAAAACTGCTCGACATAAACATCCTTGACCATCTTGTTCTGACTGCTGACGGATATGTATCTTTATCCGATCAAGGGGAAATGCCTGCCATCCATCTAAAGCTATAAATGTTTCAGCATTGTTTTAGCAAAGAAAAAAGCCTGTCGCGTTTTCCGCGACAGGCTTTACTTTGTATTTGTGGAGAAGATGGGGCTCGAACCCACGACCTTTTGGCTGCCAGCCAAACGCTCTAGCCAACTGAGCTACATCCCCGTTTGCTTGCGCAAATATATAAATTAATTTTAAAAAGCGATGTTCGCCGACAAAGATATTCCAGAACTTTCCGGAACAAATCTGCAAACGCCTCCTACACAGACCAATCCACCGCGCTGACGGCCATAATTTAACGCCGCGCGAAGCGATTTCCAGCGGTAAGCGGTTCCGAAATTGTAGTATACGTCGCGTGCATCGGGATCGTCGTTGCCGTAATTCCACATGTCGTTGGTGAAAAACGAGAGCCTTTGATTGAGGTTGAATTCGGCGGTTCCTGCGGCCCAGTTCTTTTTGTCGGCATCGGCCCACATGTGTTCCAATACCAATCGCACCGAGCGTTTACCGCTGAAAAACTTGAAGGTTCCTTCGGCGGCCACGATATTCGTGTTGACTTTGCCATAGGTTTCCTGGACGAGTTTGAGGTTGTTGTACTGGTTGATGTAGCTGAAACCGGTTTGCCATTGTTCGTTCCACTTTTTGGTGATCTCGAGGTTGTATTCGGTGAAGAATCTTTTGCCGAATCCGAAGAAATCGACATCATAGTCTTTGTTCGGCAAATAGTAATCGCCCGAAAGCGCGTGCCATTCGGCGAAGTTGAGCGCAACCTTGGTTCCGTGCTTGCCGCCCAGCGCCGTACCTTTCTTGAAATTGTAGAACAAATCGATTTGTCCGCCAATTTCCCCTGCCTTGAGCACGGTATAATCCGGAAGGTTAACACCCGGCTGTGCCTGGTAGACGTAGATGTTGGCCAGGTTGTAGTGCTGCTGCTTGGTCAAACTCGGAATGTAATTCATGATGCGGTCGTTGAACGCGTTCTTGTTCGCGCGTCTTTCCGAATAGAAGCTCATGTTTTCCAGACGGCGGAAGGTTCCGTCAATCCCAAAGCCTTTTTTGGAATAACCCGCATTGACGAGCAAAGCGTTCCCGGGCTTGACAAAATTGTTCTTGACCTGGTCTTGCTTTTCGACCACGGCGTCTTTCGATTTGTAGTTGTATTCGGCCGAAGCATAAAACGATTGGTGCGCGAAGTTGATGCGGCCGGCAAAAGCGTCGGTACGGGTTTCGAAATTCGGGTCTGGAATTGCGGGCATTTCTTCGTCACGGGCTACGTAACTCAAGCCCAATGACAATTCGGTGGTCTGCAATTTGAAAATGTCTGAAATGCCAAATTCGGTGTCCACGCCGTAAATGTCTGAATTGGCTACATCGAAACCGGTTCTTTGACGTCCGTAAACGCCTTTGATCGTAAACCATTTGACCGGCGTGAAAATGATGCGCCCGCCACGCAAGGCGTTGTTGATCCCGAGTTGGCGGTCTTCCCAGCTCCGGAGCAGCAAACCGCTGCCGAACTGTTCGTAGAAATAACCCGCGGTAATATCGACCATTTCATTTTTGTATTGGACAAAATAGGTCGCCACGTCGGTCTTGGTGTATTTTGGATTGTAGTTGAGCAAGGCTTCATCTTCGTAGCCTTCGCCTTGGATTCCGGCGGTCCAGCCTTTGTATTTGGCGTTCACGAAAAGGTAATTGTTCGATCGTATGGCCGGCTCGGGATGCGTAACATCGAGTCCGGGATCGTTCATGTACCATTGCGAGTTGGTCTCGAATCCGCCCGAAACCGTTACCTTATTTTTATTTTCCTGATTTTCCTGCGCGTAGGCCGAGAGCGAGAGCAATGCCCCGAAACAGAAAGCGATTTGTTTGTTCAAGATGGAGATATTTTGGTGTTGTTTGATTCTTAGAGTGCTTTGAGCTTGGCGAGCAATTCGCTTTCGCTGCCTGGCACATAACCGTTTTGGATGTGCACGATCTGTTGGTTTTTGACGACAATCGTGTACGGAATGTTGACGATCGACAAGGCTCTTTTAAAGTCCTGGTTGCTGTCGAGCACCACGTTGAATTCCCAACCCTTGCCATTGACGAGCGGCTTGACCCTTTTTTGGGTTCTCGAATCGTCGGTCGAGATGGCTACGATTTCAAAATTGACGTCTTTTTTCCATTCCGCTTGGAGATCATTCAGTTCGTCCAGCTCGGCGATACAAGGCGTACACCAAGTAGCCCAAAACGAAAAGATATAGATTTTGTCTTTTTCGACGAAGTCGTTTTTAAGCGAAACTGTTTTGCCTTCGAGTGAAGTGAGGTTCAGATTCGGCAGCTCTTTTTGGGCGAATGCACTAAATCCAATAAATAGCAATAATAAGTGTATTTTTCTCATAATAGTTGGGTTGTGAAGTGCAAATAAATAAATTATATAGATGAAAATAAAATTTTTTTTGCTTTATTTGCAAGCTATAACTACAAATACGCACGCTATGAAATTTTTACCTTTTTTGGGGCTTTTTTCAGTCTTGGCGGTAACGGTTTCCTGCAACGACACCAACGCCATCTACTCTGAAATCCCGGTCAATGATGCCGTTGATGCCCCGCCGGTTTCAGGCCAATTCCAGAAACATGTTTTGATTGAAGATTACACCGGAACCTGGTGCGGCAACTGTACGCGCGTTTCTTTTGGAATTGAACAGGTAGAAGCCGCTACAGAAAGAGTCAACATTGTTGCCATCCACAACGGAAACGATCCGTACCACTTCGCCGATTACCAACCTTTGAAGGATTTGATTTCCCCAGATCACGACCTCGAATTGCCACAGGCCAGATTGAACCGCACCATCACTTGGGTTGATCCAGATACGAACACACAAGACGCCGTCAACCTGACCAGCAACAACTGCGGACTTGGTATTGCGATGAATTCTACTGTCGCCGATGGACAGATCGATTTGGATGTCAAAGTCAAATGCGCCCAGAATTACTCGAACCTCAAATTGGTCGTTTATGTTTTGGAAAATGACCTGTACTATCGCCAAATCAATTACACCACCTATTACAACAATGTGCACGTAATCCAAAATTTCGAGCACGACCATGTATTGCGTGCTTCGTTGACGCATGTTTTGGGCAACCCGATTTACGGCACCAATTTCGACCAGACCGTGACGACCAGTTTTACGGTTCCGGTTCCGGCCAAGGTGAGCAATGCCGAAAACATGAGCTTCATCGCCATCGTAACCGATGCCAACAACAACGCCATCAATTCAAGGGCTGCAGAGCCAAACGAAAATCAGGCATTCGAGGAGAACCCATAATAACAGATTATAGTATTTTACGAAAAGGCTGCCCTTCAGGCGGTCTTTTTTTGTTTACCTTTGCGCCATAAATTTGTTTCAATGAGCAAAATCAGGATTACCAAACAGTTCAGTTTCGAAACCGGCCATGCGCTTTACGGCTACGACGGCAAATGCAAGAACGTACACGGACACAGCTACAAATTGTCGGTGACCGTGATTGGCACGCCCATCACGAACCGCAACGATGTCAAATTCGGGATGGTAATCGATTTTTCGGATCTCAAGAAAATCGTCAAGGAAGAAATCGTCGATATTTTCGACCACGCGACCGTGTTCAACGAAACCACGCCGCACATCGAACTCGCCAACGAACTCAAGGAGCGCGGCCACCATGTGATCCTCGTCGATTACCAGCCGACAAGTGAAAACATGGTCATCGATTTCGCCCATAAAATCAAGAAACGCCTGCCCGACAGCATCGCCTTGCATTCACTCAAATTGCAGGAAACCGACACTTCATTTGCCGAATGGTACGCCAGCGACAACCTATAATCTATGCAGTTGACCCACAATAAAAAAATCTACTTCGCGTCCGACCAGCATTTGGGCGCCCCGACGGCCGAGGCGAGTTTCCCGCGCGAACTCAAATTCGTGGCCTGGCTCGACAAGGTCAAAGCCGATGCCGATGCGATTTTTCTTCTGGGCGATTTGTTCGATTTTTGGTTTGAATACAAAACAGTGGTTCCAAGAGGTTTCGTGCGCGTCTTGGGTAAATTGGCCGAAATCCGCGATTCGGGCATCCCGATTTACTTTTTCGTGGGCAACCACGATTTGTGGATGAGCGATTATTTCGAAAAGGAACTCAACATTCCCGTCTACCACGACAACCAGGAATACACCTTTAACGGAAAAACGTTTTTAATTGGCCATGGCGACGGCAAAGGCCCGGGCGACAAAGGCTACAAACGCATGAAGAAAGTGTTCACCAACCCGTTTTCGAAATGGCTCTACCGCTGGCTGCATCCCGATATCGGTGTCAAGTTGGCCCAACACCTTTCGGTCAAAAACAAACTCATTTCAGGCGATGCCGATGTGAAATTTCTAGGAGAAGAAAACGAATGGCTCGTGCAATATGCCAAACGCAAGCTCGAAACCAAGCACTACAATTACTTTGTCTTTGGCCACCGTCACCTGCCGATGGTCATCAAAGTCGGAGAAAATTCCCAATACGTCAACCTCGGCGACTGGATCGGCTATTTTACCTACGGGGTTTTTGACGGCGAAACCTTTCGAACTCAAGAAGTTTGAAATTTAATTGCGGCCCAATCCAAAAAGATACTCATAAAGGCCAATCTTGAACAACGTGCCTTCCACCAAATCCTTGATGCCGCTCAACTCTTTGTGCGAGACCGCCAAGTCGATCTGTGAAACCGGCGTCTTGAGCAAAAATTTATGGCATTGGTGCTTCATCGCGCAACTTTCACAGGCGTGGTTCCTTCGGCAAGAATCTTCGATCAGGACCATGAAACGGTGCAATTCATCCAGCGTAAAATAAAAACCGGTTTCTTTGAAAACCAACTGTACTTTCTCTGAAATTACGGTCTGTTGCTCTTTCCAGAAAAACGCCATCCCGAAATCGTTCACATAAATTTGCTCAATTTGTTTCATAGTCTTACTATTTGATCCAAATGTAGTGAATTATTTAAATCAGTTCTAAATAAGAGATTGTTAAAGTTTTGGGGCGTGCCGGCGCACCAGGATTTTCATTGCGAATCAGCTTTATTGTGCGCCGTCGGGCTTTCCGTTGCAATCTTTTGTTCATCCTTCACAAAAGGATTTCCACTTCAATCCCTCACGCAACTTACGATCGACAATTTATCTTAAAACCGCCGTTGCTTCACCGCCTCATACAACACAATGGCCGTCGTTGTCGCCAGATTGAAACTTTCCACGCCGCCCGCCATCGGAACGGTCACGCAGAATTCGCAACGTTCAAGCGCCAAATCGCTGAGCCCGTTCGCTTCCTCACCAAACCAGATCGCTAGTTTCGGTTGGTTTAACCGACTTTGGTGCAATACAAAATGTTGTTTCCCAACCCGATGCGGCGAGGTCGCCACCGACACAAAGCCATCGGCTTGAAGACTGTCAAAACAATCCTGCGAAGTATCAAAACGCCGTATGTCAGTAAATTGTACCGCGCCCGAAGAATGCTTGAGCAGTGACTTTCTATTGCGAAGCGCTTCCAAATCGGCTTCGAGCCGTTTCAAACCATCCACGACATACAATTTGTCGACACCCAAACCATTGACATTGCGGATCACATGGCCAATATTGATGATGTAATTCGGGTTTTCCAAAACAGCGATCAGTTCCATCTTAAGCGCGCAAATCTTTGAGCCGCAACTGGGTCGTCACGGTTCCGTTCCACTCGTTCTCATCGATGCAATAGGCCACATCAAACGGTTTTTGGTTGGTTACCAAATCGAGTTTCTTGCCCAATCCAAAACCGATTGCCCCAATTCCACCCGAATCGTCTTGTTTGGCATACGCCCGCAAATGTTCATTGTCTGCGCCGAGTGTTTTGGCAAAACCGGTATCGGTGACGCCTTTGGTCATGAAAACCGGTGTCATGTTCTGCGGCCCGAACGGCTCGAATTGTTTTAACAACCGAATCAGTTTGGGCGTGATTTCGGCAAAGTCGATTTCGGCATCGATCGACACCTCCGGTGTCCGCAAATGCTCGGGCATCGTTTCGCGGACGACTTTTTCGAACGCTTCCTTGAAATCCAAATACTTCTCGGCCTTTAAAGTCATCCCGGCCGCATACATGTGCCCGCCAAATTGTTCGAGGTGTTCCGCACAAGCCTGCAACGCATTGTAGACGTCAAAATCCTTGACCGAACGCGCCGAAGCCGCATATTTGTCGCCGCTTTGGGTAAACACCAAGGTCGGGCGGTAATACGTTTCGATCAATCTTGACGCGACAATCCCGATCACGCCTTTGTGCCAATTTTCATTGAAAACGACGGTCGTAAAACGGTCACGTTCGTTGTTTGCCTCGATTTGCAACAGCGCCTCTTTGGTAATCTGTTTGTCCAATTCCTTGCGGTCGGCGTTGTATTTTTCAATTTCTGACGCGAATTTCTCTGCTTGTTCCAGATTGAATTCGGTCAGTAATTCGACCGCATGGTTGCCGTGCTTGATCCTGCCGGCAGCGTTGATGCGCGGTGCGACGATAAAGACCACATCGGTAATGTCGAGTGTTTGCTTTTTGACCTGACCGATCAGCGCCTTGATGCCTGGCCTTGGATTCGAATTGATGACTTCGAGCCCGAATTTGGCCAGGATTCTATTTTCACCCGTCATCGGCACGATATCGGCAGCTATCGCCGTCGCGACCAAATCCAAATATTCGGTCAAATCCTGCGTCGTTTGGTTGCGATTGGCACCGATGGCCTGTATCAGTTTGAACCCGATGCCGCAGCCGCACAATTCGTCGTACGGATAATCGCAATCTTCGCGTTTGGGATCGAGCACCGCAACCGCATCGGGTAACGAATCGCCCGGGCGGTGGTGGTCGCAAATGATAAAATCGATTCCTTTTTCCTTCGCATAATGGATATGGTCCATCGACTTGATGCCGCAATCGAGTGCAATAATGAGCGAACAGCCATTGTCGTCGGCATAATCGATGCCCTTGAACGAAATGCCGTAGCCTTCGTCGTATCGATCGGGAATATAAGTCGCAATATTGGATGAAAGCGTTTTGAGGTAAGACGAGACGAGCGAAACAGCCGTCGTGCCATCTACATCATAATCGCCAAAAACAAGGATATTTTCTTCGTTGGCAATCGCCGTTTCGATTCGGGCAACGGCTTTGTCCATGTCTTTCATCAGGTACGGATCGTGCAGATCGTCGAGCGACGGACGGAAAAACAGCCGCGCCTGTTCATAGGTTTCAATGCCGCGTTGGACGAGCAATGCCGCCGTAATCGCATCGGTTTTTAAAACGTCTTGAAGGTTTTTAACGGTTCCCGGATCGGGAGTGGGTTTGAGGTTCCAGCGCATAGATAAAAATTTTGTATGGTGTATAATCGAGTGAAAATCTTTTTCAAATGTAGCAAAAAATGGGACAGAAATTTTGTTTCTTGCCTTCCTAAAATTTGAGCTTATGCAAATCCAGGGACAAATCGTAGACATCGAGAACCGACGCCTCTATTCGGGTGAAATTACGGTCGAAAACGGAAAAATCATTTCGATCGTTGAAAAGCAACATGCGAATAAAAACTTTATCCTTCCCGGCTTCATCGATGCGCACATCCACATCGAAAGTTCGATGCTCGTGCCTTCTGAATTTGCCCGATTGGCGGTGGTTCATGGTACGGTCGCAACCATATCCGACCCGCATGAAATTGCCAATGTTTTGGGTTCTGACGGCGTTTTTTACATGATTGAAAATGGCCAAAAAGTCCCGCTCAAATTCCATTTTGGCGCACCGTCCTGTGTTCCGGCGACTTCGTTCGAAACGGCCGGCGCGGTCATCGATTCAAATGGGATTAAAGATTTGCTCGCTTCGCCCGACATTTATTACCTGGCCGAAATGATGAATTACCCCGGCGTGATTTTCGACGATGCCGAAGTGTTGAAAAAAATCCAGTGGGCGAAGCATTTCAACAAACCCGTCGATGGCCATGCTCCCGGTGTCCGTGGCCAAGATTTACAGAAATACATTTCGGCAGGAATTACGACCGACCACGAATGTTTTACGTACGAAGAAGCCGCCGAGAAATTATCGCTCGGCATGAAAGTGATTGTGCGCGAAGGCAGCGCGGCCAAAAACTTCGAGGCGCTCATCGGTTTACTGCCCGAACATTTCGAGAACATGATGTTCTGTTCCGATGACAAGCATCCCGATGATTTGATTGTGGGACACCTCAACCAACTGTGCCAACGTGCCGTCGCCAAAGGGATTGACGTATTTAAAGTACTGCAGGCGGCCTGCATCAACCCGGTCAAACATTACAACATGAACGTCGGTTTGCTTCGGGAAAACGATCCCGCCGATTTTATCGTCGTGGAGGATTTGACCGATTTCAAAGTTTTGCAAACTTACATCGATGGCAAACTGGTCGCGGAAAATGGCCAGTCTTTTGTCGAATCGGTTGCATTCGAAACGCCAAACAATTTTAATATTTCCGAAAAGACAATCGTCGATTTTACAGTACCTTCTTCTGCCCAAAAAATTCGCGTCATCGAAGCCTTGGAAGGCCAACTCATCACGAATGAAATCCATTGTCCCGCAAAAACCGAAAACGGACATTTGGTCTCAGATGTAGAAAACGACATCCTCAAAATGGCCGTCGTCAACCGCTACCAAGATGCACCTACCGCTGTGGCCTTCATCAAAAATTTCGGATTGAAACGTGGTGCGATTGCTTCGTCGGTCGCGCACGATTGCCATAATATTGTCGTGGTTGGCACTTCGGACGAAGAAATCTGCAAAGCGGTCAATTTGGTTATCCAAAACCGCGGTGGAATTTGTGCGGTCGATGGCCAGCAGTCGAAAGTTTTGGGATTGCCCGTCGCCGGAATCATTTCGGATAAAGATGGATGGGAAACCGGACGTTTGTACCAGGAAATCGACGCGATGGCAAAAAATTTAGGAAGCCCGCTGAAAGCGCCTTTTATGACGTTGTCGTTTATGGCGTTGCTCGTGATTCCCGATTTGAAGTTATCCGATAAAGGATTGTTTAGCGGAAAATCTTTTCAGTTTGTGGATTTGTCCGTTTGATTCAGGTTTGCGTTAGGGATGGCAGCAAGCTACCGTGTAGCGCGTACAGCCCGACGGTGGCACAAAATTTTGGTTTGATGAAATAGCGTCTTGCCGCCGTAACGCCCCAGCCAAAAACATCAGTCTTGGTTCTTGGCTCTTGACTCTTTCTTGTCTAATTTTCCACCAACGACCACCACAATTTCCCCTTTCGGCGCTTTCGCTTCAAAATGTTTGCGCACTTCTGCAGCCGTTCCGCGCGCGTTTTCCTCGTGCAATTTCGACAATTCGCGGCAGACACAAACCGGTCGGTCTTCCCCAAAATATTGTACGAACTCGACCAATGTCTTGACCAATTTGTGGGGCGAAACATAAAAAATCATAGTGCGGGTTTCTTCGGCCAACGCCAAAAATCGCGTCTGTCGGCCTTTCTTTTCGGGCAAAAATCCTTCGAATACAAAACGGTCATTGGGCAATCCCGAATTGACCAAAGCCGGCACAAAAGCCGTCGCCCCAGGCAGACACTCTACATCGATTCCGTTTTCGACACAGGCGCGCGTGAGCAAAAAACCCGGATCGGAAATCGCGGGTGTTCCAGCATCGGAAATGAGCGCAATCGTTTCCCCGGTTTTGAGACGCGAAATCAGGTTTTCCACCGTCTTGTGCTCGTTGTGCATGTGGTGGCTGTGCATGTGCGTGGCGATCTCGAAATGCTTGAGCAGTTTGCCGCTGGTACGTGTGTCTTCGGCCAAAATGAGGTCGGCTTCCTGAAGCACACGGATTGCGCGGAACGTCATGTCTTCGAGGTTGCCGATTGGTGTCGGAACGATAAAAAGTTTGCCCATGGTCTAAAATTTTAAAGCCACGAATTCCCGAATTGTAAAGCAAATAATTCGTGAATTCGTGGCCTTCTATTGTATGCTATTTTTACGAAAATTTCTTCTCGACGATTTCCATGAAACGCTGTTCGTATTCGTCCTTGCCTTCCCAATTGTTGTAGTCTGGCTTGACCATCGTATCGATGAAATTCCGGGCTTCGTCAAGCGTATCGATCGTGATGAGCTGCGACAACACGCGGTTGTAATCCTCGCTCGAGTTGTTGAACAAATGCTTCATGAACGCGATGCGGTCGTTGAGTCCGATCGTGATGCCTTTCGACACGCGGTCGTTCAGGTTTTCGCCCTTGGCAATCGGGATCACATTCGAGGTATCGGCAAAGTTCCGGGTAATCGGAATTACATTCTGCTTGGGTTCGTTGATTTCAGAAAGCGGTCGGTTGGCGGCTTCCCTGAGATCGGCCAAACGACGGTTCGATTCTGCGAGTTCCGCGGCGTGCTTTTCATCATCGGACTGTTCCGGTGTCGACGCTGGCGTGGCATCGGAAGTCGGCATCGGGGTTTCCATTTCTTCGGGTTTCACGAAAACCGGATCCACGTAATCCTGTCCGAGCAGGTCGTCGAAAGAGATTTGCGCCGGCGTGATTTTCGGTTCTTCTGCTACCGGCTCCTCTTTCTTGGCTTCGAATCCCCATTCGAATGCGGGTTTGAATAAATCTTCCTTGGGCGTTTCGGGTTGGGATTCTGGTTCCGTTTCGGCAACGGTCCCGGTCACTGCTTCCGGTTCGGGAGTGATTGCTGTTTCGGCTGCCATTGGTTCTTCTACAGGCGCTTCCTGGCTTTCTTGAGGCGCTTCTGTTTCGTCGGGTTGGACTCCTTCTGCCTCAACGGTTTCATGTTCTTCGGCTACCGCCTGTTCTTCCTTTTCAAGAACTGCTTCGACTTGCTCCTGTTGCTGGCTCGCCTTTTCGCTGATTCCGGAAAGGATGTCTTTGATCGCTTCGACTTGAGGGGCCTCGACTACCGCTTCTTCTTTTATTTGGGCCGGAACTTCTTGGTCAAAAATCTGCGCGAGTTGGTCTTCGATTTCGGCCTGCCCGATGGTAGGTCTGGCCTGTGAAAAATGCTCCTCCACAAAACGCAGAACAGACAATTTCTCGTATAATTTCTGGGTTTCCTGATGCAACTGGACCAGATCGGATTTGTTCTTCATCTGTAAAATCCTGTGCGCAATGCTGATCAGTTCGGCTTCGAGCTTCTTTTTCATGACTTTCAAATTTATAGTAAGTAAGGGCGTGTTTCGTAAACTTTAAATTTCGGAATTAAATGCGGCGAAGTTACCGTATTTGGAAAATTTTTCTACTTTTGAAACGATGTAAAAATAGAAAATTTTTATTTGCTTCAAACAAAATAAACCAATCCTGTTTTCAGGCTGAAAATTACGAAATGTTTCTCGAAAATACAGTAAATCATAAAGAACAATTTGGGTGGATTGAAGTCATCTGCGGTTCGATGTTTTCGGGGAAGACCGAGGAATTGATCCGCCGACTCAAACGCGCGCAATTCGCCAAGCAGAAAGTCGAAATTTTCAAGCCCGCCATTGACACGCGTTACCACGACGAAATGGTCGTGTCGCACGATTCGAACGAGATTCGCTCGACCCCGGTTCCAGCCGCTGCCAATATCTCGATCCTGGCCCAGGGTTGCGATGTCGTCGGCATCGACGAGGCGCAGTTTTTCGATGACGAGATCGTCAAAATCTGCAACGATTTGGCCAACCAAGGCATCCGCGTGATCGTCGCCGGACTCGATATGGATTTCAAGGGCAACCCGTTTGGGCCGATGCCGGCACTGATGGCGACCGCCGAATACGTGACCAAAGTCCACGCCGTGTGTACGCGAACGGGCAACCTGGCCAACTACAGTTTCCGCAAAGCCGATAACGACAGCCTCGTGCTTTTGGGCGAAACCGAAGAATACGAACCCTTGAGCCGCGCGGCTTATTTCAACGCGATGTGGAGCCAATCGGCACAGGACATCGAAGTAAACAAGGACTCCAAAGAAGACTGATTTTGGCTTTATCCCTCAAAAATATTATTCCGGTCCTCCATGCCAAATGGTTCGGCGAATCCGACGCGATGCCGATTGACCACATCTCGATCGACAGCCGTTCATTGCAGAATGGCGTAACCACGTTGTTTTTTGCGCTTTCGGGACCCAATAACGACGCGCACAATTACATCGGCGAGCTCATCGATACGGGCGTCGTCAATTTTGTCGTCACGTACATCCCCGACGAGGTGCGCGGCCAGGCCAATTTCCTGATCGTCGACAATACGCTGACGGCCTTGCAGCAATTCGCGGCGTTTTACCGCAACCAATTCCATTTTCCGATCATCGGGATTACGGGCAGCAACGGCAAAACGATCGTCAAGGAATGGCTCAATTTTTTGTTGAGTCCCGATTACAACATCATCCGAAGCCCAAAAAGTTACAATTCGCAAGTTGGCGTGCCGCTTTCGGTCATGTCGATCAACGAAAAACACAACCTCGGGATTTTCGAGGCCGGGATTTCTACGGTCAATGAGATGGAAAAATTGGAGCGCATCATCCGTCCGACGATTGGTTTGCTGACCAACATCGGTTCGGCGCATGATGAAGGCTTTGCCAATATCGGCGAAAAAATAAAGCAGAAACTCAAGCTTTTCGCACATTCGGAAGTACTGATCTGCCATAAAAATAAAACGATTGAAGCGTTCCTGACGCAAGGCGTGCGCACGTTTACGTGGAGTTGCAAACACGAAGAAGCCGATGTGTTTATCATCAAAAAACTCGTGGTCGACAAAACCTTGATGAAGGTCAAACGCGGTTCGGACGAATTCGAAATCAAGGTTCCGTTCCAGGACGACGCCTCGGTCGAGAATGCGATCCAATGCATGATGGTGATGCTGTATTTCAACTACGACGCCAAAACCATCGAGGACCGCATGAGTTTGTTGTTTCCGGTCGAAATGCGGCTCAAAGTCAAGAACGGCATCAACAATTCGACCATCATCGACGACAGTTACAGCTCGGATTACCAATCCTTGAAAATTGCGCTCGATTTCCTCGAAAACCAAAAGCATTACAAAAAGAAAACGCTCATTTTATCGGATATTTATCAATCGGGGTTGTCGAACGAAGAATTATATAGCAAAGTTTCCGAACTCGTCATTTCGAATAAAATCAACCGCATGATTGTGGTGGGCGAGACGATTTCGGAGTTCAAGAAAAAGTTCCTCAATTGCGTCGCGTTTAAGAGCACCAAGGATTTTGTGGCGGCGTTCGACACTTTGTCTTTCGGCAACGAAACCATCCTGATCAAGGGCGCGCGCGATTTCCGTTTTGAAGAAATTGTGTCATTGCTAGAGGAAAAGACCCACGAGACGGTGCTTGAAATCAACCTCAACGCAATCAGCCATAACCTCAACTATTACCGCTCGAAACTCAAGCCCAAAACCAAATTGATGGTCATGGTCAAGGCGTTCGGCTATGGAAACGGCGGATTTGAAATCGCTAAATTGCTCGAACACCACAAAACCGATTACCTCGGCGTGGCTTTTGCCGATGAAGGCATCGCACTCAAAAATGCCGGTATTGCTTTGCCGATTATGGTTTTGAATCCTGAGAATACGAGTTTTGCGGCGATCATCCAACACGGATTGGAGCCTGAAATCTACAGCATCAAAGGACTCAACGCCTTTATCAAGATTGCCGAACAGAAAAAACTCGAAGGTTACCCGATCCACATCAAGCTCGACACAGGCATGCACCGTTTGGGATTCCAGGAAAACAACATCGAAGAACTGATTTTTACGCTCAAATCGAACGCATCGGTCAAGGTCAAGAGCATTTTATCGCACATGGCCACGAGCGACGATTTGCAGCACAAGGATTTTGCGTTGTCGCAGATTGCATTGTTCGAAAAACTGTCTTCTAAAATAATTTCGGATTTAAAAATCAAACCGATTCGCCACATTCTGAATACCTCAGGAATCGAGAATTTCGCCGAAGCCCAATACGACATGGTTCGTCTCGGCATCGGATTGTATGGCATTTCGAATGATTCCGAAGAACAGAAATTCCTCGAAAACGTCGGCACCTTAAAATCGATCATTTCGCAACTGCGTACGATTCCGGCAGGCGATTCCGTGGGTTATGGACGGCGGTTCATGGCCGAGCAGCCGACCAAAGTCGCGACGATTCCCATCGGTTACGCCGACGGCATTTCACGCCATTGGGGCAACGGCGTCGGGTTTGTGACCATCAACGGTAAAAAAGCACCGATTTTGGGCAGCGTGTGCATGGACATGCTCATGGTCGATGCGACCGAAATCAAGTGCAAGGAAGGCGATCCGGTGACCATTTTCGGCGAAAGCCCGACTGTGATTTACATGGCCGAAAAACTCGGTACGATTCCCTATGAAATCCTGACCAGCATCTCCCAACGCGTCAAACGCGTTTTTTACAGGGAATAATGACAAACGTGTTAAAATTTTAACTACTTTAGATTGACTGTAAAACCAATTTCTAATCTAACACTATTTTATTATGGGAATGATGTCAGAATTTAAAGAGTTTATTGCCAAAGGCAACGTCATGGATTTGGCGGTAGGGGTTATCATCGGAGGTGCTTTTAGCGCTATCGTCACTTCGTTGGTCGCAGATGTGATCACACCGGCCATATTGAATCCGGCACTTAAAGCGGCTCATGTCGAAAATCTCGCAGATTTAAAGACCGATGGAGGTATTCTGTACGGAAAATTTTTGGCTGCCGTCATCAGCTTCCTGGTTATCGCTTTTGTGATTTTCCTGATGGTCAAAGGCGTCAACAGCATGAGAAAGAAAGAGGAAGCAGCGCCAGCCGCACCGCCCGCACCGACCAACGAGGAAAAGTTGCTCATGGAAATCCGCGATGCGCTCAAAAACAGGTAAAGTACCGTTACATTACATATTCAATGTCTCATTTAACCGCCCGCACCCTTGGGCGGTTTTTCTTTTCTTAAAGTTTGACGAACCAACCGAATTTCTCTATACTTTTGCAGCATAATTTAAAAATCATATCTGATGAAAGTTGCTGTTGTTGGCGCTACCGGAATGGTAGGCGAAGTCATGCTCAAAGTGTTGGCCGAAAGGAATTTCCCGATTACCGAATTGATCCCGGTCGCTTCGGAAAAATCGATCGGTAAGGAAATCGAATACAAGGGCGACAAATACAAGATTGTGGGCATGCAGGAAGCCGTCGACAAACAGCCGCAGATTGCGATTTTTTCGGCGGGCGGAAGCACTTCTTTGGAATGGGCCCCGGTTTTTGCTGCCGCAGGGACCACGGTAATCGACAATTCTTCGGCCTGGCGCATGGACCAGACCAAAAAACTCGTCGTTCCCGAAATTAACGCTTCAGAATTGACCCAATCGGATAAAATCATCGCCAACCCAAATTGCTCGACCATCCAGATGGTCTTGGCTTTGGCTCCATTGCACAAAAAATACAACATCAAGCGCGTCGTGGTCTCGACCTACCAGTCGGTGACCGGAACAGGCGTTAAGGCGGTTCGCCAGCTTGAAAACGAATACGCCGGCGTTCAGGGTGAAATGGCCTACAAATATCCGATCCATAGAAACGTCATCCCGCAAATCGATGTGTTCGAGGAAAACGGCTACACCAAGGAAGAAATGAAAATGGTACGCGAAACGCATAAAATCCTCGACAAGAACATCGCGGTGACCTCGACTACGGTCAGGATTCCGGTCGTGGGCGGACACAGCGAATCGGTCAATATCGAGTTTGAGCATGACTTTGACGTGAACGACATCCGCAAAATTTTACACGAAACCCCGGGCATTACCGTACAGGACAACATCGACACTTTCACGTATCCGATGCCGATGTATGCCGAAGGCAAAGACGATGTGTTCGTGGGCCGTATCCGCCGCGACGAAAGCCAGCCGAACACTTTGAATATGTGGATTGTGGCAGATAATCTCAGAAAAGGCGCTGCCACCAATGCAGTTCAAATCGCCGAATATTTAGTGGCGAACCATCTCGTATAAAAAGAAATTGATCCAAAATAAAAAGAGCGCCTAAAATGACGCTCTTTTTTTATTGGTTTGATCGAATCAATGATTATCGGTCATGACGATTTTGTATGTTCCGTTGGTGACGTTAATTACATCGGCGGCGTTGTCTTGATTGTATAGTTTACAGCTAAATGTTCCGGTAACCGTCTTGATTGGGTAAGGGCCATCCATACCTTCAGCGACACTGGTGATCGTAAAGGTGCTGCCGGTTTGGCTTCCTCCCATAGAGGTATAAGTAAGCCCTTCAGATATGGTGTACCCAATGTCTACGCCTTTGACGAAGGCATCGTCTTGAGCAAAAGTGATGTAGTTGGTCGGTAACGTAGTCATTGTTTCATGGAAATGCTCGGTTTCGTCTTCATCGTTGCCATTGTACATGTTGTCGAAAGAGACATAAATGAACTTGTTGAAGTTGCCTATTGGCGAAAACATACCGCCATACGAAAACGATCCGCTGGTGATAGTTCCCCCTCCTGAAATACTGGTGATCGCCGTGTAGGTTGTTTGGCTTGTAAAATCGTTGAGCTTAAAGGTGTAATCAAACGCAGTTCCATTCATACCACCTCGTACATAAGAGTATGGTTCCGTGTTGGTCGGAACTGGAACAACTACTTGAGTCGAATCCCCGCTGTCATCAGAGCTGCAGGAAAATAAAATAAAAGGCAAAGCCAGTAAAAATAATTTTTTCATGTTTGTTTTGTTTTGTTTGTGAATTCCTACAAATCTATGATTTAAAATGTTTTCACAAAGTGTTAAGGTATTTTTAACATTTACAGAAGTACATTTGTAGCAATGAAGAAAAAATTCGCCTTGCTCAATCTTTCGCTACTGTTTGCGGTATTGTCCTCGATACTGTTCCAATCGGTGCATTCGTTCGAGCACATCGTGGCCGAATTTACCGAGCACAAGTGCGAACATTCGCACGCCACCGGCAAGGACCAGATCACGCACCAACACCACAATTTTGACCATTGTTATTCGTGCGAATTCAGTTTCAGCAATTTTGTTGCGCCGCAGATTTTTGAATTTTCTTTCTTTGCGCCGTACAAAACCATCCCTTATTTCTTTACCGTTCCCGAAACGCCTACCGCCTTTTCAGGCAGTTCGTATGCGCTGCGCGGCCCGCCCTTTTTTATAGTCTAGACTTTTTTGGGTTTCCCGGTTTTTTGATCGGGAGCCATTGGCTATCACTATAAAATCAACTCCATGAAAAATACAATACTGGCCCTATTACTAGGGTTTTCGGCTATGATCTATGGCCAGAACAAACTGTCGGGTACCATCACCGACAACAACAACCAACCGCTTACGGGCGTATCCGTTTACGCCCCCGATTTACACAAAGGCACCACCACCGATGCCAACGGAAAATATGTCCTGAACAACCTTCCCAACGGAAAAATCAATATTATCTTTTCCTACATCGGTTTTTCGACTGAAAATAAAACCATAACGGTATCAAACTCCGAGACCGTCCTTGATTTCGCAATGCAAGAAAACATGCACCAGATGGACGAAGTCATTGTTTCGACCGCCTTCAGCAAACTCCAATCGCAGAATGTCATGAAAGTCGAACGCGAAAACCTCAAATCGATCCGGCAAAAGGGCGTACCGACCTTGGTCGAAGGCTTGGCCACGATTCCGGGCGTTGCGCAGGTTTCAACCGGCGCCTCGATCGGCAAACCCGTTATCCGCGGTTTGAGCGGCAATCGCGTTTTGGTCTATTCGCAAGGCGTGCGGCTCGAAAACCAACAATTTGGCGACGAACACGGACTCGGTCTCAACGACTCAGGCATCGAGAGCGTCGAGGTCATCAAAGGCCCAGCTTCGCTTTTATATGGTTCGGATGCCTTGGGCGGCGTGCTGTATTTCAATCCCGAAAAATTCGCCGAGGCCAATACATTCAAAGGCGATTTCAGCCAAAGGTTGTTCTCGAATACACTCGGCAGCGGCTCGGGTTTGGGTTTGAAAGCCTCGACGGAAAACTGGAAATTCCTCGTCCGCGGCGCTTATGCCACACATGCCGATTATGAAGTGCCCGAGGGCGAGCGCGTGACCAATACACGCTACAATGAAGGCGATTTGAAGTCGGCAATCGGTTACAGCAATGCGTCTTTTTCGACCGTGTTGCGCTACAACTTCAACCGACTCGACCTCGGCATTCCCGAAGAAGGCATCGCCGAACAATCCGAAGACCGCAAGACCATGCTGCCACGGCAGGCCGTTGACAACCATATTTTGAGTTGGCACAACAATTTCTTTTTTGGGAATTCCACGCTCGACGCCGATATCGGTTACATTTTGAACGACCGCAGCGAATTCGAGGACAGCTCCACTGCGGCCCTGCACATGAAACTCAGCACGCTCAATTACGATTTGAAATACCATTTCCCGAAATTCGGCCAGTTTGAAATCATTGCCGGCATCCAAGGCATGCACCAGGAAAACAAGAACTCGGGCGAGGAATTTTTGATTCCCGATGCAACGACCGATGATTTCGGGGTTTTCGGAACAGCCAATTACCAATGGAAATCGAATGTATTGCAGGCCGGAATCCGTTACGACAACCGCAAGATCTCGAGTGAGGAACACGGCATTCTGGGCGAAGAAGGTTACTTTCAGGCCATCGACAAATCGTTCGACAGTTTCAACGCCTCATTGGGTTACAAAACCGATCTGGCCAAAAACTTTACGATGCGCCTCAATTTGGCTTCGGGTTTCCGTGCACCGAACTTGGCCGAGCTCACTTCCAACGGCGTCCATGAAGGCACCAACCGCTACGAAATCGGGAACGGCAATTTAAAAACCGAGCAGAATTTCCAAACCGATTTGAATTTCGAATACGATTCGGAGCATTTCGAGTTTTTCGTCAACGGATTTTACAACCACATCAGCCACTACATTTATGCGATGCCGACGGGTGAAGTCCTTGACGAAAATGACGTCTTCACCTACACGCAGGACAATGCCAAATTGTACGGCGGCGAGGCCGGCATCCATTTCCACCCGCATCCGCTCGATTGGCTGCATTTGGAGAGCAGCTTCGAGACCGTGACCGGAGAAAAAAGATCCCGAAGCGTCGGGAGTGATTATTTGCCGCTGGTTCCGGCCAACAATTGGAACAATACGCTACGCACCGAATTCAAGATCAGGAAATGGCTCGAAAACGGTTACGCGCGATTGAATGTCTCTACGACTTTCGACCAGAAAAACGTGAGCGGTTTTGAAACCGAATCTGACGGATATACGTTGGTCAACGCTGGGTTTGGTGGAAAAATCGTCCTCGGGAAAACGGCCTTTGAAGTCAGCCTGAGCGGCAACAACCTATTCGACAAAACTTATATTGCGCATTTGTCGCGTCTCAAAAACGACGGGATTCCGAATATAGGGAGAAATGTCATTTTTGGATTGAATTTTAATATATAGTTGCAAAATTGATAAGCCACGAATCACAAATTATAGTATTAAAATTCGTGAATTCGTGGCTTTCTATTCCTGCCTTGTTGCGTATTAAAAACGGTTGTCGCCGTCGAGCAAATTCCCAAGCCCGCCGAGCAAACTGCCTTCTTCACGGCTGCTTCCGCCGTTTTTAGGAGCCGAGGCAATAATGCGGTCGGCCAATCTACTGAACGGAAGCGACTGGATGTAAACCGTTCCCGGTCCGCGCAAGGTCGCAAAGAACAAACCTTCACCGCCGAACAGTGAATTTTTGATCCCGCCGATGAATTCGATGTCATAATCGACGTCCTTGGTGAATCCGACGATGCAACCGGTATCGACTTTCAAGACTTCGCCCGGAGCGAGATCGCGTTTGGCCAAGGTACCGCCCGAATGCACGAACGCCATACCGTCGCCTTCGACTTTCTGCATAATGAAACCTTCACCGCCGAACAAGCCACGCCCGAGTTTCCTCGAGAATTCGATGCCCACCGAAACGCCTTTGGCCGCGCACAGGAACGCGTCCTTTTGGCAGATGAATTTGCCCTGGAATTCGCGCAAATCGATTGGGATGATTTTGCCGGGATAAGGCGAGGCGAAACACACTTTGCTTTTGCCTGCGTTTTGGTTCAAATAGGCCGTCATGAAAAGACTCTCGCCTGTGAGGACACGCTTTCCGGCCGAAAGCAATTTGCCGAACAAGCCACTCTGTTGCTGCTGGGACCCGTCGCCAAAAATGGTTTCCATCTGGATGCCGTTTTCCATCATCATGAAACTGCCCGCTTCGGCGATGACGACTTCCTGCGGATCGAGTTCGATTTCGACGTATTGCATTTCTTCGCCGTAAATGTGGTAATCAATTTCGTGTGCCTGCATGATTTTCGTTTTTAAGATTAGTGATGCGTAAATGTATCTGAAAAAAACGTACGGGTCAATTGCAGTTATGCTTTGTTTGCGTTAAAATACAGATGTTCAAAATTTTATGTTTTTTGTTTCGGATATTTTAGTAATTTAGAAACAACTTTGAAAAATCCGCTAACTAATAAAACTTTTGATATGAATTCGAAATTTACAATGATCGTCAGAATCCTGTTGGGAATCATCCTTGTTGTATTCGGAAGCAACAAGTTTTTGCATTTCATTCCGATGCCGCCGCCGTCCGGTTCTGCGGGAGATTTCATCAACACCCTGGGTGCTTCAGGCTATATTTTCCCGATGCTGGGTGTGGTGGAAGTGTGCATCGGCGCGATGTTGTTGTGCAAGCAGTGGGTGCCATTCGGGATCATTTTGCTCGCCCCGATTTCGCTCAACATTTTGTTGTACCATGCCTGTTTCGGCGTTCCCGGGATTTGGGTCGCGGTACTGGTATTGACGCTCAATATCATCTTGATTTACAAGCACTGGCGGTTGTATGCGCCGTTGTTCAATTGAATTCAAAGACCCAACGCTTTCAGGAATGGAAGCGTTTTTTAATAATCCAATTTTACCGAAGCCATTCCGGCCTGGATCCTGCCTTTCTTGCGGTTGATGTAAGCCGAGGAATTGGTCGCCTTGAATTTGCGCGGATTCGGTAATATGGCCACGATTCCGGCGGCTTCGCGTTTGGTCAGGTTCTTGGCGCTTTTGCGGTACCAGTATTTTGAGGCGGCTTCGGCCCCGTAAACGCCGTCGCCCATTTCGATGCTGTTCAGGTACACTTCCATGATGCGCTCCTTGCTCCAAAAGACTTCAATCAGGATGGTGAACCAGGTTTCGAGTCCCTTGCGCAACCAACTGCGGCCCTGCCACAGGAACACGTTTTTGGCGGTTTGCTGTGAAATGGTACTGCCGCCGCGCAGTTTTTTACCTTTTTCGTTGCTTTTCATCGCTTTTTCGATCGCGTCGAAATCGAAGCCGTGGTGTTTGAGGAAAGTCGCGTCTTCGCCCGCAATGGCCGCTTTCTGCAAGTTGACCGAAAGATTCTCGATGGGCTCCCAGTCATGGCTGCACACCATATCCTTGCCATCAAACAGGTTTTCGACCGCACGGATGGTCATCAGCGGCGTGTAGAAAACCGGCACGAAGCGGAACACAATCACCAAAAAGACCGAGAGCGCTAGAAACCACAGCACCGTTTTCTTGAATATGCGAAATATCTTTTTTACCATAATTTAAATCAAATCGGCGAGTTCGGTCCCGATCAGGCTGCCGATGGCCACACCCATTCCGCCGAGCCGCACGCCGCAATATACGTGTTGTGAAATTTGTTCTACTATCGGTTTTTTGCTCGCGCCCATACCCATAATGCCGCTCCAACGGTGTTCGATTTGGAACTCGCGCCCGGGCAGGATGACTTCGCGCAGCAACTGCTCGAGCTGGTTTTGGATGAGTGCCGTTTGTCCGAACTCGGTGGTTGTTTCGCCTTCGAAATCGAGGTTGCGGCCGCCGCCGAACAGAATCCGGTCTTCGAAATTGCGGAAATAATAATAGCCCTTGTCCAGATGGAATGTACCCTTGATGTCCAAACCCGGAATCGGTTCGGTAATCAAAACCTGGGCACGTGCGGGCTTCACACTGCCGTTGGTCAATTGGGAAGCAAAACCGTTGGTCGTAAACAATAATTTTTGGGTCGTAAAGGAAAAATCACCCAAAGCGACTTCCACTCCCGATGTTTTTTCGGTGAAGGCCGTGACAGCTTGGCGGTTTAAAATCAAAATGTTTTCGGAAACAGCCAATTTCAGCAATGCCTGCATCATGTTTCCGGTATCGATTTGCGCCTCAAACGGGTTGAACACCAGGTATTCGTGGATGCCATGGAACCCGAAACGGTCGAACTCCTTGATAAATACATCCGATTTGAACAAGGGTTTGAGGATTTCGTTGATGAATGGGATTTTGGCCAAACATTCCCGGTAACCCAATTCATCTTCTTTGAGAAACAATTCATAGCCGCCATAGGGACGAAAATCAATGACGCTGTCGCCCAATTTTTTCCTGAGCATCTGCAAACCTTGCCAGCGCTTCTGGATGAGCTCGATGACTTCTTCCTCGGAATGCGTGTGCAAATCGTCAATGATTTCAGAAATGCTGCCGAAACAGGCAAAACCCGCATTCTTCGTACTGGCACCTTGCGGGAGCATCCCTTTTTCGAGCACGAGGATTTTGCTTTGCGGGAACCGTTCGCGCAGACGCAAGGCAGCGTGCAGGCCGACAATTCCGCTGCCCACTATCGTATAGTCGACTTCGGCAAACCAATTTTTCCGTTCCCAAAAACTCAATTCCATGAGGCGCAAAATTTGCATAAAAATAACGGTTTCAGGTTAGAATCAGAAAAATTTTTATCCGGCTTATTTGGTTTGGTTTTAAATTGAACAAAAATCAGAATAAACATACAATTTATACACATATCCCAATAACGAAACATGCATTTTGTCGATTTGTTAATTATTTTCTTTAAATATTGAATTATTATTTGGATTAAATTCTATATTTGGCTCACTAATTCTAACTAATACCATCCCAAATTATGAAAAACAGGTTACTCACGATTGCGCTGTTCGCAATCACAGGTTTTTCCTTTGCCCAATCGGGAAAGACCATTTGGAAAAACACTGCCCAAAAACCACAGGCAGTAGTCGTCGCCAACAAAACCAACATTAACAATCCCAGATTATTCGAGCTCGATGCCACGACGCTGAAACAACAGCTTCTGCAGGCCCCGAGTCGTTTCGGCACAGCCGCAAAATCGGGCGTGATCGTTTCGTTCCCGAATGCCAGTGGCGGCATGGAAAATTTCCGCATCAAGGAATCATCGAACATGGACCCGGAACTCGCAGCGCGTTATCCCGAAATCAAGTCTTATATCGGACAAAGTGTCGATGACGCCGCCTCAACCATTTATTTGAGCATTTCGCCATTGGGACTACAGACCATGGTCATCCGTGGCGACCAGTCGGCCGAATTCATCGAACCGTACACGACCGATCTAAGCGCGTACGCCGTTTACAGAAAATCGGACAAATCGGCTGCCATGGGCAGTTTCGAATGCCGTGTGGCCGATGCGGCCATCAGCGGCGAAGCGCTTACTGCAAGACCGAATGCCGATGATGCGACTTTGCGCACGTTCCGTTTGGCGATGTCGGTAACCGGAGAATACACTGCCTATTTCGGCGGTACGAAAGCACTCGCGCTCGCGGCGATCAACAATACGATGACACGTGTGAACGGGGTTTTCGAGAAAGATTTTGCCGTACGCATGGTGCTGATCGCCAACAATGACGCGGTGATTTACACGAGCGCTTCTTCCGATCCGTATTCGAGTGCTTCTTCTGGGGCAGGCGGCGCGTGGAATTCGGAACTGCAAAATACCTTGACCAGCGTAATCGGCAATGCCAATTATGACGTCGGACACTTGTTTGGCGCATCGGGCGGTGGCGGAAATGCCGGCTGCATCGGTTGCGTTTGCGTGGCCAACCAAAAAGGAAGCGGATTTACTTCGCCTGCCGACGGCATCCCATCGGGAGACAACTTCGATATCGATTATGTGGCGCACGAATTGGGCCACCAGTTTGGCGCGAACCATACCTTCAGCCACAGCAACGAAGGTACCGGCGTTCAAATGGAACCCGGTTCCGGCTCAACGATCATGGGCTATGCCGGGATTACCTCGAAAGATGTGCAGCCGCACTCTGATGCCTATTTTCATGCCGTGAGCATCCAACAGGTGACCAACAACATCAAGAACAAAACCTGTCAAACCAATACGGCTACAGGAAATTCAATCCCGACTGCCGCCGCGGGTGCCGATTACACGATTCCGAAAAGCACACCTTTTATGCTAACGGGTTCAGGAACAGATGCCAATGGCGATGCGTTGACCTATTGCTGGGAACAATTCGACTCCCAGACTTCTACCGCGAATCCGAGCGCGACCAAAACAACTGGCGTCATGTTCCGTTCGTATACACCAACGACTTCCCCGACACGCTATTTCCCAAGAATGCAATCGGTTTTGGCCGGTGCCACCACCACTTCGGGTTCTGAATTGGTTGTGGAAGCGATTCCTTCGGTAGCGCGTACGATGAACTTCCGTTTCACCGTTCGCGACAACCGCGCCGGAGGTTCAGGAAACAACAGTGACGATATGATCGTGACCGTCAACGGAACCGCTGGACCCTTCTCGGTAAGTTCTCCTAACACCGCCGTTTCTTACGTAGGCGGAAGCTCACAAACCATCACTTGGGCTGTGGCAGGAACTACAGCCAATGGTGTTAACTGTGCCAATGTAGACATCTTGATTTCGCACGACGGTGGCAACACCTGGAATATGTTGTTGGCCGCTACGCCAAACGACGGTACGCAAGCCGTGACGATTCCGAATGTAGCCGGCACCCAAAACCGCATCATGGTCAAAGGGACCAACCATATTTTCTTTGACGTATCCAACACCAACTTTACGATCACGGCCGGTTCAACCGATACCGTAGCGCCTTCGGCCCCGACCAACTTGGCGGCTTCGGGAACGACCCAAACCACGACCAACTTGTCTTGGACCGCTTCTACCGATAACGTAGGCGTGACGGGCTATGACGTGTATCAAAATGGTGTATTCAAAGCCAATACTGCTTCGACTTCGTATGCCGTAACCGGATTGACTGCCTCTACGGCGTACAGTTTCTATGTAAGAGCCAAAGATGCAGCGGGTAATGCTTCGGCCAACAGCAATACGGTCAATGTGACCACACTTGCTCCGGCTCCGGACACAACCGCGCCGTCAACTCCGACCAATCTGGCTGCTTCAGGAACAACGACAACGACCACCAATTTGTCTTGGACTGCTTCTACCGACAACGTAGCAGTGACCGGATATGACGTGTACCAAAATGGTGCATTCAAAGCCAACACGGCATCGACTTCTTATGCCGTAACCGGATTGACCGCAGCCACCGCCTATTCTTTCTACGTGATAGCCAAAGATGCAGCAGGCAATTCATCGGCACAAAGCAATACAGTGAACGTAACCACCGGAAGCGTGACACTGACTTACTGTACTTCGGCGGCGACCAATACCAATGACGAACGCATCGGCAGGGTGGTTTTCGGGACGATCAATAATCCGTCTACCGGAACAGCCGGATACGAGAATTTTACCGCTCTGTCCACCAATGTGACGCGCGGCACCTCGAACACGATCACCATTACGCCAACCTGGACCGGTACGGTATACAGCGAAGGCTATGCGGTATTCATCGATTACAACCAGGATGGCGATTTCACGGATTCGGGTGAAACCGTTTACACAAGATCGGCTACGACCACCACGCCAGTTTCGGGAAGCTTTACGATTCCGGCCACGGCTGCTTTGGGAGCGACCCGTATGCGCGTATCGATGCGTTACAATGCCGTTCCATCAGCTTGCGGATCGTTTACCTACGGACAAGTGGAGGATTACACCGTCAACATCGTATCTGCCGCCAGAGAAATGGAAGAAACGATTGAAAACACCGCCAAGCTCAACATCAGCCTGTATCCAAACCCGGTAAAAGGAGATGTAATCAATGTTTCAAATGTTGACGCAGGTTCTTTCCGCATTGTGAACATGCTCGGGCAGGAAGTTTCGAAAGGAAAAGTAGAAAACGGCACGGTTCCGGTTTCGAACGTCCAAGCGGGAACTTATTTGCTCGAAGTGACTGCGAACGGCCAATCGGATGTGAAGCGTTTTATCAAACAATAAAGAATCGCTTTCCAAAAAGCAAAAGCCATCTCTTAACGGGATGGCTTTTTTGTTGCAGCCGATTCGAAAAAATTCCTTTGCGTTGACCCGAATTTTTCCCGAATTGACTACTTTTAGCATTCAAAAATTACAATCGATTATGAAAAGAATTTTGTTCTTAACCTTACTGACCATGAGCATTCCCGCTGCCTATGCCCAAAACGCCATGACACCCGAATTGCTTTGGAAACTCGGCCGCGTGACCGGTCTCGGCATTTCCAAAGACGGAAAAAATGTCGTTTACAAAGTCTCCACGCCTTCGGTGGAAGACAACAAGTCGACTTCGAAATATTTTACGGTACCCGTAACCGGCGGCAATGCCGTTGAAGTAAGCGATTACAAATCGTTGCTCAACGACAAGAATGTTTCCGTCGATGGAAAATATTTGGTGTACAGTGAAGAAGTCAAACTCGAAAATGTCCTTGGAAAAGACTTTTATCCCGAACTCAAAAAATCGGAGGTGCAAATCTACAACGGCCTGGATTACCGCCATTGGGACACCTGGAACGAAGGCAAATTCAACCACGTTTTTTACAAGGAAAACAAGGAAGGCGCCAAAGGAACCGACATCATGAAAGGCGAAACGTTCGATTCCCCGCAGAAACCTTTTGGCGACGACGCCGATTACATCTGGTCGGCCGATGGCAAAAGCATCCTGTATGTGTGCAAGAAAAAAGCCGGCACCGCTTATGCCATCAGTACCAATACCGACATTTACGAATACCTCCTCGAATCTGGAAGAACCATCAACCGCACCGAATCGAATTTGGGTTACGATGTCGCGCCGCAATTGTCCCCTTCGGGCGATTTGAGCTGGCTGCAGATGAAACGCGATGGTTACGAGGCCGACAAAAACGACATCATCGTCAGCTTCAAAGGAAGCAACATCAACCTGACTGCGGGTTGGGACGGCACCGTCGACCGTTTCAAGTGGGCGCCCGATGGCAAGAAAGTGTATTTCATCGCGGCAGTCGATGGCACCAAGCAATTGTTTGAGGTGAATTTCCCCGGATTGACCAAAATCGCGGTTACCGTCAAGCAAGTGACCAAAGGGGAATTTGATGTGGTCGACCTTGTCGGATTTTCAGCCAATTCAATTGTTGTGGCACGCAATGACATGAACCATGCTCCTGACTTGTACAACTATGATTTGAAGAAAAACACCTGGAAACAATTGACCAACGCCAACGAATCCATCTACAAGACTTTGGCTTTGAGCAAAACCGAAAGACGTTACGTGACCACCACCGATGGCAAAAAAATGCTCGTTTGGGTCATCTTGCCTCCCAATTTCGACCCCGCCAAAAAATACCCGACCTTATTGTATTGCCAAGGCGGACCGCAATCGCCACTGACGCAGATGTATTCGTTCCGTTGGAATTTCCAATTGATGGCCGCACAGGGTTATATCGTCGTGGCGCCGAACCGCCGCGGAATGCCGGGTCATGGTGTCGAGTGGAATGCGTCGATCAGCAAAGATTGGGGCGGGCAAGTCATGCGCGATTATCTTTCAGCAATCGATGACGTTTCGAAGGAAGCCTATGTCGATAAATCGCGTTTGGGTTGCGTAGGCCCAAGTTTTGGCGGTTATTCGGTGTTTTACCTGGCCGGCATCCACAACAATAGATTCAAGTCGTTTATCTCGCACGATGGGGTTTTCAACCTCAAGAGCATGTACGGCACCACCGAGGAGATTTTCTTCAACAACTGGGACCACGGCGGCGCGTACTGGGAAAAGGACAATGCCGACGCGCAGAAAGCCTACAATGAATTCAACCCGATCAACAACATTGACAAATGGAACACCCCGATTCTGATCATCCAGGGCGGCAAGGATTTCCGCGTACCGATCGGACAAGGGCAAGAAGCCTTCCAGGCAGCGCAGTTGCGCGGCATCAAAAGCCGTTTGCTGTATTTCCCGGAGGAAAACCACTGGGTATTGAAACCGCAGAACGCAATCGTTTGGCAGCGTGAATTTTTCAAATGGTTGCAGGAAACATTGTAACGACAAGAATAAAGATATTGGCCACGAATTCACGAATTATTATAACAATTCGTGAATTCGTGGCCATTTGATAAATGCAAAAAAAATCCCGACCTGAAGTCGGGATTTGTATTATTGCGGGTCGTGCATCTTGAAACTTTCCATGAATTTCGTGGTGTAGTTTCCGGCGACGTAATCCGGTTCGTCCATCAATTGACGGTGGAAAGGGATCGTGGTCTTGATGCCTTCGATCACGAATTCGTCGAGTGCGCGCTTCATTTTGCTGATCGCTTCCTCACGGGTTTGCGCGGTGGTGATCAATTTGGCGATCATCGAGTCGTAGTTCGGTGGAATGGTATAGCCTGCATAAACGTGCGTATCGAGACGGATTCCGTGGCCGCCCGGTGCGTGCAGGGTCGTGATTTTGCCCGGTGACGGACGGAAATCGTTATATGGATCCTCGGCGTTGATGCGGCATTCAATTGAATGCAGGTTCGGGAAATAGTTCTTCCCTGAAATCGGAATTCCGGCAGCCACAAGGATTTGTTCGCGGATCAAGTCGTAATCGATGACCTGCTCGGTAATCGGGTGTTCGACCTGGATACGCGTGTTCATTTCCATGAAGTAGAAATTGCGGTGCTTGTCGACCAAAAATTCTACGGTTCCGGCACCTTCATATTTGATGTATTCGGCAGCTTTTACAGCGGCTTCACCCATTTTATTTCTGAGCTCATCGGTCATGAATGGCGATGGCGTTTCTTCGGTCAATTTCTGGTGACGGCGTTGCACCGAACAGTCGCGTTCCGACAAATGACAGGCTTTTCCGTAAGAATCACCCACGACTTGAATTTCGATGTGGCGTGGTTCTTCGATCAGTTTTTCCATGTACATCCCGTCGTTTCCGAAAGCGGCTCCGGCTTCCATACGTGCGCTTTCCCAAGCCTTGAGCAATTCGTCGGCTTTCCAGACGGCGCGCATTCCTTTTCCACCACCACCGGCAGTTGCCTTAAGCATGACCGGATAGCCCATGTCTTTGGCGATTTTCTCGGCTTGTTCGAACGATTCCAAGATTCCGTCTGAACCAGGTACGCAAGGTACGCCTGCGGCTTTCATGGTGGCTTTGGCAGTGGCCTTGTCTCCCATTTTCTCAATCATTTCAGGCGAGGCACCGATGAATTTGATGCCGTGCTCCTGGCAGATTTTAGAGAATTTGGCATTTTCAGACAAGAATCCGTAACCCGGGTGGATCGCGTCGGCATTGGTGATTTCGGCCGCAGCGATGATGTTGGACATTTTGAGGTAAGACAGGTTGCTCGGCGGCGGCCCGATACAAACGGCCTCGTCGGCAAACTTGACGTGGAGGCTTTCGGCATCGGCAGTCGAGTAGACCGCGACCGTCTTGATGCCCATTTCGCGGCAGGTCCTGATGACACGCAACGCGATTTCGCCCCTATTTGCGATTAATACTTTTTTAAACATCTTTGTTGAATTAGAAAATTAGACAATTTTGAAAATTAGATAATTCTGGAAATCCGAAATCGATGCAATGCATCAAAATTCTGAAATCTAAAATCTAACATCTAAATTTCTATTAAGATGGATCTACCAAGAACAATGGTTGGTCGAATTCTACCGGTGACGAATCGTCTACCAAAATCTTGACGATTTTTCCGGACACTTCCGATTCGATTTCGTTGAAAAGTTTCATCGCTTCGATGACACACAACACATCGCCTTTGGCAACAGTGCTTCCTACTTCTACAAACATGGGTTTGTCTGGGGCCGGTTTTCTGTAGAACGTTCCGATGATCGGCGACTTGATGGTCACATATTTTGAATTATCGTCGGCAGCGGCGGCTGGAGCAGCAGGTGCGGCGGCTGGAGCAGCGGCAACGGGCGCAGCGGCCTGTGGCAAAGCCTGTTGTGCAGGAGCCTGCTGTACATAAGTAATTTCTGGCGTATTGCCTTCCAAAGTCGTACGGATGGTAACCTTCACGTTGTCCATTTCCAGTTTCACTTCAGCAACACCCGTATTGGAAACGAATTTAATCAGGTTTTGAATTTCTTTTAAATCCATAATTATTTGTTTTATAGTTTAGTTATTGTTTGTTGTAAGCCCATTTGAGGTAAATCGCACCCCATGTGAATCCGCCGCCGAAAGCCGCGAAAATGAGGTTGTCCCCTTTTTTGAGTTTGTGCTCGAAATCGGACAACAACAAAGGCAAGGTAGCCGAAGTCGTATTGCCATATTTCTCAATGTTCACGAGTACTTTGTCTTCTTCGAGCTCCATTCTGCTGGCGGTTGCATCGATGATGCGCTTGTTGGCCTGGTGCGCGACGAGCCAGTTGACATCGTCCTTGGTCAGGTTGTTCTTCTGCATGATTTTCTCGCTCACGTCGGCCATTCCGGTTACGGCATATTTGAACACGGTTTTTCCGTCCTGGAACACATAGTGCTGGCGGTTTTCGACGGTTTCCTTCGAAGCCGGCAAGATTGATCCACCTGCGTCAATCTTCAAATATTCGCGCCCGATGCCATCGCTGCGCAGGATTTCATCGATGAGTCCGAGTCCGTCGGTATTGGGCTCAAAAAGAACAGCGCCAGCGCCATCTCCAAAGATAATGCACGTGGCGCGGTCGGTATAATCAATGATCGAGGACATTTTGTCGGCACCGATCAACAGTACTTTCTTGTACTTTCCGGATTGGATAAACGATGAGGCAGTCGACATTCCGTAAAGGAAACCGGAGCAGGCCGCCTGGAGGTCGTAGGCAAAAGCATTGACGGCTCCAATTTGGGTGGCCACATAAACGGCGGTTGCAGCTACTGGCATATCGGCAGTTGTTGTCGCCACGATAACCAAATCAATTTCTGCAGGATTGACGCCGCTTTTTTCAATGAGGTTTTCGGCGGCCTTGATGGCGAGGTAAGACGTTCCGAGTTTGTCGCCTTTGAGGATTCTTCTTTCTTTGATTCCGGTGCGCGTGGTGATCCATTCGTCATTCGTATCGACCATCGTTTCGAGCAATTGGTTAGAAAGCACAAAATCAGGAACATACGCGCCAACAGCGGTGATTGCGGCTGTGATTGTATTCATATTTTTCTATTATTTCCTTCCCAAACCGAGGGCTTGGTTAAAGAGGTGGAATTTACAAAAAATTCTAAAACTAAATCCGTTTAGAACAGCTTTTTATTAAAAATGAGAAACAACAAAAAACTCCCACTTCGCGGTGAGAGTTTGAGTCTTGTTTATCGTGAAATATTAGGCAAGCGCAACTGGTGCTTTGTCAATAACCACTTGTCCTCTGTAGTACATTTTACCTTCGTGCCAGTAAGCTCTGTGGTACAAATGCGCCTCTCCAGTTACCGGGCAAGTTGCGATTTGAGCAACAGTAGCTTTGTAATGTGTTCTTCTCTTATCTCTTCTGGTTTTGGAGACTTTTCTCTTAGGATGTGCCATTTTACTATTTATTTATCCGTTAATAGATTCTTTAATTTGTCCCAACGCGGGTCGGTATCTTCTTGTTTTTCTTCTTTTTTATGGTCCTTGACAGACAATTCGTTCAGCTTATCGAGCGCGGCCGATTTTAATGTGCCGTCCTTGATTCCCGGATGTACTTTTTTGAGCGGAATCGACAACGCGATCAATTCATACACATATTGTTTGATATCAATCTGGTGTTCGCCGTGCGGCAGAATCAGCAACTCCTCATTGTCGTTGTTGAATTCCTCACCGAATTGCACCACCAGTTTAATCTTCCCTTTTACGGGCAAATCGAACATCTCGCCGGTCAAATCGCAAGGGACGTGAACCGTTCCGGAATGCTTGAAAGCCAGCTCGAGCATGGTACTTTTCTTCTCTAAAATTACATTTACTTTGATGTCGGCGCTTTCAAATTCGTCGTAATCAAAGTCATCAAAGAACGCTTTAGTAACCTGATAATCAAATTGGTGTTTCCCCAGTTTTAATCCCACAAATGGAATTAAAAATTCATTCGTTACTTTCATACCACAACAATTTGAGCGTGCAAAGATAAAAAATTATTGTACAATCAAAACGCTTGACGGCATTTTTTTATCTATTATTTCTCTCCTCCTGTTTTTCCTTGACTTTCATGGGGTTGGCGCTCATTTCGGCGTAATGGTTTCGCGAATTGAACACATCGATGGCCAAGTAAACCGCTTCCTTGAACGAATTGAAATCGGCTTTGTCCTTACCGGCGATGTCGTAAGCCGTGCCATGGTCGGGCGAGGTGCGTACTTTATCGAGCCCGGCCGTATAATTCACGCCCTTTCCGAAAGACAAGGTCTTGAACGGAATCAACCCTTGGTCGTGGTAGGCCGCGATGATCGCATCGTAATGCTCGTATTGGCTGCTGCCGAAAAACCCATCTGCCGGGAACGGTCCGAAAACCAAAGTTCCCTTGTCGAATAATTTTTTGAGCGTCGGCTTGAAAATATTTTCTTCTTCCTTGCCAATCACCCCGTTGTCACCGCTGTGCGGATTGAGTCCGAGGACAGCAATCTTCGGTTTCGGGATACTGAAATCCTGGATCAACGTTTTTTTGATGGTCTCGATTTTCTGCGTAATCAAAGCCGGCGTCAAGTGCGAGGCGACTTCGTTGACCGGCACGTGATCGGTCAGCAATCCCACACGGAGGTTGTCCTGCACCATCAGCATCAATGCATTTCCTTCGAGCTCCTGGTTCAGGTAATCGGTATGTCCCGGAAACTTGAATTCTTCCGATTGGATGTTGTATTTGTTGATCGGGGCGGTGACCAATACATCGACATCGCCATTTTTGAGGGCCTCAGTCGCCGCAACAAACGACTTGATCGCATGTTGACCGACATTTTCATCATTGGTTCCGAAATTAATGTCAACGCCATCGCGCCATACATTCAAAACATTGATTTTCCCGGTAATGATTTGGTCGAGTTTGTCAATGCCGTGCAGCATCGCGGTCGATTCGAATGTCTTCTTGACAAAAGACAACACCTTGACATTGGCAAAAATAACCGGCGTGCACAATTCGAGCATCCGCGAATCCTCGAATGTTTTCAATACGACTTCTGCGCCAATACCGTTCAGGTCTCCGATGGAAATCCCGACGATGATATTTTCTGCTTTTTTCATCCTTTCGACTGGTTATTTATTGCTAATTTTGACGGCAAATTTAGTAAAATAAACCACAATGTTTACAGGAATTATCGAAACGCTTGGCACGGTTGCCGAAATCAGGAAAGACAACGACAATTTGCACATTACCGTGGAGTCGGTCATCACGTCTGAACTCAAAATCGACCAGAGCGTTTCGCACAACGGCGTTTGCCTGACCGTCGTTTCGATCGACCACAACCAATATACGGTGACCGTCATCCGCGAAACCTTGGAAAAAACCAATTTGGGCAACTGGAAAAAAGGCGATACCGTCAATCTGGAACGTGCGATGAAACTCGGCGATCGGCTCGACGGCCACATTGTGCAAGGCCATGTCGACCAGACCGGCACCTGCAAAAGCATTGAAAATGCCAATGGAAGCTGGTATTATACTTTCGAATACGATGCCGCTTTAAACAACATTACCATTGAAAAGGGATCGATTACGGTAAATGGCGTGAGCTTGACTGTGGTAAATTCGAAGGAGAATGAATTCAGCGTCGCGATTATCCCTTACACCTATGAACACACGAACTTTAAGGACTTTCGAAGTGGGCACCCAAATCAATCTCGAATTTGATGTGATTGGAAAATATGTCTCGCGATTGAATGCGCTGCGGAAATAAAAAGAAAAACTCCGGTTAAGCCGGAGTTTTTTTATTTTTCTTGAATTGGTATACTTTGTAAAGGCCATATGAGAGCGCCGCAATAAGCAGCAAAACAATCCCTCCATCCACGGGCAACCCTGGCGGTGGTGGTACTCCTGGCGGTGGCGGACCGGTTGGTCCAGCGAAAGCGATGCTCGTGGTAAGCATGGCGAAACCACTTAAAATTTTATTCGGGACAATTCTCATAGGGCGTAAAAATAAATAAAAAATCTATTTAACAAAATTTTTAATCTCTAAAATTCGGAAAAAACCGACTGCAAAAATACAACTTGAATTCAGAAAACCTAATTTCCGCGGTTATATTAACGTAAAATAGAGCACTTTAGTTTTCAAAAGACCAATTTTACTTGCAAATTTTTAAAAAGAACATCCGATAAAAAAAGACTTCCACTCAACAAGAAGTCTTCGATTGTGGTCCCACTTGGGCTCGAACCAAGGACCACCTGATTATGAGTCAGGTGCTCTAACCAACTGAGCTATAGGACCAGATTTTGTTACAGTTGTTTATTTTACTGCGTTTACTGAACAAACCCGAGGTTTTATCAGAGGTGCAATAATACTACTATTTTTGGTTCACACCAAATGTTTGGGCGGTTTTTCGTCAGACGACACCTTTACCGGCCCAATCGAATTGGCGCTTTTAAGATGGTGAGAAAACACGTTTTAAACCAGACGGTTTTCATCGCGTTGTCAACCAATCGTTTAATTTTCAATTTCCTGGCACAGTTCAATCAAGACGCCGTTGGTCGTCTTTGGATGCAGGAACGCCACGAGTTTATTGTCGGCGCCTTTCTTGGGAATTTCATTTAAAACGGTAAAACCTTCGGCTTTGAGACGTGCCATTTCCGAAACGATATCAGCCACATCGAATGCGATATGGTGAATGCCCTCGCCTTTCTTTTCAAGGAATTTCGCAATCGGGCTGTCGGGGTTCGTGGCTTCGAGCAATTCGATTTTGTTCGGGCCGTTCCTAAAAAACGACGTTTTGACGCCTTCGCTTGCCACTTCCTCCATTTTGTAGGCCGGCGCACCAAAGAGTTTGGCAAAGACTTCATTGGATATTTCAAGACTTTTGACGGCAATGCCGATGTGTTCGATTTTTCTCATAGGATTCAAATGAAGCCCCAAAGATACTAATTCTGTTGGCGGAACTCAATAGATTGCAAAGAAACCAAAGCCAATTTGCCTAATAAATCATACCTTTAAGATCAATTACAAACGCTTACTTCATCCATCAACCTCATGAAAAAACAACTTTCCTTGCTGCTGTTTACGCTGTGGCTCATGAATCCGGGCTTCGCACAGCCATCCGACCGCAAAATCAACAACATTGTGCTCGTACACGGTGCATTCCTCGATGGCTCGGGCTGGGAAGGCGTGTACCAAATCCTGACCCAAAAAGGCTATAAGGTTTCGGTCACCCAGCACAGTCTCAAAAATTTCGAAGACGATGTGGCTTCGGTCGAACGCATCATCGACCTGCAAGACGGGCCTTGTCTCCTTGTGGGACACAGCTATGGCGGCGTGGTTATTTCTGCCGCCGGAAACCATCCGAAAGTGGCCGGTTTGGTCTACATCGCGGCACATGCCCCCGATGCCGGTGAAAAAAGGGCCGACCTGGTCAAAACCCATCCGCCGGCCTATCAATCGTTGGTCAAGGGCAGCGACGGATTCGATTACATACGGCCCGAAAAATTCCCCGAGGATTTTGCCGCCGACCTGCCATTGGACAGGGCCCGCTTTATGGCCAACGCCCAAATCCCGACGGCCGATTTGGTTTTTCAAGCCGTAATCCAGAACCCGGCCTGGAAAACCAAACCAAGCTGGTACATGGTAGCCGGTGCCGACCGAATCATCAATCCTGACCTGGAACGGTTTTACGCCAAACGCGCCCAAAGCCGGAAGGTCGTTGAAATCAAAGGGGGCAGCCATGCGATTTACGCGTCACGTCCAAACGAAGTCGCCGAATTGATCGAAACCGCCGCAACCGGATTGTAGAACGCCTATTTCAACACGATGTCCTAGCCCCGATTGCAATGGAAATCCTTTTTCTTTTTTCTTTAAAAAGGAAAAGATTGCAATGGAAAGCGGGATTGGCTCCTAAAAAACATCAAAAATCCGTACTTTTGCCTCATGGAAACGAACAGACAAAAGAAAATAGGCGGTGTCCTCCAAAAAGATTTAGTTGACATTTTGCAAGGCGAAGTACGCAAGAATGGGATTTCGAATCTCGTGATTTCGGTGTCGAAAGTCAGCGTCACGACCGATTTGTCGATCGCTTCGGTACACCTCAGTATTTTTCCGCAGGACAAGGCCGCCGAGACTTTGGCCGCAATCAAATCGAACACGCCGCTGATCAAGCACGACTTGGCCCAACGCGTCAAACTCCAATTGCGCAAAGTCCCGAACCTGACGTTTTACCTCGATGATTCGCTCGATTACATCGAAAAAATCGACAACGCGCTCAAAGGAAAGGAAAACCCGATCGAAAACCGCGACCTGCTCGAACGCCGCAGAAAATCTTAAGTGAATTTCCCGCTTTACATAGCCAAACGTTACCTTAGGAGCGCGAGCAAAAACAACGCGATCAACATCATCAATGGCATTGCCTCGGTGGGAATTATCGTGGGTGCGATGGCTTTGTTTGTGGTTCTTTCGGTGTTCAGCGGATTGCGCGATTTTAGTCTTTCGTTCAGCAACGACTTTGATCCCGACCTTAAAGTTGGCGCCGCTTTGGGCAAATCTTTTACGGTTTCCCAAACACAGGAAAACGACATCAAAAAAATCGAAGGCGTCGCCGCAGCTTCCAAAATCATCGAAGAACGCGTGCTTTTTGTGTTCGACGGCAAAGAACAAGTCACTTATTTAAAAGGCATCGATTCGACTTTCCCCAAAGTCAACGACATCCACAAAATCGTGTACCAAGGCGATTGGCTCGAACCCAATACCTCGCAGGTTGTGATCGGCAATGGTATTTCGCAACGTTTGTCGCTCGGGCTTATGGATTTCAACAATCCGTTTGAGGTCTATGTTCCCAAACCCGGCAAAGGCGCGATTGAAAATCCCGAACAGGCATTCAACAAATTCACGCTCGCCCCGGTCGGCATTTACGCAATCAGTGAAGAACTCGACGACAAATATGTATTTTGCGAATTGCGGCTCGCACAGGCTTTGCTCGAATTCAAGCCCGACCGCATCACCGGAATCGAGATCAAGATGAAACCCGGCGCCGATGAAGATGCGATCAAAACATCACTTCAAAAAATCTTCCGAAATAAAATCACGGTAAAGAACCGCGCCCAGCTCAACGACAGCCTGTACAAAATGCTCAACACCGAGAATATTGCGGTGTATCTTATTTTTACGTTGGTCATCATCATCGCGTTGTTCAATCTTGTCGGTGCGCTGATCATGATGATCCTGGACAAGAAAAGCAACCTCAAGACGCTGTACAATCTCGGCACGGAAGTCGCCGATTTGCGCAAAATCTTTTTGCTGCAAGGCACTTTGCTCAGTGTTTTTGGCGGATTGATCGGGTTGGCCCTTGGGGTTGTAGTGGTCTTGATCCAACAGCGTTACGACCTCATCATGATTACGCCCAATCTGCCCTATCCGGTTATTTTTTCGGTGCAGAATATTTTAATCGTATTGGCCACCATTATTTCGCTCGGTTTTATCGCGTCGTGGATTGCATCGAGCCGGGTGAGTAAGAAGTTGTTGGAATAGTTTTGTTTTTGGGCGTGCCGGCGCTTCACGTTTATCCTTTCAATTGCATTTTTTTCGCGCCGTCAGGCTTTCGGCTGCACGCGGTGCTTGCCTCTATCCTTCACGCAACCCCGAATTCCATTACACAAACTGATAATCCGAAAACACCTCTCGGATTTCATCAAAAGCCTTGTGCAGACCTTCGGCGTTGTCAATTGTCACGAGTTTCTGGCGGTATTCCTTGAAGTTGTGGATGCCTTTGAAATAATTGGTGTAATGGCGGCGTGTCTCGACGATTCCGGTCCATTCGCCTTTCCATTCCATCGCCCAGGTCAGGTGGTTTTGTGCGGCTTCGATACGGTCGAGCATCGTCGGTGCGGGCAAATGTTCGCCGGTTTTGACAAAATGCTTAATCTCGTTAAAAATCCACGGATAGCCAATCGCAGCGCGGCCAATCATGATGCCATCTACGCCATAGCGGTTTTTGTACTCGAGTGCTTTTTCGGGCGAATCGATGTCGCCGTTGCCAAAAATCGGCATCGTGATGCGCGGGTTGTTCTTGACACGCGCGATGTGCGTCCAATCGGCTTCGCCTTTGTACAACTGCGCGCGTGTACGCCCATGGATCGACAAGGCTTTGACGCCGATGTCCTGAAGCCTTTCGGCCACCTCATCGATGTTGATCGAATTTTCATCCCAGCCCAGACGCGTTTTGACCGTTACGGGCAAATTGGTCCCGTCGATGACGGCCTTGGTCAGACGCACCATCAAATCGACATCCTTCAACACCGCGGCACCTGCGCCTTTGCAGACGACTTTCTTGACCGGACAACCAAAATTGATGTCGATCAAATCGGGATTGACGGCAGAAACGATTTTCGACGAAAGTGCCATTGCTTCTTCATCGCCGCCAAAAATCTGGATGCCCACGGGACGTTCGTAATCGAAAATATCGAGTTTCATGCGGCTTTTGATCGCATCTCTGATCAGTCCTTCCGATGAAATGAATTCCGAAAACATCAAATCGGCGCCGTGCTGTTTGCACAAACGACGGAACGGCGGATCGCTCACGTCTTCCATCGGTGCCAAAAGCAGCGGAAATTCGGGTAATTCTATGTTGCCAATTTTAACCATGGCGCAAAGGTACGACTAAAAGTGAGAAGTACAAGAAACGTCATTTGCGTCAGCGATGGCAGCGGCATCCTTTTTTGAGTTTGCGAAAAAAAGATAAAGCGGACAGCGCGACCCGCAGGGGCACGCCCAATTCCTAATGCTTGCGGTGGTCGAAAAAATGGATCGGCTTGCGGCTCATCGGATTGAAGATGAGTTGGTTTAGAATCGCCGTCGAGGTAAAAATAATTTTTGGCGTCACGCGCAATTTCGCACGGAAATGGTCCTTGATTTCGTGCAGGAATTCCTCCGACTCCTTTTTCACGGCCAATTTGATGACGATTTCATCGGTGCCCAAATCGTTCGTATAAATCTCAATGATGTGGTTTTCAATGTTCGAAAAACCGCTCAGCACATCGGTCATTGCCGGTGGATACAACGTCGTGCCTTTGTACTTGATCATCTGTTGCTTCCTTCCCAACACCGGCCCGACGCGCAAGGTGTTGCGTCCGCAGGCACAAGGTTCGTGGTGTAATTTGACGATGTCGCCCGTCTTGAAACGCACGAGTGGCATGGCCTCGATGCCCAAAGTCGTGAACGTCAATTCGCCGGGTTCGCCCTCTGGGACTGGATTATTGTTTTCATCGAGGGTTTCGACGATGATCAGTTCGGGATGGTGGTGGCCACCATTGGCGTGCTCGCATTCGGTAAAGGCCGTGCTCATTTCAGTCGAGGCGTAGGTCGAGAACAGTTTGATGTTCCACTTTTCGGTAATCTTGCGCGATAACGTACTGAGCGAAAAATCCTGGTTCCTTAACGCTTCCCCGATACAGATTGCGCCTTTGATTCCCGAATTATTGTAATCGATGCCATGTGCTTCGGCATATTCAATCAATTTGAGCAGGAACGACGGGACAGTGATCAGGTAAGTCGGTTTGTATTTCAAGATCGAATCCCATTGCAATTCGGGAATGCCCGCGCCTACGCGAATGACACCGACTTTCATCTTACGCAGTCCCAGAAAATAAGCGAGTCCGGCCATGAATCTGCGGTCGATCGTGGTCATCAACTGCACGACGTCGCCTTCTTTGATTCCGGCGCAGTCGAACGAAATCGCTTCGTTGTAGGCCAAACGTTCGAGGTCATTGTCGGTCATGCCGAAAGTCACCGGATCGCCCAAAGTACCCGAGGTCGTGGCGTAATCGATGATTTTAGTTGGTGGAACGCATAAAAAATCGTCGTTGAATTGCTGCAAATCGGCTTTGGTCGTGACGGGCAGTTTTTGTAAATCTTCCAAGGTTTGGATTTCCGAAGCATCGATGCCTGCCTCCGCAAACCTTTTTTGGTAAAATGTCGAATGCTCGCGCACATAAGCCAGCGCTTCACGCAATTTTTGCTCTTGAAATGTTTGGATTTCGGCAGCCGATGCGGTTTCTATTTTCGGGATCATTGTAATTTTCGGTTGATTTTTTGGAGCTTTTTCTCGATGTCTTTTCGCGACGGCAACGTCGTGATTTCTTTGGTCAGTGCTTTCTCGAAATCGGCTTTGGCGAGATCATATTGCTTGTTTTCGAAATAATATCGGCCTGTCTTATAATACACGAGCCAAAAATCGGGATTCAAAGATTGGTATTTTTTGGCAAAATCGGCAGTCATTCCGGTTTTATTTTCGAGGAACGCATCCATTTTGCGGTCTTCGATGCGGAATTGCTCGTAGTTTTTATAGCTTTCCGTTTGCAGGAACGGATCGGCGGGAATGTCGAGCGCCACTTCGGCCAGCGACACCGGATTTTCCCCGTGATTTCCCCCGAAAATCTTGTTCAAATCATAACAGACGAATTCCCCCATCTGGTATGGATTGGCAGAAACCCAAACCAACCGCTGCTCGGGTTTGAAAATCACACCGTGGTGCGCGAGCATTTGGTTGAGCGCCTTCTCGTTGCCGTAACCGATTGCCTTATCGTCCAAGCCTTCGCGGTCGCGCAAGATTTGGGCGGCGATTTCGGGATTGATTTTAGGGTTTTCATTCAAATCCTCGATCAATTTGTCGTAGCGGTATTGCGAATGGCTGTTCTCGATTTGGTATACATTGCGTTTGTCGTTCTTGAGTTCGGCGCTTTGGAAATGGTTCGAGCACAGCAATTGGTTGTTGCTGTTCGGGACTTCGTATACGCCAAAATTTTGGGGGGCAACTTCTATTAAAATGGCTTTTTTATCTTTAGCGCTGCCTACCATAATGGATTCGGAGACGAAAACTTTGCGCTTTTTGGCAATCGCGATGGCTTCTTCGGTAGTCGTCGCGTATTGCAAAATTTCGCGTGTCAGGATTGAAATCGGGGTTTTGGCAATGAGTGGGATTTTAGACTTTCCGGCGTTGATCGTTACGGTCAAACCTTGATTGTTCATGCCCGAAACCGCGCCGATCATACCGGCCCAGGTCACCATCATAAATGGATGGCCTTTGTCGGGTTTGACAAACGCGACCATTTTGTCCTTGGCGAAATCGTCCCCGGCGTAGAAATCGAAATTGCGCCCCAAAATCAAACTGCCGTCCTCCGATTTTTCGCCCCAAGCCGCAAACGACGAGCAGCCCACCAGAGCCAAATCCTGCAACGCATGTCCGATGTCGTGTGCGCCATGCAAATACAGACTGCGCAAATACGGTGGCGCGATATTGTCAAAATCGGGCGAGCTGTAGCGCGAAAGGCCGTAGATTTCGGTTTTGTATTCTTCGGGAACGTTCAGATACAGTTTACGGTTGTACCATTTGAGCATCGTCCGCAGCAACTTTTGCTTGGATTTGGACGGAACGAGTTCTTCAACCTTGGAAAAAAACACGCGCTCCTGTTTCTTCAAAAGCGAATCGGTCAGTGCGCCAGTTTCGAGTCCGATTTGGAGCGGATCGCCTTCGACATACAATTCCCAAAGGTTTTGTTTGTTTTTTAGGAGAAAATTATTTCCGGATGTAAACAATTCAGCGGAATGTTTTTTAACAATCGGAACTGTTTGGTTGTACCCTTCGACTTGCGGTTGGTGGTGCAAAGATTTCGAAGTTCCACAGGAAGAAATCGCCAAAAGCGACCATACTATTCCCAAAAACTTCGCTGCTTTTTTCATCTTATTCTAACGCCGCGGCGTTGATTTTATTGACCAGATGTTCTTTGCCGACGATTTCAGAACAGGTCACCACCGCCCCGATCGTCACGCCCAAGACGCCGTGCATGTTGATGCTTTGGCCGGTCAGATACAAATTGTTGAGTTTGGTTTTGGGTGCGATGAACGTTTTCATCGGGTTGTTCGAATCCTTGACATAACCGTACATGTTGCCGTTGTGCCCGCCGATGTAATCGCGGTACGACAGCGGTGTCGAGGTATGGATCGACTTGATGCAGTCGCGGATTCCGGGGAATTTAATTTCGATTTCCTGCAGGAAACGTTCGGCCTTGCGCGCCTTGAATTCTTCGTAGGTTTCGCCACGGTCGTTCTTGTCGGCGGTGGTGTTGAACGTGTGCTCCCACGCCTTCATGTCATCGAATTTCATGTAGGTGATGAAGGTCATCCCGTCGGCCCAGTCGTCTGATTTTTTGGTCGCATTCATCGAGGCCATGTAGGCCATCGGCCAGGTCTGTTCGTCGTATTCAAACGCCGTCCATACAATCTTGTTGTTCTTGAAATGGTAGTAATTGTGGTTCAGGTATTTGAAACTTTCCGGCTTGAAAACAATGTACAGGCTAAAGGCCGAAATCACGCCTTCCAGACTTTGGATGCGGCTGTAAAATGACTTGCGGAATTTGTCTTCGCCCACCATGTCCAAAGTGGTTTTGGGCTCGATGTTCGAAATAAAAATCTTCGCAAAAACTTCGCTTCCATCTTTCATTTGAACCGAAGTCACATCGTTGGTGTCATTGGTGGTCAACTTGACCGCTTCTTTGTATTTGTAGACTTCACCTCCGTGTGCCTTGAGTTGCTTGATCAGTTGCTTGGTGATCTGGCTGCCGCCGTTGATGCAACGCCACGAACTCTGGATGTAGGAGTTGACCGAAAGTGCATGTACGTAAAATGGCGATTTGTCGTCGATGCCGGCATACAGGAAGTTGGAACCCGCGAGCACGGCGCGCAGTTTTTCGTTGTCGGTGATTTCGTCTATGTATTGTTTGGCGTTGATCGACAGGATTTCGTTGTCGTATTTGCCGTCGGCTTGTAGGTTATAAAGCGGGAAAGAATCGCAGGTTTCAATCAATTTCTCACAGTATTCCTGGATCGCTTGTTTTTCTTGCGGAAAAAACTTGACCAATTGGTCGACAAAATTGCTGTATCCCTGGGCGTGCGGATATTCTTCGTTTTCTTCTTCGAACGAAATGATGTCGAAACCGTCATTGTCCATGCGTTTGAGGTTCAAATCATCCATAATGCCCAAATACTTGAAATATTTGTACAGGTTCTGGCCTTTTTCGAGCCCGCCGATGTAGTGGATGCCGGTATCGAAAATCGTCTTGTCACGCACAAAGGTTTGCAAATTCCCGCCGAACTGGTTGTTTTTTTCGAGCACACAGACGCTGTAGCCTTCCTTGGCCAGTATGATGGAAGAAACCAGTCCGCCCAGTCCGCTCCCGATAATCACTACGTCGTAATGCGTTTTCATCAATTCTTCCTTTTTAAAATAACCATCCGCGGTTGTTCGTGTTCGACTTCAAAACCGGCCTCGATAAACGTTTTTTTCTTGCCATCGATTAAAATAATCCGATCAGAAAAGGCGGCAAGTTCGGCATTCTCATTTGCTCCCGAAATCAGTAATATGTCGTATTTCTGTGCAGCTTCCGAAAGTTGATCAAGATACTGAATCGCTCTCTTTTGTACCATATAATTGGTGCGTGCCACGGCACGTTTTTCATCATCTGCCATCCAGCTGTCCACTTTGCGTGTGGCTTGTTGCAAGGTAAGCAAAACATCCAACTGACCATAATCATTGGCAATATGCAGGATTTTGGCTTTTTCCCCGATCAATTGATTGAGGTCAGCATACAATTGCAATTTGTCCTTGACGTCTTCCTTGACTGCATCGACCACTTCCCTTTCCTTGTAATCGAAACTGTTGACCAATGTTTTCTTGAAATAATCCGGCCCTTCGATTGCTGTGCGCATCTGGTTGAATTCGGCCCTGAAAAAAGCCAACATCTTTTTGGTGCGTTCTGCATAATTTTCGCCAAAACGCTTGTCGTCTGGCTTGATCCTCGGTAAAATATTGACCGTAATCGAACCGTCGTAAATAATGAAATCACCTTTGGGCAACGCTTCCGAATTGCCATGGATCACGACCGGAATGATGTCGAGGTTGAAATGCTCGGCCAAATAAAATGCCCCTTTGTGGAAACGCTTGATTTCATTGGTTTGCGAACGGGTACCTTCGGGAAACACAATCAGCGAATAGCCTTCTTCAACTTTTTTGCGCAGATGTTCGACACCGCCTTCGATGCCTTCGGAAACCGGATAGAACCCAGCCCAGCGTACCGCGCCACCAAAAACCGGGGATTGGTACACCCAGTCGCTCACGAGGTAAATCGTCTTCGGGCTCAGCATCCCAACGGCGAGAATGTCGAGGAAAGACGTATGATTGGCAATGATCACAGCCGGTTTTTCGAATGTTTCATTTGATGGATTGAGCACCGTTTTCTTGACGAAATAATTCGTGTACAACACCGATTTCATCAATTTCGACATGTGGAACCTAAACCAACGCATTTTGGTCGCCTCGGATGGAAACGGCAAAATCTTGAGCAGGAAACTCATCACCGAGAAAAACACCCCGCCAAACCCGAAATAGGCAAACGACAAAATACTGTGCCCCAAGGTCAGGAACTGGAATGGTGCCTTGCCTTTTTTGGCGCGTCCCGAAATGAACATCTTGAACAAAATCGGGTAAAAAATAAAGGTGATGATCAGCGCCGCAAAAACCCCGATCAACGAGACCGAAGAAATCGAGGTCAGTGCCGGATGCTTGGCGAAAATAAGCGCCCCGATTCCCAAAATCGTAGTGATGACGGCCAAAATAATCGAAGTGCGGTAAATCGCGATTTCGTTTTTGCCGTCGGTGTACTGCTTTTGCAGCGCGCTGGTCATGAAAATGCTGAAATCGACGCCGTGCCCGAAAACAAGTGTACAGACAATCGTACTGAACACGTTGAGCTCGATGCCGAAAATGCCCATGATTCCTGCCGTGACGACTCCGGTGATGACAATCGGAACTGCCGCGACGAGTACCAATTCGATGCGCCGGAAAAAGAAAAACAAGATCAAAATGACTGCGATAAACGAATAATTGATCAATCGGTTGAAATCGTCCTTGAGATTGCCCAGGAAGGTCTCGTTCATCTGCTGGCGGTCGATGGTCACGACATCGGGTTGCTTTTTCATCGTGTTTACGAATGCATCGCGTTTGTCACGATCGACCTTGACCAAAGTAGAAACGGTGTAAAAACCATTCTTTTCCGATACAAATTCCTTGAGTTGCAAGGCATCGAGTTTCGCGTAGTCGGTATAGGCAATCGGTTGGAAATTCGTGTTCAGGTGTTCGTAGAATTTTTGGTAGGTCGTGGGTTTGAAACCAATTTTGTTTCCTTCGGCGATTAAGTCCGAAGTCAGTTTCGCCTTTTTATCGGCGGTCCAAAACGCCTTCCAGCGGTCGATTTTTTGCTGCTGCTGTTCTTTCGAAATGACAATCCCGCCCACCGAACTGAAATTGAGAATTTCCCCATATTGCTTGTCCTTGCACAACTCGGCGAAAAGCTTGTTGTTGTTTTTCAGGACCGCGTCGATGCTGTTGCCGTAAGCCGCAAGATAAATCGATTTGGAAGCGAGGTTCGTGCTTTCCTCGAGTTCCTTCTCGGCGGCCTTGATTTCTTTCGGGACAAAATTGAGCTGCGACAGATCGTTGTTGAAAACGACATCATTGTACGTAAAGAAGCACACGATGATGATCGCCACGCAACTGCCGATCAGGATCTTGTTTTTGTGGAACGAAAAATCGGCCATGCGGTCGATGACATTGCGTTTATGCGCAAAATTGTCCTGCTTGGGTTGGTACAAATGCGGGACGAAAAGCAATGAAAAAATAGCGGATGAAATCGTGATCGTCGCCGCAAAAATTCCCAAATCCTGCAACGCTTCGGAATTGACGAACAACAGACACAAAAACGCCACGGCCGTCGTCGTACTGCTCATGATCAGTGGCATCGTGATGTCTTTGTACAAGGTTTTGACGTCCGAATTGTGTTTGTAATGCGTCAGGATGTGCAGCGAATAATCGATCGTGATGCCGATCAGGATCGAACCGATGCCCAATGAAATGGCCGAAATCGTCCCTTTTAGGATGTACAGGAATGCAATCGAAAACAGCGCGCCGAAAACCGTCGGGACAAAAATGATGATCGGGATGAATATCTTGCGGTAGAACAAAATCAGGATCAGCATCAGCGCGGCCATCGCAATCGAGGTCGTCAGGATGATGTCGCCCTTGATTTGGTTGGCATTGGCCACGGCAATCAGTGCCGAACCGAAATAATTGGCTTCGGCCTTGCCTTTGAATTGTCGGTTCAGGTTTTTTTGGATCGAATACAGTTTCTGTGCAAAAAGTGTATTTTTTTCGGTTTCGGTCGAAGGCAATTCGGGTGTCAGGAACAACAGCAATTTCTTGCGGTCTTTCGTGACGACAAACCCATTTTCGAGTTCGAATTCGTCCCCGATGTTGAGCTGCTGCAATTTCTTGAGTGCCAAAAACGAAATCCCAAGCGGATCCTGCAAAATGAAATCCTTGGTGACCAAACCCGAAGGTGAAACGATTGATTTGTAATTGGTCTCGACTGTGGCGGCAATGCTGTCGGTAGAGAGTTTGCGTTCGATCGTCCGGTAATCCTGTTCTTCGAGCAGCAGCGGCAGGTTTTGGTAGACGAAATCCATCGTCTGCTGGATGTTCTCCTCGTCGATCCGCCCTTGAACCGAATGGATATAGGGTTTGCACGATTGGTTGATGCTGTCCAGGAAAGTCTGTGCGTATTGCGTCAGATCGTCGACACCGCCGTCTTGCTGGGCATGGATCGTGACGGTGATTTTGTCGGCAAAATTGAGCTGGTTGAGCACCTTGGCCGTCGCGTCGGACTGATCGTTGACCGGGATCAGTTTGGTGATGTCCTCGCTGAAAGTGATGCGGCTCGCGAGAAACGCAAAAAACAAAAGCACCGCTGCAAAAATCCCGACCGACAAGGCTTTGTTCCTGTTGACAAAGGAATGTATGGCGTAGAAATAGTGGTGCATGCTTTATTTTTTATGTCTAAATGTACTAAAAAATGTCAGGATTAAATACCCCGCGAGGCCAAAAATTACGGCCGACAAAGATGCTAAAATAAAACTACCGATAAGGTATTGGGTCAGATTATTTTTGAGGCTCTCAAAATCGAAAGTCATTTCGGAAAAAGCCGGCGTGGCCGTACCCGTGAACACTTCACCCATTTTGAGCGAACCATAGACCAAAAACGGGATCATCGGCGGAATGCTCACATTCGAAAATGCATAGGCAATGACCTTGTTGAGTCGGAACAAAACCGCGAGAAACAACACGCCGATCGTATGGAAACCCCAAAGCGGCGAAACACCGATGAAAACCCCAAGTGCAATTGACAATGCCTTTTGGGTATTCGAGTCTTCGTTGTGCAGGATGTTCTCGAGCAGGAATTTCTTAAGTCCTTTTTTTTTTAGTTTGCGGATCAAGTCGCGCGGCTTGATATAGACCAACGCGATGGCGACCAACACCGTATTGAGGATGCTGATGCGCGTAAAATCCTTGAACGGCCGGAAATGCGACACGCGTTCGTTGGGATCGTAAAGGATTTGGATCGGGATGTTCTTGACCGGGACGCCTTTCCAGGCCGAACGCACGATGACTTCAATCTCGAATTCGAATTTGTTGGTCACGTATCGCTTGGGAATCAGCTTTAATGGGTAGGCGCGGAAACCCGATTGGGTGTCGTTCATGCGGATGCCCGTTTCAAACCAGAACCAAAAGTTGGAAAAATTGTTTCCGAAACTGCTTTTACCCGGTACGCCTTCCTGTTTCATGTTGCGGCTCCCGATCAGTAACGCATCGCCGGTTTCTTGGATCGCTTCAACAAAAATTGGGATGTCGGTGGCGAAATGCTGCCCATCGGAATCGATCGTGATGGCGTAGTCGTAACCCATCGCCATGGCCTTCTTGAAACCTTCGCGCAAGGCCATTCCTTTGCCTTGGTTTTGCGGAAAATTAATTAGTGTAATTTGGGGATAATCGGCTAAAATTTGCGGAGTTTCATCGGTCGATCCGTCATTGACGACAATCACTTCTGTGGTTTGTTCCAACACGGAATCGAGCACGCGTCTTAAGGTTTTGCGGTTATTATAAGTCGGTACAATAACGCAAAAATGAAGCGGTTTCATTTGGGTTGGGTGTTCCATCGCGGCTTATTTGAGCGCTTTCTTTTCGGCTGCGGTAAAGCTCTTTGACTGGTTGATGAAGTTGCGGATGTAGTCCTTGAGTTCGCCCGCATCTTTGAAATGCTTTACGATCATGGCCTTGTCCTCGGTTTTGTTCGCGCGGTAATTGACAATACGCGGCACACTTTCCTGTACGCTGAGGCGGATCATGCGGATCTCGATGTTGCCGGGCTCGGCGGCGGCGGCGGCATCGATCAACTTGGCCCCTTCTTTCATGAAACTGATTTTCTCGGACAGCTTGCCCGAAAATTTCGACTGCAACGTCAATGCACATCCTTTGTAGGCCACGAGCACCTTGTTGTCGTCGTTGTCTGGAACGATGGCCAACTTATTGGAAAAAGCATCGGCGTTGGCTTCCGATTTGGCCGCATCGGTGTACAATTTCCTGACCTCTGCAATATCGGGATTGCTCAAAAACAAAAAGAAAAGAATCGGAATCAATATTTTCATAACGGTCATTTTTTAGATTAAGGCTACCGACAAGATAATGCGATTTGCCGTGCTTTTTCTTACGCCAAGACTATATTTTCTTATAAGTACTGCCCAGTTTAAGCGCCACGGTTTCACCGAAAGTCGTGGTGTTTTTGACTTTGATCAAACCTTCTTCGGTTTCGTTGATGTCGAGCTCGAGTCTGAGTTCGGGCGTCGCTTCTGGATTGATCAGTGCCATGAATTTCACATTCGAAAGACTTTGCATCATCAATGTTTTTTGCGTGATCTTTTCGGTCAATTCCTTGATGATTTGCATCATGCAAACCCCCGGCATAATCGGGTTTCCTGGAAAATGTCCCTTGAAAACCTCGTGTTTTTCATTGATCAAAAGGACCGCCTCGTGTTTGAGACCGTCCTTTTTCTCCAATGACTGTATGGTGTAAAAATCTTTTAAAAGCATTTTATTTGATGTCAAATGTGTAATTCAAGCCCGCCGAAAATACGACGTTCGTGTGGTTGTTGTCCCAGAAATCAAAAACCGGAATAATTCCTTTTTTGACGCGGGCCTCAATACCGAGGTTTTTGGTGAAATTGTAGCCGACTCCCAATACGAAAGCCAGGTCAATGTCCGATTCGGTATCGTAATAATCGTCGTAATAATAATTGTATCCCAAAGCCGGATCAATATTGACGTCATCGTAATAATAACGGTTTCTGTTCTTGTCCACAATTACATCGACAGTAGGCCCAATGTGAAGATTGAACTTATCGGCAAACGTAAATTTATTGATGAGCCCGATTGAAATATAGGAAACATCAATTTGCGTATCATTCTGGATATACGAATGCGTATTGGTATTGTATTGTGCCCATTCAACTTTCGAGCCCTGTCTCGAATAGTTGAGCTCGGGCTGAAGCGTATAGAATTTAGACAATTTCAACGCACCGTACAAGCCCACATAAAAATCGGTCTTTGAGTTGAATTCCGCCGGACGGTTTCTGTAATACTGCTGGGTTTGCGGATCATACACCGAACCGTTGTCGTAATTATCTCCTTCGGTAAAATGCGAGAAATTCACCCCTGCACGAACGCCCGGTCTAAACGTAACCTGCGCGTCCATTTGCGAAAAAGCGAAACACAACAGTGCCGCGGTCAAGATTCTTTTCATAGTCTTTGTTTATTGGTTTTTGAAATAATTAAATTCAATCCTGAGCTTGAGGTTGTAATGCTGGATCACAATCTTGTCAGCAAAAATATTGTTTTCCGAAATATACTGGATGTTTATTTGTTCTTTTCTTTTGGAAGCGTGGCGGATTTGCGACAGCTTGCCACCGCTTTTGGAAACATACAGGTAATTGTAGCGATTCCCCGATCGGGATTGCAGCACGTTGTTTTCGCCCGCTTCGAATTGCGCTTGGATGTCATATTTTTCGCGTAGCAAAAGCCTAAAATCGGCGACCAAGGTATTGATGAGCATCTTTCGGTCGAGTTCTTCCACGATCGAATTGACCTTGAAATCCGACGCTGAAATCTCAAAATCGAGCAATTTGTTCCCGAATTCGGTCGTAAACACCACGCGGTGTGTCGTCTCGTTGATTTTCTTGGCGATGAAAATCCCACTCAATTCATTGCCGTAGACCGTAATATTGGTCTTGTAGACGTAATCGATTTGGGGATCGGAAAAGTAAGTGGCTTGGTAAACCCCATTTCCCACCGGCTGTTCCGCGAGTGCTTTCACAGGATTGGATCCGCACGAAAACAGCAGCAACGCCAGGCCATTAATTAGTAAAAACGGAATCGTCGACTTTCGCATTCAACACTTTGTTTTTGAAGACAATCCGCGTGTAATCTTCCGAAGATTCCATCAGGCGCACCTGGAGCACGGTATTGTCCTGTTTGTCAAAACTCAATTCGATTTGTTTGATGTATTTTTTGAGCGCCGCGTCTTTGGGGATCAGCCGCGTGATGTTGTAATCCTTGGATTTGAAATAGGAAATCGCAAATTCCTTGTCGTCAAACATATCGCCACTGACGCTGCCCACGATGAGTTTGTTGAGTTTCGCGAAAATCTTGCTGCTGCTCACGTCCATCGCGCTTTTCTTGCCCTCATCGTTGATCAGGATCTTGCCGTTCTTGAACACGATCGTGTAATTATACGGCTTTTTGTACTGCCACAACAACTTATCGGGTTCCTTGAAGTACATTTTTCCGGAAGTTTCGATGTCTTTCGCGAGGAAATCCATGTGTTTGAACTGGGTGAAATCGGTCGAGAGCGACTTGATTTTTTTGGAAACGGCATTGACCGATTGGCGGAAAGTCGCCGCCTCGCTGTCAGTCATTTTCTGTTCCTGCGCATGGCCGATGAAAACCAGCAACAAGAAAAAAGGAAGAATAATTTTAATTTTCATAGGCTTTGAGGTTCAGCAATTGCGCTGTTGGAACCACTTCATAATTTTTTTCGGCCAGGCTTAGCAACAACTGTTCCAGAACCACATTGGTTTCCAGCCGCGTATCGTGCAAAAGTACGACAGAACCCGGAGACAATTGCCTGACAATCCTGTTAAAAATCGCCTGGGTATTTTTGCTGATGCCGTCCATCGAACGGATGTTCCAGCCGATGACTTTGTGTTTGGTGATGGCCAATGCCCGACGGATCGAGGGGTTGGTTACGCCATAAGGCGGGCGAAAAAATGTTGGTTTTTTACCCGTGATTTCTTCAATTAGGTTATCGGTTTCCTTGAGTTCCTTTGTCACGCGGTCTTTGCGGTAAAAGTCAAAAAAATCGCTGTGGCTGTACGAATGGTTCCCGATTTCGTGACCGTCTTGGGCTATTTTACGCAAAATATCGGGATGCTTTTCAATATTTTTGCCGATGCAGAAAAAAGTCGCCTTGGCGTTATGTGTTTTGAGAATTTCGAGAATCTGCAACGTATTTTCATTCGGGCCGTCGTCAAAAGTCAGTGCAATTTTTTGGTCCTTTTCCGATGGATTCGAACAATACGCCTTGACGTGGTAGTTGTACTGGATGAACGACGAACCGATAATATTGGTCACGAACCAAAGCAATAAAATGAATACAAAATACCATCCGCTGACCGGCGCAAAAAAACTCCAGAGCGCCAGCAGACCCAAGACCGAAAGGAAAAAGATCCGTGCAATTAAATGCTTCAAGCTTTTGAAATTAAGGTAAAACTGTGGTCAATGCCGCGGTATTGGTTGTACAGCAAAACGGTTTTGTATTCGGGTTTGGTTTTGCCGTTGGCGCTCAAAATCTGTGGAATATTTTGCAATTTCACGATGTTCGCGCCCACATACAACCCAAAAGCCGAAGCCGTATTGTATTCGCCGCTCAAATGTTTGTAGTACACTTGCGGCGTATCGGCGAAAAGCCCATGGGTCAAGATTTCGTAATAACCGCTGAAATCGGTGTCGCCATTGGTTCCGTCAATCAAAACGTCGATGTCGGAAGCCGACAATCCGTTGGCCGAAAGGAAACTTTCGATCTTTTGCGGAAGCGACGTGATACTGATTTCGTTGATGATTTCCACATCCTTGACCTCCGCATAAGTCGAATTCGATTTTTCATTTTCGAGTACGAAAAATGTCGCGCCTTCGCCAAAAATGGTTCCCGAAGTTTTGGAATTGAGGATTGGAAAAGTGCCTTCTTCGTCTTTTTTGATAAATCCGGCGAGTTTAAACAATGACGCGGTATAATCGGTCATTTCGTCGATGCCGCCAATCAGGACCGAATCGGTTTCTTGTTCCTCGAGCTGCAATTTGCCGTCGAGCAAAGCCGATTCGAACGAGACCGCCGCATTGACATACGTAAAATTGTACGCCTTGCATTGCAATCCGAGTGCGATTTGTGCCGCGACGGTATTGTGTGTCGATTGGATAAAAGAGGTCGGTGTCAGGAATTCTTCGTTGTTGTCGATGATCGCCTTGAGGAATTTGTCGGAATCCTCGATGCAGCCCATTCCGGTTCCGGTGATGATCGCGCCGGGCATTTCGAGGTTCGCTTCCTTCATGGCGACCGCCGAAGCGACGATGCCATTTTTGACGGCCTTCGACATTCTTCTTGCGGCAATCGGAGAGAAATAATCCTTGTACTCGGGTTTTTCGAGCGGCAAGACATTCGTGCTTTCGTTGACTGCAAAAGCCGACGCAAATTCTCCTTCGTTTTTTTGTGCCGAAACACAGCCGATTCCGTTGATATAGGTCCTTTTCATCTAGCTTTTCGAAAAAATTACGGTCGAACAGTTGCCCCCGAATCCAAAGGAATTAGACAACACATGCTCGATATTTTTATGCTTGGTTTCGGTTTGCGGAATCAAATTGAATTCCTCCATCGGCGTCTCGAAATTGAGGTTCGGATACACCACGCCGTTTTGGATGGCCAATACCGAATAGACCGCTTCGATTGCCGCTGCGGCCGCCAAAGTATGACCGGTAAATGCTTTGGTCGAGGAGAAATCGGGAACATTTTCTTCGCCAAAAATGCGGATCACGGCACGGCCTTCGCTCAAATCGTTGTTGGGCGTTGCGGTTCCGTGCATGTTGATGTAATCGATGTCCGATGGCTTGAGATTCGCCAATTTGAATGCTTTTTCCATCGCCAAAAAGGCACCTTCTCCGTTTTCGGAAGAAGCCGTTTGGTGGAACGCATCGTTGGCATTGCCAAAACCCGAAACGTATGCCAATACTTTCTTGTTTTGCTTTTTGACAACTTCATCCGATTCGAGAACCAGGAAAGCCGCGGCTTCGCCAAGATTTAATCCTTTGCGGTTGTGGTCGAATGGCGTGTTATAGGTGTCCGACAGAATCATCAACGTCTTGAAACCATTGATGGTAAATTTGGCCAAAGCATCGGTTCCGCCCACGATTACACGATCGAGTTTTCCGGCATTGATGAGCCGTGCGCCGAGCATGATCGAATTGGCCGCAGACGAGCAGGCCGTACTGATGGTCGTCACAAAACCCTGCAAACCGATTTGCTCGGCAATTTTCTGCGCCACATCGCCGCCGTCGTGCGCACTGATGTATTTGACGAGGTTTTCGTCTTTGAAATAATCGTAATAATGCTTTTCGGTGGTGTCCATGCCGCCGACGCTGGTCGCGGAAATGAGTCCGGTTTTGTACTGGTTGATGTTCGAGATTCCGGCATCTTTGACCGCCTGTTTGGCTGCAATGGCACCGATCATCGCGGTTCGCGTGAAATTATTGTCGGGCGACAATCCGAGTGCTGCGGCGAGTTCCTCGTTGGTTTTCTTGATTTCGCCCACTTTGATCACATTGGCGTGAACCGTCGGAATGTTGTCGATATCGGTGATGGCTTTGCGGCTGTTTACGAGCGCGTCAAAGTTTTCCTCCACCGAATGGCCGATGGCAGAAATGATTCCCATTCCGGTGATGGCTACTTTCATGTAATTTTAGATTTGAGATTTTATGATTTCAGATTGAATCTCCGCAGAAATCTAAAATCTGAAATCAACAATCTGAAATTATTTCGTTCTGTTCGCAGTAATGTAATCGGCCATCGTGTCGATCGACTGGAAAATATTTTTCCCTTCTTTCGGATCGGTCAATTTGATGCCGTAATCCTTGTCCAAAAGCACGATCAATTCGAGTGCATCGATCGAATCCAAGCCCAATCCTTCGCCAAATAACGGATCCGAGTTGCTGATGTCGTCAGCGCTTACATCTTCGAGATTCAAAACCGCTATAATTTTCTCTTTCAATTCTTGTTTTAATGCGTCCATGTTTTTATGTATTGTATAATGTTTCTAAATTTTGTGGGTTGTTTTCCAAAACACCTTGTTCCTCAACCAGGTAAAGGAAAGCATCGTATTCGTTTGCGAAAAATTCGACCCAGCCGCAAAGTACTTTTCCCGCCTTTTGCGTTTGCAGCAGAACATTCGCGTAATCAGCCATAAATGCCGGATTGAACGCGTCAAATATAAAGAAAGAATTCTCACTTTTCAATTGGTGGCGGATACTAATTTCGCCGAGACAGATATTGGGCAAGGTATAGACGAAAACCGCCGGGCTTGGGAAATAGCTCTGCTTGTCGGCGATGGATTCCTGGTATTTGACATCGGTATCGAGCGAGGAGGATCGGTTGGCCAAAAGCAAGGCGATGTCGTTTTCGTTTTCCGGATCGATTTCGTTTTTGAGCAACACTTCGGCACCCAGGAAAGCCAGTTTGCTCAAATGATCCATTTTGAAAAATTTGAGGTAATTAACTTCTAATGCTTTGTATGCAAGCTTTGAGAATACAGAAAAGTCATTTTTATCGGTTTCGAAAACGACATTCCCATCATGGATCAATTGTCCATTTCTGAGGCGGCACCAGGATTTTATGTAGGTTTTGTTTTCCAAGATTATTTGATTTTTTCGAACAATACTGCCGTGTTGCAGCCTCCAAAACCGGAAGCCGTTTTGAGGAAAATGTCGATTTCCTTTTCGTGGTTTTCCTTGATGACCTCGATCGGTTGGCTCACACCGATTTCGTCAAAACCCATCGAAGCAAACAGTCGGTTTCTGTTCATCGATTCGATCCCGATGACGGTTTCGAGTAAACCCGAGGCGCCGAGCGTATGGCCATAATAGCCCTTGAGGCTGTTGATCGGGACATTTTGCAATCCCAAACGGTTGAACGCAATGGCTTCCATTTCGTCGTTGAACGGAGTCGCCGTCCCATGCGCGGATATGTAATCGATTTGTTGAGCATCCATCTTTGCTTCTTTCATCGCACTTTCGATACTGCGGAACAAGCCTTCACCCGTACGCGATGGTCCCGAAATATGGTTGGCGTCATTAATCGATCCGTCACCGAGGATTTTGGCCTTGGCGTGGGCCGGATCGCTAGTGACCCAAACTGCCGCAGTGGCTTCCCCCAACGTCACCCCGGTTCGGTTCGCAGAATAAGGCTTGCACGGCAAATCACTCATCGCCTGGAATGAGTTGAAACCAGAAAGAACAAATTCTGAAACCAAGTCTCCGCTGACCACAAACGCTTCGTCGTACAAATTGGCCTGGATCATCCGCTTGGCAATGGCTACGGCCAATATCCCCGAAACACAGGCATTCGACACCACAATCGGTTCGGCTTGGAAACCAAAATGATCCGCAACCGTGCGTGCCAACTGCGAAAGTTGGGCTTTCTGGATCGGCTGCTGCGGATTTTCCAACGCCGTAATATTTCCTTTGGTCGTCGAAAGTATAAAAGCAGTCCTCGGATTCAATTTGGATTGGGATTGGGCTATTATCGGAGCCAATGCCAAAATCATCATTCGTTCCAGTTTGGTGTAATTATCTACATTTTTTATTTGTGAAGCGGCCTTATCCAATTCATCCTTATCCAGCATGGCCGCATGAAACGGATGTTCCATGAGTTGCCGGTCAGTGAATTGGGAAATCCCCGAACGACCCGAAAGAATGTTTTCGACATTCGTTTCTACATCAAAACCCATGGGCGTGATGCAATTGGTAGCGGAAATGTATACGTCTTTTGCCATCTTATTTGATCAATCCTACTTTGCGTTTCCACGCTTCAAAAAATGGTGGGTTCGTCAATTGCAGTTCTCCTTTCGGATCGAGGAAAACCTGAATTGTTTCCCCTGTACACGCAATTTCATTGTTGGCATCAAAGATCTTGTACCGAAAAATCATCTTGGCGGCAGGCGTGTCGACAATGGTCGTCTCGATGCGCGCCACATCGCCATAACGCAACGACAATTTGTGCTCGCAGGAGGATTTTACAATCGGCGTGGTGTAACCGCTGTCGAACACATCGAGGTACGAAATACCATGCTTGCGACCGAATGCCTCGCGACCGTCCTCAAAATAAGTAATGTAGTAGCCATGCCAAACAATGCCGAGCGGGTCGGTCTCGTTGAATCGCACGCGGATTTCCTGGCTTACCGTCAGTTGTTCGGCTTCGTTAAACGGTTCTTTTTTTCTTGTCATAAAACAGGGCGATAATCGTGGTCACTATAAAAAATAAAAACAACAGGCTGATTTCGGGCAAAATGTCCACCAAACCGACGTTGCGCAAAATCACGTCGTAAAAGGCATTGAGTCCCCAATTCATGGGCGAACATTGGGCGATGACCTGCATCATTTTGGGCATCGCGAAAACCGGCACCCAAACCCCACCAATGGCCGCGAGGATGATGACACTCGTCGATCCAAATGGCGCGGACTGTTCCTGGGTCTTGGCAATGGTTCCGACCAATATTCCGTAACCGATGGCCGCAAATCCACAGAAAAGTGCCACGATGCTCATCAACAAGAAGTTATGATCGACGTTCAAGGCCGGCAATCCGATGTGCGGGAACAAATACACCGCCACAGCCAACATCATATAAAACTGGATCATGCAGATGATCAGGTAGGTAATGGTTTTTCCGGCGATAACGACCATTCCTTGTACCGGATTGGTGCGCAGCCGCACGAAAGTGCCCTGGCTCTTTTCCTTGACAATATTGATCGAAAGCGGAATCACGATAAAGAACATCGCAAACAAGGTCCAGGCCGGTACGTTATGCTGTACCGAATTGGGTTTGATTTCCTTGTTGTTGACCCTCGGTACGATTTCCTTGAAGTTGATGAAACTTTTCTGCTCGAAATTGAAATCGCTCTCACCCAATTGTTCCTGGAACGCAGCATAAATCGATTGGGTTTCAATCTGCGAGATCATTTTGTCGATCGAACTCATGACGGCATTTTTGAAACTCAATTGCACCGCCGGGTCAAAATACAATTTGACTTCTTTTTGTGTAATGAACTTCTTTTCTTTTTTTACTGCTGTAGAATCGACCAATCCGAAATTGCTCAGGATCTGGTCTACGTTCTGGTCAATCTTGCTTTGCAAATCCTGGCTCAGGTTTTTCGGGATCACGATGGCCAATTGGTATTTGCCTTTGAAAACGGCTTCTTTGGCTTGTTCCTCGGTAATGTTTTGGTTATCAAATTGGGTCAGTACGCTGAATGCCTGGCTTTTTTCGAGATTTTCAAAAACCGATTCGGAGACTTTCCCATTGTCGTGATTGACGAGCAAAATCGGGATTTTGGCATCGCTGACTTTCTTAAATGTATTGTCCTGGATCAGGGTTACCGTAATAATCAATACCAATGGCATGATGAACAAGATGATCACACCGCCCAAGTCGCGTTTGAGCAACAGGATTTCCTTGAGGACAGACATGTATAACTTATAGACCATCGCGCAATCCTTTACCGGTTAATGATAGAAAAACATCTTCGAGGTCTTTCGCGTTGGGCGTCAGTTCGATCAAGGCTTGGGGCGTATTCTTGGCAAACACGCGTCCGCAATCGACAATGGCAATATCGGTACAGAATTCCTGCGCCTCGGCCAAATGGTGCGACGTGTAGATGATCGTAGTCCCGTTCGCATTGAGTTTTTGCAGGTATTCGATAATGGCATTCTTCGACTGTACGTCTACCCCAACGGTGGGTTCATCGAGAAACAACACTTTGGGCTGGTGCAAAATGCCGGCGATAAGGTTCACGCGGCGTTTCATTCCGCCTGAAAAGGTCTCGACGCGTTTGTCGGCAAATTTCAAAAGTCCAAGAAATTCAAGGCTTTCAACTACTTTATCTTTGAGTTCGGATCCTTTGAGTCCGTACATGCTGCCAAAATACATGAGGTTTTCACGCGCCGTCAAGGTCGGATAAAGCGCATACTCCTGAGGGACGACCCCAATGATTTTCTTGATGGCGAACGCATTTTTGTCGTAATTCAATCCGTTGATGGTAAAATGCCCCGAAGTCGGTTCGATCAGCCCGCATAGGATTGAAATCAACGTACTTTTCCCCGCGCCATTAGGTCCCAGCAATCCAAAAATTTCCCCTTCGAGGATTTCGAGCGAAAAATGGTTCAGCGAATACGTCTCGGCATCCCTGTACTTTTTGGCAAGGTCATTTATTTGGATAATCGGCTGCAAAATAATCTAGCTGATGGCTTTTTTTAATTCTTTGAAGAAGGCTTCCTCGAGATCGGCAATGTGCAACATTTCCTTCGAAAGCGTATTGTACACATCGGTTTGCGAGCTCCTGTTCTTGTAAACGCGCGAGGCATTCACGGCAAAATCACGCCACAAATCGCCAATCTTGGTCATTTCCAAAGATAATGCTTTTAATTTTTCGTTGTTCAGGACGACGGCTGCTTCTTGTAAAAAAGCCGCATAGATAAAGCGAAAACCGCCGCCTCCGGTACCGATTTCTTCCTGCATCCGCACAATCTGGGCGAGGTAATGGTTGGCTTTTTTCGTACCGAGCTTATCGGCCCATTTCGGGATTTTTCGCGCCACGGTGCGGATTCCTTTTACGCCGACATAAGGCACCGGCGCCAGCATGTCGCGGCAGGTTTCCTTGATTCCTTTGATGATTGCCTGTGGCAAATCGGATGTCTTGGGAATAGAGGTCGGATAATACATCTGTCCTTTTGGAGCGAACGCCCCTTTGGCAAAACGCACTTTCTCCATATCCTGATGGGTCAGTGTCGTGACATGTTCCATGACCGGATCGCTTACGAGGTAATCGGTTTCGGTCTTGCCATAGACCACGCAATTGTGCGCGTTGAAATGGAAACGGTATTCGTCCGGGAAATAGGTCAGGCCGAAAACACCGACCTGCAAACCCGTCGGGATGTTGTTTTTGAGGTTTTCGTCCAATGCTTTTTCAGCGGCCTTCGGGTTCGAAAACTTGACGCGCTTGACATTGAATCCGAGTCGCTTGGCGGCCTTGTTGAAAATCGTTCCGGGCATCGGGCGATACGAAATCGCAGGGGCGTGGTTGACCTGCAAAAATGGGATGTAAACAAAAAACAATCCCGATCCGATTCCGAAAATCATCGGCTCGCTGATCTCAAATCCGTTGTGCTTGAGCAAGTTTGACGCGACGCCGTTTTCGCAATGCGCCGATTGGTGGTGGGTGAATCCTAATTCCATTATTCGGCTTTGAATTTTTTGAGTTCCGAAAGCGAAATGTTGAACGCATCGGCATAACGCTGCAGAACACGGTCGCTGAGCCCAACAAAAACCTTGGGCTTGAAGTGCTTTTTGATGCGCCATTTCCACATGCCCACATATCCGGCTAGTACATTCATGTCCATTTTGTTGAGTTCCATGAAATAAACAATCGGGCTGGCATTGCCTTCCTTGACGCGTTGTTTGGCTTCTTCGATTCGTTCGTTGATGTCCTCGAGCGAGTTAGACAATGCGATGGTCTTGGGCTCCCATCCCGAACTGAGTGCAGTCGTGTAATTGCCATTTTCATCGGTGGCATACACCAATTCTTTCATGTTGCTTTTGGAAAGATTGCCTTCATCCTGCGGTACTTCATTCTTTTTCATCTGTGAGTGCTTATTTTCCAGGTCGAACCTGAAGTTTATTTTATTTCGAAGCCGATGCCTTGGCGGTTTCCTGAATGAACAGGTTGATTTCGCCTTCGAGCAACAACTGGCCCCCGCAAGTGGTTTTGCAACCCATCGTACACAAGGTGTAATCGTCGGTGACGAATTGGGATACGAAAGTGGCGAGTGTGGTTATGGTTTGTCCAGCTTTGGGCAAAGCATGGATTTTTAAGGTCTTGAGTGCGCTGATGAACCCGATGACGTCCACATTTTCGCGGTCTTCATTGTTTTCATCCACATAATAGCCTTTGGCCACGATGGCCGAACAAGTCTGGGCGGCATTTTCAATCAGTCCGGCTTCCACGAAAATGCCGTCCTGTACAAAAATATTGTCGGATTTGATTTCGAAAACCGTCTCGACAATCTCATGGTTCATCTTGAGGATCCAATCGACCATGAGCATCGGTGCGCGATGCGGCAGGTAATTGTTGATATCGATTGGGGCCATCTCCATAGCGTTTATTTTGCGAGAACCGTTTTCATTTGCCCTGAAGCAATCTCATTTCCGTTGACTGTAGTCGATATTTGCACCATTGTAATTCCGGCGAATTCCTGCAGAATGGTTACCGCGGTTTCTATTTCATCGCCCAATTGGGGCAATGCTTTGATTTCAACGCCGCTGATCGAACCGATGTAACCTGTTGGTGCCATTTCCTGGCGCAGGTAAAATTGATAGCCCGTGTGCAAAGCCACCGTTTGCGCCATGTGCTCGATCAATCCCGGTTCGAGGAAAGTTCCGTCTTTGTAAAAAATATTGTCTTCGACCACTTCAAGTCCGGCCACAATTGACGTTTCTGAATAAGACAGCAGTTTGTCGACCATGACAAATGGAAATTTCTGCGGAATCAGGTTGCCCACAAATCGCTTGTCGTATATGGGTTGTGCGAGTTCCATCAGCAAACGGTTAAATAAGCGTAAGCAAAAGAGAATCGGCCGCTTTCCGGAACCGACAACAAGATTTTTTGGCCCTTTTGGAGTTGCCCCGAATTGAGCAATTCTTCCAAAGCCAAATAAATTGAGGCAGAACCGACATTGCCCACGCGGCCCAAATTCATGAACCATTTTTCATCGGCAACGCCTACGCCTTTTTCGTCGAGCGCCTTTTTGAGTCCGGCCACGAAATAATGCGAAGATACGTGTGGCAGGAAATAATCGATATCGGCAGCAGTGATGTTGTTCTTGCGCATCGCCTCGCTCATGCTTTCGGCGCCTTTGACCAAGATGTGTTCGTCGAGCAACTTGACGTCCTGTTTGATCGAGAAAATCGATTCCTTGAGCCATTGGTCCGGATGGTAATCGCTCCAGGGTTTGATCGAACCGTCATCTTGTTTGTCGCCGCCGGCGTACATACAGGCTTCGAGTTCGTGTGCATAAGAAAACGCATCCATCCATTCAATCTTGAGCGAAACGCCGTCTTTGCGCGGCTGGTTTTCCAAAAGGAAGGCACCCGCACCGTCGGACAGCATCCAACGCAAAAAGTCTTTCTTGAAAGCGATAATCGGCTGTTCCTCGAGGTTTTTGAGGTTGACGATTTCCTGTTCGTATTTGTCGGCCATCATCCAGGTCGAAACCCTTTCGGAACCGGTACAGACGGCATTTTTGGTATTGCCTGATTTGATCGAAAGATAACCGAATTTGAGCGAGTTCATCCCCGCGCAACACACACCGGTCGAGGAATTGAGCTCTACCGATTGGTTTTTGAGCAATCCGTGCACCATGGCGGCATGCGACGGAAGGAAATTATCTGGCGTCGAAGTCCCGCACGAGAGGCATTCCATGTCCTTTGCGGTGAAGTTTGCATCGTACAATTTTTCGATGGCCAATTGGGTCAGCTCGGCATTGTTGTGGGTCGGATTGCCTTGTTTGTCGACGGCATAATGCCTGCTGGTAATCCGGTTGTTTCGGAGAATAATTCTTCTCGCTTTGGAGGCCGCGTCATTGATTAATCCCAAATAAGCTTCCATTTCATCATTAGAAATGGCTTCATTTGGCAAATATTTCCCAGCTTTTGTAATATAAACTTCGAACATAATTTATTTTCGTCTTCTAAACCCCTTGTAAATACTGGGTTTCTCTCTTTATGCTATTAATCTTTAACGGGTATGTAAAAACATGCAATATATATACAATTGGCGAGATTAACCAAATTGCAAGGAACAAATACACATAAAAAACTTTCAGCCAAATTTTTCGCGAATTTCTCTTTTTATGGATCAAATTTGACCATTTATTGAAGATTTTATTAGCCGTCTTGTCCACCTTGACCAGATAAGAACTGATTCTTACCGCCCCGTGGGCTACCAGTTCGGGTTGCAAGCCGTCCCATTGGTTCGATTGGAGTTTGGAAAGGATGATTTTTCCAAATTGATCCGATTCATCAATGTCTTTCTGCGACACGCCCGGCAACGGAAAAATGCCCAGGTGTTTTTTCTTGACCCCCGAAAACATCCATTCGACAATCGTGATCACCGAAATCAAGTTTCCGACACGATCGACCAAGGCCACATTGCCGACGAGTTTTGCGCCATTTTCCTGCAACAATTTCTTGATTTTTTCCTGCGCCATGACCCACATGTTGCGTGATCCGCTGATCGTGACCACTGGCGTATCCTTGAGTAAAATCTTGGCTTGGTCGCTTTTGAGGAACGAATTGATCGGAATCGATGGCGACAAATACCAAACCTGGTAATGGAACAAAATTAAATCGTATCGCTGGCCCAGGATTTCCTGTGGAACAGGTTCCAATTCGGTCGGAATCTGCAAAAAAGACTCGGGAAAAGCATCAAAAAAAGCCTCCTTGTTCCAAGGAAACGGAAAAGGTTTGACCAGTTTGATTTCGTGAAAAGTCAGGTTAACTTCCTCGTTTTCGAGCAACGGCTTGGCAATGTTTTGCGCGATTTCCTTGAGCTGTCCGGATTGGGAATAATAGATAACCAGAACGTTTTTCATCCTTTGTAAAATTTTGGTGCAAATTTAATCGAAAAAATACAGTTTGTTGTTAATTCGGTTTTATTTCCTTGAAAGTCCTGCGTTTATCCGAGCGTTTGGTGTGCAACCACTCGGGCCAGTCGGTTTCATCATCGGCGTCGTAAATGCGCAATTGCTGGTTTTCGTCCTCGATCAGGAAATCATCGCTGTGACAACCCAACACCGCAGCGGCCGCTACCACACCCGAATGCGTCGCACCGCCCACCCCATGCGATAATGTACTGGCGCCGCACAGGTACAGGTTTTCGAATTCGGTTTTGTTTTTATACGAAAATGGCCCGACTTGGCGCAGCGTTTTCTCGGTTCCGTAGACATTGCCCCTGGTAGAATTGATGTAGAACTCGTTGGTTTTGGGCGTTCCGAGTTCTACCTGAACGATGTGCTGTTTTGCGCCCGGAATCAATTGCTCGATGTTGTTCAGGAACTTAGCGGTGACTTTGCGTTTGAAATCGGCATAGGCTTCGTCGTGGTAATCGCCCTGCTGCTTGAGTCCGCGCAGGTTTTCATAATCGACATAGGTCACGATTTCAAAATTGTGGTAACGCCCGTTGAAACTCGCCGGATCCTTGAGCGTCGTGCAACTGATGAACACCGCCGGAAATGCATCGCCATGGGTCAAATCTTCTTTCATCAAGGTTTGGAAATGCGCGTCGATGTCTTGGTCTTTGATGAGCCAGATGTTGCCCGAATCGATGCCGAACGGCGTCACATCCATGTCCAATGTCAAAAACAAAATCAACGAAGTGACCGAATATTTGGTGTTTTCGAGTTTTTTGCGAAGCGATTTTCCGAGGTTTTCTTTGCCAACCAAATCCAGGTAAGTAATGGACGGATCGGCATTGGAAATGATATTTTTGGCAAAAATTTGCGTGCCGTTGTCCAATTCAACGCCAATCGCTTTTTTGCCCTCCAGTACTATTTTGTTGACTTTCTGTTCCACACGAATCTGGCCGCCGTGGCGTTTGACCGCGTTGGTCATCGCCTTGATGAGTCCGCCGCCGCCGCCCATCGGGTAAAAACCACCGTCGAAATAATGCCCCATGACCGAGCAATGCACCGGGAAACACGCGCGATTCGGAGGCAATCCATGGTCGCCGCATTGCACATTCAAAATCGCCTTGAGCATCGGATCCTTGATGTGCCAACCGATGACTTTCTGGAGCGGAAACAACGCAAATTTTCCAAAATTCTTGGTACGGAACGGAACCGTTATCTTTTGCCACCAGCCTTTGAGCTTGGGCATCAATTGCAATTCGCGGTTGACGTTTTGGATCAATTTGAGGTATTCGGCGACGTTTTTCTGTTCTTTGGGAAAACGTTGCGCGAGTGCCGACTCAAGGTTTTCGATCCCCGAAGGCATATCGAATTTTTCGTTTCCAATCAGGCAATGCTCATAGCCCTTTTTGTTCATCCGAAAAAACACCAAATCGTTGGCGATGCCAAGGCTTCGGTACAATTCATGCGTCGTCTGGCCTTTTTCCATGAGCCCGACGTAATGCACGCCCGGGCTGAATCGTTGCCCACCGATTGTAAAACTATGGCTCCAACCGCCCGGAACATAATGTTGTTCGAGTACGAGTACCTTTTGCCCTGCGCGCGCCAAACAAATTGCCGCTGCCAAACCTCCTACGCCGGAGCCAATAATGACCGTGTCAAATTCTCCCATATCTTGAGGTTTCGGCTAAAATACGAAACGAAGTATTGGAACAGTTGTTAAACTTTAGTTTCTGTGCTGATTTTCAATTCGGTCCCAAAAATCGAAGTAATTGAACCATTGCAGCGGATATTTCTGGACCATCTGCTCGACACTGCCGATGTATTCCCCAAGCAATGCCTGCTCGTCGCGGTGCTTGACCTGGGCTTCACGCGCATACAGATGGTAATGCAGTTTGGGTTCTTTCATCACATAGACAAAAACGACCGGGACTTTGAGACGCGAGGCAATCAGGAACGGGCCGGCCGGAAATTTAGCCGTTTCCCCAAGCAAATTCCCTGAAAGCGATTTGACGCCCTCGAAATAACGGTCACCTGTAAAACAAACCAGTTCATTGCGCGCCAATGCTGCGTTGATGTCAAAAATATGCGACAAATCTTCCTTGATGATGATGAATTTGATGCTCGATTTTTGGGTGATGCTTTCGAGGTAATTCTTGATGGCGGAATGTTCCAGATCGGTGGTGACCAAATTGATTTGGAAATCGAGGTCAATCTCTCCGAAAAAATGTTCGGCGATTTCAAAATTCCCCATGTGTGCGCTGATCAGCACGCCACCTTTTTTCTCAGCCAACAAGCGTTTGAGCGTTTCCACACCATCGAATTCATAGGTAAAACTGTCACGCATTCCGGCCGAAATCGAAACCTTGTCGATGATGGTCTGGCCAAACGTGAAATAACTTTTGAAAACACAAATCTTGGCCTTGAACCACGAATAGCCGAGCCTTTGCCTGAAATAATAAAAAATCGCGCGGTTGCTTCTGCGCAGGAACAAGAAGTAATACGTGGCGACGAAAAACAAGATGAAATAAGCCGTGCGCACGCCCGCTTTCTTGATAAAGAAAACAAAGATCTTGTATCCCAGAACGGTTCCTTTCGATTTACCTTCCCATTGCGCCATAGCTGAACGACTGTTAAAAAAAAACTTCCGGTTTCGGAAGTTTCATTTATTTGGATTTGATTTTGTTCTCGATCAGGTCGTAAAACGTCTGGAACGTTGAAATGCCGACAAAATCGGCCTCGACCAGTTTGACCCCGAAATTGGATTCGATGGAAACCACCAAATCCACATAGTCCAAGCTGTCGAGCCCTAAAGTGTCTTTCAGATTGGCCTCTGGTTGAATGTCGTCTGCATCGGTTTCGAATTCCTCAACCAAAAATCCGTTGATCTTTTCAATAATCTCTTCTTTATTCATTATGATTTGAACTTTTTAATAATTAGTGCCGAGTTGGTCCCTCCAAAACCGAAGGAATTCGACAAAAATATATTAAATTCTTTATTTATTGTTGTTCTTACCAAATTTAATTTTGCAGAATCCTCATCTGTATTTTCAAGGTTGATGTTCGGTGCAATGAACGAATTTTGCATCATCAGGATCGAATAAATCACCTCACTTGCTCCCGCCATCCAACATTCGTGGCCCGTCATCGACTTGGTCGAACTCACATACGGATGGTTTTGGCCAAATACTTCAAAAATGGCCTTGGCTTCATTGGCATCGCCTACCGGAGTCGATGTCGCATGTGCGTTGATGTATTCGATTTCGGAAGCGTCGACGCCTGCATCTTCGAGCGCCCGTTGCATCGCGGTCGATGGGCCTTCGACATTTGGGGTCGAGATGTGCCCGCCGTTCGAAGAAAATCCGTAGCCGACCACCTCAGCGATGATGTTGGCGCCGCGTCGCATCGCCGATTCATAACTTTCGAGGATCAAGGTTGCACCGCCACCGCTCGGTACCAGTCCGTCTCGGTTCGCATCAAACGGACGTGAGGCTTTGGCCGGCTGGTCTTCGCGTGGCGAAAAGACGCCGAGTCCGTCGAAACTGCTCATCGCATATTTGTTGATTTCCTGGGCGCCGCCGCAGATGATCATGTCCTGCAAACCCGATTTGATCAAGTGGTAACCGAGACCTATCGAATGCGAACCACTTGCGCAAGCCGCGCTGACCGTAAGATTTACGCCGCGTAACCGGAAAATGGTCGACAAGTTCATCGTCACAGTCGAGTTCATCGATTTGAAAATCGCCCCCGATCCGATCAGGGTGGTGTCTTTCTTTTCGCGAATGATGTCGGTGGCTTCGATAATGGCTTTGGAAACGCTGTCGTTGCCGTACATGATTCCGACTTCATTCGAATCGAAAAAAGCATCGTCGATTCCGGCGTTTTTGAGTGCCTCGATCGTGGCCATGTAGGCGTATTCGGTTTCCTCACCGATACTGATGCGTTGCCTTCTGGACAACAAGTCTTTCAATTCCGGTTTCGGGACCAATCCGGTCAAGGCCGAACGGAAACCAAATTCCTTTCTTTCGGCATCATACTGGATCCCTGATTTGCCTTGGTACAACGACTCCTTGACCTCGTCCAATGAAGTGCCTATGCAGGAATAAATTCCCATTCCGGTAATGACTACCCTTTTGCTCATGCTGCCTTCGCTTTAAGAATAAATTCCGCCGTTGATGTTGATGACTTCTCCCGTGATATAACTCGATTTGCGTGAAACGAGGAAACTCACCAGGTCGGCCACTTCTTCGACTTCGCCAAAACGGTTGACCGGAATCAGTTTGCTGAGTTCCTTCTCGTCCAGATCTGCGGTCATGTCGCTGCGGATAAAACCCGGTGCGACGGCATTGACCGTGATGTTGCGTTTGGCTACTTCCTGTGCCAATGCCTTGGTAGCCGCCACAACGGCACCTTTGGCAGCCGAATAGTTCGTCTGGCCGGCCGTGCCTTTGACACCCGATACCGACACCATATTGACGATGCGACCGTATTTGTTGCGCAGCATCTTCTGGATGAAGAAATTCGTCACATTGAAAAAACCGTTCAGGCTGGTATTGATCACGCTGCTCCAATCTTCTTGGCTCATCCACATGAACAATCCGTCCTTGGTGATGCCGGCATTGTTGACGATCACTTCGACCGTAGCTTCGGGATTGGCCTCTTGCCACTGCGTCAACGCATTCTTCACTTCTTCGGCATCAGTGACGTTGAAGGCGATGATTTCACCTTTCCCACCTGCATTTTTAACCGCCTCGAGCGTTTGTTCGGCGGCGGTCTTATTCGATTGGTAGTTGATCAGGATATGGTAATCCGTATCCGCTGCTAATTTTTGGCATATTGCACTTCCGATTCCTCTCGAACCGCCGGTCACCAATGCACATTTCATCATTTATTCTTGTATTTATTTTTTAAACGGCTCCGCTTGGTCGAACCATTGGTTGCCCAAAACGGTTCCGTCTGGCTTGAGGAAGCCCCATTTCTTTTCATTTTTTACCCTGGCCAGGCCATTGCTGAATCCTTTGTCGTCTTTCTTGAAGAACGCAAAAAGTCCACCGGCCGAAATACCGTATTGCGTTGGGATCACGAGTTTTCCCGTTTTGTTGATAAAGCCCCAGTTTTTCTCTTTGACCGGTGCCAGTCCTTCGGCGCTGAATACTTCGGCATCTTCATAGGTAGGCTGTACCACCAAGTCGCCTTTGGTATTGATGTAACCCCAAAGTTTGCCTACGCAAACCGGAGCCAAACCTTCAGAGAAAGCCCTTGCTTTGTCGAATTTCGGATCAATGACCCAATTGCCTTTCATATCAATGAATCCGATTTTTTCGTTCTTTTTGGCATAGGTGATGGTCTGGTCTTCAAAATCCCAGATTTTTTCGACTCCGTCAAGCGCCTTGAATTTGTTTTCGATCACCAAACCGATGGCCGTTCCATTCTTGGCCCAAGCCACGCCTTTGCTGTAATCGCCGATGTCGTCATAAAGCGGATCCACGATTACTTTTCCAGTACGGTCGATGATTCCCCAACGGTCGCCGTTTTTGACACGCGCATAATTGCCGTTGAACGATTTGATGATGTCGTATTTGGGTTCGAGCACTACCTTCATCTGTGCGTTGATGATCCCAATTTTCTCGCCTTGCTTGATGTAGGCCAGACCTTCTTCGAAATCGAACACTTTTTCGGTTGGCGGCGACTGTACGGTTTCGCCTTTCTTATTGATGTAAAACCATTTTTTGTCTTTGGACACTACGCAAATTCCACTGTCGAAATATTTCGCATCGTCAAAAGTAGCCGGAATAACGACTTCGCCTTTCGGATTGATGAAGCCCCATTTCTTGCCTTCCTCGAAAGCGGCCAGTCCGTCGGAGAAATTTTTGGCCACCTTGTATTTGGGCTGGATGGCAAAATCGCCGGTCCTGGTAATGTACCCGAATTTTTCATCCTTTTTGACCAAGGCCAATTCCTGCGCCCCAACAAAATTGACGGCCAGCAACAAAACAAACAATAGATTTTTTGTACTCATGATTTTTGATTTTTAGATTGTGATTAATTATTGATTGATTGCCCACTATGGGCGTGATATGCTAATGTACTAATTATTTATCAAATGGTCCTTGACCTTTTGCACGAACGGATACATCACCTGGTCTTCCTTGAACATCGGGATGATGGCGCGCACGTCGTCATACATTTTTCGCGTAACAGACGACACTTGGTCTTTCTGCTCGAGGAAATCGATGGCCTGGACAATCGTGATGAGTTCGATCGCCAACACCTCGAACGCATTCTCGATCACCTTCGACGCGATGACTGCCGAATTGGTTCCCATGCTCACGATGTCCTGGTTGTCGTTGTTGTTCGGAATGCTGTGCACGTACATCGGGTTCGACAGCATCTGGCTTTCGGCCGTGGTCGAGGTCGCCGTGAATTGTACGCCTTGCATCCCGAAATTGAACCCAAGCGTACCGAGGTTGACAAACGGTGGCAGGATTTCATTGATCTTGGCGTTGAGCAAATAATTGAGCTGTCTTTCGGCGAGCATCGTCAGTTTGGTGATGACAATCTTGAGTTTGTCCATTTCCAGTGAAATGTAATCGCCGTGGAAATTTCCGCCGTGGAATACGTGTCGGTTGGCCACATCGATGATCGGGTTGTCGTTGGCCGAATTGAATTCTTTCTCCAAAATGGCCGCCACGCTGTCGATGGTTTCCTGTACCGGGCCGAGAATCTGCGGCACACAGCGCAACGAATAGTATTCCTGTACTTTCTCGCGGAAGATTTCCTCGTTGTTTTCGCCGGTGTACAAATGTTCCTCCCGTTTGCGGATCAGTTGGCTATCGGATAAATTGTTGCGCATCCTTTCGGCTACTTCCTGCTGGCCTTTGTGCAACTTGGTATGGTTGAGTTCGAACGACAAATGGTCGTCGTAGGCTTTGACGATTTCGTTGATCGCGCACGAAATTTTGAGCGACCAGTCGAGCAATTTGTTGGCCTTGTGCACATTGACCACACCGATTCCGGTCATGACCGAAGTACCGTTCATCAGTGCCAAGCCTTCACGGATTTCGACGTTGATCGGCTCCAAACCTTCGATGGCATAGACTTCCTTGGTCGGTCTTCTCTCGCCTTTGTAAAATACCTCGCCTTCACCGATGAGCACGAGTGCCAAATGTGCCAACTGCACCAAATCGCCGCTCGCGCCTACCCCGCCATGCTCAAAAATAAGCGGCGTGATGTCGCGGTTGATGAGTTCCTTCATCAAATGGATCAACGACGGATGCACGCCCGAATAACCGAGCCCCAAAGTATTAAGCCGTGCCAGGATAGCCGCCTTGACAGCCTGCGGCTCGATGGGTTTGCCCGTGCCCGAAGAATGGCTTCGGATCAGGTTGTATTGGAGCTGGATGCGGCCTTCGTCCTTGATGCGGTATTGCGCCATCGGGCCAAAGCCGGTGTTGACGCCATAGATGACCTTGTTTCCTGAAAATTCCTTTAAAAAATTGAAGCTTCTTTTGACCCTTCTGAGGACCGCTTCGCTGATTTCTATTTTACTGTTGTCGAAGATGACCGATTCGAATTCGCTTAGCGTTAGGTATTCCTTAATTGTATTCATTAATCCTTTTTGTCTTGTTCATTTAATGCCCTCTGATTTAACTCAATTTAGTTTTTTTTTATCAAAATAAATGTAGTTAATTTGGAACGGCAAATGTAATATAATAATCTAAAAAAATATAAAAATATGTTAAAGGAGTTTGTAGATGTTTTGGTCATCGGAGCAGGGCCTTCGGGATGTGTTTCTGCCGGACATCTTTACAACAATGGGGTGAAGGTAAAAGTGGTCGAAAAGACCAAATTTCCACGATTGGTCGTGGGCGAAAGTTTGATCCCGCGTGTGATGGATCATTTTGACGAAGCGGGGTTGTTTCCTGCCTTGGATTCGATGAACTTCGAAAAGAAACTCGGTGCCCGTTTCATCCGCGGCGAAGAGATTTGTATTTTCGATTTCAGCGACAAATATGGCAAAGGCTGGGATTGGACCTGGCAGATTCCGCGTGCCGATTTCGACAATACGATGGCACAGGAAATCATCCGCAAGGGCATCGACCTCGAGTTCGAATCGGAAGTTTTGGCCGTGGAATTTGAAGGCAAAAATTCGATTACGACTGTCAAGGACAAAGACGGCAATATGAAGCAGATCCATGCCAAGATGATCATCGACTCGAGCGGTTATGGCCGTGTGTTGCCGCGATTGCTCGATTTGGACACGCCTTCGAAACTCGACCCGCATTCTTCGATTTTTACGCATGTCTACGACGTGAACCGTCCGGAAGGCGAAGAAGGCACCTTGATTTCGTTCGACATTCTCGAGACCGAAGTATGGCTTTGGGTGATTCCGTTTTCGAACGGCAATACGTCTTTGGGCGTTGTAGGACCTACTTCGTTCATCAATTCCTTATCGGAAAACAACGACAGCCGCGAAGCGCTCAACAATGCAATCAAATTATCGGATTATTATGTCAAACGTTTTGGCGGTGTCGATTTCTTATTCGAGCCCGTAAAACTTGAAAACTACTCGCGTTCGGTCAAAAGCATGTGGGGACCTGGGTTCGCGCTCACCGGAAACAGTTCGGAATTCCTCGATCCGGTATTTTCATCGGGGGTTTGTTTCGCGACCGAATCGGGCATGCTCGCCGCAAAATTATACCTCAAAGAACAGCAAGGCATCGAAGTCGATTGGGAAGAAGAATTCACCGGCTACATGCGTCGCGGCATTGGTGTATTTACGACCTACGTCAAGGAATGGTACACCGGAAACCTGCAAACCTTGTTTTTCCACCAACCGGAAAATCCCGACGTCAAACGCAAAATCTGCGCGGTACTCGCCGGTTACGTATGGGACGAGACCAACCCGTTTGTCAAGAAACACGACAACCTGGTCAAGAATATGGCGCACCTGATCAATATGGAGCAACAGCAAAAAGCACAAAACCCGACTTAAAGTCGGGTTTTTATTTTACAAATATCGTTTGAGCTGTATCGTGAAGTTCTTGGCGATGCGTTCATAGGCCCAAGAAATCCGGTCACCCAAACTGTTCCCGATTTGGTGCGACAGTCCAATGGACTTATCGAACGCGATGGACACCAGTACGTTTGTGGGGTTGGCGGTTTCCCTGACCGTCACGATTGCACTGATTTTGGCCTGCTCGGTATCGGTTCCGGCGTCATAACCCGGATACACCCAAGTGGTCTTTACTTCCATCGTGTATTTGGCCTCGGGATTTTTTCCGACTTTGACTTCGCCTTTCTTGAATACGCCATTGAAATAGTTGATGAAAGCCGGCTCGTAAAGGTTTTCGCGGTTGGCGAACCAATCTTCCTTGAATTTTTCGGCTTTGCCTTCATGCTTTTCGCGTTTCTTCATTTTGTCTGCCAGGTATTCTTCCTCGGTGGCATAGCCGTGCACAGTCATGCCTTTGTAATCGAAAGTGATGTTATAATCGGTGATGCCTTCGAGTTTTTTCATGTCACCCGAAAGAATTTCGTAGCGCTGTGCCTGCGTGCCAGTCGCAATCAATAACAACAATAAAAATGCTTTTTTCATAATCTTTTAATTCAAGGTGACTTTAATCATGATGTCTTCTTTCTGCTTCTTGTAGGCTTCGAGCATAAAGGAATTTTCACTCGTTTTGACAATCCGGTTGGTCGAAAACTGCCGGATCTTGTAATCCTGAACATCCCGCGCATTGAAGACAGAACCTTTGGCCAGGCTACCGTCAGTGTCCGAGATGCGCACTGCGGTCAGGTAACCACCATCGTCATCCGAATGCTTGGCCGGTGTTTTCCCTTCGGGCAAATCGATGTTTTTGACGTTGTCGAGGTAAATGAAATAATGTGTGTCGTTGGCAAAAAAATACTTGAACGACATGCCGCCGAGTCCGCGGTCGCCGATTTGTTCTTTCGGGATTTTTTGCATGTAGGCCAATGAACCGTCGGGAGCAATTTTTGTAGCGAGAATATCGTCATAATGATAGGTGTAATACACCGTTCCGCCGCCGCCCATTGGGCCGCCCCCTGCCGTGCGGTGTACTTCAAGATGGTATTGTTCGCCTACCAACATCATGCTCCCGTCGTGAAGCACTTCGATGTTTTTGAGCATCAGGTACGGGATTTTGGCACTGATTCCCTTATCTTCTTTTTTGGCATTCTTCTTTTTGGTTCTTTTGCTTTCGTAGGCGTTTAAGATGTCAATCGGAATTTCGTGGTAATACTTGTCGTATATGGTTCCGTCGGGTTTGATTTTAAAAACCATAACGCCATCCGACTCGCCTGTTTCCGAGACTTTGTTACTGAAAAAACCACCGCCATTGGCCCTGGTTTTTCCTTTACCGTTGCTGTAGAAACCGCCGCATACGAGGTAATCGCTGTCGGTATCGAAAAGCCAAATGCCATTGACAAAATGGTCGCCGTTGTCGAATTGGGAAATTGCGATTTGATCGGTGCCTGCCTTGATCGTAAACAACTCGATGTGGTAGTTGGCCACTATGTCATCTTTGCTTTTCTTGTCGTCGTTGCTGTCGTCGTGGTACACCTTGGCGAGCATGAACAAATCACCTTTGTTGTTGAGTTTGTAGTCGAGGTTGTCCATCCTTCTCTCGGTGTAAGGCATTGTGATTTCGTGCAGCGAAACTTTTTCCATATTGCCATTGAAAGCGCCCAGACCGATGATGTCGAAACTCTTTTTATCGTTCTTTTTCTCAGGTCTTCTGCGGTATTGCACGAGGATTTGTTTTTTATCGCGCGATTGGAAAATATCGAATTTGTCTCCGCCGCTGCCCCACCACCAGGAAGACGCCCTTCTTCCCGGATCTTCGGCCGCATTGCGTGCTACTTTGCCATTGACCTGGAACATCAATACCGGATTTCCCTTGAATTCGCCCGAGGCAAAATCGATCTCCTGCTCAAACAACTGCTCTTTATCGTCATCGCCGTTCCAGGACGAGAAAAAGACAAAAAACCTTCCGTTGACCTCGAGCACGTTTTCGACCTCATAATTCTTCGGGAAGAACTTTTCATACAATTTGTCTTTGACAAAAGCTGGCTTAAGGTTGTCGAATTTCTGGATTAAAATGTCGTTGTCGTCAAACTTGATGGCAAGCGATTGGTCACCACTCGAAAAATAAAATTTCTTCTTGGCGTCGAACACCCGATACGGTTCACTGACGCTGTAGGCGTAATCCCTTGATAGGTCTTTTTGCGCATGTGCATTCAAGCAGCCGCAAAAGGCAAGGAGGAGGAGCAATTTTTTCATGTTGTTTGTTCTGGTTGGTTTACAAACATAAAGAAATTTATTGGCGCTTTCGTTTCGGCGCATAAAAAAACCCGGAAGATTCCGGGTTGTATTTCGATTGCTGCATTTCTTATTTTTTGTAGGCTTTTTTGACCAACATCTGCCCGAGTGATTTTCCGGTTTTGGCAAAGCCTTCCCCGATACGGGTTTCGTTGCTGAACTGGCTGCCCCACTGGTCGCCCGGCGCTTCTTCTGCCTTGATTTCGAGCAATACGTTCGATTTGTTGGCCGAGTCTACAAATTTCAAATTGGTCGATACCTTGGCCGGTTGTTTCATCATCGAAACATCCCAACCCGGATAGATCCAAACCACTTCGACGATCAACGTGTATTTGGCGCTGCTGAGTCCTTCCTGGAACGTTACGTCTTTTTTGGCTTTGGTCAGGATGGTGTTGACGAGCTCGAGAAATTTCGGTTGCCAGATGCCTTCGCGCGCGCCGTTCCATTTCTTTTTCCAGACTTCGCCATTGCCTTTTCCTTTCTTGTTCAGGTCCTCGGCTCTTTCATCGATGTATTGTGCCTCGGTTTTCTTTTCTTTCATCAAGGTGAGTTTGCTGTAGTCGAACTCCACATTGATTTCTTTTTCGCCTCCGAGGAAAGCGAAATCACCTTTCACCACATCCATATCTTGTGCAAAGGCCACCGAAGCCGTAATCATAAATGCTAATGCGAATAATTTTTTCATTTTTTTGATTTTAAGGTTTGTACAAAAATAGGGATTCCTTTCGAGCCGTGCAATAGGACAAATGCCGTATAATGCATTTTAGCGCAATTATTTGTATGGTAATTTCCTGCAATGCCAAGTTTGGACTATATTTGCCGATTGAAACCGAGGAATTCTATTCTTCGAGACTGCGTTAGGGATTGAAGCAAGGTGCCATGCACCGCGGAAAGCCCGGCCCGCAGGGAAACGCCCAAAAAAACAACAAGGGAAGAAACAGCATGAAACACATCAGAAATTTTTGCATCATTGCGCACATCGACCACGGCAAAAGTACGTTGGCCGACCGTTTGCTCAGCGCGACACAAACCGTCAGCGCGCGTGAGGAGAAGGCGCAATTGCTCGACAATATGGATTTGGAACGCGAGCGCGGCATCACGATCAAGAGCCACGCGATCCAAATGGAATACAAATACAAGGGCGAGGATTACATCCTGAACCTCATCGATACGCCGGGACACGTGGATTTTTCCTATGAAGTTTCGCGTTCGATTGCAGCTTGTGAAGGCGCATTGTTGATTGTCGATGCGGCACAGAGCATCCAGGCCCAGACGATCTCGAACCTGTACCTCGCTTTGGAAAACGACCTCGAAATCATCCCGGTTTTGAACAAGGTTGATTTGCCGAGCGCGAATCCAGAGGAAGTCAGCGACGACATCATCGATTTGCTCGGTTGTAAATTGGAAGACATCATCCACGCTTCGGGTAAGACCGGGTTTGGTGTGGAAAACATATTGGCCGCGATTATCGAAAAAATCCCTGCCCCGAAAGGCGACCCCGCCGAACCGTTGCAGGCGCTCATTTTCGACTCGGTTTACAACCCATTCCGTGGGATTGAGGTTATTTTCCGTGTCAAGAACGGCGAAATCAAGAAAGGCCAGAAAATCAAGTTCATGGCCACCGGCAATGAATATTTTGCCGATGAGATTGGCACCTTGAAACTCAACCAAGTGCCCAAGCAGGTTATTTCTGCGGGCGACGTGGGTTATCTGATTTCAGGAATCAAGGAAGCCAAGGAAGTCAAAGTAGGTGACACGATTACCGATGCCAAGGTGCCGACACAAAATGGAATCGCCGGTTTCGAAGATGTCAAACCGATGGTATTCGCGGGAATTTACCCGGTGGATACCGAAGATTACGAAGAATTGCGCGCCTCGATGGAGAAACTCCAACTCAACGATGCGTCATTGGTGTTCCAGGCCGAAAGTTCGGCGGCACTCGGCTTTGGTTTCCGATGCGGATTTCTCGGGATGCTGCACATGGAAATCATCCAGGAACGCCTGGAACGCGAATTCGACATGACCGTAATTACAACCGTCCCGAACGTTTCGTATTTGGCTTATACCAAAAAGGATGTCGATACGCCGATCATTGTGAACAATCCATCCGATCTCCCCGAGCCTTCTAGATTAGACCGTGTAGAAGAACCTTACATCAAAGCTACAATCATCACAAAATCGGATTTTGTGGGGAATGTGATGAGTTTGTGTATCGAAAAACGGGGCATCATCACCAATCAAACTTATTTAACGACAGAGCGCGTTGAGCTCAATTTTGACATGCCGCTCGCCGAGATCGTATTCGATTTTTACGACCGACTCAAAACGGTTTCGAAAGGGTACGCTTCATTCGACTACCATCCGATCGGGATGCGTACATCGAACTTGGTGAAAGTCGATGTGTTGCTCAATGCCAATCCGGTGGATGCGCTTTCGGCCTTGATCCATGCAGACAACGCCTATAATATCGGCAAGAAAATGACCGAAAAACTGAAGGAATTGATTCCGCGCCAACAATTCGACATTCCGATCCAGGCGGCCATCGGTGCGAAAATCATCGCGCGTGAAACGGTGAAGGCATTACGCAAGGACGTTACGGCCAAATGTTACGGAGGGGATATTTCGCGTAAGCGTAAACTCCTCGAAAAACAGAAAAAAGGAAAAAAACGCATGCGCCAGGTAGGAAATGTAGAGATTCCGCAGGAAGCATTTATGGCGGTGTTGAAGCTCAATGATTAATTAATAATGATATTAACTATAATAATTTAAGCCCTGATTACTCAGGGCTTTTTTGTTTTTACTGATGATTGAAACGATTCGCCGTTATTAATTATTAATTGATTAATATCTTTCCCAGAAGAAAGGCGGTTCGATGCCCAAGGCACGCAGGTATACATAACCCTGTCCACGGTGGTGCACTTCATTGTCGATGAAATAGAGGATGTTTTCAATGATCGGGAATTCGTATTGGCCGAACAGGTTGAAGGTTTCGCTGAAATCTTCGGTCTTGAGTTGTTTCCACGACGTGTTGATCTGTGCGGTGGCTTCATCCCATTTGGCGAGGAATTCCGCTTTGGTGGTGAGTTTGGCCGCATCGGCTTCATTGTAGGCGCCTTCTTCGCGTGTCACGATGCCTTTGAGCGCCGGTGCCCCGATGGAAAGCAATTCGGCGGTGAGTTGCGAAAATGGGCGCATGCCACCGATAGCGAACGTAAAAAATTCTTTTTCGGGAAATGCCTCGATGACGCGGCGCGTCAAGGCGCGGTGGCCTTGCCAGTGTTTGAGTAAATTTTCGGAAGTGATGACTTGGGGTGCTGTTAAAGTGTCCATGATGTTGATTTTTATTGTTGTTGGGACAAAATTAAGGGCGGCAATTGACAACAGTGTGTCAGCAGGTTTTGGAATTTTTCGTCCGATTTCTTAAAAATTCATTAATCCGCATTTGGGATACCGGTCTTTGCCTTACTTTTGGCCTCGAAATGCGCGCTGTACTATTTTTCATATCGCTGTTTACGATGCTTATCGGGGCCGGTCCATCCGCTTCCGCTGCGGCATACGCCTATCCGGCCAAAGAAAAATCGACATTCCACCATCAGGTCCAATCGACCGATAACGACCATTACTGGACCATCGATGAAAGCGACCTGGACAACAGCGAGGAAATCGCCGCCGATCATTTCAAGGACAAAGTCCAGACAATCATAACCGTTGGTTTTCATGAGCAATGGTTGATTGGCAAGCGGTTACCCCATGTCAACCGTTCTTATTTCTTCCCGCACTTCTGCGGACAATCTACACCCATTTACCTCGCCCACCGCGTGCTGCGGATTTGATTCTTGTTTTTAATCAGGCATTTCTAGTAACGCCTTCGAGTACAAACACCTCTCAAATTCAAAGCACATATCCATGAATAAAATCATCCTGGCTACGGGACTGGCTGCCTTTTTGGGGCTGACGAGCTGTAGCGATAAAAAAATTGAAAAAGAAGAAGCCGGCAAATTTGCCGTGACCAATCCGGTGAAGATCGATACGGCCTTCACCAAAGAATACGTTTCACAGATCCGTTCGGTCAAGAACATCGAAATCCGTGCGCAGGAGAAAGGCTACCTGCAGGACATTTATGTAGACGAAGGCCAATATGTAAAAGCCGGACAACTGTTGTTCCGCATCATGCCTAAAATCTACGAAGCCGAAGTGCAAAAGGCCGAAGCCGAAACCCAAGCCGCTTCGATCGAGCTCCAAAATACCAAGCTACTGGCCGACAAGAACATCGTTTCCAAAAACGAACAGGCGCTGGCACAGGCCAAACTCGAACACGCCAAAGCCGAGGCCGCATTGGCCAAATTACATTTGTCGTTTACCGAAATCCGTGCGCCATTTTCAGGCACAATCGACCGCATCCCAAAAAAACTGGGTAGTTTGATCGATGAAGGTGAATTGCTCACGAGCCTTTCGGACAACGGGCAGATGTTTGCCTATTTCAACGTTTCCGAACCCGAATACCTCGATTACCAAACGAATATAAAAGGACGCGGCGACAGCAATGTGACTTTGTTGTTGGCCAATAACACGCCGTTGCAATACAAAGGAAAAGTCGAGGTCATCGAAAGCGAATTCGATAACGAGACCGGGAATATCGCCTTCCGTGCGCGTTTCCCGAACCCCGACAAATTGTTGCGCAATGGCGAAACGGGCAAAGTATTGTTGACCGTTCCGGTCAAGAACGCGCTCATTATTCCGCAGAAAGCGACTTATGAAATCCAGGACAAGAAATATGTCTTTGTGGTCGACAGCCAAAACGTCGTCAAATCGAGAGAGATTGCCATCACCGGCGAATTGCCCGATCTGTATGTGGTGCAGAACGGTATCGCCGAAAACGACCGCATCCTGCTCGAAGGCGTACAAAAGGTAAAAGACGGCGACAAGATCGGTTTCGATTACCAAAAGCCGCAGGACGTTTTGTCGCACCTGAAACTCAAAGCCGAATAACCTAAAAACCTCAAAGATGTTTAATAGATTCATCCAGCGGCCGGTCTTATCGATCGTGATCTCGCTTATTATCGTGTTTTTGGGTATTCTCGCCATGACCGCCTTGCCGGTCACGCAATTCCCTTCGATTTCCCCGCCCAAGGTCAACGTGACCGCCGAATATCCAGGGGCCAACAACGAACTCATGACCAAGTCGGTCCTGATTCCACTCGAACGTGCCATCAATGGTGTACCGGGCATGAAATACATGGCTTCGGATGCCGGTAACGACGGCGAGGCCACGATCCAGGTCGTTTTCAACCTCGGCACCGATCCCAACCAGGCATCGCTTAACGTACAAAACCGTGTGGCGTCGGTCGTCAACAAACTCCCGCCGCTCGTCGTTCGTGAAGGCGTCAAGATTACACGCGAGGAATCAAACATGTTGTTGTATGTAAACCTGTACAGCACCGATCCGCATACCGACCAGAAATTCCTGTTCAACTTTGCCGACATCAACATCCTGCCCGAGCTCAAGCGTGTGGACGGCGTTGGTGTGGCCGACATTCTTGGAAACCGCGAATACGCGATGCGCATCTGGCTCAAACCCGATCGCATGCTCGCCTACAAGATTTCGGCCGACGAGGTCATGAAAGCTTTGGAAGAACAAAGTTTGGAGGCTTCCCCCGGAAAGACAGGAGAAAGTTCGGGCAAGCGTTCGCAGTCGTTCGAATACGTACTCAAATATTCGGGGCGTTTTACGACGAAAGAACAATACGACAACATCATCCTGCGCTCGACTCCTGAAGGTGAAATCCTGCGGCTCAAAGACGTCGCCAATGTCGAATTCGGCAGTTCGATGTATGACATTTACTCGAACCTCAACGGCAAACCTTCGGCGGCGATTGTACTCAAGCAATCCTACGGTAGCAATGCCAGCCAGGTCATCAAAGACGTCAAGGCGAAACTGGCTGAAATCAAGTCGGCCTCGTTCCCCAAAGGCATGGATTACGAAATCAGTTACGACGTGTCGAAATTCCTCGATGCCTCGATCGAAAAAGTATTGCACACGCTTGTGGAAGCGTTTCTTTTGGTCGGCCTCGTCGTGTTCTTGTTCTTGGGCGACTGGCGCTCGACGGTCATTCCGGCCATTGCGGTTCCGGTTTCGCTCGTGGGAACGTTTGTATTCATGCAGTATTTTGGCATTACGTTGAACCTCATCACGTTGTTCGCTTTGGTTTTGGCCATCGGTATTGTAGTCGATAACGCAATTGTCGTCATCGAAGCCGTCCACGCCAAGATGGAAACCGAACATCTGTCGGCGCGAAAGGCCACGCAGAAAGCCATGCATGAAATCAGCGGTGCGATCGTGGCGATTACTTTCGTCATGGCGGCCGTATTTATTCCCGTGGCATTCATGAGCGGGCCGGTCGGGATTTTCTACCGACAGTTTTCGATTACGATGGCGACCTCGATTGTCCTTTCGGGCGTGGTAGCGTTGACCTTGACACCCGCGCTTTGTGCGATGATGCTCAAGAATACGCATGGTAAGCCGAAGAAGAAAACGCCTATCAATAAAATCGTAGAGCTTTTTAACCGTTGGTTCGATGGCGTATCGGAGCGTTACCGCAAACTACTCGGCAAAATTGTGAACCGACGCGTCATCACTTTCGGGATGCTGATTGCCTTCTGCCTCGGCACTTGGTTCCTCAATGGTGTCGTGCCTTCGGGTTTTATCCCGAACGAAGACCAAGGAATGTTCTATGCCGTGATCCAAACGCCTCCGGGCTCCTCGCTCGAGCGTACGAACCAGATTTCGGAGCATTTGCAGAAAATCGCCGAAGGCATCCCCGATGTACAGTCGGTTTCGTCCTTGGCCGGTTATGAGATTTTGACCGAAGGAACGGGTGCCAATGCCGGAACCTGCCTCATCAACCTCAAGAGCTGGGAAGATCGCAAACATTCGGTGCAGGAAGTCATGGCCGAATTGGAGGAAAAATCGAAAGACCTGACCGGTGCGACGATTGAATTCTTCCAGCCGCCAGCCGTTCCGGGTTATGGTGCCGCGGGCGGATTCGAGTTGCGTCTGCTCGACAAGACCGGTTCGGGCGATTACAAGAAAATGGAAACCGTCAGCAATGATTTTGTGGCCGCGCTCAACAAACGGCCCGAACTGTCTTCGGTGTTCAGTTTTTACAGCGCGAGTTTTCCGCAATACATGCTGCACATCGACAATGATCTGGCACAGCAGAAAGGCGTAACGATCGAAAACGCGATGAACACCTTGTCGACCTTGGTCGGCAGTAACTATGAGATCAGCTTCATTAAATATGGCCGCCAATACAAGGTCATGGTGCAGGCTTCTCCCGAATACCGGGCCTTACCGACCGACATCTTGAAACTTTACGTCAAAAATGACAAAGACGAAATGGTGCCATTCTCGGCATTCATGCGTATGGAGAAAGTATACGGCTTGTCGGAAATCACACGCCAAAATATGTATACTGCCTCCGAAATCAGCGGGGCCGCAGCCGATGGTTACAGTAGCGGCGAGGCGATCAAGGCCATTACCGAGGTGGCCGAGAAAACCTTACCGCGTGGTTATGCGATCGACTGGGCCGGTATTTCGAAGGACGAGGTGGCGCGAGGCAACGAAGCAATCTATATCTTCCTGATCTGTCTCGGCTTTGTCTACCTGATTTTGGCCGCGCAGTACGAAAGTTTTGTATTGCCGTTCTCGGTCATCCTGTCGCTCGTGGCCGGTATTTTCGGGGCGTTCCTGTTGCTCAAGATCATGGGGCTCGAAAACAACATCTATGCGCAGGTCGCGATGGTGATGCTGATCGGATTACTTGGAAAGAATGCCGTGTTGATTGTGGAGTTTGCCGCGCAGGAACACAAGAACGGAAAGTCGGTGCTCAAGGCCGCGATTGAAGGCTCGGCGGTACGTTTCCGACCGATTTTGATGACCTCGTTTGCGTTTATCGCCGGATTGATCCCGCTCGTTTTTGCCAGTGGTCCGGGTGCGACGGGTAACCGAACGATTGGTTCGGCCGCTGCGGGCGGTATGCTTGTGGGCACAGTGTTCGGGGTGTTGATCATTCCGGGGCTGTATTACATCTTTGGCCGCATTGCCGAAAAACACAAACTTGTCAAAAAAGAAGAAGAAAATCCGTTAACCGAAGAAATCGACCACCATGTATAGATCGAAAATCTTATTTGTCGCGCTGTCTGCGGCATTGGCCGTTGGATGTAAAACGCCAGAAGTAGCAACGGCCAATGCCTCCGCCAAACTTCCGGAGCAATATGCCCAAAGCACCGATACGGCCAACACGGCCAAAATGCCGTGGCGCCAGTTTTTTAAAGACCCGAATCTGGTTGCGCTCATCGAGACCGCGCTCCAGAACAACCAGGAACTCAACATCACCTTGCAGGAAATTGAGATTGCCCAAAACGACATCCGAATCCGAAAAGGTGCATTGCTGCCTACGATCGGCATTCGTGCCGGAGCCGGATTGGAAAAAGTAGGACGTTACACCAGTCAGGGTGCCGGTGATGCGTCGACCGACATTGCCCCCGGAAAAGAAACACCCGATCCACTAGGCGACTTGACCATAGCCGCACAGGCCAATTGGGAAGTCGACATCTGGAAGAAGTTGCGCAATTCGAAAAAGGCCGCGACCGACCGTTACCTGGCCACGGTGGAAGGACGTAATTTCGTGCTGACCAACCTCATCGCTGAAGTGGCCGATTCCTATTATGAATTGCTCGCGCTAGACAACCAATTGGCCGTCATCAAACAGGGCATCGCCTTGCAGCAAAACGGGCTCGAGATCGTGAAGGTGCAGAAGCAGGCCGCGCGTGCGACCGAAATGGCCGTGAAGAAGTTTGAAGCCGAGGTACGTCAATCCGAAAGCAGGGAGTTTGACATCAAACAGCAAATCAAGGAAACCGAAAACCGCATCAACCTGTTGCTCGGCCGTTATCCGCAGGAAATTGTACGGACGCAAACCCCGTTTTATGAGGTGGCAGTAGCCACAGTCCAATCGGGGATTCCATCGCAATTGCTCGCCAACCGCCCCGATATCAAGCAGGCCGAGCTCGAACTCGCTGCGGCCAAGCTCGATGTCAAAGCCGCACGCGCCGAGTTTTATCCTTCGCTCGACATTTCTGCCTCGATCGGTCTGCAGGCGTTTAAGCCGTCTTATCTGACCAGGCTTCCGGAATCGTTGCTGTATTCGGTCGTAGGCGATTTGGCCGCCCCGCTGATCAACCGCAACGCCATCAAGGCCGAATTCAAGAATGCCAATGCACGGCAGTTGCAGGCATTGTACAATTACGAACGTACCGTTTTGAATGCCTATCTCGAAGTGGCCAACCAACTTTCGAAAGTAGGCAACCTGGCCAAAAGTTACCAATTGAAGACCCAACAGGTCGACGCGCTCAACCGCTCGATTGAAGTATCGAACGACTTGTTCCTTTCGGCACGGGCCGACTATCTCGAAGTTTTGCTCACGCAGCGCGATGCGCTCGAAGCACGGCTCGAACTGGCCGAGACCAAGAAAGACCAACTGACCGCCGTGGTGCATGTGTACCGCGACCTCGGCGGGGGATGGCAATAAATTTGAAAGCCGGCGGATGCCGGCTTTTTTTATTTTTCCTGTTTGCGATTTACTTCAGTTGTTCCATCAGGTTGAATACCGACAGCATCGCCTTTCCCCTTTCGGCGAGTACGTATTCGATGTGGAGCGGCTTGAGCCTGATCACGATTTTTTCCAACAGTCCTTCGGCCTCGAGTTCCTTGAGCGCGACGGCGATGCTTTGTTTGTTCGATCCTTCAATTTCGCGCAGAAGGCCGCTGAAACGCACCGGGCCGTCTACCGCCAAACGAAAAATTTGCGGTTTCCATTTTCCCGACAACAGCTTCAAAACCCCTTCAGCCGGGCAATGCTGCGAATGGGCATCTTCTTTTTTTGTAGTCATGTTTTTCTGACTTATTGCAGGGTTTTTCAAGACCTCGCAAATTTGCATAAAATTAATCAATTAAAATTTCAGAAATCATGAATACCATCTTAAAATCGAAATTACTGGAGCCCATTCCATTAAAAACCAAAACATTAAACAACAGGATTGTCATGGCGCCGATGACCCGGAGCCGTGCGATCGGCAATGTACCGAACGAGCTGATGGCCAATTATTACCAACAGAGAAGCTCTGCCGGATTGATCATCACCGAAGGCAATGCACTGAGCCCAAATGCGCTTGGCTATGCCCGAATCCCTGGAATCTTTTCAGCCGAACAAATGGCCGGTTGGAAAAAAGTAACCGATGCCGTACATGTGGAAGGCGGCATCATCTTTACCCAATTGATGCACGTGGGCCGGATTGCGCATTCGGCCAACATGCCCAAAGGTGCGCAGATCGTGGCCCCTTCCGCCATCAGTGCCGATTTCCCGATGTGGACCGATGCGGTGGGTATGCAACAAACGGGAATGCCCCTGGAAATGGATATCCAAGCAATCGAACGCACCAAAAACGAATTCGTACAGACGGCCAAAAATGCCATTGCCGCCGGTTTTGACGGTGTGGAATTGCATGCGGCCAATGGTTATCTGTTGGAACAATTTTTAAATCCGCATTCGAATGTACGCCAAGACCTCTATGGCGGCAGTATCGAAAACCGCAGCCGTTTTGTACTCGAGGTCGTGAAAGCCGTGGGCGATGCCATCGGGTTTGACAAAATCGGGATCCGGTTGTCGCCTTACAGCACGTTCAATACGATGCCGCATTATGAAGAAATCGTACCGACTTATCGCTACCTGGTTTTGGAATTGAACCGCCTGGACATCGCCTATGTTCACCTGATCGACTATGCCGCCAGGGGCAGCGCCGAAGGATTGGGATTGATCAAGGACATCCGGAGCATTTTTCATTCGACGTTGATCTTGAACGGCGGGTATACCCAGCAACGCGCGGAGCAGGCATTGGCCGACAACGAAGCCGATCTGATTTCGTTCGGGTCGCCCTTCATCGCCAATCCCGATTTGCCTTACCGCATCGAAAACGACGAAACTTGGGCACAGCCCGATCCGGCTACTTTTTACACGGCAGATGAAAAGGGCTATACCGATTATCCCGTGCTTCAAACCCAATCATGATCCGACTTTTTATACAGACCGTCGTGTTGCTGTTTACGTACGGCTGCACGGCACAAAACCACCAGAAAATGAAAAATAATCATCCCAATCCGTTGTTGTGCAATCCCGAGGCCGGGTTTTGCGAAATCCCTTCTTCGGGGAATCCGGAAACACAAATAGCCGCCGTGGAGCAGCAAAAACCCATCCGTATCGTTTATTTTACCGACCCGATCTGTTCGTCCTGCTGGGGCATCGAACCGCAGTTGCGCCGACTCAAGCTCGCCTATGGTGACCATTTTGAAATCGACTACCGTATGGGTGGCCTGCTTCCTTCTTGGGACGGTTTCAATGGCGGGGGCATCACCCAGCCTTTGGATGTAGCGCAGCATTGGGACGAGGTGAGCCGCTATTATGATATGCCGATCGACGGTTCGGTTTGGCTCGAAGATCCGTTGCATTCCTCCTATCCGCCATCGATTGCCTTCAAGGCCGCGCAATTCCAAGACCCGAGAAAAGCAGTGGCGTTCCTGCGCAGGATCCGCGAGATGGTATTCGTCGAGAAGAAGAACATCACGCGGTGGGAATACCTCGAGCAGGCGGCCATGGAGAGCGGGCTCGATGTGAAACAATTGAAAACCGACTTCGAAGGCAAAGCCAAAAAGGCTTTCGAGGAAGATCTTGACCTGGCACGCAAAATGGGGGTACGCGGTTTCCCGACTTTGTTTTTTTCGAATGCTCAGCAGCAGGTTGTGCTCTATGGTTCGAAACCGTATGCGCATTTTGAGCAGGCGATCCAGCAATTGGAAGCTGGGGCAGTACGAAAAGAAGTACCTGCCGATTTTCATACGCTGTTCGGGCATTATCCGACGCTTACGACCAAAGAATATGCGACCCTTGCCGGGATCGGTATGGCGGAAGCGGAGAAACTCCTCGAACATCATTCCATGCTCAAACGGCTCACCAAGAAGGTCACCAAGAATGGCGTGCTGTGGCAATATTGATTTGATCGTCGCTTCGCGTGAGATTTCTCACTCCGTTCGAAATGACAGGGGGAAAACTTTGTAACTTTGCAACCTTAAACTTTGCCTCTCATGATAGAAGATAAAAATCCACAGCGCACCTCGATTGCCCAACTCGGCGAGTTCGGGCTCATCGACCACCTGACCAAGAATTTTGAAATCGTGCAGCCGTCGACGCTCAAGGGCATTGGCGATGATGCGGCCGTGCTTGACTTCAAAGACAAGAAAATCGTGGTCTCGACCGACCTGCTCATCGAGGGCGTGCATTTCGACCTGGCCTATATGCCGCTCAAGCATTTGGGCTACAAGGCCGTGGTGGTGAATGTATCGGACATCTGTGCGATGAATGCCAAGGCGACGCAGATTACGGTTTCGGTCGCGGTTTCGAACCGTTTCCCGCTCGAGGCACTGGAAGAACTGTTTGCCGGGATTACACTGGCGGCCAACGAATACAAGGTGGATGTGATCGGCGGCGATACGACCTCATCGCAGAAAGGGCTCATCATCAGCATTACCGTGCTAGGTGAGGCCGATGCCGAGGAACTTGTGTACCGCAACGGGGCCAAGGCCAATGACCTGCTGGTCGTTACCGGTGACATTGGTGCGGCCTATATGGGATTGCAGGTCCTGGAGCGCGAGAAACAGGTGTTCCAGGTGAACCCGAATTCGCAGCCCGACCTCGACGCCTACACTTACCTGATCGAACGCCAGTTGAAGCCCGAGGCGCGCAAGGATGTGCGTACATTGCTGCACGCGCTCGAGATCAAGCCGACCTCGATGATCGACATCTCGGATGGGCTGTCGTCGGAGATCATCCATTTGTGCAAGCAATCGGGTACGGGTTGTAACCTGTATGAGGAAAAGCTGCCGCTGGATCCGCAACTCATCTCGACCTGTGAGGAATTCAACATCGATTCTACGACCGTGGCCATCAACGGCGGCGAGGATTATGAGTTGCTGTTTACGATCGACATGGGCGATTTCGACAAAATCAAGGGCAACCCGAACTTTACGGTGATCGGCCACATGACCGAGGAAAAAGAGGGGCTGCACCTCATTACCCGTGCCCATACCAAGATCGCGCTCAAGGCGCGCGGCTGGAATGCCCTAGCGGAATAAATTGCAGTTGTCGGAAAATTTTTCGTCAAACAAATCACAAAAATCAAAAAAAGCTATTTTTCCTGAGTGTTTTTAGGTATTTTTAATCGAAATCTAATAACGCAACTATGAGCAAGCTGAGAATCTTTTACCTCGACGACGACAAGGACGATATTGAATTATTCCTCGAGGCCACCGAATCGTTTGAAAATGTGCAAGTTATCGTATTCACCACCGGCGATACGATGATCAAGAACCTCCATATTGTCAAGAAATTACCCAACGCCGTATTCGTAGACCTCAACATGCCGCGCAAGAGCGGACTCGAGACCATCAAGGAAATCAGGGTTTATGACCGGTACACCGATATGCCCATCGTGGTACTGACCACAGTCGGATTCAACAATATCGACAAGAGCCGGGAGGCGGGCGCCAATTATTTTGTGATCAAGCCTACCTCGCTGGACAAGCTGCAACGGTCGATACGGCATGTGCTGGACATCGATTTCAAGAACTTCAAGCCCCAGACGAACGAGGAGTTTGCGCTCATGGACATCGACGCCATCTAGCGTACCATCATCTTTAGGGCTATCCTCTAATATTTATAGCAAGGGAAACAATCGAGAGTCAATCCGGTTGTTTCCTTTGTTATTTTAGGGCTTGCCGAAAGCGGTCATTGACATCCAGTTGATGACCAGCCTACCTGCTGCCACCTTCCCTGGCGGTGCCTGTAAAACGATTTTGCCCATGCGGTAACCCATTTGGTCCATATTCCTGCGTAGATCGTAATCTCGTCCTGGTAAAGGATCGAGGTATCGGTGACTTGCTTGATCGAGATCGTATGGTCCCAGACCTTGGCGCAACTGTCCCATTCCCTGGTTTGGATTATCCTGCCGACCGGGTCTATTTTTTCAAAATGGATCGAATGGATTCCGCCCATGGGAAGGCTGTTGTATAAAAACATCCGCGTGGAAACGGTCTGGCCCTGGGTCCATTTTTGGGGAAAGTGTCCCTGGGTCGGTTTGAAACGTATTTTGCCCTTGGCGATAAAATGCAGCAGTGCGCTGGTCTGGACCTTTTCCCAGGCAACATCTGCGGGGATTTGGATCTCGGAGGCTATGGTCAATTTGTTTGCGGCAACGGTTTTCCCTTTGTAGTCGATGCGGGTGCTTTGCAGATTTGTGGTCATTGTTGCGGCTTTACTTGGAAATGACTGTTTGTCGCGGTATTTGTTTAGACGTTACCATGGACGGCAGAAATATAAGCGCATAAAAAAAGCGATATTCCCTACTATATCGCTTTTTTGTTTTGTAAAGAGCAGCATTAAGTTCTTGGTAATCAATTTGGGGACTGATAAAAAAAGGGGTCTTAATGAATATCGCTTTACGGTATTTATTTTAATGTGTGAGATAACTAACTCATTATCACGTTGTAAAATTAACACCAACGACCCGTAAAACGAATACGGCTTCCCGTATTTTTCGTTACGGTTTCCCGCATTTGTTTTTACGGTTTCCCGTAATTGGGGTTACAAAAGCCCTTTGTTCTTGGCTTCGCGGATCAAGTCGACGTCGGAGCCGCCCTTGATTTCGAGGGTTTCCTTGAGGTTCAGCTTGCGTTTTTCGACCGCGCTTAGCGACAGCGGGACGAATTGTGGGATGTCCTTGGTTTTGGTTCCCTTGGACAGGTGATACAGAATTTGCTTGTCGAAGGCATCGATCTCGATGTTGTCGTACTGAAGCTGGCTCACCAACTTGACGACGGTCTGGCTGTAGTAGTTCTCCCCGATTAGGATCTTGTCGAAGGCGATCAGCAGTTCATCGAAAGTCAGGTCGTTCTTAATCACAAGCCCGTTCGGGTTGATGTTCTTGATGATGGTATTGATCTTAAGCAGTTCGGTGTGCATCGTGAGCAGGATGATCTTGCAGTCGGGCATTTCCTTCTTGATCAGCAGGGCCAAATCCTCACCCGAATAGATGCCTTTTTCCTCATAGATGGGCATGCTCAGGTCGAAGAACGCGATGCCGAACGGCTCGGCCGCCTCGGTGATCGCCTCGTACCCGGTTTTGCAGTCCTTGGCCTGGGTGATGGTGAACTCATAGAGCCCTTTTGAGTTGTATCCTTTGATCGCATTCTTGTAGGCCTCGATGATGAAAGGATGGTCGTCGACAATTAGGATATTGATGCTCGTTGCCATGTGGTTTTTGGTTGAGTTGGGTTGTTTGCTTTTGCAAACGTAATTTTTTTTTCGTTTTGTTTAACGAAAGGGATTGCATAAATACATTTTTTTTGCTTACTCCCATTTTCTTTCCACTGATTTCCTTACCTGTTTTTAGTGCACTTTAACACGGACTATATAGGGAGTATCTAGGAAGTATCCGGGAAGTAATGAATTTCTATTTTATTCTTTTCGTTGTCCAAAGCCTAACACATACCATTGCGGACTTCATCTATCGGTATGCCCGAGTAGGCAGAGAATTCGGTAATGGAGACAAATTGGTGCGGTTGTTTCTTGAGGTGTTCCTTTATCTTCTTGAGGTAACGACGTGCGGATTTGTCTTCCTTGCCCATTATTCTTTGGATGTCTTTTGGGTAAATGCATGCCCTGTAGTTGTCTGGTTTCATGGCGTTTGAGATTTAGGGTTATCGTGGATAAGAATCTTTCATACCAAATCTATGCAATTTTTGTGTGCGTTGAACGGGAAAAAAGTTGTCGTCTCCGGACATTTTTAGACAAGTTGATACTTCTTTGCCCCTTGCATCCCAATAACGGCCGTTCTGGCCGAGACCTCTTTGAGATATGATTTTTATTGCCAAAACTTTGCGACAGTCATCCGAGACAGTTGCAACGAATTTTGATGATCGAGTTTCAAATTATTCATTCATTTAAATTTTTAAGATTATGGCTAAACAGAAAGGCATATTCAAGGTGAAGGGTACGTTGGATGACGTGACCTTCTACAAGTCCGGACAGGATGGTTATCTTGTCAGGACTAAGGGCGGCGTCCCCGCAGCCCGTATCGCGAGTGACCCCGCTTTCCAACGGACGCGTGAGAACAATGCGGAGTTTGCCCGTGCGGGCAAGGCGAGCAAGATGTTGCGAAGCGCGCTGCGCGGCGTGATGATCAACTCCAAGGACAGTCGGGTTACCAGCAGGCTCACCCAGGACATGATGCGGGTCATCAAGGCCGATGCCGTGAACGAGCGCGGTATGCGAAACGTTATAGACGGCGAGGCCGAACTGCTGACGGGCTTCGAATTCAACATCAACGGTAAACTCAGCACCACGCTCTTTGCGCCTTATGTGCCGACCATTAACCGTGTATCGGGTGAACTGGACGTTACACTTGCTCCGTTCGTACCCGTCAACATGATTATTGCACCGACCGGGGCTACCCATTTCAAGATTGTTTCGGCAGGGGCCGAAATTGACTTTGAGGCGGAAACGTATGTGATGCAGAACTCATCGAGCGCGGTACTGCCCATCGATGCCACACCGACGGCGGCGATCACGCAGACCAATGCGGTGACGACAAACAGCACGAAACCGCTGTTCCTTGCGGTGGGACTGGAGTTTTTCCAACAGGTAAACAATCAGATGTATCCGCTCAAGAACGGCGCATTCAACCCGTTATCGCTTGTAATGGTGAGCGGGCTCCCGACACCGTAAGGGTGTTAATGCCCCGCAACCAAAAAGGCTGCGGGGTTTTCAAAATCAATATTTACATTAAATCTTTTACGTTATGAAAACAACATTTTTCTTTTTGCTGTTATTCTTTACCGCCATCGGTGGGCAAACAATCCCTACCAACAAGCCGATAGGTACCAATCCGGGGCATGAGCGCAGGTTGGCCGACATTGGCGGTACACAATCGGTGCCGAGGACCTCTTTTTATCCTAGTGATGGACGTGCATTTTTCGCTTAGGACAGGAACGTTCTCGGGTGCCTTGTGCAGCATGCTGCCCAATATCCTTTCGGAGGATATCATCAGGACGGCGGTACTCGCAGTGGTGGGTACCTCGGTCAGTTTCCTGGCGACACTTTTCCTTAAATGGATTACGCGGCGACACAAAGACTGATCGCCATTGGATGAAGCCCGCAAAATTTGCGGGCTTTTTTTATCTGGATGCAAAAAGTCCCAAATGCGAAAATCACAGAATCCGATATTCTCTATATTTACACCATAAAAGCCTTAATAACCAATTCCTTATAAGCCATGCAACAGGACGCGACCGACAAAAGGATTGAAGCCATTTTCGAGATGTTTGACTCGTTTGCCAAACGCGATTTTAGCTACCGTATCCCGATTTCAAGCCGAAGTACCTATGCCGACGCAATTGCCGTTTACCTTAACCTCATCGCGGACGACCTTGAAACTTACCTGCGGTATAACGATAGCGTCGGTTTCGGATTGGTCTCCTTGCCTGACACCTCAAAGCAACCTGCCGAGCTACTGGCCGAATATATCAGACTTCATTTAGAAGAGCCGTTGCCGACACTCAAGGCGCTTGCGCGGATGTTCTTTACGAACGAACGGAAACTCAAGGAAAGTTTCAAGGCGTTATACCACACCAGTATTTACCGATACTATAACCAAGAGCGCCTGAGAAAGGCGCAGTTGCTTGTGCTGCAAACCAAGCTTCCGCTTAACGAAATTGCCACCAGTTGCGGTTTCAATACCTACCATAATTTCTCGACGGCCTTCAGGAAATATTTTGGGCATGCCCCTATCGTGTTGCGTCAACAGTGAAATCGCAAACCGAACCACTTTGACCCGAAAAGGTAAACCGTTGTCCCGATTTGACAAAGACAAAATATGTGGTCTTTGGAATTTTACCAAAAATCTTTCGGTATGAGATATCCAGCAGCGAAACGCATTGCCGTTTTAATTATCAGCCTCCTTTATATATTGTTGTTTGTGTATGCCTCGGTAAGCAAGCTGCTGGATTTTGAAAACTTCCAGGTGCAACTGGGGCAGTCGACACTTTTGGGATTCTTTGCCGGGTTTGTTTCCTATGCGGTAGTTGTCACTGAATTGGTCATCGCGGGTTTATTGGTGTTCACTGTTACACGGACCTTAGCCTTGTATCTGGGTTATTCGCTAATGGTACTGTTTACGCTGTATATTTATTTCATCCTTCATTATAGTTCCAATGTTCCGTGTTCGTGTGGCGGTGTGATTGAAAAGTTGAGTTGGGACGAGCATCTTTTGTTTAATGTCGGTTTTGTGGCCTTGGGTGCCATAGGGTTGTTGCTTACCTGTAGCCTGCGGTCGAGGTCTTTGAAGAAAACAGGCGTTGGCTTAGTTTCTATCATCATTGGAAGTATTGTCTTTATGACTGTGCTTCATTTCGGGTCGGAATCGATCATCCATCAACATAATAATTTTACTAGGCGGTTTCCACGCGGGCCGTTGACGCAGATCGGGGAAATCGATTTGGGTTACAATTCGTTTTATTTTGCGGGACAGGATACCGGACAGATCTATCTGGGTAATTATTCCGCCCCTTTGCTTGTGACCGGGATCAACCGTGGCGGGAAAGTGAGGCAATATCATATCCGTTTCCATGACAGCCTGACCAAATTCCGATCGCTGCAACTTGAGGTAAGGCAATCCCGCTTTTATTTGTCGGATGGCACGGTACCTATTATATATAGTGGGTATACTTATGATTGGAATGTAGGCAAGCGATTCTTGTTGCCTAAAAAGTTCTATTTCCCCGTCATCACGAATGATTCGACAATGGCATTCAGGACTTTTGGGCAATCGCAGGAAAATGTTTTGGGGACGGTGAACTTTCGGGATGGAAATGGGTTTCGGCTGCATGACCGTTTGCTGCAAAAACAGATCGATGGTGTTTTCGATACCGATGGTATACCCCGATACAGTGAAAGTTTGGGGCGTTATGTATACCTATATTATTATAGGAACCAGTTTATCGTAACGGATGAAGCACTCAACCTCATTAGTCGAGGGAACACCATAGATACTACATCCCGGGCAAAAATTAAGGTCGCTTATGTAAAGAAAAGGGATGAGCGGAAATTCTCGGCCCCGCCGTTGATGGTGAACAGGCTAAGTGACGTGCACAGGAACCTGCTTTTCGTGCAATCGACGATGCGTGGCAAGCATGAAACCGAAGGGATGTGGCGACAGGCCAACGTGGTCGACGTATATGACCTAAGGGACAACAGCTACCGCATGAGTTTCTACCTGTATAAATTGGACGGCACCACGGATTATGATGCGTTTATGGTTACCGATCATCATGTGTATGCCCTTGTGGGCGAAAAACTTGTGGTGCACCGTATCGAGAAATCCCTCCTCAAAGAATTTGACGGTCTGGATGACCGATAAAGAATACCGGCCGGTTCAGGGGCAAGGCTGAAAACCTGTAGAAAAGAGTAGGCCGAAAATATCAATTTAAATTTATTTATTATGAAAGCAAATCTTTTAAAAATGATTTTGCCTGTGGCGGCTTTTGCGCTTGCTTCGGCGGGTGCGGTAACCACCAGCAACCAAAAAACTGCGAAAGCAGAAGGCAAAATTGTCCAGGGTTGGACGATTGATTGTGTTGAATTGCGTCAATGTAACAACACAATGGGAAGCCTTTGTAAGCAGGCAGGCGTGCAGGCTTATGAGAAAGATGGGAATGATTGCTCCGAAGCTTTGTTTCACAAACCTTGATGCCGTCTCCGGGCAAAGAAAATGCGGGCTTTTGCCCGCATTTTTATTTTATCCCGTCTGCAATCCATTGCGCCGGGAGTTCTTTTTTAAGATAAAATGCCAACCAATCGTCCGTTTTTTTACTCAAGTCCTTTTGGTTTTTTGGATTTACCAATCCGTGCTTTTCGTTTGGATAGGTTACCAACATCTGTTCTTTGTTTAACCGTCTCAGTGCTACATAAAATGCATAAGATTGGTTTGGATTAACATTGTTATCGGCTTCGCCTGTCCATTGCAATATAGGTGTCTTGATATCTGCCACGTAGGTCATCGGTGAATTTCTTTCGTACCGTCTGCGGTCCTCGAACAACGATTTCTTCATGTCCCACTGCTGGGTTTCCAATCTCCATATTTCGGGACGTCCAAGCCAAATACTTATTCCCAAATAGAAAGATTGCGCGTCAGAAATTCCTGCGCCCGATATAGCGCACGCGAAAAGGCCTGACCGTGTAGCTATATAGTTCGTTTCATAACCGCCAAACGAATGTCCTATCAAGGCTACACTGTTGGGTAGTACCGAGCCTTTTACGATTACTGCCTTGACACCTGACTCGACACAATCGAGTGCAGCCATTCCCGGTTCGCCCTCGTGGCTGGTAATGTCAGGTTCGAATACAAAATAGCCATGGGCTGTGAGATGCTGTATATTAAATCCGTCATCTTTGTACAAAGAGGGAATGTCATAAAGGTATAAATGGTAAAACTGTTTCTGGTAGATATGCACGACCATGGGGTATTTTTTTGTCGTATCATAATCGGCCGGATAATATAATATGCCGTTTAAATTATTACCCGAATTATTCTTGTACCTGATTATTTCGGGTTCGCGCCATAAGAAATTTTTGTGGTGACGGTTACTTTTCTCAACCACGCGGTATTTATTATCCCTTAAATTCTTGGTTCGAAACTCAGGCGGGTCATTGAATGTTTCGGATTGCCATACGTAGGCATCGGCCCTGGGTGCCTTGATTATTCCCAATAATCCACAAGAGCCGTTATCAATGTTGTTTAGTTTCCCTTTGGCATCCCTAAAATAGTAAGCCCTTGTCGTGTCGGTGACCGCTTTCAGCAATATGCCTTTTTTGGTATCCAAGGCGTGGTCAAAACGCCAATCGAAATTCCGTTTGCCATTCAATTCCGAAACGGTGAAGGCAATCCGGTAGGTAACACCCTTTTCTTTTCCTTTGGTGAGCCTTTTTTTGAATGCTTTTTCCAATCCGATTTCCCAAATATCATTTTGATCGTATACCAAAAGCGAACTGTCTTTCAAACCCCAAGCCGCTACGCCAAATGCATAATTTTCGAACCCTTCTGCATCAACCAAATCAGGAATCTTGCCATTGGTGATATTCGTATGCTTTCCGGTGTCAAATTCATAAATCCACCAATCCGCTCCTTTTATGTAGGCCAGATATTTTCCGTTAGGAGAAACCGATAATTCGTAGTGGACGTTGGATTGGTTTTCCAACAAAAGACGGGTTTGCCCAGTCCTGAGATGGGTCAGGTAATAGTTAGTATTAGGAACTTCTATGTATTGCGGGCCAATTTCGTAAGGACTGTAAGTGATCGCATAATCCATCGTTGCGTTAAAGAAAATGTAAGGCCGTTCAGTACTGCCGATTAGCAAGAACCGGTTTTCGACCGGCATCCAAGCCGCCATTTTTGGCCAACCTGCAAAGTTGTTGACCCTGTTTTTCTGCGGGTAGAAGTATTTGTCGTTGCCGTTCCACACCTTTATTTCCTTGCCGTTGTATTTGGTAAGTTCGCCTGGGTCTAGCAGGCCGAAGAAAATCCTTTGGCCATCGTTGGAAATGGTAAGTTGGGAAAGGCTGCCTGTTGCAATCTGTTTCCCTGACGGGAAGGACAGCATTGTCGACGGACTGAAGATGTGAATCTTTTTCTCCTTGGGGATTGCATGAAAGACCTGGTTTTCCTTCTCCCCTTTGCTGACAAATGCGAATGACTTTCCGTTGCTTTGCCATGCGAAATGGCAGTCGCCGCTTCCGGCTTCGATTTCCCAAGGGGATTTTGTGCCGTCCAATGGTAGCCAAATTACCTTATTCCCGCTCTTGTAGACGACGGCATCGTTTGTGGGTGCCATGCTGAACGCCGACACATTGGGGATTTTCTCGATCGTACCGCCCGAAGGCTTGGAAATGCAGAACATCGTTGCGGCTTCTTGTTTCTCGATCGTGAGCAGTGTCGTATTATCGGAGGACAATGCATAGGACATTATGCCTGTGAGTTGCCTTGTCTTGCCGGTGGCTAAATCCAACAGGTCGAGCGTGTCGCCGTGTTTGGCGGTGAACCATTTCTCGCCCTGGAATTTGCCGTCGGCTTCCAAGAATTTGAACTTGACCCTGCTTTTGGTGTGCTGTACCACGAGCGTGTCTGGGAGTTCGTCGTATTGCATGCGGTAGGAAATCCAGTTACCGTAGTCGGATATGTTCTCGAAGTACATGTTCCCCCAGAGGTTGTAATCGGCCTCGGTGGCGACGCGGTTTGGTTTGCCCTGCCCGGAGACCGGGCAGGAAACTAACCAAAAAAATAAAACTAGCACTAGGAGACCACCACCTGAGTGCGCACATTGCCAGTCCCTTGACAATGTATTTTTAACAAGCTTTTCCATATCAGTAGCCAGGGTTTTGAGGGTTAAGATTTGGGTTGACTTGTAATTCTGATTGCGGCAATGGCCATAGGCGGTCGGTTGACGACCAACCCGGCTTGCCGCCTAATGTCGTATCGAGATTGCCTGACCGCTTGAGGTCGAGGAAACGGTGACCGTGTTCGGTGAAGAATTCGGTCCTGCGTTCGTTGAGGATCGCGGTAAGCAATGCTTCGGTAGTTATTGCCGTTGTGCCCGGAAGGCCTGCGCGGGTACGGATGGCATCGAGGTCTTCCCTCGCCCCTATCAGGTCGCCTTGCCGTGCGCGTGCCTCGGCACGGATCAGGTATTGTTCTTCGAGGCGCAGGACGATCGAGAATTCCTCGGATGCTCCGGTGTCGTCCTGTAGCTTGTATTTATTGGGGTGAAACCAAATAGTTGAGCCGTCGGTGATTTCTGCAATCCAAGCGGTGCGCCTTTGGTCGCCCGGTTCGAATTGCGACACAAAATCTGGGGACAATGCGACGATCGATGGCGGGCCTTCGGTAAAGATGAATGCCACGGCCTCATCGGTGTTCTTGCCTTCGTGGGCCGGGGCGAGTTGCCAGATGGTCGATGTGCTGCTGCGTAGGAACACATTATTTAAATCGTTTTCCAAGGCGTAGGTTGCTGTCTCGTTCAGTACTGCGGACGCTGCGTTGGCGGCCTCTGCCCATTGTCCTGCGTACAGGTAAGCCCTTGCGAGTAAGGCCTGTGCGGTGGAGCGGTTTGGGCGGGCGTGGTCAGGGGTTTGGTATTCGAGGGGCAAAAGGGTCGTGGCCAGTTCGAGATCGGCGATTGCCTTTTGGATGACCTGCGCTGCGGGCGTTTTCCTGATGGTGTTGTTGACCGGGTATTCGGTGGTCGTGATGTATGGAATGTCGCCGAAAATGCCCGTCAGGTAAAGGTGGTTGAGTGCGCGGATGAACAATGCCTCGCCTTGAAAAATCGCCTTTTCGGAAGGGGTCAATGAGAGAGAATTTCCTGTTCGGGCGTAGACCGAATTTGCCGCATAAATCTGCGCATAGGCCGCGCCCCAAATCTCGGAAACGGAAGCATTTGAGGAAAGAACGGCGTTGTCGTAGAAGTTGGCCGTCGTGTTGGGCCCGCTCTCGAAGGAAACCAATTCGTCGGCGTAGCAGCCCATCAGGACGGAAGTGCCGGAGAGCTTGCCGCATATCACGCCTGCCTCGCGCATTTGTGAATAGATGTCGGAAAGGGCGGCGTTTGCGGTGACGCTGTTCTCGAAAACCGCCTCGGCGGTAAGTTGGGAGTTTGGTTGGTTGACTTCGAGGAAATCATCGCAACCAAACAGGAAAAATATGGGGATGGCTAACAGTGCCATTGTTTTGCGTGGATTGTATTTTATGGTCGTTTTCATGGTTGTGGTTTTAAAAGGTTAATTCGATGCCGCCTGAGATTACGCGTAGCGGCGGGAGGTAGCCTGCGTCACGGAATTCGGGATCGGCACCTTTGTATGAGGTGATCGTCCAGAGGTTCTGCGCGTTGAGCGAGAGGCGGCAGCCGATGTTCTTTAAATATTTTTCGGGAAGCCTGTAGGACAGGGCTACATTCTTGAGCCGGATGTAGGACGCATCGCTGACCGCGCCGTCACTTTGGGCGTAGTATTCGGATGCCTGCATGGCGGTGTCGTTCAGTCCTGTGGTGAGTACCTGATAAGTCGCAACATCGCCCGGCTGCGACCAACTGTCAGTGAAGGCTGCGGGTTGGTTGCGCTGCAATCCTGCGTAGCCCTGTGTGCCTGCCTCATTGAAATTGAGCTGTTTTACGAATTGGAACAGGAAGTCGAAGGTCAAGCCTTTGTAGGTGAACTGGTTCTGTATGCCGCCGTAGTATTCGGGTGCGAAATCGCGAACTATCTGGCGGTCATCCTCGTAGGAAATTGTGCCGTCGCCGTTGAAATCGGTAAACTCGTAGACGCCTGTCTGCGGGTTGATGCCCTTGTACTGGAACAGTTTCTTTATGGTGATGGGTTGGCCGATCACGTAATCGTTGCGGTAGGGTGAGGTTTCGAGCCGGGGGAACGAAACCAGTTTATTTTCGGGCAGTGTCAGGTTGATACTTGTTGTCCAGTTGAAGTTTTGGGTCTGCCAGTTGGTGTTGCGTAGTGTAAACTCCCATCCGCGGTTTTCTACGGTAGCATCGAGATTGGTTTGTATGACCGTGAAACCCGTGGTCGCGGCTATGGGCAGGCCGACGAGTTGGTTTGACGAGCGGTTCTTGTAGCATGCGGCGGTAAGGAACAGTTTGTCTTTTAAAAAGCCCATTTCTATCGCGCCTTCGAGTTTGTTGTTGGTCTCCCACCCAAAATTGGCGTTGTACAGGCGCGAGGGCAGCAGTCCCTTGATGCCCTGAGAGACATAGCCCGACGAGGTATAGGTGTCGAGGTATTGGTAGTCGCCTATCTGGTCATTGCCCGTTGTACCATAGCTTGCGCGAAGCTTGCCGAAACTCAGGAAACCCACAGGTTGCATGAATGCTTCCTTGTGGAACAGCCATGCCGCGCCGACCGCGCCGAAATTGGCGAAGCGGTTGCCCGGACCGAAACGGCTCGAGCCATCGCGACGACCCGTGAGGTTTAGGATGTATTTATGGTCGTAGGTGTAATTGAGTCTGCCGAAGAATGCGTTGTAGCGGTAGACGAGCTCGTCGTTGTTGCGGACGCGGATGGTGTTGGCCGAGGCCATGTCGTCCATCAGGCTGTTGTTTGCAAAGCCCGTTCCCTGCAATACCAAGCGGTTTGTGGTTTGGTTCTGGAAGGTGGCACCCAACAGGGCATCGATACTTGACTTGCCGAGTGCATAGCGGTAGTTGAGCTGCGGTTCGACAATCCAGGACTGGCGCAGCAGCTCGTTGGCATACTTGGTGGAATTTGCGGAGGTGCGCCCCAGTGACGGATTGAAAATCGTGTGCGGCATGCTGCGACTGTCGTTGTTGTGCAGGTCGGTAAAGCCGAAAGCAGATTTGAGTTCGAGGTTTTCGAGAATCCGGTAGCCCATCGTGGCGTTGGCCAAGAGGTTGTAGGTTTCGGTACGGCTGCGGCCATTGAACTGCGCCATGGGATTGTTCCATGTGTTGTTTTCCCAATTGAGGTTGCCGAAGGCGTCGTACAATTCGGGTGCATTGGGTTCGAGGTTGCGCGCGGCGGCAGTCGGGTCGGCCCACGGGATGTTGTTGGTTTGGGCTGAATAGGTACCCGAAAATGCCATGTGGAATTTCTTGTCCTCGGAGGTGTGGTCGAGGTTCAGGTGTGCCCCTCCCCTTTTGTAACGGAAATCGCCCGGAAAGACGGTGGTCTCGGTATTGTAGTTTCCGCTCAGCAAAAACCTTGTCTGTTCGGAGCCACCCGATGCGGAGAACTGCCATCCGTTGCGTTCGGCGGTGCCGCCGAGGAATACCTTCTGCCAGTCGGTGTAACGCGTCTGGCTCCATGTGCCGTTGACATCGTAGTCGGACTCGCCGATCTCTATGCCGTCGTTGGCGAATGCCTGACGACGCATGGCCAGGTATTGTTGCGTGTTCATCAAATCCATCATGCGTGTGACCTTACCTACGCCGTAGGTGCTGTTGAACGTGAATGCGGTCTTGCCTTTTTTCCCTTTACGGGTCGTGATGAGGACGACACCGTTTGCACCACGCGAGCCGTAGATGGCAGTGGCATCGGCATCCTTGAGGATTTCGATAGCTGCAATGTCGTTCGGGTTGAGGCTGCCGAGTGGGTTGCCGTCGCCGGGTGTGGACAATGATGTCTGGGCGTGGCTGATGGGATCGGTGGCATAGGGAACGCCGTCGATAATATATAAGGGTTCGTTGCCATTGGGCCGAAGGGAGTTTATGCCACGGATGTTGATGGTGTAGCCGCCGCCGGGCATGCCGGTTTCCTGTGTGATGGAAATGCCGGGCATGCTGCCTTGCATCGTACCCAGTATGTTGGTTACGGGTTGGCGTTCGATTTGTTCGGCATTGATTTTTGAAATTGAACCTGTGCGTTCGGATTCCTTTACGGTGTAGTAGCCTGCATTAACGGTCACTTGCTGCAATGCTGTGGCGTCGTCGTGCATAGCGATGCTTAAAGTCGTCTTTCCGTTGACGGGAACCTCTAACGTCTTGAGGCCTGTGAAGGTGATTACCAAAGTATCATTTGGTAGCGCCTGAATCGTGAAATTTCCGTTCTCGTCGGAAATCGTGGTCTGTGGTTTGCCCTTGATGGCAATGGTCGCGCCGGATAGCGGCCTGTTGTCGTAGATGACGGTGCCGATTAAGGCTTGCTGCTGCTGCACTGTGTTTGGATGGCGTGTAGCGGAGGCTTGTGTGGCGGTAAGGCAACAATAAATTATTGCAGAATGGTATGCCAAAGCCTTGAAAAATGGTGTGTTTTTCATAATTTTGGTTTCGTTAATTGAACTTCGTTTAATTGATCTAGGCCCTCTGATTAGTTTGCCGACTGGGAGAGGGTCTTTTTTGTTTTTAGTTTTTTGTCATAGGCGTGTTATTTTGTGCAGTCTGGCGACTGCGGTTGGTTCTTTACTTTTTTGCATTGACCAAAAAAGTAACAAAAAAGTCTAGCCCCTGGTTATTCGGCGACCTGCTAATCCTTGTTTCCTAAATCAGGCAAACTCGCTGCGCTCAAACAGCGCCTGATTTAACGGAAAATTCGGAAAGCAGGTGCCCGCCTGCCATAACCTATGGGCGGAACGCGCTTGGGCGATTTTTTTGAAAATGATGTTCCTTCCCCGCGGGGATGGTTCTTGGCGTCCTATTGACGATTCGGGAAAACTGAGGGGTGCGGTTATTTGTTAATAAATAAGGCGCGTGCCCAGCTTACGACTTGAGGTACTGGCATACCGTGCACCTATAAGTGAGCCCACGCCTAGGTCGTGAGGTTTTCACTAGTATCCCGGTGCTAAAACTGCCAGTTTTCAAGTTGAGATCCAGAGCGAATGCTTCTATTTTTTAGGAGAAGTGTCGCATGTTTTTGTTATTGGGGCAAATGTAGTAATTAATTTCAAATATGGACTATAGTCCATAGGAAAATTTTTAAATAATGTAGCTATTTGTATATAAACCTTTGTATGCTGACCGAAATAGAATTGTATATAATCCAACGAGTTAAGGAGATTCGAGAGAGTCGCGGCCTTACACAATTGGATTTATCTACTCGGATGGGAAAGGGTGTCGGCTTCATTGGAGATATTGAAGCTCCTTCTAAAAAAGCCAAATATAATATTAAGCACTTGAATGAAATTGCGAAGATTTTGGAGTGCTCGCCGAAGGATTTTTGGCCGGAGAAGGCTCTATAAATTAATTTTGATATTTCAATCAGACCACCTTTAAGGGTGGTTTTTTTAATCCCAAACCTTTGAGTAAGGAAATAAATTTCTAAATAAGGAAATTAAAATAATAAAAATGGAAATTTATTTTCATTTTCAGAAATATATATTTATATTTGCCTAATATTTATTCCTAACTTAATAACATGCAATACTTTAATATAATCCAGGCACTTTGTCGTTCCGCATTAGCCACTCCAAATGAGGCAACCAAACATCAAGTTAAAAGACTGAGGGATATTTTGGAAAAAGACGGCCATACCAAAGAAGCAAGCTCTTTAGAAGGCTTACTTCTTTCGTCAGGCAAGGGTCTAGATATGGCTCCAAGTAAAATCCAAAAATCATTTGTAATTCATTCCGGTGAACAATTGACAACCAAAACAGTGATTCCCGTTGATAAAGAAACATCAACTCCATTGGCAGAAATCTTTTTCCCAATTGATTTGCCGAGCGAGATGCCTATTTTCGACGAGAATATTCAATCCGCAATCGAATCAATTATCAATGAATGGCTGAAATTCGACCAGCTTCTGGAAATAAACGCAATTCCAGCCAGCTCTTGCTTAATTTATGGCCTGCCTGGAACCGGCAAAACACACTTGGCTAAATGGATTGCTAGCCAGATTGGCCTTCCTGTAGTCCTTGCAAGACTTGAAGGTTTAATGTCTTCATATCTAGGCACCACCTCTAGGAATATTGGAAATCTATTCACATTTGCCAATCGCTACAAATGCATCCTTTTGTTAGATGAATTTGATGCGATTGCCAAACTTCGAAATGATCCGCAAGAAGTTGGGGAAGTAAAACGAGTTGTAAATACTTTATTACAAAGTTTAGATTCGCGTCATGAAAAAGGTTTCACTATTGGCGTGACAAATCATGAAAGCCTTTTAGATCCAGCCATTTGGAGAAGGTTTGACATACAGGTTGAAATTCCAAAACCTTCGACAGATGTGATAATACGCCTTTTAAACAAATTTGTTCTGCCATTAAAATTTAGCGAAACTGAGATTAAGTTTTTGACTTGGTGTCTAGAAGGGTCTTCAGGGGCGGACGCGGAAATGTTGTCTAAATGGTTAAAAAGAGCATATGTTTTAGAGACAGACCCTAATATCGTTGCCATTATGAAACAGTTTGCACTTCTAAATAGCGGGCGGGTCGATGCTGTAAAAAGGAATATTATGCTTCGTAGCGACGAAGATTTTATTTCCGCTTTGCTAGCCAACAAAACCCTTTCTTTTAAACAAAAAGATGTAGCCTTACTGTTTGGCATGACGGCTTCTTCTTTAAGTAAACATTTATCGAAAAATAAAGATATCTAATAATTTAGGCCATGGCAAATAGTCCTGTTCAAATAATCCTCAATACTAACGACTTTATCGAAGCGTTAGACAATAAAGGCGGCGGTCCTTCAAAAGATTTCTTCGCTGGAAATGATCGTGAATTTTCGAATCATCGCGATAACCTCAGGAGACAATTGAGCGACATTCGCAGCATGCAATTGACAAATAGTTATGCAAAAATTTCGTACGCTAAAGTAACGTTAAAACATGCGGCTATAGCGAAAAGTCATCGGCCAACATCTCAGGTTTTTAAAAGACAAATTGCACCTGTTGTTGGAGCAGGGGATCTTGGGGAATTGTATATTGAATTGACTCCCGAAAGTATTGACGAAATTAACAATAAAGTGGCGCAAGCTGAGCCCGAAACAAGGTATCGCGAAGTAAATGGCAAGAGTGAACCATATCCTTCTCGTCTAAGAAGTGAAATTGGTGCCATACAAAATATTTCGGCGTACGTTGCAAGTGACAAGCGGAAATTTTCAGTCTCAGAAGCAGTGAATTGGCTTGCCACTGCCGAAACGGGTGGTTCATATATTGTGGAACTATTCGATACACCTCCATCACGACAAGATTGGGATTTGTTAAGTAGGTATAAACGTGAACTTTTTGAAAGTTTCTTTAACGGGTTGGAAAAGATTGGCAATGGTTTATTTGTATCGCGAATTATTACCGGAAATGGAGCCTCAGTCTCTTTTGGAGTTAAACTCGAGGAAAGCAATTCTCGGCCAGTAATTCAACTGACAACGTCAACAATTTCTCAAAGTAAACAGATAGAAAAAAAACCAACTGACCTCGATGCTCAGCGTCATGCAGTACTGCTTGAATTTCTTGAACAGCATCCTTTGGTGAAAAAAATTACGCTCCCTCCAATTATAACAAAAAGCACCGATGTCGCGAGGGTCACTAAAGGAGATTTTTTCGAGATTCCTTCGATCCTTGATAACGTCACTTATCCTAAAATCTGCGTTGTTGATGGTGGGGTCTCTGATATTTTGGGCGATTGGATTGAAGACAGATGGGATTTTATTAGTCCCGCTGATAAAGATGAAAACCACGGCACATTCATTGCGGGGCTTGCTACTTTCGGTCAATCACTAAATGGAAATGCAATATGTAAAGAAATTGATGGGTGCAAAATTATTGATTTAGATATTTTACCGTCACCTGGGAAATTTGAAAATTACTTCCCGAAGCCATTTCAGTTTTTTACTGAACTCGAAATTGCAGTGCAAGATCTAAAAGCGCGAACAGGCGTGAGGGTTTTTAATTTCAGTATGAATATCGAGGAACATAATTCAACGGAAGGCTACAGTTTATTTGCCCAACTGCTTGACAAAATTGCGGAGGAAAATGATGTAATATTTGTTATTTCTGCGGGAAATACCAAGCACCCTGATTTCAGAAGAGAATGGCCGAGCGATTCATTTGATGCTTTGAAAATACTAGCTTCCTCGCGAAACGATTCAATAAAAAAGCCTGCTGAAAGTTGTAGAAATGTTAGCGTTTCAGCGCTTAATCCTCCACATTTAGACAATGTAATACCATTAGCTCTGAGTAACTACAGTTGCCGAGGGCCCGGTCTTAGAGTAGGGTTAAAACCTGATTTTGCACACATTGGTGGGTCAGGAACAATTCATCCTGTTTTTGGGCACGGGCTGCTATCATTAAATGATGCTGGCGAAGTAGTGGACGGATGTGGAACAAGTTATGCAGCGCCTAATGTCGCTAAAACGATTGCCAGCCTCGATCATACAATCGAGGGTAATGTCTCTCGAGAAACGTTAATTGCTCTTGGGATTCATCATTCATCACTCCCAGAGTCATTGAATGACAAAAACCTTAGAAATATTACAAAGCATCTCGTTGGCTTTGGAGTTCCAAATGGATCTGATGAAATCTTGACTGGCGACCCTACCTCGATAACCCTCGTATTTGCTAATAGGGTTATCAGTGGCCATAAAATGAGTTTTAAATTTTCATGGCCTTCCAGCTTAGTTCGTGACGGAAAGTGTTTTGGCCACGCAAAATTGACAATCGTAAGTACACCTAAATTTGATTATAATTATGGAGCTGAGTTTGTTAGAATAAATGTTGATGCGGCGTTACGTCAATTACAAACTAACGGGCATTATCTGGGAAGGTTGAGCGCCATTTACACTCCTGACCCCGGAGACGGTGGGCAGTATGAGAAAGATCAAATAGAGCATTCATTTAAATGGAGTCCGGTCAAAGTTTATGAGAAAACTTTTCCGAGAGGAATTGGACCAACAACTGACTGGAGTTTAGATGTAGAATACCTTACGCGTGACGGTGTATCCGTTCCTGCCGCCGGTGTTCCTTTTACAGCGATTTTGACAATTTCAGACCCTGACAAAGAAAGACCAGTGTTTAACGACATGAGACAAATGCTTCAATCACTAGGCGTTCAGGCTGTAGATATTAAAACCGCGGCCCGAGTCACACCAAGAGTTTAATTTCTAAATAAATAATAATAGAAGCCGAGGGGAATAAAAAAAGCCTAATTAATCAGTTGCGATGATCAATCAGGCGGTTTCATAAGGGTAAATGCGGGAAACATTTCAATTTGAGACTCCTCATCTCAAATCCCTTTAATATTGTACTACAAAAGTAGATAATCTTTCTTGATTATCCAAATCGTAATACAATTATCGCAACTGCGGTTGCATTCTCCAGCAACCACAGGTATGAAGGAGATTATTCTAAAAAAAGTTATTACGATGGAAAATTTACATCAAAACAATGATGCCTTGAAAGGCAAACCTACTCTTGAATTGATTATCAATAAAAAAGGGTACCAATGGCAAAACCAGTATATCACTGGTGCCGAACTTCGCAAACTTGCCGGAATCGGCGACGGCGAAAAAATCTATCTGAAAATTACCGACCCCTGGGAAGACGAGCCAATTTTGGATGATACCAAAGTGAACCTTGCCCGTCCCGGCATTGAGTACTTCTATTCTACGAAGAAGCTCAAGTTGAAAATCAACGGCGACTTGTTTGAGTGGCCGGAGCAATTCATCAGCGGAAAAGAAATCCGCCAACTGGGCAACATCGATGCCGACGACGAAATCTATCTTGACAACAAAAAGCCTTATGTGGACAAGTTAATCAAGGACGAAGACCAAGTCGACTTGGCCCGCCCTGCAATCGAGAGCTTCTATACGAAGGCGGTCGGTTTCAAGGTGTCCATTTTTGTCAACGGCGAAAAGAAGGATTGGGGGGAACCAAAAATCACTTTCGAACAAGTGGTGGTGCTGGCTTTCGGGTCTTATAACCAAAGCCCGACAATGGTTTACACCGTCACTTATGAGGACGGCCCGAAACAGAATGTCGAGGGTTCGATGATCAAGGGTTCAGTTGTGTTTGTTAAAAATAAAATGATTTTCCATGCAACCGCAACTGATAAGTCATAGCCCAGACCTCCTGAAATTATGGGAGGCGGGTTACGAATTGGAGATTAAGGGTGGGCATTTACTTGTCCACCATATCCCCTACGTGAACCCTTCGAAAGAGGTGCGTTATGGCACTTTGGTTTGTAGTTTGACCTTGCGGACACCGGTGACAGCCGGTACTATGCAAGATCATACAATGTATTTGATTGGCGAAACTCCGTGCGATGTGGACGGAAAGCCCTTGAATTCGATTATCCTCAATACCAACACCCAAAACTTGGGTAACGGTATCGTAGCTAACTTTCATTTCTCTAGCAAGCCCCAAAGCGGCCGCTATGCCGACTACTACGAGAAAGTGTATACCTATGCCGAGATTCTTAGCGGTCACGCCAAAGCAATTGACTGCACAGCAACGTGTAAACCTAAAAATGCTGCATGATGGAAGATGTGTTTAAATATCCAGATACCAACTCTTCGCGGGCGGGTATCGCTGCCTTGAACGATAAGTTCGAGAGTTTGAAAATTGCTATCATCGGCCTTGGTGGTACGGGGTCGTATATATTGGACGCGGTCGCCAAGACCAACGTTAAGGAAATCCATTTGTTTGATGGGGACACTTTCCAGTTGCACAATGCTTTTCGTGCACCCGGGGCATTCCCTGTCGAGGTATTCGAACAACCTGATTTGATGAAGGTAGACCATTATGCTGCTGAATACTCGAATTTGAGAAATGGGATTGTAGCCTACCCTGTATATGTTAACGAGACAAACATCGAGCAGTTTTCGATTTATGATTTCGTTTTCATCAGTGTGGACAGTAATAAGGCGAGAAGTTTCATAACCAAATCGCTGCTTAGACTGAAAGTACCATTCATTGACGTGGGAATGGGCATCAATCGGGTGAATGAAAGCCTGATTGGGACGATTCGCGTAACGGTAGGTACTCCTGAAAAGCACGACCATCTTGAACACCGGATTGGTGAAGATGAAGTTGCCCAAAATGAGTACACCCCGAATATCCAAATCGCGGAATTGAACAACTTGAACGCTATGCTTGCGGTGATCCGCTGGAAAAAAATGTTCGGGTTCTATCAAGACCTGAAAATGGAGTTCAATAGTCTTTACATGATTAATACTGGAAAGCTGATTAATGAGGACTTCGATATCGCATAGGTTTGTGGAATTCATTCCTTCGGAACTGGAAGAAGGTGTGCTGTATATTACCGTGGCATATAAAACCGCAGTGCACTTGTGCATCTGCGGTTGCGGTAATAGGGTGGTCACGCCGATTACCCCTACTGATTGGCAATTTACTTTTAATGGCAGAACGATTACACTTTACCCTTCGATTGGGAACTGGAATTTTGAGTGCCGGTCACATTATTGGATTCAAGAAAATGATATTGTGATGGCTCCGAAATGGTCGCAGGAACAGATTGAACGTGGACGGCGTAATGATGCCGAGGAGAAGGAATGGTTTTTCGGAAAGAAGAAGAAAAAGAAGAAATAATAATTTGAAAATTAAAAAAAAATGGGAGAATATAGAATCTCTGGGGTTTGGAAATCAGGCAATGTAATTACTCATTACGCTGTCCATACACGAACTAGAAATGCAGACAATACTGGTTATGTCCTCGGACAGGCCGTTAAAATGACTAAGGCTTCAACGGTTGCTCTCTTAGACCAACCTAACAATTCAGCCAAAACATACCTTTGGAGTTATCAAACTGCACTTTGGTCAGCAGGTAGCGATATCCATGTAGTTGATGGGAATCCAAAATTCTTGCGAACGAATCACGATGGTGTTCTTAAGGATAATCTTTCCCATCTTCCAGATTATTCATGGGTATGGTAGAATAAAAAGCCGCGGTTGCGGCTTTTTATTTTTTTAGCCTTTGAAGTTCTGCTCTCAATTCTTCCAATTCGTTGTCTTTTTCTGCAAGCTCCAACCTTGTTTTCTCCAATTCATCTTCTCTTAAAGTGGTTAAGTCTTTAATATCCTGCTCTAATATAAGACTCAATTCGTCCTTGTATGACATGAATGGTTCATATAGCCAATGGTATGCATTTCCTATTGCGCCGTGGAAAAGTCGCATCGTTGGTTTTGCAGCACCTGCCTTCAAAATTTGTTCTTGCGAAATCCCCGGGTAAGGATCAATATAGTAAATTGTTTTTATGCCCAATTGATACGCTTTCTTTGAACAGAGTTCGCAAGGACTTGCTGTAGTAAAAAGCCGACCTCCTTGTATACCTTGTCCACCATATTTACTTATTTGCAGAAAAGCACTTTCCTCTGCGTGAAGTGACCGTGTATGGACTTGATTTTTTCCTTCTGAATATGAATTGATTAAAGTCTTGAAACAAAAGCAAACATTTCTTCCATTGAGGTTTTGACCATGCTGGGCTATTTGAGAAGTGAGGCTTTTATTTAAAGCTGCTTGAAATTTTGGATTGTCAATTTCATAAGGCGTGAATGCTTCGATGTCGTTTTTCTTTTCGAGAAGATCATTTGCGTTGCGCAGATTGCATGGAACCTGCCCTTCCGGTGTATTATTCCAACCGATAGCCTTTATTGAATAATTAGCGTCTGTAACAGCAGCCCCCACTTGCCGCGAAATGCATCCAGAATTATACTTTGCGGTAAATGCCAATTGCATACATCTTTCTTCAGGAGAAGGAGTCACAATTCCGGGCTGGTCAATTAAAGAAATAAACTTCAACAACTGCATTTGCCAGGAAAAATATGGTGAATGATTCTCATTCTTGTATTTCTCATTCAAGAAATCAATTTCTTCGTAAGTTTTGAAAGATAAATGGATGTCTGCATTTTGAATACAAGCCGATACATTTTGTCTGTAAAATTCCTTGGAATGTTTTGGTTTATATTCTTCATTCATCAGTCTTTCGATAAAGCCAAGTTCGTCAGCTTTATATCTTTTCTCAATTTCTTTAATCCGATACCTCTCGTCCCGATTAATCGCAATAGTGTAAAATGCAGAAAATCTTTGTCTAAAAAACATTATTTCCAAAGGATTTCGGAGCGAGTCGATTACTATTTCTGTTGAGTGCTCTGCTTTTTTATTCTCCTTATGAAATTCTTTAATGATATTATTCATCAAGTCAGCAATAGTAAATAAAGAATTTAAATTTTTGTCGTTAAAATTTAAATAATCTCCCGTCATACGAATATTATTGCCAATAACTTGGAGAAGTTTATTTCTTTTAGTTTTAGACATTGATTGCAAGCATTCATTGAATTCTTCTGCAAATTCAATAAACTTTGGAGAACAGAAAAAATCTTTCAGTTGCACATATTTATCTTTTTTCAATTCAAATATGTCAAACACATTTTGATGCAATTCATCAAACCTATGTTCTAGTTTTCTAAGTTCTTTAACCTCTTGCGAAAAATCAACAAGTTCATCCAATCCAGTCCTCTTAAATTCAGCTTCCAAATAACGATTGGCTGTAAATTCTGTAAAGCATTCGAAATTTCGTTGCAAAACAAAAATCAGCAACACATTTTTATACGAAATATGGATATGCTTCTTAAAATTCTCTTTGGCATAATTATAAACGATTCTATATTTTCTATATGAATTATGTGAGATACTCGTTGTATCTGGATGCTTGAAAATCGAGTTGTCGAGACTAAATCCTTCTTTAAGACGATTGCTAACTTCCGTACAGCCTGATCCTGTGCGACCAGTTAACGCGATTATTGTAAAGTTTTTTCGGAGTTCATATATTTTATCAATGTTCATCTCTATGTATTAAATAATGTTATGACATTAACAATTATCTTAAATTAATTTTATGTGACAATAGGGAAAACCATAATGTCGATGAACTTTAAAATAATAACGTTTAAAGGCTTTAAAATTTACATTAAAGGCAGAAAATGCTTATATTTTATATTCTATAAAACATTAATGCTTTTATGTAAACAAATTTGTTTATTTTTGAAAAATGAAACAACAAATTTCCATACTAAAAGGCATACACCCAGGCTTTGTACTTGAGCGCGAACTAAAAGACCGCCAATTGCGAAAAGGCAGCTTTGCCTTGCAATTACAAGAGTACCCACAGACTATAGGGGCCATTACTAAAGGCAAACGCGACATGAATACCGCATTGGCCTTAAAGATTGAGCATATACTGGGGCTTGAAGAAGGTTACTTTATGATTCTTCAAGTTTACTATGATATTGAAAAGGAAAAAAGGAAGCGCAATAATTCGCATCCCGATTTGTCTATCATAAGGCCCATTTTATTTTGGGACACCAAAATGGAAAAGATTGACTGGAACAAACAGAAAAAAGCCGTCATCAAAAGGGTTTTTGAACGCGGGAATGAGGATGAGAAAAATGAAATCAGGCGATTTTATGGACAGGATGTCGTTTCTGAAATACTAAACCTTCTTAAGTGATGCTTCATTACAACACTGTATCGCCTCTATTAAAATCTATCCTCGACACATTGATGGAAGCGGAAGCTTTTGAAGATTTCAGGCTCGTGGGCGGGACTGCGCTCAGTTTATATTATGGCCACCGGATGTCGGTTGACATTGATTTATTTACCGATGCAGAATATAGCAGTGTTGACTTTGAAGCAATAGACACTTTTTTACGAGAGACCTATAAATATGTTGACACCAATGATTATGATGTGATTGGGATGGGTAAATCTTATTATGTAGGAAACCATGAGGACGATTGTATCAAGCTTGACTTGTTTTATGTAGACTCTTTTTTCAATGATGCGGTGGTAATCGATAATATCCGTATAGCTACTGTGGAGGAAATCATTGCGATGAAATTGGAAATTGTTGTGAATGGCGGGAGGAAAAAGGACTTTTGGGACATTGTTGAACTTTCAGGTGAATATTCTTTCGATGAAATGTTGGCGTTGCATGAAAAGCGTTATCCTTTTAGTCACGATCGGGATTTGTTGATTGCCAACTTTACTGATTTCGATGAGGCCGATGACGATTTCGAGCCGGATTGTCTTAGAGGAAGGCATTGGGAGTTGGTGAAGTTGGATATTGTTTCGTTTGTGGAAGGAGAATTGTAAAACGCTGTTCTCAACTATTAATTTTAACACTGTCCTAATCAACAATCAACTTATTTTCAATACATTTATGTCAATAAGCCAATACCACTCCAGGCTTTAGATTGGGCAAGGCCAGTTACTCAAAATTATTTTATCGTTTTTACTTAATGTCGGCAAAGTGCCGACGTTACGGATGCTTATATCTGCTTTCCTGATTGTATCGGGCCAATCCCCCATATGAAGTGGTATAGCCGCGACCACCAATAACGGCTATTGCTTGCCTTTGACGAGCGAAGGCGAGCCTTACTTTAAAATCAACCAAAACGATGAAAAAATTTATGCTTTTGATTGCGTTCTGTACCTTGGCGGTACAGTCGCAGACCTTGGGTTATAATGCGCTTCACGGCCCCATCAATAATCCCGACCGCGGATTCTTTTTCCAGGCCGATTCATGGGACACTGGCTGGCCCTTTAATTATCTTCCGCTCGAGGAGGAGGAAGACCTCCAGCCTACGGAAATTGCCGCGGACATATCGCTGGTTCGTAGGATTGTAAGGCTTGACGCTTATAATTTTGCCAATTCTACAATCGATCAGGATTTCATCGACCTGCTGGAGGCCGATTTTGTCTACCTTAGAAGCAGGAACATGAAATGTGTACTGCGGTTCTCCTATTGGAACGGAGGCACCGGCGATACCGAGCCGACTGTGGCCACGGTGTTGAGCCATATTGCGCAATTGACGGATGTATGCCAGGACTATGAAGGTGTAATATCGAGCATCGAGGCCGGGTTCATCGGCCGATGGGGAGAGTGGCACACCAGTACACATTTCGGCCTCAACAACGACAATCTTACCGCGCAGAATGTGGCCGACCGCACTAGCGTGGCCAACGCTGTCTTTGGGATGACCGATACACGTATGGTGGCATTCAGGAAGCCACAGTTTATGCGTTTTATTGCTCCCAGCCTGAAGCCGCTCAAGATGAAGCCGTATTATACCAACAGCCTATTCGCAAGGACAGCGGCACATAACGATGCTTTTTTGCACGAGGAGGATGACGATGGAACCTATGACCTACCGTCTGGGCCTGACCGTGATTACCTTAACGTTAAGAGCAGGAATACATTTACTGGTGGGGAATCGAACGAGGTGTTTGAGGATTGGGCGACCTGTGACCCGGACGCCAACAACATATTGGAGATGGGTGCGATTGAGCAGATGGAAGCCTACCACTGGAACCACATGCATTCTACCTATCATCCTGATGTGCTCGCGCAATGGGTTGATGAACTCTGCTTCATGCAGATCAACAACAGGTTGGGGTATCGCTTCAGGATGATGAGTTCGAACATCAACACGACGACTAACGTGCTTACGGTTTCGATGGTTAACGAGGGTTTCGCGAATGTCTTCAACGCGCGAAGGGTATTCCTTGTGTTGGAGAATACCAGTACAAACCTTTTGTATCGTGTAAACCTTTCGGGGCCGATAGATTCGAGTGTTACCCCTGCTGAGGGATATACGACCGATGTGCGCGCATGGAACGCCGGTTTCGGGTTTAACCTTTTCCGCAGGCTGACAGGCTTGGTGACGACGGGAGCCAGCCCCGGCGTACCAGTGGGAACTGCTGTGCCAGTCGGTGGCACCTACAATTTATATATCGAGGTGCAGGACCCTTCATTTGTACCTAACGATGTGGATTATTCAATCCGTTTCCCGAACACCAATCTTGCCGGGACTATTGACGTATGGGATGCAGCAAGGGGCTTTAACAGGCTTTTGAGGACGGTTACGATCAATCAAAATTCTATTTTGGTGGTGGCCAAGCCTGCGGGTGATCCCGTGAGTACCTTTGAGGTTTCGGCTTCACGTAATCCATTCAGTGATAGCTTTGATCTGAATGTGGATACGTCAGACAAACAGGAAGTCGTAACAATAAAAATCTTTGACATGGTGGGCAAGCTGGTTGGACAGCAATCTGTGGATGCGAAGGATGCGGAGACTATTACGTTGGGCGGTGAACTCGCCACCGGCGTCTACAATGTTGTTGTGACGCAAGGCCAAGAAAGAAAGGCATTGCGGGTATTTAAGCAATAGACCTTGAGTTTTAAAGCTGCCTGACGTTTGTTGGGCAGTTTTTTATTTTGGACATAACTTTAAACGAAAAACTTTTGCAACACAGAGACAATAATTTAACATTGATAAGTTGTCTGTTAAATTTTAATTTCTAATTTTAGCAAACTTTAACAAGTAGTATAATACCACTTCATGCTGCTTGGAATACTCCGGGGCGCCTTGCCAGAGGCTAACGGATAGAATTATTTCGATTTTTCGACGGTTTTGTTCGTACTATAATTTTTTTTACACGCCATGTAATTTATTTCCTGTCGCTGCCCTACAGCAAAACAAACAAACATTAAATTACTCATATGGCGACCCCTATTTCCTTGCCACGGCGTATCCTTGCCGTGGGCACAATCTGTTTTATTTCCTGTTTTGGATATGCCCAGGATGTACTCTGGGAAAAATCGTATGGCGGCAGGCATGCCGAATATTTGATGGATGCCGTGCCGACGGCCGACTATGGTTTTATTTTGGCCGGTAGTTCGCTTTCGGCAAAGACAGGTAACAAGACGAGCCCCAATGAAGGTGACCTCGACTATTGGGTGTGGAAAATGGACGAGAAGGGCGAGCCCGAATGGCAGCGCAGCTTCGGGGGGCCCGGCACCGATTTTTTGCAGGCCATCCGGCTGACCGTTGACGGCGGGTTCCTGCTCGCGGGCAATTCGGATTCGCCCAAGGGAAAGCAGAAGAAAGATGAACCCAAGGGCGGCAATGATTTCTGGATCATCAAGCTTGACGCGGGTGGTGGTGAGCAATGGCAACGCACCATCGGCGGGCGTGGCGACGATAAACTGCAATGCGTGAGTCAGACCAAAGACGGCGGTTATATTCTTGGAGGTTCGTCTAGTTCAGAAGACAGTGGTGACAAAGCCACCAAGTGTTATGGCAACCTCGATTACTGGATCGTGAAGCTGGACAAGGATGGGAAGACCGAATGGCAACAAAGCTTCGGAGGGAAATACCTGGACGAGATCCGCAGCATCGAGCAGGCTTTTGACGGGGGTTATATTGTGGGCGGTTATTCGAATTCGCCACAGTCAGGGAATAAATCGTACAACAACAATGGGGTTGGCGACTATTG
>NZ_JASGHW010000003.1:0-661552 GCF_047602195.1 Flavobacterium sp.
TCGTTCCCGCCTTTCGGCTCGCCCGTCTTCTGCTTGCCCTTGGGAGAGTCGGAATTGCCCGCAAGCAGGAACCCGCCGTCCACGGTCAGCCTGATGGCCTGCAGGAAGTCGGTGCCCGGCCCGCCGAAGCTGCGCTGCCACTCGGGATCGCCCTTCTCGTCCATCTTCCACACCCAATAGTCGAGGTCGCCCTCGTTCAGGCTCGTCTTGTTGCCCGTCTTGGCCGAAAGCGAGCTTCCCGCCAAAATGAAACCATAGTCCGCCGTCGGCACGGCATCCATGAGATACTCGGCATGCCTGCCGCCATACGATTTTTCCCAGAGCACGTCCTGGGAATACCCGAAAGCCGAAATAATACAGAGGGTGCCCACGGCAAATACACGCCGCGGCAAGGAAATAGGGGTCGCCATAAAGAGTAATTTAATGTTTGTTTGTTTTGCTGTGGGGCAGCGAAAGGAAATAAATTACATGGCGTGTAAAATCGTAATATGCTGATAAGCAGTTCGAAAATAATGTACCCTCTACCTCGACAAAGTAACTGGGTAAAAAAAGTCCAAAAATGGTAATTGGCCGAAAATCTAAAAATTTCTATAAAAATAAGAATTAAATAGTTCTATACAAATACTTTAAAATATATTTTTGGGAGTAAAAAAGCAGATTGTTATTTAAAAATTATTTGTATCCTTGTACCTGCATAGGATACGGCCCCATATCTTTTCAAACCAAATCTTATTTCCATTTTATACGTTATGAAAAGCAAATTCATTCTGTTTTTTTATTTCACCATACTTCCGCTTTTTTCGCAAACGGGCCATCTTTCCATTGGTTTTATGGAAAACAAAGGGCAGGTAGTCGATCAAAATGGAAAGCCAAACAATAATGTTAAGTACCTGCTCAATACAAACGGCTTAAATGTCCAACTAAGGAAAAGCGGGTTCTCCTATGACATTTATGAAGCCAAGATTACCAAAGGGGCATCACATCAAAAGTTTAATCTACAACAACCAATTGAGGATTTGGATGGGGCGGAAATATTGTATCACAGGATTGATGTCGAATTCGAGAATGCCAATCCGGTGGTGCAATTAATTCCGGAAGGGAAATCAAAAGATTATGACAATTTCTACAATGTGGCACACGCGCCGCAAGGAATTTTAAACGTTCACAATTTTAAAAAAGTTACCTATAAAAACCTCTACGACAACATCGATGTGCAGTTTTTCATTCCCGAAGATCCTGCAAAGCCTGTCGAATATAATTTCATTGTAAAGCCCGGCGGCGATATCAATAACATCAGTTTGCGTTTTAAAGGAGGCGAAACCACATTAATCGACAATAAAATCAGGATCAACGTACGATTTGGCCAAATGGATGAAACGTTGCCGCTAAGTTGGGTTGAAACGGGCACCGACATGAAGGAAGTTTCTGTACGGTATAAAAAAATAAAAAACAATGTGTACGGATTCCAAAGTGCAGAAGACTTAAGGAATAAAACGATCATCATCGATCCCACACCCATAAAATTATGGGGGACCTATTTTCACGTTAATAGCAATGGTATTAATGGACTTACGGGGCACGCTTATCACATTTGTACAGACATGTCCAACAATGTGTATCTTGGAGGAGACACGGCAAAGCCGAGCAACATTGCAACGGCTGGTGCCGTTCAAGCAACAGTGGCAGGCATTTACGATGGTTTTGTTACAAAGTTTGACGCCAATGGAGCGCGGCAATGGGGTACTTATTACGGTGGCAATGATTATGATGTGGTGAGCAGTGTCTATGCTAAAGATAGTGACTTGGTTGTGTTGGGTTGGACGCAAAGCGCAAGCAACATTGCCACACCGGGAGCCCACGACACCAGCTACAATTCGGGAACTGGTCCCGCGATATCGCGAAGGGATTGTTTTATCGTTAAATTTAATTTGGACGGAGTAAGGATGTGGGGTACTTATTTCGGCGGTGACGCATCAGAGCAGCCAAGTTCCGTCACGATTGATGTAAACGACAACATACTCATTTGTGGCACAACCTACAGCACAAATGAAATCGCCACTCCCGGAGCCTATAAGGAAATGCGCATAACACCCGTGGCTTACAATATTTGGGGTGAAGGGTTTGTAGCCAAATTTACACCTGCTGGAAATCGCATATGGGGTACCTACTATGGGTTGGGTTATTTTACCGATATTGACACCGACAGTAATGCCAATGTTTTTATTTGCGGCTCAAGCAAGGACAATCCTTTTGTTGCCACCGCAGGGACACATCAGCTCAATGTAAATGATGCACCGGGTCCAGGAATTGAAAGCGATTCTTTTCTTGCAAAGTTTGATACGAACGGCCAACGTATATGGGGGACTTATTATGGGGGATATTCAGATGAATTTAACTACAGTGTAAGGGTAGACTTGGAAGACAATATCTATATATCCGGTGAAACGACAAGCACAGCATTTATAGCCACTACAGGTGCACATCAAACAACATACGAAGGCTCAACAGATGCCTACCTCGCCAAATTCAATCAAAACGGTATTCTCTTATGGGGTACTTATTATGGAGGTACAAGCTTTGAATCATATGGGACGGGCTACAAGATCGATATCAACAGCAATAACGACATTTTTTTGCTTGGAACAACGTCAAGCAATGACCATATTGCAACGCCCGGAAGTTACGCAGAGAATAAGAATGGACCTGGAACAGATTGCTTCATTGCAAAAATCGATAAAAACGGGCAAAGGGTGTGGGGGACCTATTTTGGTGGAAACAATGTAGACTCCGGCACTGACATAGCACTCGACCATGTTGGCGGAATTTACGTCAATGGCCTCGCCGAAGGGACTAACGGCCACGGCACCCTCGGTGCATTTCAACAATTTCCAATAGCCCAACCCGATCCATTCTTGGACAAATTTTTCGACTGCCAATCATCGGTATCCTTGACGGCAAATACGCCAACATGCGTCGGAAGTACAATCCAGCTTTCTGCCACAGGAGGAACTGGCTACGCCTGGACAGGGCCGAATGGATTCACTTCCAGTCTCCAAAACCCAACGATTCCCAATGCCGCTGCCGTAAACTCGGGACAATACTCTTGTGTAGTCACCGGCACCGGTTCCTGCGATGGTGTTAATTTGTTAAACGTTGTGGTGGGCGACAACATAAAGCCTGTACCCGACGTTTCACCATTGCCCATCATAACAGGCGATTGCAACACAGTCATTTCGGCACCCACGGCGACTGACAATTGCATGGGTGTCATCACAGCCACAACATCTGATGCACTGACTGGTTTTCTGCCGGGAAACCACACCATTCACTGGAGTTATAATGATGGCAACGGAAATATAGAGACGCAAAACCAAACCGTCGTAATCAATGCAGTAGCCTTGCCTGTGGCAGCCTCACCGCAAAATTTCTGCATCCAGCAAAATGCAACCCTTGCATCTTTGGTCATCAATGGACAAAACATCAGATGGTATGATGCTTTAACTGGTGGAAACTTATTGGCTGCCAATACCGTCCTGATCAACGGGACGGCTTATTATGCTTCCCAAACCATCAGCGGCTGCGAAAGTCTTAGGATTCCCATTGCAATCAATGTTTACAGTACTGCTACGCCAACAACGGTCAATGCTTTGCAGGTATTTTGCTCAACAGAAGGAGCAACATTGGGTAGCCTAGCAATCACAGGAAGTAACCTGCTTTGGTATGCGACTGCAACTGGCACAACGGTTTTGCCCAATAGTACTTTATTGACAGGTGGCACTACTTATTATGCGACCCAAACGTTGAATGGTTGCGAAAGTGTCAATCGCCTTGCCATAACTGTACAATTAATCAATACCCTCAACGCCAACGATTTTTCGGAAAACATTTGCGACAACCTGAACGACGGAGTAGAAATGATCGATTTGAACGGCTATAATGCAAACCTTATTACAAATACCACCGGTTGCACATTTGCTTACTATACCTCATTGTCTGGCGCCCATAACCAAAATGTTGCCGAATGGATTGCAAATCCTGTGAATTATCCATTGAGTATCGGGATAAACACCATCTACGTCAGGATTACTTCATCGAACAGCTGTCATCAAGTTGTAAAATTGGATTTAACCTTGGTAAGAAATCCTGATTTATCCATTCCAGGTTTAGTGCCCATCTGTCAAGGCAACACGATCGCAATCGATGCAGGTGCAGGATTTGACAGCTACAGTTGGTCAACGACCGAGACTTCACAGGCCATTACCATTTCGCAAGCAGGAAATTATTCGGTTACTGTAACGCAAAATCACGGGACTGTTGTTTGTTCAACTACCAAGAATTTTACGGTCGTATTGTCGAATGTAGCCACAATTACCAATGTTGAAACTCATGATTGGTCCGATTCAGATAATACCATAACCGTATTAACCACTGGTTATGGGCAATATGAATTCACCATAGACGGAATTCACTATCAGGAAAGCAATGTTTTTACAAATCTACCCGCTGGTGCTTACACCATTTCAGTTAGGGACAAAAATGGCTGTGGTATTGTGAACGAAGACGTATTCCTCCTGATGTATCCTAAATTTTTCACACCTAATGGAGACGGCCACAATGATGGCTGGGCAATCAAGTTTTCTGCCAACGAACCGGAATTGAAGGTAAAGCTTTTTGACCGGTACGGTAAGTTGCTCCAAACCATGAATTATCTAGATGTTTGGGACGGTTCCTATAACGGACAGCAGCTTCCGTCGAACGACTATTGGTTTGTGGTCACAAGGGCGGACGGTACGGAATACCGCGGGCATTTTGCACTGAAAAGATAATTAACAAATTTCGAGGATAACTTTCCCGTTTCCGGTAACAACCTAAACCCAAAATTCAAACATTTGCCTTTGCGTAAAAAAAAGATAAGGTTTACGCACCAAAGAAATATAAATTAGGCTACATTAATTAACTTCTCAATACGCCATTCCATAAGGATATATGAACGATAAATTAGAAATTACTCATCCCGAAAAATCATATTTTGACAGAATCAAATTCTATCTGACGATATATTTCGTCGTTGTTGCAATCACATCTATTTTCACCTTTTTTAGATCAAGCCATCATAAAATCTTTATTGTTACAATCACTTCGATAATAAGCGCAATTGGAGTGTTAATTAAGATATTAGAAACCAAGTATTATCTCAAGGATTTTTATTTCAACTCAGATAAAGTTATTATCAATTATTACAATCGCTCTAAAATAGAAACGCTTGAATCAGCACTGGAGAATATTGAAATTAAATTAAAATATACACCGGGAAGATTAAATAAATTTAATTGCGAATTGAACCTGAAAATTAATAATCTTAGTATCATTGTCAACGAAGATTTAGATTGGAGTTTTAAGGAAATGAAACTCTTATTTGAATTTATTCAGGGTCAGAAAAATATTAAAATTACCGAACACGAACGCTCTATTTTAGAACACATGAAATAATCCACATGTAGCACCACTTAACGCAATATAAAATAAAAGCTACCTCAAAAATTGTTCAAACCCCGTTCAAAACTTTCCCGTTTCCGGTAACAACCCAAACCCAAAATTCATACATTTGTAAAGCACCAAGGCGCAAAACGTTACACGCCACACAAATTCAATAACCACCAAAAAAGAAAATCAAATGAACACAACCGCAAAACCCCGCCACATCGGCCGCAACATCTCCCGCCTGCGCGAACTGCGCGGCATGAAACAGGAAGCCCTTGCCTTAGCTATCGGCGTGAGCCAGCAAACCGTTTCGACTATTGAAAACAGTGAGAATGTAGATGAAGAGAAATTGATTGAAATCGCGAAGGCTTTGGAAGTGAGTGTGGAGGCGATTAGGAATTTTAGTGAAGAAAATATATTTAATTATTTTTCTACCTATAACGACAATAGTTCAGGCCCGATAACAAACAATCAATGCACGTTTAATCCATTAGATAAATTGATGGAAATGGTAGAGGAGAATAGAAAACTTTATGAACGTCTTATAGAAGAACTTAAAAGAAAATAAAAAAGCCTCATAAGAGGCTTTTTTTATACAGGTTCAAGTGCACATCTAATTTAAATGAGATAGATGACTTAAACGATTAATTTCTTATTTTAAAATTTATTGATTTTTTTTTACTTTAATTTGCATCAAATTTAAAATCATGAAAGACTCTGCGATCAGATCGGCTTTTCATAAAAGTGTTTTAAAATATGCACATGAAGATAAAAATACTATTGTAGTAGATGAGTTAGGAATAAAAAATGGTGAGATTCGTGCAGATATAGCAGTGTTAAATGGAAAGCTAATAGGATATGAAATTAAAAGTGAAAAAGATACCTTAACACGTCTTACTCCCCAAGTTATAGCCTATAGTGAAGTTTTTGAAAAGTCATATTTAATTGCTGCGGACAAACATATTGTGAAAGCATCACAGATTGTTCCTGATTCATGGGGAATTTATACAATCAGGAAATCCGAAAATTTTAATCTAGAATTTTGTTGTGAAAGAGAAGCTACACAAAGTGAAACGAGAAATAGTTTTTCAATCGCACAGCTTCTTTGGAAATCAGAAGCGTCAAATATATTAATCGAATTATTTGACTACAAAATTAAAAGTAATCATACGAGGCAGCATTTGTACAATGTCTTAGCCGAAACTTGCACTATCCATGAATTGTCCGAAATAGTCCTAAAGTATCTTAAGCTACGAGAGGGGTGGAGAACAAATCATAAACAACTTTTGTAAAATGATGACAATTTCCAGCCCAATTCCAAACGGTAGGGCTTCCTGCGGTATCATATCCTTCACAACAGTCTTTTAATCGTTTGTCACCCAGTGAAAAACCTTCTCCCAAAAAAAACGCTTGTGAAGTAATTTTTTCTGCTTGTGTTACATACTGCTCATAATCCGAAGAATTTTTTAGTGCCGATCCTTTTATGACGAACCAACTTTCGTTTAGTGTATAACGAATGTTAGCGCTACGCGACATTTTCACTGGATCATATTGAAAATAACCAGGTGAAACTACTCCATAGTCTCCAAAGTTAATTGGTCTATTGTAAGGTTCGGGCGAGAGCTTAGCGATAATATGTTTGTAAAGCTTCCAATCGTTTCGGATAATATAATTCTCGCCTTTTTCGACTTGTCCTGTCGGAGGGAATGCTCCTCCACATATGGAGAATGATTTCCATTTTTGCAGATGTGGAAAATTTGCAAGTATTGAGACTATGGCATCAGCAAAGTCTTCTACGTATGTAAAATCGGAATCACATAAATCAAAAATTAAATGAACATTTGAGACATCGAATGATAACTGTTTCATTATTAAATCTATTTTGTCTTGCATATTTGAAGAAATATCCTCAAGGTTTATTCGAAGACCTAATTCCTCAATATTATATTGTGAAATAATACTGATTAAAGATTGTAATTGTAATTGTGAAGGCTTTAGCCTAACAACAGGTATTGGAACTATTGGAATTAAAGTCCCTTGCCCCAATTGCCCATAAACATACTCCAAACAACTAACTCCATTTACTTCTGAATTGTTTAATAAATGCGTGTCAATAAAACAATTTGTGCTCCCCCATCTTTTTGAGAATTTCCTGTGGCAAAAATTAAATAAGTGATCTTCTAAAGTTTTTGGTTTTTTGCCTGATTGATTATCAAACTCTATTGGCGTTAAATCAAAAAGAGGGCAAATATTGTTTCTTGTAAAAAAATCTAACTTAGAAAGAGCTAAAAACTCTCCTTCCTTTGATTTTAATATTGGTAAATAGAATGAGCTTTTCATGTTAACTACTTTATGCTTGATTTTCGAAATATTTTCGTACTTCTCCTTGTCCAATTAAATCATTAAATAAGAAATACTTACCAGTTTCTTTCCTCACACGTCCAGCTAGTAATGCAGGGTGAATACTTAATATTTCCGCTTGATTAATAATTGTTTCTTTTGAGTGATTAAATCTGACTAAAGATTTACGCCAAATGTCGTCAGGAATTAATGCATTCAGGGCAAATAGGTCGGCCTCTTTTTCTATGCCTTCTAGTTTAACATCTAAATCATCAAAAATTACATTCAAGTTTTCATTTAGATGAAGTAAAATATGCCCAATTTCATGAAACAACACAAACCAAAAGTTGTCTAATCTATCATATCGTAATGTCATTGCAACAACAGGAACATAATCATTATCTAATAAAGCAGCACCATCAAGCAATGTACCATCAATAACCGGTTCAACTATAAATTTAATACCGCTTTTTCTTAGAAACTCTGAGGCTTTATATGGGCCGTCATTTTGAAGACTTAATTCGGCAAGTGATTTTAACCAAAATTCATCTATTGTGTTTTTATTAAAAATACCCTCAACTTTTTGACTCCTTGCTCGTTGTAGAACCCTTGCGTACCAAGCATTAAGTGCGAATTGATTAAAATTTCCTCGAACAGTTTTTTTATTTAACGAATATTTAAATTCATCAAGTCCAGCAGTTGAAAACAAACTTGCCAATAGTTGTGGGGCTTGCTTTGCCGCCTCATTGTATGAACCCAAAAAAGTACCAAACCAGTTCCTTTGAAACATTTGTTTAAAAGGATAATTTTTAATGTCTAAACTCTCGGGTGCATCTATAGTTTTTAATTGAATATCTGCATTAACAACAATATTAAGTTGATTCGCAATCTTGATAAGTGTTTTTAAACTTGCAGTCTCATATTTTTCTGCCTCATACCTCTGTATTTGTTGCATTTTCATGTCGAGTTTGTCCGCTAACTCTGATTGTGTAAGGTTGTTGGCAATTCTTGATCTTATAAGTGCTAGAGGCAATTCTTCTAAACTATTAATTTCTGAGATTACAGTTTTGCCATCTTTAAGATCCTCATATTCTTTGAGGCTTAATAACAAATCTTGTAGCTTGGATTCAATCGCGTTTCGATGTGCATCTATTAATTGAGGATGAACATTTTCAGGAAGCTTAAAGGATAAACTCTCCAGCGCATTTTGAAAATCCTCTGCTTGAGATTTTACTATTTTATACTGTCTGTCGTTAGTTATCATTTTTCTTCTTTTTATAGTAAATAGTTTTCAATTCTTATAATCCCTTTTTTCTCACCACTTTCTTTATCTTGTTGGAAGAAGTCTAAAAAGGGCTTTCCACTTCCAGCTTCTGTCCAAAATGCTGGAAAATACTCTCCTTTGTATTTTAATTTTTGAGCTTCTCGTTCATTGTCAAAATTCATAAAAACCGGGTCCAAAATACGGGGGTCTACAAAGGCAGCATCCCAGCAAATTTCATAGTCATTTGGAAGTAACTTACCGGTCACATAGCTGCCGTCGAGAAATACTTGAGGACTTCCTGCTTTGAATATATTATCTATCCCGAGTTTCATACCCTCAAATAATTCTAAGCGTTTAGGATTGTTCACGAAACGATGTTGGACTTCCTGTAATGTGGCATCCCATATTCCAGGGGGCAACAAAGGCCAAAGAGCGTTTTTAACATTAATAAAGTCAGGAATCATAAACACAATTATTTTGTTGTGTTGGTAAAATTACAATAAATAATTTATATAAATACCTCATAACTAAAATTTTAACATGCAATAATTTCTAAAACATTATGGGTGCTCCTGTTCCAAAGTTCTTCACCACGACGAAACCCCAAAAACAAAATCCCCACCAAAACACCATCACCTTTAGGAATGGCACCTGTCAAATCCCCTGAAAATATATCTCCCTTCTCCAAAACTACCATTTCACTCGTCGTCATGACACATTCTGCATTCTCAAAATCAACCCGCATTAAAATCAATTGCATCCCTAAAGAATTCGCTCCTGCCGGAAATGTCAACCGCGAAGTATCAAATGAAGCGAAGGTTAGCGTCCCGTTTGCAAGGCCAACACCATAACCCGTAGTCCCACCAAAGCCAAACCGCCGCACACGGTTAAAAGAAAATTGCGTGAACAACGCTTTGCCTTCCTCCGTCAGCAAACCTTTGCCAACTGTCTTTTCACCCTTGGGCGAGGCAACGTCGCATTCCTTAACCGCCGTCAGCCACTTCTGTATATGGTTATACACATAAGGATCAGGCAGTAGTCTCAAATAAAAGTCAAGGTTTCTCTTAAAAAGCGAAGATAGGGTAGCACACCGCCCAAATTCGGTATACAGTTGCCGTGTCTTTTCATAACGCGCCTCTGTCTTGATACGGTCGCCCTTAAAGCCACCCGGCGTCTGTATTATATTCCCAAATGGAGTGTCTCTTCCGGAAAGCCCGCCCAGCTTTCCCGTAAACTTGATAAGTCCGGTATTTTTGGCCATGATTCTAAATTTAAGTGCATATAATATTTATCTGTAACGGAAATCCTTATCTTTACTTGGCAGCAACCCCGCGCTGCTTTACAAGCCCAATTTACGAAAAAATCCATTCAAAAAACACCATCCTGCCAAACCGTATCGGTACCACACCCATACCGTATCCATACCGTGTTTCCTCATGATCATCTTCCAGTCTCATTCCCAAATTCTTTGGGCAGGTTCCGACAAAAATTAATCCGGATAGAAATCTTGACATTCCGCTCTTAGGTGTAAAAGCTTTGTTGGGTTGCGCGAAAATACCCCAACGAAAACGTTTGCACAACTGCACATTACTACAACATTGCCCAAAAAAAGCAGGGATGAAGAGGGCAGGGACAAGTGAAACAATAATGCAATTGTTGCGCGCTCTGTATTGGAAATCAGCTTGTATGGTTTTTATATCAATAATTTTAAAATATGTAAGAAAACAAATACTATTTTTATAGACTCCATATTTTATAGTTTATGAAAATAGCATTACAATACTTTTTTAGGAAATCCCCATTTCTGTTCTTTTTGTTGATGATCGCAAGCACGCAAGTGAATGCCCAAATTCTCACCAACGGTGATTTTGAAAGCGGCGGAAGCGGCAACGGCTTCATGGTGCACGATTACACGTTGATCAACCCGCTTACCGGAACCAGTACGCCCGGTTCTTATGCCCGTACGACCAATCCGGCCTTGATGAATTCGACCTACATCGCGGGCGGTGACCATACCACGGGAACAGGGAACATGCTCGTTTTTGACGGGGCGACGCTGGCCAACCGTTTCTTCTGGACCACGGGAAATACCGGTGGCGCCATCGGCGGATTCACGGCTGGCACGACCTATACGTTTGGTTTTTGGATCAAATCGGTTTCGAATCAGGTAGTCGATGACGCGACGCGGGCCAACATCGGGATTTTCTTTGTCAATGCCAATAATATCAATCCGGCCAATCAGAACTTTTTGGCGCCGCTGCCATCGGAAGGCTGGGTGTATGTGGCCTATTCGTTCGTGGCCACAGCCAACAACGCGATGGTGCGTCTGAAAACCAACAATGGCGAGGCCATCGGGCATGACTTTGCAATCGATGATGTTTCAATCACCGAAGGTGGGCTCGAATTCGAAGGCTCCTATACTTTTGTCAACCCGACTTGCCCGAGCGGAAACGACGGCTCGATTACGGTCAACCTTACCGGCGGGACTTTGCCTTACACGGCTTACAGCTTGACCGGTAGCGCCACCCAGACCAACAACAATGGCATTTTTACCGGTCTGGGCGAAGGAACCTACAACGTCACGGTTTCCGATTCTGGCGGACATACCTACACCCAAACCGGTATCGTACTCGAAGCAGCCAATGATTTGCAATTGAGTCCGCCCGTGAGCATCTGTGCCGGGGATTCGACAGTATTGAATGCAACCGGTGGCACGGGTTCTTACACTTGGACGGCCAGTCCGCCCGATCCCTCGATTGTCAATCCGAACAATGCCTCGCAAACCGTCAGTCCTTCGGTTACGACGACTTATACTGTGAATTCGGGGACGGTTTCTGATCCGACCAACCTGATCCAGAACGGCGATTTTGAACAAGGCGATACTTTATTCACTACCGAATATACCTTTGTGGCCGACCCGAATCCGTTTGGGGTCCAGGCGGCTTATGCGATTGTGACCAACCCGAACGGATGGTTTAACGCTTTTTCCTCTTGCGGGGACAATACTTCGGGTGCCGGGAACCTGATGGTTTTTGACGGTTCGACCGACCCGACGGGCAACATCATCACCTGGAGCCAAAACGCGGTGCCGGTGGCCCCGAATACCGACTATACGTTTTCGTATTATGTCGCTTCGGTGTCTCCTGAAAACCCGGCTCGTTTGGAAGTGACCATCAATGGCGTTTCACTGGGTGCTCCTGTAACGGCCCCGGGCGCAACCTGTTTGTGGACACAGGTTTCCCACAGTTGGAATTCTGGGGCAAACACCACGGCCAATATCGCCATCTACGACCGGAATTTTTCAAGCGGCGGAAACGATTTTGCCCTGGACGACATCGCGCTCAAGGAAACGGTGACTTGTCTGTACCAAAAAACGGTGACGGTAACGGTCACGCCTCCGGGAACCATACCAACCTTCAACGCCGTCAATCCGATTTGTTCGGGCGGAACCTTGAATCCATTGCCGACGACATCCAATAACGGCATTTCGGGAAGCTGGGCGCCGGCTTTGAACAATACCGCCACGACCACCTATACGTTTACACCTACGGCGGGGCAATGCGCTTCGACGGCTACCTTGACCATCACCGTCAATTCTTCAACCGTACCTACGTTTGCAGCCGTGGCACCGATTTGTTCGGGTGGAACCCTGAATCCGCTGCCGACCACATCGATCAACGGCATTACCGGATCTTGGGCGCCCGCGTTAAGCAATACCGCGACAACGACGTATATCTTTACACCAACGACCGGACAATGCGCCTCTACGGCTAACCTGACCATTACGGTTAATTCAAACAACACGATACCAACTTTTAATGCGGTGGCGCCGATCTGTGCCGGAGCAACCTTGAGCCCACTGCCGACCACATCTAACAACGGCATCACCGGAACTTGGGCACCTGCGCTCAACAATACCGCGACGACCACCTATACGTTTACACCGGCCACGGGACAATGCGCGACTACGGCTACCTTGATAATCACAGTAAATCCCGCGACGACTGTACCGACTTTCACTGCTGTTGCTGCGATTTGTGCCGGAGGAACGTTGAGCCCATTGCCGACGACCTCCAACAATGCCATTACGGGAACCTGGTCACCGGCGCTGAACAACACCGCTACGACCACTTATACTTTTACACCGGCCATAGGCCAATGCGCCACAACAACAACCTTGACCATCACTGTCAATCCAGCGACTGTACCAACGTTTGCGGCCGTAGCGCCGATTTGTGCAGGCGGTACATTGGATCCATTGCCAACCACTTCCAATGAAAGCATCACCGGAACTTGGGCGCCTGCACTCAACAATACGGCAACGACGACCTATACATTCACCCCGACTGCCGGACAGTGCGCTTCAGCAGCGACGTTAACGATTGTGGTCAATGCAGCGCCAGATTTCACCATTTCTGAAGGTTGCAACGGATTCAATTATACCTTGAATGCGGTTCAGGCCAATGCATCGACTGCGTCGTACGCTTGGTTCAATCAAGCGGGAACACCAATTGGGAACGCTTCTTCTGTAGTGGTGACCAGCCCGGGAATTTACGAATTGGTCATTACGCAAGGCGGATGCAGCGCGAGTGAAACCATCAATGTGCTCTCGACCACCTGTGGCGGCATGATCCAAAAGGGAATTTCGCCAAGCAATGACGGATTGAACGATTATTTCGATCTCGAAGCATTCAATGTGACGCAGTTGAAAATCTTCAACCGATACGGCACCAATGTCTATTCCAAGGCCAATTACCAAAAAGAATGGTACGGCCAAAGCGACAACGGCGATGAGTTGCCCGACGGCACTTATTACTATTCGATCGACTTCGCCGATTTGCAGACCAAGACCGGCTGGATCTACATCAACAGGGCGCAATAATCCCGTCCGGTTTTAAAAATAGACTTTGCAAAGCGGCAACGCCTTGACGATTCGCGTTTTTTCGGATTCGGGTAACGGATTACCGTTGAGCAACAAGGTGCGCAGGTTTTGCAGCTTCCCGATTTCGATGGGCAGTCGGTCCAATTCGTTGTTGGCCAGCGAAAGCAGTTCGAGCCGTTCCAATGCGGTAACCGAATCGGGGATTTCCTTGATTTTGTTGTTGTTGAGCATCAGGATCTTGAGCTTGCCGAGCCTGCCGAGGTTTTGTGGCAGCACGCGCAGCAGGTTGAATTGCAAATCCAGCGTTTCCAGGGATTGCAGCCGTGTCCAATCGGTGTCGAATTCGTAGAATTGGTTGTAGCCCAAATTGAGCGTTTGAAGCCTTTTCAGTTGGCCGATCGATGAAGGAAGGCGGTTGAGCTGGTTGTTGTCGGCCTCTAAAATCAAGAGTTTGCGACAATCCCCGAGATTTTCCGGAAGCCGCGTCAGCGCATTGACCGACAAGTGCAAATACCGCAATCGGCGCAGGCTGGCCATCTGCTCGGGCAGTTGCGAGATGTCGTTGAGCCGCAAATCCAGACGGTCCAGATGCGACAGTTTCCCGATAGTGGCCGGAATGTATTTGAGCGCATTGCCTTGCAGGTTCAGGTCTTCGAGTTGTGCCAACCCAAACAGGCAGGCGTCGAGTTGTTCGAGGTTGTTGCCCATGAGGTTAAAGAACCTCAGGCGGCGCATCTGACCCACTTCCTGCGGTACGAAAAACTGATGGCGGTCGCGCAGGTTGAGCTGGACCACGTTTTCAGGCTGTGCCATCGCAGAAATCATGTTGTAGTGGACGGTCTCGCGCAACGGGCTGATCTGTGCAGACAAAGCCCAGGGCAGCAAAACCAAAAAAGCTGTTTTTTTCATCATAAAGGATATAAAAAAGGACCGACGAAGCCGATCCTTTTTGTTGTAAAAATTGGAGTTAGTTCGTTTTCACGATTTTATAGTTCGCCGATTGGTTGCCGACCGTCACGCGGACCAGGAAGACCTGTTGGCCAGGATTGCCCTCGATGTTGAGGCGGAGTTTTTCATTCAGGCCGGAAGCCGTCGTTTCGAGCGTGTGTGCTACCGCGCGGCCCAGCATATCGGTTACTTTCACCGCTACTTTTTCGGCTTTGTCATTGACCAGGTCAATGTTGACCACACCTTGCGTCGGGTTCGGGTAGACGCTGAGTTTGCCCTTGAGTGGCTCGGCCACGCCCAAAGCTTCTTCCACGATAATGTAATCCGATTTTTCCACCATCTGGCTGCTTCCGGCTACATTGGCAGCAGTCAGCGTTACGTTATAGGTTCCCGCCGTAGCATAGGTGACCGTCGGGTTTTGTTCGGTAGAAGTTGCCGGCGTACCGCCTTCGAACGACCAGTTCCACGATGAAGGATTGTTGGTGCTCAAATCGGCGAAAGTGACCGTTTCGCCTTCCTGTACCGTGAGGTGGTTGGCCGAAAAATCGGTTACCGGTGCCTGGATGCCCAATTCGGTTCCACGTGCAAAGACCAAGGCAGCCGAAGCGTTGAAGGTTACATCTTGAAACAACGCGTCTTTTTGCGGCTCATTGTTGCCGTTTGGATGCTGTACCGATACAAAACCGAATTTGTAATCCGGCGAGAAAGTGAGTCCCGTCGGCTCGGAACCGTTGGGCATCGAAGCGAACAATTTGATTTGCGGGACATTCTGCCTGTGCTCGGGACGGATCACCCAGATATAGTTCAAACCGCCGTCCTGGCACACCCAAAGATTGCCCTTGTCGTCGAAAGTCAGGTTGTCGTTCCCATCGGCCCAAGGTTCGCTTACCGTACCATTGGCCGTCGTGATCGGGTAGGACATCCCCCCGGCATAGGTTTCGAATTCAGATACGGTCATGCCATTGTCGGCAAAACGGTAAATGCGGTTTTTGCCTTTCGAGGTGAAATAGACTTTTCCGTCCAAAACCCCAATTTCGCAGTCTTCCACACCGTTGAAATTCGTTCCGCCCAAAGTTCCGGCTACCGATGACAGGTTGTTTCTATCGGCAGGCGTCGCATTCGGCACTTGGATCCAGGTTCCCGTACTGGCGTTCGGTTCGTCATTTTGCAAACCAAGGTCGAGTTTGAGGACGTAAACATTCCCCGAAGACAGGTTGCCCGGCGTCGTCGGAACGAATTTGTAGACACAGTGTGTTCCGCCATCCTCGCCGTAATAAGCGACCGCGCCGTCATTCGAAACTGCCACATTTTCGTGGTTCATACGCCCCATCGCCCATAATTTTTCCTGTTTGCCGTTGCCGTATTCCTTGACCGTTTTGGTCGCAGGGTCGATTTCGACGAGCCAACCCAAATCCTGATAGCCATCGCTATTGGCATCGCCACCCGAAGTGTTTTCTTCGGCAGTAATAATGGTGCCCCAAGCGGTCACGCCACCCGAGCAGTTGCGGTTGGTCGACACCAGGTCGTTGTTGTAGAGGTCGACCGGCTGGGTATTTTCAACATCCCAAATTTTGGTGGTTTCATTAAAATGCATGTCGACTATTGAAACACCACCCGGGCCATTTTCGTGGTTGACCGACAGATACCCGTTGGTACTGCTGCCGTCAATCGGGATGTAACCCGTGAAATCGTGGTTGCCCGGAATGTTACCATTTCCAGTCATATAAGCGTCGCCTTCCTTGAGCAGAATCTGGAAACGGTGCGCTTCCGGAATAATCATCTTTGGCGTTTGCCCCGTCGGTTGGATCGAAGTGAAGCACGAAATATGGTCATCGGCGCAATCGTAGTTGAGGTGTTGCGCATTGTCGATGGCCATGTCGAAACGGATGTCCGAACTTTGTCCGTCGCGGTTGTGGATTTCCACGGCCACACGGTTGACGCCTTGTGCGAAAGCGGTCTTCGGGACAAAATAGGAGAAGTAACGGTTTTCATCGGCGGCATCGACAATCGAAGCCGAGTGCGTCAGGTAAGTGATTTCGCCCGCAGGCATGTTGTCGCGGAATACTTCCACGCCGTTCACATACACCACAGCGCCGTCATCGCGCTTGAGACGGAATTCGACCATATCGGCCAATTGCGCCAAATCGATTTCAACATCGCGGAAGAAATAATACGTGATGTATTTGTCGGCCGAATTCGGTCCGAAAGAAATAATGGTGTTCACCGAGTCGCCATAACCCAGCGGCGCCTTGCCCGAAAGCCAGGTGTTGTTGGAACCTAAAATCGTTTTCCAGTCGGTTGCGCCTTGGTCAGAGCCGTTGTCGAGGTAATTCCAATGCGAATCTTTGGCCAACGGATAAGTCACCGGTGCCAAGGTTTGGGCTTTCGCTGCGCCCAGGGCCAACAGGGCCGAAAGGCAGAGTAATTGCTTTTTCATGTTAGTTGTGTTTTAAAATTTGATGCAAAATTATCCGCTGGGATACGCCGTTTGCTTAACGGTAAATTATGCTTGGATTACCAAAAAGTTGCGGCTGGTTTTTTCGGGAAGTTACAGTTGGAAGGGGCTTTTACGCAGGATTAACCGCCTTGAAACGATTGCTTAATATTGGGCGGTCATTCGTCGATTGATGGTTTATCGACGATTGGCAATCGGCTTAACGTTGGTTTTACATTCAAGATAAAAGTTAAGTCAGGTTTAATTTTTGGAAGTATAAAACGATTCTAAATAAAAAAGCCCCGTGAATTGGGGCTTTTGCGATTGAATTTATTTTTGTTCGGGTACATCGTCTAGGGCACGGATAAAAGCGATCAGTTCTTTCTTTTCCTGGTCGGTCAGGTTCAGTTTGTCTGGCGGCAGGGTTTGGTTGGTTACCGAGAGCCCGCGCCCCTGGCCACCGCCTTCGTTGTAAAAATCGATGACTTTTTCTAAGGTTTGGTAGGCGCCGTTGTGAAAGTAAGGCGCCGTCTTTCCCGCATTCCTGAGCGTAGTGGTTTTGAACGACTGGGCATAAATCCAAGCTTTTTCGGAGTTGACCTGGTTCCCGATGCGTCCTGGGTCGGTGTCGAGCTCTGGATGGTCCGGCTTCGAAAATACGCCCAAAATCTCACTCTCATTTTCACTGTATAGAGGCGGAACGAGTCCCGAAAATGTTGGTGTAAAATGACAGGTCGCACAATTGGCCTTGCCCGCAAACAGGTTGAACCCATTCTTGACTTCTTGCGGAAGCGACTCGGTTTCCCGGCGCACATACCGGTCGAATGGGCTGTTGAACGAACGCAACGAAAGCACATAAGAGGCCAACGCTTTCGAGAAAGCCTCGCGCGTGATCGTTTTCTTGCCGAAAGCCTTTTGGAAACCGGCCACATATTTCGGGTTGGCCGATAATCTTTGAAGGATCGAAGCATAAGCCGTGTTGAATTCCTCGGGGCTGAAAATAACATGTTCGGCCTGCTGCTCGAGCGAAAAGGCGCGCAAGTCATAAAAATAGCGGTCGGCGTACACGGCATTGATCAAAGTCGGGGCATTGCGCAGCAAGGTTTTTCCGGGCAGATTGCTTTGCGACTTCGGGCTTGCATCGGCGAACGCCTTCTCGGGCGCATGGCAACTGGCGCAGCTCATGCCGCCTTGTCCGCTCACGATCGGGTCATAAAACAATTGCTTGCCCAATTCGCGCAGTGCTGCATGGTCTTCTTCGGGTTGGAGTTCGGTGAAATAATACGGATTCAGGAAGTCATCCGAAAAAACCGACCGGCTTTTGCTGTTCCAGGCCGAAGTGTATTGCAATGCTTCACTGGCCGACGCGTCGAGTTTGCCCAATTCGGCATACAACGGATCGATGTGGTTGCGCAAGAAAGCCAAACGGTCAAAATTCTCGAAAGTATCGGTTCCCGAAACCGCTCCGATGGCCCCGTCGAACAATCCGAACAAACGTACATTTTGTTGCGTATTGAAATTTTCGGCGGCGTACGACCGCATGCCTTCGAGCGCCACCTTAGCTTCCTCGAGCACATTGAGCGAACCCGGTGTGTCGAAGCCAGTCACACCGAGCGTGAAAATCCGTACCAGTTCGAGCCGCAACGCCTCGGTTCCGGGTTTGGCCGAAGTCCTATTCTGCTGGTAACCCAAATAGAGCGAACGGTAATGGTTGAGTAGTTTTTTGGAAAGCGCATCGATGGTCGCTTTTTCTTCGGACGGGTTTTCCGAAAAAGCCAATTCGTCGAGTACTTGCAAACCTTCGGGTTCGATGACAACGGGCTGGTTGGTTTCGCGTTCCAGGTGCAGCAACGGTGCACCGTTGAAATGTTCGGTGGTGAATTCCGGGTATTGGAAGGCGAGGAAAAATTCGACTTTCTTAAAAGCCAAACGCGTGCGCCGCACGGCCGACTGGATCGAATCAGGCGGAAGTTTTCCGGCATGGAAAGCCGAGGCTGTTTTTTCGAGTGCGGTAATGTGTTGGTCGAGCGATAGGAGTTGGCGGTCGATGAAAACCGATTTGTCTTCGGTAGGTTTGGAAGCCAGGGAAAATACAAGCGCGGCACCGATTCCGAAGGCCGGTGCGATCATTCTTTTTAGAGTTGGAGTCATGGTAAAAAAATAAACCGCAAACCTATCACTGCTGAAAAAGCTGAAGTTTACCGCGCGATTAAGAAATCGTTAAATGCATTTGGAAGCGCATTTTGGCGTTTGCAGCACATTATGCGTTATCTTTGCCAAAAAAATAAGCATGCACAAAGCAGGATTCGTCAATATCATCGGAAACCCCAATGTCGGAAAATCAACCCTTATGAACGCCTTTGTCGGCGAACGTTTGTCGATCATTACCTCGAAAGCGCAAACGACGCGTCACCGCATTCTGGGCATCGTCAATGGCGAGGATTTTCAGGCCGTATTGTCGGATACGCCCGGGATTATCAAGCCCGCCTACGAAATGCAGGAATCGATGATGAACTTCGTCAAATCGGCATTCGAAGACGCCGACGTTTTGATTTACATGGTCGAAATCGGGGAGCAGGCGCTCAAGGATGAGGACTTCTTCAAGAAAATCATCCACGCCAAGATTCCGGTGCTGCTGCTGCTCAACAAAATCGACAATTCCAATCAGGAACAGCTCGAACAGCAGGTGCAATTCTGGAAAGAAAAAGTACCGAATGCCGAGATTTTCCCGATTTCCGCACTCCAAAACTTCAACGTGCCTGAAGTTTTCGCAAGAATCATCGAATTGCTTCCGGCTTCACCGCCCTTCTATCCGAAAGACCAACTGACCGATAAACCCGAGCGCTTTTTCGTCAACGAGACCATTCGCGAGAAAATCCTGCTCCACTACAACAAGGAAATCCCGTATGCCGTTGAGGTCGAGACCGAGGAATTCCTCGAGGACGACAACATCATCCGCATCCGCGCCGTGATCATGGTCGAGCGCGATACGCAGAAAGGCATCATCATTGGGCACAAAGGCACGGCATTGAAGAAAGTCGGTGTCGAATCGCGCGCCGATCTCGAGAAGTTCTTCGGCAAGCAAATCCATATTGAGTTGTACGTCAAGGTCAACAAAAACTGGCGCAGCAACGAACGCCAATTGCGCCGTTTCGGTTACAACCAGAATTAGAACGTAAAAAGTTAGCCACGAATGCACGAATTATAGTTTTAAAATTCGTTCATTCGTGGCTTTTTATTATTTTTTGGCGTGCCCCTGCGGGTCGGGCTTTACGCGGTGCGCGGCACCTTGCTGCAATCCCTCACGCGAACCCCGTTACGCCGCAATTCCGTCTACAAAATCGCGCAAGTCCGCAATCTGCTGTTTGCCTTTGCGGCGGTAACGCTCCGAGGCGAGGTACATCGCAAACCACACGCTGACCATACCGAACATCACAAACAATTGGGTGTTAAAGTTGTAATCGAGCCGGTATTTGAGGTAGGCGATGATCCCTGAGAGCGCAAAAATCCCGATGCTCGACAATTTCACTCCAAGGAATACGAGCCACAACAGCGGATTCTCACCGAATTTCCCCTTGATTCGCGTTTCATTCTCCGACTTGACCAAACGCAGGTGCAGCATCGGGGACCAGTATTGTTTTTTCTCGGGTTCGATTTCCACCCAAATGTGGTCGCCGTTGCTCCGGATCTGGTAGTCGGACTGGTTGGCATCGGCCTGACGGATCGCGGCCTTGATTTGTTCGGTGGTTTTGGGAGTCGATTTTTCAAACGTCGGTTGGAATTTTTTCTCGGTCTTCATGGGTCGGCTTTTTGGTTTATTCCAAAACGAAATCGGTATCTGTAATATTTGTTAAAGAAGGTTAAAGAAATTTTAAAGTCTGTAAAGCCTTGTAAATACTGGGATTGAAAAAAATATTTCAAAAAAATGAAAACAAAACTGTAACGGAAAATATATCGCGGCGTCTACTGCTCCAACAAAATAATCATCACCCGAGGCGTAGCCGAATCGTTCGGAGCGCAGCGGAGAAAATCACCCAAAGCACATTTCGGTGCGCGGCGGGACAAAATCATCAATCAATCATGCAAAAATCAAGAATTTCTTGCTGGGCTTTCTTTGCCCTTTCCCTAAGTATTGTTTCTTGTTCTGACGACGATGCGGCCTTGGATCCGGTCGTGATCGGCAATCCGTGCAACAAGGTCGAAGTCACCAACGACATTACCCAACCGACTACCTGGAAGTCCGGAAACGTTTACGTCATCCGCGAAGACTTAGTCGTCGAAAGCGAACTGACCATCGAACCCGGCGTCATCATCAAAACCGATGAGGCGCGCATCATGACCACAGGCAACGGGCGCATCAATGCACAAGGTACGGCCAACAGCCACATCATTTTTACCTCGATCGCCGACGACAGTTGCTGTGGCGATACCAATGGCGACGCGATGGGTTCGACCGCACAAAAAGGCGATTGGACCGGGATTTACCTCAATGGCGGCGCGAACCACCTGTTCAAATACTGTGATATTTTGTATGCCGGAAGAAACCGCGGCGGCTATTATACGGCCGTGCAGGTTTCGGTAGCCGGAAATGTTTTCGAGTTCGACCATTGTACCATCGCGCATACGGCCAGCGGAAACACGGCCAGCGCTTACGCCTTCTACGGCAGTTACCATATGCAGGACAATACCGTTTCGCGTTTCACGAACAATGTGCTCTACGACAACGACCGCCCATTGTACATGGATTGCAATTACACCTTGAGCACGACCAATGTGTTCCACAACCCGGCCGATGCGGCGCAGAAAAACAAACGCAACGGCATCTACCTGTTTGACAGCGCCAAAAGCAATTGGGTGACCAATTGGGATGTGACCGAAGTGCCTTATGTGGTCAATGATTTCAACCAAGGCGCGCTCAACAATACCTTGAACATCAATGCCAATGTGGTGGTCAAATTTTCGCATGCGATTGCGGGGATTTCGTTCCAGGCGAACCGTCCCGTGAATTTGTACGGAACGGCGGTGCTGACGTCTTACAAAGACGATACCCATGGCGGTGATACCAATGGCGATGGCAATGCAACGGTTCCTTCGGCAGGGGATTGGGATGGTTATTTCAATACCGATCCGAACACCTATGTTTCGGCAGCCAACATCTTGTACGACAACCACTAATAAAGCGTGTTGTGAATAACAGGGATTTTATCTATGCACTGGCCTGCCTGTCATTTGCAGTGGTAATCGGTGGGGCGGTTTATGAACATTTGGCCGTGGTCCCGCGCTGGACGATGGCGCCACCGGCTTCGCTCTCGATGTTCCAGGGCGAATATGGGCTCAACCCCACGGCATTCTGGAAGCCGATCCATCCGATTACGTTGTTGCTTTTTGCCACCAGCCTGGTCTTGTCTTGGAAGTGGAAACGCAGGAAAAACATCCTCATCGCGACCATTGGCTATGTCATTGTTTTGGTGGTCACTTTCGCATTTTTCGTACCCGAATTGATTGCGTTGACCACGACGGCTTATTCGCAAACGATCGACATCGGTTTGGTCAAACGCGCAAAACTGTGGGAAATGTTGAGCCTGGTGCGACTGACGGTTTTAATCATGCTGAGTCTTGTCTTGTTTTTGGGGATGACCAAAAATGAAGAACGGCATTTGTTATAAAGAGAATTCATAAATTGAGTTAATTAGTTTTGTTTGGGTAGTTTGGGCCGGCGGTTTTCGTCCGGCCCTTACTTTTTTGATTGCATTTGGCTCTTTAAAAAAAGAAACTTACCGCATGCACTTTGGAACTCTGCAACTTAAAAACTACCTTTGCGCACTCGAGGCCATTAGGCCGAACTGTTACGGAGTAAATATTTCAAAACACTATGAACAACATTGTCGCCATTGTAGGAAGGCCAAATGTAGGAAAATCAACCTTGTTTAACCGGTTGATCCAAAGAAGGGAAGCGATTGTCGATTCGGTTTCGGGCGTGACGCGCGACCGAAATTATGGAAAGAGCGAATGGAACGGGAAGGAGTTTTCGGTAATCGACACCGGCGGTTATGTGCGTGGCTCAGACGACGTTTTCGAAGGTGAAATCCGCAAGCAGGTCGAGCTCGCAATCGATGAGGCCGACGTGATTATTTTTGTTGTCGATGTCGAGGAAGGCATCACGCCGATGGACGATGCCGTGGCCAAATTGCTGCGAAAAGTGACCAAGCCGGTCTTGCTCGCCGTGAATAAAGTAGACAACGGAAATCGTGAAAAAGATGCCGTCGAATTCTACAATCTCGGGCTCGGGGACTATTACACTTTTGCAAGTATTTCGGGCAGCGGAACAGGTGAATTGCTCGATGCTTTGATCGAAGCGTTTCCTGAAAAACCCGAACCGACCAAAGAGGAAACCGAACTGCCGCGTTTTGCCGTGGTCGGTCGTCCGAATGCCGGGAAGTCAAGTTTTATCAACGCGCTCATCGGCAAGGACCGTTACATCGTGACCGATATCGCCGGAACGACGCGCGATGCGATCGATACCAAATTCGACCGTTTCGGTTTCGAATTTAATTTGGTTGATACCGCTGGAATCCGCAGAAAAGCCAAGGTCAAGGAAGACCTCGAATTTTATTCGGTGATGCGATCGGTGCGTGCCATTGAGCATGCCGACATCTGTATCCTGATCATCGATGCGACACGTGGTTTCGAAGGGCAGGACCAGAGTATTTTCTGGCTCGCCGAAAAGAACCGCAAGGGCTTGATCATCTTGGTCAACAAATGGGATCTGGTCGAGAAAGACACGATGTCGACGCGCGATTACGAGGCCAAGATCCGCAAGGAAATCGAACCGTTCACCGATGTGCCGATTTTGTTCGTATCGGCGCACACCAAACAGCGTTTGCTCAAGGCGCTCGAGGCATCGGTACAAGTATATGAAAACCGAAAGCAGAGAATTCCGACTTCCAAATTCAATGATTACATGCTCAAGGTGATCGAAGGCCATCCGCCGCCGGCACTCAAAGGGAAATACATCAAAATCAAGTATTGCATGCAGTTGCCGACTCCGACGCCTCAGTTCGTGTTTTTCGCCAACTTGCCGCAGTATGTCAAGGAACCGTACAAGCGCTTTCTCGAAAACAAGATTCGCGAGAATTGGGATTTTTCGGGCGTACCGATTGATATTTACATCAGGGAAAAATAAACTTTTGTAAGTTTATGTTTTAAAATAGAAGTATGCTGTTCAATACGGTCTCTTTTGCGGTTTTCCTGCCCATAGTCCTTGTGCTGTATTGGTTCGTTACACCAAAAAAACTCGCCTGGCAGAATTTTTTGCTGCTCGTGTCGAGTTATTTTTTTTATGCGTGTTGGGATTGGCGTTTCCTGTTTTTGCTCGTCTTTTCGACCGCGCTCGATTATTGCACCGGTATCATGATTGCCGATGCCGGAAGCCGGAAACGCAAAAGGTTCTGGCTGACACTAAGCATTGTCATCAATCTCGGATTTCTCGGCATTTTCAAATACTATAATTTCTTTGTCGAGTCGTTTGCCGATGGGCTTTCGCTGCTGGGAATCCAAAGCAGTTTCACGACCTTGAATATCATCCTTCCTGTCGGGATTTCGTTCTATACCTTCCATGGGATTTCGTATATCGTGGACATTTTCCGCGACCGCGTCAAACCCGAACGCAACTTCGTCAATTATTCGGTCTTCGTGAGTTTTTTCCCGTTGCTCGTGGCCGGGCCGATTGAACGCGCGACGCATTTGTTGCCTCAGATCCGAACCAAGCGCGTGTTTAGTTCGGTGCAATTCAACGACGGACTTCGGCAAATCCTGTGGGGTTTGTTTAAAAAGGTCGTTATTGCCGACAATTGCGGGGTTTTCGTAGACCAGATTTTCAACGATTCTGCACACCAGTCGGGCAGTACGCTCGTTTTTGGGGCCATTATGTTTTCGTTCCAATTGTACGGCGATTTTTCGGGTTATACCGATATCGCGCTCGGGACGGCACGACTGATGGGCATCGAACTGTTGCGCAATTTCGCCTTTCCGTATTTTGCGCGCGACATCGCCGAATTCTGGCGGCGCTGGCACATTTCACTCACGACCTGGTTCAAGGATTATGTCTACATTCCACTGGGCGGATCGAAAGTGTCGCGTGGCAAGCAAATCCGCAATACCTTCATCATTTTCCTGCTCAGCGGATTTTGGCACGGCGCAAGTTGGAAATTCCTGTGCTGGGCGCTCATCAATGCGTGTTATTTCCTGCCGCTTTTGCTCAGCGAACAGCACCGGAAACACATGGAAATTGTGGCCTACGACCGCGTTTGGCCCAATTTGAAGGAAGTGTGGCAGATGGTCGCGACCTTCATGCTCACGGTTTTTTCGCGGATCTTTTTTCGCGCCGACGATGTAGGGCATGCATTTTCCTTTATCAAAGGCATTTTCAATGAATCTTTGTTTACGTTTCCGACGGTTTTCCCAGTAGCGATTTTGTTGTTGATCGCGGCTTTTATGATCGTGGAATGGTTTGGCAGAAGAAATGCCTACGCGATTGCCGATTTGTTCCAGACCAAACCGGTTGTCCTGCGCTGGGGCTTTTATTACCTGGTTGTTTTCGCGATTTTCTATTACAGCAACAGCGGTCAGCAATTTATTTATTTCCAGTTTTAAGATGAAAAAAACACCGATACGGCTTTTGGTTTTCCTGTTCCCGATCCTTTTGGTTTGGGGTGCCGTGGAGTTTTTTTACCGCTCGGTTCCGAACAATTACACGCTCAAATACGATTACATGGAACGGCATGCCAGTGAAGTCGAAGTATTGCTGCTCGGGAATTCGCACAGTTTGTTCGGGCTCAATCCGGATTATTTTTCGAAGAAGGCATTCAACCTGGCCAACATCAGCCAGACGATTTATTTTGATCAACTGTTGTTCAACCGGTACATTGACAAGATGGATCACCTCAAACAGGTGGTTTTTTGCATCGAATACAGCAGCCTGAGCCATAAGGATGATACGCATGAAGACACGTTCCGCAAGTATTATTACGAGAATTACATGCAGCTCGACGTGCCGACCGTTTCGGCTTGGGATCCCAAAAAATACAGCCTGGCCTTTACGCGCAACCTCAAGCAAACCTGGGACATTTACCAGGTATACCGCATCCGCGGTTCGGTCTTGGATGCCAAGGAAAACGGTTGGGGATTCACCACTTTGAAAGAACTCAGTATTGCACCGGCGAAAGATGCGGAGGAAAAAGCGGAAATCCACGAAGATGGGTCGCTTGATTTTGCGGTCAACTTGGCCCGAATCGAAGCAATGATCGAGCAATGCAAACAAAGAAACATCGAAGTCGTCATAGTTTCCATGCCGCAATCACGGGTTTATACCAGTTTGCTCAATCCAAAAAAACTGGCTTTGATTTTCGATACCTGTGAGCAGCTCGCTGCCGAGCACGACCATGTGCGTTACCTCAATTTGTTTTCGGACCGTCGTTTCCGCGATGAAGATTTCTTCGATTCGGATCACTTGAACGACGAAGCGGCTGGGAAATGTTTGAAGATGGTCAATGCGTTTCTTCAGGAAAAATAAGCAAAAGCAAAAGCCACAAATTATAATCTTAAAATTCATGAATTGCTTCGCCAGTCGCCAGCTCGTGCCGTGGCCAATATATTTTGGGAATGGAAATAATTCTACCAGCTTCCGCTCGAACCGCCGCCGCTGAATCCGCCACCGCCAAATCCGCCACCGAAACCGCCGCCTCCACCACCGCTGAAACCGCCGCCCGAAGAACCGCCGCCAAATCCGCCGCGTCCGAGGCTGCTCAGGATGATCATGTCGGCCAGGTCAAACCCGCCGCCACGGTTTCCGGAACCGCCACCGCCGCCGCGTTTGCGCGTGATGATGGCTAAAATGATGATGAAGATAATGACGAAAACAATGACAGGAATGCCGCCGCCATGGTCTTGCTGCCGGGTGCCTTTGTATTTGCCTTTGAAAACATCGAAAAGCGCATCGGCTCCTTTGTCGAGACCGTTGTAATAGCTGCCCGCTTTGAACTCTGGAGTAATGATGTTGCGGATGATTTCGCCGCCTTGTCCAGCCGTGAGTCGGTCTTCAAGCCCGTAACCCGGTGCGATGGCAATCTTGCGTTCGTTTTTGGCCACCAGAATAATGACACCGTTGTCCTTGTCCTTTTGTCCGAATCCCCAGGCGTGTCCCCATTTGGTCGCCAGATTCAAGACTTCTTCATTCTTGAGCGATTCGATCGTGATGACCACCATTTGGGTCGAGGTCGAATCGGAATAACGGATGAGTTTCTGCTCGAGCTGTGACTTTTCGGATGGATTCAACAGGTTGGCATAATCATAGACTGAAGTCTGAAACGAAGGTTTTTCGGGAATGTCGAATTGCGCCCAACCCAGTTGCACCAACAGTAAACAAACGACAACCGCCGTTTTTTTATAAATGTTTTGGAATGCCCTCATCAGCCTTTGGAGATTTCGTTGGACAATTCGTCGGTGTCGCCGTGTTCCCAAGGGAAATAGTGTTGCAGTTTTTCACCGGCGCGCGTGATGCCGTTGATCAATCCCTGTTTGAAATTACCGATTTTGAATTGCTCCTGCATCGCATCGCGCGTGCAATCCCAGAAATCATTCGGTACGACAGCGTCGATGCCTTTGTCGCCACAGATGACAAACGAATGGTCATCGACGGCCAGGTAAATGAGCACGCCGTTCTGCAATTTGGTGTTGTCCATTTTGAGTAAATGAAAAACTTCCATCGCGCGGTCGAACGCGGCAATGGAAGTCGTTTTTTCAATGTGTACGCGGATTTCACCGGAAGTGTTCTGCTCGGCCAAACGGATGGCCTCGACCACTTCCTGCTCCTCGGCTGCGGTTAAAAAATCCTCGACTTTAGACATTTCGATTAGAATTTAACTTCGACCGGTTTGTCGGCGCCAGCCACCGCTTCGAAGAATGCTTTTTTCTGGAATCCGAACATGCCCGCGAAAATAGAATTCGGGAAGGTTCCGATGTGGATGTTGTAAGGTTTAACCGCCTCGTTGAAACGGGTACGCGCCGTAAGGATCTGGTTTTCGGTGCTCGCCAATTCGTCCTGCAATTTGAGGAAACTCTGGTCGGCCTTGATGTTTGGATATTGCTCCACGCTGACCAACAATCGCGAAAGGGACGAAGAAACGCCGCTTTGTGCTGCATTGAACGCTGCCAATTGCTCGGCCGTGATGTTCGATGGGTCTACGGTCACTTGTGTCGCTTTGGCACGGGCTTCGATGACCGCGGTCAAGGTTGACTTTTCGTGCTCGGCATAGCCTTTTACGGTATTGACGAGGTTTCCGATTAGGTCATTCCTTCTTTGGTAAGACGTCTGTACGTTACCCCAAGATTCTTCGATATTGGCATTCAGTTGAACGGCGGTGTTGTTGATTCCCTTGATCCAAAAGAACAGGATCAATACGACTCCACCAATGATAATCCAAGGCAAAAATTTTCTCATGATTGTTTGTTTTAAATTGATTATTTGACGGCACGGCTTAGCATAAAGCGTACCAAATTTACAGTTCGTTCTTAATATCGGTCAGTTGCGCCTTGATCGACTCTAGTTTGCTGATGATCTCGAATTTGTCGAGCGTTTTTTTCTGGCCTTCCTTCAAATGCGTCTTGGCGCCCTCGAGCGTAAACCCGCGTTCCTTGACCAGGTGGTAAATGAGTTGCAGGTTCTTGACGTCCTCGGGCGTGAACATGCGGTTGCCCTTGGCATTCTTCTTGGGTTTGAGGATGTCGAATTCCTTGTCCCAAAAGCGAATGAGCGAAGCATTAACATTGAAGGCCTTGGCGATTTCGCCTATGCTGAAATATCTTTTGTCTGGTGATAAATTGATGTGCATCAGTCGAGTGATTGATTTTCCTGGTTAGCTAATTTAGAAATAACGACGTATTCTGCCGCCGAAATATTGCCGTAATAAAAATTCAAGGGGTTTACGACTTCCCCGTTTTTGTGCACTTCGTAATGCAAATGTGGCGCTTCGGATCTTCCGGTCGAGCCGACATAACCGATGATGTCGCCGCGTTTGACGCGCTGCCCGGCGCGCACCTTGTACTTACTCAAATGTCCGTACAACGTTTCATATCCAAAACCATGACGGATGACAATGTGGTTGCCGTAACCGGATGCCGTATTGTCAGCCCGTGCCACGACACCGTCACCCGAAGCAAAGATAGGTGTTCCGGTTTTGGCAGAAAAATCCATCCCGGCGTGGAACTTCCGCGCTTTGGTAAATGGATCGGTGCGGTAGCCAAAACCCGAGGCCACGGCGCGTAAATTTTCATTGCGAACGGGTTGTATGGCTGGAATCGCTGCAAGCAATTTGTCTTTTTCCTTGGCCAATTTCAAGATTTCATCGAGCGATTTCGATTGGATGACCAATTCTTTTGAAATCACGTCGACGCGTTTGGAGGTATTGATGACGAGTTCCGAATTGTCATAACCTTCGAGTTCCTTGTACCGGTTGATGCCACCAAATCCGGCTTTGCGTTGTTCCATTGGAATGGGAGAAGTGTTGAAATAGACGCGGTACAGATTGTTGTCGCGCTCCTCGATGCTGGCCAAGACTTCATCGATCTGGTCCATTTTCTTGTTCAAAATCGCGTAACGCAGTTTGAAATTTTCGATTTCACGCGCCTGCAAACGGTCTTTCGGCGTCTCGAAAAAAGGCGTGTTCAATAAAACCACGAACGCCAAAACGCCAAACAAGGCCGAAGCCGTCAGGAACAAAGCCACATACGCAAATTTTGTACGCTTTTTTACCTTGATTTTCCGGTACGCGAGATTTTCGGGATCGTAATAGTATTTTACTTTCTTCATTATGTTTAAAATCCTATTTTTGCACGTGAAAAAGCAGGAGGTGAACAAATTTACCAAAAAGTTTTTACAAAAGGTTGAATCGTTGATTTGTTTAATCGTTTAATCGATGGCAACGGTTCAACGATTCGACGGTTACACGATTAAACCAAAACAATGAAATCACAAGACATTAGAAAACAGTTTCTCGATTTTTTCCAAAGCAAAGGCCATTTGATCGTTCCTTCGGCGCCGATCGTGCTCAAAGACGATCCGACGCTGATGTTCAACAACTCAGGAATGGCTCAGTTCAAGGAGTTTTTCCTCGGCAACGGTACGCCCAAATCAAAGCGCATCGCCGATACGCAAAAGTGTTTGCGCGTTTCAGGAAAGCACAACGATTTGGAGGAAGTCGGTATCGATACTTACCACCACACCATGTTCGAAATGCTCGGAAACTGGAGCTTTGGCGATTACTTCAAGAAAGAAGCGATCCACTGGGCTTGGGAATTGTTGACCGAAGTTTACAAAATCGACAAGGACATTCTGTATGTGACCGTTTTCGAAGGTTCGGAAGAAGAAAACGTACCGTTCGACCAGGAAGCTTACGACATCTGGAAAACCTTGATTGCCGAAGACAGAATCCTGCTCGGCAATAAGAAAGACAACTTCTGGGAAATGGGCGACCAAGGACCGTGCGGGCCGTGTTCGGAAATCCACGTGGACATCCGTTCGGCTGAGGAGAAAGCCAAAACACCGGGCAAGGAATTGGTCAACGCCGATCATCCGCATGTCGTCGAAATCTGGAACAACGTCTTCATGGAATTCAACCGCAAAGCCGATGGTTCGCTCGAAAAATTGCCCGCGCAGCACGTCGATACCGGAATGGGATTCGAGCGTTTGTGCATGGTGCTGCAAGGCGTACAGTCGAATTACGATACCGATGTCTTTACGCCGCTGATCCAAAGAATCGAGGCCGTTACCGGCGCGAAATACACCATGAAAGCTTCGAACGAGGCCGAAGAAAAAATCAATATTGCGATCCGCGTCATCGCCGATCACGTGCGTGCAGTGGCATTCGCGATCGCCGACGGACAATTGCCGTCGAACACGGGTGCCGGTTACGTCATTCGCAGGATTTTGCGTCGTGCGATCCGTTACGGATTTACGTTCCTCAATACGAAAGAAGCGTTCATCTACCAATTGGTGGAAACATTGGCTTCGCAAATGGGCGTGGCATTCCCCGAAATCGTCGCGCAGAAAAACCTTGTGATGAACGTCATCCGCGAAGAAGAACAATCGTTTTTGCGTACGCTCGACCAAGGCTTGCAATTGCTCGACAACGTGATTTCGGAAACCAAAGGCGAAGAAGTGGCAGGCGAAAAAGCGTTTGAACTCTACGATACATTCGGGTTTCCAAAAGATTTGACCGCCTTGATCCTCAAGGAAAAAAACATGTCATATAACGAAGCCGATTTCGACAAAGCGATGTTTGCGCAGAAAACCAGATCGCGTGCCGCATCCGAAGTATCGACCGACGACTGGACGATTCTGGTGGATGGCAATGTCGAGACTTTTGTCGGCTATGACCAACTCGAAAACGAAGTCAAAATTACGCGATACAGAAAAGTCGATTCTAAAAAAGACGGCATGATGTACCAAATCGTACTCGACAATACGCCATTCTACCCCGAAGGCGGCGGTCAGGTAGGCGATAAGGGAACACTGTCGAATTCGAACGAGTCGATCGATATCATCGACACCAAAAAAGAAAACAACCTCATTTTGCACTTCGCCAAGCAATTGCCCGAGAATGTCAATGGGACTTTTGTGGGTAAAGTCAACCGCGATTTGCGCGACCATACGGCGAGCAACCATTCGGCGACGCACTTGCTGCACCAGGCGTTGCGCGCGATTTTGGGCACGCATGTCGAGCAGAAAGGCTCGCTCGTGAATCCGAATTACCTGCGTTTCGACTTCTCGCATTTCGCCAAAGTCAGCGATGCCGAATTGAAACAGGTAGAAGATTTCGTCAACGAACGCATCCAGGAACATTTGCCGCTCGTCGAAAGACGCAGCATTCCATTTGCGCAGGCGATCGAGGAAGGCGCGATGGCATTGTTCGGCGAGAAATACGGCGACAATGTACGCGCGATTAAATTCGGCGACAGCATGGAATTGTGCGGTGGCATCCACGTACCGAACACGGCCGAGATCTGGCATTTCAAGATTGTCAGCGAAGGTGCGGTGGCAGCGGGAATCCGTCGTATAGAAGCGATCACCAATGATGCGGTAAAGGACTATTTCGCGGCACAGGAAAAGGCTCTCGACGAAATCAAATCGGCGCTCAAAAATCCGCAGGATACTTTGAAGGCGGTCGTTTCGTTGCAGGAAGAAAACGCCAAACTGGCCAAGCAGATCGAGGCTTTGATGAAGGACAAGGTAAAAAACATGAAAGCCGGATTGGTGTCGGAACTTAAAGAAGTCAACGGTGTGAAATTCCTCGCCAAACAAATCGATTTGAATCCCGAAGGCGCGAAGGATTTGGCCTATGAAATCGGCAGCACCGGACAAAATATCTTCCTTTTGCTGGCCACGGCCGAAGAAGGCAAACCGATGCTGACTTGCTATATTTCGAAAGAACTCGTTGCCGAAAAGAACCTCAATGCCGGACAGGTCGTCCGTGAACTCGGCAAATACATCCAGGGCGGCGGCGGCGGACAACCGTTCTTTGCGACGGCCGGCGGGAAAAACCCGGACGGAATCGCCGAAGCACTCGAAAAAGCCATCGGTTTTATCCAATAATACCAAGCCCGGACAATCATCCGGGTTTTTTTTATTGCATTTTTTTTTTTACTTTATTTGTCGAAACCAAAACAAACCCTTATGAAAAAGATTTTATACTTGCTTTGCACAATGACACTTGTATCCTGTTCGGATGACGATACGTCTGCACCGGGAATGAATACCGAAGGAACACGTTTGGTAAAGGCCGTTTCAATCGGTCCCGAAGGCGACATTTACACCAGCGAATATTTTTACCAAGGCACGCATCTGAGCACGGCACAATCCGGTGGAATTACCACCGCTTTTGCCTATTCGGGCGATTTGATTACTGCGGTAGGCAACGGAACCTCCCAGATGATCTGTGAGTACGATGACCAAAACCGACTTGTGCGCGGAAGCACTTCGGGATACTCGAACGTATATGTCTATAATGCGGACAATACTGTTACGGTTACCGATTATGAAGGCGCGGAAACTCCTGAGAATATCAAATCGGTAGTGACGCTGTATTATGATGGTGGTGAAATCGTTAAAAAAGTTAAAACCTCTCCAAATTCATCCAATGTGATTACATACACCATGACCCACGATAGCCAAAACAATTCCCATTTGTCCTTAACAGGCTATTACGGCGTTTACTTTTATTATGGGTTCTCGATCGGTGCGATGGGTAAGGCACACAACATCCAGACGATGACAATTGAAGTCACGGGAAGTTCGCCCTATACCGACTATTATGCTTATCAGTACGATTACAATTCGTTTGGCTATCCTACACAGCAGCGGCAAGTGGATGAAGACGGTAACCCCACAGGGTACGTCGTCAACTTCTATTACGAATAATAAACGAAAAGCCCGGACTTTAAAATCCGGGCTTTTTTATGCAGTAGTTTTTTTGTTCGTTTTTTTTGGTTTTATTTGCTGGCACCAAAACAAACACTATGAGAAAGTTACTATTTGCTTTTAGCGCGTTTCTGCTGCTGATTTCGTGCTCGAGCGATGATGATTCGAGTTCAAAGAACAATCCCAACGGCACCCGGTTGACCAAATCGGTGCTGGTTTTTAGCAGCGGCAGTAGTTCTACGTCGGTTTACACCTACAATGGGGCACAATTGTCAAAAATCACCGATTCCTCGGGTGACTATGTCAACTATTCTTACAATGCACAGGGATTGATCGGCAGTTGGCAAAACTACACCGCTGGCGGTTCGCTTCGCAACAGCGGGGTATTGGAATACGATTCGCAGGACAGGATCATCCATGGACAGTTTTACAACGCAAACGGATCGACGAGCTCACTCGTTTACGTGTATGACGATGTCGAAGACAAGGTGACGATAACCATCTATGAGGGCGCAGAACTGCCAGCGAATATTACGAGGGTCGATTACGTGTATTTTGAAGACGGCGAAGTCATCAAGAAAGTAGCAACGAGTCCGACCGAAACCTACGATGTTACCTATGGATATGAATTCGACAGCATGAACAACCCGAACAAGAGCATTCCGGGTTTTTTCGCGGCGTTTTTCTATGGTTCGTTTGGGGCAACCAATATCGGGAATGCACACAACCTGAGCCACATCACCCAAACGGCGCAGTCGCAATCGAGTTCTTACGGATACGAATTCGAGTACAACGCCTATGGCTACCCGACCGTAGCGACCCAGGTCAACCAGAACGGACAGCCCAACGGAAATTTTAGATATTATTATTACGAGTAAATCATGAAAAAAGTATTTTTTGCAATTGCTGCTGTATTGCTGTTGATTTCGTGTTCGGGCGATGATAATAACAATTCACAGCAAACCCCAATCAATCCGAACGGAACCTTGTTGACCAAAATAGTGGTCAGCGGCAGTGGTCTGGGCTATGTAGCCGAACTGGAATATTCGGGCAATTACCTGGTCAAGCAAACATCGGGAACGCCGGGTACTTATGACACTTACACCTACACCGGCAACCTGATTACGGGCATCACGCATTATTCGGACAACAGTGTTTTTTCGACAGAATTTTTTGCCTATGATTCGCAGGAAAGATTGATTGTGCGCATGATCCTGAGCGGCACTTCGGATGGCGCTTCGCGTGTAACCTATGTGTATGACGATGCCGATGACACGGTAATGGTCACGACTTATATTGGCGATACCAACCAGCAAAACACACTGTATAGGAAGATGAAAGTCTATCTTGAGGATGGTTTGCCGGTCAAGACCGAGCGGTTCGATATTTCGGACAATTCGATCGACCAGATCCAAACCTTTGCCTATGACGACAAGAATTCGCCTTACAACGGCATCGTGGGTTACCAGAAATTGACCTGGTACGACAACAATTTGATCGCACCGCACAATTATTTGACGATGACCAGCACTTTTCCGCCATCGACGAGCGTCGATACCGATACGGTCAGTTACAATTACAACCTGTCCGATTTTCCAACGCAAGCCACCTTCGATAACGATGGTACTGTATTGGTTTTTCAGTATTTTTACCAATAAATTGTTTTGCCATGAAAAAGATATTTTGCTTTTTGAGCCTTTCCGCCTTGTTGTGGGCCTGCGACAGCGGCGACGACAACACGCCTTACGATCCGAATGCGATCCAGAACACCACGCTCTTGAAGAAACTCGTCGAGACCGATGACGACAACATCATGACCACGACCGATTTCCATTACGATGGTTACAAAATCAACAACATCACTGATTCGCACAACGGTTCGGCGGTTTTTACCTATGCAGGAAACCTGATCACCAAAATCGAATACTATTCGGGGGAAACCTTGACGCGTACCGATTTGTTTACCTACAATGCCGCGTTTAAAGTCTCGGGACACCAGGCGTTGCTGCATGCAGAAGATTACGGAACGCGCGAAGCCTATACGCACAACGCCGACGGAACGGTTTCGTATGCGTCTTTTTTCGGGACGGTAGCCCAGCAGAACAGCCCCGATCTCAACGGAAAGATATTCTTCAACAACAGCGGTGAAGTTTCGAGAAGGGAAACCTACCTCGGTTCATCGGTCGTTTCCCAGGAGACTTATGAATATGATACCTGGAACCATCCGCTCAAGAACGTCATCGGCCTCAACGAGGTGCTCATTTACAAAGGCGACACCGATGGCATCCGCCGCAATTTGCTCAGTACCGCCTTGACCACCAACCCGCGCGCGATCACTTACCAGTACAGCGAACTCAGCCGTTTCCCGGTTTCGAGTGTTTCGACCAGTGCGCTCGACGGCGGCATCAGTACGCAATACTATTACGAATAACCAAAGCACATCAGATGAAAAAATTAATCGCCCTATTGTTTGTACTGTCCAGCACCATCGGATTGCAGGCACAGGAAGTCGAACTCAACAAAAAAGACGAGGTGCAGCTCGACGGAAAGACCATCCTCAAATACAAAAAAATCAATGCACGTCAGTATTCGTTTTATTCGCTCGAAGGCGACGAGATCTTGTACTATAAATTGGACGACAACGAAACGCACCAATACATCGAGGACGACTTTTTTATCCTCAATTTCCTGACGGCCAAAAAGAAAGTGGAAACCAAAAACCGAAGCCTTGTGGCCAGCGGTCTGGGCATGAACTCAGCCAAGAACATGGCAAAACTGATCAAGGCGCTGCTCGATGAAAAAGTATTGGATGCCGATGGCAAACTCAACTTGGACAAGCTCGATACCTTCTACGAAAAATACCACGAGAACATCACCGCCAGAACGGTGCGTTACTAATTATTGCATGCAATTCAGCACCCCGATACCCATTGCAGAAAGCGCCCGAAAAATCGGTTACGGCTCCCAAGTGGTGTCTTTGGGTTCTTGTTTTGCGGTCAACATGGCCGATAAATTCGACTATTTCCAATTTCGGCATACGGTCAATCCGTTTGGGATTTTGTTTCATCCGATGGCCATCGAAAAGCTCATCGGTTTTGCAGAAATGCACAAAACCTTTTCGGATTCGGATGTTTTCTTTCACAATGAACGTTGGCATTGTTTCGATGCGCACTCCGATTTGAGCCATCCCGACAAGGAAACATTGCTGCAAAAACTCAATCAAGCCATTGGCGAAACGCATCGGCAAATCCAATCGGCGACGCACCTGATCATTACCTATGGAACCGCCTGGGTGTACCGCGAGAAGACGTCGGGTGCGGTGGTCGCCAATTGCCATAAAGTGCCGCAGGCGAATTTCACCAAGGAATTGCTTTCGGTGGAAACGATTCGGGAGTCAATGATCAAAACCATCCAATCCATCCGCAGGCTCAATCCCGAAGCGCAAATTATTTTTACGGTTTCACCTGTGCGCCACCTCAAAGACGGTTTTGTCGGAAACCAGCGCAGCAAATCCCATTTGATTGCGGCTTTGCACGGGGTTTTGGAAACCCAATCCGGCGCCGATTATTTCCCGAGCTACGAAATCGTCATGGATGAACTGCGCGATTACCGTTTTTATGCCGAAGACCTGATCCATCCCAATACCATGGCAGTCGATTATATTTGGGAACGGTTTGCCACGACGCAGCTTTCATCGGAAGCGCATCCGATCATGGAGCAGGTGGGAAGCCTCAGGAGAAGCCTGGTGCATCGGCCGTTCAACCCTAATTCGGAAAGCCATCAATTGTTTTTGAACAAACTCCAACAGTCGATTTCGGCGCTTCAAAAGCAATTCCCGCACATGCGATTTTAAAAAATACGTATTTCTTCGTATGGTTTGCCTTTTTCATTTGGGCCAGATTTGCAGAGTAAAATTAATTCACTCAAAAATCAAATCAAATGAAGACACTCCAAACCCTTACCAAATTCAGTTTTATCGCATTGGCCTTATTGATGCTCTCGTGCAACAAGGACGACGACAACAACAACAACAATGTCACGCCGCCGGTGACAAACAATCCCAATTCGGATTCGTATGTTACCGGAAAAGTTGACGGCGCCGATTTTAGTTCTTTTATCTTCGGGACTTCCATGGCGCAATGCACCAAAGTCGGTTCAGGTCCAGACCAATTGATTTCTATCTTGGGCGGCGACATGTCGGCCAACAACATCACCATCGCGTTATACGGCATCAACGCCACCGGAACTTACTCAGTAAACAACACCACCAATTCGTTCCTGAACTATACGCCAGGTTCTGGCGGTGTGGCTTACTCGACTGCGGAATGCGAAGGCGCCAGTGGTACGATTACCGTAACCTACATCGACAATCTTAAGGTCGAAGGCACTTTCTCCTTCACCGGAATCGATACCGAAAACTGCAGCGGCGGATCCAAAACGGTTACCGAAGGTTCTTTCCGCGGCACATTCCCTCGCTAAGTTATTTTAGGTTGGTTTTTTTTGCGAAGAAAATACGGCATCTGTCGTATTTTTTTTGGTTTGTGAAACCGTCAAATTTGTAAGCTGACATTTAACCCCTTGGTCATATGGTTGTATTTCTCGTTACCGTTATCGTTTTGCTGATGGGCGTCATCGTTTTCCTCAATATCCAGTTTTACAGGGAAAAACGGCAATTTCGCGCCAAGATTGAATCGATGCACATCTTCATCGCCGAAATCACACGCAGGCAATCGGGCCAACGCCATAAGGTCCAATTGTCGGATGCGCTCAACGAAAAACTCAAGTCGGACAACGCCGTGTTGAGCCGCGAGATTTTCACGCTTAACTACGAACTCTTTGATTTGCTGTCAAAAAACAACGGCCTCCAAAAATAACTTCGGGCTTTTTGCTATATTTATCGACCTAACCCCTTTCCTTTTGAAAACCAGATTCGTTTGCCTTTTGATCTTTTTCGGCGCCGTGTTCGCGTTCGGCCAAAACCCGAAGCTCGATAGCGTGCGCCGGGTCATCCAAACCGGAAACGGCAAACAGCAGTTCACGGCGATGAACGCGCTCGCCGATTATTACAGCGACAACGACCTCAAGCAATCGTTGCATTATGCCAATTTGTCGCTGGCCAAAGCCAAGGAAATCAAGAACGACTCTTTTGTGGCCTTGGCGTACAATTCGATCGCGAATGTGTACCAATACAAAAGCCAGCTCGATTCGGCTTTGGTTTTTCACCGAAAGGCGTTGCAGGTTCGGCAGAAAGTCAAGGATTCGCTTGGAATGGCCGATACCTACAACAACATCGGCATCGCTTACGACCAACAGGCCAACTTTCCGCAGGCATTGCAGTATTATTTCAAGGCGCTTTCGTATTACGATAGAAAAGGATTGGCCGGCAAGCAGGCGATGACCTACACGAACATCGGTATTGTATACAAAGCGCAGCAGGAATTCCAGAAGGCGCTCGGTTATTACCAGAAAGCCTACGAAGCCTATCTGCAAACGGATGACGATTTTGGCAAAACGGTTTCGGCGGGCAATCTCGGTTCGATCCTGATCAATTTCAAACGCTACGACGAATCGCTCAAATATTCCGAAATCGCGCGAAAAGGCTACCTCAAGATCGATGGCGACCGCTTTACGGGTTACCCGATAGCGAACATCGCGATTGTCTACGACAGCCTCCGGAATTTCGAAAAAGCCAACGCGAATTACACCGATGCGATGCGGCTGCATGAACAATCCAACAACAAATTTGAAGTCGCGGAAACCGCCAACAGTTATGCACATTCGCTGATCCGCCAGAAAAAATACGCCCAAAGCATCGCCATTTCCGAAAAAGCGATGGCATTCGCCAAACAATCGAACGCGTCCTTGCACATCGTGGCGGCCTACAAGAATTTATCGAAGGCCAATGCCATGCTTGGAAATTTCAGCGAAGCCTGGCGCTATTCCAATTTGTACAGCGCCGGAAAGGACAGCCTTTTCAAGGACGAAAAAACGAAGGCCGTCGTCGAAATGGCGACCAAATACGAAACCGAGAAAAAGGAACAACTGTTGTTGGCCAAGGAAGCCGAAGCGCGCCAGAAAAATTTCGTACTGATTGCCGTTTCGTTGCTGGCCCTGTTTGTGATCCTGATTGTACTGCTGCTGTTTCGCCAACAGAAACTCAAGAATGTGCAGTTGCATCAGGAACACCAGCTCAAGACGGCGATTGCGCAAATCGAAACGCAGAACAAATTGCAGGAGCAACGGCTCAGTATTTCGCGCGATCTGCACGACAACATCGGGGCGCAGCTCACTTTCATCATTTCGTCGGTCGAGAACATCAAGTATGCGTTCGAGATCACCAACGACAAACTCAGCGACAAATTGCAGTACATCAGCCAGTTTACCCAATCGACGATGCTCGAACTGCGCGACACGATCTGGGCGATGAACCACAACAGCATTACTTTCGAGGACCTGCGTGCGCGCATCCTGAACTTCATCGAAAAAGCCAAAGATGCGGCCGATACGATCGACTTCCAATTTTCGGTCGATGAAAACCTCGGTCACCTGCAACTGAGTTCGATCGAAGGCATGAACCTCTACCGCACGATCCAGGAAGCGGTGCACAATGCGGTCAAATATTCCGAAGCCGACCAGATTGTGATTGGCGTAACGCTGATTGGCGATGAAATCAAGACCACGATCAGCGACAACGGCATCGGTTTCGACAAACAAACCGTCCAACGCGGCAACGGACTGGCCAATATGGAAAAACGCATCGAGGACATCGGCGGGGTTTTTCACCTGCATTCCGAACCATCGCACGGCACGACGATTACCTTACTATTCAAAAAACCAACGCATGATTAAGATCGCCCTCGCAGACGACAATACGTTTCTAATCAAATCGGCACAGGAGAAGTTGTCTTTTTTTGACGATTTCAACATCAAATTGATTGCGGTCAACGGCATCGATTTAATCGAAAAACTCGAAGCCAACCACAACGTCGATTTAATCCTGATGGACATCGAAATGCCCAAGATGGACGGTATCGAAGCCACGGCGGTCATCAAGCAGAAATTTCCGCAGATCAAGATCATCATGCTTACTGTGTTCGACAACGACGAAAACATCTTCAAATCGATCAAGGCCGGAGCCGATGGCTATCTGTTAAAGGAAGTCAGTCCCAGGGATTTGCAGCAGGGCATTCTCGATACGATGGGCGGCGGTGCCACGATGACCCCGTCAATTGCGCTCAAAACGCTCAAATTGTTCCGCAACCCGATTACTTTCGAAACGCCCGAAAATGCCGATTCCATCAAACTCACCACGCGCGAAACCGAAGTGCTCGAACAGCTCAGCAAAGGGCTCAAATATGATGCAATCGCCAAAAACCTGTTCGTTTCACCCGGGACGGTGCGCAAACACATCGAGAACATTTACACCAAACTGCAGGTGCACAACAAGCTTGAGGCGATCCAGAAGGCGCGCGACAATAAACTGATTTGAAGTTTTCTTTTTGTCATTTCGACCGCAGGGAGAAATGACAAAGCAAGAGTCGAAATCCAATAAAAACAACACTTCACGATAGAATCCAAACAATATAGGTCACTTGCCCTATTGTTCCGCAAACGCATCTCCTGCAACTTTGCGATATCATTAACTCAAACTTAATCTATCATGAAGACCCTTAACAACATTACCAAAATGATTTTATTGAGTGCGGTATTCGCACTGGCATCGTGCAACAAGGACGACGACAACAACAACGCCGTGACGCCAACACCAGTTGCGGGCGATTATTTTATGACGGCCAAAGTCAACGGCTCGAATTATTCGAATTCGGCTTATTTTGCGCCATCGGCCACGATCAACTCGAATGTGTTGCAAATCCAGAGCAGCACCGACAGCGGCAGCTCGATCCAGATCCAGGTGCAGAATTTCGACAACGTGGGCACGTACAACGTGGGCGGCAACCTGAGCAATGGCTATGTCAATTACATGACGACTTTCCCGTTCAAATCGTATACATCGGTAAGGGGAACAGGGACTGTGGAAGTGACCGAGGTGACCGAGACTTTCATCAAAGGAACTTTCACGGCTGTTGCTCCTGAAAATGAGGAATCGCCATCGAGCGAGGTGACCATTACCGAAGGAAGCTTTAAAGTGAAACGCTAATATTTATTTTTTGGTTTAGGTTTACGTTTACTTTAGAAAATACGGCTTCGGCCGTATTTTTTTGATTCTGCGTGGAATTGTTTATTTTTAGCTTTCAAACCCAATGTCTTACATGAATAAGCGTATTTTCCTGATTGTTTTGCTGATGCTCTCCTGGGTTGGTTTTTCGCAGAACCCGGCGCAGCAGCTCATCGACAGCCTCAAGACTGAACTCCGAAAAAATCCGGCGAAAATCCAAAAGGCAAAACTGGTCGCCGACCTGGCCTGGTATTACAATATGGTTTCGATCGATTCGGCGATGGGGTACGGCAAACAATCGATTGGGCTCGCCAAGGAATTGAAAGATCCTAAAATGATCGCGCAGGCGCTCAGCGATTACGGCGCGATATTGTATGTCAAGGGTGATTACGACCGGGCCATGAAGGTTTTGCACGAATCCTACGGCATCCGAAAAAAAATAAAGGACGAAGAAGGCATTGCGTCGCTCGACTTCAAAATCGGGAATGTATACCTCAAGCAATTTGAACTCGAGAAATCGATGGACTATTACCTGCGCTCGCTGAAATATTATGAAAAGGCCAAGAACGCACAGGTCGTCGGGACGCTCGAAACCAATATCGCGGCGGTCTATCACGGACTCAAGAATTACCCCAAGGCGCTCGAATATTTGCGCCGCTCCGAAAAATACCTGACCGAAACCAAACAGGAATCGATGTTGGCCAATACCATTGTCGGCATCGGGAATGTGTATTTCTCGCAGAACGATACGATCAAGGCTTTCGTCGAATTCGAACGCGCCGCCAAACTGGCCGAAAAAGTACAGAATTACCCCGCATTGACTACCGCCTACAACAACCTTGGGCTCATTTATACGTATCGGAAAAAGCCCAAAATGGCCATCGATTACATCACCAAATCGCTCGCGATCCGGCAGCAGATCAACCAGACCGCCGATGTAGCGAGTTCGCAACTCACGTTGGCCATCAACTACAACAACCTCGGACAATTTGCCAAGGCCAAGCCGCTATTGCTCGAAAGTTTGAAGGTGTTTACCCAGGACAGCATCCGTGAGAAAATGGGCAACGCCTACATCCAACTCATTCCGGTCTACGCGAGTTTGGGCAAGGTAGACAGCGTCAATTATTACACGGATAAGTATTTGCGCCATGCCGAACACAACCTCAATGAAAGTGTTCTCAAGATCTCGAACGAACTCGAAACCAAATACCAGACGGAAAAGAAGGAGAAACTGCTGCTGCAACAACAAGCCGAAACACGCCAAAAAAATGTGTTGTTGCTGCTCGTTTCGATTTTTGCCGTATTTATCGCACTCATCGGCTATTTGATTTACCGACAGCAACGGCTCAAAAACCGTCAGCAGGAACAGGAACACGAACTCAAACTCGCCATTTCCAAAATCGAGACGCAGAACAAACTGCAGGAACAACGGCTCAGCATTTCGCGCGATTTGCACGACAACATCGGGGCGCAGCTCACGTTCATCATTTCGTCGGTCGACAACATCAAATATGGCTTTAATGTTGAAAATCAAAACTTGGGCAACAAACTCGACCGCATCAGCAATTTCACCAAGTCGACGATCGTGGAACTGCGCGATACGATCTGGGCGATGAATTCCAATGCAATCACGTTCAAGGATTTGGAACTGCGCATCATGAATTTCATCGAAAAGGCCAAGAAAGCGAAAGAAGACATCAATTTTAAATTTGAAATAGCCGACGATTTGAGCAAGATGGAACTCACGTCGATTGTCGGCATGAACCTCTACCGGACGATACAGGAAGCGGTCAACAATGCCATCAAATATGCCGAGGCCAGCCAGATTGCCATCCAAATTGCTTCCGAAAGCAACCTCGTCAAAATCAAGATTTCCGACGACGGCAACGGCTTCGACACCGAAAACGCCGATTCGGGCAACGGTTTATTGAACATGAAAAAGCGCATCAAGGACATCGGCGGCACTTACGAACTCCAATCCGAAATCGGAAAAGGCACGATGATCCAATTCTCAATTCCCAAAAAATGAAAAAACTCGCAATCGTAGACGACAATATTTTCCTGCAGAAAACCATCCTTGAAAAACTGAGCTTTTTTGATGACCTCAAATGCAAATTCTGCGCGAACGACGGCAAGGAACTGCTCACCAAATTGGAACTGAGCCACAACATCGACCTCATTTTGATGGACATCGAAATGCCCGAAATGAATGGCATCGAAGCCACGCAAATGGTCAAATCGCGCTATCCGCACATCAAGATCATCATGCTCACGGTGTTCGACAACGACGAGAACATCTTCAATGCGATCAAGGCTGGAGCCGACGGTTACCTGCTCAAGGATGTGAACCCCAAGGAATTGTACGACGGCATTGTCGAAACGCTCAACGGGGGCGCGGCGATGAACCCGTCGATTGCGTTCAAGACGCTCAAACTGTTGCGCAACCCGATCGATTTCTCTACCCAATCCGAAGAAGAACAAATCAAGCTCACGCCACGCGAAATCGACGTGCTCGAGCAATTGAGCAAGGGATTGACGTACACGGTCATTGCCGATAACCTGTTCCTGTCGCCGAGTACAATCCGTCGCCACATCGAGAACATTTACACCAAATTGCAGGTACACAACAAACTCGAGGCGGTGCAGAAGGCGAGGAACAACAACCTTATTTGATTGTATGGCCACGAATTCACCAATTTGGATTTAAAATTCGTGAATTCGTGGCCTTCTCTTTTTAACCTTGGTCAATTTTCGTAGCTTTATCAAAAAAGAAAAATGCTCCGCAAAAGAATCCTCTATTTAATATTTGCTGTCGTCGGTGCGCTGCTGCTGTTCAAGTATTGCGAGTTCAAGAAACAGAACGACGGAACAATCGATTACAATACGAACCTGATCCAGCAGCAAATCGTCAACGTGGGCAAATTGATTGTCACCGAAGGCCATTTCTCGCAGGTGCTGACGTACAAAGACCAGGACAAATATTTCATGGACCTGATCTCGTTCGACAAAAAAGCGCTGATTGTCGTCAATGTCGATGTGACCGTTTCCTATGATTTGCGCCAGATGAAATACGACATCGACGAAAAAAACAAAACGATCACGATTTTAAATATTCCCAAAGAAGAAATCAAAATCAGCCCCGACATCCAGTTTTACGATGTCACGCAAAGCAAACTGAACCAATTCACTGGCGAAGATTACAACAAAATCAATAAATCCGTACGAACCAATCTGGCCAAGAAAATGGAGCAATCTTCGCTCAAATCGAACGCGCAAAACCGGCTCATTAGCGAATTGTCGAAAATTTTAATCCTGACCAACACCATGGGCTGGACGTTACAATACAACGGAAAAGCCGTCAACGACCAAACCATCAACACCGTTTTATTGTAATGCTGCAGCCCAAACCTTCCGACCGCAAATCTGAAATCGTCACGATTGCCGCGCAATTGTTCAAGGAAAAAGGCTACAGCGCAGTGACGATGCGCGATCTGGCGCAGGCGATGGACATCAAGGCCGCGAGCCTGTACAACCACATCAAATCGAAACAGGAAATTTTGGTGCTCATGATCATTTCGATTGCCGAAGAATACACCGAAACGATCCGTACGATAGCCGCCTCCGAGGAAACTTCGGTCGAGAAAATCGACAAGGTCATCCAGCTCCACATCGACATCACGGTCAGAAATCCCGATGCATTGGCCTCGCTCAACAACGACTGGATGCATTTGCCCGAAGCCGAATTGCAATATTTTTTACAGATGCGCGAAGAATACGAAGCCATTTTCCGCGATATCGTCAAGAAGGGAATCGCCGACGGTGAAATCAAGAATTACCACGCCGAAGTCATCATTTTTTCGATTTTGTCCACGATACGGACGCTCTATTTGTGGTACGGCAAAAAGAAAGATTTTAATGCTAACGTACTGAAAACGAACCTCAAAAAAGTTTTGCTCGAGGGCATAATTTAACTTTATCATTAAGAAATTATTACTAAATTTGCATAGTAAACTAACAATTGTTAGTCTGTAATAATTTAGTGACAATGGCAAAGTTCCATCAGATTAAGGTCAACGACATCTACAAAGAAACCAAAGACTGTTCGGTCATTTCGTTCGATATTCCCGAAGAAATGAAGCACGAATTCAAATACGCCCACGGCCAGCATTTAACGTTGCGTGCGTTCATCGACGGCCAGGATGTGCGCCGTTCGTACTCGTTGTGTTCGAGCCCGGTCGAGGACCAGTGGAAAGTCGCCGTCAAGAAAATCAACGGCGGATTGTTCTCGTCTTTCGTCCACGAAAATTTAAAAAAAGGAGACTTTGTCGACCTGATGCCGCCCAATGGCGTGTTCAACACTGCAATCGAACCGGACAAAGCCAAGAATTACATCGTCTTTGCAGCCGGTAGTGGCATTACGCCGATCCTGTCGATCATCAAAACGCACCTCGCGCTCGAGCCCAAAAGCAAATTCCAGTTGTTTTATTTGAACCGCAGCGTCAAATCGATTATCTTTAAAGAGGAAATCGAGCAGCTCAAGAACAAATATTTCGGCCGGCTCGAGATTTTCCACTTCCTGACCAAGGAACACCGCAACATCGAATTGCTCAACGGCCGTTTCACCGAGGAGAAATTGCGGGTGTTGACCGATAAAATCATCGATGTCGCTTCAGTAGACGAATGTTTCATCTGCGGGCCGGAAGCGATGATTTTCCTGATTCGCGATGAACTCGTGAAGGCAGGACTCTCAAAGGAAAAAATCCACTTCGAATTGTTCAACACGGGCAATTCCGAAGCCGACAAAGAAAGAACCAAACACATTTTAGAAAAGAAAGTCGAAGGTACCGAAGTCACCATCATCGATGGCGGCAAGGAGTTCCATTTCATCATGGACGACGATTTCGACAACATATTGGACGGAGCGCTCGCAGCCGGTGCCGATTTGCCATTTGCGTGCAAAGGCGGCGTGTGCAGTACGTGTCGATGCAAAGTCATCGACGGAACCGTAGAAATGAAAATCAATTACGCGCTCGACGAAAACGAGGTTGCGAAGAATTACATATTGAGTTGCCAGGCCGTGCCGACTTCTGAAAAGGTCGTCGTCGATTTTGGCGCTTAAAGAAGAAAGACCGCTGCGCTGCTAGAGCAAAGACCGCTGCGCTGCAAGACTAATTGCGGAAAATAGGAAGTATCGAGTCCTGTTCCCGCTACGATGAAAACAAATAATAACAATAAAGAACAGTAATATGTCTGAATTGGAATTGCAACAACTCGAAGCGGAATTCGAAAGAAAAATCGCCAACGACCAAAAGATCGAGCCCAAAGACTGGATGCCCGAGAAATACCGCAAGACGCACATCCGCCAGATTTCGCAGCACGCACATTCCGAGATCGTCGGCATGTTGCCCGAAGGAAACTGGATCACGCGTGCGCCGTCGCTCAGGCGAAAAGTAGCGCTTCTGGCCAAAGTCCAGGACGAAGCCGGCCACGGTTTGTATTTGTACAGCGCTTGCGAAACGCTTGGGGTTTCGCGTGAGGAATTGTACGACCAACTGCATTCGGGCGAGGCGAAATATTCGTCGATTTTCAATTATCCGACCGTGACCTGGGCCGATATGGGCGCCATCGGTTGGCTCGTGGATGGCGCGGCGATCATCAACCAAGTACCATTGACAGCAACCTCTTACGGACCATACGCCCGTGCGATGGTGCGCGTGTGCAAGGAAGAAAGTTTCCACCAACGCCAAGGGTTTGAAATCATGCTGACGCTGTGCAACGGAACGCCCGAACAAAAAGCGATGGCGCAGGACGCGCTCAATCGCTGGTGGTGGCCGTCGATGATGATGTTGGGCCCGACCGATGCCGAATCGGTGCATACCGAACAGTCGATGAAATGGAAACTCAAACGCAAAACCAATGATGAATTGCGCCAACAGTTCGTGGACCAGACCGTTCCGCAAGCCGACATCCTCGGACTCACGATTCCGGATCCTGATCTGAAATGGAACGAAGAACGCAAAAGCTACGACTACGGCGACATGGACTGGGAAGAATTCTGGCAGGTCGTCAAAGGACACGGCCCGTGCAACAAAGTCCGCATGGATGCGCGCAAGAATGCGTGGACCAAAGGCGAATGGGTACGCGAAGCCGCAATGGCCTACGCCGAAAAACAAGAAACAGCAACCGTTTAAAAATAAAAACCATGAAAAACTGGCCACTTTGGGAAGTATTTGTCAGAAGTAAAAACGGACTCGAACACCGCCACTGCGGAAGTTTGCACGCCTCCGATGCGACGATGGCGCTCGAAAATGCACGCGACGTCTACACCAGAAGAATGGAAGGCGTGAGCATTTGGGTCGTCCCTTCGTCCGCGATTACGGCGTCGAACCCTGAAAACAACGGGGAATTTTTCGAACCCGCCAAAGACAAAGCCTACCGTCATCCGACTTTTTATGAATTGCCGGAGGAATTAAAACACATGTAAATTAGAAAATAGAATCAAGAGCCAAGAACCAAGACTTGCTTCTAAAGCTAAAATTTATGCAAAACAATTTAGTCCAATACATCTACGGCATCGCCGACAACGCATTGATCCTGGGCCAACGCCTCGGCGAACTCTGCGGCCACGGACCGAATCTTGAAGTCGACATCGCGATGACCAATATCGCGCTCGATTTGCTCGGCCAAACGCGCAGCTATTACCAATATGCCGCACAGCAGCTCGGCGGCGACGCGACCGAAGACACGATCGCATTCCTCAGAAGCGAACGCGAATACAAAAACGTTTTATTGGTCGAACAACCCAATACCGATTTCGCCTATTCGATTGGACGCCAGTTTTTATACGATGTGTTCCACCTGTTGTTGCTGCAACAATTGCAGTTCAGTTCAGACGAAACGCTTGCCGCGATTGCCAAGAAAAGCATCAAGGAAGTCAGCTACCACCAGCGTTTCTCGTCGGATTGGGTCAAAAGACTCGGCGACGGAACCCAGGAAAGCAAACAACGAATGCAAAACGCCATCAACGACCTCTGGACGTTCACCGACGAATTGTTCCACCAAACCGATGCCGACCAAGCAATGGTTGCTCAAGGAATTGGCGTCGATGCAACGAAATTAAAAGAACCGTTCTACGCCAAAGTCGGCGAAATCCTGACCGAGGCGACGCTCGAAATCCCGGATATGAAATATTTCCAAAAAGGCGGCAAACAAGGCATCCACAGCGAACACATGGGGTATCTTTTGGCCGACTTGCAGTTCATGCAACGCACCTATCCGAACATGAGCTGGTAGATTTTTAGGAGCCGGGAACCTGCTTTCCACTGCAATCTTTTTCTCGCTTTACAAGCTTCAAAAAAGGATTTCCATTGCAAACAAAGTTCACTGAACTCCTATGAAAATAAAAAATTAAGTGAAGTAATCAGGGCTAGGGTTAACCATATCAATCAAGCTTTGTGCGCTTTGCAAAACTTAGTTCACTTTGCGGTTTAAAAAAATGACAACAACGCATCCACATATCGACCCAGCATTCACCGAAATCCTCGAATCGGTTTCCGATCCCGAAATTCCGGTGCTTTCGATCATGGAAATGGGCGTGGTGCGTTCGGCAGAAAAGAATGGGAATGTCGTTGAGGTTTCGATTACGCCCACCTATTCAGGCTGTCCCGCGATGGACGTCATCGGCGACGACATCAAGAAAGCATTCGCCGAGAAAGGCATCGAAGCCAAGATTAAACTTGTATTGTCTCCGGCCTGGACCACCGACTGGATTACGCCAAAAGGCAGGAAAGCGCTCGAAGATTATGGCATCGCCGCACCGCTCGAACCCGAAGCCGATATTGAGGCGCTGCTCGGCAACAAAAAAATCGTCCCATGTCCGCAATGCGGATCGCATAATACCAAAATGATCAGCCAGTTCGGCTCAACGGCCTGCAAGGCGTTTTTCCAGTGCCAGGATTGCCAGGAACCGTTCGATTATTTCAAATGTTTAAAATAACCAAACCAAGAATATGAGTTCAATCTTACTCAAAATAGAAAACCAAATCGGTTACCTCACGCTCAACCGACCAGAAGTGTTCAACAGCTTCAACCGCGAAATGGCGCTCGAACTGCAATCCAAATTGGATCAGTGTGCCAACGATGCCAGCATCCGTGCAATCGTCATCACCGGAGCTGGGAAAGCCTTTTGCGCCGGACAGGATTTGAAAGAAGTCACCACCCCCGAACTGATGCCGGGCTTCCGTAAAATCCTCGAAGAACATTACAACCCGATTATCGAAAGAATCAGAACCATTGAAAAGCCAGTTGTAGGCGCCGTTAATGGTGTAGCTGCTGGAGCAGGGGCGAATATCGCGCTGGCTTGTGACATCGTTGTGGCTTCTGAAAATGCCGCGTTCATACAAGCGTTCAGTAAAATCGGGCTCGTACCGGACAGCGCGGGAACTTTCTTTTTGCCGCGACTAATTGGTTTCCAGAAAGCGATGGCCGTCATGATGCTCGGCGACAAGATTTCGGCAGCCGAAGCCGTGCAGATGGGCATGATCTACAAAACATTTTCGGCGGAAAGTTTCGAATCAGAAGTCGGTAAACTTGCCACGACCTTGGCCAACATGCCGACGAAAGCCTTGGCCTTGACCAAAAAATTGCTCAACGAATCGATGACCAACAACCTGCAGCAGCAACTCGCGATGGAATCGGATCTGCAAATCCAGGCCAGCGAATCGCACGATTACAATGAAGGCGTCAATGCATTCGTCGAAAAAAGACAACCCATTTTTAAAGGAAATTAAATGAATGTAGCGGTTATAGGATCCGGAACCATGGGCAGCGGCATCGCACAAGTAGCGGCCACCGCCGGTAGTTCCGTCAAAATATACGACACCAACCGGGAAGCGCTTTCGAAAAGCCAGGCCGGTCTTGAGAAAACCCTCTCGATGCTTGTCGAGAAAGGCAAGATCGATGCTTCCGAGAAAGAAAGAATTGGCAGCAGCATTGCATATGTCAACGCTTTAGAAGAATTGTCCGACGCCGATTTGATCATCGAAGCCATCGTCGAAAACCTCGACATCAAACGCAAATTGTTTTCCGAACTCGAAGCCATCGTTTCCGAAAACACCATTTTGGCCTCGAATACGTCTTCGCTTTCGATTGCGTCGATTGCGGCATCGGTCAAAAAATCCGACCGTGTCATCGGGATCCATTTTTTCAATCCCGCACCGCTGATGCAATTGGTGGAAGTAATTCCGGCCGTGCAGACCAGCCCAGGCGTGTTGAAAAAATCGGTCAAGATCCTATCGGGTTGGAAAAAGACCGTGGCTGTGGCCAAAGACACGCCGGGTTTTATCGTCAACCGCGTCGCGCGTCCGTTTTATGGCGAGGCATTGCGCATTTATGAAGAAGGCAAAGCCGATTTCGCGACGATCGACTGGGCGATGAAAACGATCGGGAATTTCCGTATGGGACCGTTTGAACTCATGGATTTCATCGGGCACGATGTCAATTATACCGTGACCGAAACCGTGTTTACCTCATTTTATTACGACCCGAGATACAAACCGTCCTTGACCCAGAAGCGCTTGGTAGAAGCGGGTTGGCTCGGTCGCAAAACCGGCCGCGGATTCTACGATTACAAAGCCGACAGTGTACCGGCACCCAAAAAGGACGATGCATTGGTCAAGTACATTTTCGGACGTATTCTGGCGATGCTGATCAACGAAGCCGCCGATGCCTTGTTCCTCGGGATTGCTTCGGCCAAAGACATCGACAATGCGATGACCAAAGGGGTTAATTATCCGAAGGGATTGCTCGCCTGGGCCGACGAAATCGGTACCGACTGGGTCGTGACGACACTCGATTTGCTGTATGAGGAATACCACGAAGACCGCTACCGCTGCAGCCCGTTGCTCCGGAAGATGAACGCCAAAAACGAAACTTTTTTTTCATGACACCAAACGAAATTGTCCATAAAATGTTCGACAACGATGCCTTTAGCCAATGGCTTGGGATTGTCGTGGAAGAAATTTCAGAAGGCAATTGCACCTTGTCGATGACCGTCCGCAAGGACATGCTCAACGGTTTCGGGATTGCCCACGGTGCGATTACGTATGCGATTGCCGATAGCGCGCTCGCCTTTGCGTCGAATTCGCATGGCAAGCAATCGGTCAGCATCGATACGGCCATCAACCACATCGAATCTTTGAAGGAAGGCGATGTGATCACGGCGACCGCTTTCGAGAATTCGGTTAAAAATAAATTTGGCTTTTACAGCATTAAGATAAAGAAACAAGACACGCTCGTGGCACTATTCAAGGGAACGGTTTACCGCAGCGAGCGCGAATGGAAATAATTAACAATGAACAATTAATAATTAATAATTACTTGCTGAGCGCATTTTTTACGCCCAAAATGCATAGTTAATTATTCATTATTAATTATTAATTAAAAAAATGGAAGCATACATCATAGACGGCGTCCGTACGCCCATCGGCAATTACCAAGGCACTTTAGCGGCCGTACGCCCAGACGATTTGGGCGCTTTGGTCATCAAGACCTTGGCCGAAAAACATCCTGAAATCCCACAAGAAGCGTATGACGATGTCATCATCGGATGCGCGAACCAGGCCGGGGAAGACAACCGAAACGTAGCGAGAATGTCCTTATTGCTCGCGGGTTTGCCGCAAACCGTTCCGGGTGAAACGGTCAACCGTTTGTGCAGTTCGGGCTTGTCGGCCGTGATCCATGCCAACCGCGCGATCAAGGCAGGCGATGGCGATTTGTTCATCGCTGGCGGAGTCGAAAACATGACGCGTGGCCCGTTGGTCGTTTCCAAGCCGTCATCGGCTTACGGCACCGATTCGAAAATGTACGATTCGAGCTTTGGATGGCGTTTCATCAACCCGAAAATGCAGCAAATGTACGGCGTGGATGCGATGGGTGAAACGGCGGAAAATCTCGTCGATCAATACCATATTTCGCGTGAGGATCAAGACCAATTCGCTTTGCACAGTCAGCAAAAGGCGGCTCAGGCGCAAGCTTCGGGAAGGCTCGCAAAAGAAATCGTTGCGGTTGAAATCCCGCAGCGCAAAGGCGACCCGATTGTTTTCGCCAAAGACGAATTCATCAAACCCAATACTTCGATGGAAGGTTTGTCCAAACTGCGCGGTGCGTTTCGCAAAGAAGGAACCGTTACCGCTGGAAACGCCTCGGGATTGAATGACGGCGCAGCGGCCGTTTTGGTAGCATCAGAAAATGCGGTGAAGAAATACAATTTGAAACCATTGGCCCGAATCGTGAGTTCGGCAGTCGTTGGCGTTGAACCGCGGATTATGGGCATCGGTCCGGTGGAGGCGACGAAAAAAGCGCTCGCCAAAGCCAATTTGACCTTGGACCAAATCGACATCATCGAACTCAACGAAGCGTTCGCCGCGCAAAGCATCGCCTGTATCCGCGCATTGGGATTAAAAGACAACGATGCGCGCATCAACCCGAACGGCGGCGCGATTGCGATCGGGCATCCATTAGGCGTGACCGGTGCAAGAATCGCTTATTCGGCTGCACTGGAATTGCAATTGACAGGAAAAAAATACGCGCTCATCACGATGTGTATCGGCGTCGGCCAAGGCTACGCGGTCATCATCGAGCGTGCTTAAAAAAACTTGAGAAACTTTGCGAAGCCTTTGTGGGCTTTGCGGTTAAAAAATAAATTATGAGCAAACTAGGAAATTACGTCAACGGACATTGGATAGAAGGCCAAGGTGAAGGCGTGCCGCTGTTCGATTCGGTGACCGGCGAAATCATCGGCCATGCTTCAACCGAAGGGTTAAACTTTGAAGAAATTCTGCACTACGGACGCACCAAAGGCGGCGAAAAGTTGCGCAAGATGACCTTTCAGGAACGCGGCAACATGATCAAGAAATTGGCGTTGTACCTGACCAAAAAGAAGGAACAATTTTACGAAATCAGTTACAGGACTGGCGCGACACGTATCGATTCTTGGATTGACATCGAAGGCGGATTCGGAAACCTGTTCGCCAATGCCTCGCTCCGGAAATTATTCCCGAACCAACCCTATGACGTCGAAGGCGACCCGATCGATTTGTCGCGCGGCGGCCGTTTCATGGCACACCATATATTAGTTCCAAAACCCGGTGTGGCCGTTCACATCAACGCATTCAACTTCCCGATCTGGGGCATGTTAGAGAAATGTGCGGTCAACTGGATGGCAGGAATGCCGGCCATTGTCAAACCGGCGACATCGACTTCGTATTTGACCGAAGCGGTCGTGAAAGAAATCATCGCTTCGGGGATTTTACCTGAAGGCGCGTTGCAGCTCATCTGCGGTTCGGCCAACGACATGCTCAATTATGTCGAATCGCAGGACGTCGTGACTTTTACAGGCTCAGCAGATACGGGAAGAAAATTAAAATCGCATCCGAAAATCATCTCCGAATCGGTGCCGTTTAATATGGAAGCCGATTCACTGAACTGTTCGATTTTGGGTGAAGATGCCAAGCCGGGCACCCCTGAATTCGATTTGTTTGTCAACCAAGTCCGTTCGGAAATGACGGTCAAATGCGGGCAGAAATGCACCGCGATCCGACGCATCATCGTTCCGGAAAGTTTGGTCGAAGACGTGCAAATCGCGCTCGGAAAAGCATTGGATAAAGTCACGATTGGCGACCCAAGACTCAAGGAAGTCCGTATGGGGTCGCTGGTTTCAACCGACCAAGTCGACGAAGTCAAGATGCGTACAAGAGAAATCGCCAAAACGGCGGCCATCGTCTACGGCGATTATGATAAAATCACGACCGTCGGTGCCGATGCCTCAAAAGGCGCATTCATCAGCCCAATGGTTTTAAGAGAAGACAACCCGTTCAAAAATACACTCGTCCACGAAACCGAAGCTTTTGGCCCGGTTGCGACGATCATGCCTTATAAAAACATTGAAGAAGCCGTCGATTTGGCCAAGATGGGCAAAGGCTCGCTCGTTTCGTCGATTGTGACCAATTCCGATACCATTGCGAAAGATTATGTCGTTAATGCGGCTTCGCACCACGGAAGAATCCTCGTATTGAACCGCGAAAATGCCAAACAAAGCACCGGACACGGTTCGCCATTGCCATTGCTCGTTCACGGCGGTCCGGGACGTGCCGGGGGCGGCGAGGAAATGGGCGGCGTGCGCGGCATCAAACATTACATGCAGCGTTGCGCGGTGCAAGGTTCGCCGACGACACTCACTGAAATCACCGGAATCTACCAACCAAACTCCGCTTACAAAGAAGCCCAGCAGCATCCGTTCCAATATTACTGGGACGACATCGAGCCGGGCATGTCGCTCAAGACGCACAAACGCACGGTCACCGATACCGACATCATCAACTTCGCGAACCTCACGTGGGACCATTTCTACGCGCATACCGATATCACGTCTTTAAAAGGCAGCATCTTCGAAAAACGCACGGCGCACGGTTATTTTATTTTGGCCGCCGCGGCAGGTTTGTTCGTATGGCCGAACAAAGGCCCCGTTGCTGCGAATTATGGTTTGGAAGAATGCCGTTTCCTGCGTCCGATTTACCACAACGATACGATGTATGTCCGCTTGACGTGCAAACAAAAAATCGAACGCGACCACGTGGGCGAGCAAATGCCATCGGGTATCGTCAAATGGTTTGTCGAAGTGTTCGATTCGAATGACGAACTGACCGCCGTGGCCACAATCTTGACGATGGTACAAAAGCGTTCACCGTTCCAGGAAATCAATACATCGAACATCAATCAATACCTGGCCAAATTAACGGTCAACCACCAAGCCAATTGGGGTACGATGACACCGCAGCACATGGTCGAGCACATGGAAATGCAGTTCCGTTATGCGACGGGTGAAATCCAGGATTATGAGATCGCGACACCGGAAGAACATTTGCCGAAATACCGCGAGACGATTTTCAACCACCGATCGTTCCCTAAAGAGCACAAACATCCGCTCATGAAACAAGGTCAAAATGAGGATTTGCAACACGCCGATTTGGAAATGGCCAAGCAAAAGCTCATCGAATCGATTCAGGCTTACGAAAACTATTTCAAGGAAAATCCCGAAGCACGCACTAAAAATGTCGTCTTTGGCCTGATGGACAAATTCGAATGGGATTTGTTGAATACGAAACATTTTAACCACCATTTCAAGCAATTTGGAATTTTATAAAATAGCCACGAATGCACGAATTTTATTTTCTAATTCGAGCATTCGTGGCCAATGAAAAAAATATGACAGAAGCATACGTAAAACAGAATGTAAACGAAAACATTGCCACAATCGAGTTTTTCCACCCGGAGCAAAATTCATTGCCCGGAACCATTCTCGCGCAATTGGCACAAGCCATTACCGACGCTGGAAACAATCCCGATGTGCAAGTCATCATTTTAAAAAGTGGCGGCGACCGCACGTTTTGCGCCGGAGCGAGTTTCAAGGAACTGATTACGATCAACGACGCGGCTACGGGAAAAGTATTTTTCTCGGGATTCGCCAACGTGATCAACGCGATGCGCAAATGCCCGAAATTCATCATCGGGCGCATCCAGGGCAAAACCGTCGGCGGAGGCGTGGGCATTGCTGCGGCCACCGATTATTGCATGGCGACGAAATTCGCGGCCATCAAATTAAGCGAACTCAACGTTGGGATCGGGCCATTTGTGGTTTCCCCAGCGATTGAACGCAAAATGGGCGTGTCGGCGACCTCACAAATCGCCATCGACGCGAACAATTTCTACGAAGCCGAATGGGCGAGAAGCAAAGGTTTGTTTGCAGAAGTGTTCGAAAGCATCGAAGAAATGGACACGAAAATTGAAGCATTCGCCAAGCATCTGTGTACCTATAACCCGGAAGCCATGCGCGAAATGAAGCAAATCTTCTGGAAAGGCACCGGCGATTGGGACAATTTACTCGCAGAACGCGCCGCGATTTCAGGTCGATTGGTGCTGAGCGATTTTACAAAGAAGACACTCGAAAAATTTAAATAAAAGATAGCCACGAATTCTCGAATTGAAAATAAAATTCGTGAATTCGTGACCAAAGGATAATATGGTTTACGAATTCAAGGGTTTCATTCCCGTCATCCACGAAAGTGCCTTCATCCACCCGCAGGCGGCCGTTACCGGTAATGTGATTATCGGCAAGGACGTTTATGTCGGGCCTGGTGCGGCGATCCGCGGCGATTGGGGCGGCATCATCATCGAGGACGGTTGCAATGTACAGGAAAATTGCACGATTCATATGTTTCCGGGCAAGGACATCGTTTTGAAGGAAGGTGCGCATGTCGGGCACGGTGCGATTATTCACGGTGCAAACCTTGGCAGAAATTGCCTGATCGGAATGAATGCCGTAATCATGGACGACGCTGAAATCGGAGACGAATGCATCATCGGCGCACTCAGTTTCGTCAAAGCCGAAATGAAGATTCCGACCAGATCAATGGTCGTGGGCAATCCGGCGCAAATCGTCAAACAGGTTTCTGACGATATGATTGCGTGGAAAACCAAAGGAACGGGATTGTACCAGCAATTGCCCAAGGAAATGTACGATACTTGGAAATTGGTTGAACCATTGCGTGAAATTCCAAAAGACCGTCCAACGCAGGAAGCCTTTTACCAAACCTTAGAAGAATTTAGAAAGAAATAAAGTGCTGATTCGACGATTGCTCAGGCACTCAGGCACTCAGCTACTCAGGCATTATGATAACAGAATTTAAAATGCCCAAAATGGGCGAAAGCATCACCGAAGCAACCATCATCAACTGGCTCAAGAACGTCGGTGATACGGTCGTGGCCGAAGAAACGATTGTCGAAGTCGCAACCGACAAGGTAGACAATGATGTACCGGCTCCGGTTTCGGGCGTGATTACCGAAATCCGTTTTGGCAAGGATGATATTGTCAAAGTGGGCGAGGTGTTGGCGTTGATTGAAGCGTCTGGTGAAACGGCCGGCGTCCAACAGTCGGCAATCAAGGTAGAACAGAAAGCAGAAAACAGGAAGCAGGAAACAGAAGCCCAATCGGTAAAGTTAAATGCCAAAAGCAATCCTGATGCGTTTTTGTCGCCGCTCATTATTTCCATAGCGCAAAAAGAAAACCTGTCGCTCGAAAGAAGTGCAATCGATTCCGGGCTCTGGGGCAGACGGCAGGATCCAGAAAAGCGACGTTTTCAATTATTTGAAGAATAGAAAATATCCGTTGCCAAGCCGTCCGGCGACTCAGGCTGCGCAGCCCGCTTCCGATTTTCCGAAACCCAAGATCAATTTTGTCGAAGGCAAGGACCGCATCGTCGAAATGGACCGTATGCGCAAGATGATCGCCGACCACATGGTCTATTCAAAACAGACTTCGCCGCACGTGACTTCTTACCTCGAAATCGATGTGACGAATCTCGTGAACTGGAGAAACCAAAACAAAGACACGTTTTTCGAAAAACACAACGAAAAACTGACGTTTACGCCGATTTTTGTCGATGCGGTGGCCAAAGCAATCGTCGATTATCCGATGATCAATGTATCGGTCGACGGCAAGAACATTATTGTGCACAAAGACATTAATATCGGTATGGCAACCGCTTTACCAAGTGGCAACCTGATTGTGCCGGTCGTTCGCAATGCCGATGAAAAGAACTTGCTCGAACTCGCCAAAACGGTCAACCACTTGGCCGACAGTTCGCGCAACAATAAACTCAAACCCGATGAAATCCAAGGATCGACCTTTACGATTTCTAATGTCGGGACGTTTGGCAGCCTGATGGGCACACCGATCATTAACCAGCCCGAAGTGGCCATTTTGGCGCTCGGCATCATCAAGAAAAGACCCGAAGTCATCGAAACCGAAAACGGTGACGAAATCGCCATCCGCAGCATGATGTTCCTGTCGTTGTCGTTCGACCACCGCGTCGTCGACGGTTTTTTGGGCGGATCATTCCTGCGTAAAGTGGGCGATTATTTAGAACAATTTGACACGACTACCACATTTTAAAATACCAAATTATGTTACACCACATCACAGAAACCATCAGCCACAGCGGCCGTGAGCAGCACATCGACCTGAACACCAGTGTCATGGGAACCGTTTTCACCGACCATATGTTTATTTGCGATTATGAAGATGGCCAATGGAAGAACCCGAGAATCGAACCGTTGGCGACCATTGCGACACACCCTGCTGCGATGGCTTTGCACTACGGACAAGCGATTTTCGAAGGTTTGAAAGCGACTTTGGGCAAAGACGATACGCCGTTGTTGTTCCGTCCCGAGCAGAATGCCAAACGCTTGAATTTCAGCGCCGACCGTATGGGAATGCCTGCATTTCCAGAAGAATTGTTCGTCGAAGGCTTGAAAAGACTCGTTGCAGTAGACAAAGAATGGATTCCGAGCAATGAAGGAACGGCCTTGTACTTGCGCCCGTTCATGTATGCCGATGAAGCGTTTATCGGGATGCGCGCGGCGACCAAATACAAGTTCATCATTTTCGCCTCGCCGAGCGGTCCGTTTTTCTCGAAGCCGATCAAGTTGTGGGCGGAAACCCAATACATTCGCGCGGCCAACGGCGGAACCGGGGAAGCCAAGGCGGCCGGAAATTACGCCGCAGCCATCCGTCCGACAGAGATCGCGAAGTCGAAAGGTTACGACCAGGTATTGTGGCTCGATGCACGCGATTTCGAATACGTACAGGAAGTGGGCACGATGAACATTTTCTTTAAGATAGCCGGGAAATTTATTACACCAAATCTGGGTGGTTCGGTACTCAACGGAATCACAAGATTGAGCGTGATCGATTTGTTGCGCGACAAAGGATTTGACGTGACCGAAAGACCCGTTTCGATGAAAGAAATCGTCGAGGCTTTTGAAAATGGGACTTTGGAAGAAGCCTTCGGTGCGGGAACCGCCGTATCGATTGCACCCGTGGAAGAAATCGGGTACAAGGATTTGAAGATCAAATTCCCTGCAGAAGCGCCGGTGGGCAAGGATGTAAAATCTACGCTCGATGCGATCAAGATGCAGAAAATGGAGGATAAATTTGGTTGGATTGTGGCTGTCGATTCAACAGTCAAAGCGTAATTTTAGGATAGGATGCAGACACGATGGCAGCGGCATCCTTTTTTGAGGAACGACCCGAGGCCAAAGGCCGAACTGACGAAGTAAAAAAAGATACAGCGGACAGCGTGAAATGTCTGCCCAAATAAAATAGCCACGAATGCACGAATCAAGGGAAAATTTGTGAATTCGTGGCCAACAGAATAAGATGGAAGTAGCTGAAAAAACCTTAAACAAAATCATTCTCAAACAAGCATTCACCACAATGGCGACAGCCAAAGAGATGGCCCAGTGGTACGAGGAAAACTTTAAAGTCGTGTCGAAATACGTGCATGCGACCTCGCGCGGGCACGAAGCGATCCAAATTGCAACGGCGATGCAACTGTTGCCGCAGGATTTTGCATTCCCGTATTACCGAGACGATGCGATGCTGCTCGGCATCGGGATGCAGCCATACGATTTGATGCTGCAATTGATGGCCAAGCGCGACGACCCGTTTTCGGGCGGGCGCACGTACTATTGCCACCCGAGTTTGCGCGATGCCGATAAACCGAAGATTCCACACCAATCATCTGCAACTGGAATGCAGGCGATTCCGGCGACGGGCGCGGCGATGGGATTTTGGTACAAAGAGAACGTTGGCATCGAGGATAAAAACCAAGACCCGAGCCTGAAAGGCGAACTGGCGAAGCAAAAGCCGATTGTGGTTTGCTCCTTGGGCGACGCATCGGTAACCGAAGGTGAAATTGCCGAAGCGTTCCAAATGGCGGCTTTGAAGCAACTGCCGATTCTGTATCTCGTACAGGACAACGGCTGGGACATTTCGGCCAATGCCAAAGAAACACGTGCACAGAATGCGTTTGAATATGCCAAAGGGTTTCACGGCATCGAAGCCATTTCGATTGACGGGGCCGATTTTACCGAAAGTTATCTAACAATTCAAAAGGTTTTGAAAACGATGCGAGAAGAAAGGCGTCCGTTTTTGGTGCATGCGAAAGTGCCGCTCTTAAACCATCACACTTCCGGGGTTCGTATGGAATGGTACCGCGACGATTTGGCCGAAGCGCAGTCGCGCGATCCGTATCCGGTGTTGAAGAAACAGTTGGTTGATGCCGGATTCACTTCTGAAGAAATTATAAAAATTGAAAAAGACGCTTTGGCCAAAGTCAAAGCCGATTACGATAAAGCCTTACAAGCCGAAGATCCGCGACCGGAAGATTTGTTTACGCACGATTTTGCGCCGACACCGATTCTCGAAGAAAAAGGCGAGAGAAGTCCCGAACGAGAAGACAAAGTCGTCATGGTGGATTGCGCCTTGTTTGCCGTTGAGGAATTGATGCGCGACAACAAAGAATGTTTGCTCTATGGACAAGACGTGGGCGGGCGCTTGGGCGGTGTTTTTAGAGAAGCGGCGACCCTGGCGCAAAAATTCGGTGACGAAAGAGTTTTCAATACGCCGATCCAGGAAGCCTTTATCGTCGGTTCGACGGTGGGCATGTCCGCGGTCGGGTTGAAACCGATTGTCGAAGTCCAATTCGCCGATTACATCTGGCCGGGCTTGAACCAATTGTTTACCGAAGTGTCGCGTTCATGTTACCTGACCAATGGCAAATGGCCGGTGTCGATGATTTTGCGTGTGCCGATCGGCGCGTATGGATCGGGCGGGCCGTACCATTCATCTTCGGTGGAAAGCGTTTTGACCAATATCCGCGGCATCAAAATCGCTTACCCGAGCAACGGTGCCGATTTGAAAGGGCTTTTGAAATCGGCTTACCACGACCCGAATCCAGTGGTCATTCTGGAGCACAAAGGATTGTATTGGTCGAAAGTCAAAGGAACCGAGGCGGCGCGCGTCAACGAACCGTCTGAAGATTATGTGTTGCCATTCGGGAAAGCCAATGTCGTTCAGGAAATCTGGAAACAGGATGAGGAAGAAACGATTTCGGTCATCACCTATGGAATGGGCGTACATTGGGCTTTGAATGCTTCGGCACAGATGAAAGACAAAGTAGAAATCGTCGATTTAAGGACGTTGTATCCGCTCGACGAGGAAACCATCATCAATTCGGTGAAGAAGGCTAAAAAATGTTTGGTCGTGACCGAAGAACCGGTCAATAATTCCTTTGCGCGAAGCCTGGCCGGAATGATCCAGGAAAAGTGCTTCAAATACCTTGATGCGCCCGTAATGGTCATCGGGTCAGAAAATATGCCGGCGATTCCGCTCAATTCGACTTTGGAAGCGACGATGATTCCGTCTTCGGAAAAAGTGAAAACCAAAATGGAGGAATTGCTCCGCTACTGACACCCGATGAGCCCACAAACGCTACTTTTGATTTTTTGCCGTGTGCTCGAAAGGGCCGGATTCTATGGTGTCAGGGGTGTGTTGGTGTTGTACATGGTCAATGGGATTTTGCAGCTTGGGGAACAAAAATCGGTCGAAATTTATGGTTACCTGATGTTGGCCTTCACCTTGAGTTACTTGCCCGGCGCCTTGTTGGGCGATTTGCTGTTGGGCAGTAGAAAAGCCATGATTATTGGAGCGGCTGCGATGGCTTTGGGGGCATTTGCGCTTTGCATTCCTGCCATGCAAAGTCTGTACGTTGGTTTGGCTCTGTTGAGCATCGGGCTTGGGTTGTTCGATTGCAATTTTCTCGCGCAATTTGGCAAATACCATCTCGATCAGAAGCAATCGCTCGATGCACAGTTTGCTTTTCTCTATGCACTGGTCAATATTGCTGCTTTTGCGGGAGGTTTTTTGATTTCAACTTTGGTAGGGTACGGAAGTTTTATCCTCGGATTCGTTTGCGCAGGAACATTGTTGTTGGCCTCGGCGATCTTGGCATTTTTTGTCAAGCCACAAGAGGCGGCTGTTGTGGAGGATTTCAAAAAAGCTAAAGCATTTTTGATTGTCGGGGGCAGTATTTTTATTGTTTCCCTGTATTGGATCATTTATGAATTTGCCACCGAAAGTTTCTATCCGATGCAAGAAAAATTGCTGGGCAGTTACCCAGAATTGACGGGACTTGTCGGGAGTGGCTCTGTCGTCGTGTTGATTCCGTTGTGCTTGGTTTTTGGCCTGATTTGGATGTTCAAATCATACAGTCCGTGGATCAAGCTTGCCATTGGTTTTTTGTTTGGGGCATTGGCTTTTCTATTTTTATCGGGACAGTCCGGTTCGCCACAGTTTTCACTGCTCGACTACTTTTTGGTGATGTTGATGTTGGCCCTGTCGGAACTTCACATCCAACCCATTATGTATTCCATCATCACCCGATATGCCCATCCAAAATACCTGGCCATCGTCACGGCACTGTCGATGGTGCCGTCTAAGATACTGGGTTATTTTTACCCGATTTACCTGTTACACGATGCGGGTCGGGAAACGGCAGAATTGATGGGGAGCGGTATTGTTTTGAGTCTGATAGGTCTGTTTGTCGGCACTGCCTTTTTTTTGAAAAAAAACACATTATCCAGTCATTGAAATGAACATTCTTGTTGTTGATTTTTCGGTTGCACAATCATTGAAACATTATTTTCCAGAGGCCACTTTTACCGCCGATGGAGGATTGGCTTACAAGAAGGCGGGAGAAATCTTACCCGATCAGATTTTCATCAACTATGCCGACAAACCATCGCACGGCCGACAAACCGCGGCTGCGATTTTGCAGCGCAAAAGCACGGCCTCGATCCCGATTTATTTTGTAGACGGAAGCGCCGAGGAAAACGAGAAAGCCCTGCATTTGGGGCATTGCATTTCAAAGGAGGAGATTTCCAAATACCAATAAATAAAAAACCGCAGCTTAACGTTGCGGTTTTTAGGATTTAATTCAGGTTATTGTTTTTTCTGCGGCGGATATTGTTCCAAAATCTTCGCGACGAAATTCTTGATCACTTCGTCTTTCTTTTCGGAATCCTGCGTCAGGTAACCGACACCTTCGCCTTGCCAGATCATTTCCTTTTTCTTGGCGTCGATCAGGTCGATGTAAAGTGTGCCTTCAGTGCTTGTTGAAACCGAAGTATTGCCACCCCAGAAGTACGGGTTCCAACCCCAGCCCCAGCCATAACCCCAACCGGCGTTGAATTGGTTCACGCTGACTTGTTCGCGTGCCTTGGTGAAAAAGTTGACAAGCAAATCGGGATTGTCGCTTTTGGTAAAACCTTTGGCGGCCATGGTTTCGTCGATTGCGCGTAAAATACGCTTCTTGTCGAGGTCGGAGATTTCGACTTTATCGATGCCGTTTTTGTAGAAAGCATAGGTTTTGAATTGACCGAATTCGACGTTCTTGTCGTAATCGGAAGCCACCCTGACCGAGCAACAAGAGCCCAGCACGAACAGCAGCAGTACAGGTAAAAATTTCAAAGTCTTCATAGCAATTGATTTTTTGAGATTTAAGATTGTTCTTCGTTTTTCTCTTTAAAGCTTTTGACGACGGCTGCAATGTTCAGGGCAATCGATACGACGAGCGCAGCAGCTTGGGCAATCCAATTGTCCGTAAAGATGGCCAATGGGATCAAACAAATCCCCATAATCATCAATTCTATGCTGCTGGCTTTTTTCATCAGGTGGTCAAGTTGTCTAAAATAGTGTCGTCTACTAGATTCGGGATGGTCACTCGGAGTAAAGGCTGCGTGGCCATCGCTCTTTTTATGGCGAATATCGCTCCGTCGTTTCTGGCCCAGCTTCTTCTGGAAATTCCGTTGTTCACGTCCCAAAAAAGCATCGATTCCAGTCGTCTCAAAGCGGCCTCGGAACCATCAAGAACCATACCAAATCCGCCGTTGATAACCTCGCCCCAGCCCACGCCACCACCGTTGTGGATGCTGATCCAGGTCGCCCCGCGGAAGCCGTCCCCGATGACATTTTGGATGGCCATATCGGCAGTAAAACGAGAGCCGTCATAGATGTTGGATGTCTCACGGTAAGGCGAATCCGTGCCCGAAACATCGTGGTGGTCGCGACCCAAAACGACATAGCCGATTTCACCTTTGGCAATCGCCTGGTTGAACGCTTGGGCGATCTTGATACGACCTTCTGCATCGGCGTATAAGATTCGGGCTTGCGAGCCTACGACCAATTTGTTTTGTTGTGCACCTTTGATCCAACGGATGTTGTCCTGCATCTGCTGTTGGATTTCTTCCGGAGCGGTTTTGGCCAATTTTTCTAGAACCGCGCATGCGATATCATCCGTTTTTTGCAAATCTTCGGGTTTTCCCGAGGTGCAAACCCAACGGAACGGCCCGAATCCGTAATCGAAACACATCGGTCCCATGATGTCCTGCACGTAGCTCGGGTAACGGAAATCGATACCATTGGCGGCCATGATGTCGGCGCCGGCGCGCGAGGCTTCTAGCAAGAAAGCGTTTCCGTAATCGAAGAAATAAGTGCCTTTGGCGGTGTGTTTGTTGATTGCGTCGGTTTGACGGCGCAGCGATTCCTGTACTTTTTGCTTGAACAATTCTGGATTTTCGGCCATCATCTTGTTCGAATCCTCAAAAGAAATTCCCGCCGGATAATAACCGCCCGCCCATGGGTTGTGTAGCGATGTTTGGTCAGAACCCAAATCGATGTAGAGGTTTTCCTCGTCGAATCGTTCCCAGACGTCAACGACGTTGCCGAGGTAGGCGATCGAAACGGTTTCCTTGTTTTGTTTGGCTTGGCGGACGCGACTCACCAATTGGTCTATGTTTTCAATGACTTCGTTGATCCAACCTTGTGAATGACGGATGTGCGTGATTTTGGGGTTGACTTCGGCGCAAACCGTGATGCAGCCCGCGATGTTGCCCGCTTTAGGTTGCGCACCGCTCATACCGCCGAGTCCCGAAGTCACAAATAAATTGCCTTCGGGATTGGTTTTGATTTTACGGAAACCGTTCAAAACCGTAATCGTTGTTCCGTGTACGATGCCTTGCGGCCCGATGTACATGTAACTTCCGGCGGTCATCTGGCCGTATTGGGTCACTCCGAGCGCGTTGAATTTTTCCCAGTCATCGGGTTTGGAATAGTTCGGGATCATCATGCCGTTGGTCACGACCACGCGCGGCGCATCCTTGTGTGACGGATACAATCCCATCGGATGGCCTGAATAAATCGTGAGCGTTTGCTCGTCGGTCATTTCGGACAGATACTTCATGGTCAAAAGATATTGCGCCCAGTTTTGGAAGACGGCGCCGTTCCCGCCATACGTAATGAGTTCGTGCGGGTGTTGGGCGACGGCATAATCGAGGTTGTTCTGGATCATGAGCATGATCGCCTTGGCTTGTTCAGATTTTCCGGGATAATCCGAAATCGGGCGCGCCTTCATTTCATAGTCGGGGCGCAGGCGGTACATGTAGATGCGGCCGTAAGTGTTGAGTTCGTCGAGGAATTCGGGGGCCAACACCGCATGGTCTTTCGGGTCGAAATAGCGCAGTGCATTGCGCAATGCGAGTTTCTTTTCGTCTGCAGAAAGGATTTCCTTTCTTTTCGGTGCATGGTTGATGTTGGGCTCGTACGGTTTGGGATTCGGGAGTACGGTTGGAATTCCTTGTTGGATTTGTTCTTTGAAAGTCATATTGTTTTTGTTGACACGCCTTGGCTTTGGACACACTGCGCTTTGGATTGTTGTTCGTTAATGTTAGTATCTTCGTTGTTGGACGACCGCGTTAGCGATTAGCTTCGCTCAGTTCGGCTTTGCCTCGGGTGCAGCCAGGTGCCGTGCACCGCGGAAAGCGCGGCCGCAGGCAACGCCCAAATTTTCTAATTGACCAATTGCCTCATTTTCTAATTTCCCCAGTTCGTTTGTCGAAGCCGTAAGGGCAATGCCGACAACCGCTTCGGCAGCAATAGCCACGTTTGAGGTGGTATTTTTCGGTAAAGCATTTGTAGCCTTCGGGCGTGTAATAAAAATCTTCGCCTTCGATTGGTTTATTTTCCTTATTTTGCTCGTTCATTGCTACAAAAATAGTAAGATAACGCGAATGTTTTTGATTGTTTCCAAATATTTAATCCCGAAAGGTTTCCGCGGTTTGACGGTGTTTCCGTTTGTGATTCTGCGTGGAAAAAATGATTTGGATTTTGAAGTTTTGTTGCGGCATGAGAAAATCCACATCCGGCAGCAGTTGGAGCTTTTGGTTGTGCCGTTTTTCATTTGGTATGGATTGGAATATTTGTTTCGGTTGGTGCAATACCGCAACAAACGTTTGGCCTACCGCAACATCAGTTTTGAACGCGAGGCTTATGCCAACGAAAAAGACCCCGACTTTTTGCAATCGAGGTCTTTCTGGAATTTTAGGAAGTATTTATTGCGCTGAAGTCAGCGTTTGCGGTTGTGACTGTGGTTTTTTGGAAGTGGTGACTTCGGCTTTTCGGGCTTTAGGCATCTCTTTTTGACGCGTCGTAGCCGATTCGTTTTCGATGGTTTGGAAAGACGGCTGGTATTTCGGGAAACGCAGGTTTTCTTTTTGTTTCCAGATTGCGTAGATGCTGTATTGCACTGTTCCGCTGCTCGCGCCGCCCATATCTTCGAGGATAAACGTTTTGCCGTTTTGATCTCTTGTCACACGGATCGAACCGTAAGTGTCCTCGCCACCTTGCACGAATACCTTGAATGGTTTAGAGTCGGACATACAGTCTACGAACAATGGGTCGATGGTCACGGTTGCCTTGCCGTCTACCAGAGTCGCTTCGCCGATGTCGAAGAACCAGTTTTCGGGCGATTCGGGCGCGAAAAGTACGCGTTCGCCGTCGCGGGTTGGCATCGTTGTCGATACCGAAGCGGCACCCGGTCCCAATACTTTATAATGTACACCGCCGATTCTCGCACCCACATAAACGGTGGATGCAGTGGCGTTGTCATTGTAATTTCCTACGAAAGCCGCACGGTCGGTGGCTCCGGATCCAGAAAGCGCCGCATTGGCGAAAACGCCCCATTGGTTGCCGTTGAAAGCCCCGCCGCTGCCTTGGGTGATGGTGGTGGCAGCAAGGTTGTTTCCGGCACCGACTACGCCTGTACTGACGGCATTTTTACTATACGATACCGATCCGGTGATGGTGCCTGTGAAAGCACCGCCCGAACCTGCGGTTAAATAATTGGCGGATTGGTTGTTTCCGCTGCCGAGCAATCCGGTTCCGCTGGCGTGGAGGTTGTAGCCCCAGACACCGCTTCCGTTGGCGACATTGGTGATCCCGAATGTGCCAACAGCGAGATTTCCGGAGGCTGATCCGTAAACGCCGGTTCCGCTTGCGCCAGAAGCAAATCCTTCAACGCCATTGGCTGCAGCTCCGGTTGTTTGTCCATAAGTGGCACTTCCGTTTGCCGCATTGGCCACACCAAATACACCGGCGCTGGTTGCTCCTGCTGTAATGCCATAAACGCCAGCTCCGTTGCTAATATTTTCTCCGAGTACGCCGATTCCGGTACTTCCGTTGGCACCATAAACGCCATAACCGGTTCCGGTATTTCCACCGTAAACCCCTACACCAGTTCCAGAGGAATAGCCATTGACGGCATAATCAGTGGCGGCTGTGTTGAATACACTAAAGCGGTCGCCAGCGATAGTAGTCAGTGAATTGATGAAAACCTGTCCGGTGGTGTTGATGCGCATCCTTTCGGCGCCACCGGTTGTATAGGCGAGCATGTCAGCGGTTGGGCTGAAAATGCCAGTGTTGGGGTCGGCTTGAAAAGAGTAGAAAGGCAAGGCCGCGGTACCCAAGGCCAAGGCATGAACCTGGTTGGCATTCGGGATACGGAATCTTGCTGTACCGCCTGTTGTAAAATCGAATGCATCTGCACCCGAACTAAAGGCACCTGTATTGGGATCGCCTTGGAAAGAATAGGTAGGCAAGGCGGCAGTACCTAATGAATAGGATTGCAATTGGCCGTTGTTGGCATTGGAAATGTTCCAACGATCGGCGCCAGCGGTTTTGAAACGCAAATCAACGGCGTCGGTAGTGCCTATAAAATTGGTTCCGGCTACGGTTCCGCTGTTTCCGGTCAATTCCCAAGCGGTTTTTCCGGCTTGCAAGCGTACCCATTTGGCGCCGTCCCAATAGTAAAAACCAGGTGTGACATCATTGATGGTCGCCGTGTTGTAGACCAACTCCGAGGTTGTCGGAGTGACCACCGTTGCGGTTGTGGTATTGGTCAGTGCAATTCTTGGCACCAACAAACCGTCATTGGTTGAGGTGATGTCCAAGGCACCATTTGGGGTTGCAGTGCTGATCCCGACTTGGGCAGACGCACTTCCGGCCAGCATGATTGCTATAGCCATAAAAATTTTAGGGTAATTCTTCTTCATGGTCCTGTCTGTTTGAAAATGAGTAAATTAAAAGAGGTATTTAAGTTAAATCTACTAAAATGTGTCTGTATTCTTACTATATTTCCGACGAACGACAGTTTAAATGGACGAACGACATATTTTGCGTATTTTATAGAATAATTACTGCTTTTTAGAATGCGGCTTTGATATTTTTTCTACTTTTATACCGTTTAAACGCAACTGGTTATGAAGAAATTCTCTACTTTAAGTTTCTGTTTGCTGATGGCTTTGTCATCAACGACGATTTTTGCACAAGTATTTGTGAGTCCAAACAGTTATGTATATGTCAACGACCAAATGGTTTTTGTCAAACAAGATATTGATTTGCAATCGAACGGAAATATTTACCTGCGCAACGAATCGCAACTCTTGCAAGGAACAGGTAGCACTTCGGCCAATAAGGGAGCCGGGAAGCTTTCTGTTTTTCAGGAAGGGACGGTCAACAATTTTGCCTACAACTATTGGTGTTCACCGGTCGGAAATGCATCTGCAGCCACCGGAAATGAAAACTTTAGCGTGGCTTTCCTGAACCGACCGACCACGGTTACGGCCAGTACACCGGCCACCTTGCTTGGTGCGGGCGTTTTTGATGGAACGGCTTCCCCGTTTGCCATTGCCGACCGCTGGATTTTCAAATTTCTTTCTTCAAGTACCTATGCGCAATGGGTTTCGGCTAGCGGTGCTACTCCGACGATTGCTGCCGGACAAGGATTTACAATGAAAGGAAGTTCAGGTACCGATGCTACTTTTTCGGATGCCGGACAAACCAATAACCCTGGAAGTGCGCAACGTTACGACTTCAGGGGCAAGCCAAACGATGGCAACATCACCATTACCGTTGGTCCGGGTATGCGCACCTTGACCGGAAATCCGTATCCGTCTGCCATCGACCTTAAGGCGTTCTTGCTTGCGGCAACCAATACGACGCAGGTCGCTTATTTCTGGGAGCAGGACCCGACGACCAACTCGCATTTGATTGCTTCTTATAAAGGAGGTTACGGCAGTTATTCCCCGCTTGGAGGAACAACGGTGGCGCCTTATGGAAATATGGGGGTTTACGTTCCGCCGACATTTTATGCCTACGATGGTGCTGGGACACAACTGGGTGCAGTTGGTAGCGGTACGATGTACCAAAGACGCTTCTGTCCAATTGGGCAAGGGTTCATGATTGAAGGGGCTGCGGGAGGAAACGTGACGATGAGCAACAATTACCGTGTATACATCAAGGAAGGTTTTTATTCTGATTTTAACCGGAATGCTAATTTCGCGAATCCTGCTTTCTTGCCGGAGATTCAATCGGTTTCAGGGTTCGATTACACCACGGTCAGCACGGCTGAAGTGCCGCAAATCCGTTTCAATACGTTGCTCAACAATACCGGTGTGAAACAAACCGCGCTCGTTTTTATGGATGGTGCCTCTGACGGTGCCGAGCCTGCGATGGATGCCAAATCCCCGGACCAAACCGATATCGACATGTATTTCGTCATCGATGCCAATCCTTATGTGATTTCTGTCGTCGATTTCGATATCAACAAAAAAATCCCGGTAGGTTTCAAGTCTAATGTTCCGGCATCGTTCCGCATGAGGGTAGCCGAGATGATCAACTTCGAGGAGGCCGAAAATGTGTACCTGCACGACAAACTGACCGATGTGTACCACGACATCAAAAATGCCGACTACGAATTCAATATTGCAGCAGGAACGGTAAACGATCAATACGAGGTGACTTTTGTTGACGGTTCTTCTTTGGGCGTGCCCGAATTGGCTGCCGACGCATTTGGGGTTTTCCAAAACAACGACCGTGGATTGTTGACCATTTCTAATCCGAAGCACATGGACATCAAGTCGGTGACGCTTTATGATATCGCCGGAAAGCAGATTTTCAACAAAACGAAACTGGGTGCCAAAGACACTTACGAATTTTCGACAGCGGGTATAGCCGAGGCGGTCTACATCGTAAAAATCATGACCACCGACAGCCAGCAGTTTGGCAAGAAAATCAGTGTTTTCAAAAGCAAATAACAAAACATTCTTATATAAGCGAAGCAGTCGAAAGGCTGCTTTTTTTATGCGTTGAATTGCCGTAATTTTGGACAAAAATCAATTTGGAAACCGTCAACCAATATGTGCTTTCGATCAATGGCGCCGCCTTGTACATCAAGCGCGAAGACTTGATCCATCCTTTGGTGTCTGGTAACAAATTCCGGAAACTGAAATACAACCTGTTGGAAGCCCAAAAACAAGACCAAACGACGCTCCTGACTTTCGGCGGTGCTTTTTCCAACCACATCGCTGCAGTAGCCGCTGCCGGCAAAGCACAAGGATTTCGGACAATCGGTGTGGTTCGTGGGGAAGAATTGGACGGTAAAATAAAGGACAATCCGACCTTGCAATTGGCAGCCGATTGTGGAATGGTGCTTCATTTTGTCTCACGCGAAGACTACCGATTGAAAGACCTGACGGAATTCACCACAAGGCTGCAACAGCAATTCGGTGATTTTTACCTGCTTCCCGAAGGCGGAACCAATGCGCTGGCGGTCAAGGGTTGTGAAGAAATCTTAACCGATACCGACTCCGATTTTGATTACATCTGCTGTGCCGTAGGAACCGGCGGTACAATCTCTGGAATCATCAATGCTGCCCAAACTGTTCAAAACGTGTTAGGATTTCCCGCTTTGAAAGGGAATTTTTTAAGAGAAGAAATTTGTAAATTTGCCCGGAACCCGAATTGGGAATTGCTAACCGACTATCATTTTGGAGGTTATGCTAAAATAGACGAGCCGTTGATCCGGTTCATCAACCAATTTTACAAGGATACGGGGATTCCGCTCGATCCGGTTTATACTGGAAAGATGGTTTTTGGCGTTATAGACCTGATGAAGAAAGGTTATTTTCCTGCGGGATCAAAGATTTTGGCCATTCATACCGGCGGGCTGCAAGGCATCGATGGCATGAACCTGAAATTGAAAAATAAAAACTTACCATTACTGCATACACATGATTAAGAAATTATTGCTTTTGATGATTGTCCTGCTGATGGCAGCGTGCCACTCAAGCCAACCGGTCGTCAGGACTTCAAGACCAGTACAGAAAAAAACGAATACCGCCGTTACGAGCCGAAGCAAGACACCAGCCAAGAAGCCGTATAAAAAGCCAACGACGGGTACGCGGACCGTGACGCAAAACAAACCGGTTCAATCCAAAGGGCAGTCTTCGAATTCAAATTCCGACATCAAAAAGATTGAAGAAAATTACGAAGCAGCCAAAGAAAGTGGTAAGTCTACCGGCAATTCTACGGTGTATTCGAAGGAAGAAATCCTCGAGGCGACCACACGCGTCAAAGTAACCACCGCGATGGTCATGGATTACATCAACCAATACAAAGACATCGCGCAGAACAACATGGCGCAATACGGTATCCCGGCCAGTATCACACTCGGGCAGGGCATCTTGGAATCGGGTGCAGGAACCGGACCGCTCAGCATCCTGGCCAACAACCATTTCGGGATCAAATGCCACAAGGAATGGACCGGGCCAAGCGTGCGTTATGATGACGATGAAGAACAGGAATGTTTCCGCCAATATGAGCAACCAAGTGAGTCGTACCGCGACCATTCATTGTTTTTGACAACACGAACGCGTTATGCCGGATTGTTTTTGCTTGAAAAGGGCGATTACATTTCCTGGGCCAAAGGGCTCAAGGCAGCAGGTTATGCGACCGATCCAAAGTATCCTGAAAAATTAATCGGCATCATCGACCGATACCAGCTCGCTAAATACGATGCACAGGTGCTCGGAACCGAATTCGTGCCGACGGGAAAAGAACCTTCTATTTTGGAAGTAAACAAGAACTCAGCGATCGCCGATGCCGATATGTACCAAGTGATGCAAGGCGATACCTTGTATTCGATTTCCAAAAAATTCAATATTTCCGTGGACGAACTCCGCAGGAAAAACAACATCATCGACAATGCCATTTCGATAGGGCAGAATCTCAAAGTAAAATAATATGTTATACCAAAGAAGCAGCCGGCTTTTCGCCGATGCTGAACAAGTCATACCCGGAGGCGTCAACTCGCCGGTTCGGGCTTTCAAGGCTGTGGGCGGGACACCGATTTTCGCCAAAAGCGCCAAAGGGGCCTATCTTTATGATGAAGACGACAATCGTTTCGTCGATTACATCAATTCGTGGGGGCCGATGGTTTTGGGTCATGCTTATGAACCGGTTGTTCAGGCCGTCATCGAAAAAGCCAAGCTCGGGACCTCTTTCGGGATGCCGACCGAACTCGAAACCGAAATCGCCAAACTCGCCGTTTCAATGGTGCCCAACATCGATAAGATCCGTTTTGTCAATTCGGGGACTGAAGCCTGTATGAGTGCCGTTCGCCTCGCGCGCGGTTTTACCAAAAGAGACAAGATTATCAAATTTTCGGGCTGCTACCACGGGCATTCCGACGCCTTCCTGATCCAGGCCGGAAGCGGCGCGGTGACTTTCGGGACACCGAATAGTCCGGGTGTTACGCAAGGCACGGCCAAAGACACTTTGTTGGCCCGATACAACGACCTCGAAAACGTGGCAGCATTGATCGAAGCCAATCCAAATGAAATTGCCGCGATCATCATCGAGCCTGTTGCGGGAAATATGGGTTGCGTGCCACCGCAAAACGATTTTTTACGCGGTTTAAGGCAACTTTGCGACGCCAATGGCATCTTGCTTATTTTTGACGAAGTGATGACCGGATTTCGTCTGGCCAAAGGCGGCGCGCAGGAACTCTACAATGTCAAGGCGGATATTGTGACTTTCGGAAAAGTAATCGGTGGCGGATTGCCCGTTGGTGCTTTTGCGGCACGCCATGAAATCATGAATTACCTGGCGCCTGTTGGGCCGGTGTATCAAGCCGGGACTTTGTCGGGAAATCCGTTGGCGATGGCTGCCGGATTGGCGATGTTGCAATCCCTTAATGAAGATACAGGTGTTTTCCAAAGACTCGAAGATAAAACCGCTTATTTGGAGCAAGGCATCCGCGAAGTATTGCAGAAAAACAATGTAATTTTTACCATCAACAGGGTCGGATCGATGATTTCGGTTCATTTTGACGCTTCGCCTGTGACCGATTTCCAAAGCGCGGCCAAAGGCGATAACGATCATTTCCGCAAATTCTTCCACGGTTTGTTGCAAGAAGGCGTTTACATTGCGCCTTCGGCTTATGAAACTTGGTTCATCACCGACGCGTTGACTTATGAAGACCTCGATTTTACCATACGGGCGATAGATAAAGTATCGCAAACACTATAAAAAAAGCCCGCTTATTGCGGGCTTTTTTATTGTATGTCTCTAAAGCAATTAGTGTGTCAATTGCTTGAGCAACGCTGGATTGTTCGACAAGATCTTTTGTTGTTCTTTGTCCATTCCAGACATGATTTTTTGTTCCATGGCTGCGTAAACCTTATTTTTATCCGCTTGCGTTTTAGCCTGTGCCAATTGTTCGTGTTTCATGACCATCAGCGTGTACATGTCTTGTTTGAGGCTTTGGTCGATTGTTACTTTTTCGATCAACGCGGCAACGTCTTTTTGTGCAGCAGCTTCAACGGCCGCTTTTTTGTCTTGTGCGTTTGCCGAAATGGAAAAGGCCAACAGCATCGTTACGACAGCAATTAATTTTTTCATTGTATAGTTTTTAAATGATTTTTAGCAAGCCAAATCTAACTTTTTTTTGATTAACGGCCAAATTATTTTTGCTGCGTTTTCCCTGCCGCCGACTGGGTCATTTTCTGTTTGCGCTCGGCATTCATCTGCTCCCATTTCGTGAATTGCTCAGTGGTCAGGAGTTTCTTGATTTTGGCCTTTTCGGCTTCGTTGTACTCCTGCATTTCGGCGCGTCTTTTCTGGAGGTCTTCGGCTGTGGGCTTTTCACCGTTTTGCTTTTTCTCGGCTCTTTCCTTTTGTGCCATTTCGCGTTTGGTCGAACGGTCCTGGATGATGCGCAGCATTTCCTGCTGTTGGTTGGCGTCCAAATTCAATTCGGCGGCCATTCTTTTGAGTTGCATTTCATTGCGTTGCTCTGTAGTCAATTGCTCGCGCTGGTCTACAGTTTTCATGGGTTTACCTTCCTGGGCAAATGATGTCATTCCGAACATCAATAATGCGGCAACAATTAAATTTTTCATCGTATCTTTTTTAAAATTAAGTGTCTAAGACGTATTTGTTTTTAGAAAGTTTAAAGCTAAAAATTTTTTGTTCTCCATCGGCAAAAAACTTAAAAATTTGTTACTTAAATTTGCATCGTGAAAAAAATCGTATTCATTCTGTGCTTCACCATGCTGCTCAAACCGATCGTTCCGGTATTTGAATACATTTTCAATTACGACTACATCGCCAACGAATTGTGCGAAAACAAAGACAAACCGGTAATGGGCTGTAACGGAAAATGTTACCTCATGAAAGAACTCGCCAAAGCCTCCGAAAACGAAAAGCCGATTTCTTCCGACAAAAAGCACACAGTTTCAGAAACCAACGATTTGTTCTTCACGATCCCCAACGATTACCCTGTCGCGGCCGCTGAATTCCCGGCACCGGTCGAACTCAATGCAGCGTACCGCAATTTATACGCAAACCTTTCCACAGATTCCTGTTTCCATCCACCCGCGGTTATTTCTTAAATCCAGATTTTACACAATGCCCGGCTGATTTTGTCAGTTGCGGCAACGATTTTACGCAATCTTTTAAGAAATAAACATCATGAAAAACATCAAAAACTTTTTTGCCCTTGCGGCAGCCACAATGCTATTGACTTCTTGCAACAGCGACGACGACAACGCCATCACCAACACCACGGGAACCGGAAACCTCAAGGTCGAATACGACAATTCCTATGCGGGCAACGACCTGATCCTCGGCACCCAGCCCAACACGACCTCGAATGCCGAAGTGCTCAAAATCAGCACCGTCAAATACATCGTCAGCAACATCGTCCTGATCGATGAAAACGGGGTGGCGTTTACTTACCCGAAAAGCCAAAGCTATTTCATCATCAACGAAGCCGACGAAAACAGCCTGATGCTGAACCTTCAAAACATCCCCGCAGCCAACTACACCAAAATCAAATTCGGGATTGGCGTAGACCAGGCGCAATGGGAACTCGGCGCCGACGGCCAAGGCGATTTCCTCGCGCATGCCGATGCCGAAGAAATGCTCTGGAGCTGGTCTGCGGGCTACAAATTCCTCGCGTTCGAAGGCCAATTCACCTCGCCATCGGTAACCACCGAAACCGATTTCATGGTTCATACGGGCAAAACCGGAAGCGATTACAATTACACCGAAGTTACGCTCGATTTGCCGCAAAAAGCGCTCGTTCGCAGCGCCATCACGCCTGAAATCCACGTCGTGGCCGATTTGTCCCAAATCATCGATGGCGGCAACAAAATCAAACTCACCGACCACAACATGGGCGGCATGGGCGCGATGATCATGGGCGGGGCGGCCTTACCGCTCATTACGCAAAACCTCAATGCGATGTTCCATGTCGCGCACGTGCACAACGATTAATTTTTTGAGGAGCACAACACCTGTTTCCAAAACAAGATTCGTCCCGCTATTCGCTGCAATCTTTTTTCGCTACGCTTATGGATTTGCTTCCACTGCGTTTCAGCGAATCCATAAAAAAGGATTTACGCTACTATCGGGGCTAGGCGACAGGTTTTGTCTTTCAATTGAACTTTTCAAAAATGAAAATCAGTTATTTCATCACGCTCGCGTTTGCACTGCTGCTGGGTTGCTCCGATTCGGATACCGTTTCCAACGATTCGGCATACATCGACGTTCCGTTGGCATTCAACATTCCGTCGAACTTCCCGGCCTTGGCCTACGACCTCGAAACCAATCCGCCCACGCAAATGGGTTTCGCACTCGGCAAGAAATTGTTCTACGACGGCCGCCTGTCCTCCGACGGCACAATTTCGTGCGGATTCTGCCACGAACAATCCTCGGCATTTACGCACCACGGCCACACGTTCAGCCAAGGCGTCAATGGCGCCAATGGCACGCGCAACACGCCTTCGGTCCAGAACCTCGCGTTCCAGAACATTTTCATGTACGATGGCGCTTCGGACCATCTCGACCTGCAACCCATCATTCCACTTACCAGTGCCATTGAGATGGATGGCAATCTGGGAACGATCGTCGCGCTGCTCAATTCCGATCCGGAATACCGCAGGCTGTTTGGCTTGGCTTTTCCGAATAAACCGATTAATTCCGAAAACATGCTCAAGGCGCTTGGGCAATTCATGGTGATGATGGTGTCGTCGAATTCTAAATTCGACAAATACCGCCGCAATGAAAACGGAGGGAATTTAAATCAAACGGAATTGCAGGGCTATGCCGTGTTCAACCAAAAATGCGCGACCTGTCACGCCACCGATTTGTTTACCGACGATTCGTTCCGCAACAATGGCTTGGCGGTCAACCCACAACTCAATGATGTAGGCCGTCACCGCGTGACCGAACTCGAAAGTGACCGCTATAAATTCAAGGTGCCGAGTTTGCGCAATGTCGAAAAAACCGCACCCTACATGCACGACGGACGTTTCGGAACCTTGGAAGCGGTGCTCAATCATTACAGCGACGGCGTACAAAATTCCGCTACGCTCGATCCCATTTTAAACCAAAACGGGACGTTGGGCATTGCGCTTTCGTCCGCCGAAAAAACACAACTCATCGCTTTTCTCAAAACCCTAACCGACAACGACTATTTGAATGACAGTCGGTTTTCAGAATACTAGATTATGAAAAAATATTTTTTGCTTTTTACACTTTTCGTTTTCCAAATCACTTTTGCCCATACTGAAAAAGATTCACTATCCAGATTCCATTTCCAAAAAATGCTGCTCGAGGAAGACGATGATTGTGATGCCTGTGGCTGCTCGGCCAACGGTGGCAGCATGGGGTTCAGTTCGATGTTCCACAACAATTTTGTCGGGGTGCGCTATTTCTACCAGAGCTATACGAGCCGCGACGGGATTTTCAACAATTCGCCTTGGGTCGATGAAGATTTCAACACGGTTCAGGTTTGGGCGCGCATCCCGATCATCCGCAAAGTACAGTTGTCGGTTCTGGTGCCGTATCATTTCCACACGCGCAAACGCAGCACGGGCGATGAACACATTGACGGACTCGGTGACGTCACGGTTTTGGCGATGTACAATCTGTATGAAACCATGAAAGACAGTACGGTATTTACACACAAACTCCAACTCGGCGGCGGTGTCAAGGCGCCAACAGGCAAGTTCGACGCAGAGAACAACAAAGGCAGCGTGAATCCGGGATTCCAGGTCGGCACGGGCAGTTGGGATTACCTTTTGGCCGCCGAATATGTGCTCAAGAAAGACAATATCGGGCTCAATGTGATGGGCAATTATACCTTCAAGACCGAAAACGACAAGTTGTACCAGTTTGGCGACCAGCTCAATTATGGCGCGACGTTCTTTTACCTGATGGAACGCCAATCGGTCAAGCTCGTGCCGCAGCTCGGCATCGCTGGGGAAGTTTTTGAATCTAACCGCCAATACCGGCAAACCGTTCCCGATTCGGCAGGCGACATTGTGTTCGGGAAATTCGGATTGGAAGCCGGACGAAAAAACCTCTCGGTTGGCATCAACGCGATGTTGCCGATCAACCAGAACCTGTCCAATGGCAATGTCGAATCGAATTACCGTTGGAGCATCAATCTCAATTACAGTTTATAAAAAAAGGAACTCGATCAAGAGTTCCTTTTGTTTAGAATTTGAGGTAGCCGTAGCGCGCGTCGCCTTTGCAACGGGTGCGTACGATATAGACGCCCGGTGATTGCTGGATTTTAAAAGACGGGTCGAGTTCGAAACAGTTTTCCTTCGACTCGGCGATGCCGGGATTGGCGATGTCTTTTTTCTCAGATTTGCCCGAGCGGTCAAACATTTCGATCACAGGAACGCGGCGCAAATCGGGCAACAATGCTTTTCCAAAATTGCGCGTATCGTTGTAAATCACCGACAATTTGCCGTTTTTGAGGAAAACCATGGCCGCATTGAACGCGCCGTTGTCGTTTTCGGTCGTGCGTTCGTTGTTTTTGATGTTCGAGATCCAGTCCATTTTTCCGGTGGCGTTGTCGATCATCAAAACGACGGTTCCAGCCGAATCGTAGACATAATCGTATTTGTAATTGAGCGGGTCGTTTTTGTCGGCAGGTTGTCGGCGCTTGGCCTTGTATTTCTGGTCGTAGATGACCCAAATCTTGTCTGCGTCGATGATTGCTTCCGAAGTCACGAGGTTTTTGTATTTCTCGACCGGGTTGTTTTTGGCGTAAACCAGTTTTCCGTCGGCGGTAAATTTGGCGGCAAAAATGCCCACGGCAGGCGAGGCTTGGCCCCAAGTCACTGCGTAACGTTCGGCGGCATCGGTGGTTCCATTCAAATACAACTCATTATTTAAGAACTGGCCTTTGATGGCATTGATCTGCAAATCGTTTTCGAGTTTGAGACTTTCTTCTGATACAGTGTTGGCCGATGTGTTCCAAAAATAGGCCGACAGATACGGTTTCATCTTGGGCAAATCGATGTTCTTGATCAGGAATACCTGGCCGTTATCCGAAACGAAAATCGTCTGGTCGCCCGATTGCTTGGACGAAAACGGGAATTCGTATTCGAGTTTTTTGACTTCCTTGAAATTGGCGTCGAGCAAAACCAGTGTGATTTTTTCGTTGATTTTTTTGTCGTACAACGGTTGGGCGACAATCGCATAAAACTTCCGGTTGGCCGATTGCGCGACATAGAAATTGCCGGGATTCGTACCGCTTTTGCCTGGGACTTTTGCCACCATTTCAACTTTGGTTTTACTGCCTGAATCGATGTCGTCCTTTTCGACATACAGTTCGTTTTCGCGCGAGGTTTTGTTGTAGAGGCTGTAGAAAGCCACAAATTCCTTTTCAGAATAAGGGAAAATGCTGTTGAAAGTCGACAGGTTGAGCCCCATCGCGGGTTGTTCGACCGAAAGATTGCGTTCGGACTTGTCGAAATTGTCCTTGAGGTCATAGCGGTCCACATAAACGTCGGTGTTGTAGACTTTTTCGTTGTACCTCGTCTTGACATTGTAAAGTTTGTCGCCGAGCAAAACACTTTGGGTTTGGTATTCCGAATCTTCGGTGATTTTGGTTTTTTTGCCACTCCAGTCAAAGGTTTGGGCGTTCAGCGCCGAACTGATCAAGAGCAACAGGCTTATTTTCAGGGTGTTTGCTTTCATTGTTTTTCTTTTGAAGGTAAAAAAAATCTGCCCGTTCAGAGCAGATTTTCGATTGTTTAATTTTTATTATCCGATGTACTCGACGGTTTTGATGTCGCCATCGACGGTTACTTTTACGAGTCCGTGCTTGGACAAACCTTTCATTGCGGCGTCCCATTTCTTGCCGCTCAACGCAGCGGAAACTTTGAGTACGCCCAAATCCATTTTTTGGTTGTCGTCGGATTGGAGCATGCCGATGATCACTTTTTCGTCTTCGGTCAATTCCAACTGGACTTGTTTTTTCTCCGGACGCATTTGCGGGAAGAACAACACTTCCTGGATCGAGGCATTGTTGGTCAGGAACATGATCAAACGGTCCATTCCGATGCCCATTCCCGAAGTTGGCGGCATGCCGTATTCGAGCGCGCGCAGGAAATCCTCGTCGATGAACGCACCGGCCTCGTCATCGCCTTTTTCAGACAACAGCAATTGGTGTTCGAAACGCTCGCGTTGGTCGATCGGGTCGTTGAGTTCCGAATAGGCGTTGGCGATTTCCTTGCCGCACACCATCAACTCAAAACGCTCGGTAAGTTCCGGGTTGTCGCGGTGCGATTTGCAGAGCGGCGACATTTCTTTTGGATAATCGGTGATAAAGGTCGGTTGGATGAAATTGCCTTCGCACTTGGCGCCGAAAATCTCATCGATCAATTTGCCTTTGCCCATAGTTGAATCGACCTCGATGCCCATGCCTTTTGCGGCGTCGAACAATTCCTGTTCGGTTTTGCCTGAAATGTCAAAACCGGTGTATTTGATGATGGCATCGGTCATCGAAATCCTGGCGTATGGCGCTTTGAAATTGACAGTATGTTCGCCGAAAGTCGCCTCGGAAGTGCCGTTGACGGCAATCGCGCAATGTTCAAGCAAACGTTCGCAGAAATCCATCATCCAGTTGTAATCCTTATACGCGACATAGATTTCCATCGCGGTGAACTCGGGGTTGTGCGTACGGTCCATGCCTTCGTTGCGGAAGTTTTTCGAGAATTCGTACACACCGTCGAATCCGCCGACGATGAGTCTTTTCAGATACAATTCGTTCGCGATTCGCATGTACAATGGAATATCGAGCGAGTTGTGGTGTGTCACAAACGGACGTGCGGCCGCGCCACCCGGAATCGGTTGCAGGATTGGCGTTTCGACCTCGAGATAACCTTTATCGTTGAAGAAACTGCGCATTGCATTGAACAATTTGGTGCGTTTGATGAAGGTGTCTTTGACATGGTCGTTGACGGTCAAATCGACATAACGGCGGCGGTATCTTTGTTCGGCATCCGAAAACGCATCGTGCACTTTGCCATCGGCGTCGGTTTTGACGACCGGCAATGGTTTCAAGGCTTTGGACAAAACGGTCAAGCCGTAAACATGTACCGAGATTTCGCCTACTTTGGTTTTGAAAACCGTTCCGCGAATCCCGATAAAATCGCCGATGTCGAGCAATTTCTTGAACACGACCTTGTACATCGTCTTGGCTTCATCGTTGGAAATGTCATCGCGTGAAACATAAATCTGGATGCGGCCTTCGGCATCCTTGAGTTCGGCGAAAGAGGCGTTGCCCATGTCGCGGAATGACATCAAACGACCCGCAAGAACGACTTCCTTACCTTCGTATTGCGCAAAATTCTTGAGAATGTCTGCGCTGTAGGCGGTTGTGGTAAATTCGTTTGCCGGATACGGCTCAATGCCCAAGTTACGCAACTCGGCCAGTGATTTTCTGCGGAGTAATTCCTGTTCGGATAGTGCCATTGTAAGGTAAAATTTAAAGGCGCAAAGATATTGAGAAGTTTCAAAGTTTCAAAGCTACAGTGGGTCAAAGTTTTGCTGGGTCAGGTTGTTGCGGTTCTGTCCAACAGGCGTAACAAAACTTTGATAGAATCGTTATCTTTGGCTTAATCAATTCAAATGAAAATCATGAAAATCCAGTACGCCTTATCAATTGTTTTTATTTCCTTGTTTTTTACCAGTTGCCAGATTACCGAGAACATTTACCTCAAGGAAGACGGCAGTGGCAAAATCTCTTACGACATCGACGCTTCGGAACTGATGAGCATGATGGGCGATAAATTGGGAGACGCCCAAAAAGAAAACATCGATTCGACGATTACCTTCAAGCAATTGTTTGAGGAAAGAAAAGACAGCATCGCGAAATTGCCGTTGGCCGAACAGGAACGATTAAAGAAACTCGAACCGATTGCGATGAACGTCAAAATGAATTCGATAGAAAAAACGTTCAAGATGGCGGTGTTTACCGATTTCAAGAAAGCGTCGGAATTGCAGGACATGATGGAGGCGATGCAGACCATGCAATCGCTGAGCAAGAAATCGCAGCCCGACAATCCGTTTGGAAAGATGATGTCCACCGAGAATACCGAATTGAAATACGCCTACGACGGGAAAGTTTTTAAGCGCAATGTGCGGATCATCGACCCGAAATTGCAGGAGCAGTCCAAGGATTCGACAGGTATGATGAAAATGATGTTTGCCGCGTCGAAATACACCATCAAATACCATTTTCCGCGCAAGGTAAAGTCGGTTTCGAACCCCAATGCGCTTTACAGCGACGACCGCAAAACCGTTACGATTCCGTTCTCACTGACCGAATACCTGGAGCAGCCCGACAAGACGAGTTTCGAGGTGGTGCTCGACAAGAAATAATTAAGATTTAGTTGGCATAAAGCTTTGTATCTTTGTGTGTCCAAATTCGACTCAACTGCCATGAATAAAATTGTCCGGCTTCAAGACCTTGGTTTAAAAGACTACAAAGAAACCTGGGATTTTCAGGAAACGCTTTTCGATGAAATCCTCAATCTGAAAATCAAGAACAGGAGGGAGGAAACCGATCTCGAGACCCCGAACCACTTTCTTTTTGTAGAGCATCCGCATGTGTATACTTTGGGGAAAAGCGGCGATTTCGACAATCTGCTCATCAGTGAAAAGCAGTTGGCCGAAAAAGGCGCAACGTTCTACAAAGTCAATCGTGGTGGCGACATTACTTATCACGGGCCTGGTCAAATCGTTGGTTATCCGATTTTGGATCTGGATAATTTCTTTACCGACATCCATAAATATTTGCGTTTTCTGGAGGAAGTCATTATTTTGACGCTGGCCGATTACGGTATCACCGGCACCAGAAGTGCAGGCGAAACCGGTGTTTGGCTTGACGTCGGGACGCCATTTGCACGCAAGATTTGTGCGATGGGCGTGCGTGCCTCGCGTTGGGTGACCATGCATGGGTTTGCGCTCAATGTCAATGTCGACCTGGGCTATTTTGACAACATGATTCCGTGTGGGATTCGCGGTAAAGCGGTTACTTCACTCAATGTAGAGCTTGGCGTCCCGACTGTCGATATGGAAGAAGTCAAGCAAAAAATCAAGAAACACTTCACGGCGTTATTTTCAGCCGAACTCCAGGAATACTCCAATCTTCTTCAAAATCCAGCGAAAGCTGATCCGGTAAAAGCCTAAAGCTCATGCGATGGTATTTGGTCGTTCCGTATTTGCGGATGGCTTCGCGGTGCTCTTCGGTAGGATATCCTTTGTTTTTTTTCCAGTTGTACATCGGGAATTCCTCGTGGATCTTTTCCATGTAGGCGTCGCGGTAGGTCTTGGCCAGGATGGACGCTGCGGCAATGCTTCGGTATTTGGAATCGCCTTTGACGATGCAACTGTAAGGGATGTTGTTGATGGGTTTGAAACGATTTCCGTCCACGATAATATATAAAGGAGCGGTGTGCAGTTTTTGTATCGATTCCTGCATGGCCCTGATCGAGGCATTCAAAATGTTGATTTCATCAATTAGGATCGGTTCCAAATGCGTGACGGCAAAGCAAAGTGCTTTTTCTTCTATGATGGGCCTGAGGATTTCGCGGTTTTTTTCGGTGAGTTGCTTGGAGTCGTTGAGCAATTCATGCTCGAATTCATCGTGCAGGATGACCGCTGCGGCCGTTACCGGGCCTGCAAGGCAACCACGCCCGGCTTCATCTGTGCCGGCTTCGAAAGCAAAATCTGAAAACCTGGAAATGAGCATTTAAAAATTTTTACAAAAATAGTAAAATTCTGTCCAACCTTTTGCAACGAACCATCATCTTCTATTGAAAGTTGCTATAAGATAATATTAACAGAAATTAATTTTTAACACGGCTTCGTGGATATATTAATTTGGTTAATTAAGAAATTATTAAGAAGTTTGCGAAATAACTAACTCAAATAAATTTAATATGAGATCTAAGTTCAAGTGGATTTTTGCGCTATTGCTAGCGTTCTCAATGCAGTTTTCTTTTGCACAGGAGAAAACGATTACCGGTACAGTTACAGAGAGCGGTCTACCCATGCCTACTGTAAATGTCGTTAATAAAAACACAAAAGCAGGTGTGCAGACAGATTTTGATGGTAACTATTCCATTAAGGCAAAAGCAGGAGATGTCCTGGTTTTCTCTTTCGTTGGATATACGGACATCAGTATGCCTGTAGGTGCTACAAGCAAAATTAATGTGGAAATGAAATCCGATGCACAGGTTATCGGGGAAGTAGTTGTCACAGGTCAAGGGATCAAGAAAGAGAAAAAAGCGCTTGGTTATGCCGTGACCACCATCAAATCTGAAGAATTTGCTTCTAAGCCTTCAACCGATGTGGTAAGGGCTTTGACAGGTAAAGCGCCTGGGGTAAACATTCAACAGACCAGTGGTTTGTCAGGTTCGGGTACCAACATCATCATCCGTGGTTATTCTTCGATTACAGGAAGTAACCAACCGTTGTTTATCGTTGATGGTATTCCGTTCAACTCTGATACCAACACCGATGGTAACTTCGTAGAAGGTGCAACCAATGCTTCGAGCCGTTTCCTTGACTTGGATCCGAACAACATCGAATCGATCAGTATCTTGAAAGGTTTGAGTGCAACTACGCTTTATGGATCTGCGGGTTCAAAAGGGGTGGTCTTGGTTACTACCAAAACCGGAAATACAAAAGATGTCAACAAGAAAATGGAAGTCAACGTGGCGCAGTCCATGTACATGACAGAAATTGCCAACCTTCCTGATTTTCAAAACAAATGGGGTGTGGGTAACAACAATGAATACCGTACAACATTCGGAAACTGGGGACCAAGCTTTGATGCAAGGGGCGAAGGTGGAATTGGTCTCGACGGAACCGTAGATCATCCGTTGGCTTACTACGGAAGTGATATCTTCCCACAATTCTTCGACGAGGAGAATAAGCCAATCAAGGTGGCGTGGGCGCCGCAAAACAACGTGAAGCCTTTCTTCAAAACTGGCTATGTGAACACAACTTCGATCAGCATCAGCGGAAGAGCAGACAAAACCAGCTATAACTTAAGCGTGGGTAATACCGATGACCAAGGATTTATCGACAACAACCAATACAGACGTTTGAACTTGAGTTCAGGAGGTTCTACCAAATTGTCAAACGGTTTGACTTTGTCTACTTCATTGAACTTTGTGAAGACAGATAAAAGCGCGCCATTGACTGGTTATGGATATGGTTCGGGCGCGGTTACGCCGTCTATTTTCTCTACTATTCTTTATACACCAAGAAACTTCGACTTGTTCGGGTTGCCGTATGAAGATCCTAAAACACACGAATCGGTGTACTACAGAAGGGACATCACCAACCCGCGTTGGTTGCTCAAAAACGCCAGCGATGACGAATCGGTTAGACGTTTCTATGCGAACTTCACTGCGATGTATGAATTGAACTCATGGTCTAATGTTTCTTACCGTTTAGGTTTTGACAACTATACCCAGAGAAAACTGTATTACATCAATAAGGGAGGTGTGCAAACTTCACGTGGTTACATGAGAACCACCAACAACGAGAATACTATTTTTGACCATACGTTCAGCTACAACTTCAACAAGAATCTTGATAAGGATGAAATTTGGGTATTGGATGGAACAGCGGGTATCAACTCGCGTATGGAATCATACAAATACAATGCTTTGGAAAGCTTCAACCAATTCGTTTACGATTTCCAGGAGCACCAAAACTTCCAGGACCACTTGGGGTATTCTGAGCGTCAAAGCCAGAATGTCGTGGGTGCCTATGCCAGTATGACGCTTGCTTTCAAGAAATTCCTTTTCTTGAACTTGCAAGGAAGAAATGACTGGTTCTCGTCTTTGACTGAGGACAACCGTTCATTGTTTTACCCGTCAGCTTCACTCTCGTTTGTACCAACAGATGCGTTTTCAGCTTTGAAAAACAAAAGATGGATCAATTATGCGAAATTGCGTGTAGGTTATGGATCTTCAGCAGGTTTCCCTTCGCCTTATCAAACGAATATTGGATTGTTCCAGCAAACGAGCTCTTTCCAGCCAATCGAAGGAGAAACGGTTAATATTATTGGGCCAAGTGCACAATTGGGTAACCCGAACCTCAAGCCAGAACTTTACAAAGAGGTAGAATTCGGTATAGAGGCTAAATTCCTCGACAACAGATTAGGAATCGATTTGTCATTGTATGACAAGCGTTCAAAAGACTTGATCATTTTTGCTGATTTGGCTCCAGAAAGCGGATACAGTTCACAAACACAAAACGTTTCTGAAATCAGCAACAAGGGTTATGAACTCGGTGTGAATTTGGGTGTGATTAGATCTCAAACGGATGGTTTCTCTTGGAACCTTTCGGGAACGATGACCAAAAACAGAAACATTGTAGAAGAATTGGGTCCAGGTGTTGAAATGCTTGGTATTGCAGGATTCACCAACCGTGGTAACTTTGCGGTACCAGGAAGACCTTACGGTGTCATCATGGGTAGCACGATTAAAAGAGACGGAAACGGAAACTATATCGTAGGTGCCGACGGTAACTATGTAGTAGATGACGACTTGAAAGAAATCGGTGACCCGAATGCAGATTGGAAGTCAACAGTGATTAATGAGTTTTCTTACAAAGGAGTTACTTTCCAATTCCAATTTGAATTCCAAAAAGGAGGAGATATTTACTCTAACACTGCCAACGCTTTGATGTCTAGAGGTGTTGTAGATACAGGAATCGATAAAAACGGAACGTATGTACTTCCAGGGGTGAATGCCAACGGAAACATCAACGAGATCCAGATCGGTGCTACAGAATACGGATTCAACAACTCTGGATTCTTCATCGATGAGCAATCGGTATACGACGCAACGAACTTGAGATTGAGAGAAGTTTCTTTGTCTTACAGTCTTCCTAAAAAGCTGTTGGAGAAAACCCCTTTTGGTAAAATTTCACTCTCTATCGTAGGCCAGAACCTTTGGTACAAAGCGTTTAACTTCCCAGATGAGTTGAACTTTGACCCAGAAGTAATGAGTTTGGGTGTTGGTAACGGACAGGGCTTTGATTATTTGACAGGGCCAACATCTAAGCGTTATGGTTTTAATATTAACTTAACTTTCTAAGAAAAAATGAAAATGAAAAAAAATATATTTAAATCGTTTCTTCTATTGGCTGTCCTGGCTTTGGGAAGCTGTGAAACTTTCGATTTAGATCAAACGGACAACCCGAGTACTTTGCCGGCCGACAAATTGGATCCGGTGTATGTATTCAACAATGTACAATTGACGTTGCCAGATTTCGTGAATTCTGCGAATGGTTTTACCCAGCGTATGACCAGACAGATGGCAATGACCAACGGAACTTCTTACGACAACTCATTTGCACCGGTAGATTTCGATAACAACTGGACGACTGCTTACCTGATGCTGAACTCGATCAAGGTAATGGAGCCAAAAGCAACTGAAAATGGTCAGAATTTCATTTTGGGTGCTTCTAAAATCATCAGATGTTACGTTCTCTTGACCTTGACTGATATGTATGGAAGCATTCCTTACTCTGAAGCACTTCAGGGTAACGCCAACCTTACACCTAAATACGACAGCAGTGAAGCGGTATATGCGGGAGTTTATAATGAATTGAACGACGCTATTGAACTTTTGGGCATGTCCGACAATTCTAACGGGGCTTTGGCTGCACGTGATTTGTACTTTGGTACTGGTACCATCAACGCTAAAGATCCTGCGAAATGGATAACATTGGCCAAGACGCTTAAATTTAAAATGCTTTGTACAGCCAGGTTGGCTACTGGTTTCGGTGGAATCAATATCAATACTGAATTGGCGGCGTTGATGGCTGAAAATGATTTGATCAATGATTCTGCAAAGGACTTCGCTTTCAAATATGGAACCGAGCGTGATGTTCCGAACTCAAGACATCCACAATACAATGATCATTATGAATTGGGTTCAGGTGCTTATATCGCGAACTATTTCTTTTGGGCTGTTAATGAAGAGAAAGTTAGAGAAGTGGGAACTACACTGCAAAATGTTGTAGATCCAAGATTCCGTTATTATTTCTTCAAACAGAAAGATATTACGAACCAAGTTTTGCAAAATGCACAAGCAGTTCCGTGTAAATCATTGTCGCGTCCGGCACATTATTCACAGGATCAATATTCTTCATTTTATAACTTAGGGGTCAGAGCTGCTTACTGTACTTCGGTGCCAAGGGTGGATGACAGTCAAACTAATGGTAGAAGTTTATTGGGTCGTGACCATGGGGATGCTTCGGGTATTCCGTTGGATGACGATTTGCGTACTATTGTCGGGGTATATCCTGCAGGTGGTTTGATTGGAGCGCCGGTTCAGGTAAATAGTTTTGTCAACGCAGGTTTAAGAGGTGGTCTTGGAGCGGGTATCATGCCGATGGTATTGTCTTCGTATGTACACTTCCTCAAAGCCGAGGCGATTCTTAAATTGGGAATGGCCGGAGATGCAAAGGTAGAATTAGAGCAAGCAATCCGTCAGTCGGTCACCAAAACTACTACTTTGTTGCCGCAGTATGCGCCAGGTATGCCTGATACGCCAAATACACAGGCACAAATAAACACCTTGACGGATACTTATGTCGCTTATGTGTTGGAAAGATACGATGCTTCTAGTGAAGCCGATAAACTTCAAATCATTATCAAGGAGTATTACATTGCTGCATGGGGTAATGGTATCGAACCATACAACAATTACAGAAGAACAGGTTATCCTGATAACTTCCAACCTACGGTGGAAGAAAACCCAGGTGCTTACTTCTCAACAGCTTTGTATGCTGGAGCCAGCGTGAACAACAACCCTAATGCGCCGAGCAATGTGAGAACCAAAAGAGTATTTTGGGACTTAGGCGGATTTGAATTACATTAATAAGAAAAAATAGTGATTATGAAAAAACTTTTTTTATTGCCGATCGCTTTTTTGATGGCCTTTGGTGTGTCTTCCTGCGAAGATGACTCTACAAACCCGCTGCCGGAAAAAGTAGCAGGTCAATATATGAAACTGGATATTGAAACCAGGGAAATGGATTTTGACGAATTGTCAACCACTGCGTTTACTGGAATCTTGTCGAATCCTTCGGGGAATGTGGTCAAGTACGATCTTTATGTAAGAAGAAGAGACCCTAGCCAGTTCTTGACAGGGGACTACGTATATATGCAAAGCATCACTACTTTTCCATACAATTTGAGAATTACACCACAAATGGTAGCGACTGCACTTGGTCTTAACGTGTCTGATCTTCAGGATGGAGACGTGTATACGTTTTTTGCCTATTCTTATGATGCTTCCGGACACAAGGCAGGTTATATGAATTTGGCACGTATCAACCAAATTACAGCTTCTATGGAGCAAGGGTATAAATTCAACACCCGTTTGTTTAACACCCCAATTCCATTGGATGCTGAAGTTCCATACAACAACCATGAAGCGAATCCATAAGATGGAAGCATAGACATTTAAAACTTATTTGATATGAAAAAATTAAAAAATATATTATTTCTTGCAGGTCTTGTCGCTTTTTTTGCAAGCTGTGAATCGGATGAAGAGAAATATTCTGGAACTCCGATTGGAAACCAGGCTATTGAAGTAATCCATGGTGAAATTTCTGTAGACCCTGCATTGACTGCGGTACTCACCAGTCAGGAAATTCCTTTTACTGTGGACGTCAAGCGTACATTTGCTGATACGGTTACGGTAGAAGTGACTACAATGAACAAATCGGGCGGAAGAACCAGGACTTCAGTAGACGTATTGCCGGGCGATACTACCGCTTCTGAAAAAATCTTGGCTTCCGGCGGTGCTGTTTTCGATAGTACTATGGAACTTTACATCAGTGGTATTGCACTCAAAACGGTAGAGCCGGGCAAACACTATTTGATTGATTCGAACAAAATCATATTCAATACCGGAAACACCGCAACACCGTCTGACGACATCAATAGGCTCCAGGTGCGTGTAGCTTGGTTCAATCCATCGACCAGCAGAAACAACATGAGGGTTTATGTGGACCGACCAGGATCTTATTCGCATACTTTACCACCAGGAGCGACAGTTGTGAGCGGCGGACCGATTACCAATCCTACCAACACGGTTACTTTGGCCAGCGGAAGTTCAACAGCCAGTTTACAAGTAGGTGCTATTGTGAATGTATCTTCTGGACCAGGTCACTTCTTGCCCTATACAACGATTACTTCAATCTTGAGTGACAGTCAGTTCAGAATCAGCAGAGCGCCTCTATCTGCATTGGGCGCAAACAGCGTCATTACTGCTTCGGGTGTAGATTTGACCATGACTGGTGCCTCGAGCAGTCCGGGTAACCTTATTACTGTAGCGTCTACGGCTGGTTTGCAGTTGGGTATGATTGTTACCGTTTCTAACGGCCCTGGTAGGTTTGCTGCTGCGGGAACTTATGTAACTGAAATTTTATCAAATGGGACACAATTCAAAGTAAACTTGGCGCCGGCAGCGGCTTTGTCAGGTAGTTCTGAGATTGTAGCTTCATTTGGAGATACCGCTCCTGAACCAACTGGTTCGGCTTACATTGGGCACAGTTTCCGGAACTCTCCTGGAAGTATTTCTGATGGATTGTCTTCGCAGGAAGGTACTTACTTCATCAGATTGTCACCGCTTAACGTTTTGAGTAGCGGAGCTGACTTGCGATACAGAATCGTATGGAAATATCCTGACGGATCAACTGGTTTCTATGATGGTATCTATGATGACGTTACTTTGAGCAGTGCTCCAAAAACCATTCTGAAAGTAGAAAAGACAGGTACTGGAAATTCTGTTGTTTATTCCGTTGAAGCGGAAGGACTTTAAGATATATAAAAAGCCCTTTCATTCGAGAGGGCTTTTTTAACTATTTTTTTAGCTTTATTTGAAGGCAATTTTATGTGTTGTCTGAAATATATTTTTATATTTGTGAATCTTTAACTATAAATTAATTTATTATGAAAAAATTATTACTATTACCTATTATGGTTTTAGGTTACTCTGCCCAGGCGCAAGTGTATTGGGAGGAGGAATCAACAGGTTTTGCAACAGCATCTACTGGTGTTAACGAGATTCGTTACGTTAACGAGGCGGATGTTTGGGTTACAGGTTATGACGGATCAGGTGGTGCTGCTCAATTTAGAGTTTGGGCAAAATCAGGTGATGCTGGAAATACTTGGACCAACGGTGCCATCAACGTAGGTTCAACTAACCTTGGGATTGGTTCATTGAGCCCAATTTCTTCTTCAACGGCATGGACTGCGGCTTTCCCGAATACACCAACTGTACAAGGAGGTATCTGGAAAACAGCCGATGGTGGTGCTACTTGGACCAAGCAAGCTTCTGCTTCTTTCAACACCGGTACAGACTCTTTCACGAACTTCGTCCACATGTGGGATGCTAACGTTGGTGTTTGCGGTGGAGACCCTGCTGGTGGATACTTCGAGTTGTATACTACTTCAAACGGTGGTGTAACTTGGACTCGTGTTCCATCTTCAAACATTCCTGTGCCATTGACTGGTGAGTACGGATACACAAGAATTTATGAGACTGCCGGATCTAGAATCTGGTTCGGTACCAACAAAGGAAGAATCTTTAGATCAGACAACAACGGTTTGAACTGGGAAGCTTTCCAAACGCCTTGCCAGGATTTTGGCGATGCTGACTTGGGTGCTGCTTTCTCTTTTGACGATATGGACAAAGGAATCATGGTGTTCAGAGACTGGTCACAATACAGATCTGTTGATGGTGGTCAAAACTGGACCATGGACTTGCCAGAAGGAACCATCAGAAGCGGAGATGTTACTTACGTAGGTGGTGAAACTGGTGTTTTGGTTAACATTGGTGAAGACTTGATCGATGGTAACAGAGGAGCTTCAATCAGTGGTGATGACGGTTTGACTTGGATCGACTTGGGTGAGGCTATCGACGCCGTAAGCGCAGTTGAATTCTTCGACTTCTCACACGGTTTGGCTTCTGGATTTACTGCTTCGGCTGTTGAAGGTGGTATCTACCGTTGGATCAATGACCTCCGCGAACTTTTGGGAACTCAAAACTTCCAAGAAACAAAAGCTTTCACGGCTTCTCCTAACCCAACTTCAGGTGACTTGAACATCAACGGTAAGAACATCAGCTCTGTAGCGATTTTCGACATCCTTGGTAAGCAAGTAGCAAACTACAACTTCGGTTCTGTAAATGCTGCTACTGTAAACATGGGTTCTTTGAACGCAGGTGTTTACATGGTAAAAGTTTCTAACAACGAAGGTACTTCTACCCTCAAAGTGGTAAAACAATAATCAGAAATTTTTCTGACCAAAAGGGCCATCCATTCGGGTGGCCCTTTTTTTATGGTCTCGTTTTATAAAATCATAATTTGTACGCTATTTACAAACAAATGGTTATTTTTGTCCTTTATTACTTACTATGAGAGTTGTATTTTCGGCTATATTCTTACTGTTTTCGCTTTTTGTTTTTTCACAGGAACCCACTACAGAAAAGCAGAAAAGCCTCCGTAAAACCGAGGAGCAAAAAGCCAAAGAGCTCGCCCAAAAAGCACCGATTACTTCTTACCGCATCATCACGCTCGAACGCGACACGACTTATGTCGACACCTCGCTGACCATCAAGGACGAATACGAATACAACTACCTGCGCAAAGACAATTTCGGGTTGTTGCCGTTTGTCAATGAGGGCCAACCATACAACGCTTTGCAATACGGACTCAATGGGTTTTCACCCTATCCGGAATTCGGCTACCAGGCCAAGCACATCAATTACCTCGATGTAAAGGACATCAAATACTATTCTGTGGCAACGCCCATAACCGAACTGTATTTCAAGACCGTCATGGAACAAGGCCAGAGTGTCGATGCCTTGGCGACGCTCAATACTTCCGAAAGGCTCAATTTTTCCATCGCCTACAAAGGACTCCGTTCGCTCGGAAAATACATCAACCAACTTACAAGCTCGGGGAATTTCAGGTTCACCACGAGTTACAAAACCAAGAGCGAAAGGTATGTGGTCAATGCCCATTTTACCGGCCAGGATTTTGATAACGGGGAGAATGGCGGTATCACCACTCGCGCCGATTTCGAAGGCAAGGACGAAGACTTCAAAGAACGCCAACGGCTCGAAGTGTTTCTCAAAGACGCAAGGACTTTTCTGCGCGGCAACCGGTTTTTTGTCGACCATGCGTTTCGAATCAATCCCGAACACGGAAGCAACAACCTTTACCTGACGCACCAATTCAATTACGAACGCAAGTTTTTCGAATACAGCCAGACCGGCATTTCCTCACAAATCGGCGATTTGTACGTGAATCGTTTTGGGCCGACTTCGGCAGGAAAAATCAAAGACCAGGTGCGCTACAATAAAATGTACAATAAGATCGGGGCGGCTTATGAAAACAGTACACTCGGGAAATTCCAGTTTTTCATTGAAGACTTCCGTTACAACTATTATTACAACACCGTTTTTATTTTCCCCGATGGGGTTGTCCCGCCATCGCTCAGCGATAAAATCAATTCTGTGGGCGGCCAATACGAATACCGTAAAAACAACTGGAACGCCAAAGTATTGTATTCGAATTCCATCACCGACCAGTCCTTGACCAACATCGACGGTACGGTCCATTACACGCTCAACGAAAACATCAAGGCGTCGTTGCGCTACCAGAAAATCAACAAACTTCCCAACCACATCTACAACCTGCACCAAAGCAGCTACGACAATTACATCTGGCGCAACAATTTCAAGAACGAAAAGATCAACAATATTGAAATCAATGCCGAGACCAAATGGGCCAACGCTTCGTTCCAGCTCTCCAACATAAGCGACATGCTGTATTTCAGCAACGATTTCGAAAACGATACCGTGCAACTGGTTACGCCCAAACAATACGACAAATCGATCAAATACCTATCGGTCAAACTCAGCAAGGAATTCAAGTTCTGGAAATTTGCGCTCGACAACACCTTCCTGTACCAGAAAGTAGACCAAGACAACAACATCCTCAACGTGCCTGAATTCGTCACGCGAAACACGCTCTATTTCAGCGACCATTTTTTCAAACGCGCGCTCTACCTGCAAACCGGCGTAGTGCTCAATTATTTCACGAAATACTACGCCAACGACTACAATCCGGTTTTGGCCGAATTCTTCGTACAGGACCAACGCGAAATCGGTGAATTCCCGATGCTCGATTTCTTCCTCAACGCACGCATCCGCCAAACGCGCATTTTCATCAAAGCCGAGCATTTCAATTCGGCCTGGTCGGGCACCAACGAATTCTATTCGGCGCCCAATTACCCGTACCGCGATTTCATCATCCGCTTCGGTTTGGTGTGGACTTTCTTTAAGTAATTTTTTTGGACGTGTCCCTGCGGGTCGCGCTGTCCACTTTATCTTTTGCTCCGTCCCGAAGTGTCGGGACTGCACAAAAGGATGCCGTTTCCATCGCTCACGCGAACCAACATTTGCGTTAAACATTGCTTTCGTTTGAATATCAAATTCCTATATTTGTCCCCAGAAAATTAGAAATATCCAAAAAACACATTGCGCTAATGAATTATTCTGAAAATATATTGGGCACCATCGGCAATACGCCTTTGGTCAAACTCAACAAAGTGACCAAGGAGGTCGATGCGCTCGTACTGGCCAAAGTAGAAACCTTCAACCCGGGCAATTCGGTCAAGGACCGTATGGCTGTCAAGATGGTCGAAGATGCCGAAGCCGACGGCCGCCTCAAACCGGGCGGTACCATCATCGAAGGAACTTCGGGAAATACCGGAATGGGCTTGGCACTGGCCGCGATCGTCAAAGGCTACAAACTCATCTGTGTCATCACCGACAAACAATCCAAGGAAAAAATGGACATCCTGCGTGCCGTGGGCGCCAAGGTGGTCGTTTGTCCCACCGATGTAGAACCGACCGATCCGCGTTCGTACTATTCGGTTTCGAAAAGACTCGGTGAAGAAACGCCCAACTCTTGGTACGTGAACCAATACGACAACCTGTCCAATTCGTTGGCGCATTACGAACAGACCGGTCCCGAAATCTGGGAACAAACCGAAGGCAAGATTACCCATTTTGTGGTAGGTGTCGGCACCGGAGGAACCATTTCGGGCGTAGCCAAATACCTCAAGGAGAAAAACCCGAACATCAAGTGCTGGGGTATCGATACCTATGGTTCGGTGTTCAAGAAATACCACGAAACCGGCATCTTCGACGAGAACGAAATTTATTCGTACATTACCGAAGGCATCGGCGAGGACATCCTGCCCAAGAACGTCGACTTTTCTCTCATCGATGGCTTCACCAAAGTGACCGACAAGGACGCAGCGATCTACCAACGAAGGCTCGCGCTCGAAGAAGGGATTTTTGTCGGCAACTCTGCGGGTTCTGCCGTCAAGGGGCTGTTGCAACTCAAGGAACATTTCAAGCCGGACGATGTGGTGGTGGTGTTGTTCCACGATTCGGGCAGCCGTTACGTGGGCAAAATGTTCAATGACGATTGGATGCGCGAACGCGGTTTCCTAGACGAGGAAATCACCAAGGCCGAAGATGTGATCAAAGACCACCTCGACAAACCACTCGTGATCGTACGTACCGAGGAATTGGTGTCGCACGCGATCGAGCGTATGCGCAAATACAAGATCTCGCAAATCCCGGTCATCGATACGAGCGGTTTTGTTGGATCGGTAGACGAGTCCGATTTGTTCCAGAGTTATGTTTCCGATAAGAACGTAGCCGAAAAACCAATCAAGGATGTCATGGGCAAGCCGTACCCGATTGTCAAAGTCGGAACTTCGATCGAGGAAGTGTCCAAGCTCATCACCAAGGACAACCAGGCGGTTTTGGTTGATTTGGGCAATGGCAAGCACCATATCATCACCAAATACGACATCATCGGTTCGATAAAATAATAAGTTTCGATTTCAAATCACAAGCCCCAATTCGAACAATTGGGGCTTTTTTTTAGGAATATTTACAGAAAACCTACCGCGCACTCTAACCATTAATGCCTATCTTAGCGCAATGGAAAATAAGAACATGCCTTTTGTTATTCGGCTCAAATATGGCCTCGAGGAATACGGTTTTCACGTGTGCTCGCGGCTGGCCGACAAGCTCGGGATGCGCGCCAACAATGTGCGGTTGTTTTTCATCTACATCTCGTTTGTGACCGCCGGATTGTGGTTTGGGGTTTACCTCACGCTCGCTTTCTGGATTCGGCTCAAAGACCTTGTCAGGGCCAAACGGAGTTCCGTTTTCGACCTTTAGATTTTCTTCTTTTTTCTAAGCCATTTCCTTCTTTACACGCCAAAATCATGTTTCCCGAAAAATTAAGACCGTATTTCAACTATACCAAATCCCAACGCAACGGGTTGGCTGTATTGTTCCTGTTGATTGTCGCTTTGCAATTGGTTTACCATTTCGCCGATTTCAGCGCCATTGAAAAACCCGACCCGAAAAAACAGCGGTGGCTCGCCGTGCAATCTGCCATCGACTCGATGGGTAAAGTTTCCCGTCGCGAAAAAAAGCCCAAAATCTATCCGTTCAATCCCAATTTCATCACCGATTTCAAAGGGTACAAACTGGGCATGTCGGTCCAGGAAATCGACCGGCTACTGGCATTTAGAAACACGGACCGCTATGTGAACTCGGCGCAGGAATTCCAAAAAGTTACCGGTGTTTCCGATTCGCTGTTGCGGCAAATCGCACCTTATTTCAAATTTCCGGATTGGGTCCAAAACAGGAAGACGGCCCATTATCCGATTTCCCAATACGAAAAACCCAAACTGGCCGTTCTCGATATCAACACGGCCACACAGGACGATTTGAAGAAAATCTATGGCATCGGCGACGGATTGTCGGAACGCATCCTCAAGGAAAAAGAAAAGCTTGGCGGGTTTGTCAGTATGGAACAGATGCAGGACATTTGGGGATTGTCGCCCGAGGTCATAGGCCGGCTGCGGCAATCCTTCAAGGTCGAACATCCGCAGCAGGTAAGAAAAATCAACATCAATGAGGCATCGGTCAAAGAATTGGCGCAATTTCCTTATTTCCGTTACGCACTGGCCAAGTCCATTGTGACCTATCGAAGCATGAATGGGCTCCTAAAGTCGTCTGAGGATTTGCTAAAAATTTCGGGCTTTCCTGTTGATAAAATGAATATAATTGCCTTATATTTGGAATTCTAAAAAAATAACCGATAAAATGAACTTTGGATACAATGAAACGCAATCGATGATTGCGCAATCGATCAGGGATTTTGCCGAGCAGCATATCCGACCGAATATTATGGAATGGGATGAAGCGCAGACTTTTCCGGTTCCGTTGTTTAAAAAATTGGGGGAAATGGGGTTTATGGGCGTGCTGGTTCCTGAAGAACTCGGCGGCTCTGGTTTAGGCTATCACGAATACATCACCGTTGTAGAAGAAATTTCAAAAGTCGATCCTTCGATCGGTCTGTCGGTGGCGGCGCACAACTCGCTTTGCACGAACCACATCCTGACTTTCGGAAACGAGGAGCAAAAGAAAAAATGGATTCCCAAATTGGCCACGGCCGAGCACATCGGCGCCTGGGGTCTTACCGAGCACAATACCGGTTCGGATGCGGGCGGAATGAATACTACTGCCGTCAAGGACGGAAATGATTGGATCATCAACGGGGCCAAAAATTTCATCACGCATGCCATTTCTGGCGATATCGCTGTGGTCATTGTTCGTACCGGTGAAAAAGGGGATTCCAAAGGAATGACCGCTTTTGTTATCGAAAAAGGAACGCCGGGATTTTCATCAGGGAAGAAAGAAAATAAATTGGGCATGCGTGCTTCGGAAACTGCCGAATTGATTTTTTCGGATTGCCGTGTTCCGGATGCCAACCGTCTGGGCGAAGTGGGACAAGGTTTTATCCAGGCGATGAAAGTGCTCGACGGCGGAAGGATTTCCATTGGTGCATTGGCACTCGGTATTGCCAAAGGCGCTTATGAAGCCGCGTTGAAATATTCCAAGGAAAGACACCAGTTCGGGCAACCAATCAGTGAATTCCAGGGTATTGCCTTCAAATTGGCCGACATGGCGACCGAAATCGAAGCGTCGGAATTGTTGCTCCACAAGGCGGCTTACCTCAAGCAAGAACACCAACCGATGACCAAACTCGGGGCGATGGCCAAGATGTATGCGTCGGAGGTGTGCGTCAAAGTATCGAGCGATGCGATCCAGATCCACGGCGGATACGGTTACACCAAAGATTTCCCGGTGGAGAAATTCTTCAGGGATTCGAAATTGTGTACCATCGGCGAAGGAACCACCGAAATTCAAAAGTTGGTCATTTCCAGAAATTTACTCAAAGAATAATTCGAGATATAAAAAAGCTTCCAAATCCGGGAGCTTTTTTTTATTTTCAAGGTAGGGGGAAATCGCCCTGGGTTGTTATAAGAACACTATGAAAATGCACTATTAGTGATTTCGGGACTTATATACTATTAGTGTTGCATGAAGAGCTTCAGTCGAAGCTCTTTCTTTTTTTGAGGATTTGGATTACAAAAAACAATATGTTAAAATAAATTTCGTTATCCTATTACCAACCAATTTATTTTAATTCTATGACAACCAAACTCTTTTCTTTGGCAGGAATCGCTATGCTTTTTTTTTCGTGTTCGGACGATGATCCCACGCCTTACACAATCCCCGACTTTAGTCATTTTACCCTGACATCCACCACGACACTGGCCGACGGAAGCCCTTCCCCGGACAATTATTCGTATACCGAAAACCTGCTCGATGGCAAGCGTTTTTCGGTGACACAAGATGGCGTAACGACACAACGTTATTTTTACGACACCAACATGAAGCTTACTGCGACACCGGATACGCGTTTGTATTACAATAATCAGTTGCAGCTCATCGGCGCCCAGAAAATGGTTTTGGAAGACGGTGTGTTGCAGCAAGTCAACTACCGGTTCGTGCATGCTTCTTACAAGGTGACTTATGCGGAGCGATTGGATGGTTTTTACACCGATCCCGAGGCGCAGATCGTTTACCGCAATATCCTGGAATTTGAAGGCGACAATGTGGTCAAGGCCGGGCCTGATTCCAATCTGGATGGGATGATGGACCACGTCAACAGATTTACCTATTCCGATGGCGATTTGGTTAAGATCCAACTTTGGGATGGTTCGGAGCAAAACTTCAGCTATTCGACGCTCTATGACAACTTCAACAAGCTCGACAATAAGACCTATGGGATAGAAACGCGCCGCGTGCTTTGTGCCGAACAATACGTCGGTACGGATTGGCCGGACAATTTGGGGCATTCGATGCATGTGCTGGCCAATGATCCGGATTCGGATTATGTGGTTTCGCCAACGAGTATCTATTACCAGAAAAAGACGACGCTGACCCCATTGGCAGACGGTGTCGAAAATGAAACCGTCATCGAATTCTTTTTTAACCAATAAACCCATTAACTTTTTTAAATATGAAAAAAATCATTCTGTTTGCGCTTGCCCTGAATTTTGTTTCCTGCAGTAACGATGACGATGCTGCGACCGAACCGTTCCAACTCAACAACAATCCTGTTTTTGATTATTACACGATTGAAAGTACAAACACCGATGAAACTACCGGAACAACTTCAGGCAGTTTTACGACGGCCAACCTGCTGGACCAGAAGTTCTTTTCGGAAACGGTCGAGAATTTTGTAGATGGGGTAAGCCAAGGCCAAGTATTGCAGCAACGGTATTTTTATGAAAATGGGCATCTGGCCAAGAGAAGCTACGAGAACGATGTGCGCGATTTTTTCTACGATGGGCAAAACCGGCTCACGGGCGTCAATTGGGCGTTTAATGGAAACCATTTGTATTACCGCTTTACCTATGCGTCCGACGACCAGGTGTATTTTGAAAGGGCCGATCGGCCTTATGGGGAATTTGGGGTCGTCTTGTCCCACCGCATTATTTTGGATTTCGATGCCCAGGGCAATGTGGTCAGGGCAGGTGTGGATTTGGATACCGATGGCGCAGCCGATGATCCGCATACTTTTGAATACGATACCGCGAATAATTTGACGGCCATCCACAAAAACGACGGGACGACGATTCCGGTGGCTTATTCGGACATCAGGGATAATTTTTTCAAATTGAACGTCAATACGATGGGCAGCAAGAAAAACCTGATGGTCTACCAGGCCGAATGTTACGCGAATCTCATCGAAGGCTTTAGGTTGTCGCCCAACTTAAGGCAGACCGATACGCAGGAGGCGGTTTACGAATTCACCTTGTCGGAAGCGCCGTATTATTTCAAGCGGACCCAAACGATGGCTACAGGTGAAAATACCGAGAATACGACGGTGACGACTTTTTATTTCGAGTAGAAATAGACTGCTCTGCTGAAAGACCGCTGCGCTGCTAGAGCCAAGACCGCTGCGCTGCAAGACAGAAAGGGATGAAAGCGCAAAGGTTTGCGTGAGGGAGTGAAGCAAGGTGCCGTGCACCGCGGAAAGCCCGACGGCGGCCAGTAAATTTCAATGAGAGAAAAATGTTGAACCGCCGGCACGCCCAGAAAAGATGCTCCGCTAAAGACCGCTACGCTGCTAGAGCCAAGATCGCTTTGCTGCAAGACAAACAATGTCAAAACCATATAATTGTAATTTTTTTGTCTTTGCTCTTGGTTCTTTGTTCTTTTTTCACTTATCTTTGCGGCCTTAACGAAAGGAGGTGTCCATATTATGTTGATTATACCAATTAAAGACGGAGAAAATATCGATAGAGCGCTTAAGCGTTATAAGAGAAAATTTGACAAGACAGGAACTGTTCGTCAACTTCGTGCGCGTCAAGCGTTTGTGAAACCTTCGGTAACGCACAGGATGAAAATCCAGAAAGCGGCTTACATCCAACAATTGAAGGATAGCTTGGAAGGATAATATTTCTTCGCTTTAAAAATATACCGTCAGTCGGCAAAGATTCTTATCTTTGGGACTGACGGTTTTTTTATGGACTACGGCAAACAGGCATACCAGGATTATCTGCAGCTCGAGAAAAATTACTCGTTGCATACGGTGACGGCGTATCTGAACGACGTGTCGGCGTTCCAGGACTTTCTGGTGTCGGCGTTCGATTCAGGGGATTTGTATGTGGTCAATTATGGGCAGATCCGCAGTTGGATCGTTTCGCTCGTCGAAGCCGGAATTTCGAATACGTCGGTCAACCGCAAGATTTCTTCGTTGCGGTCTTTTTATAAATTCCTGATGAAGACCAAGCAGGTCGAGGCCAATCCGTTGCTCAAGCACAAGTCTTTGAAGACGGCCAAGAAATTGCAGATTCCGTTCTCGGAAAAGGAGCTCGATTTGGTGCTCAATCAAATCCAGTATCCCGAAGGTTTTGAAGGTTTGCGCGACAAGTTGATCATCGATTTGTTTTATACAACGGGCATCCGGCGCACCGAATTGATTCATTTGCAATTGTCGAGTTTTGGCTCAAACGGCACGCTCAAGGTTCTCGGAAAGCGAAACAAGGAACGCATTGTCCCGGTTTTGCCAATTATTTCCCAACAAATCCAAGTCTATCTTTCTGAACGGTCACGCTTAGAAGTGGTTAAAGATCCGGGCTTTTTTTTCTTGACTTTAAAAGGCGTTAAATTGAACGATTCGTTTGTGTATCATTTAATAAATCACTACTTTAGTAATGTCTCCGAGAAGGTCAAAAAGAGCCCCCATATTTTAAGGCACACTTTTGCGACGCACCTCCTGAACAACGGGGCAGATATTAATTCAGTAAAGGAATTACTGGGACATTCGAGTTTGGCATCTACACAAATATATACCCATAGCAGCTTATCAGAACTCCGGCAGGTTTATGGGAATGCGCATCCGCGAAACCAACGGTAATTCCAAAGTTTAATCCTTAAAAATTTAGATTATGAAGGTAAACGTTCATGCAGTAAACTTTACTGTCGACAGAAAGCTAGTGGATTTTATCCAAGGAAGAATGGACAAATTGGAGAAGTATTACGATAAAATAGTGTCATCTGAGGTTTTTCTGAAGGTGGACAACACGAGCGAGAAGGAAAACAAGATTGTAGAGATTAAGATTCATGTTCCGGGAGACGACTTCCTTGTCAAGAAACAATGCAAAAGTTTTGAAGAAGCGGTGGACCAATGCGCCGAATCGGCGGAGCGTTTATTAATGAAAAGAAAGGAAAAAATCAGGGCACATATTTAAAGAGAAAAAATTTTTAAAAATTGTTTTGATTCAACAACAAAATGCTATACATTTGCAGTCCGTTAGAAATAGCGGACTTTTTTTATGTACAATGCCGGTGTAGCTCAGCTGGCTAGAGCAGCTGATTTGTAATCAGCAGGTCGTGGGTTCGAGTCCCTCTATCGGCTCAAAAAGAGCATTTGTTCTTACAGTATTGGAAATAAAAAGGTTAGGGGAGATACTCAAGCGGCCAACGAGGGCAGACTGTAAATCTGCTGGGAGACCTTCGCAGGTTCGAATCCTGCTCTCCCCACTAATTTTTGATCGAGCGAATTTTGAAAGCTCGCTTTCAGAAATTCGAGAAATCAAAAATTATTGCAAGGGTTCACCCTTGCGGATCACAAGCTTTGCTTGTAATCCTTTTTCGAAATTTTGAAAGTGTTTTAAAATCGCAAGATTAAATAAAGGTTTTGCAAATCGTCGGGCTCATAACCCGAAGGTCGACAAAATCAAAAAAGACAAGACGCGAGCGGCTGCTCAAGTCTAAAAGTAAACGGAAACTTCTCAAACGCAACTGTTACAAGTTGCCGGCGAAAGCTCCGGAACTCCAAATTTCAAATTCGAGACAGCTTCCACTTGTCGAGCGTTTGAAATTGGAGTTTAAACCTTGCCGGTGTAGCTCAGGGGTAGAGTGCTTCCTTGGTAAGGAAGAGGTCACGGGTTCAAATCCCGTCATTGGCTCAACAGTGTATTGAATTTTGAACACTAATATATAACTAAGATTAAAAATTAAGTAAAATGGCAAAAGAGAATTTTAATCGTTCCAAACCGCACTTGAATATCGGTACGATTGGTCACGTTGACCACGGAAAAACTACTTTGACTGCTGCGATCACTAAAGTTTTGGCAGAGGCTGGTTTTTCTAAGACTGCTGCTAAATCTTTCGACCAGATTGATAACGCACCAGAAGAAAAAGAAAGAGGTATTACCATCAATACTTCACACGTTGAGTACGAAACAGCTAACCGTCACTATGCGCACGTTGACTGTCCAGGTCACGCGGATTACGTAAAGAACATGGTTACTGGTGCTGCTCAGATGGACGGTGCTATCTTGGTAGTTGCTGCTACAGATGGTCCGATGCCACAAACACGTGAGCACATCCTTTTGGGTCGTCAGGTAGGTATTCCACGTATCGTTGTTTTCATGAACAAAGTGGATATGGTTGACGATGCTGAATTGTTAGAGCTCGTTGAAATGGAAATCCGTGACTTGTTGTCATTCTACGAATACGATGGAGACAATGGTCCAGTTATCCAAGGTTCTGCTTTGGGTGGATTGAACGCTGACCCGAACTGGGTTCCTAAAATCCTTGAATTGATGGAAGCTGTTGACTCTTGGATTGAAGAGCCGGTACGTGACGTTGCGAAACCTTTCTTGATGCCAGTTGAAGACGTATTTACGATCACAGGTCGTGGAACTGTTGCTACAGGTCGTATCGAAACAGGTGTTGCCAACACAGGTGATGCAGTTGAAATCATCGGTATGGGTGCAGACAAATTGACTTCTACCATCACTGGAGTTGAGATGTTCCGTAAAATCCTTGACCGTGGAGAAGCTGGAGATAACGTAGGTCTTCTTTTGAGAGGTATCGATAAAGCTGATATCAAAAGAGGTATGGTTATCATCAAGCCAGGATCTGTTAAGCCGCACGCTAAATTCAAGGCTGAGGTTTACATCTTGAAAAAAGAAGAAGGTGGTCGTCACACACCATTCCACAACAACTACCGTCCACAGTTCTACGTACGTACAACTGACGTAACAGGAGTTATCTCTTTGCCGGCTGGTGTAGAGATGGTTATGCCTGGGGACAACTTGACTATCGATGTGGCTTTGTTGAGCCCAATCGCAATGAACGTAGGTCTTCGTTTCGCTATCCGTGAAGGTGGACGTACTGTAGGTGCAGGTCAGGTTACTGAAATCGTAGAATAATTTTTATACGAATATTGATAAAACCAGCAGCACTTTAATGTGTTGCTGGTTTTTAATAGACGGGCATAGTTCAAGGGTAGAATAGCGGTCTCCAAAACCGTTGATGGGGGTTCGAATCCCTCTGCCCGTGCAAAAACAAAATGATAATGAAAGTATTCAATTATATATCAGAGGCATTCGCCGAATTGAAGGACAATACAACTTGGCCAGAATGGGCAGAAGTACAACGCCTCACTATTGTAGTTGCTGTTTTTTCAGTTTTGTTTGCACTCGCTACATGGGGTGTTGACGAAGTTTGCGCCAAGGCATTGGCTGGTTTCTTCACCTGGATTAAATCGTAATGACCATGGCAGACACTAATGTGAAAAAATGGTATGTTGTCCGCGCCGTCAGTGGCCAGGAAAACAAAGTGAAAGCTTACATCGAAACGGAAATCAACCGTTTGGGAATGAGTGATTATGTTGCGCAGGTGTTGGTGCCGACTGAAAAAGTGGTGCAGGTACGCGAAGGCAAGAAAATCACCAAAGACAAAGTCTATTTCCCGGGCTACGTGATGATGGAGGCCAACCTTGCCGGAGAAATTCCGCATATCATCAAGTCGATCACAGGTGTAATCGGTTTCTTGGGCGAAGTAAAAGGCGGCGATCCGGTGCCTTTGCGAATGTCTGAGGTAAACAGGATGTTAGGAAAAGTGGATGAGCTCGCGGTCAAAACCGATACGCATGCGATTCCGTTCAATGTGGGCGAAACAATCAAGGTTATTGATGGTCCTTTCAACGGGTTCAACGGAACAGTTGAGAAAATCAATGAGGAGAAGCGTAAGCTCGAAGTCATGGTGAAAATCTTCGGAAGAAAAACACCATTGGAACTGAGCTTTATGCAGGTTGAAAAAGTATAATTTGTTACACTATTATAATTAACCGCAAACGTCTGCTTCCACAGACCGCTGCAAATTTTAAAATTCACAATGGCTAAAGAGATTAGTAAAGTAGTTAAACTACAAGTAAAGGGAGGTGCTGCGAACCCGTCGCCACCGGTTGGACCTGCTCTTGGAGCTGCTGGTGTGAACATCATGGAATTCTGTAAGCAATTTAACGCCAGAACCCAGGATAAAGCCGGCAAAGTGTGCCCAGTTCAAATCACTGTGTACAAAGACAAATCATTCGATTTCGTCGTAAAAACTCCACCAGCTGCCGTTCAATTAATGGAAGCTGCGAAGCTCAAAGGTGGTTCAGGTGAACCAAACCGTAAAAAAGTTGCCAGCGTAACCTGGGAACAAATCAAGACAATCGCCGACGACAAGATGGCTGATTTGAACGCATTCACTGTTGAGTCTGCCATGAGCATGATCGCAGGTACAGCAAGATCTATGGGTATAACTGTAACTGGAGATTCTCCGCTTAAAAAGTAAGAAATGGCAAAGTTGACTAAAAAACAGAAAGAAGCGGCTTCAAAAATCGAGAAGAACAAACTGTACACTTTGAAAGATGCATCTGCACTCATCAAAACGGTTGCTTCTGCGAAATTTGACGAGTCAGTAGACATCGCAGTTCGTTTGGGTGTTGATCCAAGAAAAGCGAACCAAATGGTACGTGGAGTGGTAACCTTGCCACACGGTACAGGTAAAGACGTAAGAGTTTTGGCTCTCGTTACTCCAGATAAAGAAGCAGAAGCCAAAGCTGCGGGTGCAGACCACGTAGGTTTGGATGACTACCTCCAAAAAATCAAAGACGGTTGGACCGATATCGATGTGATCATCACCATGCCGGCTGTAATGGGTAAATTGGGACCTTTGGGCCGTGTACTCGGACCACGTGGACTCATGCCAAACCCTAAAACGGGAACTGTTACTATGGATGTGGCGAAAGCTGTAGCTGAAGTAAAAGCCGGTAAAATCGACTTTAAAGTGGACAAAACAGGTATCGTTCACGCGGGTATCGGAAGAATTTCTTTCGAGGCAGACAAGATCACCGAAAACGCCCACGAAATTATTCAAACATTAATTAAACTGAAGCCAACTGCGGCCAAAGGAACTTACATCAAGAGCATCCACTTGTCTAGTACAATGAGCCCTGCGATTCCTTTGGATACTAAAGCGGTCTAAGTAGTTATACATTAAATCATGACAAGAGAAGAAAAATCACAAGTGATTGCAGAGTTGACCGAGCGTTTGGGTAATTCCAACGTAGTCTACATTGCAGATATTTCCGGATTGGATGCAGAAACTACTTCTAACCTCAGAAGAACTTGCTTCAAGGCAGGTATCGAATTGGCGGTAGTGAAAAATACCTTGCTCGAAAAAGCAATGGAAGCTTCTGACAACGACTACGGCGATTTGCCATCGACGTTGAAAGGAAATACTTCGATCCTGATCGCAGAGAACGGAAACGCGCCTGCAAAGATCATCAAAGAATTCCGCAAAAAAGCTGATAAACCAATCTTGAAGGGTGCTTTCATCCACCAAGCGGTTTTCATCGGAGACAACCAACTTGATGCCTTGATCGCACTCAAGTCGAAAGACGAAGTGATCGGAGAAATCATCGGCTTGTTGCAATCTCCAGCTAAAAATGTTGTTTCTGCCCTTAAATCGGGTGGCAGCACAATTGCAGGACTCGTTAAAACTTTGTCTGAAAGATAAGATTGAAAGATTAAAGGATTTAAAGATTAAAAGATTTCTCAATCACACTTTAATCCCTAAACTTTTAAACTTAGAGACAACCCCGGCCTTCGCGCACTATTAATAAATTATATTTTACAAACTATTTAAAACGATAGAAAAAATGGCAGATTTGAAACAATTCGCAGAACAATTGGTTAACTTGACAGTAAAAGAAGTTAACGAACTTGCAACAATTTTGAAAGATGAGTATGGTATCGAGCCTGCAGCGGCTGCTGTAGTTGCTGGTCCTGCTGCTGGTGGTGCTGGTGCCGATGGTGGTGCTGCTGCTGCTGAGCAAACTGAATTCACTGTAGTATTGAAAGATGCTGGTGCTTCTAAATTGGCAGTCGTTAAAGCTGTTAAAGAATTGACTGGATTGGGCTTGAAAGAAGCTAAAGATTTAGTTGACGGCGCTCCTGCAAACGTGAAAGAAGCAGTATCTAAAGACGAAGCTGAAGGCTTGAAAAAATCTTTGGAAGAAGCTGGAGCTGTAGTTGAGCTTAAGTAATTTTACTAGGTTACAAAAACTAGGTTTAGGCCTTGGACACGCGTCCAACGGCCTAAACCATTTTTCGTATAATAAAATTCTATTCCCAATTTTATTATAAAATGGCTTAAACAGCCCAAAAGTTTAACCCCTACGAAGACAGAAATGAGCGAGCTTGGTTCATTTTTAAAGAGGTACGGGTTATCGAAAGAAAGCAGTGTTTTACACAACAAACTACTTTTTTTTAATCAAAATTTTGTCCATTGATGATTACAAATCAAACCGAAAGATTGAATTTTGCCTCGACTAAAAATATTCCGGACTACCCGGATTTCCTGGATGTACAGGTGAAGTCGTTCAAGGATTTCTTCCAACTGGAAACCAAATCCGACGAAAGAGGCAACGAAGGTTTATACAACACCTTCATGGAAAACTTTCCAATCACCGATACCAGAAACAACTTCGTACTGGAATTCCTTGATTACTTTGTTGACCCGCCACGTTACACCATTCAAGAATGTATTGAAAGAGGATTGACCTACAGTGTGCCGCTCAAAGCACGTCTCAAATTGTACTGTACCGATCCAGAGCATGAGGACTTTGAAACCATTGTACAGGATGTGTACCTCGGTACGATTCCTTACATGACCCCAAGCGGAACCTTCGTGATCAACGGAGCCGAGCGTGTGGTCGTGTCGCAATTGCACCGTTCACCAGGCGTTTTCTTCGGACAATCCTTCCATGCCAATGGAACCAAATTATACTCAGCCCGTGTCATCCCGTTCAAAGGATCATGGATTGAATTCGCGACCGATATCAACAGCGTCATGTACGCTTACATCGATCGTAAGAAAAAATTACCGGTAACGACTTTGTTCCGCGCCATCGGATTCGAAAGAGACAAGGACATCCTTGAAATCTTTGACCTCGCAGAAGAAATCAAAGTTTCGAAAACCGGATTGAAAAAATACATCGGCCGTAAACTCGCGGCACGTGTACTCAACACTTGGCACGAAGATTTCGTCGACGAGGATACAGGCGAGGTAGTTTCTATCGAACGTAACGAGATCATCCTCGACCGTGACACGATTATCGACAAGGATAACGTGGAAGAAATCATCGAGTCGAATGTAAAATCGATCTTGTTGCACAAGGAGAATAACAACCAGGCTGATTACGCCATTATTCACAACACCTTGCAAAAAGACCCGACCAACTCCGAAAAAGAAGCGGTCGAGCACATCTACAGACAATTAAGAAATGCCGAACCGCCTGATGAAGAAACGGCGCGTGGCATCATCGATAAATTGTTCTTCTCTGACCAACGTTACAACTTAGGTGAGGTAGGTCGTTACAGAATGAACAAGAAATTGGATCTCGATATCCCTATGGACAAGCAGGTCTTGACCAAAGAAGACATCATCACCATCGTCAAGTATTTGATCGAGCTCATCAACTCTAAAGCGGAGATCGATGACATCGACCACTTGTCGAACCGTCGTGTAAGAACCGTAGGCGAGCAATTGTCACAGCAGTTCGGCGTAGGTTTGGCGCGTATGGCCAGAACCATCCGTGAGCGTATGAACGTCCGCGACAATGAGGTCTTTACCCCGATCGATTTGATCAACGCCAAGACTTTGTCTTCGGTTATCAACTCGTTCTTCGGAACCAATCAGTTGTCTCAGTTCATGGACCAGACGAACCCATTGGCAGAAATCACGCACAAGCGTCGTCTCTCTGCACTCGGACCAGGCGGTCTTTCGCGTGAAAGAGCCGGTTTCGAGGTTCGTGACGTTCACTACACGCACTACGGTCGTTTGTGTCCGATTGAAACACCGGAAGGACCAAACATCGGTTTGATTTCATCTCTTGGGGTTTACGCCAAGGTGAATGGAATGGGCTTCATCGAAACGCCTTACCGCGAAGTCAAAAACGGTAAAGTCGATTTGAATGCCGAGCCGATCTATCTTTCTGCAGAGGAAGAAGAAGGCAAGATGATCGCGCAGGCGAACATCGAAATGGACAACGACGGAACCATCACTGCCGAGCGTGTTATTGCACGTGAAGAAGGTGACTTCCCGGTGGTGGAGCCAAACGTGGTACACTACACCGACGTGGCACCGAACCAGATCGCTTCGATTTCTGCATCACTGATTCCATTCTTGGAGCATGACGATGCTAACCGTGCCTTGATGGGATCGAACATGATGCGTCAGGCCGTACCATTGTTGCGTCCTGAAGCACCAATCGTTGGAACCGGTCTCGAAAGACAAGTAGCTTCTGATTCAAGAGTCTTGATCAATGCCGAAGGTCATGGAACCGTAGAATACGTAGATGCCAACATCATCACCATCAAATACGACCGTTCGGAAGAAGAAAGAATGGTTTCATTCGATGCCGATGAAAAAACATACAACCTGATCAAATTCAGAAAGACGAACCAGAGTACATCGATCAACCTCAAGCCGATCGTCCGCAAAGGCGACCGCGTGATTCCAGGACAAGTTTTGTCTGAAGGATACGCGACACAAAACGGCGAATTGGCACTCGGACGTAACCTCAAAGTGGCGTTCATGCCTTGGAAAGGTTACAACTTCGAGGATGCGATCGTAATCTCTGAAAAAGTCGTGCGCGATGATATCTTTACGTCAATCCACGTCGATGATTATTCACTCGAGGTGCGCGATACCAAATTGGGTAACGAGGAATTGACCAACGACATCCCGAACGTTTCGGAAGAAGCGACCAAAGATTTGGATGAAAACGGTATGATCCGTATCGGTGCCGAAGTGAAGCCTGGCGACATTTTGATCGGTAAGATCACGCCAAAAGGAGAATCCGATCCGACTCCGGAAGAGAAACTCTTGCGTGCGATCTTCGGTGACAAAGCCGGTGATGTAAAAGACGCTTCATTGAAAGCTTCTCCATCGTTGCACGGGGTAGTACTCGACAAAAAATTATTCGCAAGAGCGGTAAAAGATAAGCGCAAGCGTACCAAAGACAAAGACGATTTGGGCGCACTCGAAATGGAATTCGAAACGAAATTTGTCGAATTAAAAGACAAACTCGTAGAGAAATTGTTCCTGATCGTGAACGGAAAAACTTCACAAGGCGTCATGAACGATTTGGGTGAAGAAGTCTTGCCGAAAGGAAAGAAATACACCCAGAAAATGCTCCACGCCGTAGAAGATTTCGCACACTTGAGCAAAGGCCAGTGGGTTGCCGATGACGCGACCAACAAAATGGTCAACGACTTGATCCACAACTACAAGATCAAATTGAATGACTTGCAGGGGGCTTTGCGTCGTGAGAAATTCACGATCACTGTAGGGGACGAATTGCCTGCAGGAATCTTGAAATTGGCAAAAGTATACATTGCCAAGAAACGTAAATTGAAAGTAGGAGACAAGATGGCGGGACGTCACGGTAACAAAGGTATCGTTGCCCGTATCGTTCGCCACGAAGACATGCCATTCCTCGAAGACGGAACGCCGGTCGATATCGTACTCAACCCGCTGGGTGTACCTTCGCGTATGAACATCGGTCAGATCTACGAAACCGTACTCGGATGGGCAGGGATGAACCTCGGCAAGAAGTTCGCCACGCCAATCTTCGACGGAGCGACTTTGGATCAGATCAACAAATTGACCGACGAAGCAGGAATTCCACGTTTCGGACATACGTACCTGTACGATGGCGGAACCGGAGAGCGTTTCCACCAGCCGGCAACTGTTGGGGTGATCTATATGCTCAAACTCGGACACATGGTCGACGACAAGATGCACGCCCGTTCAATCGGACCATACTCGCTCATCACGCAGCAACCGCTCGGTGGTAAAGCACAGTTCGGTGGACAGCGTTTCGGAGAGATGGAGGTTTGGGCACTCGAGGCTTATGGCGCATCGTCTACGCTTCGTGAAATCCTGACCGTGAAGTCGGATGACGTGATCGGTCGTGCGAAAACGTACGAGGCGATCGTTAAGGGTGAAACCATGCCAGAACCAGGCTTGCCGGAATCATTCAATGTATTGATGCACGAATTGAAAGGTCTCGGCCTCGACATTCGTTTGGAAGAATAGTAACAGCGAAGTTTACAGCCGACCACCGTTGGCTGTAAACCCAACTGAAACCGTTCGCTAAATTCAACTTACAAAAAAATTCAATAGTTATGACTATGATGAATAACAGAAATAAAGACAAAAACCCTGTAAAAAGGTTTGACAAAATCTCAATCGGTTTGGCTTCGCCGGAATCGATTTTGGCCGAGTCAAGAGGTGAGGTGTTGAAGCCGGAAACCATCAATTACAGAACCCACAAGCCCGAGCGCGACGGATTGTTCTGCGAGCGCATCTTCGGCCCTGTAAAGGATTTCGAATGTGCCTGTGGGAAATACAAAAGAATCCGCTACAAAGGCATCATTTGCGACCGTTGCGGGGTGGAAGTGACCGAAAAGAAAGTACGTCGTGACCGTGTCGGACACATCAATTTGGTGGTGCCGATCGCGCACATCTGGTACTTCCGTTCGTTGCCGAACAAAATCGGTTACATCCTCGGATTGCCGTCTAAGAAATTAGACATGATCATTTACTACGAAAGATACGTAGTAATCCAACCGGGTATCGCCAAAAATTCAGACGGCGAACCGATTGAAAGATTAGACTTTTTGACTGAGGAAGAATACCTGAATATTCTCGATAGCCTTCCACAGGAAAACCAATATTTGGATGATTTCGATCCTAATAAATTCATCGCCAAAATGGGTGCCGAATGTATCATGGATTTGCTCGCGAGAATCGACCTCGATGCCTTGTCATACGATTTGCGTCACTCGGCGAACAACGAAACATCAAAACAACGTAAGACCGAAGCGCTCAAGCGTTTGCAAGTCGTGGAATCATTCCGCGAATCAAACGAAAACCGCGAAAACCGTCCGGAGTGGATGATCATGAAAGTCGTTCCGGTGATCCCGCCTGAATTGCGTCCATTGGTGCCGCTCGATGGTGGACGTTTCGCAACTTCCGATTTGAACGATTTGTACCGTCGTGTGATTATCCGCAACAACCGTCTCAAGCGTTTGATGGAAATCAAAGCGCCAGAAGTGATCTTGCGCAACGAAAAACGTATGTTGCAGGAATCCGTCGATTCATTGTTCGACAACACACGTAAGGCATCTGCCGTGAAGACTGAGTCTAACCGTCCATTGAAATCATTGTCTGATTCATTGAAAGGTAAACAAGGTCGTTTCCGTCAGAACTTGCTCGGTAAACGTGTCGATTATTCGGCGCGTTCGGTAATCGTCGTCGGACCTGAACTCAAATTGTACGAGTGCGGTTTGCCAAAAGACATGGCGGCTGAATTGTACAAACCGTTTGTCATCCGTAAACTCATCGAGCGCGGAATCGTCAAAACGGTCAAATCGGCCAAGAAAATTATTGACAAGAAAGAGCCAGTGGTTTGGGATATCTTGGAAAATGTCATCAAAGGACATCCGGTATTGCTGAACCGTGCGCCTACCTTGCACCGTTTGGGTATCCAAGCGTTCCAGCCAAAACTCATCGAAGGAAAAGCGATCCAATTGCACCCACTCGTGTGTACGGCGTTCAACGCGGATTTCGACGGTGACCAGATGGCGGTTCACTTGCCACTCGGCCCGGAAGCGATCCTCGAAGCACAATTGTTGATGCTTGCGTCGCACAACATCTTGAACCCTGCCAACGGTGCGCCGATCACGGTTCCATCACAGGACATGGTACTCGGTCTGTACTACATGACCAAGGAAAGATTGTCGGTGCCGGATCATAAAATTTTGGGTGAAGGTTTGACATTCTACTCTGCGGAGGAAGTCAACATCGCCTTGAACGAAAACCGTTTGGAACTCAATGCACGCGTCAAAATCCGCGCGAAGGATTTCAACGAAAACGGCGAACTCGTTTGGAAAATCATCCAAACGACTGCCGGACGTGTCTTGTTTAACGAAGTAGTTCCGGAAGCTGCCGGTTACATCAACGAAGTCTTGACCAAGAAATCGTTGCGTGACATCATCGGTAAAATTTTGGCCGTAACCGACGTTCCGACGACGGCTGCGTTCCTCGATTCGATGAAGGACATGGGGTACCGTTTCGCTTTCAAGGGCGGATTGTCGTTCTCATTGGGCGATATCATCATCCCGGAAAGAAAAGAAGAACTCATCGCCGACGCCAACGAACAAGTAGAAGGCATCACGATGAACTACAATATGGGTCTGATCACGAACAACGAGCGTTACAACCAGGTCATCGACGTTTGGACATCTACGAATGCGATGCTTACGGAACTCGCGATGAAAAACATCCGCGAAGACCAACAAGGATTCAACTCGGTGTACATGATGCTCGACTCTGGGGCGCGTGGTTCGAAAGAACAGATCCGTCAGTTGACCGGTATGCGTGGACTCATGGCCAAGCCGAAAAAATCAACTGCCGGTGGTGGTGAAATTATCGAGAACCCGATCCTTTCCAACTTTAAGGAAGGTCTTTCGATCCTCGAATACTTCATCTCGACGCACGGTGCCCGTAAAGGTCTTGCCGATACGGCTTTGAAAACGGCGGATGCGGGTTACTTGACCCGTCGTCTCCACGACGTTTCGCAAGACGTAATCGTCAACATCGACGATTGTGGTACTTTGCGCGGAATCGAAGTGTCGGCACTCAAGAAAAACGAAGAAATCGTAGAAGGTTTGGGCGAAAGAATCCTCGGACGCGTCGCGTTGCAGGATGTCATCAACCCATTGACTACTGAAATCTTGGTTCACGCCGGACAACAAATCACCGAGGCGATCATGCGCAACATCGAAGCGTCTCCAATTGAAGCAGTCGAAGTGCGTTCGCCATTGACTTGTGAAGCCTTGAAAGGCATCTGTGCGAAATGCTACGGCCGTAACTTGGCGACCGGAAAAATGACGCAAAGAGGTGAGGCTGTCGGTGTAATCGCTGCACAGTCGATCGGTGAGCCGGGTACACAGTTGACGCTCCGTACCTTCCACGTGGGTGGTACTGCGGGTAACATTTCTGAGGAATCGAGCATCGTGACCCGTTTCGACGGACGTCTCGAAATCGAAGACTTGAAAACCGTAAAAGGCGAAGATACCGAAGGCAATACAGTCGATATCGTGGTTTCACGTTCAACCGAATTGAAACTCATCGACCAAAAAACAGGCATCACACTCAATACGCACAACATCCCTTACGGATCGAGCATTTTTGTAAAAGACGGCGACGTCGTTTCCAAAGGCACCGTAATCTGTAAATGGGATCCATATAACGGGGTTATCGTTTCTGAATTCACCGGTAAGATCGAATACGAAGATCTCGAGCAAGGACAAACGTTCCAGGTCGAGATCGACGAACAAACCGGTTTCCAGGAAAAAGTAATCTCTGAAGCCCGTAACAAGAAACTCATCCCGACGCTCCTCGTATACGGAAAAGAAGGCGAACTCATCCGTTCGTACAACTTGCCGGTTGGGGCGCACTTGATGGTAGAAAACGGCGAGAAGATCAAGGCCGGTAAAGTACTCGTGAAAATCCCACGTCGTTCGTCTAAAGCGGGCGATATCACCGGAGGTTTGCCACGTATTACGGAGCTTCTCGAAGCGCGTAACCCATCGAACCCAGCGGTCGTTTCTGAAATCGACGGTGTAGTGACGTTTGGAAAAATCAAGCGTGGTAACCGCGAGATCATCATCGAATCTAAATTCGGCGAGATCAAGAAATACCTCGTGAAGTTGTCAAGCCAGATTTTGGTACAGGAGAATGACTTCGTACGTGCGGGTGCACCATTGTCTGATGGAGCCATCACGCCAGAAGATATTTTGAGAATCCAAGGCCCGTCGGCGGTACAACAGTACTTGGTCAACGAGATCCAGGAAGTATACCGTTTGCAGGGGGTTAAAATCAACGACAAGCACTTTGAGGTGGTCATCCGTCAGATGATGCGTAAAGTACGCGTCGAAGATCCGGGAGATACGTTGTTCCTCGAAGAACAATTGATCCACACCAAAGATTTCATCCTCGAGAACGACAAACTCTATGGCATGAAAGTCGTGGAAGATGCCGGCGATTCAGAGAACATCAAGGCTGGACAGATCATTACGCCGCGTCAGTTGCGCGATGAGAACTCGCTCTTGAAACGTACCGACAAGAACCTGATCGTGGCCCGCGATGTCATCACCGCAACGGCTACACCGGTATTGCAAGGGATCACGAGAGCGTCATTGCAAACCAAGTCGTTCATTTCGGCTGCGTCGTTCCAGGAAACCACGAAAGTATTGAACGAGGCTGCAGTAGCGGGCAAACTCGATACGCTCGAAGGTTTGAAGGAAAACGTAATCGTAGGTCACAGAATCCCTGCCGGAACCGGTATGAGAGAATACGACCAAACGATTGTAGGATCGAAAGAAGACTACAACGAAATGATGGCGAACAAAGAAGAATACATCTACTAAGATGAGCGAGCAAAAACAACAACCCGGACAAATCAACATCGAGCTCGATGAGGCGACCGCAGAAGGAATCTATTCCAACCTCGCGATCATCAACCATTCGGCTTCGGAGTTTGTGATGGATTTTGTATGCATCATGCCTGGCACGCCCAAGGCAAAGGTGAAATCGCGCATCGTATTGACCCCGCAGCACGCCAAGAGATTGGTCAAAGCCTTGGGAGAGAATGTCCATAGATTTGAATCCGCCCACGGCGAAATCAAAGACAGTGAGCAGCCGCCCATTCCTTTGAACTTTGGTCCTGCAGGACAAGCCTAAATAGAAAGCCTCTCAGCAATGGGGGGCTTTTTTTTTGCCCGTTTCGCTTTTTTTTTGAAATGTCGAGCATTACGCGATTACCGTCTGGTTTTGTATATTTGGAACATTATTAAGATTATTCACAATAAGGGAGATGGAATTTGGCGTTCCGCCGGTTTGGATTTCGAACACCATTTTGAGCATTTATAGACGGTAATTTTGAATTGATATGCTTGCAAAGCGCGTTTATTTTTTGTTGCTTTTGTGCTCCGGTTTCGTATCGGCACAAAGGCCGGCAACGACCGATCAAATAGACAAAGAATTTGAACGGGCCAATCTTTACGTCAACACCGGCGATCCGGAGCAAGCCATCCCATTATTGGAAAAGATCGAACAAGAATGCGAGCGCATCGGTTACAAGCAGGGTATTACAAAAGTAGGCCACACCCTGGCCATCATTTATTTCAATACGGGCAATTATAAGAAAGTGATTACGCTCGACGACGTCTATCTCAAAACAGGAATTGAGATTGAAGATTACGCCAAACTTTCTCACATCCACCGATTGAAGGGTTGTGCGTATTCAGAATTGGGGCTTTTGGACAAAGGCGGGGAGGAACTGCTCCAAGCTTTGAAATATGCCAAAAGAATCGCCGTCGGGAACAAGAGGCACTATGCCATGAGCTTGATTTACAGCAACCGGGCGGGAAGTTACATCAAAGGCGAGGCTATTGAGGACTCCATCTTTTCGAACATCAATAAAAGCATTGCGCAGGCCGAACAGATCACCGAACAAAATAGTGCCGATGTATCCAGCAAATACAGTCTCATTTCCTATTCGTACATGATTTTGGCCAACGAGCATTCCAAATTGCAAAAAGCCAGGTTGGCAGAAGATTACTACTTGAGGGCGCTCGAGATTCACAACGGAAAACCGACGCTTTTGGTGGAACGCGTCGTGTTGCTGAGCCAACTGGGTTTCTTTTATTACAAGGAAAAGCAGTATGATAAGGCAATCAAATATGCCGAATTGGGAATGGGACTGGAAAAACAGGCGAGCTTTCCACAAATCAGGCGGGATCTTTTCGAGACGCTATCGAAGTCCTATCTAGAATTGAACAAGACAGAAAATTCGAAAAAATATCTCGGGCTATTCACCGCATTGAACGACAGCATCAACAGTAGCGACAGGAAAGCTGTGGATACCGCACTGACAAGCACCGTTACCAGCCAGAAGAAGAAATTTTTGGACGATGCCATGCGAAAAACGTTGATGTATATATCGTCTAGTATCGTTTTGATGGTTTTGGGCGCGTCTTTTTTCTTCCATTATAAACGAAAAAAGCAAAACCAAATCAAAAAAATCGAGTCCATATTGGAAAAACTGAAAGAACGGCACGACGATTTCAACGACGTATTGCAGACAACGGATCAGACCGTAACCAATGATGAAAAAGAAGGGGAGAAAATCTTCATGCCCGCCGAAGCCGAGAAAAATCTAATCGAAAAGCTGCACCATTTCGAAGAAAAAAAACTCTATCTCGAGCGAAAAGTATCGCTGTCTTTTGTTGCGGCCGAAATCGAGAGCAACACCAGATACCTATCCTACATCATCAAAAAGCACAAAGGCAAGGATTTCAACAAGTACATCAATGATTTGCGGATCAATTACATCGTACAAAAAATAAACGACAATCCGCTTTACCGACAATACAAAATAAATGTCCTGGCAGAAGAAGCCGGTTTTTCTTCACATTCCAAATTTGGAACCGTATTCAAGAATACCGTCGGTGTATCGCCTTCGGAATTCATCCATTATTTCGAAAAAAATAAAGGAGCTGATTTACAGGAGACCTACGACCAGTCGTAGATTTTATGTTTGGGCATTCATTCCTTCATTTGGAATTATACAAAGGAACTTTGAACTTTGCGTTAAAAATGGAAAATATTTAACAAAATTACCATTTAAATAGTAACGAAATCCCCTTTCTTCTTTCGTCGGGCGCACGCGAATCAACAAGTGTGATCATACTTATTTTTTTTTAAATTGCTGATAATCAGCATTAAAAAAAATACAATCTATCCAAATTGCGGAATACGGATAGACGACTTTTTCCGCCACTGTTTTTTTTTTAGTTTCTTGCCGGTAAGTTTGGATGCCGACGTCAAAAGATGTCTGTGAATAAGTCCATTGTCAAAAAAAAAGAAATGGTTAAGAAAACATTACTCCTGCTTTTTTCTTCGGTAGCTCCCATGGCTTTTTCCCAAGTGGGAATCGGGACCGTAAATCCGAGGGCGGCCTTAGAGGTCAATTCGGCGACCAACGGTTTCCTGACGCCGCAAGTCGCATTGACCAGCACCACCCTGAGCGCACCAGTGGTCAATCCCGACGGAACGGCCCTTTTTCCAGGTACAATCGTCTACAATACGCAATCCATCAATGATGTAACGCCTGGCTATTACTACTGGAACGGGAGCATTTGGGTACGGATGGCGGCAGAAGGCACGACCACACACAATACGTTGGACAAGGCATACGATGAAGGAGGTCCCGGTGCCGGACGCCAAATCACCGCCGACAGCGGGCCGGTCGAAATTACCAATTCCGGCGCCAATACCATTGCCTTGCGATTGAACACCAACATCGCAGACTCTTATGCCATTTATGCCGATCAGAACAGCACCGGTACAACGATCCGTGCCACCAACAGCTTCACGGGTAACAATGCGTTTTCCACAATCCAGGGGCGCAGCAACAGTGCCAACAATACTACTGCCGGGATTTTGGGATTGGCTGGCGGTGCAGGATTCGGCGTGGTCGGCCAAACTGATGCCGCATCGACTTCTCGGGCAGCCGTTTACGGCGTCAATGCGAGAACCAACGGCGGCCACGGCGTTTGGGGCAGAGGATTCAATGGCGTGGTCGGCGAAACCAATTACAGGCTGGGATATGGCCTGTGGGGAGAAAATTACAATGCGCTGGGAACGGGCAACGGAATCGGAACGTACGGTAGGGGATTTGTCGGTATCTGGGGAGAGATCTTGGCGGGTTATGCCAATACGGGTTATGCGGGCTATTTCAACGGTTATACCTTTTCGACGACTGGATTCTATGTGCCGTCGGATGAGCGTCTGAAATCGAACATCCGGAAGATCACCAACGCAACAGAAAAACTCAAAGCACTTTCAGGGAATTCATACGACATCAATTTCGAAGTGAAATACACCGACAAGGACGGCCAATTGGTCTCGACGCCACACAACAGAAAAGAATACGGCGTAATCGCCCAGGAAGTCGAAAAGTTGTTTCCCGACATGATCAGCGAAGCCCAATTTGACTTTACCGATACCAATGCGACGAAATACAAAGTAGTCAATTACAGCCAATTGATCCCAGTTTTATTGGAAGCGATCAAGGAATTGGACGCCCGTGTCACCGAACTGGAAAAGAAACTGGAAAAATAAATTTTCACCCTACCTAAAAGCCGTCACCAATGATTGAAAAAATTACGAAATCCACCAAATCATGCCGTTTGTTTCTTGCCTCAGCGTTGGCGTTCAGCGGGTTGAATTTTGCGCAAACGACATCGAGAAGCCCAATCTACGATCGGCACGAAAACGAGTTGATCCAAAAGCGGGATTTGTTTTCCAAGCATTTCCTGAATCAGGACGGCTCTTATACGGCAGCCATCGCGTCGGGTCCGATCCATTACGAGCATTCGGGTGTTTTTTCGGACATCGATAACACGATACGGCCTGCTGCGGTCAGCGGGTACGCCCACGCCAATATAGAGAATCTGATGGAATCATACTTTGGCACCACTGCACACCACGGTGTAAAAAATAAAACCAAAGAGGGCGAGGTGTCGGAATTCCTGGAAACGGCGATACATTGGGAAGTCGACGGCCTGAAGGTAAACGAACGGCAAAGCGCCAATGTCGCGTTCACGGCACAAGACAACAAAGGGTATTACAACGGTCTGTATGAAGCGATCAACGCAGAATTCGTCGTATTGAATGGGAAACGCAAACTCAATTACATTCTCACCCATACCAATGCAATTGCCGATGCGCCTGCCAACGCGAGTTATTTTGTTTTTACCGAAAAAGTAAAAATGCCCGCCAATTGGTCGTATCTGAATACTGAAAACGGACTTTTGATCCAAGATGACAAGCAGCAGCCCATTTACCTATACGGCAATCCATTCTCCTATGACGCCACGGGCATCAAACTGCGTTGCGACAACACCTTGATGACCGTATCGGCACAAGGAAACACCTTGACGATCGCCACAAAGATCAAAGCCAATTGGCTGTTGAGTCCTGACCGGGTTTTTCCCATCACGGTCGATCCGACGGTAACGGTGTATCCAACGGCGGCCAATTACCATACGGGCAGCGTATTTTCTTCCGACTATCTGAAGGAAACTGCAACCATCGGTTTTGGAAGGTTCAACGACAACAACGGCGTTGAAGACTTTTTAAGGGGTTGGGCCAGATTCAACACAGCCTCATTGCCGGAGGACGCGGTTATTGCCAACGGCGTAACGGTCAATTTCTACATCTCTGGCGGTTCTGAAGATTACGCGCCGGCGAACGGGCATGAATTGGTGTTCTCCAAACTAACCTTAGATCCCGTGACGGCAACAGGAGCCACTTTGTATGACGCCATCGGGCAATTCGGTTACGGGCCTTTTGTCACGGCGGCCATTAATTCCATCGGATGGAAAGCCCATACGTTGACGTCGGTCACGCTGCAAAGCGACATCGCCAGCAGTTTGGCTGCCAATTATTTTTCCATCGGATTTATGCCGCAGGGAGATTTTTTCGCAGGTGAATATCTTATCGCCGATGGTTGGGATGCCAACGACCCGTATTTGACCTTTACGTACACACAGCCGCTCGGTGTAACAGGTTTTAGCCAATCGGCAATTAAATTATACCCCAATCCGGTGGAGAACAAACTCCATGTCGATACTGATTACGAAATAGAAAGCATCAACCTGTATTCGGTGTTCGGGCAATTGGTACAATTCAGCGCCAATCAAAACACAATCGATATTTCGGCATTGGCAAGCGGCATCTATTCGGTTGAGATAAAGGGACAAAACCAGCAAACGGCCACCCGAAAAATTGTCAAAAGATAAACAGATAATTGTTAAAAAAATATCAGAAAAGTTGCATTCAACGGCTTTTATTTCGTTTTGCCGATAAGAATAGAAATATCGCTGTCCGAATACTATATTGCTTTTTTAATACCACATTCATTCACATACAAAGTCAAACACCCTATGCAAAACAAACTCACCACACGGGCCATGCGAAACTTGGCCCGGTATGCAACAATTTTGTTGTTTTTATGCAGCCTGAAGGGCTTTTCCCAAACCTATTATCCCATCGCCAGCAACAATTGGGGAGCGGGTGCCTCCTGGTCAACAGCCAGTTGCGCCGGATCTTCGGCCTTGTCTATCCCAAGCACGACAGGGCATACCGTTAGTATGAGCTGCAGCGGCCGAACCATTACGGTTGCCTCGAATGCCAATGCGGGTGCGCTCAACATTTCGGCCGGTACCTTGATCATCAATTCAGGTTCGACGCTAACGGTCACCTCGTTGAACATGACGGCCGGCACATTGACCGTCAACGGGACGCTCAACATCACTTCGGGTGGAACGGGCGTGGTTTCGATCACGGGCGGAACGGTCAACGGCACCGGAACGGTCGGGCTTACCGGCGGCGCACAAAACTTGTCGTCGTCCCAGCCTTTCTACAACCTCAATATTGCGGGATCCGGAAACAAAACAATGCTGACCAACATCACGGTGAACAATCAACTGACGCTCACGGCCAATAATTTGGTGGTCGGCAATTTCCTACTCACGGTAGGGAGTTCCTCGGCTGGAAATGGCATTACACGGAACAGCGGAAAGATGACACTGTCCTCGGGCAGTTCACTCAGTTTGGGCGGTTCGTGGACCAATACCGACTTGAGTCCGTTCATCAGCAATACCTGGCCGCTCACGATCAATAATTTTACGATGACGCGCAACCTCTGTAGTGTCGGGCTCGGAACGGGACACAACCTGACCGTGGCCGGAGCATTTACACTGACGGCCGGGGAATTTTCAATCGGCAACAGCACACTGACCTTGAACGGTGCAGTTTCAGGAAACATCAACGGCAGCATTACCGGAGGCAGCACTTCGGATCTGACCATCGGAGGATCGGGGGCCGCGAGTATGTATTTCGATTTGGGCAACACCAATGCGGGCGGTTCGAATACCATTCGCAATTTCACCAATAACCGCACGAGCAATGCATTTACGATGCTCAGTTCGTTGCGTATTGGCGGGACACTTTCCCAAGCCAGTACGGCCTCGCTTCAAATCACGACCGGATCGGTACAGACGCTTACCATCGATGGTGCGGTGGCTGCTGGAAATTCAAGATTAGTGGGTAATTCAGGCGCGATTTTACAGATCAATGGTTCTGGCGATTTGGGCGGTACACTGGTTTTTTCAAGTACGCCTGTATTGGCCAGCCTCACGATGAACCGTCTCAACGGAACGGCTACCATCGGAACAGGAATATCCACGGGCGGTATTGCATTCAGGAAAGGCAAGTTGTTTAATCCAGGTGCGCCGATCAGGGTCACTGGTGGCGCAGCAAGCAATACCCTGCAAGAATTGTCCTCGTCTTACTGTACAGGCATTTTTGAGCAAACCATTCCAGCCAACACCAGCGCGGGAGATTACCTGTGGCCGATTGGCGGTTCGGTGTCGAGAGCACTTTCGTTCAACGGTGTAACGACGGGCAGTTCGGGCAGTGTGGTGCTGCGTGCCGTTGTCGTGGAAACCAATGCCAACAGCACAGGCGATGGAACGATTTCGGACATCAGGACGAGTCATTATTGGGAAACATCGGTGACTTCGAATGCGGCGAACTTATTGTCCGTCGGTACGGTGTCGTTATCGGACAGCAATCTTTCGGCAACCGACGTGATCGGATACGCACCGGCCTTGCTTTCTACAGCGACTTCGCTCGGAGGTACCATCGCTTCGGGCGCCATTACCTCTACAGCCGATGTACCTGTGGCGCTCGGCATCCTGACCCTGGGCACGGGCCAATCGGTTTGTACCGATCCGACAGTGGCCACGATTAACGCCTCCTCGACTACGAATTGCGGGACACAGGCAACGACCTTGAGCATCGCTTCTGGATCTTTGAACAGCGCCGAAAATTGGCAATGGTATTCCGGTTCTTGCGGCGGCACCTCTGTCGGAAGCGGGACTTCCATTAACGTGTCTCCAACAGCAACCACTACCTATTTTGTCAGGGGTGAAGGTGGATGCATCACGCCGGGTGCCTGTGCGAGTGTAACGATTACCGTCAATACGCCGCAGTTGTGGTATGCCGATGCCGATGGCGACGGACACGGAAACCCGAATTCGACTTCGAATGCCTGTACACAGCCCACCGGTTATGTGTTGACTTCGGACGATTGCGACGACACCAACGGATTGATTTACAGAACCGGAATCTTCTACATCGATGCCGATGGCGATGGGTATACCAACGGACAGGCAACGGTTTGCTACGGATTGAACACACCGCTGGGCTATTCGACCACGACCAACGGCGAGGATTGCAACGACAACAATGCCGCGGTTTGGCGTACCGGAACTTTTTACACCGATGCCGATAGCGACGGCTACACTTCGGGTGTAACGGCTGAGGTTTGCTACGGATTGACGATGCCTGTGGGTTATGTGACAGGACTCACAGCGATTGACTGCAACGACAGTATCGCGGCGATCAATCCTTCGCGTACGGAAATCCTTTACAATGGAGTCGACGACAACTGCGACGGTTTCATGGACGAGCAATCGCCGTTGACGACTTCCTTGTTGTCGAATGTTTGCAACACGACCCTGACGGCCATCGGTTCGCTGGTCGGCATCCAGACCGTAGGCGGACACAACATTACAGGTTATCGGATCAGGATTACCAATGGGGCGCAGGTACAAACCATCGACAAGATCGTGCCGCACTTTACCATTACGCAATTCCCGAATTATGCCTATGCCACGACTTATGACGTAGACATCCAATTGCAGCGCAATGGCATCTGGCTCGGTTATTATGGCCCGGTTTGCCAAATTTCGACCCCGGCCATTTTACAGGAAGGTGGCGCGGCCTCGATTTCGCCTTCGCAATGCGGCATCACTTTACCGAGCATCAGCACCTTGATCGCGACATCGAGCATCGCGGGCGTTACCGGATACCGTTTCCGCGTGACCAACCTGACCAATCCACAAGATCCAGATGTCGTACAGACGCTCGACCGCGCCCAAAACTGGTTCCGTCTGCAAATGCTCGCACATTACAATTATGGAACGACTTACCGGATCGAAGTCGCGGTAAAAACCACCGGTAACTATGGCGGTTATGGCAGTCCGTGCGAAATCACCTCACCACCGCCACCGTCTTTGTTGAGCTGCGGAGCCACGATTGCTTCGGGAACCACGGCTGTTGCGGCGACTAGCGTTTCGGGTGCCTCGCAGTATCGTTTCCAGATTTCGCGCCAATCCGACAATGCGACGACCACGATGGACCGCAATACGAACTATTTTATTTTCAACTCGATTCCGCCGGCTGCCTTTTCGCCTGGCGTGTTGTACAATGTACGCGTGGCCGTGATGACCAACGGTTCGTGGTCGCCTTATGGCGATATTTGCGAGGTGACTTCTCCGGGAACGCCGGCTGCGAAAACAAGCCAGGACATTTCGGCTGCGATCAAGGTTTCGGTTTCGCCGAATCCATTCGTGGCAGATTTTGGCATCGGGATTACTTCCGAAAGCCCAATGCCGATGCAGGTTAAAATCTACGACATGCTCGGAAGATTGATGGAAACCCAAACAGCCAATAGCAAGGACGAAATCCGTATGGGAGGCCAATATCCGTCGGGCGTGTACAATTTGATTGTGACGCAAGGCGGGGCAGTGAAAACCATGCGCATCGTCAAAAGATAGCAAATCAAAACGTTTTGAAAGCCCCATCGGAAACGGTGGGGTTTTTTATTTTGCGCCCGTACAATGGTTTAAAATATTGATTAGCTTTGGTTTAATCAAAAAAATCCTTATGAGCAGCAGAAGAACTTTCCTCCAGCAAGGCGCTTTGACGGCGGCCGGAATTTGGCTGTCGCCTGCGTTGTTGGCCCAGCCCATTTCGACCAAGAAAACCAAAGTCATCATTATCGGTGCGGGATTGGCCGGGCTCGCGGCCGCCCATAAGCTCAAACAGAAAGGGATTGATTTTACAATTCTTGAAAGCCAGAACCGTTTTGGCGGGCGTGTCTTTTCGTTTCCGATCGACCATGGATTGGTCATCGAGTTGGGCGGCGAATGGGTAGGCGAGTCGCATACGCGGATGCGCGAATTGTGCGGTGAATTCCAACTGGAATTGCAAAACAACCAGATGGATTCGCACCTGATCTACAAAGACGAATATGCAGCGGCAGGAAAATGGGGTTATTCGGACGATTGGCAACGCAAATTCAAGAAAATCATCGAAGACTACCAGCAGTTTTCGGAAGACGACAAGCGGAAGCTCGACCAATACGACTGGTGGCATTTTCTCGTGAACAACGGATGCGAAGGCCGTGACCTCGATCTGCGCGAACTCACCGACAGCACCGATTTCGGGGAAAGCATCCGTCATGTTTCGGCTTTTGCCGCCTTGGCCGAATATGCCGAAAGCAGCGAAAAGAACGAAATGGATCTCAAGATTGCCGGGGGCAACGGGATGTTGGCCAAGAAACTCGCCGAAAAAATCGGTTTGCAAAATATACTGTTGCAGCACAAGGTGGGCCGCATCGTGCAGCAGAAAGACAAGGTACAGGTGTTTTGCGACAACGGCAAGATGTTCGAGGCGGACAAAATCATCTGTACGCTGCCGACTTTCGCGATCAAGAAAATCGATTGGCAACCCGAATTGCCGCCTGAAAAAGTCGAAGCGATCCATGCTTTGCAATACGCACGCATCAACAAACACGCGATGTTGTTCGGCAAGCGCTTCTGGCAAGCCGAAAGTTTTGATTTGGTCACCGACCAGTTGCCGCATTATTTCTACCACGCGACCAAGAACCAACTTTCGGAGAAAGGCGTTTTGATTTCGTATTCGATTGGCGACAAGGCTGCGGTAGTTGCGAATCAAAGCGCTGCCTGGAATGCGGGAGAAATCAGCAGGACCTTGGAGCCGCATTTTGGGGAGATCAAATCGCTGTTGTTGAGGCAGGAAAACTTTTACTGGGGAAACAACGATTATTCGCAGGGTGCTTATGCGCTGTACGGGCCGGGACAGTGGTTTGGTTTGAGGCCCAAGCTCGCTCAGGCGTTTTTGCACACCCATTTTGCCGGGGAACATCTCGCTGATTGGCAAGGTTTTATGGAAGGTGCAATCCAAACAGGCGAATCGGCGGCGGAACTGATTTGATTTAGTGCAAAAACTCGTACGAATAAAGGGCTCAGAATCATTCAACAAACGTTAAGTTTTGATTTTTTTAGTATTCTATTTCTTATAAACTAGGTATTTCGTCGGACTTTTTTGCTTTTTGTCGAATAGGTTAAGAAAACTTTAAATACAATATTAAAATAGCTCTAAATTGCTTGGCTTTTTGTGATTTAGCAAAATGTACTGCACAATAAATTATAAATTCGGAATATAAGTGCGTTCATTCTTGCGATGTCATAAAATACCACGAGTCTCAATTTCATTATTAATCATTAATTCTTTTAATTTATGCAGCGAGTTATACTCAATTTTGCTGGTTGTAATCTTGTCCCCAAAAAGGTCGGGTTACTGTTGCCGCTGCTGATGGTGTTTTTGACCGGTCTGGTCCATGCACAATCGAGCGGTATCTTTGAAAGTTATGCCATTCTAAGCATCAATGGCGGCGCCAATGCCTATTATGACATGCAGGCCACTACAGGCAACCCTGATTTTCAGGGAAGCAATCTGGGCTCCTTTGCCTTTGGAACCAATACCTTGGTTGTCAAAGGAGGTCAGAACAAGACTTACAAGAATGGTGGCTGTGACATCACAGGCAGTACTTTCTATTACAGGGTCTACAAAACAGGAAACACGCCAGGTTCCTTTGTTTCGATCGCTTTGCCTTTCGATTCGAACATGGCCAATCCAGGAGACCAGATTTGGCAGGGGACATCAGGGGCAACCAACCTGATTGCTTCGCTTGCGCCGGGCAGTTATACGCTCGAGGTGTATTCCGAATCGACCTACACGGGCTGCGGAAGCGGAACGCATTTCTCAAGCAACGGAAGCGCCAACTACAAGGCGACATTTACCGTAACGGGAACCAATCCGGTTTTTGTGACTTCGACGGGCGGAACGGCGATTGCGTCGTATACTACTTTGAAAGGAGCGTTCGATGCTGTCAATGCAGGAACGCATACCGGTTCGATTAACATTGAAATTTCGGGCAATACGACAGAGACGGCGATTGCTTCGCTGAATGCGAGTGGTGCAGGATCGGCTTCATACACGGTAATGACCATCACGCCGACAGGTGCAAGAACGGTAACCGGGAGCATGGCGACCGAAATGATCCTTTTCAACGGAGCCGACAACGTAACGATCAACGGTTTGAATACCGGCGGCAACTCGCTGACGATTTCCAACACGAGCAACTCGGCCACGTCGGGTACTTCGACGATTAAATTCATCGGAGGGGCAACCAGCAACACCGTTACCAACTGTACCATTCTGGGTTCATCGTCAATGGCGGTGGGTACCAATGGCGGAACGATTTTCTTCAGTACCGATGGTACAACGGCCAACGGAAACGACAACAACACGATTTCGAATTGCAACATCGGACCAGCAGGTGCCAACTTGCCTTCGAAAGCGATTTATGGCAACGGTTCGACTACGACCAAGGCCATCGGAAACAGTGGGATTATCATCAACAACAACAATATCTACGATTTCTTCGGGGCGGCAGTAAGCAGCGCCGGGATCCATACCGCGGGTGGTTGTAATGGTTGGTCGATTACGAACAACAAATTTTACCAAACGGCATCGCGCACCTGGACAACAGGTTCGCAGCACACGCCGATCTGGATTACACCTACCACGGCAACGCAAGGCGCCCAAGGATTTACCATTACGGGCAACACCATCGGATTTGCATCGGATACACAAACGGGAACTTATACGTTGACGGGTGCAGGAAGCGGTGCGCGTTTCATCGGGATCCATTTCAATGGAATCTCTAGCAGTTCATCAGATGTAACCACGATTTCGAACAACACCATTGCGGGAATCAGTGTGACGGGTGTAACGGGATCAGGGACGACATCGAGTACACCTTTCGCGGCGTTGTTTTTCCAGGAAGGAGTAGGCGTTACCAACGGCAATACCATCGGAAGCCAATCGGCGACCGGTTCGCTGGTCTATTCGACCAACACGACCAGTTCAACCGACGTGTACGGCATCTACAATTTCAGCTCGAACATCTGGACTTCCAACAACAACATCATTGGCGGTATTTCGGCGACCAACACAGGGTCTGGAACGACAATTTTGTGTCCGTTGAGGGCCAATACCTTGTCTTCTGTTGCCTGGACGGCCAATTCGAATACGATCGGTGGAACCGTTGCCAATTCAATCCAATTGTCGGCAACAAGTACTTCTTCGCAGCTCGTAGGTTTGAGTACACTCAATGCGCCGATGTCGGCAACTTCGAACACGGTCAGAAACCTGACGACCAATATTGGTACGGGAACCACATCGGGCGCTTCGATGATCGGTATCGGGGTGACCAATACACAGAACAGTACCATTTCACAAAGTACGGTATCCAATTTGTCGAATACCAATGCTTCCGCAGCCAGCGTGGTTTTGGGGATGTATGTCGTGGGTTTGACGAACACCGTAGAAAGAAACTTTATCCATAGCCTTTCGGCTGCTTCAACCAGCGCGACGGCTGAAGTCAGCGGTATCCGTGTGGCAGGTGGAACGACGACCTACAAAAACAACATGATTGCTTTGGGTACAGGCGTAGCCAATGCGGTTCAGGTCAACGGAATTGTCGAAACTTCAGGAACCGACAACTTCTACCACAACAGTGTCTACATCGGTGGATCGCCAACGGCCGGTACCGGAAACTCATATGCGTTCCAAAGTACAGTCACTTCAAGTACAAGAGCATTCCGCAACAATATTTTTGTCAACAACCGTTCGAACAGCGGCGCTACAGGTAAGAACTACATCGTACGCGTGGGCGGAACGACGGCCAACCCATCGGGATTGACCATCAACAACAACGTCTATTTCGGAACCGGAACCGGAAGTGTTTTCGGGTTCTTCAATTCACTCGATGTGACGAGTTTTGCGAACTGGAAAACCAATGTCGGGCAGGATGCACTGAGTTTCAATTCCGATCCGCAGTTTGTGAATCCAGCGACTCCAGATTTGCACATCAATCCTTCGATTACGACTCCTGCAGAAGGAGCCGGAGCTTCAATCGCTGCGGTTACCGATGATTTCGACGGACAAACGCGTTCTGGCTTGACACCGGTAGATATCGGTGCCGATGCAGGCAACTTTACTTCTGCGCCGGTAATGGTTTACACTTCGAGTACGTCAGCCCAGTTGACCGGTTCGGTCTGTACTTCGGCTACGAATGTACCGGTATTGCGAATGGAAGTGGTAACGACCAATGCGGTATCTCCACTGACCTTGACCAGCCTTACCATCAACGGAAACGGAACGAGCAACCTTTCGGATGTAGCGACATACCGCATCTATTATACAGGAACCAGCGCAACGTTCAGTACGGCAACGCCAATCATCGCGGCCACAACCGGACTGACCACTTCAAACATTGTGGTAACGCCTTCAGGAACGGTGACGCTTTCGGAAGGAACCAACTATTTCTGGTTGGTGTACAACTTGGCCGGAACCGTTACAGGTCCTGCACTCGATGCCGAATTTACTGCAGTAGCGCTTTCTGCCGGAGGCGGTACGCCAACCGTAACGGCTCCATCGGGAACTGTTAGTGCTTTCCCAACACCAAGTGCGACTGCGGGCAGCAACTCACCGGTTTGTTCAGGCAATACCTTGAACCTGACGGGCGGCACAAACTTCGGAACAGGTTTCTCATGGACCGGTCCGAACAGTTTTGCCTCGACCGACCAGAATCCATCGATTGCCAACGTGACTGCGGCCAATGCAGGTACTTATAATTTGACCGTGACTTCCAACGGATGTACTTCGGTGGTTTCATCAGTGGTGGTAGCTGTAACTGCTACACCGGTGGCACCGACTACTACAGGTTACAGCATGTGCTTGGGTGGTACGATTCCTTCAGGACAAGGATTGACCAGTACTGCAGTGGGTGCACCTACGACAACTGGTAGCCAAGTCATCAATTTTGATGTGGCGGGACAGCCGGTCGAAACCCAGTCGGCACCAGGAAATATCGTGGCCAGCGCGACGATGAATGCCTTGCCTGCGGGAGCTACTGTGACAGGGGTAACCATTGCTTACAACAACCTTACGGCCAACGGCGGTTCGTGGAGATCCGACATCAAACTCGGACTCAGCGGTGCTTTGGTCAATGCTGCGGCATCAGGAACAGGATCTGCCAACTCGGCCGGTACTTTCAATTATACCCGTACGGCTACTACAGGCATCACGGCGACTCCAGCCGGCGGTACCGTGAACTTGCTGTACTGGGATGATACCAACGATGTCACTTCGGGTGCCGATGCTACTTTCCCAACAGGAACAGCAGTAGCCTCGGTAACGGTAAATTATACGTATCCAGATCCTGCCAATGTGCGTTGGTTTACTGCTTCTACAGGAGGAACGCAAGTGGGAACTGGTTCACCATTCAATCCAATCGGTGTTGATCCGGCAGTGCCAGACAGCAATACCCCGGGATCGCATACGTATTATGCCGAAGTAATCAACGGCGCTTGTCCATCAGGACGTACGGCTGCCGTACTTCAAATCGGAAGCGCCTTGACGATTTCGTCATCGGCTACGCCAAACACACCGGTTTGCGAAGGTACTTCGGTTACCTTGGCTACGACCGTATTGACTGGCGGTAGCGGATATGTCTATTCATGGAAAGTGGGCGCCACGGAAGTCAGCACGGCTGCTTCTTTCGCGGTAACGCCTGCTACTACGACCACTTACGATTTGACTGTAACCGACGCTTGTTTGCAAACCGCTACAGCTTCGATCACGGTGAATGTAAATCCATTGCCTGTAATCACTACACAGCCGGCGGCACCAGCCGCACAATGCTCAGGCGTTGGCGTGGCAACAATCAGTGTTGCTGCTACAGGCGCTGCGACTTACCAATGGAGAAGAAACGGGGTGAACTTGTCGAACACTGCGCCATTCAGCGGTGCAGATACAGCCACATTGACCATTACCAATCCGGTAGAAGCCAATGCGGGCAACTATGATGTGGTGGTCAGCACTGCGGCTCCTTGTTCGGTGACTTCGAATGCAGTAGCCTTGACTGTAAATCCTGCGCCACCGGCAACTACTGGTGTGACGATTTGCCAAGGCGGAACGGGCAACTTGACCGCTTCTGGATCTTGCAATGGATTTATAAATTCGGGAACGACAATTTCGGGAACCTGGGCAGCGACGCCAATTGCGCTCAGACCGACCACTTCGATTTCGAATACCACGACTTGCTCATTCGATACTACGATCACGAGAAACTATGTAGCGACGAACTTCCAAGTTTCGGCTACCGGAAACTATACGTTCACCATGAACAACAGTTCCTCGTTTGATGGTATGGGTTATATCGTGACCGGCGCATTCGTTCCAGGCAACTGTTCTGGCGGCGGTACTTGGATCAAAGGGGATGACGATGGTGGTTCGAATGAGCCAATCATGACGGCAACCCTTACCCAAGGCGTTACTTATACTTTGATTTCAACCAATTATGGTTCTTCTTCGGGAACTTACATCGGTTCATTCGGATGGACCATCACGCCACCGGCCGGAGCACAAATCATGTTGCCGGGTACTGGTACCATCGATTGGTATACCGCAGCCAGTGGTGGATCACCAATTGGATCGGGAGCTTCATTCAACCCGGTAGGTGTGGCCAACTCAGGATTGGCTGATACCAATACCGCAGGAACCACGACTTATTATGCAGCTTGTTCTTTGAATCCGAACTGTCGTACAGCCACTACGTTCACGATCAATACCAACGTGACATACTATGCCGATGCTGATGGGGATACTTTTGGTAACCCAGCAGTTTCACAAGTGGTTTGTACCGGTATTGCACCGGCAGGTTATGTGTTGAACAACACCGATTGCGACGACAACAACAACACCATCCACCAAACGTTCCCATTCTATGTGGATGCCGATCACGACACTTACGGAACAGGAAGCCTTGTTCAGGTTTGCGCGGTCGATGCCAACACACCACCGGTAGGTTATTCGTTGAACAATACCGATTGCAACGACAACAACGTAGCGATTTACCAAAACGGCTTGTTCTATGTGGATGCCGATGGTGATGGTTATACCGTAGGTGCCCAGCAAACGGTTTGCTACGGCGCGACTACGCCAACAGGTTATTCCGTGACATCAAACGGTGAAGATTGCAACGACAACAACATCGCCATTTACCAAAGCGCCATGCTGTACGTAGATGCCGATGGCGACGGATATACCGTGGGAGCCCAACAGTCGGTTTGTTATGGAGCAACCATTCCGGTAGGTTATACTGCGACTTCAAACGGTGAAGATTGCGACGATACCAACAACGCCTTGCACCAATCGTTCCCATTCTATGTGGATGCGGATAACGATACCTATGGCGCGGGAAGCCTCGTGAGCGTTTGTGCAGCCAATGCCACTACGCCACCAACCGGTTACTCGTTGAACAACACCGATTGCAACGACAGCGACAATTCGGTTTACCAAAGTGCTACGCTTTATGTAGATGCAGATAGCGACGGATACACTTCGGGTGCTTCACAAACGGTATGCTACGGCGCGACGGTTCCTGCTGGATTTGTGGCCTCGCTTACCGCCATTGACTGCAACGATTCGGTGGCTGCGATCCACCCGAATGCAGTTGAAATTCCTTACAACGGCGTAGACGACGACTGCGACAACGCGATCGACGAAACCGGAACAGTAACCACGACCTTGTTGTCTTCGTCTTGCGGCGTTACGCTGACTTCGATCGGATCCTTGATCGGAATCCAGACCGTAGGCGGACACCCAATCACCGGATACAGAATCCGTGTGACCAACGGTGCGCAAGTACAGGTCATCGAGAAAAATGTACCGCACTTCACCATGCCGCAATTCCCATCGTATGCTTATGCGACGACTTATACCGTAGAGATCCAATTGCAGCGCGCAGGCATCTGGCAGGCAAGCTGGGGAACACCATGTTTCGTGTCGACTCCGGCGATCTTGGAAGAAGGCGGAGCCGCTTCGGTTTCTCCATCACAATGCGGATTGACCTTGCCTAAGATCAATACGCTTATTGCGACTACCAGTATTGCGGGTGTTACCGGATACCGTTTCCGCATCACCAACTTGACCGATGTTTCTGGCCCGAATCAGGTGCAGACCATCGACCGTGTTCAAAACTGGTTCAGCCTGCAAATGCTGACCCGTTACAACTACGGAACGACTTACCGTATCGAGGTGGCAGTCAAGACTACAGGAACTTATGGTGGTTATGGCGCGCCTTGCGAAATCATGTCGCCGGCTGTACCTTCATTGACCAACTGTGGTGGGGTGGCTACTTCAGGAACCCAGACGATTTCTGTGCCAAGTATTTCTGGAGCGACCCAATACCGTTTCCAGATCACGAGACAGTCTGATAACGCGAGCGCGACAATCGACAGAAGTACCAACTACTTCATCTTCAACGCGGTTCCGTCTACTGCTTTCACGGCGGGTGCTTTGTATACCGTCCGTGTGGCTGTGATGACGACCGGTACTTGGTCGCCTTTCGGGGATGCTTGTGAGATTACTGCTCCAGGCGGAACGGCCAAAGGAATCGCTACGGGTGCTGCCCAAACTTCAAGCGATTTGTTCAAGGCACAAGCTTATCCAAACCCATTCACGGCCGACTTTGGGGTTGACGTGACGACTTCTGCCAAAGGCAATGTACAGTTGCAGGTTTACGATATGCTCGGCAAACTGATCGAATCGAGAGAGGTTAAACTCGAAGATTTGAGCGTCGAGAAAATTGGAGCCAATTATCCATCGGGTGTTTACAATGTGATTGTAAGCCAGGATAATGTGGTCAAGACGCTTCGCGTGATCAAGCGATAACCATTGGAATAATCAATAGAAAAGCCCTTCCGGAAACGGAGGGGCTTTTTGCTTTGGGGCGATTTGCGATTTGGTGTAAGGAATGCCTTTCTTAAGTGGTTTAAAATCAAATCATTCGTCCATTGCTGAGGTTGCAGTAAAATTGTTTCGAAAGGTTTTTTATTGGAAAATGAATAACAAATACTGCAGTTTTTCTTTTTTTCTTGACAGTTTAAAGCTATTATTAAAAAATTCGCAATAATTCGTTAAGTGCTTTTAAAAGAGTAGATTTTATGTAATTTTGTTTGCTTGCGCTGTTTGAATCAGAATCCCAAACCGCAAGAATCTGACTAAATACAATACCACTTATGAAAAAACTACTACTTAAAATGTTGCTTGGACCAAAGAGCAATTTTACAAAAGCGTCATTTCTTTTAGTGCTGGCATTGGTATGCAATGTTTCCGAGATGACAGGACAAACGGTTGTTACTGTTGGTGGGGGAGCTACTATTACTTGTCCGGCGACTCCAACAGCAACTTGGACAACACCACCAACTGGTGTTACTTTTTCCAACTGGTCGAGAGGCTCAGGTGTAAGCTGTGGAAGTGCTAACAACGGTTTAAGCGGAAGCGGTTTTAATACCGCCAGCGCTGCGGCTTCATTTACGGCAAACAAATTTTACAGTGTAACCATTACAGCCGATGCTACGCATACTTTTTCGCTTAATGCGGTTAAGTGGGATACTACTTTAAGCTCCGGAAGTGGGACATTTACGGTTCAATATAGTAATAATGGCGGGGCAGTAACTACATTCGGCTCTGCTGGAACAAATACTGCTTCAAATACTTTTACAGGGACGGTTAATGTTGCGGCAGGAACATCTTTGGTACTTTATTTAATTCCATCAGGAACTGGTGCAGCAGGTACAACAGTGAGATGGCTGAACGGCTCAACGATTACAGTAACCGCTGCTGCTGCAGTGCCAACGCCAACCACAACTTCCATTTCTCCATCTTCAGCTACGGCAGGAGGAGCAGGATTTGCATTAACTGTAAACGGAACCAATTTTATTTCAGGGACTTCAACGGTCACTTGGAATGGATCGAACCGTTCAACAACATTTGTAAATGCGACACAATTAACAGCTACCATTCCCAACACGGATATTGCTTCACCGGGAACTGCCAACGTAGGCGTGACCAATACGGGTGCGCCGTCTGCTTCAAATACACAAACGTTTACCATCAATGCTCCGGCAACACCGTTATTGGCGATTACTGGAACACCTACTGACCACGGTACTGTTTGTCCGACAGTTTCGGCAACTCCGGTACAATATACGATTACGAATTCGGGTGCTGCACAAGCAGACGGATTGACGGTTATTTCTAATGATCCGCAATTTGTGGTGAGTGGCCTTTCTAATACTTCGGTTGCAGCTTCAGGCGGAACGGTAACTTATAATGTAACTTTTACGCCGTCAAGTGCCGGAGCGAAATCGGCGACTATTACCGTCAGTAGCACAACAGGTGGCAGTAATTCTCCTACAAGTGGATTGACTGGAACGGGGACTACGCCTGTTACACAAACAGTTTCTTCCGCTGCGGCCAGCGCAATCAACAACACCATTGCCACATTGAACGGAAACGTGACGGCCTTGGGGGTTTGTCCATCCACAACACAAAAAGGATTTGTCTATTCCCTTACAGCAACCAATGCCGATCCCCTGAATGGCGGGACAGGAGTTACAACTACTCCCGTAGCTGGCGTAGCAACGGGTGCTTATACATTGCCGTTGTCTAGTTTGACTCCGGGAACGGGTTATTCATTCAAAGCTTACGTATATAATGGTACAACTTACACTTATGGAGCGCTTACTACATTTACAACATTACAGGTTGCCAATCATTTAGAATTTGTAGGCGTACCACCAAGTGGAAATATCAACACGGCAATCAGTACGTTCACTGTAGAAGCCAGGAGAGCAGACAACAGTGTGGATACCAATTACACAGGAAATGTTACCATTTCTAAAGCATCAGGTCCAGGAACACTTTCAGGGACTTTAACTGTAGCGGCAGTGGCAGGTGTGGCTAGTTTCAGCACTGCGCAATTTGACGCCATTGGAACATATACACTTTCAGTTGCTTCGGGTGCATTGACCCCGGCTACGAGTGGGAATATTACAATTAACCTTGCGCCAGTGGCATTAGGTGTTTATACTTTTACAGGAACGGCATGTTCAGCAGGAGCTTTGGCGGCAAGCAGCGTCGTTTCTAATGTTAGTTTTACCAACGCAAGCGTAACCGGAGAAACCTGTAACAATAATAGTGGTACTTCTTACAGTGTTGGAGGAACAAGTTGGGGTACAGCTTTTAGCGCAACACGTTATGTGCAAGTGGCTATTACTCCGGCAACAGGATCATATCTGGATTTGAGTTCAATTACCTTTGATCATTTGCGTAGTGCGGCAGGGGCTCAAAATGCTACTGTACGTTCAAGTGTGGATGGTTATGCGGCTGATTTGACAGCACCATTTTCTGTTGGAACCAGTTCGGCTAATAAGTCTGTAACTTTGGGAGGAATTCCATTCAGCAATTTGACAGGAACCGTTACCTTTAGAATTTATGGTTGGGGAGGCAGTAATACTGGAGATCTTAGATTGGATAATATTACTGTAAACGGAAACGTAACCTGTATCAATCCACAACTATTCACCGTTACCGGTGGCGGAACCGCTTGCTCAACAGCTTCGGGTGTTGCCGTGGGATTGTCCGGTTCGCAAAGCATCATGACCTATCAATTGAAACGCAATGGTTCAGATGTAGGTTCGCCAGTGGCGGGAACAGGCAGCGCGTTGAATTTCGGGAATCAAACCGTTTCCGGAAACTATACGGTAGAAGCACACAATTCAAATGGGACCTGTAATGTGGTTTTGGCCATGACAGGCAGTGCTTCGGTAACCATCGATGCGGCTCCGGTAGGCGGAACCTTGGGCGGAAGCGCTACGGTTTGCGTGGGCGGAAACTCGGGTACGCTTACTTTGACTGGCCACAGCGGAACCATCGTGAAATGGCAGTCTTCAACAACCAGTGATTTCAGCGCCAACGTTACAGATATTGCCGTGACCGTTGACAATTACAATTACACCAATGTCGCACAGAATACTTATTATAGAGTGGAATTGTCCAATGGCGTTTGTTCACCGGTTTATTCATCGGTGGCATTGCTTACGGTTCAACAGAATTCATGGACCGGGGCAATCGACAGCGATTGGAACACCGCGGGCAACTGGAGCTGTAATGCAGTACCGGGCTTTGCTCAGGATATTACGATTACAGACGTGACCAACAACCCGGTTATTTCGAGTGATGTCACCATCAACAGCCTGACTTTGGCAGCAGGTGCGGCCTTGACTGTAGAAACCGGTTACGATTTGACGGTGACCGATGCGATTTCAATCGACGCGACAGCTTCGATGACCATTGAGGTAGATGCGAATGTCATCCAGGTCAATGATGTGGATAACAGTGGTGTGGCAATTGTTCAGCGCAACAGTGCTTCGTTGATGCGTCTCGACTATACGTTGTGGTCTTCACCGGTAGCCGACCAAAACCTGTTGGATTTTTCACCCAATACGGTAACCACTCGTTTTTATGTTTACAATCCGGGAACCGATTTGTATAATTCGGTTACGCCTTCGACTACTGATTTTGCAGAAGGAACGGGTTATTTGATTCGTATGCCGGACAACCATCCGACTACTCCGACGGTTTGGGGAGGGGAATTTACAGGTGAAATGAACAATGGTGATGTGGACATCACGGTGACCAACAACACCTACAATGCGGTGGGTAACCCTTATCCATCGACCATCAGCGCAGATGCGTTCATCACCGGAAACAGCCTGACCGAAGCCTTGTATTTCTGGAGAAAAACCAACAATGCCGCAACGACTTCTTATGCGACCTATACTTTGGCCGGTGGGGCTGGAACGAGTGCCAATGCAGGCGATCCATTGAACCTGACGCCAAACGGAACCATTCAGGTAGGGCAGGGCTTTATCGCGCGTTCAACTTCAGGAACTTTGTCTTTCAACAACGGAATGAGAACCGGAAACAATGCGGGTCAATTCTTGAGAACCGCCGAAGTAGAACGCAACCGCCTTTGGGTCAACCTGACCAATACCGAAGGCGTGTTCAGCCAGACGATGGTGTCTTACATGACTGGCGCGACCCAAGGTGTTGACGCAGCCATCGACGGATTGTATTTCAACGACAGCCAAGTGGCATTGACATCATTAATCGACGCAACAGAATATGCAGTCCAAGGACGTGCATTGCCATTTACCACAGCCGATGTCGTCCCGATGGGCTTCAAAGTCTTGACTGCGGGAACGTACACCATCGGTCTCGATCACGTGGACGGATTGTTTGAAAATCCTGCACAGGAAATCATCCTCAAGGACAACCTGAACAATACCGAACACGATCTTCGTGCGGGCAATTATACTTTTGCTTCGGAAGCCGGTGTGTTCAACGGCCGTTTTGAGATTGTTTACCATACGACGCTTGGCCTCAGCAATCCGGTTTGGAATGCCAACCAGGTGGTCGTTTTCAAACAAGGTCAGGATTTGATCGTCAATTCAGGAAATGTGAATATGGCGGCGGTTAAGGTGTATGATTTGCGCGGTCGTTTGTTGGCCGAAAAACAAAACATCAATGGCATTGAAACCAAATTGTTCGTCGGGACTTCGAATCAGGTATTGCTCGTGAAAGTCATTTCAAGCGACAACAAGGAAGTGACCAAAAAAGTAATGAACTAAAGTTATCCCAATATTTTATAATCAAAGCCTTTCCGGACAACGGGAAGGCTTTTTTTATTTGATCCGCGCTGCCTGAATGGGTGTTTCGTTTCATTTGTCGGATATATGTGTATTTAAACGACAATATTCTTAATGCTCAGACAATTGCGATTAGATTTGCCTGCAGTTCCAATCAAACTTATCTAAAAGGACCTGCTCTATGAGAAAAACTCTACTTTCTTTTTTTACAAAAGTGATGTTCGTTTGCGCTTTTGTTTTGTTTTCACAATCTTCATTTTCACAAATTTTTCGTTTTGATTTTGAAAATTCTACCAACGTAACTTCGGAAACTGCGGTAGGAACCCCGACCTTTACGGCCAATGGTGTGACCAATGCCGGATACTCGACCACCAACCCCTGTTTGAACTTGCGTTTGCGTTCGGCTGAAAACTGGGATACGGGCGATTACTATCGTTTCAATGTCAATACTACCGGATACGGAAACATGGTGTTTTCGCTTTGCGGTAGGGCAGATGCGACAACCATCGGTACTTTTTTGATCCGCGGTTCGGCCGATAACGGGGTCAACTGGGTTACCTTGGTGTCTACTTTTACGCCAGGCACAACCAATGGAACGGTAAGTAGTATTGTATTTCCGGAATCACTAAGCAACCAGGCGGCAGTCATCATCGAATTGTACAAAGTCAATGATGCCAACAGCAACAGCCGAGTGTTGTATATCGACAATGCGGTATTAACGGGTAACCCGACACCATTGGTGACGAGCTTTACGCCTGCGGGTCCGGTTTGTACGGGAACCAATATTACGATTACAGGAACCAATTTTACCGGAGCCACCGGTGTGTCGATCAATGGAACGGCGGTATCTTCCTTTACGGTAAACAGCGCGACTTCCATCACGGCGACCATTGCTCCCGGAACGACGGCGGGTACTGTTCAGGTTAGTAACGATTATGGTTATGGAACCAGTGCGGCCAGTTTGACATTCAATCCGAGTCCGTCAGCAGTAACGGCAACACCAAGTGCCAATGTAATCTGTACGGGTTCAACGGTCAACCTGACTGCTTCGGCTAATTCCAATGTGACTACACCAACGACGATTTTGACGCAGAATTTTAACGCGGCGACCAACAACTGGATCAAGGTAAACAACAGTACCGGTGGAACGGTGGTCAATGCTGCATGGACTTTACGCCCGAACAATTATAATCCCTCACAAGCAATCAGCAGTAACGATGCGACGCAATTTTATTTGTCGAATAGTGATGCGCAAGGCAACAACACAACTACGGCAACCATTTTGCAATCGCCTTCGTTCAGTACGGTTGGCTTGGCTTCGGCTTCTTTGAATTTCTACCACTACTTCAGATACAACGACGGCGAAACCGCCAGGGTACGTGTTTCAACAGATGGAACCAACTGGGATACACTCGAAACCTATGAGTCGACCCAAGGAGCGCGCAACAACTTTGCACTAGGCACTTTTTCATTGAACGGCTATTTGGGGCAAGCCACCGTCTATGTTCGTTTTGAATACAATGCGACTTACGATTGGTATTGGGCGATCGATAACGTAACGATCAGCGGAACCACTCCGGTCGCACCAACCTATACATGGACTTCAACCCCGGCAGGATTTACATCGAATGTGCAAAATCCGACCAATGTTGCACCAACCGTTACAACCTCTTATACGGTAACGGCAACCAACAGCTACGGCTGTACCACGACCGCAACCACTACGGTAACGGTCAACCCGACTTCGGTGGCGGGGGCTGTTTCGGCCAACCAGACCATCTGTTCGGGATCACAGCCGGCCAACATTACGATTGGAGCCAGTACGGGAACCATCCAGTGGCAATCTTCGACAGACAACAACACCTTTAATAATATAGCAGGACAAACGACCAATACTTTGTCCGGCGCAACCATCGGCAACCTGACCGCGACGCGTTACTATCGTGCAGTCGTAACCAGCGGCGTTTGTGCTGCAGCGAATTCGGCTGTGGTGACCGTCACGGTGAATCCGACTTCGGTAGCAGGGGCGGTTTCGGCCAACCAGGCCATCTGTTCAGGTTCGCAACCGGCCAACATTACGATTGGAGCCAGTACAGGAACCATTCAGTGGCAATCTTCCACCGATAACAACACCTTTAATAATATAGGAGGCCAGACGACCAATACTTTGTCCGGTGCGACCATCGGCAACTTGACCGCTACGCGTTATTACCGTGCGGTAGTAACGAGCGGCGTTTGTGCTGCGGCGAATTCGGCAGTGGTGACCGTAACGGTGAGTGCGACTTCGGCGGCGGGTGCTGTTTCGGCCAACCAAACCATCTGTTCAGGTTCGCAACCGGCCGACCTTACTATCGGTAGCAGCACCGGAAGCATCCAATGGCAATCTTCAACAGACAACAACACCTTTAATAATATAGGGGGACAAACGGGCAATACTTTACCAGGGTCTGCGATGGGCAACCTGACTGCGACGCGTTATTACCGTGCGGTAGTAACGAGCGGCGTTTGTGCTGCGGCGAATTCGGCAGTGGTGACCGTCACGGTGAATCCGACTTCGGTGGCGGGAGCAGTTTCTGGAAACCAGGTGATCTGTTCGGGTTCACAACCGGCCAACATCACCATTGGTACAAGCACCGGAACCATCCAGTGGCAATCTTCCACCGACAACAACACCTTTAATAATATAGGAGGACAAACTGCCAACACGTTGTCTGGCGCGACCATCGGTAATTTGACTGCGACACGTTACTATCGTGCAGTGGTAACCAGTGGGGTTTGTACTTCGGCGACCTCGTCGGTAGTGACGGTAATGGTGGATCCGGCTTCTGTGGGCGGAACCGTTTCTGGAAGCACTACTGTTTGTGCGGCAGCCAATGGTGGTAGCCTCACGTTGAGCGGCCATGTGGGCAATGTGACCAAATGGCAATCTTCGGATGTGAGCGATTTCAGCGTTGGGGTACTCGATATTCCGAACACTTCTACGACCTTGAGCTACGTTAACCTTGCGGCAACGACTTATTACCGTGCGGTGGTCACCAGCGGTGTGTGCGGATCGGCGAATTCTTCGGTAGCGGTAGTCAATGTGGACAATGTGGCCGTTGGAGGCAGCGTCAACGGAAGTGCGACGGTTTGCTATGGCAACAACGGTGGCAGCTTGACCTTGTCTGGATACACCGGTACGATTACAGGCTGGCAATCTTCTTTGGACAATTTCGCAACAGCAGGTACACCTATTAATAATACAACAACGACACAAAATTATTCGAACCTTACCGCAACCACTTCATATCGTGCGGTGATTGCCAGCGGTACTTGTCCAGCAGTCTATTCTGCGGCGGCGACCATTACTGCCAATATCAATTCGGTTTGGACCGGAGCCAACAGCACCTCTTGGACCGATGCGGCCAACTGGTCTTGTGGTGTGGTACCGACAACAGACATCCATGTGACGATTTCGGCGGTGACCAACCAACCGATCGTGTCGGCTGCGGCTTTTGCCAATACTTTGACGATGGAAACCGGAACTACCTTAACGGTGCAATCGGGTTCGAGCCTTACGGTAGAGGATGTAATCAATGGACAGGGAACGGCCGTGCTTACGGTTGAGAACAATGCCAACCTGATCCAGGTCAATGATGTGGACAATACGATCAATGCGGTGGTCAAGAAAACGACCAACCCGCTCATGCGTCTCGATTACATTTTATGGTCATCACCAGTAGCAGGGCAAAACCTGTTGGGTTTCTCGCCAGCGACCAATACGAACCGTTTCTACATCTACAATCCATCGACTGATTTGTACAATACCGTCGTGCCTTCTTCGACCAGTTTTGCAGAAGGAACGGGTTACCTAATCCGTATGCCGAATACGCATCCGACGACACCTACTGTCTGGAACGGAACGTTCAGCGGCGTATTGAATAATGGGGATGTGGATATTGCGGTGGCCAACAATACGTATAATGCTGTCGGTAATCCATACGCCTCGGCGATTGATGCTGATTTGTTCATCAGTGAAAACAGCCTGACTGAGGCGCTCTACTTTTGGAGAAAAACCAACAACGACCAGACTACTTCTTACGCAACTTATACGACTGCGGGAGGAGTCGGTACTTCTTCGAATGGAGGTGGCGACCCTATGTTGTTGACCCCGGACGGAACGATTATGCCGGGTCAAGGTTTCATCGCCAGATCGACTTCGGGTACGCTGTCGTTCAACAACAGTATGCGTACGGATTCCAACGGACAGTTCTTCCGTACGAACCAGATCGAGCGCAACCGCATTTGGCTCAACCTGACCAATGCATCGGGGATTTTCAGCCAGACGATGGTTTCGTACATGACCGGGGCGACCCAGGACGTGGATGCAACAATCGATGGTTTGTATTTTAACGACAGCCAATTGGCGTTGACTTCGATGATCGGGGAAAACGAATATGCCATCCAAGGACGCGCCTTGCCTTTTGCCAATACCGATGTGGTGCCGTTGGGATTCAAGGCCATCGATGCTGGAACATATACAATCGGGCTCGATCATGCCGACGGTTTGTTTGCCGATGTGTCGCAGCCCATCTTCCTGAAGGACAACAATGATGGGTCAATCCATGACCTGCGATTGGGCAATTATACATTTGCTTCTGAGGCCGGCAGCTTTAATGGCCGTTTCGAATTGGTTTACCAAAATATGTTGGGCGTGAACAATCCGGTATGGGATGCCAACCAAGTGGTGGTTTACAAATCAGGACAGGAGATTGTGGTCAATACGGGAAGGGTGACAATGGATCAGGTAAAAGTATTTGACATCCGTGGCAGATTGATCACCTCGAAAGACAAAGTACGTGCATCCGAGACCAAATTGTTTGCAGGGACCGCCAACCAGGTGTTGATTGTGAAGATCGTTTCGGAAGGCGGTAAAGAAGTGACACGCAAAATAGTGAACTAGCACTTATTTTATTATAGTAAAAAAAGCCCGTTTCCTTGTGTTACGGGCTTTTTTGGTTGTGATTGGGTGGAAAGAGGTGTTTTTCGTCGTGTATTTAACCGATTAAGAGCCCAATTTTACTCCTTGAAATGCACTTTTTTTAGCCGAACTGCAAAAAAATACCGCTTTTTTGCGCTTCAACGACTTTTGGTTGACTTCAACGAAAATATTTTATGGGCGGTTGGGGATGCTATAGTTTTGACATGTAATCAGAAAGCAAAAAACAACAACGCTGAAACCATGAAAAACTTGACTCCAAATACTGCAAATCAAAAAGCTACTTCTAAAGTAATGCTCGTTGCTTTATTCGTTTTGTTCTTGTCAAGTGTAGGCATGTCTGCTCAGTCAGTTGAAACGACTCCATCGGTTTCTGTTGATTTTGAAATCACTGTTGCGGCTGATACTACTGCGGCTGTTGCAACTGTAGGGGCTGAGTCTAACTCAAATATGAACATGGTTTCATGGTTCATGGGTTCGAAAGCAAACGCCAAAGGCGACCATTTCAAATGACGGTGCCGTGAGCAGCAAAAAGCAAATGATCAATGCCGGAATTGCTCCAAATCGTTTGTTGATCAAGGCGTTTTTGAAGAAGGCCGCCAATTACCAAAGCACGATAGCATAAATTTTTTTATTTTATATTAGTTAGATTAGGATAAAAAGCCTTCCGGTTGGTCCCCGGGGGGCTTTTTTATTTTTATTTTATTTGGCCAGGCGCTCCTTTTTGTGATGCGATTTCTTACAAGAGTTTGGCATTTCTTCCAATTGCAACTTACTGTTAATAAATTTATTACCTTTCATTATGCTTGCATTAAAAATTTATTAATTTTGAGTGGGGTAACTCATTGATTGCATACCATAACTCGCTTTTGCCATTCGTTTTTCGGATAAGGAGAACTTTGGTAAAATATGTATTTTACCGATGAAATTTACTTTTAATCGACAAAATGCACATTTTAAGAGTATTAATTATGAGATACAAAGTTTTAATGTAAATTTATGCGCCACAATGCCAAATTTCCACCATTAAATTTGCATTAAGAATTGAAGACCAGTCGATTTTAGACCGCTTTTTCAACCTATATAATACCACAACATACCACCAAAAAAATAAAAAAGTTATGAATTCAAAATTACTTACTCCTTTTTGTAGTCCCGCAGAAAAAAGTAATCCCCGATTGTTTCATTTGAAGAGCATATTGCTCGCCTTGTTTTGCATGGCCGGTTTTGGCCTCCAGGCACAAGTGAGTTCGTACGTTCCGACAGGAACCGGGGTGGGACAAACCTACACGGCGATTGTGACACCTGCTGCAACAGGTGTTTTTGGAACCAACGTAGCGGCAACGTTAGACAATGCTGTTTCGGGCGCCATCCCGCTTGGGTTCAATTTCAATTTCAATGGCAAAGTCTATACGACTTGTTACATTTCCTTCAACGGATTCATCACTTTCGGTTCTGCGCCAGCGGCTGCTGCTGCCGGGGCTCCAACAGGTGACTGGACGCCGATTTCGGCACCAATCAATAATTATGAAGGGGTGATTGCCGCTTATGCGAAAGATTTAAAAGGTGCCGGCGTTGACGTTTTGCGTCAAACCCAAGGGGCGGTCGGCAACCGAACTTTTACAGTGCAATGGACGGCATACCGATCGACCATTGCCAATACGCCAATCAACATGCAGATCATCTTGCATGAATCGGATCCGGCTAACGTAACCGATCCAGGTGTTATTGATATCAAGTACAATATTTCAGGTACGAATGCGACACAGACCGTTGCGCAAACCGGGCAGGTCGGGCTTCGTGGTGAAAACAACACAGACTTCAACAATAAAAACTATACGGTAAGCGGGGCATGGGCTACGGCCAGCCCGGTTTTTGCCAGAGGAACACTCAACACGCAGACGGTAACGACAAGATTTGCTGCGGCCTGTATCACGGCTGTGACCAGATTGACCTGGACACCTCCGACTTGTTTTGCACCACGTACGGCCAGAGCTACGCCGGTTTTGATTTCGTATGATTCGGCAACGATTACCTGGGTGGCACCAAACCCGGTTCCTGCCAATGGATACCAATATTTGGTGACGACAACGGCACCGAACAACATCAACATGACCTATCCGGTAGCGGGTACGGTAGCGACCGGTACAGTAGGGGCAGGTGTTCTTACTACACCGGTTTCGGCTTTAACAGCCAATACCTTATATTATATTTATGTGCGTTCAGATTGTGGCGGCTTGAGTGGATGGAGTGCTGCGGGTAGTTTTACCACATTGTGTACACCATACGCACCGTTGCCTTATACGCAGAATTTTGAATCAGGTTTTGTTATTCCTGCCATTCCGCCTTGTAACAAGGTAGAGGATTTGACCGGGGAAGTGGCGCCTTTGGGAAGATGGGTGACCAATACGGCTATCCCGTCGCCAGGACCTTATGGATTCCTCACGCGACATGCACAATGTACCACCGGAGGTTCTTTTGACAACAATACGACTTATTTCATAGAAGGAATCCAACTTACCGGGGGAGTTTCCTACCGACTGTCTTATAAATATGGTGCATCCAACGAATTCCCTACCACCGAGCAAAGTATGTCCGTGCGTATGTATTCTGCGCCTTATGTGGCCGCAACGAGTACATCTCTGGCGGACCATCCAACGGTCAAGGACGGTCCTTTTACCAACGTAATCAATTTCGTGCCGGCCTCTACGGGTGTTTATTACATTGGTTTCAATGATTACAGTCTTGCGGGCAATGCTACGCTCTTACTGGATGATATCGATTTGAGAGAATCTACTTGTATTGCTCCAACGGCCTTGAACGCAGGTGCCTTGACGGGTACTTCGGCTACCATCAACTGGACGGCGCCAGTTTTGGCTCCGGGAAGCGGCTACAACTATTATGTAAGTACATCATCAACACCGCCTACGGGAAGCACCACACCTACGGGTTCTGTGGGGGCTGGAACCGTAATCGCGAACTTGGCTTCATTGACACCAGCAACCACTTATTACTTCTGGGTTCGTTCCAACTGTGGAAGTGGGGATTATAGCGGTTGGTCGGTGATGGGAACATTTACTACGGCAAGTGTGCCGTCAGTGACCTATTGTACCCCGGCCGGAACGGGTTCTCAAGATCCGAATGGTATCACGAACGTGACCATGGGTACGATCAACAACAACACAGGCATTGAGCCAGGAAACTATGGCAACTATTCCAATTTGTCGACGACGGTTTACCAAGGTGCTGTTGTTCCGGTTTCGATTACCTACAGAACTGGTTTTACCTATGAGACCAAAATTTGGGTAGACTGGAACAATGACGGTGACTTTGTCGATGCAGGTGAAGAAGTGGCTTCGGGCGTTTCCCTTGGCACCAACCCAGCAACCTTGAACTTAAGCTTTACAGTACCTGGTGCTGCGATTCTTGGACAACACCGATTGAGAATTGGAGGAATTGACGACGGGGTGATTTTCCCGCCAGCATTGACACCTTGTAGAACAGGCCCGTACATGGCTTTTGAGGATTACAGCATCTTCGTGACCACTGCACCACCGGCATTGACATTGAGTGCAACGCCTCCGCCGATTTGTAGTGGAGATTCGGTACCGGTTACCATTACGTCAGTTTTGTCGAATTACAACGTATATTCTTGGTCACCAAATGGTGGAATTTCAGGTACAGCGCCAAACTATACCTTTACGCCGACTTCGACCAATACTTATGTGTTGACTGGTTTCAACACGACCACATTCCAAACCACTACGGTTTCAATTACCATTACCGTTAACCAACCGCCTACACCAATTACGATTACGCCGGCATCGGCAACCGTATGCCAAGGGCAGGTGGCGCAACAATTGACGGCCAGTGGCGGTATCGTTTCTGGGGTATCGATTTACAGCGAAAACTTCAATGGAACGGCACCTGGTTGGACAACGACCAATGCTACATCAGGTGGTAACCCAGCATCAGCCGACTGGGTATTGGCGCCTGACGGATATTTTCCGTTTATTACCGCGCTGCACAGTAACGACAATTCCCAGTTTGCGTTCACCGAAAGTGATGCGCCGGGAATTGGAACGACTACGGCTACTACATTGACTTCACCGCCAATCAACCTTACGGGTTATACCACGGCTTCGTTGAGTTTCTGGCAGTTTTATAATTATTTCAATGGTCCCGAAGGCGGAACGGTTCAGATTGCCAACAACATCGCAGGGCCATGGACAACGTTACAGGTTTATGGCAATACCGGTGATTTGGGTACCGAAACCAACTGGGTCAATTCGGTTCTTGATTTGACTCCTTATACAACTTATGCGACTGCTTACGTGAGATTCAAATACGACGCAACCTGGGATTGGGGTTGGGGTATCGATAACTTTGTGATTTCAGGAAGTGCGACCACTTCAATCACCTGGTCTCCGGTGACTGGTTTGTACACCACGGCAGCAGCGACGCCAGGGACAGAATACGTAGCAGGAACGGGAGCATTAACCGTATATGCCTTGCCTTCGACAACGACAGTTTATACCGCCAGTGCACAAAGCGGATTGGGTTGTACAACCAGTACAAACGCGACCATTACCGTTACGCCAATCAGCGGTGGTACGATGCCAGTAACCAGCCAGACCGTTTGCGGTGGGGGAGCGGCAGCCGATATCGTCATTACAACGGGAACTGTGGTAGGGAGCGTGCTTTATTGGCAATATGCCAGCGATGCCGCCTTTACGGTTGGAGTCACCAATATTCCGGGTACTGCAGGTCTTACTACTTTGCCATCAGCTACCATTGGAACACTTACAGCGACCCGTTATTACAGGGCGGTTATCAGTGTAGGTGGTTGCGCCAATGCTTATTCGCAAGTGCATACGATCACTGTTCCATCGACGACTTACAATGGTTCGGTTTGGTCCAACGGTTTGCCAAACATCAATACACAGGTTATTTTCACCGGAAACTATACGATGACGGCCAACATGAGCGCATGTTCGGTTGATGTTCAGGCCGGTACGGTAACCGTCAATTCAGGGGTTACTTTCACTGTACAGAATGCAGTGACAATCAACGCTGCTGCCAACCTGATTTTCCAGGATGATGCCAGCTTGCTTCAAGTAAACAGCGCCGTGCCGAATTCAGGAGACATGATTTACAGAAGAATCACGACGCCAATGCGCATTTACGATTATACCTATTGGTCTTCGCCGGTCAATGCGCAAATCCTGTCCAAAGTATCATTGGGTACTTTAGCAGATAAATATTTCTGGTTCAATACCGGTACCTACCAATGGACATCGGTTGCGGCACCTGGAAGTACCACAATGACGGTGGGTCGAGGCTACATCATTCGTGCTCCGCAAAGTTTTACGGCTACCCCGCAACCATTCAGTACTTTCTTTGGTTATGATGGCGTGGTCCACGGCGGTGGTACACCAAACAACGGAAATATTGTAGTATCGGTGGGTCGCAACAGCCCAACCCAAGATTTGGATTGTATCGGGAACCCTTATCCGAGTGCGATCAGTGCCAACTTGTTTATTTCGGATGTTTCCAATACGGCAGCCTTGGGTTCAGGAACGACTTTGTATTTCTGGACACACAACACACCAATTACCGCCTTACAGTATACGCAGGATGACTATGCAAGCTGGAACTATTCAGGTGGGGTAGGAACTGGAAGCCCGGCTGCTTCGGCAGGTTGCCCAACTTGCAACAACTTGGCGCCAAACGGAAATATCGCTGCCGGACAATCCTTCATGGTCAAGGTGGCAGCCAGCGGTAACGTTACCTTCAAAAACTCGATGCGTGTAGCGGGTAACAATGATCGTTTCTACAGAATGGGTCAAGGTGCCGCAAACAACAATGCCGTGTCTACCGAGGACGGAATGGAAAGACACCGTGTATGGCTCGAAATGAAAAACGAGCAAGGGGCTTACAAGCAAGCGCTCGTCGGATACATCCAAAATGCAACCAATAACATCGACCCTGGTTTTGATGGGGAACTCGTTGAGGCGGGTAATGTTATTGCCTTGTACTCGATTGTGGACAATACGAAATTGACGATCCAAGGAAGGGCATTGCCGTTCAATGATACCGAAGAAATCCCATTGGGTTACAGGAGCAACATTGCTGGTACCTTCCAAATCGCCATCGCCGATCTCGATGGATTGTTTACCACCGAAGCGGTTTATCTTGAAGACAAACTCCTCAATGTAGTCCATGACCTCAAGCAGGGTGCTTATACATTTACTACCGAAACCGGTACAGTCAACACCCGTTTCGCATTGCGTTTCTCGGGAAGCACTTTGGCGGTAACCAACCCAACATTTGACGAAAATGCGGTTGTAGTTTACAAAGACAAACAAACCATCCATGTGGAGACTTCGAACATCACGATGAAATCGGTTAAGGTTTTTGATTTGAGAGGACGCGAAATCCTGACCAAAGACAACATCAACAGCAGCAAAACGGAAATATCCAATCTGTTGGCTGCCCAACAAGTGCTCTTGGTTCAAATCACCTCGACTGACAACGTAATCGTAACGAAGAAAATAGTTTATTAAATTTCAGCGGAAATTTGACTAACCTCCTTTCCGTAAGAAAGGAGGTTTTTTTTCCTCTGGAGTCATTTCCTTTAGCGGCCATGTCGCCTTATCCCAATTAAGATAATATTCCTTTTTTATTTATTTAACCAATTTTTGATTTATGATTATAAACTACAATTCTTTGGGCGGTAGTAGGGATACTTTGCTCAAAAATGACGTAGGAGACCTCACTGGCTCACCGCCTGGGGGCTCCTGGAGAAGCAAGCTGACGCGTTGGCTTGCTTGTATGATTGTGTTTTTATCGTTGACGACGAGTCAACTGGTCAAAGCACAAAGCATAGCCAATTATGTGTTTTCCACGTCTACTACCGGTAGCTTGGAAGATTTGACAACCGGTGCCACTTCAATTATGACCGGTAACAACGATTCGGCATCCACTACGGTGCAGCCGATTGGTTTCGATTTTTGGTTTATGGGGGTGCGATATACCCATTTTAGTGCCAACTCAAATGGTCAGGTGAAGCTGCATACTTCTGCAGGTGATACGGCCATTGGAACAACAGGTATTACTTCTTATTCCTCAGGTGTCAATACATTGGCCGCCTTTTCGGGAGACAATGAAGTCAATAACGGAATGTTGATGAAAGTAATCGGGACAGCTCCGAACAGAAAGTTGGTCATTGAATGGACCGCGTTTTATGTTGGATGGTCGTTTAGCCTTACCAACGCAGGCAACATGCAGGCTTGGTTGAGCGAGGGCAGTAATGCAATCGATTATGTTTACGGCGCCATCTACAATGCCAACTCGAGTACTGCTGCAAGAGGCGTTTATATTGCATCGAGCAATACAGCCACGACTGCAGGACATGTTGTGATTGGGGCATCTCCAACATTTGTTCCGAATGCCACATTAGCAACTACTACTTTTGCGGCAGGAAGCGGAACTACCACAGGTTCGCCATTGCTTTCTGATATTGGTTCCTTGACCAATGGAAGCAGAAGGGTTTATACTTTTACACCGACAACTCCTACAGCACCATCAGGATTGAACTTCACGGCAATCACGGCTACGGGAATGACCTTGAACTGGGCTGATAATTCGGCCAATGAAACTGGTTTTTCGATTTACAGGTCTACCGATGGGATCAACTACACTTTGATTACCACAACGGCAGCCAATGCGATTACTTACAACGCCACCGGATTGTCGGTGGGAACGAATTATTTCTGGCGGGTGAACGCAATAGCGGAAGTGCCGAGTGCGGCTACCTCTGCTTCGGCATCGACCACAGCAGGAACCCTTTCCGGTCTTAAAACCATTGGGACAGGCGGAGATTACGACAACTTGACGCAGGCGTTTGCCGCCATCAATTCAAACGGATTGGCCGGCAACATTGAACTGCGTTTGGCTACGGGTTATCCAGCTACACCAGAAACTTACCCTATTGTAGGTTCTAACACTGCTTCGGTGGGTACGTTCAATGTAAAAGTGTATCCAATCGTATCCGGATTGTCTATTACGAGCAACAATGCCACTGGCACGCTCAACTTAAACAATTCAAGTAAGGTTACCATAGACGGACGTGTCAACCAGACCGGACCGATGGATTTGGTCATTGCCAATACGAATGCAGGTACCAGTTATGCGGTGCAATTCGTCAATGATGCATCAAACAACGTCATCAAGTATTGCTCGATCCAGAGTGCCAACACTTCTGTAACCAGCGGAACCATTGTCTTTGGTACGACTACAGGAACAGGAGGTAACGACAACAACTCGATCGAGAATTGCGACATCAAGGACAGCAGTGCCACGCCGGCCAACGGAATTTATTCTGCCGGAACCACTACCAATGCTGGAACTTACAATGACAACAACACGGTAACGAATTGTAACATCTACAATTTCTTTAGTGCCGGCAATGCGACCAATGGTATTTTGGTGGCTTCGGGTAATGCCGGTTGGACCATCACTGGAAATAGCGTTTATCAAACGGCATCACGCACTTATACCACTGGCAACACGCATACAGCAATTAACATTACCAACGGAAGCGGCGGAAGTGGATATACCATTTCTGGAAACTTTATCGGAGGTACGGCTGCCAGTGCGGGAAGTACTGCCTATACAATGGGCGGAACTGTAGCCACTTTGTTCAGGGGTATTACCTTGAGCGCAGGTACCGGAACCGTTTCTAATGTGCAAAATAACGTGGTGCGCAACATCGCCTTGACCACTTCCAGCGGAACCACCACTTCTCCTGGAATTTTTAGTGGAATCAACATTACAGCCGGAACGGTCAATGTAGGAACAGTTACCGGAAACACGATTGGTTCTTCAACGGGCAACGGATCGATTACTGTAACCTCTACTACATCGGGTGGTTGGGTAACCGGTATTGTAGGTGCATCGGCTGGATCACTCGATGTGCGAAACAACACTGTGGCTTCGATTACCGCAACGGGTGGAGCGACAATCGGTTATGTAGTATATGGAATCTATTTTTCAGGTTCGCCAACAGCCCGAACAGTCAGCAATAACAACATCGGTAGCGCAACAGCCAATTCGATTTCTATAGGTGCTGCTGCAAGTACGGGAACAAGTACTTTTACGGGAATCTACGAATCGGGTACGCCTACCACATTGACCATGAACAATAACATTGTACGCGGCAATACGATTTTTACAGCTATCGCTACGATGCACTGTTTGCGCGCAACAACAACACAGGCAACGGTGTCGGGCAACCAGGTTTTCGACAATGCAATTACGGCGACCGGTTCGGGCGGTACAAGTGCTTCCATTTTGTATGGTTACTACAACTTCGGTTCGCCAACCGTAGAGAATTTGACCAACAATCAGATTTACAATTTGTCGATGTCGGTTAACAATACCGCTGCAGCGACAAGTAACATGGTTGCAGGTTTTTACACGAATACCACTGCATCGGCTGTTAAGAACATTAGTGGCAATACGTTTTACAATTTGAACTATTCGAACGCCACAACTGGTAGCGCTACGGTTTATGGAATCCGAAGCCTGCTGGGTGCACCGACCAATATTTTCAAAAATAAAGTATACGGTTTGACCGCTTCTACGGGTGCCGGATCAATTGTAAATGGTATTTCGGTTGAATCTGGAACGACCAACAATATTTACAACAATCTCGTTGGTGGTCTTACGGCTACAGCCTCTGGTCTTACAGCACCAGCCGCGTCTGTTGTTGGTTTGAATTTTTCAGGAACCACAGGAACATTTAATGCCTACAACAATACGATTCACGTTACGGGTGCTGGAGGAACAAACTTTGGTTCGGCTGCGGTGTATGCCAATACAGGCAGTACGGTTAATCTGAGAAATAACATTTTCAGCAACCAATCGACGCCAAACGGAACCGGTAAAGCGATCGCTTACCAACGTTCGTCCACAACTTTGGGTACCTATGATAGTGCTTCGAATAGAAACTTGCTTTATGCAGGTACGCCGGGAGCCAATAACCTGATTTATTTTGACGGAACCAATTCTGACCAGACATTGGCGGCCTTCAAGATCAGGATGGTAACCCGCGATCAGGCTTCAGTGACCGAATTGCCTACTTTCGTGAGTACAACCGGTTCGGATGCTACTTTTCTTCACATCAATACCAGCACTCCGACTTATGCCGAAGGCGGCGGAGCCAGCATAGCCATTGTAACCGATGACTTTGATGGAGATGCGCGTAATGCTACTACCCCTGATATCGGGGCGGATGAATTTGCCGGAGCTGCTATTGGATGTACAACAGCGGTAGCAGGAACCATTTCTTCTGGCCCAACTTCATTCTGTGTAACAGGTACTCCTACAATTACTGCGACTGGTTTTTCATCTGGTTCAGGAACTACTTACCTGTGGCAGTCATCTGCTGATCCAGGATTTGCCTCACCAGTAGATATCGGATCACCATCTGGCGCTTACACGAACCTTAGCCCAACGGTAACGGCCAACACTTCTTACCGTTTGAAAGTAGAATGTGTGAACGGTGCTTTGGTGAGTTATTCTAACGTTATTTCTTTCACGGTCAATAGCCCGACGCTGGTTTCAACCACGCCAGGCACAAGATGTGGGGCAGGTACGGTCTCTTTACAGGCTACTGCTGCTGGGGCTGATACAGTAATGTGGTATGCAAACGCTTCGGGCGGTACTTCATTGGCAACGGGTTCACCATTTGTAACACCAAGCATCACTGGAACGACCACGTTCTATGTTGCGGCCAGTACGCCTCCAACGTCTTATTCGCTTACTGTTGGTGGTGACACGACATTGACCAGTGCGACAGAGCAGCCAACGGCTTTCTGCAACAGATGGACAAACTACAAAGGACAGTACGTATTTACACCAGCCGAATTGAATGCTGCGGGTATTTATGGCGGCCAGATCAATTCGATTGCGTTCAACATCACTACTTTGGGTGATGCGGCTACGAATTCGAACTTCATCGTTTCGATGGGAACTGTGGCCAGTACCACCTTGACCACGACTTACATTACTGGTTTGACCCAGGTATATGGTCCAGTCACTTATACGCATGCGGTTGGAATCAACACAATCAACTTGACAACACCGTACAACTGGGATGGGGTGTCTAATTTGGTGGTTGACGTTTCGCACGCGGGTGCCAATGCCACCAACAACTCGGTTACCTATTATACTGCAACTGCCGGAAATACCGTTATTTACAGTACTACGGGTACCATTGGTACAACCGGATCATTGTCGAACAAACGTTTGAACATCACGTTTAATGGTGTTTCTGCTTGTGTGGGCTCACGTCAGCCAATTGTGGCTACGATAAACCCGGCTCCGGCATTGACTTTGAGTACTTCTACGGCCAATGCTTGTGCGGGAGGTTCAAGTTCATTGGTGACCATCACTTCGAACGTTGCTGATTTTGATACGTATTCTTGGTCGCCATCCACGGGCGTAAGCGGAACTGCGGCTACAGGTTATACCTTCAGTCCTTCGGTTTCAACCAATTACATTTTGACAGCCAGCCAAACCAGCGGAAGCTTGTGTACGAACACGGCTTCGGTTTTGGTGAGCGTTGTGGCGGCTCCGACAATTACATCGGCAACGGCTACACCTGCAACCATTTGTTCAGGACAAGTGAGCACCTTGACGGCAGCAACGCCTTCGGTGGCTTTCCCTAACTATGCATTTACCGGAAGCGCTGGTACATATACCCCGATTTCGGGAACGGCTACCACGGCAATCGGTGACGATTTTGCACAAGGAAACCTTCCAATCGGATTTACATTCAATTACAACGGTAATCCATATACGGTATTTGCCGCTTCTTCGAATGGATTCATCGAATTGGGCAGTACTTTGTCTTATGTCAACAATACAGAGTCAGGATGGCTACCATCTACGAATGCATTGGCCACAAGAGCCAACATCATTGCGCCATTCTGGGATGACAACAATACGGTAGGCGGCTCATTGCAATACCTGACTACAGGTTCAGCCGGAAACCGCGTTTTGACGGTCCAATGGACAGACATGCACGTAGGTTCTACCGGTTCGACAACTTCTCCGACCCTTTCGATGCAATTAAGATTGTATGAAGCCACCGGAGGAATCGAATTCATTTACGGACCTAGGAGTGCTACGTTGACTGCAGGTGCTTCAGTGGGCTACTCTGGTGCTGTAGGTACTTACAGAAGTATGACGCCGGCTTCTCCGCCAAGTGCTTCGACTTCTTCTACAACTACCGAGAATACGACTGTAACCGAGACTAATCTTCCAAGTGGAACCACATATTCATTTGTACCGGCTACTCCGGCTACAATCACTTGGTCTCCAACTGCCAATTTGTATACCGATGCGGCGGCTACAATCGCTTACACCGGTACGGTAACCAATACGGTTTATGCTAAATTGACTGCGCCGGCAACTTACACCGCGACAGCAACCAATACAGCGAATTGTAGCTCGACCCAGAACGTATCTGTTACCCTCGGAAACCCGACGGTAGCGGACATCACTGGCGATTCTTCGGTATGTTTGCCAAATACCAACACGATTACGCTTTCCAATCCTACCCCTACGGGAGTTTGGAGTTCTTCGGATGTTGAGATTGCAACGGTTAGCCCTTCAGGTATCGTGACTCCGGTTGCCGAAGGAACGGTTACCATTTCTTACACCGTCACTGCCGATGGATGTTCTACCGTTAAAACCCATGAGGTGGCGGTAAATGCTCCGGTAGAAATTACTTCAAGTACACCTACACAAACCACCACTATCGGCGGCAATACTTCGTTTGTAGTTGTGGCTACGGGTACGGGAACACCGGGCCTGACTTACCAATGGCAAGTCAACACTGATGAAACCGGTGAAACTTTCGACGATGTGGTTGACGGAGGTGTGTTCAGTGGTGCCAATACGGCTACCTTGAGCTTGACCGATGTGCCAGCTTCTTTCAACAACTATTTCTTCCAGTGTATCGTTACTGGGGCTTGTAACACAGTAATTTCTGACCTTGCGATCTTGATCGTTGGGGAAACAGGAATCATCGAGCATCCGCAGCCGCCAACGGTATGCGACAATGGTGCCGCTGTTGCGAGCTTTACGGTAGTTGGATCGCCAGATGTGGAAACCTACCAATGGCAAGAAGACCAAGGTGGTGACAACTGGCAAAACCTTTCCAACGGCGGAATCTATTCAGGTGTGGACACGGCTACTTTGACGTTGACCGGCGTGACTTCTGCCAACGACAACTGGAGATACAAAGTGATCGTGACCGGTAATGGTACGGCAGAATCCAACCCGGCGACTTTGAACGTCGTGTCGGCTGCTACTATTGATACCGATCCAACCGCACAATATGTTTGTTACACAGGTGGTTCGACTAGCTTTAATGTCGCTGCTTCAGGGGATATTGCTTCTTATGTTTGGCAATATTCGACTTCGGCATCTGGCCCTTGGAACACAGTAGCCAATGGTACGCCAGTAGGAGCGAGCTATACAGGTGCGGCTACGGCAACTCTGAACGTAACCACTACAGCGGCAACGCCAACAGCGGGTACGTACTTCTACCGCACTATTGTGAACAGTGCGGCGCCTTGTGGACCTGCTACTTCGGGACCTGCACAAATGATGATCAATACGCCAAGCATCACGACACCGCCAGCCAACGCTTCGGTGAATGCAGGAGCTTCAACCAGTTTTACGGTTTCGGCCAATACGATTGGTGCACCAGCTTATGCATGGGAATATGCTACGGCAACCGGTGGTCCTTGGACGGCTGTTGCCAACGGTACGCCAGCGGGGGTTACTTATACAGGAACCAATACTGCGACCCTTGGTGTAGTCACTACAACCGCTGCTGCGGCAAGTACTGCCCGTTACTACAGGGCGATCGTTTCTTCCCCGGTGGGATGTTCGGTGACTTCGGCCAGCGCACAATTGACAATTGTAAACTACTGTACACCAGTGGCTGCTACAAGCACATCTTCTTATTTCAACGGTTTCTCAACAACCGGTGGAGTGTCTAACATCAGCAATCCAACAACCGGTTTCTCGACCTCGGGTTATGGAAACTTCATTGCACAAGGTGCTTCCCAGTACCAAGGCGATCCGATCAACTTCAGCGCAGTTCTGGTAGGAACTTCTGTAGGGGTGGCCATCTGGGTAGACTGGAACCAGGATTTGGTTTTTGATGCTTCGGAAAGAATGTACAATACGAGTACTTTCACCAGCACTACGCCGCACAATGGAACCTTTACCGTTCCGGCTGGAGCCCTTCCGGGTACCACCAGAATGCGTATCTTGATGGATTTCAATACGGGTAGTCCGGCAAACCCTTGCGGTCCGTTTGGATCGGGAAGAGGGGAAGTGGAAGATTATTCCTTCACCGTTTTGGTTAAACCAGCCTGTACCGGAAACCCGGTTGCTGGAACCATCTCGGCTTCTCAATCGCAATTGTGTCTTTCAGGAACCAGCGTCTTGACTGCTACAGGTTATGCGCCAGGGGTAACTGGGGTAACCATCCAATGGCATGATGGCAATGGACCGATCAGCGGGGCAACCAATCCGACCTTTACCACACCAACCTTGACAACCACTACTTCTTATTTCTTGAGGGTGACTTGTACCAACGGTGGTGGTTTCTCGGATACTGCTCCAGTGACGATTACGGTCAATAATCCATCGGTGACCGGTATTACTCCGGGTGCACGTTGTGGAACTGGAACTGTAGCCTTGAGTGCAACCGGATCGGCAGGTACGACCCTGAACTGGTATGCGGCTTCATCAGGTGGTGCTTCATTGTTCACGGGTGCCAACTTCACGACACCGTCTATTTCAACCACTACCAACTACTATGTTGACGCTTCAACAGGAGGCGGTAGCGTGACGATGGGCCCTGCTTCGCCAACGGCTCAAGGCGGTACGATTGGTTCACAAACGGTGGCTTGGAACATCAACTTTAATGTTTTGGCTGCAACGACCATTCAATCGGTAACCATCTATCCATCGACTTCTGGTCAAAATGGTGTGATTACCGTAAGACAAGGAACCTCTACGACAGGTACGGTTGTTTCAACGACCAATTATACCACAAATGTGAGTGGTGGTGCAACACCTCAGGTCATTGTGTTGAATACACCATTGACGCCAGGTACTTACAACCTGTACACCGATACATTGCCTACAGGCGGTATCAATAGGAATACGACAGGTGCGGTATATCCGGTTACTTCTGCCGTAGCAAGCATCACAGGAAATGGTTTCGACCAGAATTACTGGATGGGTCTTTACAGTTGGGTATTCTCCAACGGATGTACCTCGGCAAGAACCATGGTGACTGCGACAGTTAATACTGCTCCGGCATTCACGCTCAGTTCATCTGCTGCTACAATCTGTTCAGGAAGTTCTACACCTGTAGTCAATGTGACTTCTAACGTTGCAGATTATGATACTTATGTATGGACCCCGGCCACTGGTGTGAGCGGAACCGCTGCTACAGGATTTACTTTCAATCCTTCGGTAAGCACCAACTACACGTTGAATGTCTCACAATCTTCGGGTAGTCAGTGTACGAACTCGGCGACATTCAATGTTACGGTTAATCCTACGCCTGTGACGCCTGTAATTTCTCAGGCTAGCACTACCATCTGTAATGGTGACATTGTGCCGTTGAACATCGGAACATCAAGCACAACCTCTGCAGCAGTTACCTTTGGAACTGGAACTACGGCTCCGGGAACGACTTCTTTCCCGAACCCATTCAGCGCCTGGTATGGTGGAGCCAAACACCAGATGATCATCACGGCATCTGAATTGACTGCACAGGGATTGGTGGCTGGAAGTAGCATTACTTCTGTCGGATTCAACATCAGTGCATTTGTCAATGCGGCTTGTACGAACTTTACCATCAGAATGGGTAATACTGCACTCAACGCCTTGACCGGATTTGTGACGGGAACTACTGCAGTGTACGGCCCTACTACATTTACGCCTACCGCTACCGGTGTGGTTAACTTTACGCTGACTACGCCTTTCACTTGGAACGGAACTTCAAACATCATCGTCGAGACGATCCACAACGCAGGCAACAGCGGTAACGGTTCAGGCACCAGGGCTTTGACAACAACTACCGCGACCAATACGGTTTTCTACGGCGCCAAAGACAGTGTGGCTGGAGGAATCTCAGGATTTGACGGAGCTGCTCCATACACCAATACCGGTGCGAGCAACCTAAGACCGAACATCCGTTTAGGATTCACCGCTTCGCTGATTCCTTCCTGGTCTCCTGCGGCGGGACTTTACACCGACGCCGGTGCAACCGTTCCATACGTGAGCGGCCCGGCGGCTACGGTCTATGCCAAACCGGCGACGACGTCCTCTTATACGGCCACGGTAAGTTCATCGGCCGGATGTCCAGCGACCAGCGCTGCGACTACCATTACGGTGAACCAATTCTATCCGTTCTACGTGGATGTTGACGGTGACCACTACGGAACCGGAGCCCCTGTATCATTGTGTGCTGCCAGCGCATCTACACCTCCGACGGGCTATGCAGCCGTAGGCGGCGACTGTAACGACGCCGTTGCTGCGATCAACCCAGGCCATGCCGAGGTATTGTACAACGGAGTGGACGACAACTGCGACGGCAACCTCGACGAGGGCAACCAACTGGTGACCCAGTTATTGGCGGCCTCTTGCGGGGCGACCTTGACCTCTATCGGTTCACTGATCGGTATCCAGACGATCGCACCGGCCTCGACCATCACCAGATGGAGAATCCGTGCGACCAACGGAGCACAGGTACAGACCATAGAGACCAACGTGCCGCACTTCACCATGCCTCAGTTCCCATCGTATGCGTATGCGACCACGTATACCATCGCGATCGAACTGCAGCGCAACGGCGTGTGGCTGGGCTACTACGGCCCGAACTGTTTCGTGTCTACCCCAGCCATCCTCGAGGAAGGCGGAGCGGCGGCGGTATCTCCTTCGCAGTGTGGCATCACATTGCCTAAGATCAATACCTTGATCGCGACCACGAGCATCCAGGGCGTTACCGGATACCGTTTCCGCGTGACCAACCTGACCGACGTCTCTGGCCCTAACGCGGTGCAGACGATCGACCGTACGCAGAACTGGTTCAGCCTTCAGATGCTGACCCGTTACAACTACGGTACGACCTATCGCATCGAGGTGGCCGTGAAGACCACGGGAACCTATGGCGGATACGGATCTCCATGTGAGGTTTCATCCCCAGCGGTGCCTTCACTGGTGAACTGTGGTGGTGTTGCGACTTCCGGAACACAGACCATTGCCGCCACGAGCGTATCGGGTGCTACCCAGTACCGCTTCCAGATCACCAGACAGTCAGACAACGCATCGACCACGATCGACAGAAGTACCAACTACTTCGTCTTCAATGCAGTTCCGTCTTCAGCCTTCACGGCCGGCGCACTGTATACCGTACGAGTTGCGGTGATGACTACCGGTACCTGGTCGCCGTTCGGTGATGCCTGCGAGATCACGGCCCCAGGCGGAACGGCCAAGGTGGCTGCGGGAACAGGACAGACCTCATCTGATCTGTTCAGGGCCCAGGCGATGCCGAACCCATTCACTGCCGACTTTGGCATCGATGTCACGACATCAAACAAGGGCAACGTGCAGTTGATGGTGTACGACATGCTCGGCAAGTTGATCGAGTCGAGGGAAGTCAAGCTCGAGGACCTGAGCGTGGAGAAAATCGGATCGAACTATCCATCGGGTGTCTACAATGTGATTGTGACGCAGGATAATGTCGTGAAGACGCTTCGCGTGATCAAGAGATAAAATCTAAATTATCTTTAATAGAAAGCCCCTTCGGAAACGGAGGGGCTTTTTTTGTGCAACAGCGATTGTTTCAGATGCAATGGACAAGAATTTTATATTGTTGTTTGGAGAATTCTTTTTCAGACAATCCGAATGAATCAAATTAAAACCGGCTTTTGTTTTTGTTCTGCCTGGTTTTATGGATTAAAAATTGGCTATCAAGCCTTTCTAAAATGTAATAATATTGGGTACAGTTTACTGTTTGCTAAGGGTTTCGCTTATTTTTTAAATATATATGTAATAAAAACCTGTTAATTTTAACGCTTTTTATCGATAAAACACAACACTTTAACGATTAGTTTTATGTGTTAAGAAAGTCTTAAATAAAATTTTTCTACATTCAGTAACTTATTTTAACCCAATTTTTTAATTTATGATTATAAACTACAATTCTTTGAGAAATGGTAGGGATACCTGGCTCAAAAAAGATGTGGGGGATGTCATTGGCTCGCCGCCAACCATTCCCTGGAAAAGGTCACGAACGACGTGGCTGACGAGTTTGTTGTTGCTGATTGGCCTCTTGGCTGGAGGCAATTTACAAGCTCAGATTTCAGGTTACACATTTGCACAATCCACAGCAACCTATGTTCCGTTGGGTGGATCTCCGGCAACCGTTCATGCTTCGGGCTGGGATGACAATGTGGCAAGCGTAAGTATTCCATTTACCTTTGTTTACAATGGAGGCAACTTCACCTCTGTCAGTGTCAATTCGAACGGGTATCTGACTTTTGGAACAACGGTTTCTTCTACTACGCTGTACACGCCATTGTCAGATGCAACGGCCTATAACGGTGCGGTTGCGGCTTTTGCCCGCGACTTGATCAGCAACTCATCTACTGTAGTTTCAGGGATTGAGGGAAGTTCGCCAAACCGTGTACTCGTTATACAATGGAACAACGCCAGAAGGTACAGCCTTGGCGCCATTTCGGGTGACGTGATGAATTTTCAGATTCGTTTGTATGAAGGAACCAACCAGGTTCAAATCCGTTACGGAACTTGTACGGCGACCAGCACGACTTCTTACACGCTCCAAACAGGTTTGAGAGGTGGTTCGGCTGCCGATTACAACAACCGAACGACAACGACAAACTGGGCTTCTTCGACTGCGGGTACTTCTAACAGTGCCACGATGACCACGTTGAATACCATCTTGCCGGCATCAGGCTTGACTTTCACTTGGTCTCCGCCACCTTCTTGTGCAGGTACGCCTACACCGGGAACTATTCCTTCGGCTATTGGTTTTTGTTCGGGTTCTGCACCAGGAGCCATCAGCATAACAGGTTATTCGACAGGTGTAGCCAACATTGCTTTCCAATGGGAAGAATCAGATGATAATGGAGTAGGTGATCCATGGGCCAATGCCGTAGGCGGTTCAGGTGCTACGAGCGCGACTTATCAACCACCAACACTTTCGGCTACCAGATACTACAGGGCCAAAGTGACTTGTACCAACGGCGGTGCATTCGATTACACCAACGTAGCGACGGCGAGCAGTGTCAACTGTTCGTTTGATATTGCCAAAACGGCTGCGACATTTACGTCAATTGCCGCAACCGGTAGCTCAATCTCAAGTTGGAGAAACGGAAACAATACCGATGACAACATGAGTAATAACGTGCCGATTGGGTTCAACTTCAGTTACAAAGGAGGAACTTACCAGAACGTATTGGTTTCTACCAACGGTTTTGTTACGTTTAATACAGGAACTTCATCTATCGGAAATACGACTGCTCCGTACAATTATGAGAACAATACATTCACAGCTACATCGTCAGGAACTTATTTGACCTTGGCGCCATTCTATGAAGATTTGGTAACTGCTGGAAACCCGGGTACACTCGCAGGTTTGCAGGCTTCTATTAAATATTTGACTACAGGATCATCTCCAAACCGCGTATTTACGGTAGAATGGATTGGTTCGGAAACGTTCAACAACGCAGGTCCAAACCTCAATTTCCAGGTTAAGCTTTACGAAACTACTGGAGTTGTTGAATATGTTTATGGAACGATGGAATTGTTCAACGGTACCGCAAATTATGGTTACGGTTATACGATTGGATTGAACGGAGCAACTGTAAGCGCCAGCCCGACAGTAGTTCAACTCCAATCACAACAGGTTGACAATGTTCAAAACTTCTCGAACGTGGCCAAAAACAACCTCGACCGCTTCCTGGACTGTAACGTCAAGTATACGTTCACACCGGGCAACTACAGCGGGGCAGGTTCTGCGCCAACTTTGTTGAATGATGAGCCGGCAGGTGCGATCACCTTGGGCGTCAATTCTTCTCCATGTACAACTTATTGCGGAACGTACTATACGTCAAACGGGGCAACTGCTTCGGCGGGTATCACGGCTTGTACCGCGGGTACGCCAGGTACACCTGACGACGACGTATGGTTCAAGTTTACCACAGGCAACTTCGTGGCCGACCACACCATCAAATTGTTGGGCGGTGGCGGATACAATGCGGTAGTTCAATTGTTCAGCGATGCAGGTACGACCAGCATCAGTTGCGTGAACGCGACTGCTGAAGGATTTACAGAAACGCTGACAGCAGCAGGATTGTTGGCCAACACTACTTACTATGTAAGGGTTTATCATGCAGGTACGGGAGCCAACACAGCAGCTCCTGCAACTGGTAATACTACTTCTGGTGGTGTGCCTGACTTCTCCATCTGCGTGAGCCTTGTGGTGCCTCCACCGGCAAACGACAATCCTTGTGGGGCTATTACCTTGACACCATCTACAACTTGTACACCATACAATGATACGGCGGTGACCAGTACAACCAGCATTTTGAATGCGACCAACACGACTTCAAATGGGGTGACTACACCAACTTGTAGTGGTGCGGCTACTGTAAACGACGTTTGGTTCAAGTTTACTGCTACTTCAAGCACGCACGGGGCTACCGTTACAGCGGTTCCTGGATTCGACGTGGCTTTGCAAGGCTATACGATCGCTTCTGGAACTTGTGGCGGCAACGACTTGGTGTTGACACCGATTGGTTGTGTGAACGGCGGAAGTACAGGCGTGACCGAGCAAGTGGTTTTGACTACAACTGCAGGTCAGGAGTATTACATCAGGGTATACCGTCATCCTTCTGGGGTGAGCGGCGCTCCGGTGAGCAACAGCCAATTCTCTATTTGCTTCTTCAACCCGATCCCGACTTGTACGACGAATTCTTCGCCGTCTAACGCGGCGACTGGGGTAAGCACTACACCTACCTTGTCATGGGCTCAGGTATCTTATGCGGAAGGTTACGATATCTATTTGGGTACTACTTCAGGTCCGACTACTTTGTTGGCCAGTACAACAGGTGCCACTTCGACTTCGTATACTTTGACTGCAGGTCAGGCTTTGAGCAGCCTTACCACTTACTATTGGTATGTAGTTCCTAAAAATGCGAACGGTATGCCAACTTGTGGTGCTGCCAACGAGACTTCTTTCACTGTAATGAACACTTGTGTCGCTCCGACAGGATTGGGAGCTTCAGCGCTCACTACTACAACAGCTACCGTTTCTTGGGGATCTGTTGCGGCGGCTGGAGTAGGATACCAATATGAAGTGAGAACTTCAGGAACGCCAGGTTCAGGTGGTGCAACTGCATCAGGCTCGACGTTGACAGGTGATTTGAACGATGATGTGGTTGGTTTGACTGCTGCGACTTCATACACTTTGTATGTAAGAAGCGAGTGCAGCACTGGCGTATTCAGCGACTGGAGCACCGGATATGTGTTCTCAACAGTTTGTGATGCGACCAACGTTCCATACACCCAGAACTTTGAATCTACAACAGCTCCGGCTATTCCGACTTGTACGACTATCGAGAATGCAGGTACAGGAAACAACTGGATCACCAGTTCAACCAATGGCGCTTCGTATGGCTTCTTGAGCAATGCGTTGAACTATGTTTACAATTCTTCTAGCGCTGCCAATGCTTGGTGGTATACCAGAGGATTGAACTTGACTGCCAACACAACGTATAGAATTTCTTACCGTTACGGAGGTACCGGAACTACTTTTGTGGAAAGACTCAAGGTAGCTTATGGCACTTCTCCGGGTAACGCTGCGATGACCAATGCAATTGCAGACCATCCGAATGTGAACTTCTCTGTTCCGGTAACGAATACCGTAGATTTCACGCCTACTGCAACTGGCGTTTACTACATCGGATTCAATGCCTATTCAATTGCGGACAGATTCTATTTGTTCGTAGATGATATTTCCGTGATCGCTGCTCCGCCGGCCATTACCAGTTTCGCTCCTATGTCTGTTTGTCAAAATGCTGACGCAGCCGGAAGAACAGTGGTAATTACTGGTACCATGTTGGCCAACGTAACAGGGGTAGACTTTAACGGTGTACCTGCTGTGAGCTTCAACGTGGACAGCAATACACAAATTACGGCAGTAGCTCCGGCTTCTGTTGGCGCTACCGGATTCATCACGGTGACCGATCCGAACACGATGGCTGCAAGCACCGGTACATTTACGGTTAATGCAGCGCCAACAGTGGCAGACATTACTGCACCTGGAGACGCAACCAACATCTGTATGCCAGATACGTTGACTTTGTCTAACGTAACGCCTACAGGGGTTTGGAGTTCATCGGATATCGACATCGCTACAGTAAGCGGATCTGGGGTTGTCACTCCGGTTGATACTGGTGCAGTGACCATCACCTACACCGTCACCGATGGGGTTACAGGTTGCAGCACGGCTAAAACCTATGACCTTACCATCAGCGAGCCGGTTCAAATCGTTTCAAGTACACCAACGCAAACCACGACAATCGGGGGCAACACTTCGTTCTCGGTAGTGGCTTCAGGTACTGGAAACCCAGGTTTGACTTACCAATGGCAAGTCAATACCGACGAAACCGGTGAAACGTTTACTGATGTGGTAGACGGAACCAATTTCAGTGGTGCTACAACGGCTACCTTGAACTTGACCGATGTACCAGCTTCATTCAACAACTATTTCTTCCAGTGTGTGGTTACCGGCGTTTGTAACTCGGTTATCTCTGACCTTGCAATCTTGATCGTGGGTGAGACTGGTATTGTAACACATCCTTCGAATGTAACGATCTGTGATTCAGGAACAGGTGAGGCCCAATTCACCGTAGAAGGTTCTCCAGATGTTGAAACTTACCAATGGCAAGAAGACCAAGGTGGGGACAACTGGCAAAACCTTTCTAATGCGGGCATGTATTCAGGAACTACTACGGCTACTTTGACATTGACAGGCGTAACTTCGGTTAACAACACCTGGAGATACAAATGTATCGTTACCGGAAACGGAACGGCAGAGTCTAACCCTGCATCGTTGTTCGTGATCGAATCGGCTTCTGTCGATACAGATCCTACTGCACAATCCGTATGTTACACAGGAGGTTCTGCGGTATTTACCGTAGGTGCTTCAGGTGGAATCGCATCATACCAATGGCAATTGTCAACCAACGGAGGTGGTAGCTGGAACGCAGTGGCAAACGGCACACCAGTCGGAGCTACTTACACCGGCGCTTCTTCTGCGAATTTGACCGTCAATACGACTGCGGCTACACCAGTAGCAAATTACTTGTACCGTGCAATGGTCAATGCTACGGCTCCATGTGCCAACGTACCGTCACAAGGCGCGCAATTGATCATCAACCAACCTGCTATTACCGGACAACCGGCCAATACTTCGGTTTTCGGTGGCAACACTGCTACTTTTACCGTAGGTACTTCTGCAGGTTCGCCAACTTACCAGTGGCAATATGCTACGGCATTGGCTGGTCCTTACAGCAACGTTGTAAACGGTACACCTGCTGGTGTAACCTACAACAACGCTACGACCGCGACTTTGTCAGTGGTGACCAGCGGTACCGTTGCGGTTAGCTCGGCACGTTACTACAGGGCTGTTGTTTCTTCACCGGTGGGCTGTTCTTCGAACTCTAACGGAGGACAATTGACCATCAACAACTACTGCTTGCCAACTTACGGCGCAGGACCTGGTACTGTGGATCAAATTGCCAACGTATCGGTAGGAACTTTGAACAACCCAACAGGTTCGTTGCCGTCTCCTTACTATACCGTTTATGAAAACGTCAATATTCCTGACTTTACCCGTTCGACTACGGTAAACGTTTCGGTTACTTTTGGTAACGATACGACCAACAACTGTGGTATCTGGGTGGATTTCAACCAAAATGGTGTTTTCGATACTTCGGAAGCGTTCTTGTCGACTGCAGCTTCTGCAGGAGCAACAACGGCCAACGGAACCAGCGTCATTGCTATTCCGATTCCAGCCGGAGCGGTTCTTGGAAAAACCAGAATGAGGGTTAGAGGTGGTGAAGACACTGTTTTGACTGCTACCCAAGCTTGTGGTGCTTCAAGTGACTCAGACGGTGAAGCCGAAGATTACTATGTAAATATCGTTCCATTGCCAGAGTGTTCTACTCCGGTTGCCGGAACCATCAGCGCTTCTTTGGACAGCGTTTGTACCAGCGGTTCGGTTGTTTTGACTGCAACAGGCTACAGTACAAACCAAAATGGAATCAGCTTGCAGTGGTACAACTCAAGTGGTGCTATTGCGACTGCTACGAATCCAACATATACCACACCGGTATTGACTGCTCCTGAGACTTATTACTTGAGAGTAACTTGTGCCAATGGTGGTGCTTTCGCAGATACTGCGTCTAAAACAATCGACGTGGTAACGCCAGCGGTATTGACCACCACTCCTGGAAGCCGTTGTGGAACCGGTACAGTGGCACTCAGCGCGACTGCTTCGCCTGGAACGGTGTTGAAATGGTATGCCGCCGCTTCAGGTGGTGCGCCATTATTTACAGGAACCAACTTCACTACACCTTCGATTGCAGCTTCTACCAACTACTACGTAGCGGCTGAAACGGCAGGAGGTGCAGGATACGGACAAGTAGGTACAGCTACGACTTTGACAGTCGCAACCGAACAACCGACTGCTTTCTGTAACCGTTGGCCGCAATACCGTGCCCAGCATGTATTTACTGCTGCAGAATTGACTGCTGCGGGTCTGACTGCTGGAAAAATCACATCGATTACCTTGAACATTTCAACATTAGGAGATTCTGCGAACAACGCAAACTTCATTGTAAAAATGGGAACTACCGCGAGTTCGACATTAACGACAACATTCGTAACTGGTTTGCCAACCGTATTTGGTCCTGCGACCTATACGCATGCAGTGGGATTGAATAAAATTACATTCAATACGCCATTCGACTGGAACGGTACGTCTAACGTAATTGTTGAGATTTCACACAGTGGAGCAGACAACATCAACAACTCGCAAACGTATTATACAGCGACTGCAGGAAACACTGTAGTATGGTCGAATGCGGTTGCTCCAACAACAGGAACCACTTCGGTGAACCGTATGAACATCATCTTCGACGGTACATTGTGTTCTTCTGCACGTTCGACAGTTGCCGCTACGGTAACTGCACCGCCTGCTTTGACCATCAGTGCTGCGGCTGCAACGATCTGTTCAGGAACGCCATCTAACTTGGTGACCATCACTTCGCCGTTGGCCAACTTCGACAGCTACTTCTGGACGCCTTCAACTGGTGTAACCGGAACGGCTGCTACAGGTTATACTTTCAATGCTTCGTCATCGACTGCATATACGTTGACTGGGGTGCAATCTTCAGGTGACTTGTGTCAGAACATTGCGGCTTTCAACTTGACAGTAAATCCTACGCCAGCGACGCCTGTGATTTCTCAGGCAAGTACTACCATCTGTAACGGTGATATTGTTCCGTTGAATATCGGTACGTCGAGTACTACGACTGGAACTGGAATTTTTGGTGCGGGAACTACTTCACAGGGTACCTTGTCTTATCCAAACCCGTTCAGTGGTTTCTATGGTGGAGCCAAACACCAGATGATCATCACGGCATCTGAATTGACTGCACAGGGATTGGCTGCTGGTTCAAACATCACCTCGGTGTCGTTCAACATCAGCGCATTTACTGCCGCTGCTTGTGCCAACCTCACCATCAGAATGGGTAACACGGCCTTGACTGCCTTGACCGGATTTGTTACAGGAACGACGGCAGTGTACGGTCCTACGACCTACACTCCTTCTGCTACAGGCTTGGTAACCTTTACATTGACTACGCCTTATACTTGGAACGGTACTTCAAACCTTGTTGTGGAAACAGTCCACAATGCTGGAAACGGAGGAAACGGTTCAGGTACAACAACCTTTAACACCACTACTGCAACCAATACGGTTTATTATGGTGCTAAAGACAGCGTGACTGGAGGTATTGCTGGATTTGATAGCCAAACTACTTATGGCGTCAATGGTGCTAGTAACCAAAGACCTAACATGAGATTCGGATTCACGACTTCGCTGATTCCTTCCTGGTCTCCTGCGGCGGGACTTTACACCGACGCCGGTGCAACCGTTCCATACGTGAGCGGTCCGGCGGCTACGGTCTATGCCAAACCGGCGACGACGTCCTCTTATACGGCCACGGTAAGTTCATCGGCCGGATGTCCAGCGACCAGCGCTGCGACTACCATTACGGTGAACCAATTCTATCCGTTCTATGTGGATGTTGACGGTGACCACTACGGAACCGGAGCCCCTGTATCATTGTGTGCTGCCAGCGCATCTACACCTCCTACGGGCTATGCAGCCGTAGGCGGCGACTGTAACGACGCCGTTGCTGCGATCAACCCAGGCCATGCCGAGGTATTGTACAACGGAGTGGACGACAACTGCGACGGCAACCTCGACGAGGGCAACCAACTGGTGACCCAGTTATTGGCGGCCTCTTGCGGGGCGACCTTGACCTCTATCGGTTCACTGATCGGTATCCAGACGATCGCACCGGCCTCGACCATCACCAGATGGAGAATCCGTGCGACCAACGGAGCACAGGTACAGACCATAGAGACCAACGTGCCGCACTTCACCATGCCTCAGTTCCCATCGTATGCGTATGCGACCACGTATACCATCGCGATCGAACTGCAGCGCAACGGCGTGTGGCTGGGCTACTACGGCCCGAACTGTTTCGTGTCTACCCCAGCCATCCTCGAGGAAGGCGGAGCGGCGGCGGTATCTCCTTCGCAGTGTGGCATCACATTGCCTAAGATCAATACCTTGATCGCGACCACGAGCATCCAGGGCGTTACCGGATACCGTTTCCGCGTGACCAACCTGACCGACGTCTCTGGCCCTAATGCGGTGCAGACGATCGACCGTACGCAGAACTGGTTCAGCCTTCAGATGCTGACCCGTTACAACTACGGTACGACCTATCGCATCGAGGTGGCCGTGAAGACCACGGGAACCTATGGCGGATACGGATCTCCATGTGAGGTTTCATCCCCAGCGGTGCCTTCACTGGTGAACTGTGGTGGTGTTGCGACTTCCGGAACACAGACCATTGCCGCCACGAGCGTATCGGGTGCTACCCAGTACCGCTTCCAGATCACCAGACAGTCAGACAACGCATCGACCACGATCGACAGAAGTACCAACTACTTCGTCTTCAATGCAGTTCCGTCTTCAGCCTTCACGGCCGGCGCACTGTATACCGTACGTGTTGCGGTGATGACTACCGGTACCTGGTCGCCGTTCGGTGATGCCTGCGAGATCACGGCCCCAGGCGGAACGGCCAAGGTGGCTGCGGGAACAGGACAGAGCTCATCTGATCTGTTCAGGGCCCAGGCGATGCCGAACCCATTCACTGCCGACTTTGGCATCGATGTCATGACATCGAACAAGGGCAACGTGCAGTTGATGGTGTACGACATGCTCGGCAAGTTGATCGAGTCGAGGGAAGTCAAGCTTGAGGACCTGAGCGTGGAGAAAATCGGATCGAACTATCCATCGGGCGTGTACAATGTGATTGTGACGCAGGATAATGTCGTGAAGACGCTTCGCGTGATCAAGAGATAAAACCTAAATTATCTTTAATAGAAAGCCCCTTCGGAAACGGAGGGGCTTTTTTTATTTGGTATGCTGGTGCAATGTAATTTCACGCTGCGGGATCGGATTGAGGCGTCGTATTTTTCGAATTTCATCAACTGAGCTAGGTTTTTCTTACAGGATTGGCAAAATCCACTCCTTAATAATATAGTCAATTTTTTGACATGAAGCCCCAAAAAACAAACGGAATAGGTGAAATGCATCTTTCGGGGGTTAAAGTGCTAACGCCCAGTGTTTAAACGTGTTTTACGGTTTTTGGTCGAGTATTTTTTTTTGAGATTTCAATACGGAGTTACTTTACATTTAATTAGGAGAAAGTGCCTATTTGCAACGTATAAATGAGTAATCCTCAAAATTAAATACCTATGAATATGAAAACTACATTACTACGAACCGGCAGGTTGTGGGAAAGTTCCCAGGATCGTGAGCCCAATTCCTTTTCATTAAGGAAAATGAAATTCGTTGTATTTGTAATGTTGCTCGCCAGTTTGTTTTTTACGGACCATGCAGTCGCACAGATTGCGTTGAGGGCTTCATCTACAGCTACAACCACAAGTACTACAGTGACCATTAACAAACCTGCGGGACTTGTTGTTGGTGATGTGATGCTTGCGCAAATTATGCAAAGCGGGACCGATGGTTCTGCCTTTAACGATGCCACGAGTTCCGGATGGACATTTGTCGCGGGAAGCAATATGAACCCTTCGGGAAATAGCAGATACCGCGGTACCATTTTGTACAAAATCGCTACGGCTACCGATGTCGCGGCGACCAGCTTTGCTTTTACTTTAGATGGTGATTCAGACGACGGGCAAGGTGGTATTTCTGCCTTTTCCGGAGTAGACATTGCCGGAGGCTTGAATGAGAATGGCGCAGCGGGCGGTCCGTTTGATGTGGATCCAGGCAACGCTTACAACAACATTGCGGCTGACTCCCAGCTCAATGCGAACGGAATTACGACTTCGACGGCCAATGCGGCGGTTATTTTCTTCGGGATGATGGCCAATGACACCAATGGAGGTGTTGTTTCGGCTACAAACCCTTCGAGCTGGACCGAATTGTATGACGAAGATTTTGACAACAGCAACCTCGATACGGGAATCATTTCTTCTTGGGGAACCAGAACAACCGCTGGAGCGACCGGAAATGCCGCTTCTAATTTGGGTGCTTCAACCACTAACGGTGCGATATTGATTGCACTCAGAAGATTTACAGGAACGATTTCTACGGGAACGGTGACCGGACCTATTTGCGCCGGAAGCAACATTTCGGTGCCTTATACCATCACAGGAACATATGCGACAGGAAACGTCTTTACTGCCCAGCTTTCAAGCTCGGCGGGAAGTTTCTCATCGCCGACCGCGATCGGAACCGCAACGGCTACTACTGCTGGTTCTATTTCGGCTACCATCCCTGCAGGACAGGGAGCAGGTTCAAACTACAGGATCCGCGTGGTTTCCAATTTCCCACCGGCTACCGGATCGGATAATGGGGCTAACCTCACGATTGTAGTTGCTCCGACGGCATCTGCCGGATCAGCTTTCAATGCTTGTATCTCGAATACAAATATTGCTATTGGAACAGGGGCGACCGCCGGTAATAATTCTGGCGTCCTTTGGACTTCCAACGGAACAGGAACCATCAACAGTGCGAGTTCTCTCAATGGCGCTACTTATACACCGGGTGTAGGCGAAGCGGCTACGGTTACGTTCACTTTGACTGCTTCAGGCAATTCACCATGCGGGAATGCGACTTCCAATAAGGTCATGACTTTCTTCCAACAGCCAACGGCCACTGGAGGCGGAAGCGCGACAATTTGTGTGGGCCAGCCCCATGTGGTTTCTGGAATGACTTCATCAAACGGAGCCATTTCTTGGACTGAAAACGGCGCGGGATCGATTACGGCTAACGGAACCACTACTGCACCGACCTATACGCCGGCTGCTGGCGATGCCGGAAACACAGTTACGCTGACCATGACGGTTGCCAACAGCCCATGTACTTCTGCCCAGGCTACTTACACGATTCAGGTAAACGGTGCTGCGACTGCCAATGCAGGAACCGCCGTTTCGACTTGTGAAAATGCAGGAGCGGTCAATATTACTACCGGTGCTACTTCAACCAATAATGCAGGCGTGCTTTGGACTTCTAACGGTTCGGGTACTTTTACCAACGATACTTCACTCACTTTGGCGACCTATGAGCCGAGTGCTGCCGATATTTTGGCCGGAAGCGTAACGCTTACCTTGACCGCTACCGGAAACAGCCCTTGTGCCAACGCGTCAAACAACAAGACATTGACCATCAGAAAACTTCCTACTGCATCTGCAGGCGGAAGCGTGACGATTTGTCAAAACCAAACCCACCAAGTAGTTGGGGCTACGGCATCCAACGGAACCATTTCATGGACTGAAAACGGGGCAGGATCGATTACTGCTGGTGGTACAACCACTTCGCCGACTTACACCGCTGCTGCGGGTGACGCCGGAAATACCGTGACCTTGACCATGACCGTGACCAACAACCCATGTCCTGCGGCACAGGCTACGTACACGATTAATGTATTGGGTGCGGCTACGGCCAATGCAGGATCGGCACTTTCGATGTGTTCGAATGCAGGTGCAACCAACATTTCTTCTACAGCAACGGCGACCAACTATTCTGCTGTGGCTTGGACGTCAAACGGAACAGGAACTTTTGCTGGCGACAATACTTTGAATGGGGCTACCTACAATCCAAGTGCTGCCGATATCTTGGCTGGAAGCGTTACTTTGACGTTGACCGCTTTTGGAAATTCGCCTTGCGGAAATATCACTTCAAACAAAGTGTTGACTATTCGTCCGGTACCGGTTGCTGCTGATGTGGTGATTTGTCAAGGACAACCAAGTGCAGCTTTCAACGCTTCAGGTTGTGGATCGTTCCCATCGGTGGATGCCGGGGCCAACTTCCCGACTGCAGCCAGCAATTCAGGAACTGGAACGGCTTGGAGTGCTACGAACAATGTTTATACAGACAATACTTCGTATACCACGATCACCGGTTCGACCTCTGGTAACACGACTTCGCAAACCCTCATCATTACAGGGTACAACTTTGCGATTCCTGCCAATGCCATCGTTGAAGGGGTATCGGCTACGGTTGGTAAATTCAGAAGCGGCGGTATTGTTGGAGGGGAAGCCCAGGACAATTCCATCCGATTGGTGAAAGGCGGATCGGCGGCCGGCGACAACAAAGCGGCCGGAGGCAACTGGTCTACGAGCTCTACCGCTACTGCAAGCTACGGCGGTGTTGCTGATTTGTGGAATGTAAGTTTGACTCCTGCCGATGTCAATGCGTCTAACTTTGGTGTGGCTTTCGCGGCTACCGTTACACAAAGTACTTTTGGTAACAGAACGGCCAATTTGGATTACATCAGCTTGACCGTTACTTATAGAATTCCGGGGCAACTCGAATGGTATACTGTTTCTTCAGGTGGTACTGCCATCGGAACAGGTTCTTCTTTCAACCCGGTAGGTGTTGTTAACTCTGGCCTTGCCGATACCAATACACCAGGCATTACTACTTATTATGTAGAATGTACTTCGGTGGCTGGTTGCCGTACAGCGGTAAACTATGTGATCAATGCATTGCCTACCGTTAATTTCACAGGATTGGCTGCTTCTTATTGCGAAGATGCTTCGGCGGTCACCTTGACCGGTAACCACGCAGGCGGAACATTCTCGGGTGCCGGCATCACCGATAACGGCAACGGAACCGCAAGTTTCAACCCTGCCACTGCAGGTGTAGGACCGCACGCGATTACTTATACATATACGGATGGCAATACTTGCGTAAACAACAATGTGCAAAATGTAAGCGTATTGCAAAATGTGACTTACTACCAGGATTTCGATAACGATGGTTTCGGAAACGCTGCGGTAAGCCAAGTATCTTGTACAGGTGCTCCTGTAGGTTATGTAGTCGACAACACCGATTGCAACGATAACAACAACGCCATCCACGCCACATTCTCGTTCTATGCAGATGTTGATGGCGATAGCTTCGGAGCAGGTGCTTTGGTGCCAGTTTGTGCAGTCGATGCCAATACACCGCCAGCCGGATATTCATTGGATGGAACCGATTGTAATGACAACAACGCCGCCATCCACGCGACATTCCCATTCTATGCGGATGTCGATGGTGATTCTTACGGAGCCGGAAGCTTGGTAGCGGTTTGTGCTATTGATGCCAACACGCCACCAGCCGGATATTCATTGGACGGAACCGATTGCGACGACAACAACGCCGCCATCCACACCACATTCTCATTCTATGTGGATGCCGATAACGATACTTATGGAACAGGTGATTTGGTTAGCGTTTGTGCCGTTGATGCCAACACGCCACCAACCGGATATTCCTTGAACAACACCGATTGCAACGACAGCGATGCTGCGGCTTTCCAAAGCGCGACCTTGTATATTGATGCCGACAGCGATGGGTATTCCAATGGGGTAAGCCAAGTAGTGTGCTACGGCGCTACAATCCCAACCGGATATTTGGCGGCCAACACCATGCTTGATTGCAACGACTCTGTTGCAGCGATCAACCCGGGTCATGCAGAAGTATTGTACAATGGCGTCGATGACAACTGCGATGGCAACCTCGATGAAGGACATTTGTTGACTACAACTTTGTTGCCTGGATCATGCGGAGCGACCTTGGCTTCTATCGGATCATTGATCGGAATCCAAACCGTGGGCGGTCACAGCATCACCGGTTACAGAATCCGTGCTACTCTTGGTGCCGAAGTTCAGGTGATCGAGAAAAATGTACCACATTTCACGATGCCACAATTCCCTTCACATGCCTATGCAAGTACGTACAGCATCGAAATCCAATTGCAACGCAACGGGGTTTGGTTGGGCTATTACGGTCCTGCCTGCCAGGTATCTACTCCTGCCATCTTGGCTGAAGGCGGAGCGGCTTCGGTTTCTCCATCACAATGTGGGGTAACATTGAACCAAATCAATACGTTGATTGCCACTACCAGCATCCAGGGTGTTACCGGATACCGTTTCCGTGTAACCAACCTGACCGATCCTTCTGGGCCGAATGCGGTTCAAAGCATCGACCGTACACAAAACTGGTTCAGCTTGCAAATGCTGACCCGTTACAACTACGGAACGATCTACAGAATCGAAGTGGCGGTGAAAACCACAGGCGACTTCGGCGGTTTTGGTTCGCCATGTGAAATTACTTCACCGGCGGTTCCATCATTGATCAACTGCGGCGGAACGGTTGCTTTGGGAACTACGAGAGTAGCGGCCAACAGCGTTTCGGGTGCAACCCAATACCGTTTCCAAATCGTCAGACAATTGGACAACGCAACGGCGACCATCGACAGAAACACGAACTACTTCTTGTTCAACTCGATTCCACCGGCAGCGTTCACTCCGGCCTCGCTCTACAGCGTTAGGGTTGCGGTGATGACGGCTGGAACTTGGTCTCCATTCGGTGATGTTTGCGAAATCACCTCTCCGGGTGCAACCGCAAGAGCCAATGGAAATATGATCGAGGAAACGGCCAACGAAAATGTATTCAAGGTATCGGCCTATCCGAATCCATTTACGTCCGACTTCAATATCGAACTGACTTCTTCAAGCCAAGAAAGCGTACAACTCAAAGTATACGATATGCTGGGCAAACTGATCGAGTCAAGAGAAGTGAAAGCCGAAGACCTGAACATGGAAAAAGTGGGCGCCCAATATCCTTCGGGAGTTTACAATGTGATTGTAACCCAAGGATCGGTGGTGAAAACACTGCGTACCGTGAAACGATAAACGTTTAATCCTATAAACAGAAAACCTTTCCTTAACCGGAAAGGTTTTTTTATGTCTTGTCTTTTTTTGAAAGTGAGGCAAATAAAAAAGCCTTCCGTTTCGGGAAGGCTTTTTTGATATGTTGAAAATTACGCTTTTTTGGCGCGTCTGTTTCTGTAATAGGTATGAGCTGCATAAAGCAAAGCGACAACCAACAACCAGATCAGCTTGCTGTTGATTGGTGTTGCCGGCGGATCATCGTCCTCCAATCCTCCATCGTCATCATCGTCACCAGGGCCTTGGGCAAACATGATAAAATCAGACAAAATAAAGAAACTGAGCAGATATAATTTGAATAAATTTTGTTTCATCTTGGGTCGAATTGGGGGTAAAGATAGCAATCATTTTCTAAAATGAAAACAACAATCTCGATTTTTACCTAAAAATTACACAAACGCAACTTTTGTAATCAACTGAGAATCGGCTTCCAAAAAATAAAAATACGCAAAATGCGAATTTAATCAAACTCAGAGGTAAAAAATAATTTTACGCTCGGATATTTGCTCTGTGTCATCTGGATTGTAAAGTCGGAATCGGCCAAAAATACGAGCTGTCCGTACTTGTCCGTGGCCAAAAACTTCTGCTTGATGCGCTTGAATTCCTTGAATTCTTCATTCTTTGGATCATCGGGTTTGACCCAACAAGCCTTGTGCACAGGGAAATTTTCATAGGTACATTTGGCGCCGTATTCGTGCTCCAATCGGTATTGGATGACTTCGTACTGCAGCGCGCCCACGGTTCCGATGACCTTTCGGTTGTTCATTTCCAAGGTAAACAACTGCGCCACACCTTCGTCCATCAATTGGTCGATGCCTTTGTCGAGCTGCTTGGCCTTCATCGGGTCGGCGTTGTTGATGTAACGGAAATGCTCGGGCGAGAAGCTCGGGATTCCCTTGAAATTCATCTGTTCGCCTTCGGTCAAGGTGTCGCCGATCTTGAAGTTTCCGGTATCGTGCAAACCGACGATGTCGCCCGGATACGAAATATCTACGATCTCTTTTTTCTCGGCAAAGAACGCGTTCGGACTCGAGAATTTGAGGTTTTTCCCTTGACGGACATGCAGATACGGTTTGTTTCTTTCAAAAGTGCCCGACACGATTTTGACGAACGCCAGACGGTCGCGGTGTTTCGGGTCCATGTTCGCGTGGATCTTGAACACGAAGCCCGACATTTTGGTTTCGTCCGGTTTGACCGTACGCGTATCGGAATCCTTTTCGCGTGGTTCCGGAGCGATTTCGATAAAGCAATCGAGCAATTCGCGTACGCCGAAATTGTTCAAGGCCGAACCAAAAAATACGGGTTGCAAATGGCCGGCGAGGTATTCGTTTTGGTCGAATTTCGGATAGACTTCATCGATGAGTTCGAGTTCTTCGCGCAATTTGTCGGCAGGTTTCTGTCCGATGATTTTTTCGAGTTCGGGACTTTGCACGTCGTCGAACGCAATCGTTTCTTCTATATTTTTTCGGCTGTCCCCGCTGAACAGGTTGATGTTCTTTTCCCACAGGTTGTAAATCCCTTGGAAATCATAACCCATCCCGATCGGGAAACTCAGCGGTGTGACTTTCAAACCTAATTTTTGTTCCACTTCATCCATCAAATCGAAGGCGTCTTTTCCTTCGCGGTCGAGCTTGTTGATGAACACAATCATCGGGATGTTGCGCATGCGGCACACCGAAACGAGCTTTTCGGTTTGCTCCTCGACCCCTTTCGCCACGTCGATGACCACGATCACACTGTCCACGGCGGTCAAGGTCCTGAAGGTGTCCTCGGCAAAATCCTTGTGCCCGGGCGTATCAAGAATGTTGATTTTCTTGTCCTTGTAATTGAAGGCCAACACCGAGGTCGATACCGAAATTCCCCTCTGGCGCTCGATTTCCATAAAGTCGGAGGTCGCGCCTTTCTTGATCTTGTTGTTCTTGACCGCGCCCGCTTCCTGGATCGCACCTCCAAAGAGGAGCAATTTCTCGGTTAAGGTGGTCTTTCCGGCATCGGGATGCGAGATGATTCCAAAGGTTCGGCGGCGCTGGATTTCTTTTAAAAAACTCATAATTTCTGTAAATGGACTGCAAAAGTAGTACATTTTACCTTTATTTCTTTGAACCATTGAGGGATTAAGTTTTATGAAGTGCTGCTTAATTATCTTAATTCCTATAATTGTTTTAAAATTTTCAGGAGCTTATTCCCGCTTTCCGCTGCAATCTTTTACAAAAAGAAATTGCCCTTCGCTGCGCTTCGGGCAATCTTTTTTGTAAAAGGATTTCCACTTTAATCGGGGCTAGGGCAGTCGTTTCCAAATGAAAATCCGTAAAAAATCCACAATTGAATCCAACGGATGATAAAACCCTATTTTTTACCGTTTTTATAGCCGAAAATGTCGTAATATTGGGCGCTTATAATTTTTTGTTAATAGTATGGGCTATTCTTGCTTTGTGAGCGTGAATTGTTATTTTTGTTGGCTGAATTTTAACCAAGTACAACCAAAACGCACTTATATTTTTTCGAATTTTATTAATCAAACTGGAATTAAAATAATGAAAATGAAACAATTGTTGTTCGGATTATTACTCTCTTTTTCGGCAGTAACTTACGCACAGAATGTCAAAAAGGAAGTATTATTTACAATTGATAACAAACCTTATTATACGGACGAATTCGCCAGGGTTTACAATAAAAACCTTGACCTTGTAAAGGACGAATCGCAAAAAGACCTCACCCAGTACCTCGAATTGTTCATCGGGTACAAACTCAAAATCAACAAAGCCAATAAACTCGGATTGCAAAACGGGACGACTTACCAAAATGAGTTGAAGTCCTACCGCACCCAGCTTTCGAAAAACTATGTCACCGATTCCAAGGTGACCAAGGAATTGGTGGACGAGGCTTACCAACGTTCGCTCAAGGAAGTCAAGGCATCACACATCTTGATTACCGTTGATGAGAATGCCTCGCCCGAGGATACGCTCAAAGCCTACAACAAGATCGTCGATTTGCGCAAACGCGTGATGGCAGGCGAGGACTTCGGTAAACTGGCGCAGGAAAATTCGCAGGACCCGTCGGCCAAGGAAAACAAAGGAGATTTGGGTTATTTCTCATCGTTTAGAATGGTGTATGCTTTCGAATCGGCGGCGTTCAAAACCCCGAAAGGCAAAATCTCGAATCCAATCCGCACCCGTTTTGGTTACCACATCGTCAAGGTCGACGACGTCCGTGACAACCGTGGCGAAATCCAGGTCGCGCACATCATGATCCTGAACCCGAAACCGGAAGATACCGACAAGGACAAAGCCAAAAATACCATCAACGAAATCTACAAGAAATTGCAGCAAGGCGAGAAATTCGAAGACCTGGCCAAGCAGTTTTCCGAAGACAAATCGTCGTCTTCCAAAGGCGGACAGTTGAATCGTTTCGGTTCGGGCCAATTGAGCTCGGAAGAATTCGAGAATGTGGCTTTTTCATTGACCAAAGACAAGCCGGTATCGCAGCCTTTCCAAACCAAATTCGGATGGCACATCGTCAAGCTGATCGAAAGATTCCCGCTCAAAACTTTCGACGAAATGAAGCCGGAACTCGAGAATAAAGTAGGCAAGGACGACCGTTCGCGTCTGATCACGAACTCGCTCAACGAAAAACTCAGAAAAAAATACCCAATCAAGAGAAACGAGAAACTGTATGCAGCGGCTGCCAAGGCCGTGACCGCCGATTTCTACGAAAACAAATGGGATTTGCCCAAAGATACCAAACCATTCGATGGCAAATTGTTCACGATCCAGGACAAAGACGTCACCGGAACCGATTTCCTCAAATTCATCGCGACCCAGCAAAAAGCTGGAAGCGGCATCCGCCCGGTGGGTAAAATGGTCGACAAGATGTATGAGAAATTCGTAGATGAACAGCTCAACGCTTATTACAACGACCACCTCGAAACCGAATTCCCTGAATTTGCGGCCGTGATGGAAGAATACCGCGACGGTTTGTTGCTGTTCGATTTGATGGAGAAAGAAATCTGGGAAAAATCGAAAACCGACACGATCGGGCTCAAGAATTTCTACGACACGCGCAAAACCAACTACCAGTGGAAAAACCGCGCCGATGTGGTGATCATTTCTTCGACCAATGAGAAAATGATCAAGGAAGTGCAAAAAATGCTCAAGAAAGGCAGCACGCCAGACCAGATCAAGGAAAAGCTCAACACCAAAGACAAAGTCGAGGTAATGACCAATGCCGGAACTTTCGAGGAAGGCAACGACGCTTTGCCCAAAGGACTCCAATTCAAGGAAGGCATTTCGGAAATCACCAAAGACGGACAGTATTATTTCGTGACCAAAGTCAACAAAGTTTTGCCGGCCGGAATCAAAACACTCGAGGAATGCAAAGGCAAGTGCATCAACGATTACCAGCAATACCTCGAACAGCGTTGGGTAGATGATCTCAAAACGGAATTTACCGTCAAGACCAATCCCGAAGTTTTCGAAAGGGTCAAAAAGGAACTCCAAAAATAATGTCGAAGCTGCCTTATATAGGGTTGTGTCTATTACTGTTTTCCTGTAATTTTTTCAAGCCGGAAGCCAAGCCGCAGGCGATTGCAAGAGTAAATGACGCCTACCTGTTTAAGGACGACATCAAAAATTTGGTTCCGAAAGGGACTTCGAAAGAAGACAGCATCGCGATCGTCCGTGGTTTTATCGACCGCTGGGCCTCGCAAAAATTATTGATCAGCAAAGCCGAGGTTAACCTGAGCGATGCGCGCAAGGCCGATTTCGACGACCTGATCAAACAGTACAAAATCGATTTGTATACCAAAGCATACCTCGAGGAAATTGTACAACGCTCGGTAGATACGGCGGTTTCGGAAACGGAATTGAAACAGTATTACCAGGCCAACAAAGAGAATTTTAGGACCAACGGCACCTTGGTCAGGTTGCGTTACATCAACCTGCCCAAAGAGAATCCGAGGTACGAAACCATCAAAAGCAAGTTCTTCGATTACCGGAAATCGGATCAGAAATTTTGGGATACCTATGCGCTGCAGCTCAAGAGCTTTGCGTTCAACGACTCGATTTGGGTTGAAATGAACCAAGTGTACAGCAAGCTGCCGTTCATCAATCCCGACAACCGCGACGAATATATTGTTTCGGGCAAGAGCATCCAGAAAGCCGATTCGCTCGATATGTATCTGGTGAAAATCCGCGCGGTAATCGACAAAAACCAGGTGGCGCCATTTGACTACCTCAAGCCGACGCTCAGGGAAGTGATATTGAACAAAAGGAAGTTAGAATTAATTAAGAAATTTGAAAAGGAAATCATTGATGATGCCGTTAAAGACCAGAAGTATGAAATTTATAAATAAAAAAATGGCGTTTGCCCTTTGCCTTTTAATGTTGGCCACCACTTTCGTCCAGGCGCAGGAAATCATCAAGGATTCGGTTGCGGCCAAGCCTGAGAAAATGACGACGAGCCACAAGCGCCAAAAGATAGATGGAGTCATCGCCACGGTCGGTGATTACAATGTACTCGATTCGGATATCGACAAATCCTTTTTGGAAATGAGCAGCCAAGGCACTTCGATTGCCGGTATTTCGCGTTGCCAGATGCTCGGCAAATTGCTCGAAGACCGATTGTATGCGCACCAGGCCGTACAGGACAGTATCATCGTAACCGATGATGAGGTCAAGGGTAAAATGGAAGAGCAGATCAGTTATATGGTCGAGCAAATCGGTTCGATGGAGAAGGTCATCAAGTATTTCAAGAAATCCAATGAGGAAGATTTCCGTACCGATTTGTTTGAAATCATCAAGATGAACCGACTCACCTCCGAGATGCAAAAGAAAATTGTCGACGGGGTCGAAATCACCCCAGAGGAAGTCCGCAATTTCTTCAAGAAAATTCCACAAAACGAACTCCCGGTTTTCGGGGCCGAAATGGAAGTGGCCCAAATCGTCATCGAACCCAAGATCACCGATGTCGAAAGACAAAAAGTAATCGACCGCCTCAAGGAGTTCAAAAAAGAAGTACAGCAGGGATCGAGCTTTGCCACCAAGGCGGTTCTGTATTCCGAAGATCCGGGCTCGAGGGTCAATGGCGGGTTTTACAAAATGAACCGCAAAACCCCATTCGTCAAAGAATTCAAGGATGTCGCGTTCAGTCTGGCGGAAGGCGAGATTTCCGAACCGTTTGAAACCACTTTCGGTTACCACATCATTTATGTAGAAAAAATCCGTGGACAGGAAGTGGATTTGCGCCACATCCTGTTGATTCCACAGGTGTCCGACCAATCGCTCAAGGATGCCAAGGCCAAGGCCGAGCAAATCCGCACCCGCATCATCAACAAGGAAATTTCGTTTGCCGATGCCGCACGTGCCGAATCGGATGAGAAGGAGACCCGCAACAACGGTGGTTTGCTCGTCAATCCAAAAACACAGGATACGCATTTCGAATTGACCAAAATGGATCCGACCTTGTACTCGCAGGTTTCCAACCTCAAGGAAGGCGAAGTTTCGGTGCCGCAAATCGATGTGGACCAGGCCGGAAGAAAAAAATACAAACTCGTTACGGTAACCAACCGAATCGAACAGCACACCGCTGATTATTCCAAAGATTACATCAAGATCAAGGACCTCGCGCTCAAGGAAAAACAGTTCAACGCCATCGGCAAATGGTTTGATGAGAAAATCAAGGAAACCTACATCCAGATCAACGGCGAATACAAGAATTGCGAATTCACGAACAACTGGCTTAAGAAATAATTTCAGATTTATGATTTCAGATTTTAGAATTGCTAAATCTGAAATCTAAAATCCAAAAATCTAAAATCGACAACATGTCTGACGTAGCTGCAATACAAAACCTGGTTCAAAAAAGGGCCGAACTCAAAAAGGAAATCGCCAAAATCATCGTTGGCCAGGAGGAAGTCGTCGACCAGATTTTGCTGAGCATCTTCTCGGGCGGGCACGCACTCTTGGTGGGCGTCCCGGGCTTGGCGAAAACACTCATGGTCAACACCATTGCACAGGCGCTCGGACTCGATTTCAAACGCATCCAGTTCACCCCCGATTTGATGCCTTCGGATATTTTGGGTAGTGAAATTCTCGATGAAAGCCGCAACTTCAAATTCATCAAAGGGCCGATTTTTTCGAACATCATCCTGGCCGACGAGATCAACCGTACCCCGCCAAAGACACAGGCCGCCTTGCTCGAAGCGATGCAGGAACGCGCCGTGACGATTGCCGGACACAATTACAAACTCGATTTGCCTTACTTTGTTTTGGCGACACAGAACCCGATCGAACAGGAGGGAACCTATCCGTTGCCTGAAGCCCAGCTCGACCGTTTCATGTTTTCGATCAAGCTCGACTATCCGTCGTTTGCAGAGGAAGTACAGGTCGTCAAAAGCACGACTTCAGATGACAAGCCAGTCATCAATCCGTTGTTTTCAGCCCAGGAAATCATTGACTTCCAACACCTGATCCGCCGTGTGCCGGTAGCCGATAATGTAATCGAGTATGCCGTGACTTTGGTCAGCAAGACACGCCCGGAGAACGCCTTGTCGAACGAATACATCAAGAATTATATCGATTGGGGTGCAGGGCCAAGGGCTTCGCAAAACCTCATTTTGGCAGCCAAGGCCAATGCCGCATTCCATGGCAAATACTCACCGGACATCGAGGATGTCAAGGCGGTCGCGACCGGAATCCTTCGTCATCGTGTGGTAAAGAACTATAAAGCCGACGCCGAAGGAATCACGATCGAGAAGATCATCACTTCACTTTTCTAGGGTCAATTCACCAGCCATTTTTTCGAAGCCGAAATTTGGCCTTGCTTGAGCGTACACAAATACACGCCTTTGGGTAGGCTGTCGTTTGGGATGTTGAGTCGGTTTTCACCTTTGGTTCCATTGACCGTTACCGTTTGGATGATGCGTCCGTGCAAATCATGGATGGTCGCTGTTGCCGGTTCATCCTGCGCGGAGCAAAAAACGATCTCAGATGCGGTGATTTGGAAATTCCGGATGGAGCAGCTTTTGTTTTCACCGATTCCCAAACCGTCTGCTTCGGTAAAAATTTCGGTCTGCGTCAGATAACCGCCCGCATATCCAGCAGAACAAATCAGTTTCCATTCTCCACCCGCCAGTACACTGGCGCTGTTGCCCGTATTCCACGAAGTCGGCTTGGAAGGCAATTGCGTCCAGGTGTCGGTGTTGGTGTTGTAATGGTAGCATTCCGTAGAATGGGTGTCGAAGGTGTTGTCGGTGCTTCCGCCGGTCATGATAATGCCGTCTTTCCAGGCATGTGCATTGAAGAAAGTGCGTGTCGAACCCGGAAACGGCGTGCCTTCGCTCCAGGTAATGACGGCACGATCATTCGGGTCGATCGTGCCCACCATCACCGTATTGAAATAGTTGGGAGAGAGGAATCCGTCGGTGCCGCACACATAGACCAATTTGTTGTCCTTGACCGCAAATCCACCCCAGGCAAGATCGCCGCTAGGCAGGATGGGCGTCGCATAACGCCATTGGTTGGTGTGGGTATTGTACAGGAAAGTCAGGCCGGTATAGCCACCGACAACATAAATGAGGCTGTCCTGATAGGTGACGGCCAATGCATCGGTGAGTCCTTGCGGCAGCATGGCCATCTGGGTCCAGTTGTTCTGGTGGATGCTGTATTTGTAGACGCGGCGGTTCAAGGTGCCGGGCGTCGTGACCAATCCGCCGATGGTATAAATACTGTCCTTTACGGTGGTCGATGCGGCTCCGAGCCGTCCCGTCGGATGATCGGCCATGTCGGTCCAGGTATTGGTGCTGATCTGGTAGCGTTGGTTTTTTTTGTTGATCAATCCGGCGGCGTTGCGGCCAGAAATGACAAACATAAATCCATCATCGGCGGTGGCATATGATGCGGTATTGCCGGCACGGACCGGTTCGGTCATGTCGGTTGCAGTAGTCCAGGTTTGTGCACCGGCCATGAGGGTAAACAATAAAATCGGAAAAAGTAACGGGTGTTTCATGGTGTTTTTCTTTTGAAATTAGGGTTTAATCAGAAGCAAAATACCTGCTTTGGCCACACATCCAGAATCGGTACACCGAAAACCAATATTTGGAGATGAATGTTTTCAAGACCGATTTTGGGCAGTTCGTCAACAAAAAACGGTCGTTGGTAGCCAAAGCAAGGACTTGATGCCAAAAAATGTAACTTTAACCCATGAAGCAACGGCACATCAACCACATCTTGTTTTGGACGCTTTACCTGGCCTTCGAGATTTACACCGAATTCGAGTGGGTCATGATCCAACACCATTTTACGGTGCAGCACGCCTTTACCGCTGCGGCGACGGCCGAAACATTGTTGGTGGTTTTGGTCAAAATCCCGATGGTGTACCTGTTGTTTTACATGTTCAACCGCTATGCGGGCCGCAGATCGAACCGGCCAATGTTGGTGGGCAGTTGTTCGGTCATCTTGGTCGTGTTTTCTTTTCTGTCGCGGTCGATCATCGTGAATTATTTCTTTCCTGAGGTGTACCAGCTCGAAATCCCGCCTTATTTTTTCGAATTCCAAGGACTCATCAATGCGTTCATGGACATCATTTTCATTGCAGGCGTGGCCTTGGCACTCAAGATGCACAGCAACAACAACCGGCTCATCCAACGGGAAAAGGCTTTGATGCAGGAAAAACTCGAAACCGAACTCAATTTTCTCAAGGCGCAGATCAATCCACATTTCCTGTTCAACACGCTCAACAGCATTTATGCGTTGGCACTCCAAAAATCAGATGATACTTCGGGCGTCGTGGTTAAGTTGTCCAAATTGCTGCGGTTTGTGTTGTATGAGGCGCAAGCCAGGAAAATTACGATTGGAAGGGAAATCCAATTCCTCAACGATTACATCGAGCTCGAAAAAATACGCTACGACAAGCGGTTGGAAGTTCAATTCGATTACAAGGCCGACCCGCCCGACGCACAAATCGTCCCGTTGATTTTGATTCCGCTGGTCGAAAATGCGTTCAAGCACGGCGCGAGCGAAACCACTTCGCAGGCATTCATCCGGATCGAACTCGAATTGGAGCAAAACCGTTTGGTGTTCAAGGTCGACAATTCTTTCGAATACGAAACCGAGGAAAAACCACAAGGCATCGGACTCAAAAACCTGCGCCGCCAGCTCGAAATCCTGTATCCCGATTTTGATTTGCAAACCGAAATAACGGGCCGTACTTTTAAGGCCAAACTCCTTTTAGACCTAAACCAGTAGCCGATGACTATCAAATGCATTATTGTGGAAGACGAGCCGCTCGCGCTCGATGTCATGAAGGGTTTTGTGACACAGGTGCCGTTTCTGGAACTGGTGGGCGTGGCGGGCGATGCCTTTGCCGCGATGGAATTGCTCAATACGACCCGGGTCGATTTGATGTTTCTCGACATCCATCTGCCCAAACTCAAGGGATTGGATTTCCTTTCGGCCATCAAGTCGCCGCCATTGGTCATCATCACTTCGGCCTATCACGAATTTGCGATCCAGAGTTACGAACACAGCGTGCTCGATTATCTGTTGAAGCCGATTGAGTTCAGCCGTTTTGTAGTGGCCGTCAACAAAGCGTTTGACCGACTCAATGTGGTTGTCCAACCGGTTTCGGTATCCGAGGAAAACCAGGATTTATTTTTTACCGTCAACAAAAAGAAGGCACGGATTCCGGTCAACACGATCCTGTACATCGAAAGCCAACGCGAAAATGTCAAGATCGTGACCGACCACAAGACCATCGTGACGCGTTACCCGATCAGCGAATTGGAAAATGAATTGCCGGCTTCGGTATTTCTGCGCATCCACCGTTCGTTTATCGTGAACCGTCTCAAGATCGATTTCATCGACGCCAACGATGTCGAAATTGCCGGAAAAGAAATCCCGATTGGGCGTAGTTACAAAGATTGGGTGCACCAAACTTTGGGCATCAAGTAGATTTCAGACCCAAATGGTCACGTTGCTATTTTGACCCATTTCAAGTTTTTCTTTTTTCCGGATGTCGGCTTTTAATGCAAGCAGGTAGGTGCTGTTCTTGGTGTCGAACCAGATGGCCGTTTGCCATTGGGTTGTGCCGATTTGTGCCGTCGCTTTCAATCTTCCCCAGCCTTCTTCCTGCCATCGGAGATGCTGTCTGATTTCGGCTGACATCACAATCGGAAGCGAAACGAAATACCATCCGAAGCCGTGTTTCCAGATTTCGGCGGTGAATTCGTATTTGATTTTTCCTTCCAAGATTTTATGGTCGTTTCAAGATATCGTCGAGTTCCTGGTCGTAGAAAAACAAAAACATGCTGCCCATCATGTCCTGCTCGATGGCAGTGGTATTGTTCGTCTCGAGAACCAAATCGTACTGGTGGGTTTTGTACAGCCAGATGCCTTTCTCGGAACTGAAAGGTTCAATTTCCGAAAGCCCGATTTTGTCTTTGTGGTTGGTGATCTTGCTCGTGAAAATGGGTTGGTTTGTCGTCTTGTCGAACAAAGTGATCGAAGTCGCGAACGGATGCACATGGATAGCCGCGGCGTGCAAACGCAGACTATCCTTCATTTGCAATTGCGCATCGATCGAACTGCGGTAGGTTTTCTTGCCGCTCGGAATGACCCAATGTCCCGAGAGCATGTTCCCGTTTCCGTCGTCGTAACTGTGGTTTTTGGTTTCCACGGGCACGCATTGGTTCGAGGCCGGGTCGAGCGGTTCCTTGAACGGATCGTTTTTATCATACGGCAATTGGACAAACACCGTACGGCTCATGAGCGGCTTGGTGCGCTGGTCGGCTTTGTGGTATTCGATCGTGACTTCGTGCTTGATCAGGTAATTGGCATCGGGCAGGTTGTGGTTGAGCGATTGTGTGGTCACAAACAGCCAGTCGTTGCCTTTCATCGGGACGCCGTAACCTTTGGGAAAACGGAAATGTTCGAGTCCGTGCGAAAGCGAAGTCATCCTTGGATATTGCTTGCCGATCCGATTCTGCAGATGGAAATTGTTGAAATAATTGACATCGTTGAAATCGACATTGGTGTGGCAGATGAAATCGTTCGAAATGGGTTTCTTGGTTTTGGAATCCAAAGCCTTGACTTGAAAACCAGTAATCCAAAGCAAAGTCGAATCCTGCGACAATTGCACATAATTGGACGCTTTCGGGCCTTCCATCGATTTGTAGATGCCGTCGATGAGGAAAGCGGGCGAGATCATTTGGTATTGCTGTGTCGCGTTGTCCACGACCCATTGGTTGTCCACGAGTCCGGTCCGGAGCAGGAATTCAGTCTTGACAATCGCCTTGTGGCGGGTCGGCAAAAGCGCATACCAGATGCTTCCGCCAATAATCAGCAGCAAAAGTAAAACTGTTAAAATTTTGTATATCTTTGGTTTCCTCATAAAACAAAAATACACTTTTTGATGATTGACGACCAGTTGAAGGAAAAGAATAAAATCTTCGGGCTCGACCTCATGCGCGTGCTTGCGATCCTTTTGGTTTTGTGCGCGCACATTTTGTGGATTTACCAAGATTACAGCAATTTGCTCACGAAGGCGATTAATTTTTCGGGTTTCATCGGCGTCGAATTGTTTTTTGTGCTGAGCGGATTTTTGATCGGCAAATCCTTGCTCAAATTATTCCTTAATCCCGATTACAATTACAAACTCGCCTCGATTTTCCTCAGACGACGCTGGTTCCGCATCATGCCGAATTATTTGTTCGTGCTCATTTTGAACATTGCCGTGTTCAGTTACCTCGGTTATGAAGTCGTCGATGCTTGGAAATATTTCTTCTTTTTGCAGAATTTCATCCACCCGATGCTGCCGTTTTTTCCTGAATCCTGGAGCATGTCGATTAAGGAAATCCCTTATTTCCTGCTGCCGTTTGTATTTTTGGTTTTGGCACGCATCAAAAATGGCAACCGCAACCGATTGTTTTTGTGGACCATTTTAGGGTCGATTGCCGCGGTGATGTTGGCCAAGGTCGAATACAATTGGCACACCCGGAACCACAATTTGGCCGATTGGAACGTGTCGCTGCGATCGGTGGCTTTGTATAGAATCGATGCCGTGATGATTGGGATTTTGGCCAGTTGGATCCAATACAATTTCTTGAAGTTTTGGATCAAAAGTGTCAAAATTGCTTTGGTTTTGAGTCAATTGATTTTGGCGACATTGGCGGTTTTGGTCGGTTTTATCAAACTGCCGATCGCCGAATACCCGGTGTTTTGGAATATTTTTTTCCTACCGCTCATTTCAATCGCCTCTGCCTTGATGCTGCCATTCTTTTCCGAATGGAAATCGGGGCCCGAACGACTGCGCCAACCCGTTCAATTCCTCGGTGCGATCTCGTATTCGGTCTATTTGCTGCACTACAGTTTCGTGTTGTACCTGATGAAATATTTCATCGATTCGACTTATATGGACATCTGGCAATTGCATACCTTTACCGCGCTCTATTTGGCGTTGACCTTTGTGTTGAGTTGGAGTTTGTATGAATTCTTCGAGAAACCACTCATGAAAATCAGGGAGGAAAAATTATGACAGACTATAGGATTTTTGGATTGGACTTGTACCGGGCAGCGGCCATTTTGTTGCTGTTGCTGGCCAATGTGCTCAATTCGTTTCAAATCGCCCATCCGGGCATGGCACAATTTGCGCCGATTCTGGGTTTGGTGTCGCTTGAAATCTTTTTTGTGTTGTGCGGTTTCCTGCTTGGGAATTCATTTTATGGTATTTTCATGGCAGAAAATTTTGCTGCGGCCGATGCAATCCGTTTTGTCAAAAGAAAACTGCTGCGCATTGTACCGCTGTATGTTTTGGTTTTGCTGGCCAATATCGGGATCGCCTACCTGATGGATTATGAAATCGGCAAGGTGTGGTCCTTTTTCTTTTTCCTGCAGAATTTTTCGCAGCCCATACCGGCCTTTTTTCCCGAATCCTGGGGATTGCCCGTGATTGTTTTTGGCGTGCTGATGTTGGTGCTTTTGATGACTTCGCTGTCGCGGATTTTTACCCAAAAGCAAAAACCGATGGTGTTTTTGATGGCAACCATCGGATTGATTCTCGTTTTTCTGTGGACCAAATGGCTGTACCACAGTCAGCATGAAACGAATGAAATCACCAATTGGGACGTGACGCTCAAGACTGTCGCCATTTACCGTTTCGATTCGGTTTTTATCGGGACGCTTTTCAGTTGGATTTTTATGCAGCGGTCTGCGATATGGGAAAAGGCAAAATGGGCTTTGTTGTTTGTCGGTTTGGCCGGGATCGCATTTTTGGCATTCGGGATCAGTATTTTACAGTTGCCTATTGAAACCCACCCGATGTTTTGGAACATCTTTTATTTGCCGTTGACTTCTTTGATTTTGGCCTGTTTTCTTCCGTTGCTGTCGGGTTGGCAAACGGCACCCGCTTTCTTGCAGCGTCCCGTTTCTTTGATGAGCCGGATGGCGTATGGCATTTACCTGGTTCATTTCAGCATCGTTTTGCTGCTGGCCGAATACTTGCTCAAAGTCGATTTCGGTAACCCGAGTGCAGTCATTTTAATGTCGGCGGTTTATGTTTGCTGCTCGATTTTATTCGGTTGGCTGCTGCATCATTTCGTCGAAAAACGGCTCCTCGCACAAGCGCAACGCTAATTTAGAAACGTTCTAATTCGCGCGCAAACGATATCGATTTCGAATTTGGCAAAAAAACTTCTTTAAATTAACAATCGCTTAATATTTTAAGTCATTTCCAAAAAGTATTTAATAATAATCACTAAAAATGCCGATTTGGGAATAATAATCTTCTGAATCGTTAGTTTTATTCAAAATCTTTCATCTCTTATCGGAATTGCGTAAATTTGCATCACAAAAAACAAACAAATCCAAATTGATTATGGCTTTTGATATTGAAATGATTAAAAAAGTGTACGCCAACATGACGACACGCGTGGACGCAGCCCGTCAAATCGTTGGCCGACCGCTTACACTGACCGAGAAAATTTTATACAACCACCTTTGGGAAGGCATGCCTTCCAAAGCTTTTACACGAGGCAAGGATTATGTCGATTTTGCACCCGATCGTGTAGCCTGCCAGGACGCCACTGCGCAAATGGCCTTACTCCAATTCATGCACGCCGGAAAGCCCAAAGTGGCCGTTCCAACGACCGTTCATTGCGACCACCTGATCCAGGCAAAAGTAGACGCAACCACCGATTTGGCACGTGCCAAAACACAGAGCAGCGAAGTGTTCGACTTCCTGTCTTCGGTTTCTAATAAATATGGTATCGGTTTCTGGAAGCCGGGAGCCGGAATCATCCACCAGGTGGTTTTGGAGAATTATGCGTTCCCGGGCGGAATGATGATCGGGACGGATTCGCACACCGTAAATGCCGGAGGTCTCGGAATGGTGGCCATCGGAGTCGGTGGTGCCGATGCCGTTGACGTGATGTCGGGCATGGCTTGGGAATTGAAATTTCCAAAACTGATCGGAGTCAAATTGACCGGAAAATTATCAGGTTGGACCGCTCCTAAAGATGTCATCTTGAAAGTTGCCGGAATTCTTACGGTTAAAGGTGGAACCGGAGCAATCGTAGAATATTTCGGGGAAGGCGCGACCGCAATGTCGTGTACCGGAAAAGGAACCATCTGTAACATGGGTGCCGAGATCGGGGCAACGACTTCGACTTTCGGATACGACGAATCGATGGACCGCTACCTGCGTTCGACCGACCGTGCCGATGTAGCCGATGCGGCGAACCAAATCAAATCGTATTTGACAGGCGACCCGGAAGTATACGCTGAGCCAGAAAAATATTTCGACCAAGTGATTGAAATCAACTTGTCGGAATTGGAACCGCACCTGAACGGACCGTTTACGCCAGATTTGGCTACGCCGATTTCGAAAATGAAAGAAGAAGCGATCAAGAACAACTGGCCTTTGCAAATCGAGGTCGGACTCATCGGATCATGTACAAATTCATCTTACGAAGACATTGCCCGTTCGGCTTCACTGGCCAAACAAGTTGCCGAGAAAAACCTCAAAACTAAAGCACAGTTCACGATTACGCCGGGTTCTGAGCAGGTAAGATATACGATTGAAAGGGACGGATTCATCGACACGTTCGACAAGATCGGTGCAACGGTTTTCGCCAATGCGTGCGGACCTTGCATCGGGATGTGGGACAGGGAAGGAGCCGAGAAGGAAGAAAGAAACACGATTGTACACTCGTTCAACCGCAACTTCTCTAAACGTGCCGATGGTAACCCGAACACTTTGGCGTTCGTAGGTTCGCCGGAATTGGTGACGGCTTTGGCCATCGCCGGAGATTTATCCTTCAATCCACTCACCGATACCTTAATCAACGAAGACGGCATGGAAGTCAAACTCGACGAACCAACCGGAAACGAATTGCCGCCACGCGGATTTGCCGTAGAGGACGCCGGTTTCCAGGCACCTGCCGCCGACGGTTCGAGTGTTCAGGTTCAGGTAAGCCCGACTTCGGAGCGTTTGCAATTGCTCGCGCCTTTCCAACCTTGGGACAGAAAGAACATTACCGGAGCGAAGTTGCTCATCAAAGCATTCGGAAAATGTACCACCGACCACATTTCGATGGCCGGTCCTTGGTTGCGTTTCCGCGGACATTTGGACAACATTTCCAACAACATGCTCATCGGGGCGATCAATGCGTTCAACCACAAAGCCAATTCGGTGAAAAACCAATTGACAGGTGAATATGATGCAGTACCGGCGGTGCAACGTGCTTACAAGGCAGCAGGCATTCCATCGATCGTGGTGGGCGACCACAACTATGGCGAAGGTTCATCGCGCGAGCATGCGGCGATGGAGCCGCGTTTCCTCGGTGTGAAAGCCGTTCTTGTGAAATCGTTCGCACGTATCCACGAAACGAACTTGAAAAAACAAGGAATGTTGGCGTTGACTTTTGCCAATGAAGCCGATTATGACAAAATCCAGGAAGACGACACGATCAACTTCACGAACCTGACCGATTTTGCACCGGGCGTTCCGTTGACTTTGGAATTCACCCACGCCGATGGTACGACCGATATCATCATCGCAAACCATACCTACAACGAAGGCCAGATCGGTTGGTTTGTGGCTGGTTCTGCACTCAACCTGATTGCAGCCGAAGCGAAGTAATTCTTTTTAGATTTTTTATAGAGAAACTCCCGATTTAATCGGGAGTTTTTTATTTGAGGTGTTTCTTGAGGTCAACGATTACTTGGTCATGCTGCCAATCTTCTTCTTTTTCAGATGTCTGGTAGCCATAAATCAAGGTCACTACGCCGTTTTCAAGTTTACTTTCAATAAACAGTCGTTCCGGAAATATGACGGCCGCATAACGCAAGGTATTGGCAATTCGGTTTCTGGGAAGTTTGACGCGAAAGGTTTTGCCAGAATCGAGGTGGAGGAACTGCAGGTTTCCATTGTCCAAAGTGACCACGAATGGGTAATCCATGTGTTCTGTTTGGTAGACAATCGGGCCGAGGTCTTTTTTTCTGGTTCCGGTATTTTTGTCGAATAGGATGCCGTTTGGTGGTTGGCAGCAGCCTGAAACCGTGCTTTCGATCATGAGGAATGTGCTGTTGTATTCGGTCCAGTCGACAAATCCGATTCGTCCCGCCAAATACAAATCACCGCCGTATTCAGAGGTCAGTAACCGCTTGACTTTTTGCGGATTTTCAAAAACCAGCCACGACGAATCGCAATCGTATTGGCGGTAAATTTTAGCGCCGTTCTTAAAAAGGGTCGGTTTGCAGGAAAGAAGCTCCTGAAGGTCGGGCAAACTGTCGCATCGGCATTGCGCAATCATGATTTGCGAGAGAAACAATAAGAAAACGATCAAGTTACTTTTCACTTTGTCAGAGAATTACCGACAAAAGATACGCAACAGATTTCTAATTTTTGGGTTTTATAGAACCTTTTTCAATCTAACTGTAACAACTTTTTACCGGCTTTAACACCATTCGTCGACATTTTTACAAATTGTTGTGAATTATGGGAAAAATAATCCTGTTAAATTGATTACTAACTGCCATCAAACGAGTTAATTGTATGTACAAATGTTTAATCGAATTCCTACGAAATACATCAATTTTGTGCACTTCATCGATTTAAATGTTAAAATCAACGCTTCGTCGATGAAATGTGCACTTAGTCGTGTAATTTGCACCCAAGTTATAATAGAAACCCCCTACTCATTATAACTTGACTATGCCATAAATCTTTTTTTAAAACATTAAATCTTAACCTACTAGTATTATGAAACAGTATTTCATGATGGCGCTGCTATTTGCAGTGGGGGCGCATTCTCAGACTCAAACGTACACTGCAAGTACTGAAATTTTTGCCAATCCGGAACGCGGATTTTACCACTACAGATCAAGCGGCTCAGGTTCGTATCAGCCGTTGAACCAAACAGAACTCACGAATTTTAGGAAGAATGAAAAAGTGACACTCATCTGGCGCGAATTTCGCCTCGATGCGTTCAAGACCACCGCTATTTCACAAGACTTCCTGACCAAAATGCAAGCCGATTTTACGGCCTTGAAAAATGCCGGTGTAAAATGTATTGTTCGATTCAATTACACCAATACCGATGGCACCGATGCCAAAAAGTCGCAAATCCTCGCGCACATTGCCCAACTCAAACCTGTTTTGCAAGCCAATGAATCGGTGATTTCCTCTGTAGAGGCCGGATTCATTGGGAACTATGGCGAATGGTACGCTTCGAACAACTTCGGGCAGGACAACCTGACTGCGGCGCAAATTGCCGACCGTGTAGAAGTGGGTACCAAGATCATGGAACTCGCACCCAACCGTATGGTCGCTTTCCGTACACCGACCATCCAACGCCAGATCGCCGGGACTGCTACTGTCACTGCGGCAACTGCTTTTGACGGAAGCATCCGTTCAAGAGTAGCGGCGCACAACGACTGTTTCTTATCGAGTGCAGACGACTGGGGAACATACATCAACACGACCACCGATTACACGTATCTTGAAAACCAAAGCAAATACACCTTCGACGGTGGTGAAACCTGCAGCCTGACCACATTTTCGGCTTGCGGAAATGCTGTGGCCACGATGGCCAAATTCCACTTCAATTACCTCAATGCCGATTACAACCAGACGGTGACCAACAACTGGCAGTCGAACGGTTGCCTCGATGAGGTCAAAAGAAGATTGGGTTACCGTTTTGAATTGCTCAACTCGAGCATCAATGCAGGCGTATTGACCCTGAACCTGCGCAACGTCGGTTTCGGAAACGTCATCAACGACCGCAAGGCTTACCTGGTTTGCCGCAATACGGCGACCGGGACAGAGACGCAATTCCAATTGAATACCAATGTAAGATTATGGATGGCCGGCGCCGAAACACGTATCGTGCATACGCTGACTGGTTTGTCTGATGGTACCTATCAATTGTACCTCAATATCCCTGATCTGGCAATGGCAGCCAACCCAGTCTATTCGATCCGTTGCGCCAACAATGGGCTTTGGGACGAAGCCAAAGGATACAACAATTTGAACCAGACCTATGTGGTAGGAAACGGAACAGTGGTAACGCCGCCGGTTACAGAACCGACACAGCCGACGAATCCGCTGCCGGTGGAAATCATCCTGGGCGCGAACGATATCATCCAGGTATCGAACCTGTCTTGTACCGTTGGAAACTACTCGGTTGCGGTATACAACACCAGCGGCCGTTTGAAAGCCACCACGATGGATATTTCACACCTCAAGAAAGGCTATTGGATCATCAAGATCACCTGCAATGGGCAAGTCTATACCAAAAAAGTCTACAAATCGACCGGAAGCTGGTAATCGACCGGCACCGACAGCATATAAACTCCTGGGTAACCGGGAGTTTTTTTTATGCTATTTTTTGATGTAATTGAAAGGAATGTAGCCCTGCCATTGCCAAGGCGTTTCATAATCGCCGATGATTTTTTCGAGCAATTCCTTGAAAATCTGTTCGGCATTTGTGCTGTTGGTCATGATGATGATTGCGGTATTCTTGTCTGGGAAGTTGACATTGTAATGGCGCCAGGCACCGTCATGGCTTTCTATGAAAAACGCCCGTCCGAATTTGCTCTTGAAAAATCCCCAACCCAATGCATACGACAACTGGATGTCTTTGTTGTCTTCGGTTGTTTCGGGATGGTCCGATGGAAATTGGTATTTCGAATTGATGGCAATCTGCGGCGCAATCATCTCGTTGCGCACTTTGGGGTGAAGCCCTTGGTGAAGCAAAATCTTTTGGATGAAGCGCGTGTAATCGGCAACCGTTGTCACCATGGAATTGGCGGCGTTGGGCGTCGAGGTTTTCTTTTTGGCCATCGGTTTGCCTTTTTCATCATAACCCATGGCGTAATTTTCATCAAAATCAGAATGCCAGACAAAACCCGAATGGAACATTTCCAATGGCTTGAATACTTTTTCAATGGCCAATTCCTCCAGATTTTTTCCCGTAATCTTTTCGACGGTCAACTGCAACAACTTAAAACCTTCGTTCGAATAGACGTACTTTGTCTCGGGTTTGTAATACAATTTGAGCGCGGCGGTTTGGTCTTCGGCACCGGTTTGCGGATTGGTGAAGCGCGAATAAGGCAAACCTGAGGTATGGCTCAAACACATGCGGGGCGTGATCAATTTCCAACTTTCATCTTCGGCCAAGGGAGACCAATTGGGGTATTGTGAAATATCGCCCAGATACTCGAAAAGCGGTTTGTCGAGATCGAGTATTTTTTCCTCCACGAGTTTCATCGAAAGATAGGCGAAAACCGCCTTGCTCAAAGAACCGGCTTCGAATGCCGTTTCGGGATCGAGCAATTGGTCTTTTTCCTTGTCCTTGAACCCGTACGGTTTGATGTAAGCCTTGTTGCCGTTGATGACCGAAATACACAAACCATCGACCTTACCATAAACAATCAATTTCTCGGCGATGCCGTCAATTTGTTTGGGCGTGATGGTGCTGCCGTCCAATTTCTTGAGATCGGCGGTAGGTCTTTGCGCCAGTATCGGCCCTGCGAGAAGGCAGGCAAAAAAAAGCGCGGTTTTTTTCATAACAGTAAATTTATCGGGCAATACGACGCACTTCGACCGAGTTGTGCTGGCCTTGTAAAACCGGGCTTCCCTTGGCAAATTCAATGGCTTCCTCGATCGATTCGGCGCGCACGATGATGTAGCCGCCGATCGTCTCGTGCAGGTTGCCAAAAGCCTTCTCGGAAACGCGTTTGTCGCCGCCATGCACGACGCGTGCCTCGTCAAACAGCAGTCCTTTGCCGTCGCTGAATTTGTTCTGTGCAGCGATGTCGTTGATCCAGTCCATGGTTTGCTGCATCCATTGCTGCATTTGTTCCTGCGAGATGGATTTGCTCGCGTCTTCGTGCCTAAAAATTAAAATGTATTCGTTCATTATGCGGTGGGGTTGGTGATGGATATTTGCATGAGGTAACTCGTAAGTTTCTTGATTTTTTCGTCGCGCATTTCAAACACGTCACAGAAAACCGCATCGAGGATGTCGCCGTTCTTGAAGGAACAAGTCACATGTCCTTCGGCTACGACGATGTCATTTTCCTCGATCATCTTGAAAATTTTGATCACGGGCGTTCCGGTGAAATTAGGGTTTTCGATTTCCTTGTCAAATGCCGCTTTGCCTTCATGGTGGTAGGTGCCGGGCATGACCCAAACGACATCGTCGGTCAGGCAGTCGAGGATTTTTTGATGGTCGGTGGTGTTGAACCCGTCCATGTATTGCTGTACGGTTCTTTTATTGGCTGACATATTTTCGATTTTGGAACCTAAAAGTAATCAAATTCCCAAACTTTCATTTACAAATATTCCATTTAGTGTTTCGACTTTGAAACTTTAAAACTTTTTCTATCTTTAAACCAACTAACCAAACCAAAATATGGAAAACCACGAAAACGAACATTTCAAACGCGAACTCGGATTATTAGACGGAACCATGCTGGTCGTGGGCTCGATGATCGGTTCGGGTATTTTTATCGTCAGTTCCGACATGATCCGCAACGTCGGCTCGGCCGGAATGCTCATTGCGATGTGGGTCATCACCGGACTGATCACGATCATAGCCGCCGTCAGTTATGGGGAACTCAGTGCGATGTTTCCCAAGGCGGGCGGACAATACGTCTACCTCAAGGAAGCCTATGGAAAACTAACCGCTTTTTTGTACGGCTGGAGTTTTTTCGCTGTGATTCAAACCGGTACGATTGCCGCTGTGGGTGTGGCTTTTTCCAAGTTCGCCGCCTATTTGTACGAACCGTTCAGCGATCAAAATGTATTGTATGAAATGGGCAGCTTCAATCTCAATGCGGCGCAGCTCGTTTCGATCGTGACCATTATTTTGCTGTCGTATTTCAACAGCCGCGGCGTAAAGAACAGCAAGACTTTGCAGACTTTTCTGTCGATCATCAAGATCGCATCCTTGCTGGGTTTGATTGTTTTCGGATTTATACTCGGCGCCAAAGCCGAAATCTGGGACGCCAACTGGACCGATGCTTGGGCCAACCGCAATTTCGTCAAGGATACCGGCGAATGGATGACCATCGGCGGATCGACGATTGTGGCCGGAATCGCTGCAGCAATGGTCGGCTCGGTATTTTCGAGCGATGCGTGGAACGGCGTGACATTTATCGCAGGCGAAATCAAGAACCCGAAACGCAACGTGGGATTGAGTTTGTTTCTCGGGACTTTGATTGTAAGCATCCTGTATATTCTGGCCAATCTGATGTACCTCGCCGTCGTGCCGCTGACCGAAATGGCAACCGCCGAATCGGATCGGGTAGCGGTAGTGGCTTCGCAACATATTTTCGGAAGCATCGGGACTTACATCATCGCGGTCATGATCATGATTTCGACTTTCGCGTGCAACAACGGACTCATCATGGCCGGTGCGCGTGTTTATTACACGATGGCCAATGACGGACTGTTTTTCAAAAAAGCCGGGCATCTCAATGAAGCGGGCGTGCCCGCCTGGGCATTGTGGGCACAATGCATCTGGGCATCGGCTTTGTGCTTGACCGGAAAATACGGCGATTTGCTCGATTTCGTCGTCATCATCGTTTTGATTTTCTATATCCTGACGATTTACGGCATCTTCAAATTGCGGCAAACCATGCCCGATGCCGAACGACCTTACAAGGCTTTTGGTTATCCATTCCTGCCGATGCTCTATATTGTTTTGGCGGCGGCTTTGTCGGTGGCGTTGTTGGTTTTCAAGACCAGTACGTGCGGTTGGGGCGTAGCGATTATGTTGGCCGGAATCCCGGTGTATTACCTTACCAAATCCCGTCAAATCGGATAAATTGAAGGCAATGAAAAAGTATCTGTTTATTTTTTGCGTGGCTTTATTGGGGGGTTGCGCCGAATTCCAAAATTTATCCAAAGCGGCAACTGCGATAGCTGAATATGCCGGAACATCCGACGTGACTGTCGGCACGTCGAATTTTGCCAGTACCAACAAAGGCAGTAAGGAATCATTCAAAATCGTGATGAAGAATGTGCCTCAAATTGACAAAAACAGTTACAATCCGGAACTGTTGGCTTCGTACTCGGCCAAAATCCTCTACGACAACCTGAGCGATGAAGAACGTGCAGAACGCGAGGTCATCGATGTCCAGATAGTATCCCAAAGCCGTACTGTCGAATACCGATACAAACAAGAGGATCTAAAGGCCGTCGAAAAATACGCAGAAGTGTCGAAGGCTTTCTTTTCGAACCTAAAGACCAAGCAATATGACAAGATGTATGATGATTTTGTCGACACGACCGCTTTTCCCAAACAGGCTTTCGTTACTGATTTTGTCGGTGCGTTGGTGGCCAAGAACGAATCGGTTTTTGCGGATATCGTTGCGCTAGAGTTCACGGGATTTCACGTTGGGGAATTCAAAGGCAAATCGCTTTTTGAAGTGGTGATTTTCGGCAAACTTAAAAACGGCCAGCATTTGACCATGTTGGCGCGTTTCCTTAAAGGGAGCGACAAGGTGGTCGGGCTTAAGATTGATTAATTTTTGAGGCGTGTTTGGCCAGCATCACAATCTGTCCCAAATGATACGCATCGTGTTGGATGATCCCATGGATGTGGTCGGCGTAGGTCATGTGGTTGATCGAATAAACCTTTTCCATTTTTTCTTCGCGCATCTGGTCGAGAAAAGCGATCCATGCTTGTTGCGTATTTTGTAATTGTTGGAGTGTGGATTCCCAGGCGCGATCGGAAGTATCGGCCACGGGGCGAAAATAATTGTCCTCGGGCGAAACCATCGTTTGGCCTTTGATGCGTTCCAGTACATTTTCGCGCCAAAGGATCAGGTGATTCGTGATTTCCCAAATCGAATTCCAGTTTTCACCGGGGCGGTAAGTCGCCTGCTGGGCGTTGAGGTTGGACAATGTCCCGGTAATCGTGACATCGAGCCACGGGTCGCCGGCATACAGATCGGCAAACATTTTTTGGAGTCGGGCGGTTTCTTTCATGTTTCTTTTTTGATGAATTTTTAAAAGTAACGAAAATCGGTTTGCACTTTCCGCTCATTAACTGATTTTTAAGACAACAAAAAAGCGCTTCTGTTTCCAAAAGCGCTTTTTGCAGTTAAGTATAAAAATCCTAGTAATAGGTATATCTTCTTACTTTGGCGATGTATTTCGCAAGGCGGATGACCTGATGACTGTAGCCGTATTCGTTGTCGTACCACACATACATCACGATGTTTTTGCCGTCGCCCGAAACAATCGTCGCGTTGCTGTCGTAGATCGACGGGGCAGAAGTGCCTACGATGTCCGAAGAAACCAATTCGTTGTTCAACGAATATTTGATCTGCTCCACGAGTTCGCCTTCGAGTGCGTATTTTTTCATGATGGCGTTGACTTCCTCGACAGAAGTTTCTTTGCCCACTTCCAAGTTCAACACCACGAGTGAACCGTTCGGTACAGGAACACGGATCGCATTCGAAGTCAACTTTCCAGCCAAAGACGGCAAGGCTTTCGCCACAGCGCTTCCGGCTCCGGTTTCGGTGATGACCATGTTCAATGCCGCGGCACGTCCACGACGGTATTTCTTGTGCATGTTGTCGACCAAATTCTGGTCATTCGTATACGCGTGAATTGTTTCGAGGTGGCCTTTTACCACGCCCAACGTATCTTCTACGGCTTTCAAAATCGGAGTGATGGCATTGGTTGTACAAGAAGCCGCAGAGAAAATCGTCACTTCGTCCGGGTTGTGCTCGTTTTGGTTGACGCCGTGAACGATGTTCGGAACGCCTTTTCCAGGTGCGGTGAGCAATACTTTATCGGTTCCTTTGGAAGTCAAGTGTCTTTCCAAAGCTTCTTTAGTAGTGAAAGCACCGGTGTTGTCGATGACCAAAGCTTCGTCGATGCCATATTTGGTGTAATCGATGTCTTCCGGGCCATTTGCAGTGATGACGTGAACCGTAGTTCCGTTGATGATGAGTGCTTGATTTTCCACATCGGCTACAACCGAACCGTTGAAATCACCGTGGATTGAATCGTAACGCAACAATGACGCTCTTTTTTCGAGAGAAACCGCATCGTTTTTATCGCGTGTCACGATGGCACGAAGGCGCAATTGCGTTCCTTTTCCGGTTCTTGACATCAATTCTCTCGCGAGCAAACGTCCGATACGACCGAATCCGTACAATACGACATCTTTCGGCTTGTTGCTTTTCGAATCCTTGGCGTTGGCCAATTTGTCGATCACGAATCTTTTGGCGTCGTCGTGCTTGTTGTCGTCGAGGCGGAATTCGTAAGTCAGTTTGCCCAAATCGAGTTTGGCCGGTGGCAAATCCAATGAATAAATGGCACGTGCAATTTCGACCGAATCAAAAACAGAAATCGGTTTGCCGACGAATTCGCCCGCATATTCGTGCAGGTTGATGATCTCGCTCACGTTTCTGTCGATCAATTGGTTTCTGAAAAGAACCATTTCGATGGACTTGTCATACCATAAATCGCTGATGATTTTAATTAGTTCAACGCCCGCTCTTCTGCGCGCCGCTTGGGAAGAAACCTCCTTTTCGTATAAAATCGTGTTACTCATTGGGTTAAAATATTTAAGTGTGTTATTTTAAAATTGCTGCAAAACTACTGAATAATAGTAATTGACGAAAACGTTTTCGTTGTTTTTTATCAAATATCCGTTGAAGTGCCCGAAATAAAAAAAGCCACCCGAAAAAGGCGGCTTTGATTGAATATAATAACTAACTTAAACGCTTAGATAATAATGCGGATGCGTTGTCCGGCTTTGTTGATCATTTCGATACTAACGCTTTGGTTCTCGTCTTTATTGCCCAGGATTCTCGAAACGGTTTCGACATCGGTAGCCTTGACATTGTCGACGCTAAGGATGATGTTGTTGATGAGTTCATCGTAATACGGCTTGAGGTTGTCGTTGTTGATCTCGCGGATGCGCACGCCATAATTGATGCGGAATTTTTTCTTGTCCGTAGCGTCGATGTTTTCCAATTGCATGCCCTTAAGTTCGGTGCTCACGAATTCATTTTTGGTCAGCGTCACCGGAACCGCGTAAGTTTTACCGCCACGGATGTAAGTCACCTGGACTTTATCATTCGGACGTTTGGTGTTGATGTATGCAGCCAATTCGGAATAGGTCGAAATGCTTCTGTCATCCAATTTCACGATGATGTCGCCTTTGGCCAAGCCCGATTTCTCGGCTCCCGAATTCTTGGTCACGCGGTTGATGTAAAAACCTTGGGTTTCCGCAACGCCGAGTTCTTTGGAGGCTTTGCTGTTGAGTTCGCCGCCTTCTACGCCCAAAATTCCACGTTGGACATTGCCGTATTCCATGATGTCCTCGATGATTTTACGCGCGATGTTCGACGGAACCGCAAACGAATAACCCACATACGAACCGGTCATCGAAGAAATCATCGTGTTGATACCGACGAGTTCGCCTTTGGTATTGACGAGCGCACCACCTGAATTTCCTGGGTTGACGGCTGCATCGGTTTGGATGAACGATTGGATGCCGGAAGAATCTAAATTTCTCGCTTTCGCAGAAACAATTCCAGCCGTTACGGTCGAAGTCAAATTGTACGGGTTACCGACAGCCAAAACCCATTCGCCGACTTTTACATTGTCCGAATCGGCGAAAACGGTGTATTCCAATTTGGTATCGGCATCGATTTTGAGAAGCGCGATGTCCATTTTAGAATCGGTTCCGATCAATTTGGCCTTGTAGGTTTTCTTGTTGTTGAGTGTGATTTCGATCTCGGAGGCGTCCTGGACCACATGGTTGTTGGTCACAATGTAACCGTCTTCCGAAATGATGACGCCCGATCCGGTACCGACCTGTTCTTGCTGCTGGCCGCCTTTGTAGCCGTAGAAAAACTCGAGCATCGGGTTGGAAACCGTACGGTAAGAAGTGTTTTTTACGTGGACGACCGAGTGGACGGTCTTGTCGGCGGCTTCGGTAAAATCAACCGATTCGGCACCGAGTCCGACGTTTTTGGTATAATTGGGTTCTGCAACAGTGACGATATTTTTTTTAGACGAAAGCCCGTCATTTTCAATAAACAATTTATAAGCACCGAGCGTTGTTGCACCACTCAGCAAGGACACTAAAAATAAACTCGAAAAATTCTTCATTTTTAAATTAACTTTGGGTTGAACAATGTCTGTTATAATTTTTGGTAGCGTAAAATTAGCAAACAAAAATTTTCGAAAAAGCAGTTTAACGCTCGTTTAACAGGGATTAACTTTTTGTTGGCAATCGTTGGTTCACAAAGGCTTGCGAACGATTTTAACAGAACGCAATTGAAGGTTTTATTCGTATCTTTGCATACATTTTTTTACTGATGGAATTTACTTTTTACAAATACCAGGGCACCGGGAACGACTTTGTCATGATCGACAACCGCGACCAATTTTTCCCCAAAGACAACACCGCGCTCGTCGAAAAACTATGCGACCGCCGCTTCGGCATCGGGGCGGATGGCTTGATTTTGCTTGAAAACGACACCGAAACCGATTTTCGGATGGTCTATTACAATTCCGACGGCAACCCGAGTTCGATGTGCGGCAATGGCGGACGTTGTATCGTTTCATTCGCCAAAAGCCTCGGCATGATCGAAAGGCAAACGACTTTTATTGCTGCCGACGGTTTGCACGACGCCACGATTCTGGACAACGGCAATGTGTCACTCCACATGAAAGATGTCGATACGGTTGACATCACCGCCGAATATGTGTTCCTCGATACCGGTTCGCCGCACCATGTGCAGATAGAAGACGATTTGGCGCATCTCGATGTCAAAACGCTCGGCGCCAAAATCCGCTACAGTGATTTGTACGGCAAGGCCGGAAGCAATGTCAATTTTGTGCACCAGGAAAATGAAGATACATTTTCGATCCGCACTTATGAACGCGGCGTGGAAGACGAAACTTTGTCTTGCGGAACCGGCGCGACTGCCGCTGCGATTGCGATGAAAGCGATCGGGAAAACCAACGCCGAATCGGTCAATTTAAATGTCGAAGGCGGAAAACTCGTGGTTTCGTTTCATGAAAAAGACGGTAAATTCACCGACGTTTTTCTCAAAGGCCCGGCCGATTTTGTCTTTAAAGGAACCGCAGAATGCTAACCTTGTCGGGCAAACATATTTTCCTGCGTGCGCTCGAGCCTGAAGACCTCGAGTTTGTCTACGCGATCGAGAATGACGAGAACATTTGGGAAGTCAGCAATACACAAACGCCTTACAGCCGGTTTTTGATCCGCGAATATTTAAAGAATGCGCGTCAGGATATTTATGAGGCCAAGCAATTGCGACTCGCGATTTGCCGCCAAAACAGTTTCCAGCCGATCGGGTTGATCGATGTTTTCGATTTCGATCCGAAGAACAACCGCGCCGGAATCGGGATTTTGATCAAGGACGAAGCCGACCGGAATTCGGGCGTGGGTTCGGAAAGCCTCGAACTGTTGATCCGGTATTGTTTTTCCAAATTGGAGCTTCACCAACTTTATGCGAATATTGATACACAAAATAGCGCCAGTCTGAAGCTTTTTACTAATTTTGGATTTCAGGAAATCGGCGTCAAGAAACAATGGAATCTCGTTGGCGGAATCTACAAGGATGAAGCGCTGTTCCAGTTAATCAAACCAAAATAAATTGCATTGAAAGCTAAAAGAATTATCGGAATCGCTTCCGTTGTTATTGTCACCGGCCTTATTGTTTATGGCTATATCATGTACCGCAACATCTTCGCGGACAACACCAAATTTACTGATAGTATAGCTTACGTAACTATTCCGAGCGGCTCCGATTATGAAGCCGTCAAGAAAATCATGGCCGGTTATGTCGACAATATGGAGCGTTTCGAAAGTGTGGCGGAAAAGAAATCCTATCCGCAACGCGACAACAAAGCTGGCCGGTTTTTGCTCAAGAAAGGCATGAACAGCAATGATATTGTCAATGCCTTGCGTGTGAATGTGCCGGTCGATTTGACATTCAACAACCAGGAAAGATTGGAAGATTTCTGTGGCAGGATTTCGCACCAGATCGAAGCCGACAGCCTGAGCCTGCTCACCGCTTTCAAAGATCCTGAATTTCTCAAGGAAAACGGATTTACCGAAGACAACGTACTGGCGATGTGCATCCCGAATTCGTACGAATTTTTCTGGGACACCAATGCCAACAAATTCCGTGACCGCATGGCCAAGGAATTTCGCAAGTTCTGGACAGAGGAACGCGTCAAGAAAGCCGAAGCGCAAAATTTGACTCCAATTCAGGCAACCATCCTGGCTTCGATTGTACACAAGGAAACCGTCAAGAAAGACGAGCGTCCGCGCGTGGCCGGTGTTTATTTGAACCGTTTGGGCAAAGGCATGAAACTCGAGGCCGACCCGACGGTGATTTATGCGGTCAAGAAAAATTCGGGCGACTGGAACCAGGTCATCAAACGCGTGTTGAACAAGGATTTGGCGACCGATTCGCCTTACAATACCTATATGTACGCGACCTTGCCGCCGGGCCCGATTGCGATGCCTGATATCACTGCAATCGACGCCGTACTCAATCCGGAAAAGCACAATTACATTTATTTTTGCGCGAGTGTGACCAATTTCGGCTACCATGAATTTGCCGTAACGCCGGCGCAGCATGAAGTCAACCGACAAAAATATGTGGCCTGGATCAGCAGCCAGGGCATTACCAGATAATTATTTGAGACCAAACAGACCCATATTCGTTTTGATCCTGCTTTTCGCAATGGCCACTTCCTTTGCACAAAGCGGGCTAAACCGTTTCCTAACCCCGGCTGATACCTTAAGCAAACCCCGTGCTTTGGGCGTGACCATTTCTATGGGTGTTTTGGCCGGTGGCTCGATTGCTTTGCTCAACCAGTCTTGGTATTCCGATTACGACAAAACCGATTTCCATACCGTCAACGACAATGCCGAGTGGCTGCAGGTCGATAAGGCCGGACATGTTTTCTCGGCTTACCACCTCGGAAGACTGGGCAAGGAAGCCTTGCAATGGTCGGGCGAAACGCGGACCAAACAATTGGTTTACGGCCCCGGACTGGGTTTGCTCTATTTGAGCGCGGTCGAAATCATGGACGGCTATTCTTCGAACTGGGGATTTTCGTATGGTGATATGGCGGCCAATGTTGGCGGGACGGCTTTGTTTGTCGGCCAGGAATTGCTGTGGAAAGAGCAGCGCATCACGCCAAAATTTTCATTCCATACGACCGAATATGCTTCGGCGCGCCCGAACGTGCTCGGAGAAAACTTGCCCGAACAAATCCTCAAGGACTACAATGGACAGACTTATTGGCTGTCTGCCAATGTGCATTCGTTTCTCAAAAACACCAGTGTCAAAGTACCCAAATGGCTCAATGTCGCGATCGGTTATGGAGGCGAAGGGATGATCACCGGCGAGGATGTTTTGGTCAATACCGTTTTTCTCGAAAGAAAAGGAAAGAACGCGCCAATTTTACTTCAGTTTTGACGCCGACCTGACCAAAATCGAAACCAAATCGCACGTGTTGAAGACCCTTTTTTCGGTTTTCAATACCGTCAAAATCCCCGCGCCGACTATTGAATTGCGCGGTGACGGCAAGGCAAAATTCCGCTACCTTTATTTTTAGAAAACTTTAACTGATTGATTTTCAGTAACTAGTTATTTGTCGTATATTTGCACCGCAGAAATTTCCGCAACGTGACAGGTTCGGAAGAAAACCAAAGTATGATTAAAAAATGGTGTTTTTATATTGCAATTCTCTTTTCAGTCGCTTATTTGAGTTCGGGTTTTAAGCCTTCAAGGCTCCAAAATCAAGAATGGTTGCAGACCCATTCGAATGAGCAAATCACCTATTCGCTTCCTTCCAAAGAACAAAACGATTACATCCGCCTCAACGTTCCTTTTACCGGTAAATTCTTTATCGGTTTTAAAGAAGCACTTGCTTTCAAGGAATCACAAGGCAAATACCATAAAGTCAACACGCTCGGTTATCTGGGGAAATACCAATTCGGCCGTGAAACCTTAAAATCGATCGGCATCCACGACAGCCTCGCTTTTTTGCGCAGTCCCAAATTGCAGGAAAAAGCGTTCGTGGCCCTGTTGTCCAAAAACAAATGGGAATTGCGCGACGAGATCAAGAAATATTCCGGCAGGATCATCAGCGGCGTCAAGATCACCGAGTCGGGAATCCTTGCGGCGGCCCACCTCGGCGGTGTCGGCTCGGTCAAGAAATTTCTGTGCAGCAATGGCGAAAAGAAATGCAAGGACGATTACGGCACTTCGGTCAAAAGTTATATGAAAATGTTCGGCGGGTATGAAACCCAGGGAATCATCGCCGACAGTTCTGCCAAGGCCAAATAATTTTGAAACAAAATTGATACAAACCTGTCAGCAATGGCAGGTTTTTTTATTTTTGAAAGGTTAGGACTTTAATGAGTTCCTTTTCCTCCGGCGTCAGTCCCTTGAGGGTAATTCCTACGCAAGTTGTTGTAAACCCTGCTTCTCCAAATTCAAAAAAGACATTTCCGGAATCGGAATTCAGGTCAAATTTTTTGAGCGCCCCAATCGCAGTCAGGCTGTTGTCACTGATGCTCATAGGATAATCCATCACCTTATATTTTCCAATCCTATAAAACGGCAAGATGACCAAACCCTTTTCGAGGAAAATCAAATCGCAGCGCCGGAACAAATAACGGCTATTTTTGAGCCCTACCGTGTAGGTCGAACAGGCTACCGATTTTTTTTCTGCGAGAATTTGGTCTTTGCACCGCTCGTAAAATTGGTCCAGTTGAAATTTTGCCCGATCATGGGCTTGTTTGGTGCTCCAAATGAGAATGGCCAACAGTCCGCCAATCATTATAAAAGGAATCGGAGTCATATTGATTAATTTTTATTGGGCGTGCCCCTGCGGGTCGCGCTTTTCGCTTTATCTTTTACGGCTTCGTCCCGTAGAGTCGGGACTGCGTCCGCAAAAGGATACCGCTGCAATCGCTCACGCGCCCTCGAATCAAAACTTGTGGATGATAAAAATCGCCGGCCTGTTGTGCAAATCCACCTTGATTTTTTTCCAATCCTGCACGCGCAACGTTTTGATGAATTCGGTCGGCAAGGTCAGGTCGGCAGCGACACACAAATGCGTGTTGGGTTGCAAGGTTTGCAGTAAATCTTCCAATAGTTTGTTGTTGCGGTACGGCGTTTCTATAAACAACTGCGACTGGTTTTTATTTTGGGAAAGTGTTTCAAAATTTTTCAAGGCCGACTTCTTTTCGCCTTTGTCGATCGGCAAATAACCATTGAATGCAAAACTCTGCCCGTTCATTCCTGAACCCATTACCGCCAATAGGATAGAGGATGGCCCGACTAGCGGCACGACCTGGATCCCTTTTTCATGCGCGAGCTTGACAATCGCCGCACCCGGATCGGCCACGCCAGGACAACCCGCTTCGCTCATCAGTCCCACGTTTTTGCCTTCGAGGCAAGGTTGGATCATCGCGTTGTACTCGGAAGTTTCAGTGTGTTTGTTTAAGGCAGAAAGCCGTAATGTTGCTTGTACTTTGGCCGGTTCGATGGCCTTGATGAAACGGCGTGCGGTTTTTTCGTTCTCCACGATATAATCGTCGATAAAACCAATCGTGCGTTGGATGGTTTGCGGCAAGACTTCCGCGGCGTTTTGCTTGGCCAGTTCGCTGTCGTTCGGGTCGCAGAGCGGAACCGGAATCAAGTAGAGTTTGCCTAAAGCTTTCATGGGTGTTGGGCCATCAATTTTTTGGCAATGATGTCGCAGGTTTCGTTGAGCATTTGGTAAACGTTGTCGAAACCGTTCGCCAATCCATAATAAGGATCGGGTACGTCTACATTTTCACCCGGAAACAATTCGTTGAGGATCATTTTGACCTTGGCTTTGTGTTCGTCGGATTTGGCCATACGCAGCACATCGTCATAATTGGTGCTGTCCATCACATAGATGTAATCGAAAGCGTCAAAATCGGAAACAGAGAACAATTTGCCGCGTTGGCCCGAAATGTCCAATCCATTTCTTTTGGCCACATCGATCGAACGGCTGTCGGGTTGTTTGCCCACATGCCAATGACCGGTTCCGGCCGAATCGACGAGGAATTGGTCTTTCGGAAGTTTGGATGCCAACAGTCCTTCTGCCAAAGGCGAACGACAAATATTACCCAGGCAAACCATTAAAATCTTAACAGGCATTGTTAAAGCGAGAGTTTCTTGTTGATGTCTTCAACGAATTTCTTGAACTGCTTGTCGGTGGCGACGAGGTTATCGACGGTCTTGCAAGCGTGCAATACCGTAGCGTGGTCGCGGTCCCCGATTTGCGAACCGATGTTGGCCAGTGAAGCCTTCGTGAATTTCTTCGCAAAGAACATCGCCAATTGTCTGGCCTGCACCACGTGGCGTTTTCTGGTTTTCGATTGCAGGGTTTCGAGGTCCAACTGGAAATAATCGGATACGATTTTCTGGATGTAATCGATCGAGATTTCGCGTTTGACATTCTTGACGAATTTCTCGACCACGTGTTTGGCGAGCTCGATCGTCACTTCTTTTTTGTTGAAAGAAGACTGCGCAATCAAGGAGATAATCGCGCCCTCGAGCTCACGAACATTCGATTTGATGTTGCGCGCGACGTATTCGATGATTTCCTCGGGCATGTCCACACCGTCGCGGTACAAGATGTTCTTGAGGATCGAGATACGCGTTTCGTAATCGGGTTGGTGCAATTCGGCAGACAATCCCCATTTGAAACGCGAGAGCAAACGTTGCTCGATGTCCTGCATGTCCACCGGCGCCTTGTCTGAAGTCAGGATGACCTGTTTGCCGTTTTGGTGCAGGTAATTGAAGATGTGGAAAAACACATCCTGTGTTCCTGATTTTCCGGAAAGGAATTGCACGTCATCGATAATCAACACATCGATCAATTGATAGAAGTGGATGAAATCGTTGCGGTTGTTTTTCTTGACCGAATCAATATACTGTTGCGTGAAAATCTCGGCTGAAATGTACAGCACGGTTTTCTCGGGATATTTGTCCTTGATTTCGACCCCAATCGCGTGCGCCAAATGTGTCTTTCCGAGACCGACGCCTCCGAAAATGAGCAATGGGTTAAACGAGGTTCCGCCCGGTTTGTTGGCTACGGCCATACCGGCAGAGCGCGCGAGTCGGTTCGAATCGCCTTCGAGGAAATTGTCGAAACTGTAATTCGCGTTGAGCTGGGATTCGATTTTGAGGTTCCGGATGCCGGGAATCACAAACGGATTCTTGAGTTCCGGACTTAGGTTTTTGAATGGAGCATCGACTTCCTGCGACTTGACAGGCGAGCGGTGCGCACTGGGCAACTGTTCGGTGAACGGTTGTTTGTTGCCGTAAGTGTTTTCCATCTTGATTTTATAGAGTAACTTTGCGTTTTTTCCGAGTTCTTTCGTAAGCGCCACTTTCAACAATTTGACGTAATGTTCTTCCAGCCATTCATAGAAAAATTTACTAGGAACTTGGATGTACAAAGCATTATCGGTGAGCTCAACAGACTTAATCGGTTCAAACCAGGTTTTGTAAGCCTGATCCTGGATATTGTCCTTTATGAATAAGAGACAATTTTCCCATACTGATTGCGCAGTTTTGCTCATAAATTGTAATAAATTAGTGTTTTTATTAAAGGTTCTCTTACAAGAAAAACAGTGGGTTTTTGCTTGTTTTTCGGGGTAACAAATATGTGAACAAAAATCGTTAAAAAAAAATAAAAATCGAGTTGATTTTTTAAAATTATTATTGTAAGACGACATTTCTTACCCTATTGCAATGTACTAAATTTCTAATTAAAAAACCATATGAAAACATCCGAAGTTCAAGTTCGCGTAAGATATTCTGAGACAGACCAAATGGGGGTCGTTTACCACGGCAATTACTTGCCGTACTTCGAAATTGGCCGTGTCGAATGGTTGCGCGAAAAGGGCGTTTCCTACAAATGGATGGAAGAAAATGGTGTCGGATTGCCGATTGCCTCGCTGACTTTGAACTACAAAAAACCGGCGCGCTATGATGAGTTATTAACAGTCAAGACGACCTTCAAAAGTCAAAGTTCTGTCAAGATCGAATTCGACTGTGAAATCGTCAATGAGCAGGGTGAATTATTGACGACGATGTACATTATGTTGGTCTTTGTCAATTTCCAAACCGGGCGTCCGATTCCACCGCCGGATTACATCAAATCGATACTCGAAAAAATAGAAAAAGAAGCGTAAAAATTTTAAGGTTTGGGTTGGATCGAAACTTCAAACATCGACTCGAAAATTTCCTGGATCATCGCCGCATTTTTTTGACGCGTCGCGATTTCGATCTCGCAGCTCATCTCCATTTTCTGGCCGATGATCTCGAGGTTCTTTTCCTTGACCACACGCATGACCTTGTTCATGTTTTTGTAGTCGAATAAAACCAGGAAATGCACATCGATGGTGCGCTCGACGATAGCGGCATTTTCCAAAGCCATTTGCGCCGCCGTACGGTAAGCCGTAATCAATCCGCCGACGCCGAGCTTGACGCCTCCGAAAAACCGGACGACCACAATCAGGATATTGGTCAGCCCAAACGATTGGATCTGTCCGTAAATGGGCATGCCGGCCGAATTCGATGGTTCGCCGTCGTCGTTGGCGCGAAAGGCAATTTTCGTCGTGCCCATCTGCCAGGCATAACAAAAATGTACCGCGCCGAAATGGCGTTTGCGCAATGTCTCGAGATGGTTCTTGATTTCATCCTCCGAAGTCACGGGAAAAGCATAGCCGAAAAACTTGCTGTTCTTCTCCTTGTATAATATCTCATCGGAAGGTTCGGAAAGGGTTTGGTAAGTATCTTCAGGTTTCAAATGCGGTTACAGTAGTTTTTTGTCGAACAAATGTACGACATCTTCCACACCTGGCTGCAAATTCCAGACTTGTAACCCGCATTCGGCCGCAGCATCGCAGTTTTCCTTCTTGTCATCGACGAACAAGGTCTTGCGCGGCGACAGATCATGCTTCCTTATAATGTAGTTGAAAATCTCGCAATCGGGTTTGCGCATGCCCATTTCATACGAATAGTAGACTTTCTCAAAGCACTGATAGAACGCGCTTGCAAACGATTCTCCCACCAATTCCTCGAACTGGCGGATGTGGATCGCGTCGGTATTGGTCAACAAAAACAAGCGGTATTTGTGTGAAAGCAATTGCAGGAACTCAAGCCGCTCGAGCGGAAATTCACCAATAATGGCATTCCATGCGTCGCGGATCGCCTCGATGTCGGCTTCGGGCAAATGCTTGCGGAAGCCATCCATGAATTGGTTTTCGGAAATCCTGCCCCTTTCAAATTCGTCGTTGAGCGCGAGCAATTCATCATTCGGGCCGTTGAGCCCGAGTTTGCGGAACTGGTCGAGCGACTTTTCCTTCTCGAGGTTTACAAATACATCACCAAAATCAAAGATAATTGTGTTAATCATACTGCCTGAATATTAAAAGTTCGTCGCTGCCGATGGTTTGTCTGTGCTGCCAATTGGCGTTGAAATCCGGGGCCGGGATGCCGTCGCCCAAAACAATCGGGCTCTTGAAAACCCGCGCCTCGTCCCACAATCCCGAATCGATGAAAGACTGTAGTGTTTGGCGTCCGCCTTCCACAATCACCGATTGCAGGTTTTGCCTGTAAAGGACATCCGCAATTTGCTGCGGAATAGCCGTGACCTCGACTGGATTCAAACCCGTAACCTTCTGGGCCGCAAAGTCAATGGCAATCCAATCGACATTGTCTTTTTTCCAATCGAAATCGTTCTCGCCAAACACGATGGTTCGTACCTGACTATCAAATATATAACTTTCTTTCGAAATCCGGTTGCTTTTGTCAATAACTAATCTGACGGGATTTGGACCACTCCAATCGCGCACGTCCAATTTCGGGTTGTCGTCAACAACAGTCTGGGTTCCCACGAGAATTGCCTGTTCTTTCGAACGCCATTTGTGCACCAATTGGCGCGCATAAATACCAGAAATCCACACCGGTTTTTGTTCATATCTTTTTTTCGGGGCAATCAATCCATCGGCACTTTCGGCCCATTTCAAGATGATATAAGGCCGTTTCCTGTTATGGAACGTAAAAAAACGTTTGTTGAGTTCGCGGCATTCTTTTTCCAAAACGCCGACGATCACATTTTTACCCGAAGCCTTGAGTTTGGCAATTCCGCTTCCGGCCACTTTTTCATTCGGGTCGACACAGCCCACGACGACATTCGGGATTTGATGGGCGATGATCAAATCGCAACAGGGAGGCGTCTTGCCGAAATGCGAACAAGGCTCGAGGCTCACATAAATCGTCGCTTCTTTCAAAAGCGATTTGTCTTTGACCGCGTTTACGGCATTGACCTCGGCATGCGGTTCGCCTGATTTTTGGTGCCAGCCTTCGCCGATGATTTTGCCGTTGTGCACGATCACGCTGCCCACCATCGGGTTCGGATAAGTCGTCCCCAGCCCATTTTGGGCCAGTTCGATGCAGCGTTGCATATACAGTTGGTGGTTCATGTGTGTAAAAATACTTCAAAATTCGCTATTCGTTGTTCGATGTTCGACATTTAAATATAATTTTGTTTAGGAGCTTTTCCGGCTTTCCACTGCAATCTTTTTAAAACTCCTTTCGTCGTTTCAAAAAGGATTTCCGTTTCAATCCGGGCTAGTGCATCTGTTCAATATTCAGTGTTCGTTGTTCGACATTTGACATTCATTTTTGAATAACGAATGATGATTAACGAACATCGAACAAAGAAGTTCAAATGAAGATTATAGATTACAGGAATTATTTCATCCAAACCCTTACGCCGCTCTACGATGCCGCCGAAGCGGAAAGTTTTTTCTATCTGATTCTCGAACACCAAACGGGAATGAAACGCATCGATTTGGCGCTCGATCGCGACCGCGAATTTTCGCAAACAGAAATCGAAACCTGGAACCCAATTCTCGAACAACTCAAACAGTTCGTCCCGATACAATATATAATAGGTACAACCGAATTCTTCGGACTCGAATTCGAGGTCAACCCCAACGTACTGATTCCACGTCCCGAAACCGAGGAACTCGTACAGTGGATTTTGTCGAACAATCCCAATGGCAATGTCAAAATACTCGACATCGGAACCGGTTCGGGTTGCATCGCCATTTCGCTCGCCAAAAATTTACCCGATGCGCAGGTGTCGGCCATCGATGTCTCCGAAGAAGCTTTGGAAACTGCAAAGCGCAACGCCCAGCGCAATGAAACAAAAGTGAATTTCATTCAAAGAAATATTTTACAGACCGAAAATCTGGAAGAAACTTTCGACATCATTGTTTCCAACCCGCCTTATGTGCGAAACCTCGAAAAAGAAGAAATCAAAAAGAACGTACTCGAGCACGAACCACACCTGGCATTATTCGTCGACGACCACGATGCGCTGTTGTTCTACCGCAAAATTGCAGATCTCGCGCTTCAAAATCTTTCGCCCAAAGGCCAACTGTACTTTGAAATCAACCAATACCTGGGCAAAGAAATGATGGATCTACTCGAGCAGAAAGGTTTCTCCCAACTCGAATTGCGGGCAGACATTTACGGAAACCACCGGATGGTTTTCGGCAGGATTTAATTATTTAAACCGTTCGGGATGGTCCATCATGTGTTGGATCATGGTTCCAATGGCGGTACAACGGTTGAGCATCGGCGCTAAAGTTTCGGCATCGATGTAGTTGCAATTGGCCGCCAGCTCGAGCCAGGTATACGTTTGGCCGTTCGCAGAATTGGCGTCGATGAGCGTGGTCTGGTAATACTTGACGAATTTTGTCCGGTGCATCGCCTCAGACAAATGCACACAGACATTCCGCGAAGAAAGCCGCATGGGTTTGGTGACGATTTCGAATTCCTCTTGCGGAAACTGTTTGGAAATCTCAAAAATGGATTGCGCCAATTTAGCGGCCGATCGGTAGGCGGGTAAATCTTGAACTTTCATCATTCGGAATAATTGCGGTAGGCTAATTTCGCAACTTGAAATGAAATCGGATTACAGATTTTCTGCCGTAAATCTTAAATTTTTATCGTCATTCATACCGCAAAGCCTCGATCGGATCCAACCTCGACGCTTTCACCGCCGGATACGAACCCGAAACAATCGCCACAATAAACGTCGTTACGAATGCAGAAATGATGGCGGTCCAAGGAGTCACAAAACTAAATTCCAGCAAGAAGGCAATGCCGAAACCGGCCGAAATTCCGAGGATGACCCCGAGCAATCCGCCCATTTGCCCAATGACGAGTGTTTCGATGAAAAATTGCATCGCAATCGTGCTGCGTTTGGCGCCCAATGCTTTGCGGACACCAATTTCGCGTGTGCGTTCGGTGACCGAAACCAGCATGATATTCATCAATGCAATCGAGGAACCGAAAATCGTGATGATACCGATGACCCAGGCCGAAATGCCGAGGTACTGCGTGATGTCGAGGATCTTGTTGATGAGGTCGTCGCTGCGCGAAATCCCGAAATTGTTTTCCTGCACCGGGCTCAACTTGCGCACGCGCCGCATCGTGCCGATGGCGTTGTCGATGGCGTAATCGAGCAATTCCTTTTTTTCGATCATCGAACTGATCGTGTAGTTGATGTTGGGTGCGGTAAACAGCGAACGCGCGACTTGGATTGGAATCAACACACGCAAATCCTGGCTGTTGCCAAAGGTCGAGCCTTTTTCCTTGAGCACGCCGATGACCTTGAAACGCGCGCCGCGGATCGAGATGATCTTGTCGATCGGGTTGACATCCTTGAGCAAATCCTTTTCAAAATCAGACCCGACGACGCAAACATAAGCGTTGTTTTGGATGTCGAAAGCGGTGAAATTTCGGCCCTGTGTCGTTTCTGAACCCGAATTCAACAAAAAATATTCATCGACGCCCATGACGGTGATTTGCGGATCGGTTTTTTTCGATTCAAACTTGGCCTCGGCCTTGGTGGTGGCAGTAAATGACAAGGAAGTATGCGTAAACGGGTAACGGAATTTTTCCTTGAAAGCCACGGCTTCGGGCCACGAAATAATCGGGTTGATTTTCTTCTTGCGGTTGCCGCCGTGCATGCGTTCGGAAATGTCGTATTGCTCGATCCGGAAGGTATTCGAGCCCATCGAGGCAAAATCGCTCGAAATCGTGTGCTCGAGCGCCGCCACGACCGTCAGGATGCAAACCAATGCCGTGATGCCGATGGCGATGATCAAAACCGTGAGAATGGTACGCAGCAACTGGGTCTTGATCGAACCCATCGCAATCCGGATATTCTCTTTGAACAATTTAAACATGGCTGGTTTTTGTTCTGCTAAAGTAAGCAAAACTGCCGCAATTTTGCATAAAAAGCGGTATTATTGTAGCTTAATTCTATTCCAATGAAAGGTTTCTTTTTTCAAGCGGCGTTGCTGTTTTTGGTTTTCGCTTCCGCGGCTATTGTGCAAGGACAAAATGGCGCAATCATCCACCAAACCAGCGATTACACTATTTTTTCGGATGGCGTCAAGCAAGGGGCATTCTCGGCCAAAGCAGTTTCGTCCACTGAATTGGTGTCGAATTACCAAAGCCCCAAAAACGAATCGGTTTCTTCGCTGGTCGAGTTCAAATTCAGCATCAACCAGAAAGACAATGAAATGAAACCGGGCCTCAACCATTGGTTCAACCTTTCCGGAAAAACAGAAACGCCGCTGATTCAATTCGGCCAGCCGTTAACAATGACCGATAAAAATGAAACTTCGATTCCATCGGATACGCCGCTTAAAGTGCGGTTAGACCTGCGTCCCGTTTTGGCCGAAATTAAATCCAAAGGCTATTTCACGACCTTCAACGGCGACCGGATTTTCAAGGCCGATTTCAAACACGTCTACATTGCCGGGGCCACCGCACCGTTGACTTGGGATTTCGACAATTTGCACCAGAAGCCCGAACTCGAAATGAAAGACCCGGATGGCGATGGCATTTATGAAACGAAATTGGTATTCAATTCCAAAAAGGACCAAAAGACCACCGACGGGAACTGGAAAATGACCCGAAACACCACGGCTTTTCCACAGTACCAATCAGACCACGTTTTGGCCGATGCGATCTACAACCTTTCGCTCGAAAGAAATGATCAACGCCGTAGAACCCGACGGCACTTTCCGTACCGGGAAAGAATGGGCGGGCGTGTGGACACGCGACATCAGTTACAGCATCATCTTGTCGATGGCTTACTTGCAACCGCAGGTGGCGATGAACAGTTTGATGCGCAAGGTCAACGAAAACAAGCGAATCATCCAGGATACGGGAACCGGCGGCGCTTATCCGTGTTCAACCGACCGTGCGATTTGGGCCACGGCAGCCTGGGAAGTTTACAAGGCGACGGGTGACCAAAAGTGGCTCGAAAGTACTTATGAAATTATCAAAAATTCGGTCGACGACGATTACTGGATGGCATTTGATGATGAAACCAACCTCATGCGCGGCGAGTCGTCTTTCCTAGATTGGCGCGAGCAAACCTATCCCAAATGGATGCAGCCGGCCGATATCTTCGAATCGCAAAACCTGGGGACCAATGCCGTGCATTACCAAGCCAATATGGTTTTGTCTAAAATGGCGCGTGCCTTGGGACACGAAGCCATCGCAGCCAAACACGAGCGCACCGCCGAATCGATCAAGAAAGGCATCAACGACCATTTGTGGATTACCGACAAAGGCTATTACGGCCAATATTTGTACGGCAGGAATTACAAAATGCTGTCGCCGCGTGCCGAGGCATTGGGCGAGGCACTGTGTATTCTATTCGGTATAGCTGATGCAGAAAAAGCGGCTTCGATTGTTGCCCAATCACCACAGTTGGCGTATGGGATTCCGTGTATCTATCCGCAGATTCCGGGCCTGCCGCCGTACCACAACGACGCAGTCTGGCCGTTCGTGCAATCCTATTGGGCACTGGCTTCGGCCAAGGCGGGCAATGAGGCTTCGGCGATGGAATCGATTGCGGCGATTTACAGACCGGCGGCTTTGTTTTTGACCAACAAGGAAAATTTTGTCGCGGGCAATGGCGATTTTGCGGGTACGGTCATCAATTCGAGCAATATGTTGTGGAGCCTTTCCGGGAATATCGCACTCGTGCACAAATTGCTTTTCGGGATCGAGTTGCAGGCGGACCGTTTGGTTTTCCATCCGTTTGTACCCAAACCATTGGCGGGCCAACGCAGACTAAACAATTTCAAATACCGCAACGCCATTTTAGACATCAGCCTGTCGGGTTACGGAAACCAGATCAAGAAGTTCACGGTCGATGGCAAAAAGGCCCAAACCGAAATCTTGGCCAGCTTAACCGGGAAGCACAAGATAGACATCGTTTTGAACAATGATTTGAAACCTTCTTCGATCAACAAAACGGAGAATTATTTTTCGCTCCCGACGCCTTTGGTCACTTTGGAAAACAATAAAATTTCCTGGGCCAGTATTCCCAATGCGGTCGCGTATGCGGTCATCCAAAATGGAAAAATCGTTGCCCGAATAACGGCCAATGCATACGACATTGCCATGGGAAATTACGCCGAATACCAAGTCGTTGCCATCGATAAAAGCAACATGGCTTCTTTCGCGAGCGAACCCATTGCGGTTTTCAAACCCGAATCGGCCCACATTTACGAAGCCGAAGATTTTGCTCCCAAAGCGAATTATGATTACAAAGGTTTTTCAGGAACTGGGTTTGTCGAAACCGCCAAATCGTCCAAAGGCCAATCCGAACCAATGCGTTTTACGATTGACGTCGCCCAAAGCGGGACTTATGCGATCGATTTCCGTTACGCCAACGGAAACGGCCCGACGAACACCGAGAATAAATGTGCCATCCGCGATTTGAGTTTGGGCAATTCAAATTTGGGAACATTTGTTTTTCCACAACGCGGGGTGCAGGAGTGGAGCAATTGGGGTTTTTCGAACAGTGTGAAAGTTCATTTGCCCGAAGGGAAGCAAGCGCTCCAGCTCGATTGGCAGGAAAATATGAACGGTGCCATCAATCAGGCGATGATCGATTATTTACGCATCATCAAATTGGATTGATTCGCGCTTTCAACTTCGCCCAAAAAACAAGATATTTGCACATTATTTCAGATTTTAGATTTCAGATTTCAGATTGAAACCAATCGAAAATCTGAAATCTGAAATCATAAATCTAAAATTACACATGGCCCAGAAACCCAGTACCGCAAGAGGCACGAGAGACTTTTCGCCCACAGAAGTTGCAAAAAGGCAATTCATTATCGACATCATGAAAGGTAATTTCGAGAAATTCGGATTTCTTCCCATCGAAACGCCGTCATTTGAAAATTCGGAAACCTTGATGGGAAAATATGGAGAAGAAGGCGACCGGTTGATTTTTAAGATATTGAACAGCGGTGATTTTTTGGACAAGGCAGATGAAAAGCACCTGGTCAATCGCGACAGTTTAAAATTGGCCGCGCAGATTTCAGAAAAGGCGTTGCGTTACGACCTGACCGTTCCGTTTGCCCGGTATGTGGTACAGCATCAAAATGAGATCGAATTTCCGTTCAAACGCTACCAGATCCAACCGGTTTGGCGAGCCGACCGTCCCGCGAAAGGCCGATTCAGGGAATTCTACCAATGCGATGCCGATGCCATCGGTTCCCAAAGCCTGTGGCAGGAAGTCGAATTGGTGCAATTGTACGATTCAACCTTTAGCCAGCTCGGACTCAAAGGCACAACGATCAAGATCAACAACCGCAAGATATTATCGGGAATCGCTGAAGTCATCGGCGCTTCGGATAAACTGATCGATTTTACCGTGGCACTCGACAAGCTCGACAAAATCGGCGAAGACGGTGTCAAGAAAGAAATGATCGAAAAAGGCATTTCGGCCGAAGCGATTGAAAAAGTACAGCCATTGTTCAACTTCACCGGAACGATTTCGGAAAAAATAGAAAAATTGTCGCTATTGCTTTCAGCTTCGGAAGAAGGCAAAAAAGGCATCAGGGAACTGCGTTTCATTTGTGACCATGTGCAGACCTTGGGACTCAAGGATTCGAATCTCGACCTTGATGTGACCTTGGCGCGCGGGCTCAACTATTACACCGGTGCGATTTTCGAAGTCGCGGCCCCGGCAACAGTGTCCATGGGCTCGATTGGCGGCGGCGGACGATACGACGACCTGACCGGAATTTTCGGACGCCCGAATTTGAGCGGCGTCGGGATTTCGTTTGGCCTGGACCGGATTTACCTCGTGCTCGAAAGAACTCAGCTTGTTTCCCGAAACGGTCACTTCTAGCTCGAAAGCGCTATTTGTGAACTATGGCGAGAAAGAAGCCTTGTATGCGATGAAAGCCATCGGCCAATTGCGAGACAAAGGCATCAAGGTCGAACTGTATCCGGACAACGTCAAGCTCGGCAAACAGTTCATGCACGCCGAGAAACGCGGCATCCGCTATGCGGTCATCGCCGGCGAAACAGAGATGGCAGCGGCACAATTTGGACTGAAGGATTTGGTTTCCGGCGAGCAGACTTCAGTGAATTTAGCAGAATTAATAGACAGATTAGCATAGTAGGGCTGGTTTGGTTCGATAAAAAAAGGCTTCTCTTCGCGGAGAAGCCTTTACTTTTTCTTGGGGAAAAAAGGGTTACTTGATGATAATCTTTTTGGAGATATCGCCATGGGTGGTCAGCGCTTTCACCACATAGGTTCCGGTACTGATAGGAGGTACAAGGATTTGCATCTTGGATTGGTCTTTTGCATGAACGTCCCACAGCGCCAACGATTGGCCGAGCATGTCGAAGATCTGTACCGATTGTACATTGACCTCGGGTTTGCCGTTTTCGATCGTAAGCATGTTGTCATTGGTCGCAAAAGTCAATGCAATGTCGTGGGTCGGTGCGGTAAAAGTCCCGGTGCCGAGCGGTGCGCCCGTAAAGCGAAGCGAGAAACGTTCGGTATAGGTGCCTTGCGGCAGGTAAATCTGGAACGGTGCCCAACGCAGGTTGTGGTATTGGTTGGTGACGTTGTCGTAAATATAGATTGGTTGGTCTTCGTCGAAGTTTTGTACATCGTCCAGGATAAATTCGACATTGCCCACGCCCAGGGTTTTCACACCGAGTCTGTAAATGTTGTTCGCGTTGAAATAACCTTCTCCTTCGATGATCAGTTTGTAGTTGAGGTTCATCAGGTACAAGTCGTTGGGCTGCGTATCGATGTTGTGTGCGTCGTAACCCATGTCCATGCCGCTGGTCGCAAATTCGTTCATGAAACCCAACAAGACTTGTCGGTGGAATGAACCGGCGTTGAATCCCAATCGGATGCGCGCAAAATTGTCGTCTTCTACCGGGTCATTGCTGTTGTCGTATTGTTCGGAGATCGGGTCGGTGCCATTCTTGAACAGCACGTTCGAATGCGTGGCATCTTCTTTCATGAAAGCCCTTTGGTCGTTGTTGAACGTCAGGCTTCCGCCGACGGTGTTGGCATTGACAAAGAATGCCTGTCCAACGGGAATGAAACGGCCCGGAATTTTTTTACTCGCCGCGGTCATACTCGTTCCGACGGGCGATACCGGCGCAGTTCCGCCAACGAGGTTCCGCACGGCATAACCGCCTTGATAATCGGCCAGGTTGTGCGAATTGTTCGTGCTGAAATGTTCCCAGAAATACAAACTTCCATTGATCACCGAATTGTTGGCCATGATGAACGCATTGGCATCGAGTGCCGATGGATACGGATTGCCCGATAAATTCAGGTTCCCAGCCGCGATGGGCGAGGTAATCGTTCCGTTATTGGGTTTGCCGACGAAAGCGAAATTCTGTTTCGGAGTCGATGCGCCGCATCCCTTGAGGGTAAACCCTTGGGCTGGGAGCAGGGTTCCGTTGGGACCTACCGCTGTCCAGTTGGCATAAATCGGGGTCGTATTCTGGAATTTGAAGATCCAGAAACCGCTCAGCGTAATCGGTGAAGTCGGTGCCCCGTTGAGGTCGTTGGTCCAGTTGATGTTGAGCAGGTTGTCGGGATTGGTGGCGTCGCGCAAAATGCTGTTGACGCTGTAACTGTTGTTGTTCGAACTGGTGTTGGTATTGCCCACAGGCGAGCACCAATAATTGTAATTGTACAGGTTGGACTGGCCCTGTTGGTCCCTTTCGATATAGCCGGCACTTGTAGGGTCAAGTTCGCTATCGATCGTCTGGACCAACTGGGATTTGCCCTTGAGGTCGAGTTTTCCGTCGAGTTTGAGGTACCACGTATTCTCGAGTTTGTTGTCGTTGGTGAGGTTCACCGATACCTCCGGGTCGATGATCATCCCGAGGTTGATCTGGTTCGAAGGAATATTGATGTTGTGGTGCACCTGGATGATCGACCAGTTGTAGGTCGATAGGTCGCGGCCGTTGACAAAGTTATTCTGTCCCACGACTGCATCGATGCGGCCTGCTGCCGAAGTTTCGAATGGCATCGGCGCCATTTGTGTTTCGAAGACCGGCGCATTGTACAATTGGGCCTGGGCCGTTGATGCGCGGTTGAACAATTTGTCGTCGGCCGAAACATCCATGCGGAAGTAGGCCAGTAGCGAACTCCAGTTGGTTCCTTCGATATCACGTGGTACGACTTCCCCACGGATCCGGGTGCCGTTGGGCTTGATTTCCTGGTAGACCATTTTCTGGATCATGGCATCGGTGAGCGCGGTATTGAAGACACGCACTTCGTCCATCGCACCTTTAAAATAATCGGTATTGGACAATGGATTTTTGCCCATCGTAAATTTGGCCGCGCTCGCAGATAAGGCGCCCGTTAAGACATTGGGCGCAGCGGCCGCTTCCTGTCGCCCGTTGACGTAGAGCTTGAGTTTCTCGGTTGCTGATTGGTTGTAGACCACACAGATGTGGTACCAACGGTCTGCCGATAAGGCTTGGTCAAAAGCAATGCTATGGTTCTTTGCGGTGGCCACCAATGTTTTGCCGTTTGCATCGGCTACGATCTTGAGGTTGAAATTGTCCTGGCCCATGATGAAACTGGTGGCGGTCAGGTCGGCGTTGATCCGAATCCAACCCATGAGTGTGGCTTGGCTGAGTCCGCCGAGCATTTGTGGCACATCGGCATATTGGTTCAGGCCATTCAAAACCAAACTTTGTTTTGCGTTGGGATTTTCAATCTCCAGCGGCGGCTTGTTTGCGGCAGAAACAGAAACTGTAATCCACAGCATGGCAATAGTGAAAAGTAGATTTTGGGTAAAGGTCTTCATAACTGATTCAGTTTATGCAGACTGAGTTTTCTCAATCCTTTTGTTTGACGATTCAAAAGTAGAATTATCAATCGAAAGAAAAAAGTTTTTTATCGATAAAATGCATAAATCATCGTTAAAATACACTTTTTTATCGAATTTGTAAAAATAATCTTATAATAAAAAAAGCTTCCTGTTGGGGAAGCTTCTTTCTTTTTTGGGGAAAAAGGGCGTTACTTGATAATGATCTTTCTAGATAAATCGCCTTTCGAGGTGTGCACTTTCACTATGTACGTTCCGGTGCTGATTGTTTGGACCGGTAACTGGATTTTCTTTTGGTTGACATCGGTGACGTCCCAAGTCGTTACGACCTGGCCGAGCATGTTGAACAACATTACTTCTTCAACTTCTGCATCGGTGCCGTTGAGTACCGTAATCATGCGGTCATCGCTGGTGAAGAAAGCATTGATGTTGGCGTTGGCAACGAAATCATCGGTATGCAATGAAGTGCCGTCGGTGAATCGCAACGAGAAACGGTTGTCGATGGTGCCGGCCGGAAGCTCGATGCTGAACTTCTCTTCGCCACGGATCGAATGGTACAGATCGGTTACATTGTCATAGATGTACACTTCCTGCGATTCTTCGAAACTTTCGGTATTGTCGAGCATGAACTTGATGGTTCCCGCTGCGGCCACTTTGACCCCGATCGGGTAGATGTTGTTCACGTTGAAGAAACCGTCACCTTGGATGTTCAATTTGGTTTCACCGTTGATGAAATACATATCGCTCGGTTGGTTGTCGATATGCGGCGCATCATAGCCCACATCGATTCCGCTGGTCGCGTGTTCGTCCATAAAACCGAGCAGCAATTGTCTGTGGAAATTCTCCGGCGAAGTGTACCCGAGACGGATTCTGGCAAAAGTATCCGCTTCGAAATAATCCTCCTCGTTGTTGAATTCGGCCACTGAAGCCCTGGTCAAAGGCGCACCGCTGTTGGTATTGGCCTCACGGAACATAAAGTTCGAGCTCGCGTTGTCTTCCTTGACGAACAAACGTTGGCTGTTGTTGAAGGTGATGGTTCCACCAGTCGCGCTACCGTTGACGAAGAATCCTTGTCCAACCGGGATGAATCTTCCCGGAATTCTCGTACTGGTTCCTGCACCGCTGATGCCGGCCGGAGCTACCGGAGGTGTTCCACCCGTCAAGTTTCTGACGGCATAACCTCCTTGGTAATTCACCAAAACGTGCGAGTTGTTGGTGCTGTAATGCTCCCAGAAATACAGGGCGCCGGTTGTCGAAGCCGCGTTGGCCAGGATGAACGCATCCGAATCGAGTGCCGAAGCATATGGGTTTCCGCTCAGGTTCAGGTTGTTGGCTGCAATCGGGCTGGTGATGGTCGCGTTGTGCGGCTTGCCAGAGAACGTGAAGTTTTGGGTAGCCGTAGCCGCGCCGCTTCCTTTCATGGTGTAGCCTTGTCCGGCGAGCAAAGTGCCGTTGGCACCGACCGATGTCCAGTTCGCATAGACCGGCGAGGTGTTCTGGAACTTGAAGATCCAGTAGTTCGCGATCGAGATAGGCGAGGTAGCCGAACCGTTGTAGCCTGTGACAAAGTTGATGTTCTGTACGTTTGATGGCGTAGTTCCGTCTTTCATGACCCCGTTTACCGTATAATTGTTGTTGTTGGTAGTCGCACTGATTGCTCCAACAGGGGCACACCAATAATTGTAATTGTAGATGTTCGATTGTCCTTGTTGGTCTCTTTCGAGTGAACCGGCACTGGTCGGGTCGAGGTCGCTCTGCGCAGTCTGCACCAATTGCGATTTGCCCACGAGGTCAATTTTTCCGTCGAGTTTCAAGTACCAGTCGTTCTGGATCTTGATGTCGTTGGTTGCCGAAATGGTAGCGGTCGGGTTGACGAACATGCCCAAATCGACATTGTTGGCCGTCTCGGTGATGTTGTGTCTCACTTCTACAATCGACCAGTCCTGGTCCATGATGTCGAGTCCGCGGATTTCACGTGTCGGGCTGTTGACCGCAACTGCGAAGTTTCCTGGTCTTTCGGTTTGGAATGGCATCGGGGCCTGCTGTACCTGGATGATTTTGTTGTTGTAGATTCTCATACCAGTGGCCACGTCAATCGAGGCGGTAGTCAAGTCGTCGATGATGTCGTCTTTGTACGCATCCATTCTGTAATAGCGCAATACGTTGGCCCATGGAAGCGATCCCACATCTTTCGGGATGATGGCACCCCTGACCTGTGAGCTGTTGTTTTGCATCTCTTGGTAAACGATTCTCTGGAACTGCGCATCGGTCAGGTTCTTGTTGAAAATACGTACTTCGTCGATTTTGCCTTTGAAATAATTGTTATTGGCCGTTGGGTTTTTACCGATGGTCAACAGCGAGGCATCGGCTTGTACGCTTCCTGATTCAGAATGTGTAGACACGTTGACCCCGTTGAGGTACAATTTGAGCAAACCGCCACCCAATGTAGCACCCACATGGTACCATTGGCCCGTATTCAAGGCAACACTGCTGTAGGTTATGCTGCTTCCGTTCATGGTCACTTGCAAGTTTCTGTTGCTGTCGATCTTGAGTTGGAATTTGTCCTGGCCAATTACCACACCCTCGCCATTAAAGGCGCTGTTGAGGTCTACCCAGGCCATTATTGTCAAGGTAGACAATCCACCCATGACACCAGTGCCGCTGCCGTAATCGTTTCTTCCGTCGAATTCGAGGAACAATTTTCTGTTCAAATCCCTTGGCGAGCCAATCGCCGAAGTATTGGTGTCGAAAGTATCGGTAATACCGTCTTTGTCCATATCCGATGAACCGTCAATCATACCGTCGTTGTTGGCGTCAAGGCTCAAATACAAACTGTTGAAGATGTCGAAATAACCATCGCCATCCGAGTCAAGCTGCAAATAATCCGGGGTGTTGTCGTTGTTGGTGTCCTGCGCAAATGCCCTAGGATTGGTTCCAAAACCGGTATTGTTGTCATACAGGTCGAGGATTCCGTCACGGTCGGTATCCACGAGGTCGCCTTTTCCGTCGCCGTTGATGTCGCCATCACCGTTGTAGATGCCCGCCTCGTCCACATCAAACCATGAATCGTTGTCAGAATCGAGGTCGAGGTAATCCGGCACACCGTCATAGTCTGTATCCGGAATCGAATAAGATCCACCGCTGATGTAGCTGTCGATGATGTCGTTCAATCCGTTGCCGTTGGCATCGCTCCAGGTCAATGGGCTGCTCAAATCCATTTTCGACAAATAGTTGCTGAAATGTTTGAAGCCTGCTTCTTCCACATCTGGAATACCGTCGTTGTCGTCATCGAGGTCGAAGATGTTGGCAATGCCGTCACCGTCCGTATCGATGTAATTCTGTACGATCTTGATGTCGTCGATGGCCAAGTCATTACCACCACCACCGGTCGAGTTGTTCTTGAATCGGATGATGAATGAAGTCACGTTGCCTAAGTTGACCGAAGTCGAGAATGGCAACCAGTTGGTCGTCGCACAAGAGTTGTCGTTCGGATCCATCGTACATCTTCCGATGTAACCGGTGTTGAACGAAGACAACAAGTTGTTGTTCAAATCGACGAACTCCACCGTGATGTTCGGACGGATACTGCCGCTGTAATTGCTTTGTCTCATGATGTTGAGTACAAAGAAGCTGTACGAGATCGGTACGTTCGGGATCACCCCGTCGATCCTGGTTTCGTAGAAAGTACCCGCAGCGAAACTCGCGTTGAATACGGCCATCCTTCCGTTGACGTCGCTTGGTGTGTGGTCCAAACCATCGTACCAGGCCAAGTCGCCGTGGATGTTTTCAGGATCGGATGCAACCGGGCCCGTAATTTTGTAGTTCACACAGTATTCACCGTCTTCCAGCGTTACCGAAGCATCGCAGGCAGAACCGTATCCGTCTTCATAGCAATAGCTACAAGTCGCACCCGGCGTATTGACGTTGATTTGGCCCTTGGTGGTTCCCGCACCGAAAGTTTCGTTGAGGAACACATACTCCACCAGACCGGTCAATGGGTAGGCCAGACCGTCGGTTTGCTCCTGGATATCGATGATGCCGTCGTTGTCGTCGTCGATGTCTTTGTTGTCGGTAATGCCGTCACCGTCGGTATCCTTATAGGTTTGTACACCGGTTCCAGAAAGGGCGAAGTTGTATGGATTTTCGTCGCTGTCGTTGTTCACGATAGAGAACATCGCGTTTTTGACCCCGATGGTAGTCGGCGTAAAGGCAATCTTGAAGCGCGAGTTTCCACCGGCCGCAATGGTAGAGGCCGGAGCAGAAATGACACTGAAGTTGGAAGCGTTCACGCCACTAAAGCTGGCTGCCCCGATTGCCAAGGCACCGGTTCCCGTGTTTTCGATGATGAGGTTTACGTATACGCTACCGCCGTCCATCGAAACCTCGCCGAAATTGGTCTGGTCGCTGGTCGAAGTCGTGGTGGTACCATCGACAATATTGACGTTGTACTGGCTCTTGATGTTGATTTCAGGTACACCGCCCGTTCCACGGATCGCATAATCGTATGGGTTTTCGTTGCTGTCATTGTTTGGGATGTTCATCGTGGCATTGCGCTGTCCGATACCGCCCGGGTTGAAAGCCACGGTAGCCGTTACGCTTCCGAATGCCGGTACCACGGTTCCAGGAGAAGCCGTTACCGAGAAGTCGGTGGCATTGGTTCCGCTAAAGGTGATGGTGCCCAAGGTCAATACCAGGTTACCCAAGTTTCTGATCGTGTAAGTGCGCGACAAAGCCACGGTGCTGAAATCGGTCCAGTCGGCAGTGGTCGGTGTCGTATCGCCGTCCGCGATCGAGGTCGCGTTACCTTGAACATCGATTTCCTGTGCCACACCCGTACCGCGGATCGCGAAAGTGTAGGGGTTCTCGTTGCTGTCGTTGTTCGGGATGCTGATGGTCGCGTTTCTGGTTCCGGTTGCAGTCGGTGCAAACGTCACGGTAAAAGTGGTCGAGCTGAAAGCACCCACTGGGCTTGCTGGCAATGCGGTTACTGTAAATTCTGTAGCATTGGCCCCCGTGAAAGTAATCGTACCGATGTTCAACAAGGTATTTCCTTGGTTGAAAATGGTGAAGGTACGCGTCACGGTGGCGCTGCCGAAGTCGGTCCAGTCTGTAGTCGTAGGTGTTGCATCGGCATTGGCAATCGAAGTTGCGTTTCCTTGGATATCGATCTCTGGGATGATACCGAAACCGTGCAAGGCAAAGTCGTATACACTTTCATTGGCGTCATCGTTGTCGATGCTGATCGTTGCGTAACGGTCGTTGATGGCACTCGGGGTGAAAGTCACCACAAAAGTGGTCGATCCATAAGCACCAACGGTAGCGGCAGGAAGTGTAGTCACCGAGAAATCACCGGCGTTCACACCGCTAAAGTTGATCGCGCCTACATTGAGGACAATGTTCCCCAGGTTGCGGATCGTAAATGTTCTTGTAGCCACCACCGAACCAAAATCGGTCCAGTCTGCGGTAGTAGGCGTAGTGTCACCATCGGCAATGCTTGTGGCGTTACCTTGGATGTCGATTTCAGTCGCCACACCGGTTCCCTGCAACGAGAAGTCATAAGTACCCTCGTCGGTATCGTTGTTGTTCAACTTAATACCGGCCGAACGGATACCTACCGCGGTCGGGTTGAACGTTACCGTAAAAGTAGTCGTTTGTCCTGAGGCTACGGTGCTGTTCGGCAGCGTAGTGATCGTAAAATCACCCGCGTCAGGCCCTACAATAACTGGGGCGCTGAGGCTCAAAACACCCGCACCGGTATTGTAAATCGTAAAGGTACGGCTCATGTTGGTCGATCCGAAATCGGTCCAGTCGGTAAGCGATGGAGTGTTGTCACCATCGGCAATCGATACGGCATTACCGCGGATGTCGATTTCAGAGAACAATACCGTAGCTACAACTGCTGTCCTCGGAGAAGAAGTACAAGTTCCGTTGACGGCTTCTACGTAGAAGGTAGTCGTGCTTGAAATGAAAGGTGTCGTAAAGCTCGTACCAAAACCAAGCGATGGTCCGCCGGTTGGAGCGGCATACCAATACAGTGTTCCCACTGAAGCCGTCGCACCCAAGATAACGGTTCCAGGACCTGTTCGGGTAGCTGGAGTCGTTCCGGTGATCGTTGGTGTGGTATAGATCGTCAATGTCTTGGTCGAAGAATCGCTGCCACAACCTGCATTGCTGGCGGTAAGTGTAAGGGTCACGCTTCCGGCCGTCTTATCTGCGGCACTCGGGTTGTAAGTGGCCAAAGTCAAAGAGTTGGCGTTGGTGAAAGTTCCCGTTCCGCTTGAGGTCCACAATACCGAAGTATAGTTGGTGGCAGCGGCGCCGGCCGTGATGTTGATCGCGCTCGAAGTCGAACAAGTCGAAATAGCGGTCCCTGCATCGGCGGTCACCGGATTGTTGATTGAAAATGTCTTGGTTGAAACAGCATCGACACAAGGCGAATTCCCGGTAGCGGTCAGCGTCAGGGTAACCGAACCGGCAAGAATATCGGCCGGGCTTGGGTTGTAAGTAGCTGTTGTCAAGGAATTCGGATTGGTAATCGTACCTGTTCCACTTGAAGTCCAGGTTACCACGCTGTAGTTGGATGCGCTCGATCCCGCCGTAATGTTGGCCGATCCGCTGCCGCAAACGCCTACATCGGTTCCAGCCACTGCAGTCGCTGCCGCACGGATGGTCAAGGTCTTGTTGGAGCTGCCGCTTGTACAACCCGGGCTCAGTGCAGTCAAGGTCAAGGTGACGCTTCCGGCAGTTCGGTCGGCTGCACTTGGGTTGTAGGTACAGTTGATGATCGAAGTGGCGTTGGTAAAAGTACCTGTTCCACTAGAAGTCCATTGTACACTGGTATAAAACGAGGCCGAAGCGCCTGTGGTTACATTGACCGCACCATCGGTGGCGCACATAACGATTGGCGTACCGGCATTGGCGGATGGGTTCGGGATAAATGTCAAGGTTTTATTTGAGGTCACATTTCCGGTACAAGGGGACATGGCATTGGCCGTCAATGTTAGGGTGACGCTACCGGCAAGCTTGTCGGCTGCACTAGGCGTATAAGTGGCCAAAGTCATTGAAGTGGCGTTCGAAAACGAACCGGTTCCACTAGAAGTCCATTGTACAGATGATTGGTTGGTCGCGCTGGAGCCTCCAGTAATGTTGACCGAAGCGGCTGAATTACACAGCGACATATTCGACCCGGCGACCGCAGTCGGCAAAGATCGGATCGTTAAGGTTTTATTCGATGTGGCGTTTCCACAAGGTGTATTTCCATAAGCGGTCAAGGTCAGGGTTACACTTCCTGCGGTAATATCGGCTGCACTTGGAGTATAAGTAGCGGTAGTCAACGAAGTCGCGCCGGTAAAGGCACCCGTTCCGCTAGAGGTCCAGAGAACCGAGCTGGAATTGGACGCACTCGAACCTGATGTAACGTTAACTGGCGTTGACGTACAGGTGGATACGGCGCTTCCCGCATTGGCCGTAGGCGTAGCGATTACCGTCACTGATACCGAGTTTCCGGTCATATGGTTGGTGCTGCAATAGGACGAAGCGACATTGGTCACCGTCACGATGGTAGCGCCGACATTCAAGTTTGATGTAGTGAAGGTTCCTGTTCCCGGTGTTCCGGCAGTAAAGTTCATCGTAGCGGTATTGCCAGTAGCTACTGTGGTACCGGTAAGGTTATACGTCACGGTATAGGTTCCTGTAGCCATGGCATTCGAACGCAAGGTTACGACAGCACCTGTTCCCACACAAGTATTGGATGAAGTGGGTGCGGTACTAAAAGAGTAGGTAGGACAGGTATAGGTAATGATCACTTGTCCGTTACCGCCTTGTCCACCGTTTCTTGAGCTACCGCTGCTGCGGTACGCGCCACCACCGCCACCACCTGGGTTGTTGGCAGCCTGGCCGTCGTTGTTGGAGTTTCTTCCGTCTCCGCCGTCTCCACCCACGGTAGGGGCTGTGGCACCGGTCATGGTTGTTGCGGTAACACCTGCGGCTCCGGTACCTGCACCGCGTCCGGCAGAAGATCCACCGCCGCCAGACCATCTGGTACCGCTATTGACACCAGTAGCACCATTACCTCCGGCAAAAACAGTTGCACCGAAACTTCCGGCTACAGTTCCACCAGTGGCACCGGTCAAGGTGTTGGTAGGGCAAGAATCGCCACCCTCGGCCACTACATTTAGTGTACTGGTGGAGTGGGTGAACGTTGAATTGCCGCCCGGCTGGTTGTTATCGCTACTTCCGGCACCTACTACTACTGTATAGGTAGCGCCCGCGGTTACGGCTATGGCTGCACGACGTGCGTAAGCGCCACCGCCACCGCCACCGGTTGCATAGGTCGAAGAACTGCTTCTTGAACCTCCTTTTCCACCGGCACCCCAAGCTTCAACTGTGATGCTGGTGACACCTGTAGGTACTGTAAAAGTATACGTTCCCGGTGTGGAGTAAGTTTGCGTTTGTCCGTAGTTTAAAAAAGTCACCAATAAAAGTCCTAAGACCAGTAAAGCTTTTTTATGATACGATGTAATTGTTTTCATAATCCAGGGGTTATTAGTTAGTCATGTGGTGTGAATCTAATTTGTGCGTACTATGAAATTGCGAGGTAAAACTATAAGAAAATTTTAATTTCATCGATAAAAAGCTAAAAAATATCGATGAAATGCATAAAAATAGTTGTTTTGTAAGTTGTAGATTACAAAAATTATCAAAAACCTTACAGTTTTGCAAAACCGATAAGTGATTGACAGATAGTTTTTTGCAAAAACTGCCAAATGGGCCGAAAAAGGATTAAGAAAATGGGAATTTTGTGTGAAGTATAATGGACGGCAAATCAAATGAAGACAAAAAAAAACCCCAGACTATTTTGTCAGGGGATTTTGTCGTAGCGAGAGAGAGATTTGAACTCTCGACCTCAGGGTTATGAATCCTGCGCTCTAACCAACTGAGCTACCTCGCCGAATCGTTGGTACAACCTTAATTGCGGGTGCAAATATAAAACTTAAATCAGAGGTTGCAAATATAAAAGTGGAAAAAAATTTTATTTTTATAAATGCTTTTTTTTAAGTTTTATATTCTATATATTTCCCAAAAATTATTTGCTACCAATGGAACCTAAAGCACGCTACGAACTGGAATTTCCCATTAATTCCTCGCCTCAATTATTGTATCAGTACATCTCAACGCCTTCTGGTTTGCAAGAGTGGTTTGCCGACAATGTCAATTCCCGTGGGGAATTCTTTACTTTTATTTGGGACGATACCGAAGAAAACGCCAGGCTTACTTCTAAAAAGACCGGCGAGAAAGTCAAATTCCGCTGGATCGACGAAGACAAGAAAGACACCGACTACTTTTTTGAACTGCGCATCCTCGAAGACGAAATTACCAAGGACGTTTCCTTGATGGTCATCGACTTTGCCCAGGAAGACGAAATCAGCGAGGCGACCCTGTTGTGGGAAAACCAAATTTCCGATCTCAAACATGTCATCGGTTCGGTTTAGAATATTATTAATTCGACTTATATTTGCCCTGCATTAAACAGGGCATTTTTTATGGTTAATTTCAACGGGACGATGGTGTCCTCCACAGATCATTTATTGGCCAACAACCGCGGATTCCTCTACGGCGATGGCATTTTCGAAACCGTAAAAGTCCTCGACGGCAAGGTATTGTTTCTTGAAGACCATTACTTTAGGCTCATGTCGGGTATGCGAATCGTGCGTATGGAAATCCCGATGGATTTTACGATGGAGTACTTCGAAACCCAACTGCTGTCAACAGCCGAGGCCAATCATTGCAGCAATTCGGGCCGCGTCCGTTTGACGGTTTTTCGCAATCCCGGCGGGAAATACTTGCCGACCGACAATAATATAGGATATGTGGTCGAAGCCACATCGTTGGAAAATCCGCTTTATCGCATCGGGCAAAACGAGTATGAAGTCGATCTGTACAAAGATTTTTATGTCACGCAACAATTGTTGTCCTCGATCAAGACGACCAACCGCCTGATCAACATCACCGGAAGCATCTTTGCCAATGAAAACGGATTGCAGAATTGCCTGCTGCTCAACGATGCCAAGAATGTCATCGAAGCGCTCAACGGAAACCTGTTTATGCTGACGGGAAACAAATTGGTGACGCCACCCGTGTCCGACGGCTGTCTCAATGGGGTCATGCGACGCCAGGTTTTGGCCATCGCCAAAAAAATGGAGGAAATTGAAGTGGTCGAAGAATCGATTTCGCCGTTTGATCTTCAAAAAGCCGACGAGTTGTTCGTGACCAATGTGATTATCGGAATCCAGCCGATTACGCGTTACCGCAAAAAAGAATTTGTCAAAGGTTTTGCAGAAAGTATTTTGCTGCGACTCAACGCGCAGTTGCGTTTGGGTTAATTGAGCAGTGGATTTTCGGGGGCGTTCGACCAGATGATGTAGTCGCCGCCGAGTTCAAGGATCTTTTCTTTCCAGAAATCGGTGGTCGATTTGCCGATGATTTTGTTCTGGTACAGGTTTTCGGCCACGATCCAAGAGTTCGATTGCATTTCGTTTTCGAGCTGGCGCGCTGCCCATCCGGTATAACCCAAAAAGAAACGGATGTTGTCTTTCTTGATTTTCCCTTCGTTGATTAAGGTTTTGGTCAGTTCAAAATCGCCACCCCAATAAATCCCGTTCGAGATTTCGACGCTGTTGGTGATGAGTTCCGGAATGTTGTGGATGAAATACAAATTGTCCTGTTCGACCGGCCCACCATTGTAGATCTTGAAATTGGCCTCCACGTCGGGAACCAAGTCGTTGATGGTGTATTTGAGCGGCTTGTTGATGATGAACCCGACCGACCCGTCGTCGTTGTGGTCTGCCAGTAAAATGACGGAGCGGTTGAAAGACAAATCTCCAATTATCGAAGGCTCCGCAATGAGCAAATGACCTTTTTTGAGTTTTTCTGAAATCATCTTCTCGCAATTTTAAAATAAATTTAACAAAAAAATCGAATAAACCAAATAAAAAGGGCAATAAAAAAAGGACTTCCGTTTCGGGAAGCCCTTTTATTTATGGTAAAGTAAACGTTTTGATTAGTTTACGTTTCCTTCTAAATCAGCACCAGCCTTAAACTTAACAACGTTCTTAGCAGCGATTTTGATAGTCTTTCCAGTTTGTGGGTTTCTTCCGTCTCTTGCAGCTCTCTTAGATACTGACCATGATCCGAAACCTACCAAAGATACTCTTCCTCCTTTTTTCAAGGTTCCACCTACATTGTTCATGAATGATTCTAAAGCTGATTTTGCAGCTGCTTTTGAAATTCCTGCGTCAGCAGCGATAGCATCGATTAATTCTGATTTGTTCATAATAATAGTTATTAATTGTTGGTTAAACATTTAGTTAATATAACAAATTTAGTAGGAATTCCTTACTGGACAAGACTTGGGCGTTGTTTTTAATCGATTTGTTGATAAATGGTTGTTTTTGTTGATAAAGTAAGTTGTTTTTGTCGGAAATAGTCCCAAATCAGAGCCGGCGCGACTTCAGCACGCTTTGGCTTCGTCCGAAAACGACATTCCATTTAACAATTGTTGCGCTTCCATTTTGCTTTTTCCAGGGAATTGCAAAGCCAACAATTGAATGAATCCGTCCGAAACCGCAATCTTGATTTCTTTTTTCGACGCCAACAATTTCCCGACCGGAAAATCGTGCGTTTCTTTGACCACATCGGCGCTGTAAATTTTGACATTCCATTCCTGTCCCTTGTCCTTAATATGACACCAGGCCGCCGGATAAGGCGACAGACCGCGGATCAGGTTGTAAATTTCGTTGGCCGGTTTGGTCCAGTCGATCTTGCAATTGTCTTTGTTGAGCTTATAGGCGGTCTTGATTTCCGCCGAATCGGTTTGGATTGTCGTTTCGACCTTTCCTTTTTCGATCAATTGCAAAGTGTCGATGACGGTCTGGCTTCCGAGTTCCATCAATCGGTCGTGCAATTGTCCCGCATTTTCGTTGGGATTGATGTCGGTCGCCGCCGATAAAATCATCGCGCCGGTATCGATTTTGTCGTCGATAAAGAAAGTCGTCACGCCCGTTTTCGTTTCGCCGTTGATGATCGCCCAATTGATCGGGGCCGCCCCGCGGTAATTCGGAAGCAACGATGCGTGCAGGTTGAAAGTACCCCATTTCGGCATCTCCCAAACCACTTTGGGAAGCATGCGGAAAGCCACGACCACCTGAAGGTTGGCGTTCAAGGACCGGAGTTCTTCCAAAAAGGATTCGTCTTTGAGGTTGGCCGGTTGCAACAAGCGCAGGTTTTTTTCCCTTGCATATTCCTTGACTGCCGAATATTTGATCTTCTGCCCGCGACCCGCCGGTTTGTCGGCAGCGGTGATCACGCCGACGACCTCGTAGTTGTTTTGGACAATCGTGTCGAGAATGCCGACGGCAAATTCGGGCGTTCCCATAAATACAATGCGCAATTTTTCCATTTAATTTTTTAAGGTATAAGTGTTGTTCGGATGCAGCACGATGATTTCGTTCTCGAGCAGCATTTGCAGCGCAAAGATAACATCGCTGCCCTCAACGCCGAAGTTTTGCGCGCAAAGTTTTTCGATTTCACGCGAATCCTTGGCGCCCGCCTTGAGCAGTTCCAGGACGTCCTTGGTCAGCGAAAGCACATCGGGCTTTTTGTTCCTGGAGATACAATACGAACAGATACCGCAATCCTTGGTTTGGTTTTCACCGAAATAACCCAGCAACAATCGGCTTTTGCAAGTGTTTTTGTTCGCGACATAATCCAACACCGAACGCAATTGTGCCACCTTGAGTTGGTTTTGGTTGTCCAAATATTTCGAGACGCGGTTGATGGTCTTGTCGTCTTCGCGGATTTCATTGAACACCAATACCGCATCGTTGTTGCGCGATTGGTAATCGATGATGTGGCGGTCGCGCAGTTTTTCCAGTACGTGATGCACTTCTTGTTCACTGCGGTTCGACTTTTTGGCAATCAACGATTGGTTGAACGCCGTCGGCATGTCATAGATGCCGGGATAGGTGCGTAAAATCGCGAGCATGATTTCCTCGTCGTTGGGGTTCAGGCTCATGTACCGGATCACTTCTTTGGATTCGATCAGGAATTGCAGCGTAATCTTCTCTGAGAATTCCTGAGAGAGCGAAAGGATGCCTTGCCGGTCCAAAAACTGCAACGCATTGTAAGTCCTTAAAGGCGGAAATTGGTATTTCGTGCAAAAATGGTTCAGGTTGAACGGATGCTGTTCGTCTATGCCTTCGCCATACGCGATCTGGAAATAATTGCACAATTTAATGTACACCTCGTTGAGGAATTTCTTGTCTGGCAGCACCGAAAGAAATTGGTTTTCGGCCTGGATCACATCGGAGGGAGCATGGAGCAAAACCGCAAATGCTTTTTCGCCGTTTCTGCCGGCCCGCCCAGCTTCCTGGTAATAATTTTCGAGATTTTCGGGCAATTGGATGTGAATGACCGTTTTGACATTGGCCTTGTCGATACCCATTCCGAACGCATTGGTGGCCACGATGACCTGCACCTGTTCATTCATCCATAATTGCATGTGTTGGTCTTTTTCCTTGGTCGACAATCCGCCGTGGTAAAACGTACTTTTGAATCCGAGTGCGCCCAGTTGCGAAGATACGTCGAGGCAAGATTTGCGGTTGCGCACATAAATGATCGACGGTTCTGGGTTTTTGCGCAAGATCTGTTCGATGCGGTACAGTTTGTCCTCGACGTCAAAAACCATGTAGGCCAGGTTGTCCCGTGCAAACGACTTTTGGAAAACAGCAGCTTGGGCCAACTGCAATTGCACAATAATGTCTTGTTTTACCCGATCCGTAGCCGATGCGGTCAAAGCCAAAAACGGCACTTTCGGAAAATGGGTTTTGAGCACCGCAATCTTGAGGTAGGCCGGACGAAAATCGTGTCCCCATTGTGACACGCAATGCGCTTCGTCCACTGCAATCAAATTGATCGGCAGGTTTTTGAGCCGGTCTACAATCCATTCCGATTGCAAACGTTCGGGCGACAGGTACAGGAATTTGTAGTTTCCGAATTGGGCGTTGTCCAATAAATCGCTCATCTCATCGGTCGAAATCCCACCCGTCAAAGCCATGGCCTTGATGTCGCGTTTCTGCAGATTGGTGACCTGGTCTTTCATGAGTGCGACGAGTGGCGAAACGACGAGGCAGATTCCGGGCATCATCATTGCGGGAACTTGAAAACAAATCGATTTTCCACCGCCCGTCGGCAAAAGCGCAAAAGTGTCTTTGCCGCTTAAAACCGAATCGATGATTTCGTTTTGCGGTTCGCGAAAACTGGAATGGTTCCAGTGTTTTTGTAAAATTTCGAGGGCGGTTAGCATGGCGTATAAAACTTCAAAATTCGTTACTCGTTAATCATCATTCGATATTCAAAATAAAATTAAGGATTTAATGTCGAATATCGAACAACGAATGTCGAACGTTGAAATTTAGGACAGTTGCCCTAAAATGAAGCCGATACGCTCCTCCACGCTGCCTTTCGGGACTTCAATCAAATTGTACCCGTATTTCTCGTAGGTTTCGGTCAAATGGCCGTAAATGAGTTTGGCCTGCTCATAGTTTTCGTACCGTGCCTCATCGCTGACGTAAATTTCCTCCCAAGGCGGCAGGATAAAGATTTTGGTGTAGATGTGTTCCTTGCAAGCAGCATCGAAAAAAGCGGGATAGGAATCGCCGATGTAATGCATATAGGCCAACACATCGGGGATGCCGCGGTCGATGAAGACCTTTTCATGCGGTTCGTTGAGTGCGCTGTGGAATTGTTTCTTGCGGCCTTCGAGCAGCAACTCGCTGAACAGCAATGGTCTTTTCGAGGAACAGTTGTTCGATGCCCTGTTTTTTGGCTTCCATCGTGACTTCGCGCGAGATTTCGGGATAGCAGCAGTAGCCTTGGGCCAGCAATCCGTCGATGATGGTGGTTTTTCCGGTTCCGGGACCGCCGATGATAACGATAATCTCTTTTTGCACGTTTGGAAAATAAGGCGCAAACTTACGTAAAAGTTGCAAAGTGACAAAGTTGCAGAGTTGCAAAGTTTTTGGAGACGTGAAAGAATTCGGATGCCTAGCCCCGATAGTAGTGGAAATCCTTTTTCGCTGTGCGTAAGCTAAAGCGAAAAAGATTGCAACGGATAGCGGGAACAGCTCCTCAAAAATCTGTTTATAACCTCCTGAAATCTTAAATCTAAAATCCTAAATCTAAAATCCTTTCGCGTATATTTGCTTTTTTATTTACAATGGACAAGAAGACCGAAGAATTTTACATCAGGCTCAAGGAAGAACTCGACAACAGCAACGCCTGGCCTGCCGAATACCTGTATAAATTTATCGTGCCGAGCGATTCGCACAAGATTGCGCAGGTCGAGGCGGCGTTCAACCAAATGGGCGCGGTGATCAAGACGACGCAATCGAAGAACGGGAATTTTACGAGTATTTCCGTCAATGTGACGATGAACAGTTCGCAGCAGGTGATCGACAAATACCTCGAGGTTTCGACCATTGAAGGCATAATTTCCTTATAACTATGACGCCAAAATATACCAGAGAGAAAGCCGCCGATGTGGTGCATTACCTCGAATACAATTCGGAGCGCCCGAACTTGATTATCCGCGAATACGGCCGTCACCTGCAAAAGCTGATCGACCAGGCGACCGAGATTGCCGACCGCGACGAGCGCAACAAGGCCGCCAAATACATCATCCAGGTCATGGGCAGCCTCAATCCGCATTTGCGCGATGTGCCCGATTTCCAGCACAAGCTGTGGGACCAGTTGTTCATCATGAGCGATTTCAAGATCGATGTCGAGTCGCCGTATCCGATCCCGTCGCGTGAGGTGTTGCAGTTGCGTCCCGATGCGCTCAATTATCCGCAGAACCACCCGAGGTACCGTTTCTATGGCAACAACATCAAGTACATGATCGATGTGGCCAACGGATGGGAGGAAGGCGAACTCAAGGATGCACTCATCAAGGTCATCGCGAACCACATGAAGAAATCGTATTTGAGCTGGAACAAGGACACCGTAACCGATGCGGTGATTTTTGAACATTTGTATGAATTGTCGGGCGGCAAGATCGATTTGCTGCAGAGTTCGGAGGAATTGCTCAACACGACCGAACTCATGCGCACCAACAAGAAAACATCGAACAAGGCCAACATGCCCAGCAACAATAACAACAACAACCAGCAAAAGCAGAAAAAGAACAAGCAACACAAGAACCAGAAAAAACAACAGTAGTTTTTAAATCTAACGCATATCCACAAACATGAGCATTTTCAAAATTGAAGGCGGTGTCCGTTTAAAAGGCGAAATCACGCCGCAGGGCGCCAAGAATGAAGCATTACAGATTTTATGCGCGGTGTTGCTGACACCAGAAAAAGTCACCATCAACAATATTCCCGACATCATCGATGTCAATAAATTGATCACGCTCCTGGGCAACCTCGGTGTCAAGATCCAAAAAAACGGCCAAGGTTCGATCACGTTCCAGGCCGATAACGTCAATGTCGATTACCTCGAAACCGAAGCGTTCAAGAAAGAAGGCGGTTCGTTGCGCGGTTCGATCATGATTGTCGGTCCGTTGCTCGCACGTTACGGCAAAGGTTATATCCCGAAACCGGGCGGCGACAAGATCGGACGCAGAAGATTGGACACACACTTTGAAGGGTTCATCAACCTCGGAGCGAAATTTCGTTACAACCGCGAAGACCATTTTTACGGGGTCGAAAAAACCAAGGAAGGTTTGGTCGGTACCGACATGCTTTTGGACGAGGCTTCGGTTACTGGAACGGCCAACATTGTCATGGCAGCCGTTTTGGCCAAAGGCGTGACGACGATTTACAACGCGGCCTGCGAACCGTATTTGCAACAGTTGTGCAAGATGCTCAATTCGATGGGCGCCAAAATCACGGGCGTCGGGTCGAACTTATTGACGATTGAGGGCGTGGAAAGCCTCGGCGGATGTGAGCACAGAATTTTGCCGGACATGATCGAAATCGGTTCGTGGATTGGTTTGGCGGCAATGACCCGCAGTGAAATCACGATCAAGAATGTAAGCTGGGAAAACCTCGGCGTGATCCCGAATGTGTTCCGCAAGCTCGGCATCACCCTCGAAAGAAAAGGCGACGACATCTACATCCCGACACACGAAACCTATAAAATCAAAACCGATATAGACGGTTCGATCCTGACCGTAGCCGATGCGCCATGGCCTGGATTTACGCCCGACCTTTTGAGCATTATTTTGGTCGTGGCCACGCAAGCCGACGGAGACGTGTTGATCCACCAGAAAATGTTCGAAAGCCGTTTGTTCTTTGTCGATAAACTGATCGACATGGGCGCAAAAATCATGTTGTGCGATCCGCACCGTGCTGTCGTGATGGGACACAATTTCCAATCGCAGCTCAAGGCCACGACGATGTCTTCGCCAGACATCCGTGCAGGAATCTCGTTATTGATCGCGGCGCTTTCGGCCAAAGGAACCAGTACGATCCAAAACATCGAGCAAATCGACCGTGGTTACGAAAGAATCGATGAAAGATTGCGGGCTTTAGGAGCTAAGATAGTACGCGCTTAAAACTTTTAATTTCAGATAAAAAAGAACCCGACCAAAAAGTCGGGTTTTTTTATTACAATGGAGAGGTTGATTTAAGTACTGAGATGAGCTGGAATATTTCCTCAAGTCCAAAATTTCCGGCGTAATCAATCTTGATAAAGGTGGCAATATCGCCGTTCTTCAAGGTGAGTGTAGATTGGTTGGACAGGAAAATATTTTTTCTGGTATTGAAAGTAACCGCTCTTTCATGAGCCCTTATTGATATGATTTCCCCTGAACTGACCGAGCATATGATGCGTTCCACATCAAGGCCGTCGCATGGGCCTGGATTCACAATGACGATTTTATTGTCGCGCAGGTTGAGGTAACATTCCGGTGGATCTGGAGGCGGAACGGGAAACTCCGGGTCTGGTTTTATCTGCACGTACTGCATGATTCCTACACTGTATCCGAGTTCATCGTTACGGAAAGTATTTCCGGTAGTCCGGATTCCATAATTTTCTCCTAATCCCATAATAAATGCTTTCCCGAAAGGGGAATAACATTCTCCCTTTTTAGGCGCAAGCATGGAAACCGTGACATAATTGTTATACACATTCATGCTGGAGTTTTCCGAAGTGATGCATCTGCCCTTCGGGTCAAGATGCTGGTTGGTAACTTTGAGGCTTCCGAAACCGGCTGCATTGGCGAATCGGGAATTGAGAATGTTAATAGCTCTACTAGGGGTAAGTTCAGGATTATCAATGTCTCTTGCCGTTACAGCCATATCGAGCATTTCAAACCAACAGGTGTCGAATGTTACGCTTTCGCAAAATTCCATCAATACGCCGTATTCGCTGTATTGGAATGTCGAATTGATAAATGAAATCACAGCGGGTTGAAGGCCAATAGATTTTTTGTTTCCTTCTAAAAACACATTAACGCCTTTTGTGATTTCAAGCGTATCGTTCTCTTTATCTTCATTGTACTTGATTCCATCGAATCCTACGTTAATAAAAGTAAGTTGTCCGGCCTGCGCTTTAATGTAGAGGCAATAGGAATTTACTTTTTGGCGTTGGATAATCATATTTTCAAAGATGATTTGCTGATTGGGTGTCATATACTTCGTTTCGTTATCCTCAATTACGAGCCCATGTCCGTTAAAGCCGTGAATCAGTATATTCTTAAAGGTGCAGTTCCACATTCCTCCCGCTTTTCCCTCTCCTGCAGGAAGTGCTTTAAAATACATGCCGCCTTTTGTCCTTACATCAGGCAGTATGGGGAAATCTGTTTCATAATGTGGGATGCCGCCATAGAAAGTAATATTGGAGACATTACATCCCCTAACAATGCCTTCTTTCATTTCAAGTAAAAAGCCATCATTGGTTTTGTCGTAGGTAGCCTGGATTTCGGTTTGTTCCAATGTTTCACCTAGAAGCGATACGCCGTCTTTTAAATATAAAGTTCCATTGACCCGATATTTGCCTCGCGGAAAGAAAACGGTGCTGCCCTTTAGATGCCTATGGACATTATAGGCAGCGTAATCGATCGCTTTTTGGATTTGGTCAGTGTGGTCAATTAAAGGGTCGCCTGAACCTTGAACGCCAAAAAAGCGGATATTGATATAGCTGTCTATTTTACGGATCCATTTGCCTTTATTGACCGCTTCTCCGCCCTCAGTTTCAATAACTTTAGCTTGCAAAACTGTCCCGCCATTAACGGTGAAGGGATCGGTTTCAAGAGAGTCATTGTAATAAGAAAAAAATCCGCCGCCACCATCATTGGGTTGGCTATAATTCTTTACATAGAATACAATGTTTGCAGTATATGGATTGATATCCGTTCCGTAGGGAATTACATAATTTTCGAGGTCGTCTATGGTGTCAAAAGATTCAATTGGTATAGGCATAGTTCAATTTGTTTGGTTAAACAATAAAATTATTTTACTAACGTCTATAACTTAAAAAAATTGTACAAGAATGAAAAATTTTCGTACAAATTTTAAGACATAAAAAAACCGACAGAAGTCGGTTTAAAATTCGCTATAGATGATCCAATTGCCGTTCCGTATTTCGCGGATGTGTTTGCATTTGGAGCCCAGCAGGTCGAAAAGCGACCAACCATCGGCATAGTAAATCGTAACTTCTGCGGCGAGCAATTGTTTTTCCAAAGTCGGAATGTCAAACCCATAATAGACCCCGCGATTGATATAATAGGATTGTTGTTGTTTGCCCTCAAGTTCAAAAACCACATCCTGAACGCCGCCTTCGCGGATGTTCGATACGATTCCCATGGCGGTATGGCATTCCGATTTTGGGATTTCGGTATTCTTGTACGTCAGGACAAACAATACCAAAACCACCAGGGCTAAGCCAAGCATAAAAAATAGGGCAGCACGCTTCATCACGGTTAAACGCATTTTCTCGTCAAAAAGTATTTAGTCGAGTACATTAAGCAGCTTGATGCCAAACACCACGCCATCGGAATGGGTACGGCCTTGGTACGAATGCACATAATCCACACGGAAGAAACGGAACTTGCCAAAACCCAGATTGTCCAACCCGACCGAAGCTTCGTGGTAGGGTTTGCGGTCCGGCACCGACAAATTGTGGTACCCCAAAACCAAGGTCGAACGCAATTTGCTGAGCAACGGAATCTTGTTCATGATATAACCCTGGTCGTCGTGTTCGGCATGCGCCTCGAAATACGAATCGTTGGTGCTCGAACTGTAATACGGCAACAAATTGAACACGTTGAGGTAACGGTCGGCTTGCCCGATGTGGGTCTGGTTGCCGTTGAAATGTTTGTAATCGACAAAGGAGATGCCATCGGCATTGAAGAACTTCCCGGCCTTGACGTTCATCGCCAGGTTGCCTTTGTTGCCGAGCGTCACATCATAGGTCATGCGTGCATTGAGGTGGTCAAAATTGTACTGGCTTTCGTTGCCTGCAAATCCCTTTTCATAACCGAGGTACACCACCGGATATTTGTCGTTGCGCAGGTTGAACTTGCCGTCGGGGCGTGTCCAATATTGCTGTCCGAAAGTCATTTTGGCGGTAATCGTTCCCTTGACGAGATTGTGTTTGACGATGGCGGGCGTCACAAAGTCATAAGGCAACAACGGGTTGTTCAAAGTGTAAGCGTCGCTGTGATCCTGGATGATGATGCGGTCGGAATTGTTCCACAACGGTTTGCGTTCGGAATAGTCGATCATGGCGCTCATCACCAATCCGTTGACCACTTCGCGCCCGAACGATGCCTTGACGAAGTTGCGTTCGTACAATTTCATGTAATTGTCCTTGAAGAATAAGGTCGCAATCGAATTGACGACGCGGCTGATCGGGTCTTCGGGGTTGAACTGCGCCACCGAACTTCCGCCCGAAATCCTGAATTCACTGTAATTTTGGTTGTTGAAACGGTTCACATAGCTCGCCGTTCCGCGCAATTTCTTTTCGGCCAAGCCATAATTGAAAGTAGTCTTGAGGATCGACCAGGTGCGCGTGTCCTCATCGCGGCGCGTAAACGAAAGACCTGTGGTGAAATTGAACCCCTGGACGGTGTTGAAGCCAAGCCCGCGCAACAGGCCATCATAGCCCAGTTCCCATTTGCGGTACGAATTCTTGTACGTATAACCTGTAATAGGGTCCAGCACCCCAAATTTATTGCTCTTGGCATCGATCGAGTCGAGGTATTTTTGCGATTTCTTGCTGATTTGCAGCATGTCCTTCTTGAAATAGTCGTTGGTTTCCTCATTGGTCAACGGTACCGGACGAAACGAATCCCAATACAGTTTGTCTTTTTTGTTGGCTTCCTTTTCGAACGAAAGAACTTCGGCGCCAAAGGTTTTCTTGTCGAAATTCGGCTCAAAGACATAATTGTTGTACACATAAGTAAACCGTCCCGACAATTTGATCCCGAAAATCCCGGCGACAAAATCGAGTGTCTGTGTGTTCTTGACCCAGATTTTGTTGCGGTCGTTGTATAGGTAGCTTTGCTTGAGCATGAGTTCGTTGAGCGCAGGCATCTGCATCTGTTCGCCTTTGATGCTGAGGTCGGTGGCGTAAATCGCCCAACTGTCGTCGACGATGTAAATGTAACCTTCCACGGCCGGTTCTGAGGTGCGTCTCGGGTTAACCTTGATTTTATTGATCTGCTGGCCGTTGTCGAAAAAAGTACCTTCGAGTTTGTAACGGTAATAATTGAACGCATTGTCGGCAATCGGCGAAACCACATTGACCTGGAACGGAATGTAATTGTCGTAGAAATCAAAATTGGCCGAAGCCGCATTGTTGAAACTAAAGCCGTTGTCGTTGCCGCTCACCTTAGAGGCGATAATGGTTTCCTTGAGTTTGTCGGGTTTTTGGAAGTTGATCTTGGAGACCGTTTCCGAAAGGTACAAAATCCCGCTGCGCGTCGAATCGAGCACTTCGTCAAAGAAGTCGAATTTCTGTCCGAGGATTTTTTTGGGCGCGTCCTTGATGCGGAAAATCCCGCGCGAATAGAAGTCTGCGCTGTATTTGGCCGTTTTCTCCGAATTGTCTTTTTTCGAATCGATCGCATGGCGGATGATCCCATCGGCTGGATTGGCTTTCTTATCGATCACGACCTCGCTGATCGTGATGATTTCTTCCTCCATCTTGATGTTGAGTTCCTGCGTAAAGTTCTCGATCACGAAACGGACGCGTTGCGTCTTGTAACCCAAATATTTGAAGATGATGAAATGCTTGTCGCGGCTTTTGGTTGTCATTTCGTATTGTCCTTGCTCGTTGGTGGTGGTCGAAGAATACGAATTTTCGATGTAGACCGAAACAAAAGGCAGCGGCTGGCCGTTCTGGTCGGTCACCGTTCCTTTGATTTGTGCGAAATTTTGAAGGGCCGAAAGCAGTAAAAAAAGCGTCAGTATTTTTTTCATAGGTGGTTATGGCTGGTATTATTGAAGGAAATGGCGCAAGGCCAATTCGTAACTTTGGAGTCCGAAGCCAATGATAATTCCTTTGGCGCTGGGCGAAATGAATGATTGGTGGCGGAAACTTTCGCGCGAAAAAGTATTGGAAATGTGCACTTCGATGACAGGACTGGCAATGGCCTTGACCGCATCGCCAATCCCAACCGAGGTATGGGTGTAGGCGGCCGCATTGAGGATGATGCCGTCGTAGCTGAAACCCGTTTGCTGGATCTTGTCGATCAACTCGCCTTCGATATTGCTTTGGTAGTATTCGAGATCCACCTGCGGAAACCGCGTCTGCAATCCGCCAAAATAATCCTCAAAAGACTGGTTGCCATAAACTTCCGGTTCGCGTTTGCCCAAAAGGTTCAGGTTTGGTCCGTTGATAATGATGATTTTCATGGCTGGTTGATGCATTTTTGAAGCGGGTTATTCGCGTAAAAATAGTAAAACTATTGGCAAAGTATCGGAAAATTGTACAAGTTGGCCATTTTCCAAAAAAAAGAAACCATTCGCAAAGGAACGGTTTCAAGCAGTCAAAGCGTTTTAAAATTTGTAGCCGAGCGACAACTGGATCACGCGGTTCTTGATGTCGGCATTCGAGGATGCATCAGTCAAGCCCAGCACATAGCGGCCCTGTACAAAAAAGTGTTGGCCCAGATCGACCCCTACGCCACCAAGGGCGGCAAAATCAAAGGTAGACGAATCTTCTACATCGAAATCCTGGTTGTCATTGATCAGGAACGAGAACTGCGGCCCGAGTTCGATGTTGAACAAGTCAGGAATGAGGTAGTATTTGAGCATGACCGGCACCGTGATGTAGTCGTATTGGATGTCTTTAAAAGCGGCGCTTTCCACTTCGGCCCCCTGCGAAGAATAGAGCAATTCGGGTTGGAGTGCAAAACGACCGGGAAGCTTGAGTTCGGCTAGGGCGCCAAAATGGAAACTGGTGCGCATCTTGGTGTCGGGGGCGATGTTGCCATCGACATCAGAAAAATTGGGACCGGCCTTGATCCCGAACTTCAATTGTGCCTGGGCACATAGGACGCTGCCGAAAAGGGCGAGGGCTAAAAAAATATGCTTCATAATAATGGTTTTTTTTTGGTTTTAGATTTTTCAAAAGTACCTTATAAAGACGTGATTAAAAATCGATTTAATGCTTTGTTAACAATATTTAAAATTCGTGTTGATAAAGTTGTTGATAAGACAAAATATTCTGAAAGTACCGCCGTTGTTAATAAAGTTAAATTTGATAGACGTAATTTTTAATCCAAATCAGCATGAAAAAAATCTTATTAACAGCGTTGGGCTTTTTTGCCTTTTTTATTTCCAACGCACAGGATATTCAATTTGGCGTCAGGGGAGGAATCTTGGCATCGGCATACGACGGCTACAAACTCCACAAGGATGACAATGAAGGAATTTACGATGGATATTACTACTGGGGCAATGGCGCCTATGATTCCAACGAATCCAATGTAGGGGTTTATGCCGGTGCGACACTCGATCTCGAGCTCGTCGATAAATTCCGCATCCAGCCCGAATTCAATATTACGGTAGTTCCCGGAGATTCTGGTTACATCGCGCTCGGCGTTCCGGTAATGGTCAAGTATTCGTTCTTCGACAAATTTTACGCATTGGCCGGTCCGGCACTCAACTATGCAGTCGATGGGGACGAGGACCAGTTTTCACCGAGTTTCAACTTGGGTGCAACCTACGACGTCATGGAAAATTTCTATGTAGAGGCCAGGGCCGATATCGGAATCAGCGGCTACCTCGGCAGCAACATCAACGCGGGCGTGGGATATCGATTTTAAATAGTTTTGTAGTTAATAATTTTTGGGTAGCATCCCGGTTTGCCGACCGGGATGTTTTTTTTTTATTTTTATGGCAACCTAAACAAACAATCATATGAAAAAAAACTTTTTTGCACTCGCGGCCTTGGCCGTATTTGGTGTCTCGCAGGCACAGCAATTTAAATTTGGCCCCAAGGCAGGGCTCAATATTTCCACGTTGGTTGGCGGAGATGCCTCAGACGATAACAAAATGCTGATCGGATACCATGTGGGTGGCGTGGCTGAAATCAAATTCGGGCGTTTTGCGCTGCAGCCCGAAATCCAATATTCCAGACAAGGTACCCAAACGGACGGAGGTCTTAAGTTTGGAAGCGGCGAACTGACATACGACAGCAAAACCCGTATGGATTACCTGAATCTTTTGATTATGGCACGTTTTTACGCCTTCAAAGGATTCAGTATAGAAGCGGGCCCGCAGGCCGGGATTCTATTATCGGCCGAAACCGAATACAAAAACACCAACAAGGCTACCCAGAAACGCGATGTAAAGCACTATTACGATTCAACCGATTTTGGGATCAACGCCGGATTCGGCTATGATTTCTCGAATGGTATTTTCACCGGTTTGCGCTATACCATGGGCGTCTTGAGCATTTCCGAGGACATGGACTTTGATGTAAGGAGCAGTGTCATAGGTATCTATGGCGGATTCAAATTCTAAATTCATAACGATTCAGATGCACGGATTGTCGCAGATTCATTTCTGTAACAATCCGCGTTTCTGTTTTAATGTATAAGATAAACCACATTATATGTAAAGCTTTCTTTTAACATTTGGGCTAGGTTTGTAGCAACCTAAACAATTAATCATGAAGAAAGTTTTTCTGACTGCCCTGGCAGTATTCGCGTTTGGTTTGACTTACGCGCAAAAATCCAAACCCAGTATCAAGGATGTGAGCTTCGGCCTCAAGGGCGGACTCAATGTATCAACGCTTTCGGGTGACATCGACAACGCCGATCCCAAGATTGGCGCGCACTTCGGTGGCCTGGTCGAAATCAAATTGACCAACCGCTTTGCGATCCAACCCGAAATCTTGTTGTCGTTGCAAGGCGCCAAAAGCGAATATTCCGAAAGCGGACCCGATTATGTCTACCGCGAAGAAAGCAAATTGCACCTGACGTACCTCAATTTCCCGGTGATGGCGAAGTTTTACGTCATTCCTAATCTGGCACTCGAGGCGGGACCGCAATTGGGTATTCTGGTCGGTGCCAAAGACGATTTCTCGGTTTATGAAAACGACAACGGACAGGTATTTGCCCTCGAGCGCAAGCAAAACGTGAAAGGCAGTTACAAAACCGCCGAAGCGGCATTCAACTTTGGGGCGGCTTATTATTTCAACAAGAATATTTTCCTCGAAGGCCGTTTCTCTGTCGGATTGTCCGGAATCAATGATGGCGATTACTATTATTATGTCGATGGCCCAGGGCCAGGCAATTCAGTGCGTTACCGTTCGAAAGTGACCAACAATGTATTCCAGCTTTCGTTTGGCTACCGATTTTAAAGAATAAATAAAATTGGACTTTTAAAACGCTCTATTTCAGGGCGTTTTTTATTTTTTTAAAATTTTTACTGAGAATTGTGTAACGTTTTAAAAATATCGGCGTCTACTGGGGCAATCATTAATCAAACCCGAGGCATTTGATATTAAGAGGAGAATGTCCAGTGGACATTCGGCAGATTAGATCAAAGCGCAGCGGAACTAAATCATTTTACAATGAAAAAAATCTTTTTTGCTGCGCTTGCAGTAGTAGCATTTGGTGTGTCTAACGCACAAGAAATTAAGTTTGGAGTTAAAGGCGGTGTAGGCGCTTCTACATTTAGCGGAAACGTTGACGACGCTGAAGCGAAGTTCGCCGGACACCTCGGTGGTTTTGCCGAATTCAAATTCAAGAAGTTTGCCGTCCAACCTGAATTGTTGGTGTCGTACATCGGTGCCGAGTGGAACCACGAATACGATGATTTCTGGTACGGCGAAGGTGCCATCGACAATGTACAGTACCAAGCCAACTTGTTGTACCTCCACATTCCAATCATGGCTAAATATTATGTGATCGATCCATTGAGTATCGATTTCGGACCGCAGATCGGGGTTTTGCTCGATGCCGAATACAAAATGGAAACGACATTCTGGAACGACCGTACCGAGTCGCACACCAGAAATGCCAAGGACGATGTCAAGCCGATCGATTTCGGACTCAACCTCGGGGCGACCTACAACTTCAAGAACAACATGTTCGTGAGTGGCCGCTATACTTTGGGATTGACCAACATCGACGACATGCAACCGGAGCCGGGCGACAAGAAGGCCGATGCGAAGAACCAAGTGTTCCAGGTGTCATTCGGTTACAAATTCTAAAACAAAAACAAGAATTGCAATAGGAAAGAACATCCCTCCGGGGTGTTTTTTTATGCCTTTAAATTGCGTATTTTGCAGACATGAATTGGAATTCCTATCTCAAAAGTTATCAGTCGTACCTCAAGATTGAACGTGGGTTGTCTGACAATACCATAGAAAATTACGCTTTTGACGTACTTAAATTGCAGGATTATTTGGCCGAGCATGGAATCGAAGTTTCGCCAGTAAAAATTACCGAAGAAACGCTGCAGCAATTCATTTACCAAGTCTCCCGCGAGCTCAACGCGCGTTCGCAGGCCAGGATCATTTCGGGACTCAAGAGTTTTTTTTCCTGGCTTATTTTTGAGGATTACCGCAACGACAATCCGCTTGAGTTGATCGAAACGCCCAAGATTGGCCGCAAATTACCCGATACCTTGTCGGTCGAGGAAATCGACAAATTGATTGCCGCCATCGATTTGAGCCTGCCCGAAGGCGAACGCAACCGCGCTATGCTCGAAACCCTGTACGGCTGCGGCCTACGCGTGTCCGAACTCGTCGCGCTCAGGATTTCCGATCTGTTTTTCGACGAAGGTTTTGTCAAGGTAACCGGAAAAGGCAACAAGCAACGCTTCGTCCCGATCGGCAACACGACACAAAAATTCATCGAGATTTACAAAAACGTCATCCGTTCGCACCTGTCCATCAAAAAGGGACACGAAGATACCTTGTTTCTCAACCGCCGGGGCAGTCAATTGACTCGCGCTATGGTGTTTACGATCATCAAGGATTTGGCGGTCAAAATCAATTTGAACAAAACGATCAGCCCGCATACGTTCCGGCATTCGTTTGCGACACATTTGCTCGAGAACGGCGCCGATTTGCGATCGATCCAATTGATGCTCGGCCACGAATCGATTACGACGACCGAGATTTATGTGCACCTCGACCGCAAGCATTTGACGCAGATCGTAAACACGTTTCATCCGCGGAAGTGATAAATGAGGGCGTTGCCTGCGGCCCGCGCTGTCCGCTTTATCTTTTGCTTCGTATGCTCAGCAAAAGGATACCGCTTCCATCGCTAACGCACACCTGAACAAATCAAGTTCTTCCAAAATATAAAACATGAAGAAACCATATGAATTTTCAGCAATCCTAGCCATCATCGGCATCAATCCTTATGTGTCGGTGCCCGATGAAATCTTAGAGTTGATTTTCAAGGACGCGAAAAAAGACAAAGGCCCAATCCCGATTTGTGGAATGGTCAACCAAAAGCCCTATTTGCAAACGTTGGTGAAATATGCGGGACAATGGCGCTTGTACATCAATACCATCATGCTGGAGAAATCGCCGCAAAGAATCGGGGAGCAGATTGAAGTGACCGTCGCGTTTGATCCTATCGAAAGAACAATCGAAATGCATCCCGTTTTAAAAAAGGCGTTGGCTCAAAATCCCGAAGCGAAAGCAGTGTTCGATCAACTGCCGCCTTCGAGAAGCAAAGAAATCGTACGGTACATCGCGCACCTCAAAACCGAGGAGAAAGTCGGCGAAAATGTAGCAAAAGCAATCAATTTCCTACTTGGGAAAGAAAAGTTTGCCGGTCGCGACAAGCCATAAAAAAAGCGCCTGATGGCGCTGGGTTTTTGAAAGCCACGAATGCACGAATTATTTTTTCTCAACCTGTTGAAAAATTCGTGCATTCGTGGCTAATTTTTTATTTCGCGATGTTTACCGCTCTTGTTTCACGGATCACCGTCACTTTCACCTGTCCCGGATAAGTCATCTCGGTTTGGATTTTCTGCGAGATTTCGAACGACAGGCTCGCCGCATTGTCGTCGGTTACTTTTTCGCTTTCGACAATCACACGCAATTCACGTCCGGCCTGGATTGCATAAGCGTTTTTGACGCCGCTGAATCCGTACGCCACATCTTCGAGATCTTTGAGACGTTGGATGTACGAATCCAACACCTGACGACGTGCGCCCGGTCTGGCACCTGAAATCGCATCACACACCTGAATGATCGGCGAAAGCAACGACTTCATTTCGATCTCGTCGTGGTGCGCCCCGATCGCGTTGCACACTTCTTCCTTCTCGCCGTATTTCTCGGCCCATTGCATACCCAAGAGTGCGTGCGGCAAATCGCTTTCGGTATCCGGCACCTTTCCGATATCGTGCAAGAGTCCGGCACGTTTGGCGAGCTTGACGTTGAGTCCGAGTTCGGCAGCCATGATACCGCACAATTTCGATACTTCGCGCGAGTGCTGCAATAGGTTTTGTCCGTAAGACGAACGGTATTTCATACGGCCTACGACCTTGATCAATTCTGGGTGCAATCCGTGGATGCCGAGGTCGATGACGGTACGTTTACCGACTTCGATGATCTCGTCGTCGATTTGTTTCGCCGTTTTGGCTACGACTTCCTCGATACGCGCCGGGTGGATGCGGCCATCGGTGACGAGCTTGTGCAACGACAAACGCGCGATTTCACGACGTACCGGATCGAAGCAAGACAGGATGATCGCTTCCGGAGTGTCGTCTACGATGATTTCTACACCGGTAGCGGCTTCGAGCGCGCGGATGTTTCTTCCTTCGCGACCGATGATTCTACCTTTGACATCATCCGATTCGATGTTGAATACCGATACGCAGTTTTCTACGGCTTCTTCGGTTCCGACCCGTTGGATTGTGTTGATGATGATTTTTTTGGCTTCCTGCTGCGCAGTCAGTTTGGCTTCCTCGATCGTGTCCTGGATGTGCGACATGGCCTTGGTGCGCGCTTCGGCCTTGAGTCCTTCGACGAGTTGTTCTTTCGCTTCTTCGGCCGACAAGCCCGAAATCACTTCGAGTTGATTGAGCTGGCTCTTGTGCATTTTTTCGACTTCCTCGCGTTTGCGGTCGAGGATTTCGATTTTCGATTCGTATTCCTTGGTCTTGTTTTCGTAATCGTCGTTGACTTTCTTGGCCTTCGACAATTCGTTCGACACCTGCGACTCCTTGTCGCGGATGCGTTTCTCGACCTCGGCTACTTTTTTGTCGCGTGCCAGGATGACTTGCTCGTGCTCGGCCTTGAGCTCGATGAATTTTTCCTTGGCCTGCAGGATTTTATCTTTCTTGATATTTTCGGCCTCGAGGTTGGCGTCCTTGATGATCGACGCGGCATCTTTCTTGGCGTTTTTGATCAGGTTGGAGACGTTGTTCTTCTCCATGAACTTCGCAATCCCGAAACCTGCCGCGATTCCGCCGATTGCTGCGATAATTATGATTAGTATTTCCATTGTTAAAGTTAGGGTTAGGTATATAAAAAAAGCCTACATCAGTTGAATGTATAAACTCGTAAAGACAAGTTTTGAGCTAACTCGCTGTTCAAGTTTCTGCTCGGGGCAGCATGCTTTAGTAGCGACGATTTGCTCATTCTAAATTGTTAGTGTTGAGTTTACCAAAATATAACTAATGTAGGCAGTATTTTTAGTCGATGTGTAAGAACGTAATATTACTTATCGAGATATTTTACCAGCAAATCATTGATTTTGCCGAGTCTTTCTATGGTTTCTTTTCCGTCAATCGAATGGTCGAGTTGCCTTTGCTCCAACTGGGAAGCAAACTGCAACGCACACATGGCCAAAACATCCTGTTTGTCACGAACAGCGTAGTTTTCCTCGAACTGCTTGATCATCTGGTCAATCTTTTTGGAAGCGCTCCGAAGACCTTCTTCCTGCGACATTTCTACCGTCAGCGGGTAAACTCGGTCGGCGATTGACAGTTTGATTTTGAGCTTTTCGTCCATATGTTAATCTGCAAGCTGGGCTATGCAGTAGTCGATTTCACGAATCAGTGCATTTATCTTGAGCTTTGTATCTCGTTTATTTTCTTCGCTGCCAAGCAATGAATTCGCAACTCGGAGTGTTTCATACTTCTTTTTCAGTTCATCGATCTCGTTCGATTGCTGTTGTATGGTGTTCGTCGCATTTTGTAACTCCCGGTTCAGTTGTACCGATGTCTGCTCGAGATGATCTATTTTTTCCAATAGTTTCCGGAGCCGGCTTTCAAGAGTATCAATAATTTCTACGATTTCACTCATCCTCGCGGTGTTCATTACTAATCCGAACAAAGTTAATATTCCTGATGAATTATACCAATGTTTTTTTTGAAATTTTAAATTTTGTACCTGTTTTCCGATAATCTTTTGAGCGATAATGCGTTATCACGGTAAAAGAAATACAGAAAATCTGCAGTGGTTTTTACCCCTTATTTTTTAACTTAGCCATTCATCGATTTGAATCAAATAAAACCAAACCAACCATGAGATTTCTACTCCTGATTTTACTGTACACGCCGATTTTTGCCCAAACGACCGACTATCCCAAAGCCGATTTCCGTCCGCCATTGGACATCCCGATGCAACTGTCCGGGAATTTCGGCGAATTGCGCAACAACCACTTCCATGCGGGTTTCGATTTCCGTACGCAGCAGAAAGAAGGTTTGGTCGTGCACGCCGCAGGCGATGGCTATGTGTCGCGCATCAAAATTTCGAGTTATGGCTACGGCAAGGCGATTTACATCGACCATCCAAACGGTTACACCACGCTTTACGGGCATTTGCAAAAAGGCTATGGAAAGATCGAGGAATACATCCGCGCCGAACAATACAAACAACAATCCTACGAAATCGAAGTGTTCCCCAAACCCGGCGAATTGGTCGTGGCCAAAGGCGATACGATTGCGCTTTCGGGCAATACCGGCGGTTCCGACGGGCCGCACCTGCATTTCGAATTCCGTCATACGAAATCCGAAAAAATCATCAACCCGCTCTATTTTGGTTTTGATTTGAAAGACACCCGCAAACCGTTCATCACGAGCCTGTTCGCGTATCCACTCGGGGACAGCAGCAGCGTGAACCAGTCGGCGCGTCCCATTATTCTAGGGCTTTCGCTGCAACCCGATGGAACTTATCTCGCCGAAAAAGCGGTGGCTTCGGGTGCGTTGGGTTTTGGCATCATCAGCGGCGACCAGGACGATGTATCGTGGAACAACAACGGGATTTTCAAGGTGCAGACTTTCTTGAACGGCAATCCGTCTTTTGGCTACCAATTCGATACGTTTGCGTTTGATGAAGGCCGATACATCAATGCCCTGATCGATTTTCCGAGGTACAAACGATCGCAACAGCGCGTACAGAAGTTGTTCCAGACGACACCATTTCCACTGAGCATCATCCGAACCGATGCCCAGCGTGGCATCTTGCATCTGCAACCCAACATTTCGCAATTGTACAAAATCGAGGTTTCCGATTTTTACGACAACAAGACTTCGGTCTTGGTACCGATCGATTTTACGGCGGCTCCCGCGACGATTCCCAAAGAAACGGTTACGGCGCCTTATTTTGTGCGCCACGACAAAGACTCCAATTTTGAGAAAGACGGCATGTCGGTGTTTTTTCCGGCCGGAACTTTTTATGAGGATTTTGCGCTCAACTTTAGCGTCGACGGCAAAACGATGACCGTCCAGGACGATTTCACGCCCGTACACACGAATTTCCAGGTCAGTATCAAGGATGCGGCAATAACCAATCCCGAGAAAACGTTTGTCGCTTCGGTTTCAGGAAAGCGATTGACGTACAATTCGACCAAATTCAAGGACGGCATTTTTACGACCTGGACCAAAAATCTCGGCGGATTCACCTTGGCCCAGGATGTTACGCCGCCACGCATTGCCATCGCCAAGCCCATCGAAGGCAAATGGATCACCAAGCAAGACAAAATCGATTTGACAATCAGCGACGAGATGTCGGGAATCAAGAGCTATAATGGTTATTTGAACGGCCAATGGGTGTTGTTTGAGTACGAGCACAAGGCCAAGCGCATCCGCCATATTTTCGACAATGCGTTGCTCAACGAAGGCGAAAACCATTTAAAAGTAGTAGTGACCGATAATGTGGGAAATTCTGCTATCTTTGAAACACATTTTTTTAGAAGTCAACAAAAATAAACGATACTCTTGGGAACGAAAATTCAATTCTTACTGCTTTTTTTCTTTATCGGATTTATAAATTATGCGCAGACGGGTCGCGTCAAAGGGGTCATCCTCGATGAGAACCAGATTGCGGTCAGCGATGTCAACGTGACTGCCGGCTCACTTTCGACCACCACCGACGCCACCGGTTATTACGAATTGACGGTACCGGCCAACCAGCAGATGAACCTTGTCTTTACGCATGCGACCTTGAAAAAAGTAACCGTTTCGATACAGATCAAGAACAACGAGGATTACGAATTGCACATCGTGATGAACAGTACAGCCGAAAGCATCGGCGAGGTGACTGTTGTCAACAACCGCAAACGCGTGCAGGGAATTGTCAACATCGAACCCGAAGTGATCCGCAAAATTCCGGGAGCCAATGCCGGGATTGAAAACGTACTCAAGTCGTTGCCGGGCGTTTCGAGCAACAACGAACTCAGTACTGCCTATTCGGTGCGTGGGGGAAATTATGACGAAAACCTCGTGTATGTCAATGAAATCGAGATTTACCGTCCGTTCCTGATCCGTTCGGGCCAGCAGGAAGGATTGAGCTTTACCAATACCGATATGGTGCAGAATGTCGATTTCTCGGCGGGTGGTTTTCAGGCCAAATACGGCGACAAATTGTCTTCGGTGTTGGACATTACTTATCGACGTCCAACGAAATTCGGTGCGGCGCTCGATGCGAGTTTCCTCGGCGGCGGATTGACCGTCGATGCGGTTTCCAAAGACCAGAAATGGGCCGCAATTACCGGAATCCGTTACCGCGACAACAGTCTTTTGGTCGACAGCCAGGACACCGAAAGCAATTTCCATCCGACCTTTGGCGATTTGCAATCGAACATCACTTTTACGCCCAATACCAAATGGGAGTTTAGCCTTTTGGGCAATATTTCGATGAACCGATACGAATACGAACCGCTTTCCAGACAAACGACTTTCGGGACCTTGCAGGATCCGCGCGTATTGCAGGTGTTGTATGACGGGGAGGAAAAAGACAAATATGAAACCTATTTTGCCGCGCTCAAGACGACCTATAAAGTCAATGAGAATTTTACGCTCAAATTGATCGGTTCGGCCTATCATACCTTGGAGCAGGAATATTTTGACATTTTTGCGGCTTATTCAATCGGTGAAGTCGATACCAATTTGGGATCGGATACTTTTGGCGATGTCAAGTACACGCGTGCCGTGGGTTCGCAATTGAACCATGCGCGAAACGACCTCGATGCGGTAATTGTCAATGTCGAGCTTAAGGGATCGCACGACATTAAGAAAAGACACCAGATCGAATGGGGGTTCAAATACACACGCGAAGACATTCGCGACCGGATTGTAGAATGGGAAGTCGTCGATTCGGCGGGATTCTCGCTCAACGAGCCGATTTTGCAGTTTCCGGGTGAGCAGCCTTACGAGCCTGATACAGGGCCATTGGCACCGTACCAAAACGTCAGGGCCAAAAATTTTGTCAAGATCAACCGCTTTTCAGGTTATGCGCAATGGAGTTTGAAGGACCGTTTGGGCAGCAGTGAAGTGTGGTACAATGCAGGGGTTCGTGCGCACCAATGGTCGGTCGATGCCCAATCCGGCAGCAAAAGCCAGGTCGTGTTCAGCCCGCGCGCGCAATTCGCCATCAAACCCGAATGGGAAAAAGACATGGTCTTTCGTCTCTCGGGTGGTTTGTATTACCAGCCGCCGTTTTACCGTGAGCTCCGCGACGCCGATGGGGTGGTGCATCCCGAGGTCAAGGCGCAGTCGTCCTTCCACATCGTGTTGAGCAACGACTACAGTTTCAAGTTGTGGAAACGTCCGTTCAAGATGGTGACCGAAGCCTATTACAAATCGCTGACCGATGTCAATCCGTATACGTTGGACAACGTCCGCATCCGATATGCCGCCAACAACAACGCCAAGGCTTTTGCGCAAGGACTCGACATGAGGCTCAACGGCGAATTCGTTCCGGGCACCGAATCGTGGTTCAGTTTCGGTTACCTCAAGACCGAGGAAAACATCAACGACCGTGGGTACATCGCCCGACCGACGGACCAACGTCTTAAGTTTGGGATTTTGTTCCAGGACTATATGCCGAAAATACCAAATGTCAAGATTTACCTCAATCTCGTGTACAACACTGGTTTGCCGGGCGGTTCGCCTTCTTATGCCGACCCGTACGATTACCAGTTGCGCCTGCGCGATTACCGCCGCGCCGACGTGGGCTTTTCGTATGTGTTTACCGAAAGGAACGACAAACGTCCCGAGGGGCACTGGCTCAAGAAGTTCCGGGATCTGTCGCTTGGATTCGAGATCTTCAACATGTTCAACAACCAGAACGCGATTACCAATACCTGGGTACGCGACCTGTATGAGGAAAACCAGAAAGCCATCCCGAATTACCTGACCACACGGACCTTCAACGTCAAACTCGCGATCAAGCTGTAGATGAAAAAACCGGGCAGACATAGGAGATTGTATTATGCTCCCGGGATGATTTCATTGGTGTTGCTGTTGTTGCTGTGTTCGGATTATTTCCGGCAAGTAGAAAGGTCCCGCATACAATCGTCAATGCGCTATGACATCGAAAGAGGGTCAAATCAGATGATGAAGGCAAACGCGTCTCCGCTGCCCAGAAAATACAAGGACTTCGTTTTCGAAAAGCCTGAGTGCTGCGAAAAGGGAAAACTCAAGCAGATGCAGCTCGAATGCCGCCGACTCAAAGCCGAAGGCGACAGTATCAATGGCATCAAGTTGCGTTTCGGGAAAACGGACTATGAGGTTTTTGTCCATGCGTTCGATGCGTTGCTCATAGAAGATGTTTTATACTATGTAGACAAACGGCAGGACATTTACGCCTATGTGGTTCCCCAAAAGAAGTTTTCCGCAAGCAGGGAAATTCCTGAAAGGTGGACTTGTGGCGGTATGTATTGGCATCCCAAAGAAGCACCGAAATCATTCGGGTATCAAGTGCTGCAAGATTTTGATGGATTGTTCCGAAAAATGCCCTTGATTGGTTATTCGTTTTTGGGATTGGTCGCGCTCAATTTTTTCTTTTTGTACCGCTTCCGCAGACCTCATCCTTTACCAATTAATTAACTCCTGAATCACGGAAGCATTTACTGTCAAAATCCTTATATTTGACACAAAGTCCAATATGGTATTCCTATGAAGAATATAAATCTCCTTTTGATCGGAATGACGGCGCTGTTATTTGTCGCCTGCAACAAAGAAGCCGATGAGAAACCCAAAGTCAGCTACGAAAGTACCGCCAAGGAAAAGCCGGCACCCAAAACCGATACCACGCAAATTGAAGTGGCCGACCTGCCCATCCACATTCCGGGGACCAATTATTTGATCCATCCGGTCGGTGATTTGAATATTTATGGCGGCGCGAAAAAATACGAATCGGGTTCGGCGACCAACGACATCGGGTTTACGATTTCCAATTACAGCGAAGGCGAGATTGCGGGTTACCTGCGCAATTTGAAGTTCCAGCAAATCGGTTCCGATTCGATCCATGCCTTGTCCGACAAGCCGCTACTGATCCAAACGGCGACCTACCTCAAATCGGTGGCCGAGAAAACCAAGCAACAGGTTATGGTCTATGCCTTGGCCGATATGGACACGAACAAGGACGGCAAACTCGATGCGAGCGACATCAAGACCTTGTATTTGAGCGAAAGCAACGGCGGTAGATTCACCAAAATGTCGGCAGATTTCCAGGAGCTGATCGATTGGAGCCTGCTTGAATCGATGAACCGATTGTATTTCCGGACCATCGAGGACACCAACAAAAATGGCGAATTCGACAAGAACGATGTCATCCATTACCATTACATCGACCTGTCGACCAAGGATTGGAAAGTCGCCGATTACCAACCGATATAATTCAGAACCCATACCATAAAAAAAGGTTTGACGATTGAAGTCAAACCTTTTTTATTAGCCCATATTTCGGGATTAAAGTGAGTTGATGAATTCGAGCAGGTCGCTGCGCTGCTTGGCCGTGAGCTGTTTGTAGCGCTCCTTGGCCTGTTGCGCTTCGCCGCCGTGCCACAAAATCGCTTCCTCGACATTGCGGGCGCGGCCATCGTGTAAAAGATTGGTATGTCCGTTGACCGTCTGGATCAAACCGATTCCCCAAAGTGGCTGGGTACGCCATTCAAAGCCATTGGCCTGGAAGCTTGGGGCATTGTCGGCGAGTCCCGGACCCATATCGTGCAACAGCATGTCGCTGTAAGGACGGATGGTCTGGTTGCGCAAAGCGACAATAGGATAGGTGTTTCCGGTTTGCATTTTGGGCGTATGGCAGGCCACACAATTGAGGTCGTTGAATACTTTTTTTCCGGCGACCACATTGGGTGCGGTGTGGTTCCTGCGTGCCGGGACCGACAAGGTCGACGAATACAGCACCACACGGTTGAGTGCCAAATCGGGAATTTCAGGCGAACCGCCGTTGGGAATGGCGTCGCAATCTACACCGGGCGGACAGTTTTCGTTAGGAAAAAGGCTCGAGGTGATGCCTAAATCTCCCGAAAATGCGGCCGCTACTTGTTGGCGTATCGACGGCTGGTTGGCTTTCCATCCGAAACGCCCCAACTTTTGGGCATTCGAGGCCACATCATACACATAATTGGCGCGACCTGAAATGCCATCGTGGTTGCTGTCGGCTTCATCGACGCGGCTCAGGATGTCCGCTTCGGTGACGGCCTCGAGCAGCCCCAGACCGACCATCTGGTTGGCGATCCTTGGGGATACCAGCAAGCCGGTAGCCATCGGGCCATAGCCGAGATCGATGAAATGGTAGGTTGGTTGTTGGAGTTCGACCACATGACCATCGGCCATGGTTTCGGGTAACTGTGGTGTAGGTAATCGAATAATTTCCTTTCCGGATGACATTGTTGATGGAATTGTCCTGCAATTGCCCGCCATAAACCGGATCTTCAAATGGATTGCCGTTGCTGTCGTGGCCTTCGAGTGAAAGACGCAGCAACAAACCGTGTCCGAGGTCGTTTGTGTTCATCGGTGGCCGTCCGCGTCCATCCTTGAAATGGCAACTTCCACAAGAAACGGCATTGTAGTAAGGGCCAAGTCCGTCGCGCGCTGTGGTTGAGGATGGGGCTGAAATCCAGCTTTGCCTGAAAAACGAATTTCCGACTCCAAAATCGGTCTGCTCCGAGGCGGTGAGTTTTTTACTTGCAAAGCCGAAAGCTTCCACTGTTTGGTTGAATACCGTGGTATTGTAACCACCGGACATTTCTTCGGGGGATTCTACGGCAATCGGGAGGTAGGTTTCCTCTTGCGCGTCATCAGAACTGCAACTGAGCACCAAGTGTACACCCAGCAAAAAAGCGACAATATTTCGGGTCTTTTTCATTCTTGTTTTACAGCAGAAAAGTGTTCCCTGAAAAACAAGGAACACTTTCTAAATTTATTTTTGCAAAAATAGGAATTAACCGTTTACGTTGATTCCCAATTTGGTGGCGCCTGCCAAAAGGTTGGAGCCCAATTCTTTCAATTTAACTACAGCGTTCTGTACTTTCGCACCTTCGGTCGATTCGGCTCCGCCTGAAATCGCGTGGTCGAATGGGGTAAGGATGTCGTCTACGGCCTCCTCAGCGGCATTGATCGCATTGTTGGTTTGCAATCCCGTAAACGGATCGACGGTATTGACGAGGCTCTGCAAAGAAGCGCCTTCGATTGCACCGTATTTGCCTTCATAGATATTGATCACCCCTTGCATGTTCAGGAAAATATCACGGTGGGTGTTGTCGCTGAAGCAAGAGTGTTCATCTTCCTGGTTGGCGTTGGCCAAAGCCACTTCCATACGTTCTACAGGCAATTCAGCCATCACCAAGGTCGTGATGCCGAGGTAGATGTTTTTAATGGCTTCGTTTTCGTTCAATGCCAGGAAAGCCGTGCGGTATTCGCCTTCAGGCTGCCACTGGTCTACCAAATATCCGAGGTGCTCGATCAGCAAATCTGCGCAGGCATTGAGGTAAGCTCTTCTTCTGTCTTGGTTTGCAGCCGTTCCGCCATCTACGAAATCAGTATACGGACGAAGCCCTGGCGTATCTGCCGTAGGGTCGGTGAGGTCCTGTCCCCAAAGCAAAAATTCGATCGCGTGGTAACCGGTACTGATGTTTTTTTCATCACCGGCCTCATTAAGGTCAACGAGCAAATCGGTCGTGATGTTTGGGTAAGTTCCCAGATCATTGATGATGCCGGCATTGCTGTTGCCGTCTACATAATCGATGTAATTTTCATCGAGCGGCCAGGCGTTGAGCAAACCTTCTGGCGCATCGTCACCGGTGTCGATTGGGCCGTTGGCAAAACGGAAAGCCTCGGTGGTTCCGTAGCTCTCGCGGGCCAGTTTCCACTTGTCTTTGGCTGCAGTAAAGTTGGCCTCAGTCGGTGTAGTGGTGAAAGCATTGATGGCGGTTTTCAAAACCACGGCATCGTCATAAGCCTGTTTGTAGTTTTCATATGCGATGTTCGCATAGTTGGCAATAATGTCTTTTTTGCTGACCAGGTTGTTGTTGATTGGTGTTTGGTTGTCATCATCACCACAAGAAATGATGGCGGTGGCGGCAACAAAAAATAATGATATTTTCAAAAAACTTTTCCTCATGGGTGTTTTTATTTAGATTGATTAAACGTAAGCAAAAGTATTTACTTTAAAACAAACAAAAAAATAATCCGGCTGATTTATTTTGGTTGGCATCAGCAAATCAGCAGTCTTGTTTTTTACAAGGCTTTATTTTATTGGCGGTCGTCCATTTGAAATTTTCTAAAATTAATTTAGAATTAATACAGATAAGTAAGTTTTGCTTTCGTATTTTTGTCAAAAATTTTTAAAATGAAGAAGTTTCTTTTGTTTTTTGCTTTTGTAGTGGTCGCGGCCGCCTGTTCCTCAAGTGACAATGGCAGCGACAATTCACCGGTAAACGGTTACGACCGCACTGCGCTATTGACCAACTGGGCCGATAACATCATCATTCCGGCTTTTGAAAACTACCAGCAAAAAGTCAACGATCTCCATGCGAAAGCCAGTACTTTTACCGCCACGCCTACGCTTGATAACCTGACGGCATTGCGCGCTTCCTGGCTCGAAGCCTACAAGGCTTACCAATATGTGTCGATGTATTATTTTGGGAAAGCCGAATCGGTTTTTCTCAAGGAAAGCGCCAATACCTATCCGACCGATGTAAACGGGATCAACAACAACATCACCAGCGGGGCTTACAATCTTGCGTTGTATGCGCAATTCACCCGCCAAGGTTTCCCGGCGCTCGATTACCTGATCAACGGTTTGGACGACAGCGATGCCCAAATCCTGACCTTTTATACCATCAACGCCAACGCCAACAAATACAAACAATATGTAACCGATGTCATGGCACGTCTTAAAACCAATGCCGACGCCATCGTGGCCGACTGGAATGGCGGTTACCGGAATACTTACGTGGCCAACAACGGAACCACCGTAAGCAGTTCGGTCAACCGGACAACCAACAATTTTGTCAAGAATTTTGAACGCGACATCCGTACGGCAAAAATCGGGTTTCCTTGCGGGCAATTTTCGAACGGTGTATTGCATCCTGAAAATGTCGAAGCCTATTACAAAGGTGATGTGTCGAAGGAATTGCTGCTGGTTTCACTCCAAGCCGCGCAAGATTTCTTCAACGGCAAGCATTTCAATAGCGAAACCAAGGGGCCGGGACTCAAATCCTACCTCGATTATGTCAACGCCATCCGCAACGGTTCGAGGCTCAGCGACATCATCAACAACCAATTCGACGCCATTTTCGCGACAACCGACGCATTGGGCAATAATTTCGTAGACCAGATCAACAGCGACAACTCGAAAATGATCGCGACTTACCAAGCCTTGCAGGCACAGACCGTTTACACCAAACTCGATATGATGCAGGCACTCAACATCACCGTCGATTATGTAGACGGCGACGGCGACTAACCATGAATATCCGCATCAAAAACTATCTGGAAAGTTATTCAGAATCAGCGACGCTGGCCTTTTTCAGGCTGGCGTTCGGTTTTATGATGCTGCTGAGCCTGATCCGATTTGCGACTTACGGCTGGATCCAAAAATTCTACATCGACCCCGAATTCCATTTTACCTACTATGGTTTCCAATGGGTCAAACCTCTCGGGAATTATACCTATCTGTTGTTCCTCATTTGTGGGATTGCCGCATTGTGCCTAGCGATTGGTTACAAATATAGAATCGCGGCCATCACTTTTTTCCTGAGTTTTACCTACATCGAATTGATGGACAAAACCACCTACCTGAACCATTATTATTTCATTTCGGTGGTGGGTTTTGTGATGATTTTTTTACCGGCCAATGCTTATTTTTCGGTTGACGCATACCAGAATCCCAAGCGCGCTTTTCAAAAAATCCCGCGGTGGAATACCGATATCCTGAAGTTGCTTTTGGGTATCGTTTACTTTTACGCCGGCCTGGCCAAAATCAATTCCGATTGGCTCATCGAGGCGATGCCGCTCAAGATCTGGCTGCCCAACAATGCCGACCTGCCGGTTATCGGTCCTTTGCTGAACCAGGAATGGGTCATCTATGCCTTCAGTTGGATCGGGATGATTTACGATCTGGCCATTGTGTTCTTGTTGCTCAACAGACGCACCAGATTGTGGGCTTTTATGCTCGTGGTGGTCTTCCACATCCTGACCAAAATTTTGTTCCCGATTGGCGTTTTCCCCTATGTGATGATTGTCTCGACGCTGATTTTTTTCCCCGCCGATTTCCACAAAAAAAGCCTGCAGGCCGTTGCCAAACTGTTTCGCATCGGCTTGACCGTGTTTGAAAATGCAAAAGAGAAAGTCGAAGTTCGAAGCCTGGCTTCCCAAATAAAAATGGGAACCATCACTGTATTTTTGCTGTTCCAATTGCTGTTTCCGTTCCGCTACCTGTGTTATCCAGACGAATTGTTCTGGACCGAGGAAGGCTTCCGGTTCTCGTGGCGCGTCATGCTCATGGAAAAGGCGGGTTATACCGTTTTCAATGTGACCGATTCCAAAACAGGCGAGAAGATCCACATCGCCAATTCGCGTTTCCTGACCCCGTTCCAGGAAAAACAAATGGCATTCCAGCCCGATTTCATTCTGGAGTACGCACATTTCCTTCACGACCACTATGAAAAGGCGGGTTATGCCGATCCGCAGGTGCACGTCGAAAGTTATGTCGCACTCAACGGGAGGCTCAGCAAACTTTATATCGATCCAAGCATAGATTTGGCCCAAGAACATGATACATTTGCCCACAAAAAATGGATACTCGATTTTAACGATGAAATTAAAGGATTTTAGTGCGATTTTATTTTTGCTGATGGGAATCAGCGTTTGTGCCCAGGTCAAGATTTCGGGCACGGTTTCTTCTGACGGAAAAAAGGGAAGGACCGAAATTTTCAATAAAACCAACGGCCAAAAGACATGGACCAATGCCGATGGCTCGTTTGCTGTCGATGTCGAAAAGGCAGGCGATTATGAACTGGTATTTTTCAAGGACGGTTTTGGAATCGTCGAAAAAACGTTTGCTGCTCCATCCGAAAACAACGAAGTGGCCCTGGAAAAGATCACCAACCTTTCCGAAGTGGTTGTCCAAAACCAAAAAGAAAAATGGGCTGCATTGCACAAACTCAAGGATGTAGAAGGCACGGCGATCTATGCGGGCAGAAAAACCGAAGTGATCAACATCGATAAAATTACCGCCAATAAGGCGACCAACAATACGCGACAGGTTTTTGCGCAAGTCGCCGGACTCACAATCAATGAAACTTCCGACGGCGGACTGCAGCTCAGCATCGGCGGACGCGGCCTCGACCCGAACCGCACCTCCAATTTCAATACCCGCCAGAACGGTTACGACATCAGTGCCGATGTGCTCGGCTATCCCGAAAGTTATTACGCCACACCGACCGAAGCGCTCGAGGAAATCCAGATTGTGCGCGGCGCGGCTTCGCTGCAATACGGGACGCAATTCGGCGGACTCGTCAATTTCATCACCAAGAAGCCGGTTGCAAAACCGTTTGCGTTCCTGACACGAAATACAATCGGGTCCTATGGTTTGTATACAAATTTCACGAGCGTGAGCGGCACGCCGGGCAAGTTCAGTTATTATTCGTATTTCAATTACAAGAAAGGCGATGGTTTCCGTCCGAACAGCAATTTTGAGAGCAAGAACTTTTTTGCCAACCTCAATTACCAATTCAATGCAAAGACCGCGCTGCACTTCGATTACACTTATTTCAATTACCTCGCGCACCAACCGGGCGGCTTGACCGACCAGATGTTTTACGACGATCCGCTGCAGAGCAACCGCACGCGCAATTGGTTTGCGGTCGACTGGAATTTATTTGCCCTTCGTTTGGACCATTCGTTTACCCCGAATGCCGAATTCTCGTTGCAGCTTTTTGGGCTCGACGCGAACCGTAAAACGGTAGGATTCCGCCAGAACCGCGCCTCTACGGGTGACATTCTCGGGACCGAACGCGATTTGATTGTTGGGGATTTCGTCAACTGGGGTGCCGAAGCGCGTTATTTGCAGCGTTACAACCTGATGGGCAACAAGAGCACGTTTCTGATCGGGGCCAAATATTACCAGTCGGACAACAAGGGGCTGCAAGGGCCGGGCAGTTCAGGTATCAACGCCGATTTTGATTTGGCGACCGATGAATTTCCGTATTACCCAAACCAATCGCAATACCGTTTCCCGAACGTAAATGTGGCTTTTTTTGCCGAGAACATCTTTAAGATTTCGCCTCGATTTTCGATTACGCCGGGTTTGCGTTTGGAGAAAATACGCACCAAGGCCGAAGGGTATTACCGCAAAATCAATGTGGATTTGGCGGGAAATATCCTTCTTGACCAGACCATACCGGAAAACAACACCAAGGACCGCCATTTTTTCCTGGCCGGGATTGGGCTCAGTTACAAGCCGCAACAACGCATCGAATTTTATGGGAATGCGGCGATGAATTACCGTTCGGTGACCTTCAACGACATCCGTACCTCGGTGCCCAACCAAGTCATTGATGCCCACATTACCGATGAGGAAGGTTATACTTCGGACATCGGTGTACGGGGACAATTGTCCGATCAGATCACTTTTGATACCAGTGTTTTTGGATTGTACTACGACGGAAAAATCGGGGATTACCTGACTACCGACAGCAACAATAATTTCGTCAGGGTCCGCAAGAACATCGGCACGGCTTTTACCTATGGGTTTGAGGCGTTGCTCGACTGGAAAATCAACCGGATGTTTTTTGCGCAAAATGAAAACTTCCAGTGGAATTTGTTCTCGAACCTCTCGCTGACCGATTCAGAATACACCGAGTCGGAGGAAGCGAACATCAAAGGCAATTCGGTCGAATTCGTGCCGTTGTACAACCTCAAGACCGGAACCGGGATCGGTTATAAAAACTTCCTCGCGAGCCTGCAATTTACTTATGTGTCGGAACAATTTACCGATGCCAACAACAGTACGGTCGATCGCAACGACAACATGAGTGGGATTTCAGGGAAGATTCCTGCGTACCATGTGGCCGATTTTTCTGCTTCGTACAAATGGAAGAATTTCAAGCTCGAAGCGGGCGTGAACAATTTTACCGACAATAAATATTTTACGAGAAGGGCGACAGGTTATCCGGGGCCAGGCATCATTCCATCGGAGACACGCAGTTTTTACGCGACGTTGGAATTCGTATTTTGATTTAAGAGAAGAAAGAGGAAAGACCGTTTCACTGAAAGACCGCTGTACTGAAAGAAAAATCTTGTAGCGAAGCGGTCTTTTTTCTTTCAACGAAGTGATCTTTCCTCTAAATCAGGATGTCGCTTTCAAGATCCGATTTTTCGATGATGAAATCAAAGCCCAGTCTTCGCACCAATTCGGTCACGAGGTTCTTGTACCAGTTTTCCGATTTGGGATGGATGTAGATTTTCTCGATCAGGTTTTCAATCCCGATATCGATCTTGAGCCCATTGTCGATGGTCAGATGGTGTGAAGTCACGTCGGTAATGATGCGGATTTCGCGTTCGTATACAAAACTTTTTCGCTTGAACAGGAACGGGAAGAAGCTGTTCTCAAACGGGATGTATTCTTTTTTGTAATCAATGTAATTGACCTCGCCGATGTATTGGTCAAAGGTTTTTTCATTTTCGAGCGCCTTTTGGATCCTGCCCAAAGTCGACTGGATCGCCAAACCTTCGTTCTTTTGCGTAAAAATCTGCCACATGGCAAACGATTCATATTCATTGATGTGCCAACTGCTCACGACGATATTCTTGCGGCGCGTTTTGTAGAAATCGAGAAAGTCGGGATTGTCGGCCGAGAGCTTGCGGATTTCCTCAAAAGTCGGCTCACTGAATGTGCCTTCGTATTGGTCTTCGAATTTATCCGAACGCGACATGAACAATTTGCGGTACAGCAGCAGATCGACAAATTTCGACAGGTCGAGGTATTTCCATACGACCGTGTCGCAATCTTCGGGGAGCTTGATTTGTTCGTCGCTGATGTACATGTCGCTTTTGTTGGACGCCTGCGCGCAACACGAAGTTAGTAAAAAAGGAATGCTTCACCAACAACCCATGTTGTGGCAATGTTACCGGATTGCTAAATCGATCAGGCTGCCCAACGCGAATGCCGCGATGCAGAAAGTAAGGTAACCCAAAACATACGCCCAAAACGCCTTGAAGTAATTAATCGGCTTTCGGCTGAAAAATTCACCAATGGCCCAGGCGCAATAGGCAAACCCGATTATTCCTGCTGCGGTCATCAGTTTGATGTGCGTAACGCCCTGCAAAAAAGCAAAAAAGGCAAAGATCAGCATGGCCATCCCCATCACAAAACAAAGCAGGATCAGAATTTCGAAAAAGTTATAACCATATTTCCTGAAAAACAATTTCACCCACAGCGCGATAAAAACCCCCATGATGATGTTGGCATAACCATAATGTCCCTGAACCCAAGTAAAGATGGCCGTCACCGACGATTTTTGGATGCCTTTAGTCACCACATAACCTTCCTCAATGTGAAAGAAATGACTGGTCAGCGAATAAATGAGCGAAGTGACAATGATAAAAATAATGGGTTTGACCAGCCTGCTGCGGTTCTCGGAAAAGAAATCGCGGATATTTTTTCCGGGATGAACCAGCAATTCTTTTACCGTAAACAAAATCCCTTTTTCGAAATGCAGGACATGTTCGATTTCATGGATGATGTAATGGCCGTCGATGCGTTTGAGTTGGGCCGGCTGACCACAATTCGAACAGTAATTCCCGCTGATTTCGCTGCTGCAGTTTTTACAGGTCATCGGTTTAAGATTCAAGCGATTGCATAGTGACCAATTTCTTGTAAGTGCCGTTGTGAGCGAGCAATTGTTCGTGCGTGCCCTGTTCGACGATGCGTCCTTTTTGCATCACGACAATGACGTCGGCTTTCTGGATCGTAGACAAACGGTGTGCAATTACAATCGAGGTGCGGTTCTGCATCATGTTTTCGAGCGCCACCTGTACCAATTTTTCGCTTTCGGTATCGAGTGCCGAAGTTGCCTCGTCGAGGATCATGATCGGTGGATTTTTGAGTACGGCGCGCGCAATCGACAAACGCTGTTTTTGTCCACCCGACAATTTGTTGCCGCTGTCGCCGATGTTCGTGTAAATACCGAGCGGCAAATCTTTCACGAATTCATAAGCGTTCGCAATTTTGAGCGCGTCGATGATTTCATCGTCGGTCGCATCAGGTTTGCCGAGCAAGATGTTTTCCTTGATCGTGTCGTTAAACAGGATGCTGTCCTGCGTCACGAGTCCGATCAATCCGCGCAACGACTCGAGTTGCATGTCCTTGATGTTGGTGCCGTCGATCTTGATTTCGCCTTCATTGACGTCGTAGAAACGCGTGAGCAAATTGGCGATTGTACTTTTTCCGCTACCGGATTGTCCGACCAATGCCACGGTTTGGCCTTTCTTGACATTGAGCGAGAATTCCTTCAATACGTTTTCTTCTTCGTAACGGAAATTGATTTTTTCGAGCGTCACGATTTCGTCGAAACTGTCTTTTTGGACCGCATTCTCCTTGCTCGTGATTTCATTTTCCTGCTCGAGTACGGCAAAAACACGGTCGGCCGCGGCCAATCCGCTTTTGACTTGGTACGAGGCTTTCGAAATCGCCTTGGCCGGGGTCAAAATGTTGTAGGCCAAAGCCATGTAGGTAATGAAAGCTGCACCTTCTAAGGTTTTGCTGACCAATACCATCTGCCCGCCATAGAGCAGCAAAATCGCAATGGTGATGATGCCCAGAAATTCGCTGAGCGGCGAAGCGAGGTTGTTCTTGTTGCCGATGCTGTTCGAGAGTTTGAGCAAACGCGTGACCGAATTGTTGAATTTCGTCTTGAAGTTTTCCTCGGCGTTGTAGCTTTTCACGACTTTGAGTCCGCTCAGGGTTTCTTCCAAAATCGAAATAAAGTAACCCGATTCCATTTGTGCGCGCTCCGATTTCGACTTGAGCGATTTACCGATCCGGGAAATAATGAAACCCGAAATCGGGATGAAAATGAACACGAACAAAGTCAGATTGACGCTGATGTAAAACATCGTGATGATTGTAAACAAAATCGTGAGCGGTTCGCGTACGACGAGTTCGAAAATCGAGAAGAACGAAGTCTGCACTTCGCCCACATCGCCCAGCATACGCGCCATGACGTCGCCTTTCCGCTTTTCGGAATAGAACGAAATCGGCAATTCGATGATTTTCTTGAACAAGACGTTGCGCAAATCCTTGAGCACGCCGTTGCGCAGCACCGTGATGTGGCGCATCGCGAGGTAATTGAACACGTTCTTGAGCAGGAACAGCGAAATGATCAACCCGATGACAAACAACAAGGCGTTGACGGGATTGTCCTGTGTGAATTTGGTGGCGTAATAACCGAGCGTGTCCTTGAGGAAACCGCCCAGGTCGCCAATCGATCCGAGTTTTGGTTTTTCGGTAATCGTTTCCTGTTTGCCAAACAAGATGTTGAGCATCGGCATCAGCGAAACCATCGAGAGCGAGCTGAACAGGGCATACAAAACGTTGAACACGATGTTCAGGATCGCATTCCTTTTATACGGTTTGACGAAAGGAAGTATTTTTTTGTAATTCTCCATTAAATGATGTTTAAATCGGTCAGGATGTTTTTGATTTTGGCATCCAGTTCCGCCTCGACCGCTGCGGCGTTTTCCACTTTGTCGAGCGTGGTGTTGACGCTGACATAGAATTTGATTTTAGGCTCGGTTCCGCTCGGTCTTGCGGCGATTTTCGAACCGTCTTCGGTGTAATAAATCAGTACATCCGATTTGGGAATCGTCATGCTTTCGGTTTCCCCGGTGAATAAATTCTTGGCGACCGAATTCTTGTAATCTTCGACCATCACCACGCGTTGGTGGTCGATTTCCTGTACCGGATTGTTGCGCAAATCCACCATCATCTGGTTGATTTCGGCCAAACCTTCGATGCCTTTCTTGGTCATCGAAACCAAATATTCTTTGTAGAATCCGAATTCGACGTACAATTTGAGCAATTCTTTGTATACCGAACTGCCATTGGCCTTGGCCTGCGCGGCAAGTTCACAAATCAATAAAGTAGCAGCCACCGCATCCTTGTCGCGCACGGCGTCGCCCACCATGAATCCGAAACTTTCTTCGCCGCCGCCGATGAATTCTTGATTAGGGAAATCCTTGATGAATTTGGCGATCCATTTGAAACCGGTCAAACCAACTTTACATTCCACGCCATAAGCGTCGGCGAGTTGCAGCATCATCGGCGTGGAAACGATCGTCGACCCGATGAATTGCTTGCCGTTGATTTTTCCGGCCTTTTTCCATTGCTCCAAGAGAAAATGCGTCATCAAAACCATCGTTTGGTTGCCGTTGAGCAAAATCATTTTGCCTTCGTTGTTTCTGACGGCTACGCCCAATCGGTCGCAATCTGGATCGGTTCCCACGACAATGTCTGCACCGAGCTTGTCGGCCAGTGCCAAGGCCATTGTGAGCGCCTCCGGTTCTTCGGGGTTCGGCGATTTGACGGTCGGGAAATCCCCATTCGGCTCGGCCTGTTCGGGAACGATGTGTACATTTTTATAGCCCGCTTTGGCCAAAACTTGTGGAACTGCCTTAATCGACGTACCGTGCAGAGAAGTAAAAACAATGTTCAAATTGTCTTTTCGAAGATTGCGCCGTATTAAAACTTGCATTGTCCACCGACGATTTGAAAAATGCTTCGTCGATGTCTTTGTCGATGTAATGGATCAGTTTTTCATTCGACTGGAACTTGATCTCGTCGTATTTCAACGCTTCAATCACCTCGATGATTGCCGCGTCCTGCGGCGGAACGAGCTGTCCGCCATCTTCCCAATACACTTTGTAACCATTGTATTCAGGCGGATTGTGCGAAGCCGTGAGTACGATGCCGCATTGGCATTTCAAATGTTTTAAGGCAAAACTCAATTCGGGTGTCGGGCGCAAATCAGAGAATAAATACACCTCGATTCCGTTGGCCGAAAACACATCAGCTACGACTTTAGCCAGCGTGTTGCTGTTGTGGCGGCAATCATAGGCAATCGCGACCTTGATTTGTTTTCCGGCAAAAACCTTTTTGAGGTAATTCGAAAGTCCTTGCGTATTTTTCCCGAGCGTGTATTTGTTGATGCGGTTCGTGCCGACGCCCATGACGCCGCGCATGCCGCCGGTTCCAAATTCGAGGTTCTTGTAAAAACTTTCCTTTAATTCGGCCGGCGAGGAAGTCATCATCTGCTTGATTTCGTCTTGCGTCGAGGCGTCGAAAGTCGGCGTGAGCCATTCGTTGACGCGGTCCAGTATGTCTTTTTCGATGTTCATGTTTTATATTTTTTGAAGCTATTTCCTGCTTTCCGTTGCAATCTTTAAAAATTCCGCGGCGCTGCATTTTCAAAGGATTTCCACTGCAATCAGGGCTAGGGCAGTAAGGTGAGCCTGAAATTCTGTATTTTATATTTAGAAGTTTACTTTTTTTGAAATTTTATAACGTTCCTCGTTGTTTTTCGTACGCAAGATAATTTCGCCTAAAAATCCCGCGAGGAACAATTGTGTCCCGATGATCATCGTGGTCAACGCGATGTAAAACAACGGGTTGCTCGTGACCAAAATCGTCGGCAATCCCGCGGCGAGTTTCCCGAGTTTGACGCCAATGATGACGCCCGTCGAAATAAACCCGATCACAAACATCACCAATCCCAATGCGCCGAACAAATGCATCGGTCGTTTGCCGAAACGCGACAAAAACCAAATCGTGATCAAATCCAGGAAACCGTTGATGAAACGTTCCATCCCGAATTTGGTCTCGCCGTATTTGCGTGCCTGGTGCTTGACGACCTTTTCACCGATTTTTCCGAATCCGGCATTCTTGGCCAAAACCGGAATGTAACGGTGCATTTCGCCCGACACTTCAATATTCTTAACCACATCCGAACGATAGGCTTTGAGTCCGCAATTGAAATCGTTGAGCTCGACGCCCGAAGTACGGCGCGCCGCCCAGTTGAACAATTTCGAAGGCAAATTCTTGCTCACCACCGAGTCGTAGCGTTTTTTCTTCCAGCCCGAAACCAAATCGAAATGATCGTTGAGGATCATGTGGTACAGTTCGGGGATTTCTTCGGGGTTGTCCTGCAAATCAGCGTCCATCGTGATCACGACATCGCCTTGTGCCTGGGCAAATCCGGCGTGCAAAGCCTGTGATTTTCCAAAGTTCTTGAGGAAACGAATACCGCGGATGTTGGGGTTTTTGGCCGACAATTGTTCAATGATCTGCCACGAATTGTCGGTGCTTCCGTCATCGATAAAAATCACTTCGTATGAAAAGTGGTTGCTGTTCATCACCGAAACGATCCAATCGTGGAGTTCGGTAAGCGATTCTTCTTCATTGAGAAGCGGAATGACTATGGATAAATTCATTTACAGTTGTTGCGAAGATTTGTTTTTGAAAATCAGGGCAAGAATCAATCCGAATATGGCGCTGAAAATAAAACTGACAACAAGTCCGAATAATTGGTTTCCGGGCGCATAATTGTCAGTGTTTTGCATATCGGCGACGGCCTGGTTGATGTCAGAGGCACGCGCGCCGAACTTCTGCATCATCTCGACTGCATATTTGATGCTGATTTCCTGCAGCGTTTCTTTGGCCGAAGGATCAACCAGATTAAAAAGAACGATGTTGAACAAAACCGAAATGGTACTGCCGATTACTGCGGCGAGAAAGTAAGTTGTGAAAGCTTCCTTGAAAGTCATCAAACCGCCCATTTCGCGCTTGGTTTTGGACAACAACACTACGCCGAGCGTAATCGAAATGGCGATGGCCAGCAGTCCGATCCACCAACTGGTGAACAATTCAAGGTTAATCGTGTAGATCAGTGTGGTGACCAGGACCGAGAAAACGCCCATGATGACACCGAAAGTAATCCCATTTTTCTTGATGATTTCGTTCATGAAACTCTATTTTAATTGAATCAACAAATATAGCAATTCTGTTAAAACCGTGGGCAAAAATCGTTTGCAGTCCAGAAATAAAAAAATACCGATAAAGATTTGATAATTAAAAAATAGTTGTAAATTTGCGGGCTTTAAAATAACAATTAAAACAAAAAGTTATAACGCGTTTATACCTTTCAAAGAGAAAGCTTCAAGACGAATTTATAGCCATTACAAAGAAAATACATTTACCATGAAAAAAGGAATCCACCCTGAGAATTACAGATTAGTCGCTTTCAAAGACATGTCTAACGACGAAGTTTTTATCACTAAATCTACCGCTGAAACCAAAGAAACCATCACGCACGAAGGTGTTGAATACCCTGTTGTGAAAATGGAGATCTCTAGAACTTCGCACCCTTTTTACACTGGTAAATCAAAACTCATCGATACTGCTGGACGTATCGACAAGTTCAAAACCAAGTATGCCAAGCACGGAAGATAATCTTTCGGGTGTTCAAAATATGAAAAAGCCTTTCCGTTTGGAAGGGCTTTTTTGTTTTAGTAAATATTGCAATCATGGTAGAGTAGAGAAGAATTATAGATTTTCTATAGGGAACGTATCGGTTAAAATTGTATTTTGCTCTCAATCGGGAAGGGGAATCGGGTTTATCCCTACTCAATACTTTTCAGATTAAAGTATAGAAAAACTGTGTTTTTTGTTAAAAACGAATGTTGGTGCGTAGCATTACCTAATAATCTGCGACATTGCTTTTATTTAGAATGATGCAGTTAAAATTAACTTTGTAACTTTGGACGTTTTCCGATGCAACGGTTAAACGAATCAACGATTAAACGATCCGCCATGAACTACATCCTTTTCGACGGTCCAGCCCGCAATTCTTTACTGCCATTTACATTTACGCGTCCAGTGGCCGATATCCGTATCGGGATTTTGACGATCCGTGAAAAATGGGAAAAATACCTCGGCACAACGACGACGACAATTACCGAGGAATATTTGTCTGAAAAATTCCCAATGGTCGAAATGGAAGAAAACGTTCTGATCAATGCCTCTTTTTTGCCCAATGAAATTTTGGCCGAAATGGTCAAATACCTCGAGCCGAACCAAGCCATTATAAAGGGCGAGGAAATCATCGCTTTCTTTACCAATGAAACGCAGGAAGAAGTCGATTTCGACAAGTACGAAATGATTGAATACAACCAGGATTGCCTCACGGTGACCAAACCATGGGATATTTTTGCCAAGAACGATGTGGCTTTGCGCGAAGATTTCGAACTCTTGACCGAAGACCGTATTTCACAACCGATCCCGAAAAGTGTCAACGTCATCGCGCCTGAAAACATTTTTATTGAAGAAGGAGCGAAGCTCGAATTCGTCACGCTCAATGCTTCATCGGGCCCGATCTACATCGGAAAAGATTCAGAAATCATGGAAAATTCTGTGATTCGTGGACCGTTTGCGTTGTGCGAAGGCGGGCAGGTGAAACTGGCGACCAAAGTATACGGCGCCACGACAGTTGGTCCACATTCGAGAATCGGGGGCGAGGTGTCGAACTCGGTCTTGATGGGTTATTCGAATAAAGGGCACGATGGGTTTTTAGGAAATTCGGTGCTCGGCGAATGGTGCAACATAGGTGCCGATACGAACAATTCCAACTTAAAAAACAACTACGAAGAAGTCAAATTGTGGAGCTATGAAACCGGCGGGTTCGAAAAAACAGGCTTGCAGTTTTGCGGGCTCATGATGGGCGACCATTCCAAATGCGGCATCAATACCATGTTCAATACAGGAACCGTCGTCGGTGTGAGCGCGAATATTTTCGGGGCGGGTTTCCCGCGCAATTTCGTACCGAGTTTTTCCTGGGGCGGCGCTTCGGGATTTACGACCTACATCACCAAAAAAGCGTTCGAGACCGCAAAAATTGTGATGTCACGCCGCCATGTGGAATTTGATGAAAAAGAAGCGCGCATTTTGGAACACGTTTTTGAGGAAACGAAAAAATGGCGTAAAGAGTAATTAGAAAATGAGACAATTAGTCAATTAGAAAATTAATTGTCTCATTATCTAATTGTCTCATTATCTAATTGGCACATTAATCCGCTTTGAGGAAATTCCCGTTCTTGTCGAATTCCAAATCAATCTTTCCCGTTAAATCCACATCCACGTCATTGTGACCGTAATCGATGTGCGTGATTTCTTTTCCGGAGTAATTTTTCTTGACATATTCTACAATCTTTGGATCGAGAAATGCAGTCGGAATGGGTTTGCCTTTGCCGTCCACTTCACGGTATTTGCCGTCTTTCCAGAATTCGACCTCGGTGCCGTCGGCTAAAATGACTTCATAGCCTTTCTCGCCGTGTTCGGCGTCTTTCTTGGCTTTGGTAATAGCAATGCCTTTGAAATGTTGTTCGAGAAATTCGTTGGCGCCTTTGGGCAATTCGGCGGTGGTGATTTTTTTCTGTGCGCTGACGGTCGTGATGCCCAGGAAAAGCAGACAGCAGACGAAAATAGTTGATGTGTTCATGGTGTTGTGTTTTAATAATGAGGTTTCAAGTTACAAAAACCAAAACCGCACGGCAATGATTTTAAGATAGCTTTAATTTTCAGAGGGTTAAGTTGTGTATGAATGCACGAATTATGTTTTTTTTAATTCGTGCATTCGTGGCATATTTAATTTTTGTGTGTAAATTTGCAGCCTTAATTTTAGACGGATGTCCGCGTTAGCGATTCCTTCGGCAGTCGCTTCGCTCGTGTGAGGCAAGCACAGTGTGCAGCCGATAGCGAGGCGCTTGCGCAACGCCCACCACAAAATGGAAAGAAAAAAAGTCGCTTTTTACACCCTTGGATGCAAGCTGAATTTCTCGGAGACTTCGACCATTGCGCGCAGTTTCCAGGAAGAAGGTTTCGATCGGGTCGAGTTTGAGGAAGTCGCCGATATTTATGTGATCAATACCTGTTCGGTCACCGAAAATGCCGACAAGCAGTTCAAGCAGTATGTCAAAAAAGCGATGAAACTCAACGACAAGGCGTTTGTCGCGGCCGTAGGTTGTTATGCGCAACTCAAGCCCGAAGAACTCGCCGCAGTCGATGGCGTGGACCTCGTTTTGGGCGCCACCGAAAAATTCAAGATCACCGATTACATCAACGATTTGTCGAAAAACGACATGGGCGAGGTGCATTCGTGTGAGATCCAGGAAGCCGATTTTTATGTGGGTTCGTATTCGATTGGCGACCGTACGCGTGCGTTCTTGAAAGTGCAGGACGGTTGCGATTACAAATGCACTTATTGCACGATTCCACTCGCGCGCGGCATTTCGCGTAGCGATACGATGGAAAATGTTTTGAAAAACGCAAAGGAAATTTCACAGCAGGGCATCAAGGAAATTGTGTTGACGGGTGTCAATATCGGCGATTATGGCAAAGGTGAATTCGGGAATAAAAAGCATGAACACACGTTTTTGGAATTGGTGCAGGAACTCGATAAAGTCGATGGGATTGAACGCTTGCGCATTTCTTCGATCGAACCCAATTTGCTCAGAAATGAAACGATCGATTTCGTGTCGAAAAGCCGCACGTTTGTGCCGCATTTCCACATTCCGTTGCAAAGCGGCAGCAATGATATTTTGAAGAAAATGAAACGCCGTTATATGCGAGAGCTCTATTCGGAGCGCGTGGCGAAAATCCGTGAGGTGATGCCGCATGCGTGCATTGGCGTCGATGTGATTGTGGGTTTTCCGGGTGAAACCGATGAGCACTTTTTGGAAACGTATCACTTTTTGAACGAGCTCGATATCTCTTACCTGCACGTGTTTACCTATTCGGAACGCGACAATACCGAAGCGGCTTCGTTTGAAGGAATCGTTCCGGCGAACGTGCGTGCGAAACGAAGCAAAATGTTGCGTGGATTATCGGTCAAGAAACGTCGTGCGTTTTACGAAAGCCAACTCGGGACTTCAAGAACGGTTCTGTTTGAAGGCGAAAACAAGGAAGGCTACATCCACGGATTTACCGAAAATTACGTCAAGGTCAAAACGCCTTGGAATCCGGAACTCGTCAATACTTTACACGAGATCACGTTGACGAAAATTGACGAAGACGGTTCGGTGCGTATGGAATTTGCAAATATTCCGGTTTAAAAAAATCAGTATATTTTTTAAAGTCTAGTAGTGCAGCGGTCTTGGCTCTTGCAACGAAGTGGTCTATTTTATCGGCGAAGCGGTCTTTCCTCTCAATATTTCGAATGAAATTTCACTTTCGTGATCCGGTACACATCGCTGCCGTACAATTCCACAAACTCAAACGTGTGGCGTTTCGGTTGCTTGAAATCGACCAAGAGTTTGGCCGAAATCTCATAGTACATTTTCTCGCCTTCCATCATGAGCCGATCGCCGTTGTTGCGGTAGGCGGAGCGGATCAGTGTAAATTCGGATAAATTCCAGGTCGTGGACGTGGCCGAGAAATCTTCGTAGCGCGAATACAGCCCTTCGGTGATCTCGGTTTTGCAGCCATAATATTTGGAAATGTTTTCGAAAAAGGCAATGACTTTTTGTTTGGTTTCTTCGGAACTCATGCGGTAAAGGTATGGTTTTTAAATAATAACGCGGCTTGTATTTGTTTCTGATGCAAATGTGTACATTTGAAAAAAATACACTCATGAGGAAATTATTACTTTCGCTGTTGCTGCTTTGTTTTGTTGATGGATTTGCGCAAAGTCCGACACCACCGCCACTTGGCGCCAATCCTTGGTATGCATTGGATATGGATAACGATGGGTCGGCACCCTTTGATATTGCGTATTTTATTTCGGCGATTGCCCGACCGGGATTGGAAATTGATACCGAACAGAGTATGGCCGGATACGACATTTGGGCAGAAGATGATCCAGAGGTTCCGCTGACACCTATTTATTACAACACTTACAACCATCAATTCATATCGCTGACTTTTGAATACAATGGCAATGGTCCTGTATTCGACCCGTTCCTTTCACCGGGATGGCCGTTTGAGTTATTTCAGTTGGGAGGCATATTTCTCGACGCCATTCCATACGATGGCGATTTCGACAATGATGGAATTTCGAATGCAGACGAAGATTTGAATGGCAATGGCGTGCTCAACGATGACAACAACGGCAATCCGTATTTTCCCAATTTCATGAATCCCGATGACGACGGCGACGGTACGCCCACTATCGAAGAAGACTACAACGGCAATGGCGATCCACAGGATGACGACCTCAATGACAATGGCATTCCAGATTATCTCGATCCATTGGTCACGCCGCTTTCGGCAACGAAATTTGTATCAAAAGCTTTTGTATTGTACCCGAATCCGGCTTCAGACCGATTGACTGTTTTTGTCCCTAATGCCAAAGTGGCGTCGGTGGAAATCATTGATGCGACCGGAAGGGTTGTTTTAAATACAAATTCAGTACATCCGATTGACATTTCACCATTGGCATCCGGAAATTATTCGGTTAAGATAACTACAGATGCGGCACAATCGGTTAAAAAACTAATGGTCGAATAAAAGTGGAAATCATTCCTTTCCAAACGATCAACTGGGACGAAATCCTCGAAACCGAACACATAGGTGAAACCGGCACTTCGTTTTGGAAAACCTTGCAATTCGACGGATTGCGCTTACGTTTGGTCACTTATTCTGCGGGATATTTTGCCAACCATTGGTGTCAAAAGGGGCACATCGTGCATTGTCTCGAAGGTGCATTTGTCAGCGAATTGGAAACCGGTGAAAAAATTACGCTTACCCAAGGCATGAGTTACATCGTTTCGGATGACGCGAGCTCGCACCGTTCGTTTTCGGAAAATGGAGTCAAGCTGTTAATCATCGACGGCGATTTTTTGAAATGAGTATGGAAAAGGTAAACATCAATGAAAAGCTGGCCCAGTTCAGCGACCATTGGAATCCGAGGATTGCAGGTGAACTCAATGGGCAGCATGTCAAACTCGTAAAGTTTCAAGGCGAATTCGTATGGCACCAACACGAGGACGAAGACGAAATGTTTTATGTGCTCAAAGGCGAATTCGATATGGAATTCCGCGACAAGACCGTGACGCTTCGTGAAAATGAATTCCTAATCGTGCCGCGTGGTGTCGAGCATCGGCCTGTGGCCAAAGAGGAAGTTTCGGTGATGTTGTTCGAACCGGCTTCGACCTTGAACACCGGAAATACCAGGGGTGAACTCACGCGCGACCAACTCGAAAAGCTATAAAAAAACGCCCCGAAAGGCGTTGGTTTAAATCTTAATTCCGGGCGGCAATAAATCTTTATAAGCTGGATTTTTTCTAAAAAATGCCGCGATCTTCGGAAAAATCGGAACCACGCGCAGCTTGCGTTCGTAGGCGATTTCCATGATGTTTTTGAGCAACTCGGTAATAAAATCATCGTTGCCAAAATTTTCGGGTGTGTTGATCCGCGTCAGGAAAATCTTGCGCTCCTGAAACGAATATTCCACCGTAACGGTACCTTCGGGCGCATTGACTTCAAACTGCCTGGCGAAAGTATTGTCTTTGATGTCCATTGTCATTGTTCCTTCCATGATTAATTATGTTGCATTGGTACTTCGACCAACAAGATTTTTGATTTTGAGTGGGTGTTGATTTCAAAGTTGTTGAAATCGGTGATGCCGAGGGCGTCGCGTAGCCCCAGCGTTTGGCCATCGACTTCGATTTCACCTTCGATCAAAAAAAGATACACGCCATTTCCCGGAATATTGACCTCATAGGAAATCGTTTGGCCGTTCTCGAAGATGCCCAGACTGAAAAACGTTTGTTGGTGCACCCAAAGCGCGTGACCATCGTTTTTGTCTTGTGGCGTCACAACTTTAACGAAACGGTTGATTTGGTTCTCGAGGTCGAATGACTTCTGGCCGTAACGCGGTTCGACATTTTCCTTTTCAGGAAATACCCAAAGCTGTAAAGTTTTCGCACGCTCGGTCTGGCTCGCATTCATCTCCGAATGCAAGATGCCCGTTCCGGCACTCATGACCTGCACTTCGCCGAATCGGATCACGCCTTCATTGCCCATGCTGTCGCGGTGTTTGAGACCACCCTCGAGCGGAATCGTGATGATTTCCATGTTGTCGTGCGGATGCGTCCCGAAACCGGTTCCGGCTGCGATCGTATCGTCGTTGAGCACCCGCAGCATGCCAAACTGGATGTTCTTCGGATTGAAGTAATTGCCAAAAGAAAAAGAGAAATTGGCCTGCAGCCAACCGTGGTCGGCCTTGCCTCTTTGATCGGCGGGAAAGCGCTGTGTTGTCATAATTTATTGATAAAATAAAGTTCAAACCAAAGTCGATTCGGTTGAAAAATTTACTTTTATACAAATTTCGGAATAATATTCCGTACGGCTGTTATTTATTCGTTAAAAACAATTATGGAGAAAATTCCTGTTTATTTCATGCCCGGACTGGCGGCGAGCCCAAGTATTTTTGAAAGAATCCAATTGCCCGAAGACCAGTTCGAGATGATTTTCCTTGAATGGGAAATTCCGCTCGACAATGATTCGCTTTCGGATTACGCCCAAAGGATTGCGCGAAAAATCACCAAACCCAATCCGGTATTGGTAGGCGTTTCGTTCGGTGGGATTTTGGTACAGGAAATGGCCCAATTTGTCGATGCCCGAAAGGTAATCATCATTTCGAGTGTGCGCTGTAACACCCAATTCCCTAGGCGCATGAAAGTAACCAAGGCGCTGCATGCCTACAAGCTGGTCCCAAATAACCTGGTTGATAAAATTGAAAAACTGGCCAAGTGGTCTTCGAATAAAACGGTAAAGGAACGTATGGAATTGTATGACCGGTTTTTGTCGGTGCGCGATGACCGTTATTTGCAATGGGCGATCCGCAATGTAGTCTTGTGGGACCGAAGCGAAATCGATGAAAAAGTGGTACACATCCATGGCGACGCCGACGAAATTTTCCCGATCCGCTACATCAAGAATTGCCATGTAGTGCCGGGCGGGACGCACATCATGATCCTGAACCGCTTTAGGTGGATCAATGAACATCTGCCCAAAATTATACTGGACGAAATATAGATGCGGGATCTGCGTTAGGGGTTGAAGCGGCATCCTTTTGCTGAGCTTGCGAAGCAAAAGATAGAGCGGAAGACCCGGGGTCCCGAAGCAGAAAAATGCAGTGAGGCACGAGCAATATTTTTCGCTTTCGGAAGCAACGCTAAAATTTTCCAAACCCAATTTTAATTCCTCCCCGATTTTTGTAAGTTTACCAAAACCAATTAAAATGAAATGACTATGGACTGGTTCAAAAAAACAGCCTTGACGGCATCGGTGGTGCTCACGAGCGGATTGTTGGTCTACAATTCGACCTATCAGCCCAAACCCCAAACGCAAACGCAAACGGCCGTACAACGGTTTGTGGTGCCCGACAGTATTGACTTTGCAGGCGAGCAGGCGCCTTTGAAGATAAGTGATGTGAAAGAACGTTTCGAGCGCGAATTGATTACCAATGCGAACCTCGATGCGACGACCTTGCTCATCCTCAAACGCGCGAACCGTTCGTTTCCGATCATCGAGCCGATCTTGAAGAAATACGGCGTCCCCGATGATTTCAAATACCTCGCGGTAATCGAAAGCGGACTCGTCAATGTGGTATCGCCGGCAGGCGCGCGTGGCGTGTGGCAATTCATGCCAGAAACTGCGAAAGAAAAGGGAATGGAAGTCAATGATGCGGTCGATGAGCGTTACCATCTGCAAAAATCGACCGAGGCGGCCTGTAAATATTTGCTCGACGCCAAGACGCGTTTCGGGAACTGGACATTGGCCGCGGCTTCGTACAACGGCGGCATGAACGGGGTGAACAAACAGATCGAGATGCAGAAAGTGACCAATTATTATGATTTGCTGCTGACCGAAGAAACCTCGCGTTATGTGTTCCGCATCCTGGCCTTGAAGGAAATCATGAAAAATCCGGACAAATACGGCTTCAACGTGTTGCCGTCCGATTTGTACCAAAACCTGCCGACGCGCATCGTGCCGGTGGATTCGGCGATTACCGATTTGGCCGATTTTGCCAAGACACAAGGCATCAACTACAAGATTTTGAAAATCCACAATCCGTGGTTGCGGGATAAGAAATTGATGAATCCCGGAAGGAAAAGGTATGAGATTGAAATTCCGACGAGCGGATATTGATGACGACGACGACTTTTATTATTTTGATCGGGATTGGTTTGCTGGCGGGGATGCTGAGCGGATTGATCGGGATTGGTGGCGGAATCATCATGGTGCCCATGTTGGTGCTGATCGGGTTCTCGCAGCACCAGGCGCAGGGAACCAGTTTGGCCGCATTGCTTCCGCCGGTGACCTTACTTGCGGTAATCAATTACCACCAGGCGGGAAACATCAATTGGAAATACGCGATCGTGATTTCGGTTTTTTTTATCGTGGGCAGCTACTTTGGGAGCAAGGTGGCGATCAATATCAATGAAAAAATGCTGCGCAAGATTTTTGCGGTCGTGCTGCTGCTGGTCGCGGGAAAGATGTTCTTCGGAAAGTAAAAGAATTACGCACCGGTGCGTTTGAGGATGGCCGTTACGGTTTGACACAAAATGAAAAAATCCAAGCCGAAACTTTTATGGTGCACATAGATGCGGTCGTAGAACATCATCTGTCGGATACTCGCGGCCCTGAATTTCACTTGCATCAATCCAGTAATCCCGGGCAATACCGAATGACGCATTTTTCGCGTCGCCGGTGGCAGTGCTTCCACCGATGGAATTTCGAGCGGGCGGGGACCTACGAAAGCCATTTCTCCTTTGATTACATTGACCAACTGCGGCAATTCGTCTATACTGAGCTGGCGGGCCAGACGGCCCAATTTTCCGGCAATTCGGGGATCGTTTTTTAGTACGCCCGTGGCGGCCCATGAAGCGGCAAGCACGGGGTCATTTTGCAACATTTGCTCCAATAGGAGGTTGGCGTTGGTAACCATCGTCCGCAATTTGAGGATCTCGAAAGGTTGGCCATTTTTGCCTTCGCGGGTTTGTCTGTAGAACATAGGGCCTGGATACTGCCATTTGATGAGCAAGGCAAAGGCCAGCACAATCGGGAAAGTGAAAACGATCAATAACGCGGCTGCAATTCTGGACATGGTTACAAAAAATATCTTACTATGGTATAGGCTTCCGCATACTTAGATCCGGTTTGGCTTCCGCGGTAGCGCATTTGCCATTCGAGGTCGTCCGGCGTGCGTCCCGGAAAAATTTCCGTTTGGTAATGGGACATGGCCATTTTTTTGTTGCCGTTGTCGGTTTCATCAAGCAGCACAAAGCAATTGGGATTGAAGGTGTTCTCGAAACCTTGTTCGGTAGAGGTAGGGATTTCAAAACACATTACTGTTTTGGCAGTACGAAAAGGTCTTGTGGCCAATTCCACCGCTTTGGCTATCGATTGATGGGCATGGTGTATGTCGCCTTTCCAGTGGCACAGTACCAGATCGGCCCAAGCGACATGCTCACTAATGGACTTTGCGATTTTTTGAATATTTGATGAAGCGAGTTCATCGCTGATCAAGTCGTCTAAAATAACAGGAGTTGCACCCAATTGTTTGCAGGCCAGTTTGAAATGGTCGATTTCATCCAACCAACTGTCGGTTTTTCTTTCATTGGTACGCTTAAGCGGTAAAACCACTTTGCAATCTGCGCCCAATCGGGAGGCTTTGCTCAATAATCCGCCGCAGCCAAGGGTTTCGTCATCGGGGTGTGCAATAACGGCAATAATTTTTTTGTCTTTCAATTCCAATATCCGAACATGTTTGTGTTGATTCCGGATTAAAGTTAAAAGATTTTTTCGGGTTTGAAAATTGTTCAAGCAATTATTCGGTGACTGACGCCAATTGCGTGACAGCGGTTTGTTGTTTGTCGAGAAAAATATCAAGCCGTTCGTTGAACAGGCGGTAGTTCATTTCAAAAGCGACCTTGTTGCTCGTCCTGGGCGGAAGTGTGATGCCGCCGCGCTTGATGTCGACTACTTCGAGATTGCTGTTCAAATAATACGAAGTCGGGAAACCGAGCGTGTGTTTTAAGGTCGCTACAATTCTTGCGTCGTTTTTGTACGATTCATTCGCATAACAGACTTTGATTTTGTTGTTGAATTTGCGCGCAATCTTTTTGGTGTCGCTTTTGGTGTCCCAAAACACCGCGATGAATTGGACTTCTTTGTCGTATTTGCGGACCAGTTTATTGAGCGCTTGGATTTCACCTTTGCCGATGACGCACCAGGAAGAATAAGTGATGATGAAAACCGGTTTCTTGAGTTTGCTGAGTTTCACCTTGCGGCTGTTGACCGACTTAAAGGAGTAATCGTCAAATTTAGACCCGACGAGCTTGTTCTTGACCAATGAATCGAAAAGCGCCTGACCGGCTTGGATGTCTCCAGTTTCAAAAGCCTTGTCGCTGTCGTTGTTGTACTTTTTGATGTTGCTTTTAATGGCGTCGGAGAAGTAAACCACTTTGTCTTGGGAGAAGGAAGACTGAAACAACAAAACGGTTAAAAGAAGTATTATTAATCTCATAATTTGTTAATTTATTGATTAATATGTAACAATATTAACAAATTAAATCATACGAAATTCAAACCGTCCGAAATTTAACATAAAAAAGCCATTCGTTTAGGAATGGCTTAATGGTTTGGTAAACTGAATTTTACCTACATTTTCTTCATCTGCTCCTTCATCATCGTGATCTGATCCTTGAGCATATTGTGTTTGTCGAGTTTCTTGGCTTCGTTCAAAAGGTTGGTCGCTTCGAGTTTTCTTCTGCGGGTTAAGGCTACTCCGGCGAGGTTCAGTTTGGCCACGGCCATGTCCATGTCCATTGACAATCCGAGCTCGACGGCTTTTTTGAAATACTTCTCGGCCTGGATCAAATTCGTTTGCGAATTCATGATGCCGTGCAGGTAATTAAAGTAGCCTTGTTGTTTTCTGACCAAAGCCGTTTCGGGATTTTTGATGTAGGCCAGCCATTTCTGTGCGCCCGCGAAATCCTGTTTGCGGAGACGTAAAAAAGCGAGCAAAATAAATTCGTTCTTGAAGTAAAGGAAAATCGGGATCGCCGAGAGCAAAATCAGGAAAATCCCGTTGCCGATGTTGTTTTCGGCCATTTGCCAAATGCCGGTAATGATGATGAGTGCGGCTAATATGAGTTTGATAAATCTGTGAAACATTTTTTTGTGTTTTTGCGGGGCAAAGGTACATTATCTTCTTTTGTCTCGCAACAAAAGAAGCAAAAGTGCGTAGCTCTCAAATTAGAATCTCAAAAACTACCTCAAAGCTGGCTGCGCATGCCAAGCCGTTCGCCTTGCCGGCTCAACTCCAGGCATGCTCGCTAGCGCTTTCTCGCTGTTTTTTACGATTCTAATTTGAAGTCGGACTAGTTAGGAACTGCCTAATTTATTTTTGGCTTTCTGACGAAGCGCCAAAAATCCTACTAAGAACATTCCTCGAGAATTCGACGATTTTCTGTCCCAAGCGAAGATAGATTTTCAATTACCAACAAGTGTTCTTCGTGAGGCCGCGCGCTTTGATTGTGGCAGGCGGGCACCTGCTTTTCGAAGATTCGTAGAAATGAAATGCTGTTTGAGCGAAGCGAGTTCATTTCATTTCCGAATCGAGAAAATAGCAGGTCGCCGAACGATTGCGCGCCAGGCATTTTTGCTACTTTTGTTGCCAGACAAAAGTAGGCCCTCGCGGCAGCGATAGCCCCGATAGCAGTGGAAATCCTTTTGCGGAGTTTACGAAGCAAAAGATTGAAACGAATAGCGGGAAAAAGCTTCGAAAAAATAATTTTAAAAACCACTTGCCAACAAAAAAAAACTTCCTATATTTGCACCCGGTTTAACACAAAACCAATCTCGCACTAAGATTAATAAGATTTAAAGACATAAAGCAATGAGCAAAAGAACGTTTCAACCATCGAAAAGAAAAAGAAGAAATAAACACGGTTTTATGGACAGAATGGCGACTGCGAATGGAAGAAAAGTGCTCGCGCGTCGTCGTGCCAAAGGACGTCACAAATTGACTGTTTCATCTGAGCCAAGACACAAAAAATAATGTTCGATAAGAGCATAAAACAAGGCGTTACTTCGATTAGTACCGCCTTTTTTTATATCTTGTTGCGAAATATTTAGGAGCTATTTCCCGCTTTTCGCTCTATCTTTTGCTTCGTAAACTCCGCAAAAGGATGCCGCTGCAATCGGGGCTAGAATTAGAAAATTAGAAAATTGGTCAATTAGAAAATGATTGGTAAAACACAATTTTCAACGCAAAACAAAAATTATCTAATTTTCTAATTGACTCATTATCTAATTAAACAATACAACTAAAAAACAACTAACTACATACAATGCCAAAAGACAATTCCATCAAATCGGTTCTCATTATAGGTTCAGGTCCCATTGTGATTGGGCAGGCGTGCGAATTCGATTATGCCGGTTCGCAATCGGCGCGTTCGATCCGCGAGGAAGGCATCGAGGTCATCCTGATCAACTCGAATCCCGCAACAATCATGACCGACCCATCGATGGCCGATCACGTATACCTCAAACCGCTTACGACCAAATCGATCATTGAGATTTTAAAGGAACATCCGCAAATCGACGCAGTGCTCCCGACCATGGGTGGCCAAACGGCGCTCAACCTTTGCCTCGAAGCCGATGAAAAAGGCATCTGGGAAGATTTCAACGTCAAACTGATCGGGGTAGACGTCAATGCCATCAACATCACCGAAGACCGCGAGCAGTTCAAGCAATTGCTCGAGCGCATCGGCGTTGGGGCGGCGCCGGCCAAGACCGCGACCTCATTTTTAAAAGGCAAAGAAATCGCGCAGGAATTCGGATTTCCACTCGTGATCCGTCCATCGTTTACGCTCGGCGGAACCGGTGCGGCTTTCGTTCACAAAAAAGAAGATTTCGACGAATTGCTCACGCGCGGTCTCGAAGCTTCGCCGATTCACGAAGTCTTGATCGACAAGGCTTTGCTGGGTTGGAAAGAATATGAATTGGAATTGTTGCGCGACAAGAACGACAACGTCGTCATCATCTGTTCGATCGAAAACATGGACCCGATGGGCATCCATACCGGCGACTCGATTACGGTGGCCCCGGCGATGACTTTATCGGATTCGACCTTCCAGAAAATGCGCGACATGGCGATTCTGATGATGCGCTCGATCGGAAATTTTGCGGGCGGATGCAACGTACAGTTTGCCGTTTCGCCTGATGAAAAAGAAGATATTGTCGCCATTGAAATCAACCCGCGCGTATCGCGTTCATCGGCGCTCGCGTCGAAAGCGACGGGTTACCCGATTGCCAAAATCGCGTCTAAACTCGCGCTCGGTTATACGCTCGACGAACTCCAAAACCAGATCACCCAATCGACTTCGGCCTTGTTCGAACCGACTTTGGACTACGTCATCGTCAAAATCCCACGTTGGAATTTCGACAAATTCGAAGGTTCCGACAGGACTTTGGGCTTGCAGATGAAATCGGTGGGCGAGGTGATGGGCATCGGACGTTCGTTCCAGGAAGCATTGCACAAGGCGACCCAATCGCTTGAAATCAAACGCAACGGTATCGGTGCCGACGGCAAAGGCTACAAGAATTACGAGCAGATCATCGAAAAACTGACCTATGCGAGCTGGGACCGTGTGTTCGTCATCTACGATGCGATCCAGATGGGCATCCCGCTTTCAAGAATCCACGAAATCACCAAAATCGACCTATGGTTCCTCAAGCAATACGAGGAATTGTACCTGATCGAAAAGGAAATATCCCAATACAAAGTCGACACTTTGCCGCGCGAACTGTTGCTCGAAGCCAAACAGAAAGGCTACGGCGACCGCCAGATCGCACACATGATGGGCTGTCTCGAAAGCCAGGTGTACAAACTGCGAGAGACGATGAACATCAACCGCGTGTACAAACTCGTTGATACCTGTGCTGCCGAATTCAAGGCGCAAACCCCTTACTATTATTCGACCTTCGAAGCCGAAATCGAAACCGCAGACGGCAAGAAATTCGTCGCCAACGAAAGCGTGGTGACCGATAAGAAAAAAGTCGTCGTGTTGGGCTCTGGCCCGAACCGCATCGGGCAAGGGATCGAATTTGATTATTCGTGTGTGCACGGCGTATTGGCGGCCAAAGAATGCGGCTACGAAACCATCATGATCAACTGCAACCCCGAGACGGTTTCGACCGATTTCGATACGGCCGATAAACTGTATTTCGAGCCGGTATTCTGGGAACACATTTACGACATCATCCGTCACGAAAAACCCGAAGGCGTCATCGTACAGCTCGGTGGACAGACCGCTTTGAAACTGGCCGAAAAATTGTCGAAATACGGCATCAAGATCCTCGGTACTTCATTCGATGCGCTCGATTTGGCCGAAGACCGCGGACGATTCTCGGAACTCTTGACCGAACTCAAAATCCCATTTCCGAAATTTGGGGTAGCCGAGAATGCCGACCAGGCTTCGGCTCTTGCAGACGTTTTGGATTTCCCGTTACTCGTACGTCCGTCGTACGTTTTGGGCGGCCAAGGCATGAAAATCGTCATCAACAAACAGGAACTCGAGGAGCACGTCATCGATTTGCTCAAAAATATTCCGGGCAACAAATTGCTTTTGGACCACTATCTTGACGGTGCAATCGAAGCCGAAGCCGATGCGATCTGCGATGGCGAGAACGTCTACATCATCGGGATCATGGAGCACATCGAGCCGTGCGGCATCCACTCGGGCGATTCGAATGCGACCTTGCCGCCGTTCAACCTCGGTGAATTCGTGATGCAGCAGATCAAGGACCATACGAAGAAAATCGCTTTGGCACTCAGAACAGTCGGATTGATTAACATTCAGTTCGCGATCAAGGACGATACGGTGTACATCATCGAAGCCAACCCACGTGCGTCGCGTACCGTTCCGTTTATCGCCAAAGCCTATGGCGAACCGTATGTGAATTATGCGACCAAGGTCATGCTCGGCGAGAAAAAAGTCACCGATTTTACCTTCAACCCACAGCTCAAGGGCTATGCGATCAAGCAACCGGTGTTCTCATTCAGTAAATTCCCGAATGTCAATAAGGCGCTCGGGCCGGAAATGAAATCGACGGGCGAGAGCATCTTGTTCATCGATGACCTCAAGGACGACCAGTTCTACGAGTTGTATTCGAGAAGGAAAATGTACCTGAGCAAGTAATAACAACAAAAAAATCCCCGGAATGACTCGGGGATTTTTTATTGCTCAAATTTTTAAAACTTTGAAGATGATCGGTTCCTGTTCAGGTTCCGTTTCCTCATACATAACGGTGGAAAGATAGTTAAAAAAATCCCAACAAATCCAATCGAATTCTAATCCAAAACCGGCGAATTCTCATTCAAACCTACAAAAAGGCCCCGGATGTACCGAGGCCCTTTCAACCAATTTTTGAAATCTAAACTTACTACTCCTTGATTATTTTCTCGACGCGCTTGCCTTTCTCGGTCGTGATCCTGGCAAAATAGATGCCGGTCGACTGACCTGAGATGTCGAGGCGTATTTGTTTTTTGTTTTCGATCGAAGTTTGCAGCAATCTTCCTTGAATGTCAAACAACTCTACCGATTTGATTGCGCTGTCGCAACTGATGTTGACAAAATCGCTGGCCGGGTTCGGGTGCAAGACCACACTTTGGTCGAGCGTGAATTCCGGGGTGCTCAAAGTAGAGAAAGTCGTCCGGGCCGTGTTGGTCTCTACTGGTGCATTGTAATCGAAATAGATGTTGGCCGTGTTCTCGGCGATGCTGCCATTTTCGAGTGTTGGCAAGGTCTTGACTTTGAACAGGATCGTTCCGTGTCCGCCTACCGGTGGATCGCCCGCTACCGGTGCCAAATTGATGTTGCGGAAAATGAATTCCACCACATTGCCGCGGATGGCCGCCTGCATTTCGTGCGAGGCATACATGACTTGCAAAGAGTTGATGTCGAACGTGTTGGTGTCGATGACGTCTTTGACAATGACGTTGACCGCTTCGGCCGTACCGAGGTTTTCGAAATTGATTGTGTAGTGCAGGTATTGCCCGATCTGCTCGGTCGAAACCGTATCGCCTTCAAGACAGGTCTTGTCGTTCGGGTCAAATGGACCGACCACGGTTTGGTTCAATGAAAAGTCATTGTCGGCAGGGGTTTCATCTCCCGAAACCGGTGTCACCGTTGCCGAGAAAACGAGCAAATCTCCATTGTTGACCGGTGGCGTTTCCACAGGCGAATTGACATTGAAAATCACGTGGATGCTGCGCGTTTCAAAAGGCAACAGTCCGCTGTAAGACCAAGTCAGGTTACCGCCTGCCTGGCTTTGTTCGGTTGGGTCGGCCGAAATGAAATCGATCTTGTCGTCTTCAAAAGTGAGTGTGATGTCGCCTGAAAGCGTTTGGTTTCCTTTGTTTTTATAAACGACTTTGTATTCTGCGTCAAAACCGGGACGGGCAGGGCCAACCGGTGAGATGGCTACTTCTACATCCGGATGGTTGCCGTTGGGTGACAAACAGAAACTCTGCGCACTCACATTGTTGTTATTGTTCGGGAAGTTGATTGCAGCGCTCGCCGGCGAAATGTTGAAAGCCGAGGCGTTTTCGATGTTAGGGAAAATAGTGTAATTGCCCGCTTCGGTATAGAACGTACAATTGCCGTTAAGATCGGTGAAGGCACTTCCGGTGTTGCCGAAATTATCGGTGATGTCGATGCGGATGTTCGGGTGCAATGGATCGTTGAGGTTGCAGCCGTTGTTGTTGCCATCGAAAATCGTCGTCCCCATGACGGTATTGTGCGGACCGCCCGGTGTGAATGAACAATAAGAGTTGCTTACGGTAGAGGTCATGCCCCACACATTCAATTGCGATTGCACACTGCCCGCTTGCATGTCGTCTACGCAGATGTAAGTTAGCGTTGGGTTGTTTGAGGCATTGAAATTGGTCTCGTAACTGCCGTTCTTCATGTTCAAGGTCGTCAGCAGATTGTTGTTGCAAAGGAAGTCGGTCAATCTTGGCAACATACTCACGTCGAGTGTAGTGATGGCGTTGTTGTTGCAGGCCAGTACACGGAAATTTTCTGCAGCGGCTGGCGTCAGGCCAGTGATGCTGTTGGAACGGCAATCTAGCGACTCGAGGTTGGCCAAGCTACTGATGTCGAGTGCGGTCAAGTTGTTGTTGCTGCAGCTCAAGCTCCTGAGCAATGGCAGGTTGTTGACGCTCAAGTTGGTCAACGCATTGAAATCGCAGGACAATTCATACAGGTTGGTCAATGTGCCCAGGTCCAGATTGATCAGGTTGTTGCCGGTGCAATTGAGGTGCTGCAGGTTGGACAATGCATCTACGGTAAGTGTCGTCAGGCCGTTGCCCGAACATTGCAGATAGGCCAGATTGGACAAATGATTGACATTCAAAGTTCCCAACGGGTTGTTGTTGGTAATCAGCGTGAACAGGTTGGGCATGTTGTCCACATTGAGGTCGGTCAATTCGTTGTTGTCGCAAATCAAAGAGGTGATCAAGTTCAATCCGCTCAGGTCGAGTGTTTCGAGGTTGTTGTTGGAACAGGTCAATTTGGTCAGGTTCGGCATGTCTACCACGGTCAGCGTCTCGATTTGGTTGTTGGCACAGTTCAATTCGGTGATGTTGACCAATCCGGTCATGTTCAAATTCGACAGGCTGTTGTTGCTGTAATTGAGGTGCGTCAAATCGGTCAAACCAATCAAATCAAGGCTCGTCAATAAATTGTACGAACAATCCAACTGCGTCAAGTGTGTCAAGCCGTTGACCACCAAGGTCGGGATGTTGTTTTTCGAGCATTTGAGCTGTTCCATTTGCGTCAACCCGTTCACATCAAGCGAGGTAATCGTGTTGCCCAAGGCACCCAATATCCCGTTGAACATATAGTTCGAGCAGTCGAGGTACTTCAGGTTCGTCAAACCGGACAGTGCCAACGAAGGAATTTGGTTCCCCACGATATCGGTCGAGGCATTGTTCGAACAATCGAGGAATTCGAGTTGCGTTAATCCCGCGATGTTCAGGGCCGTCAATTTGTTGTTGTTGCAATTGAGGTATTTGAGGTTCGGCGTATCGGCCAGATTAAGCGTCGTTACCTTGTTCATCCCCAAATCGAGATTGGTCAGCGCGGTCAATCCGGTCAGGCTCAAGGTCGTCAGTTTGTTGTTGCGGCAAATCAATTCGCTGAGGTTGGTCAACCCGTTCAAACTGAGTGTTGTCAATTGGTTGTTGAAGCAATTAACCGATTTGAGGTACGTGGTGCCGGTGGCATTGATCGTCAGGCTCGTCAGGTTGTTCTGGTACAACATTAGGTCAGTGTTGGCATTCATTCCGCTCACATTCACGGTCACGGTCGTATTGGGCAAGGTAAGGAAAATGCTTTGCGCATTCGGGAATCCGTTCAGCGTCAAGACCGTGTTCGAACCCGCGTATTGGAACCCTGCGAGCGCGGTCGTATTGAGTGCGTTGATGACAGCGTTGTTCGGAAGATACGAACATTCCAGACTGTTCAGGTTGGTCAACCCATTCAGGTTCAGTACCGGAATATTGTTTTCCCCGCAGCTTAAAAATTCCAATGGCGTATTTTGGCTCAAATCGAGGCTGGTCAGATGGTTGTAAAAAACATTGAGCGATTCGAGGTTGGCCAGGGACGAAACGTTCAGGCTGGCCAATTCATTGTTGTTGGCTTCGAGGATCTGGAGGTTGGTCATGCCGGTCAAATCGAGTGCCGGCAATTTATTGCTGCTGCACATCAGGATCGAAACTTGGGACAATCCTGCCACATTGAGGCTTGTTAACAGATTGCTTTGGCAAAGCAACAATATCAGGCCCGGGGAATGCGTCATGTCAAGGCTTGTCAACCGGTTGCTGGAGCAGCTCAGTCTAACAAGATTGGTCAGGTTCTCCAAACCGGTGATGCTGGTCAGGCGGTTGCTGTCACACGAAAATTGTGTCAGGTTGGTCAGTGCGCTCACGTCAATCGTTTGCAGGAAATTGGCACTGCAATTCAATTGCGTCAAATTGGTCAACGCACTCAAATCGAGGTTGAAGATGATGTTGCCGCTGCATTCCAAATGCGTCAAATTCGTAAAACTCGACAACCCGGTCGGGTTAATGACGTTGGCTTGCAAAAACCGGAGTCGGTAAACGGCCAAAGCCTCACTCTGTTGGATTTCACCATCGTTGTTGGTATCGATTTTCATGTTATTCCCCGATGCATTCATCGCGATGTTGTTGGTCACATCGGCCTCGAGCAATTTCGCCTTGAAATTGGCGTCAGGGATATTCACGATCTGCGCCTGCGCCGTTCCGGCCAAAAGCAGCAGCAAGAATACTATTCTTTTCATTTTTGTTATTTTACTTAGCGTGTTCATAATTTCTTTTTTTGGGGTTAAAGCGACCGGATCAATTCCTGCAACTTTTCTTTTTTGCTCTGCGCGATCGGGATGTGCGTGTTGTCGGCCATGATCACATAGCCACCATCGTTCTTGATGTACGATTTGAGATAGGACAAATTGATCAAATGCGATTGGTGGATCCTTTCAAAACCATGCTCGGTCAACAATTCTTCATATTCCTTGAGCGTCCTCGAGATCAAAATCGGTTTGTGATTTTTGATGAAGAATTGGGTGTAATTGATTTTCGCCTCGCAACGGATGATGTCGGCCACGTCAAACAAATGGATGCCGTCGCTGGTCGAGAGCGCAATCCGTTTGTAGTTGTCGACTTTCTTGCGGATGTTCTCGAGCAACAAATCGATGTGTTCGAACGAACTGTTCTTGCCGACGGCTTCCTTGATCTTGGCGATCGTCTGCTGCAATTCCTCAAAATCGACGGGCTTGAGCAAAAAGTCGAGCGCGCTGAATTTGAACGCCTTGACCGCATATTGCTCATGCGCCGTGATGAACACGATGTGCGCGTTGATTTTGCCGGTCGCCTGTTTGAGGCGCTCCAAAATGTCAAACCCGGTTCCATCGGTCAAATGGATGTCGAGGAAAATCACCTGCGGCCGTAGTTTCTCAATGGCTTCGATTCCTGTCTTGACACTGTCGGCTTCCCCGATAATGGCAATGTCGTTCGTGTATCGGTCCAAAAGACCTTTCAAACCGGTTCTCAAATGTTGGTCGTCGTCGACTAATAAAGCTGTAATCATAATTGGGGTTTATTGGATATATTGGATGGGCAAACGCAACGTTACTCGTGTACCCGATTGGTTTTCTCTTTCTGCAATGTCAATTTGTGCCGATTTGGACGTGGTCGATTCCATGATTTCCAAACGTTTTCTCGTGATCTCAAGCGCCATCGATTTGTGCGCGGTCACCGAATTTTCCTTTAAATTTTTCGATTCCGACAAACCGATGCCGTCGTCGGTCACCGTGCACAGCAATTGGCCGTTCTGCACATCAAAATGCACTTCGATTTTACCGATGCCGTCCTTTGGGACCAAGCCGTGCAGAATCGCATTTTCCACGAACGGCTGGATCAGCAACGGTGGCAATCCCATGTTGAATTCGACTTTGTCGCTCGATTCCAGCGTGAAGTCAAATTTGTGGTTGAAACGCAATTGTTCGAGCTCGAGGTAGTTGCGCAAACTTTCGATTTCCTTGTCGATCGGAATCAGCGACCCTTTCGAATATTCAAGCGTGAGTCGCATCAGTTTCGAAAATTTCGACAAATATTTGAGCGCCGAATCGGTGCCGTTCTGCACAATGAAACTCGAAATCGCACCGAGACAGTTGAACACGAAATGCGGATTCATTTGCAAATGCAACGCTTTCTGTTCGTATTCGGCGACTTCCTTCTGCAGCGTCAATCGGCGTTTGACCTGCATTCGGTTGTAAATCACTAAGATGAGCCCGATCAACAGTATGGTTCCCAAAATCGCAAAAATCGTAAACTGTGTCTGGCGTTTGTTCTTTTCGTTGAGCAGCGCTTCCTTTTGCTTGTATTCGAAATTCATTTCGGCCAAGGCGAATTTCTTGTTCATTTCTTGATTGGTGATGCTGTCGCGCGCCGCGATGTAATTCTTGTAATGCTCGAGCGATTTGGCCGGGTCGCCGAGGAAATTGTACAGATCGCTCACGAGTTTTTCCGAATGGTACGTCTGGTCGAGTACGCCTATTTCTTTGGCATAGGCGAGCGATTTCTGCGCAAACGGCATCGCTTCGGCATATTGTTTCTGGCCGGCATGCAGTTTCCCGATATTGTACAGCGCCAACGATGCCCCGAATTTGTTCTGCATCGCATCATACAATTCGGTAGACTTCTGGTAAAAATCGAGCGCCAACCGGAAATTCAATTGTTTGCTGTAATAATCGCCCATGTAATTGCTCACGAGCGCCAATCCGTATTTGTTTCCGTTTTCCTCGAACAATATCTTGGCCTGGTTGTAATATTGGATGGCTTCTTGGTCTTGCCGGGTCTCGAAATAGATGACACCAATGTTGGTCAATGTAACGGCTTCATTCTGTTCACCGATTTCGCGTTGGATTTTGTGCGCGCGCTTGAAATATTCGAGTGCTTTGGGGTAATTGAGCTGCGCCTTGTAAACAATCCCAATGTTGTTGAGCGCTTTGGAAATGTTGACTTTCTGTCCGACTTCCTCATACAATTTGAGCGCTTTCTGGTAATTCTCGAGCGCCATGTAATAGTTGCTCTGTTGCGAATACACAATGCCTTCGCTCGCAAAGGCACGTGCCAGCCCGTTCTTGAAAGACTTCTCATTTGGATTTTCCTCGACCAGGCTTTCATACAAACGCTGCGCTTTTTTGAAATGCAACAAGGCTTCGTCGAGTTTCCCGATGATGATTGCTACGTTTCCTTTATTGATCTGCGCGTTGGCGATTCCAAATCCGTAGTTGATTTTAGCCGAAAGCGAGCCGGCCATATCAGCATAGAAAGTCGTCGAATCGGGGTTGCTCGAGGCAAATTGGCTGGCCAGGTGGTTGTAGATGTTCGCCTTGGCCGTATCGGTCTTCGCCACACGCAAAACGCGTCTGAGGCTGTCGGCCTCGGTATTTTGCGCAAGGGCCAAACTGCTGGCGCCGAATGCGAAAATGAGTATGGCTTGGTGTAACGGACTTTTCAAAACGAGGTGCTTTAAGTTATCTGCAACAAATGTAAATGATGTTTGCCATTCAAAAGTAACCCACTTATTATTTGTGACCTTCGGGTTATTATTTAATTGATTCCACTTTTTCGTCGGTGTCGCTGGAAATGAAAAAGCCACAAATGCAGCGGCATTGTGGCTCAGGTCGAAAGATCAAGTGGTCGTTTAATCGGGTTGGCGCTCGCGATCATTTTTCTTGCGGTTGAAGCGGTAGGTTACCGTAGCTGACACGCGCGGCCCTTTGTTTTTGCTTTCGAACCGGGAATTGTAATCGTCTCCCGAAACATAACCTTTGTATGCCCTGGAGTCAAGCAGGTTGTCGGCCCGTAGCGTCACCGTAACTTTTTCACTCCATAAATCCTTGCCGATGCCGAGGTCCATCCAATATTGCGCATCGACAAAAGTTTGCCCGGTGTTGCGCTGGCCCTGGTAATTGAAACCGGCCTGGCCACTCCAGGTTTTGTGTTTGAGTCGGGCATTTATCCTCGAGGTAAACGCTTGGTCCGATACGCGGAAAATCCCTTTTTGCTCGAAGTTGTAGTAATTCATCTCACCAGACAAGGTGAGCCATTTCAAGGCATTGTACGTCAGGCTCAGTTCGGCACCCCAACGGCTTTCGCTTCCGGTATTGACCTGTTGCGAAACCAGCACGCCGCCCGGATTGGTGTAATAGGTGTCTTCGAATAAATTTGTCGAGTATTGGTGGTAGATGCTTGGGTTGATGCTCAGCGATTTCCATTTGATCAATGTACTGAGTTCATACGAATTCGTATACATTGGATCCAGGTCAGGGTTTCCGATGGTGATGTTCCTGCGGTCGGCAATCCCGCCAAATGGATTGAGCTGCCAGAAACGCGGGCGTTGGATGCGGCGGCTGTAACTGAGCTGCACATTGTAATCGTCGGTAAAGCTGTAGGTGAAGTGGGCCGTCGGGAACAGATCGGTGTATTTCTTGTCGATGTTGAACTGGCCGAGCACATCGTCGCTTCCGGTATCGGCGTGTTCGGTACGCAATCCAAAAAGGTATTGCAGTTTTTTGAACGCACCGGCATATTGCACATAGGCGCCAAAAATGCGTTCGCGGTAATGCAGCACATTGGTAAGGCTGTCGACGAACACGCCATTGTCCCATACCTTATAATCGCTGTCGATGTCGCGGATTTCGCCTTTGAGTCCGAGCTCGACTTTCGATTTTTGACCCACCGGGACCGTGTAATCCGACTGGAACAAAAAATCCTTGCTGCTCTCGATGTCGCGGCTTTTGATCGATCTTGGCACATAAGTCGGGAACCATTGCTGTTCATTGACGGTTTCATTTTCGTCATCGTTCCAGAAATCATATTGCAGGTTGACGGTGAATTTCTTCTTCTCGTTTTCGAAATTCTTGACATAATTGAGTTCGATCTGGTTGGCTTCCTGTGGCTCGCGGTACCGTTCGTTGGCACGCGTGAGCTGTGTCGGCATTTGGTTCAAATCGAAATAATCAAACGAATAATCGACCGAGTTCTTGCCCGTGTTGTTGCGGTAGTAATAACTCAAGGTGAGCGTGTTCTTGTCGTTGATGTAATAGTCGCCGCCGAGGTAGATGTTGGCCGTGCGGTTGCTGCGCTCGTTGTCGACGTATTGATCCAAAATCGAATTCTCCAGGTAATTCGTGCGCAACGCCTTTTCATAACCGAGCCAAGTCATGTAGCGGTAACGGAAATCGCTGAACAGGTTGATCTTGGAAGTCTTGTAACTGATGTTGTAGCCCAAGGCATGATTGTCCGGGATGCCGGTCGTGGCCGATACCGAACTGCTGAACCCGCCCGCCTTGTTTTTCTTGAGCACGATGTTGATGATGCCCGCCGTGCCTTCCGAATCGTAGCGCGCCGACGGATTGGTAATGACTTCGACCTTTTCGATGTTCTCCGACGGGATCTGTTCGAGCCCGTTGTTGGCGGTCAAGACCGATGGCTTGCCATTGATCAGGATGCGCACCGCCGAGTTGCCGCGCAAAGCCACCACGCCGCTGGCATTGACGCTCACCGAGGGCACATTGTTGAGCAGATCGTTGGCCGTACCGCCTTTGGAAACCAAGTCTTTCCCGACGTTGAAAACCTTTTTGTCGAGTTGGTGCTCGATCGTCGATTTTTCGGTGTTGAGTTGGACGGCCTGCAATTCGACCGCTTCGGGTGCCAAATAGATGGGCGCCAAGATCTGATTGCTTTGTACCGTCAAGTCGATCGAAATGGGTTTGAATCCCATAAAGTCGATTTTGAGCACATAGGTTCCGGGCGCAACCGACAATTCGAAGGCGCCCTTGGCATCGGTGGCGGTCGATGAAACCGGCAGGTTGGAAGTGTTGATGATTGAAACATTGGCAAACTCGATCGCGGCTTTGTTGTCTTTTTCAAGGACTTTGCCGGCAATCTTATGCCGTTCCTGGGCGATTACTCCGGAACTGCAAAGGAGGGAAAAAACGAGGATGATTTTTCCCAAGCGATTTTTAAACTGTTCGTTGATTGATTGCATGATTGATGAAAATTGGTTGATGGGTCAAAGGTCAAAATAAACAGCCATGTTCCTACGCCCGTCGACACAAACCGCCCTTTTGAAGATGAAAAGGGAGTTTTTGGGTAAAATCCATCATTGGGGACCAAAACCAAAGTATTTAGGTCGAAAAATGCGGGTTTGGTCGATTGCATTCCCAAAAACAACGAATCTCCTGTATCTTTATGGCCATTATCGAAAAGATGGAATACCGGAAAAAAATAATCGATTACCTGCAAACCCACCGACTCATGCGGCATCTGCTGTTTTGGGTCGTCATTTTCATCACCTACATTCCGCTTGGGATGCTCGACAACGATACATTCCCGGTGACGATGATCATGAACGCCTGTTTGCACATCCCACAGATGATGGCCGCGTATTTCTTCGCCTATTTCCTGATCCCGAAATTCGTTTTCAAGAAACGGTATGTCATGGCCTGTCTATTGGCGGCGCTTGCACTGTACCTGTTCCCGATGCTGGCCAGGATCTTAACGGTACACGTGGGTGAGGAACTCGTCAGGCCGCGTCCGTTCGAGCAGGAATCGATCCAGGAAATCATGACCGATTTGGGGAAACTGTGTTTCAATTACCTGCCGGTGGTCTACACGGTGTCGTTCCAGTTTTTGTTCGTCAAGTATTTCCTCGATTACAAACGCAGCAAGGACAAGGAAATCCTGCTCAGCAAACAAAAAACCGAAGCCGAACTCAAGACGCTCAAGGCACAATTGAACCCGCATTTCTTGTTCAACACGCTCAACAACATTTATTCGCTGTCATTGTACAATTCGCCCAAAACCCCACAGGCCATCGGGAAATTATCCGAAATCCTCGACCATATTTTGTACAAATGCAATGAGGAAAAAGTAGGTCTTTCGAGTGAAATCAACCTGTTGCGCAATTACATCGAACTCGAGAAATTGCGTTATGACGAACGGCTGGAAGTCACTTTGGTCGCCGATGTGCAGCGCGAAATCCAATTGCCGCCGCTCATTTTATTGTCATTGGTCGAAAATGCATTCAAGCATGGGGCAGGCGAGGACAGCGGTTCGCCAAAGATCGACATCCAGATCGAAAGCCATCCGAAGTTTTTCAGGGCCCAAATCAGCAATACGGTTTCGGGCGACTACATGGTCAAGGAAGAACGCATCGGCTTGTCGAACATCCGCAAACAGCTTGACCTGGTTTATGAAGACCGCTATGCGATGGAAACCCAGTGCACTTCGGGTTCCTTCAAAGTCGTTTTAAAAATCAATACCGATGGCCATGAAAATTAAATGCCTACTCGTCGATGACGAGCCGCTCGCGATCAAACTCATCGAAAAGCACCTCGAAAAAATGGAAGGCTTTGAGGTCGCGGCCACGTGCAACAATGCGCTCAAGGCGTTCGAGATTTTGAACAGCCAGCCGATCGATTTGCTGTTCCTCGACATCAAGATGCCCAACATGACCGGGATCGAATTCCTGCGCAACCTCAAGCATCCGCCCAAGACCATCCTGACGACGGCCTATCGCGATTTTGCATTGGAAAGCTACGACATCGGCGTGGTCGATTATTTATTGAAACCCATAACGTTTGAACGTTTCTTTAAAGCCGTGGACAAGTTTTTGGTGGTGCAGCAAAATGCTAAGGTCAAGCCAGAAACTGCGCCGGCCGATCCGTTTGTCGTACTCAAATCGGGGGTCAAGAATTACAAGATCAACACCGATGACATCCTGTACATCGAAAGCCTCAAGGATTACATCAAGATTTTTTGCGTGGGCGGCAACCCGATTGTGTTCAAGTACAAAATCGGCGACATCGAGCTCGAACTCGATTCCACGAAATTCCTGCGGGTGCACCGTTCGTTCCTGATCAATACGCGTCACATTACGGCTTTTACGAATCATGAGATTGATGTGAAAGGTATTGAGATCCCGATTGGTGCGAGTTACAAAGAACCTACGATGCGTTTTTTGGAAAGCATCAGACGATAAAAAAAAACAGCGCCTTTAATCGAGGCGCTGTTTTTTTAAAACGAAACCGATCAATTCGTTTCCGTATAATTTTTAAAGCTGTCGAGGATCGCTTGCCAACCACCGCGTTGCATTTCTTCGGGATTCATGCTTTCCATTTCGAAAGTTTCGCGTACATGCGTCTGGTCACCGCTGGCGGTGAAAGTAATATCGACTGTCCTGCCGTCGCCCATGGTGTAGGCGATGTGCTGGTGTTCGACTACATCGTCGTACACGCCGCCGAAATCAAAACTCATGCTGCCGTCTTTCGCGGCCATCGTCGTACTGAAAGTGCCGCCGGTACGCAAGTCGTTTTCGGCTTTGGGCGCATGCCAATCGGGAGACGCCTGGCACCATTGGGTGATGTGTTTGGGTGCTGACCAATAGGCCCATACTTTTGCCACCGGAGCATTGACGGTCGCTTCTACGGTGATCATTTTGTTTTTGGTTTCCATGATATTTTTTTCAGATTGTTACAGGACAAAATTATGCTGCCGGTCTTTCAACCCAACGGTATGCGTGCGACAAATAAAGGTGGGATTTGCGAAACTATTCCTTGTTGAGTCCGGTGTAATCCTGGTAATCGGGACCCAGCGGCACCATGCATTTCACGTCGTTATCGCCAATGTACCATTCGAGGCAGTAGCCGTCAGGATCGACCTCGTGCTGCGAAAGCAACAGTTTGAATGCACGTTTGATGCTGCCCACGTCCTGCATAAAATCCCTGATGTAAAACGAATTGTAGGGGCCTTTCTTGATCGTGAAGGTTTCGAGCCCCAATTTTTCGGCTTCGCCCGCAGCCATTTCATCGGCGGCAGCCTTGTAGATGATTTCGCCGTTTTCCTTTCGCCAGGAAATCCCGAAAAAGCGGCGACGTTCTTTTTCCGCAAGCATGGCGTGTAGTTGGATGTGCGCGCGCTCGATTCCGTCGGGAAATTCGGTTGCCGTGATGCACATGACCTTGATGTCTTCGCCTAGAATAAAACTGTCCATGTATATTGTTCTTTAGTGGTTGAGCGGTCTCTCAAATTTAGCTAAAATCTTGCGAGCTTTTGCATCCCGCTGGCGGATTATTTTTTGAGCACTGGCTGGGTGTATTCGGCACCGTCGATTTTGACTACGGCAAAATAAGTCCCGGCCGATAGTTTTTCGGTGTTGATGGATTGGGTAAAACTCCCTTCGGCGATGGTTTTTTCGGCTATTTCCTCCAGGATTTTCCCATCAGATGTCAGCAAACGGATCGAAACTCTGGCCGATTTTTCCAACTCCAAAGCCACATTCACGACCGAACTCGTCGGATTCGGATAGACCGCATAACCGATTTTGTTTCCCGAAGAAAAGACATTGGTGGCCAACGCGTTTCGGTTGATCGTCCAGGTCACCGTACTGAAATGCACACCGCCGTGGTTGTCCACGCGAACCAGTTGCGCATTGTCGGTGACGGTCGCCGTAAGCGTATGCGTGCCGATGGCCAACGTGTTTTGGTCCACCTGGAACGTTTCGCTGTTGTTGTCATAAACTGTTGCATCGAGTTGCCATTGGATGTGCAGCGTGTTCGGGATCGGTTTCATCAATTCGGTCAAATGGAAATCGAGGAACTGTTCACCCGATTCGATGTTGAGCGCCGTCGGCGTATAAGCCACTATCGTATTGACCAGCGAATGGATTTTTTCCACGATCGTCTGCTGGCACACGTCGCAATAAGACGTCCCGAGCAATTCCATCTTGCATTGGTGGTCCACCGGACGGAACCAACTGCTGGAGGTTCCGCCGCAGCAATACGGTTCGATGCCTACGTTGCTGTCGGGCGTGAGCCAGTTTTTCCATTTGATCAAGGCCGGGTCGCTTTGTTGGGTCATGTTCGGGCGTTCGGTGAAATAGATTTCGCCTGCGTAATATTCATCGGCGAGGTTGGCAAACGAATGTCCCATCTCGTGCGTGGTGATCTCGTAGGCCGCCTCGTCTACGGTACAGGTGGCCCAGTTTCCGCCGCTTCCGCCATAATAAGGCGTGTTGACGATGATCAATGCCTGGTCGTAATTCGGGAGGTTGGTTGCGAGTACCAACGCAATTTTCGAATTGAACTGCGGTACAATCAACCGGTGGATGCCGAGGTAATCGAATCGGCTGCCAAAATAAATATCGGGCGCAGTGACCGGAACGGCCGGAAAAGCCGTATTGCAGTCACTGGCCGTACCGGCGTGCTTGGCCCCCGATTGGTTCGAGACGACCTTAATCGCAAATACATTGAAGTAATCCTTGTAATGGTTCCAGGGCGATTCGGCAAACAAGGCATCACTGAGTTCGGTGGCCTTTTCGATAAAAAGGTCCTGCTCCGCTGCGGTATAGCCGTCGCCAAGGATCGCAATGTTGATGAATTGGTCGGTGCTGCCTTTGTATTGCAAGGTTTCGACTTCGAAAGTCTGGGCGTTGGCGATTGCATAGAGGCAAAGGGACAGCAGGAGGTACAGTTTTTTCATCAGAGGGTCAATGTTAAGAGTTCGGTCTTGGGTTGGTGGTTCAAGGTTTCGGAAATCCGGACGCGGTAACCGTTTCCTTTGGTCTGGATGCGGAAGAAAAATTCCTCCTGGTCGACCTGGGCCTCCTTGACGGCAAAATGTTGGTTGGCATCGAGGTATTCCAAGTGTTTGTAAAGTGGATGGGCTATCGTAAAGCTTTTGGACAATTGTTCGCCCTGGAACAATTCGACGGTCAAAAACTGCGGTGTACCGGCATTTTCGGCAAAAGCCTTGAGTTTGCCGGCGGCTTTGGTCTGGTGCAGTAAAGTGATTTTATTTTGGTGCGACAAACTGTCTTTTTCGATCTTGAACGTCAGGAATACGATTTCGTCTGTAGCGACCGCGGCTGTCTGATCGGCACGGGAATCGGTCGGTTTACCTGGGCTACAGGACAAAATCAGCAGGGGCAGCAACAGCAACAGCAAGCGCATGGCAAATCGTTTTTTCAAAGATAGCAATTTTCGGATACCGTGAACCCGCGTTCGGAGTCGGGAAGTTTCGTTTGCCGGAAGGCGTCGGTGCTATTGTTCTTCGAGATTTTCCCAGGCATATTCCATTCGATTCAGGACCTTGTAATAGGGAATCAGGAAAAGGATTTCAAGCCGGATGCTTATCGTATGGTGAACCAACGGAAAATACACCAATGCGATGACGCACAAGACGAAACCCAGAATCGCATCGAATTTGCCGATTGAAATCGCATTGGACTTTTCAAACCACAGGCTATAAGCCGCAAAGCCTTTTATGCCGATCACAATAGCCAAAAAAATACCCATAAACGAAATAGGTTTATTGGTCGAATATCCGTAAAGCGACATGTCTGCCGGAATACCAAAGGCACCGATGAGCAGGCACAAGATTCCCATGACGCCCATAAACATGAATATCCAGCAACCTATTTTCATCCAAACGGGTAATAAGTTGCGGCGTACGATTTTATTTTTTGGTTGCGTATCTGTTAGGGTTTCTGGGGTTTGGTTCATTTGGAGTGGGTTATTTTCGATTCAACAAAAGGTTTGATGGTCTAAAAAGAAATTTTACAGTTTGTCCACATTGTCTTTTTTTAAATCAAAGGGCCAATGTTTTTTGTCATGTGTTTTTGCGGAAAATTGTTTCAATGAAATACGCAAAGGCGCTATGATTTCTTTTTCGGTCCCGGTTATTTTGATCAATTGTCTTTTGGGCATCTTTCCATTATGAAGGTTTTCGGTTTCCGTTATGGTCAATGAAAAATGGGATGCTTCTTTTTCCAATTCGAAAAAATACGCCTCAGGTTCAAGCCACCAGGTGATGTTTTGCGGTGCGGTGCTATCCAATGAGACCAAGGCGCTGTATAGCTCTGCCATTGGATCATTCAAGACATCGGATGCCGTAAAATGCAAACGGAAATCCCGATAGCTGAAGTCGACCGGCAACCATCCGTGTTCCGGCTCGCCAAATGTGATTGCTATTGATTGGTTCATTTCTCTGTTGTGTGTTTTGCCTTCAACGCGCTGCAAACTGCTGCAATGCCTCGATGAAATGCGTCCAGCCCAATTTAAAATTATTTTCGGAGAAATCGGGATATTGTTCAGCAAAAAAAGATTCGGTGACGGCATGCGTGAGTGTGATTTGGGTTTGGTTGCCGAGGGCTTCCAGTTCAAAACGCACGATGGAATTCCCAGGATAGCCGCCGTAACGCCAAGTGTAGGCAAGGTTTTGTGGTGCGTCGGCTTCCACGACCTTGATCAGGTGCGGGTAAACATGGCCGTTGTGGTGTACGTCGAAAGCGGTTTCAAATCCGGGTTGGGGTTCGAAATGTTCCATCATCGGGAAAAACCATTGTTTCAATTGCTGGATTTCGGTGAGCGCCCGCCAGACTTTTTCAATCGGTGCCTGCGCGAGGCGTTCTAAAAGTAAGGGTTGATTTTGCATACCGAAAGATAACGGAAACCCATCGGTCGTGCAACCTTTATTTTGTTAAAACACCAAACAAAAAATAACTTACATTTGTTACTCGAGTTTAAAAAAATGCCTCAATGAAGAATCTTTACAAACGGCTGTTGTTGACCTTGTTGGTGATCCAAAGCGCCGTAGTTTTTGCACAGGATTTCACCGACAGCAACCTGCCGATCGTCATCATCAATACCGACATCAATCCCGAAACCAACCAGCCTTACGAAATCCCCGACGATCCGCGCGTACTGGCCACGATGAAAATCATCAAGCATCCCGACGGCAGCCGCAATTACCTGACCGACCAGAACACGCCGGCTTACCTCAATTACAATGGGCGCATCAGTATCGAAATCCGTGGGTCGACCTCGCAATGGCTGCCCAAAAAGCCATATGGATTGACCACGCTGCAGGCCAACAATACGAGCAACAACAACGTGAGTCTTTTGGGAATGCCAAGCGAGAACGACTGGGTGCTGAATTCATTGGCCTACGATCCGTCGTTGATCCGGGATTATTTGTCCTACAACCTCGCGCGCCAAATCGGGAATTATGCCCCGCGAACCCAGTACTGTGAGGTCGTCATCAACGGCGATTACAAAGGATTGTATGTGTTCCAGGAAAAAATCAAGGCCGATTCGAACCGCGTTAATGTGGTCAAGATCACTACGGCCGATAATGCCTTGCCCGAACTCAGCGGCGGCTACATCACCAAATCGGACAAGACCACGGGCGGCGATCCGGTCGCCTGGAGCATGAGTTCCTACAACGGCACCACCGATTTTCTGCACGACCTGCCCAAGCCCGAGGAGGTGACTACGCAACAGGATGCGTACATCCACAGCCAGTTTACCAATCTGGGGTTGACAGCACACAACAACAATACGAGTTTTGTGAACGGCTATCCTTCGGTGATCGATGTGCCGACTTTTGTCGATTTTATGGTCTTGTCCGAATTGTCCTCTAATGCCGACAGCTACCAGTTCAGCACCTATTTCCACAAAGACCGCAACGGCAAGCTCAGGGCCGGCCCGATCTGGGATTACAACCTGACTTATGGCAACGACCTTTTCGATTTCGGCCTCGACCGTAGCCATTACGATGTGTGGCAGCTTGACAACGGCGACAATACGGGCGCGAAATTTTGGCGGGATTTGTTTGTCAATCCCACTTTTCGCTGTTATTTGTCCAAACGATGGAACGAACTCACCGCAGCGGGCCAGCCGCTCAAGCACAACAGTCTGGTCACTTTCATCGACCAGACCGTGACCTACATCGGCGAGGCGATCCCTAGGGAAGCGGAGCGTTGGGGAACCGTTCCGGACCATGCGCTCGAAATCGATAACCTCAAGACCTGGCTGTACCAAAGGATCAACTGGATGACGGCCAACCTGGGAGGTTTTTCGGCCTGCAACGCAATCGTTACGCCGCCGTTGGTCATCAACCGCATCAATTACAATCCCGGGACCAGTGGTTCGTTTCCGGTGAGCAACGACCAGGAATTCATCGAAATCAAGAATGCCGGGACGCAAACCGTCAACCTGGGCGGGATTTATTTCAAGGAATTGGGCATTTCGTATGTGTTTCCCGCCGCCACGGTCGAAGCGGGCCAAAGTGTCTATCTCGCGAGCAATTTGGCGACCTTCGAGGCGCGCTACGGATTTGCAGCCTTTGGGCAATTCACGCGCAATCTGTCCAACAGCAAACAAAAACTCGTTTTGGCCGATTCGTTTGGCAATACGATCGATACGGTTGAATATTTCGATGCCTCGCCTTGGCCCAATGCCGATGGCAACGGCAGCTATCTGCAACTGATCGACACGGCGCTCGACAACAATTTGGCCTCGAGTTGGATTGCATCGAATGCCAGTTTATCGGCGACCGCTTTTGCGAAAACCAATAGGACGGTGTATCCGAATCCGGTGAGCGGCAACCTGAATATTTCGGCTGCGACCGATATCGAATCGGTACAGATTTTTGACATCAGCGGAAAATTGTTGCGCGAATTCAACTGCCATTCAAAAGAGACGGCGGTGGATTTTTCTGATTTTGCACAAGGGATTTATTTCGTGAAAATCAGCGGTGAAGGTTATGCGCAGACCGAAAAAATAATCAGAAAGTAACGGCTCAAATATGAAAGGTTTACCACTTCTTTTGCTTCTTTTGCTTTTGGGTTCGTGTTCCAAAAATTACACGCCTGTTCGCGAGTATGTCGCTTTGCCTGTGAAATATCCGAAAGAAAAAATTTCGCATCCGTCCAATGATTTTTCAATGACGATTCCACAAAATTGGTTTTGGAAATCGGAACGATATGAATCGGAGAAAATGATGCTTGGAATTACGGCGGCTTTTTCAGAAACAACCCGTGGCTACACACAAATCATTAGCGTGTATAAATACCGAAGTCTACAAAAGAATGCAACACTTTACAAAGAATATGAATCTTCAAGAAAATATCATGAAGACAAAGCCACTCTGGAAATGGTAGAAAGCGGCAAAACGAAGCTCAACAATTACGACGCTTATTTCATGCATCTCCAATCGACCAATGAAAACCCGATCGAAATCATTACGTTTTTGGTCAAGGGCAAAGAGCAAGGTGTTTTTTATTCAATCACTGCCAATGGCCAACTCAAGGACGAACCCAAAACCAACATGGCCATCATGGTGAAATGCCTGAATAGTTTTGAGTACAATTAAAATATAAAATAAAAACAGAAATGGTACACATCAATCATCGCGTCGGCATCAAGGCACCTTTGCAAAAAGTTTATGAGGCTTTGGCCACCATCCAAGGAATTGCCGGTTGGTGGACGCAAGACACGACTGGGAAATCTGAGATTGGAGGGACAATCGTCACCCGATTTCACACTTTGGAAGGAACCGAGATCGGCAGCATGCATTTTACGGCAAAGACGCTCGATCCGGAGAAAAAAGTACGCTGGGAATTCACGGCGGGCCCGCCCGAATGGATCGGGACGGAAGTCATTTTCGATCTGCATCAGGATGGCGATTATACCATCGTTTTATTCAGCCATCGAAATTGGGCCGAGGAAGTCGAATTCAAATCGCATTGCAGCATGAAATGGGCGATCTTTATGTTGAGCCTTAAACAACTTGTCGAAACCGGCCAGGGAAAACCGTCGCCGCACGATATCAAAATCGACAATTGGAATTAAACGTATAAAAAAAATGTCCCTTGAATGGGACATTTTCATTTTTATTTGACCACGAATTCGGAATGGACGTTGACCTTGTTCGAGACTTTGCTCTTGACCACCGAAGGAATCGCAATGGCAAAATCGTCGGCGTTGACGCTAAAGTTGGCGATGATTTCGATGCCGGCATCGGTCTTGCGGATTTTTGCGGTCATCGTTACGTCTTTGGATTTTCCGTGCAATTCGAGTTTGCCTTTGATCGTATAGTCTTTGGCTGTACCTGAAAGTGCCGAAGCATCAAAATTGTCAATTTTTCCTTTGAAAGTCGCTTTAGGGAATTTGTCGCTTTCGATGTAATTCTCATTGAAATGTTCTTCCATGAGCGCCACTTTAAAGCGGAACCCCTTCATGAGCGCGAGGCTGGCGATTTCGCCTGTGGCAGGATTGAGTACGCAGGTTGCGGTGGTGTTGGTGGCTTTGACTTCTTCAAACGCGGGGACGGAAGCCTCAAAGGTAATTTTTCCAGCTTTGGTAATCATTTTCTCCTGTGCGGAAATCGTCGCTGCAGTTATCAGCAAACAAAACAAAATACTCTTTTTTCTCACAAATAGGTAGCAACCTTTTTGGAGTTTTTCAATCTTCTTTTTCATAGCGGTTTATTTAATTTATTCTTGTAATCCTTGCTGTTGCCATTGTTCGATGATGTCGATGGCGCTTTGCGGTAATCGGGTACCGCCGAGAGGCATCATTCCTTCGGCACCTTGGTCACGCGAGATACGGTCAAGAAGACCACGATTTTGAATCGCTTGCTTGACAAATTCGTAGGTCGTTAAAGACATAGGCGCGCCATTTTGGGTAGGATTGGAATGGCATCCCAGGCAGTTGTTGTTGATGATGGCGGCCACGTTTCCAGAGTAGGTGATGGTCGCGCCGGGAGGAATAGGATCTCCAATCAAGTCGGAGGTACTGTCATTGGAACAGCCTGTAAGGACAGCCAATCCAGCAAAAAAGGTTAAATTTCTTACAAGTCGCATTTTTCATAGGTTTTAGCCAAAATTATAGAATAATGATTAAATAAATTGAAAAAAATAAAAAAATAATTAAATTTGAATACTAATATGTTCCAAATAATCTAACAACTATGAAACAAGCAGTCAAAAAAAACATCCGCTTTATTATCCTGCTGGTTATTTTGGCAGGGGGATTCCTCACGTACAATTACCTGTATCAGGGGCATCGTGACATTGGTTCTGAAGATCCGGAATTTACCATGACCGTGAAGGAACTTCAAATCGAATTTGTATCCAACGACAGTTTGGCCAACCGGACCTATGGCAACCAAACGATCGAGGTAGACGGAAAAGTCACTGCGTTCGATGCCGCAACGGGAACGCTGACCATCGATGAAAAACTCTCCGCGGTGCTTAAGAAGAAAAAAGTCAAAGAACCCATCGCAGCAGGACAGAGCATCAAAATCAAGGGCCGTTTCCTGGGTTACGATGATTTGGTCGACGAATTAAAAATGGATCAGGTATCCATACTCAAATAAAATTAGCTCTATGAAAAAAAAATTACTACTTGCTTTTTTACTGTTTCCCATTATTGCTTTGGCCCAGGACGATTTGTTGGCCGGAATAGATTCGGTTCCGAAGAACGAGAAAGTCGACTCGGCGTTTAAGGCAATCAAAATCGTCAACCTCGAATCGACCAAACTCGCCGCCAAGAAGGACTTCTACTTTATCGTGGCGCACCGTTTCGGTTCGGTCGAAGACGGTTTCGAAGGTTTCTTCGGATTGGACAACGCCGTGACGCAGATCAAATTCCTGTACGGTTTGACCGATTGGCTGACCGTGGCTGTCGGCCGTTCCGAACAGGCTTATGATGTTTCGGGAAAGGTTAAAATCGCAGACCAGACCACCAATGGGCTTCCGGTTTCGATTGTGTCGTTCAACAGTTTGGCCTTCAACAATCAACTCAAGGAAAGCAATTATCCGAACATGAATTTCGAGAACCGGATGACCTACGTGACACAGATTTTGGTTTCGCGCAAGTTCAACAATTGGTTGTCGCTCGAATTGGCGCCGACCTTTTTCCACGAGAATTTCGTAATCGATGACGAGCAGGACAATTCGCAACTCGCCATCGGTGGAGGCGGAAGGGTCAAAATCTCCAAACGGGTTTCCATCAACGCCGATTATGCCGTGCACACGAACCGTTCCAGCAATTCCCCATTCCACAATCCGTTGTCTGTGGGGGTTGACATCGAGACTGGCGGACACGTATTCCAGATGCATTTCACCAATTCCCAAGGCATCCATGAAGCAGGCTTTCTCGGTAATACCACCGGGCAATGGGATAAGGGCGATATTTATTTCGGATTCAATTTGTTGCGCGTTTTTTAATCCAAAACAATTCAAAGCATAAAAAATCCCGCCTTTTGAGCGGGATTTTTCGTTGGTATAAAGTAGTGATTATTTCTTGATGAATTTTTGCGAATGTTGGCGGCCCTGATTGTCTTTCATGAGCAAGATATAAGTGCCCGACGAAAGCGCCTTGACAGAGAACTGGTCTGCGGTTCCGGCATCGAGGACTTTCCTTCCGGTCAGGTCGTATACTTCTACCGTCTTGATCTCGGAGGTATGCGCCATTTTGATGTTGAGCAGATCGTCGGTAGGGTTCGGATACACGCTGAACGACGAACTGGCAAAATTGGTCGTGCCCAGTGTTGAGCCTTCAATCACCGTTAGCGGTTCGTTGATGTTCGGGTTGAAAACGGTATCCACTGTTCCCGATGGCCACCGGATGATCACCTTTTCAATCGCATTGGCCGGTCCGATACCGAAATGCGTATTGAGCGAGCTCATGTATTCAAACCCATCACCACTGCGCACATCACGGATTTGCTTGCCCCAGATGCCGTAGATTTCAACCCTTGCCCCAATCGCGCTTCGGTTGCTCAAAACGCCTTGCAGTTGTACTTTGATCCAATTGTTGTCGTTTCCGGTATGCAGGTAAAGCGTAGCGGTAGTATTCGGGAAATTGTTGTTCAGGATGTCGAGGAAACCATCGTTGTTGAGGTCGCCAATCGGTCCGTGGCCGGCCGGGATGACCAATGGTGAAAAATTCATGCTGCCGTTGTTGATCATGATGGTTTTGGCGCCTGCGAAAATATCGATCCATCCGTCGTTGTTGAAGTCGTGTGCGACGTGTTCGTGGTCGGTTCCCGAGAAAATTTCAAATCCGGATCCGGCCGTGATGTCGGTAAAAGTCCCATCGCCATTGTTGCGCATGAGCTTGTGGCCGCCTGTGGCAAATGAACTCGCGCCGATCAAGGCATCCATGTCGCCATCGTTGTCGAAATCGCCCCAAGCGGAAGACCACGATTGCGAGGGTTCGGCCATACCGGCAAACAAACTCACATTGGTAAATGTACCGTCGCCATTGTTTTGGTGCAACTCGTCAATATTCGCCCCGGAGTTTCCGCCGCGGCATTTGGCGATGAACATGTCCTGGTCGCCATCGTTGTCATAATCGACGAAGATGGAGCCGTAGTTTCCGCCACTCGGGAAATCGCCCATACCACCCTGGTGGAAGGTATAGTTGCCAAAGCCATCATTGGTGTAATACACATTTGGCGCGACGTCATGGCAGACGAAAGCATCGAGGTGCCCATCATTGTCGAGGTCTACAAAATTGGAACGCTGCGAAAATACATTGTTGGTCGTGTACATCTGGGTGAAAGCGGTTTGGGTGTTGTTTTGCTTCATGAAACTGACGCCGCTTCCAGAGCCATAAAGTAAATCGTTGAAACCGTTGTTGTCGATGTCACCTGCGGCCATACTCCAGCCGGGCATATAGGCTGCACTGGGGGTTGTAAGTGTGGCCATCGTAAATCCGCTGCCGGTAGCGCTTTGGTAGGCCATATTGACGCTGGTCTGGTTTACACCAACGATATCGTCAAGAAAGTCACCGTTCATGTCTACGACGGCCTTTTCACCGGTCAAGACAATCGTTTGCGAACTAAAGGCAATTCCGGCTTCGACAGGCACCACCACATAAGGGCCTTCGGTCAATTCGAAAGTAAAACCTTGGGAACTCCATTTGTTGTCGAAAGCAATATAATAACTCCAACCTACTTGGGCTGCAAAACTATCGATCGAAGTGTTGCCGGTGCCGCTGTCGTCATCGCCTCCGTGGCAAATCAGGTTGTCGCAGTTGCCGCGGTACACCTGGAAACGGGTGTTGCGTCCGTTGTTGATGGGCAGGTCGGTGCTGACGGTCACGGTGTGGTTTTCTGTGGGCGTGTATACATACCACATCCCGGCGGTGGCGGCAGTGGCTCCTGGAATGCAAACCGGATTGGGGATTTGCGTTCCGTTGACCGAATCGACAAAATAAGAGCCAGGCGTGACCTGATAGGCCGTCGAGCAATCGTACTGCGCATGGGCGCTAAAGGTACCCGCTGCGAACAGACAAAAGAGTAAGATTTTTTTCATAATTGTTTTGGTTTTATTGGATATTAGTGAATAGGCTCAATGATGGAAAACCAAAGCAGGAGTAGGGATGGGGTGCGGTTTCTCAAATATAATAAAAAAATCACATTGGTTTGATTTTCAGTAAAATGAATTAACAAAATAGGACGAAAATCTACCCAGATTGTAAAAGAAAAGCCCCGCTTTCACTTGAAAAACGGGGCTTCTTTAAGCTGAAAAAAAATGAATTATTTTTTGATGAATTTCTGGGTGTATTGTCTTCCGCTCAAATCTTTGACCAAAACGATATAAGTTCCGGAAGCCAATTTCTTGACCGAAATCGTATCGTTTGCAATCGTTGTGTTCAATACTTCACGGCCATTCAAATCAAAGACCTGGGCCGATTTGGCCTGGATACTGCTATTGAATGTAAAGTAAAGTGCATCCGATGCCGGGTTAGGATAGATGCTGAAGGCTTGGCTGACCATTTCGTCGGTTTTCAAAGGGGAAGATCCTTCGATCACTTCGATGGTTTGGTTGACCGGTGGGTTCATGATGACATCGGTCTCGCCTGAAGGCCATTTGATGATGATTTTCTCGATGGTTCCGGTACCGATACCAAAATGTGCATTGAGCGTACTCATGTAACCAAAACCTTCGCCGCTTCTGATGTCCCTGATTCGTTTGCCGAATGAGCCATAGATTTCAACGCGGGCACCAATTCCCTGCGAATTGCTGGTCGTGCCTTTTGGAACAATCTTGATCCATTTGTTGGCATTGGGAACCGCGTAGCGAATCGCGCCGCTGCTCGGCATCTGGATGTCGAGGAAACCGTCGTTGTTGAGATCGCCCACGGCGCCTACGCCCATACTCGGGTAATTGACGAGCTCAAATGTATTGTCGCCTTTGCCGAACATGATCCGGTTTCCGCTGCTCAATACATCAAGGTTGCCGTCGTTGTCGAAATCGTAGGTGATCCAATCCCTTGCAGAATTGGAATTGAGGTCGAATCCAGAACCCACGGTAATATCGGTAAATGGTTCCTCTGTACTGTTGCTCAGGTCGAGGTTGTTTCGGTAAACTACCGTTGGGTAGCTACCATTGGCCCCGACGATGATGTCCATATCACCATCATTGTCGAAATCGCCCACTGCCGAAGACCACGAATCAGGAACGATGTTGATGCCCGCTACCGCAGAGATGTCGGTGAAAACCCCATTGCCGTCGTTGCGGTGCAATTCGCATGGAAGTCCAGAACATTTCGAAACGAACATGTCCGAGTCGCCATCATTGTCGTAATCACAAAAGATGGTCGCATAATTTCCACCCACAGAACCCAGGGACATCGAGCCGGCAGTCACACCGACTTGGTAGAATGAGGACAAATGGCCATTTCCGTCATTGAGGTAATAGCAATTCGGGGCCACGTCATGGCAAGAAAACGCATCGAGGTGTCCGTCGTTGTTGAGGTCGGAGAAATTGGTCCTTTGACAGAAAATGAATTGTCCTGGCGTAATGCTGGTGTAAGCGGTTCCTGTGGCATTCGATTCCCAGAAGCTCAGTCCGTTGGTACTTCCGAGCAGCAAATCGGTATAGCCATCGGCATTGTAATCCCCGGCAGCCATACTCCAGCCCGGCATGTTGCTTGTACCGGCAATCGGAAAATCGGTATAGGTGAATGTACCACCGGCACCTTGGTAATGCACACGCAAATTGTTGCCGCTTACTCCGGCCAGATCATCCAATCCGTCACCGTTCATGTCAACGACACACATATTGTAAGCGGAGTTTACGGTCGGGATGCTTTGGATGTTGTAGGTGATCGGGATCACGATCGGCACTTCGGTAATTTGGAAATCAAAACCGGCCGCGCTCCATTTGCTGTCCCAGACGATGTAATAGGTCGTTCCTGCATTCACATCGAATGTTTTCTTGGAAAGGAAGGAATTGGTATTGCCGACATTGCACTCGATAATCCCCGAGTTGTCGTCGCTGGTCAAACAGTTGAGCGTTCCGCTGCACGAACCGGTGTATACGCTAAAATTGGTGTCCTTACAGATGTTTTGTGGCAAATCGGAGCTGACCGTCACGCGGAAATTCTGCGTCGGCGTATAAGCATACCATTCTGCCTGTAGCGTGATCGACGAGCAAGTGGTGTTGAGGTTGACGCCATCGACTGCGGTTACCGTAGTAACCCCTGCGGTAACCGGTGTAGCGGTTGCACATGGGCTCGGTACAATTGGCGATTCGATCAATTGGAAATCGAATCCGGCCGTTTGGCCCCAACGGTTGTCCCAAACGATGTAATAGGTGGTTCCGGCGGTCACATCGAAAGTGTCGATCGACAAATACGAATTTGGATTGCCGACATTGCACTGGATGACGCCGCCGTCATCGTCATTCGCATAACAGGTAAGTCCCGCGCAAGTCCCGGTGTACACCATGAAATGTGTGTCCTTGCAGATGTTTTGGATGAGGTCTGAGGTAACGGTGACGCTGTAATTCTGTGTCGGTACATAAACGTACCATTCGGCCAAAGCATCGCCCGAATTCGAACAGGCCGTCGGAATATTGGTCCCGTCGATTCCCGGAACGGTTGTAATCCCAGCGCCGATGGGCAAAGCCGTGGCGCAGGTGTTCTGTGCATAGGACAGTTGGATGCCCAAGCCCAGCAATAATAGCATAATTAATTTCATTTTTTTCATTTTGGTGGTGTTGGTTAAATGTTATTCGCAATCGTGTAAACTGTTGATCCATTCTCTAATTAGGGCAACGCCTTCCTCGTGGACAATCGATCGTCCATGAAGCGGCATCCTGTAACCTTCTAATACGGTATTCATCCTGAAAAAAAGCATCGAGCGGTCAATCTTTCCAGGGGTGACAATCTTGTTCAGCAACGGATAGTCCTGTAGGTCTTGGGTATCGACACAAACGCCCATGTTGCTGAGCAGACTCGAATTGCTGAAAGCCATGCGCATCGGACGGTACGAACAATACCGATTCGCCTCATGGCAATGTGCACAGTTGGCGTCGAAATAGGAACGGGCCCGAAGCTCGAGCGGTTGTCCCGCATCGCTGTAATTAATGACGGTGTGCGCCGCCGAAGGCAGGCTGAAACCACTTTCGAGATACCCCATTTCGATCCATTTCTCGAGTTGGTTTTTAGTGGCGGTTCCGTAATGGTAATTGAAATTGAGGTTTTGCGGTTTGATCCCAATCGGGATGTACACATCGACCTGGTGGCCGTTGACATTTTGCAGCGCGCGGTGACAGGCTTGGCATTGGGATATTTCGGGAATCTTGTAATTGGCCGACTTGACCACATTGTTTTCATCCTTCCAACTGATGGGCGTAATGCCACCGGCCATGTTGTAATAGGCTTCGGTCTGTTCGGCATTCCAGATGTAATTGGCAAAGATCCAACGGTCGGCTTTGCGGATCATCAAACGTGTTTCTACAATCCGTGTGGCGCCTACGGGGCTAACGTTCTGCACGTTTTCATAATAGAAAGTCTTGACCAGGACGCCGCCTATGGGCATTTCTAGAATCGTCCCGTCTGAATTGTAAGTGGCTTTGGTCCCTTTGGGCATCCATACGAAACGTTTCTTCTTGGCGTAATCGGAAAACAGCGTACTGGCGGGTTCAAACGGAAGCAAACCTTCGGCCGGTTGCAAATTTTTCATGATGCCTTCAAAGAAATGATAGTCGGATAATTTGGGATAAGGGACGCGCGTCAAATCTACCGAAATGGATTGCTCAGGCGCTACGGGCAAAGGAGTATATGTTTTATCATCGTCGGATTCGGAGCATGAAAAGATGGCCAAAACGAGGCATACAAACGGCACTAAAAGGAATGCGTAATTTTTTTTCATAAATCCGGCTTGCTGTACCAAAAATATTAAAAAATAGTTAGGAATTTGAAGTCTATCCTGTTAAATTTTAGAAAGTTATGGGGTTTTTGAAAGAGGTTTGAAAAGAGCCAATAACGACAGGGCTTCGCAAAAAAAAAGCCCCGTTTTCGATACAGAAAACGAGGCTATATTTTTGTTGATCAGCAATTATTTCTTGATGAATTTTTGGGTGAATTGTTTGCCGTCTGCACTTTGCAATTTCAATACATAAGGGCCGATGGCGAGCGATTTCACATCTACGGTTTGGTTCACCACAGGAGTGTTGAAAACCACTCTTCCGCTCAAATCGATGATTTGCGCCGAGGTGATGTCAACCGATTGGCTGAAACGCAGGTTGATGACCTCCGCGGCCGGGTTCGGGAAAATGCTGAAATCGGTGTTGGACATTTCTTCCACTTTCAACGGTGCCGAACCTTCGATCACGGTCAGGCTTTGGTTGCTCGATGGGTTCATGATCACGTCAACTGTTCCTGATGGCCATTTGATAACGAGTTTCTCGATGGAGCTGGCCGTGCCGATACCGAAGTGTGCATTGAGTGTGCTCATGTGGCTGAAACCTTCGCCGCTTCTGATTTCGCGGATTTGCTTACCCCAAGGGCCGTACAATTCCAGACGTGCGCCGATTCCGTTTCGGTTGCTCACGGTTCCCTGCAGTTTGACGGTCAGCCATTTGTTCGGGTTGCCGCTGTTGTACCATACTTTGGAGCCGCTTTGTACATCGAGGAAGCCATCGTTGTTGTAGTCGCCGATTGCGCCCTCACTGAATCCGAGGTTGTAGCCGGTGAACGTCATGTTGCCGTTGTTCATCCAAAGCTGTTTGTTGTTTTGCCAAAGGAAATCGACCCAGCCGTCGTTGTTGAAGTCGGCGGCCTGCAATTCCCAAGAACCTACCGTCGATTCGATTCCGGTTGTGGCATAAATATCGGTGAACGTACCGTCGCCATTGTTGAGGTACAATCTGTTTTCGTCTGAAATATTCGACAACAAACAATCGAAATCGCCATCATTGTCGAAATCGGCCCAAGCGGTCGACCAAGACTGGGCGCCATCATTGATGCCTTTGGCCGCTGCATCTTCGGTAAAAGTACCGTCGCCGTTGTTGGTGTACAACAGGTTGATGCGCTGCAAATCGCCTTCCGGCGCACCACCGCGGCATTTGGCTTCGTACATGTCCATGTCGCCGTCGTTGTCATAATCGATCCAGACCGAAGCGTAGTTTCCGCCCACGTCCAAAGTCGGGAACATCGGGATGTCGAAAATCATGTTTCCGGCACCGTCGTTGCGGTACACATGGCTTTGATCCACATCATGGCAGGCAAACAAATCGAGGTTTCCGTCGTTGTTGATGTCGATGAAATTGGTTCTTTGCGTAAAGATGTTTCGGTTGAAATTGTTCCAGTTTGGATTTGGATTACCGCCATTTACCAATTGAGAATAGACCGACCCGTCTGCATTGGCCTTGACCAGCGCACAACGGCTTTGGCTTCCCAAGACCAGGTCGTTGTAACCATTGGCGTCGTAATCCCCGGCAGCAATACTCCAGCCTGGGTTGGTCGTCAATCCGGTGACGGTATACGATTGCGCTTCAAAACCGCCATCGGCTTTCTGTTTGTAGATCGTAATGTTGGGCGCGTTGACCGTCACGATGTCGTCCAGGCCGTCGCCATTCATGTCCACACCACAGCAGATACTGGCATTGCCACCGAAATTCTGCGAGGTGAAGGTAATTCCCTGAGCGGAGGCCACGCCGCTGAGACCAAGGAATGTGAGTAAGTAGTAATAGTTTTTCATCAGTTCGTATTTAGGATTGTTTTTTTACTTTAATTGCATTCGGTCGACAGCGAATTGATCCAGTCGGAGATGAGCTGTACGCCTTCCTCGTGTACAATCGTGCGTCCGATGATCGGCATCATGACCGATTCTTCGGTCGATCCCATCCGGATGATCATTTCGGATTGGTCCGCCCTTCCGCCATTGATCACAAAAGGACCGCCATCGATTTGGGCCGTTGGCACCATGCATACGCCAAATTGGGCGAGGTTCGGGTTGCTGTAATTGAAACGCATCGGGACATAATCGCAGTGACCACCGAGTCTGTGGCAGTGCGCACAATTGATGTCAACATACGAGCGGACGCGTTTTTCCAAAGGCTGGCTCGTGTCTCTCCAGTCTACGGTCGAATTGATCGAAGCCAATGAAGGCAATGAATTGTCGAGGTAACCGGCCGCTTTCCAGCGCGTCAATTGGTTTTTGGTGTAAGTGCCGTAATTGAACATGGTGTTGAGGTTTTGCGGCTTGGGTCCGATTGGAATCGCAATTTCCCCATTTTCACTTTGTGTCGGGTTCAATTTATGGCAGGTCGCACATTCGGTCGAAGCCGGAATCTTATAGTTGATGCTGCGCGTCACATTGTTTTCGGTGAAAGTAATCGGAACAAAAATACCATTGCCTTCGGTGTCGAGGTAAGCCTCGGTTTGTTCCTCATTCCAGACGTAATCATACAATTTCCAACCCGAATCGTTTTCGGTGGCTTCGTATTTCTTGATCAGCAAGCGCGTCTCGATGATTTTGGTCACATTGCCCGGCTGAACGTTGTCGTAATAAAAGGTTTTGATGAAAACCGTACCGACCGGAAACACGAAAATATTGTCGTCGCTGACATAAGTCGCGTGCGTACCTTTGGGCATCCATACAAAACGTTTCTTGTGGGCGTAATCCGAGAAAAGGTCGCTCGCTGGCTTGTAAGGAATCACCAGATAATTGGGCTTTTGGTCTTTGAGCGCACCGGTAAAAAAGCGGTAATCGGACAATTTGGGCAACGGAACCTGGCTCAGGTCAAGCTTGATAGCGGCTTCGGGTTGTGGGCCGGTCTTTTTCTGGGTCGAATATTCGTCTTCACTGATGTTCAAATATTCGTCATCTTTTGAACAGGAATTGAATCCCAAAGCAACAAACAACAGGGCTATCAGTAGGTATTTTTGTCTCATAAAATTTTAAAAATGAAAACCAAAAATAGTAAAAAATCAATAACAAAGATAAATATTGCAAATAAGTATTAAGGAATTGGAAAAATTAGTAAGAATATGTTAAGTTTAACCTTGTTTTATTTCCAATTTGACATTGTAGTTTCCCAGCAAAGACAAGGTTTCCTCTGCATTGTAGTCGAAATTTTCCTCATGCAGGTTTCTTTCCTTTTTTTGGGCAATTCGTTTGATGGCTTTGTGGAATCTTCTTACATCTTCCTCGTTGGACAAAACCAATCCCGGAACGCTCGCATTTCCACCGTTTTGCATTTTGGCCACCATCGTGAAATAGGACGAATTGCAATGCTTGATTTTTCCCGTTTGGATGTTTTCGGCCTCGACGCGGATGCCGATGATCATCGAACTTTTGCCCGCGTAATTGATACTGGCTTTCATCGTGACCAGTTCACCGATTTCGATCGGGTTCAGGAAATCGACCGTATCGACCGAAGCCGTCACGCAATAATAACCCGAAAATTTGGACGCGCACGCAAACGCGATCTGGTCGAGCAACGACAAAATGTAACCGCCGTGGATCTTGCCGCTAAAGTTCGAATGCGACGGCAGCATGAGTTCGGAAATGGTGACTTGGGACGATTGGACGGTCTTGAATTCCATGGTCTGATTATTTAGGTTCGGTATTATTCCAATGATTCGCCGTCTTGGCTTTCGGCACGCCTGAGGATATTTTCGGGCATTTCCTTTTTGGCCTTGGCGCCCAGTTTCCTTATTTTTTCGACACTCGTGATCAGGTTGCCTTTGCCTTCGAACAATTTGTTCATCGCATCGCTGTAACCAGCCTTCGAATCATCGATTTTCTTCCCAATCGTAATCAGATCGGCCAATAAGCCATGGAATTTGTCGTACAACGCGCCAGCCTGACGGGCAATTTCCTCGACATTTTCCTGGCGCCTTTGGTTTTTCCACATACTGTCGATGGTGCGCAAGGTCGCCAAAAGGGTAGATGGCGTCACGATTACGATGTTTTTGCCCAGCGCATGGTCATAAAACGTGGCGTCCTGGCTTGCCGCAATCGAAAAAGCAGGTTCGATGGGAATGAAAAGCAACACAAATTCGGGGCTTTCGATCAAGTCGTGGTAATTTTTACCGCTGAGTTGGTCGATGTGGCGCCGGATCGAGCCGATGTGCTCCTTGAGGTAACCCGACTTGAGCAAATCGTCTTCCTCGTTGATGTATTTTTCGTAAGCCGTCAGCGAGACTTTAGAATCGACGACCATTTTCTTGCCGTCGGGCAAATTGACCACGACATCGGGAAACACGCGCTGGCCGAGTTCGTTGGTAAAACTTTGCTGCACTTCGTATTCGCGTCCTTTCTCGAGGCCCGATTTTTCGAGTACGCGTTCGAGCACGAGTTCGCCCCAATTGCCTTGCATTTTGCTGTCGCCCTTGAGCGCCTTGGTCAGGTTGACCGTTTCCTTGCTCATGCGGTCGTTCATGTCGCGCAGGTTAAAAATCTGTTCGCGCAAAGTCGCATGGTAACCGATGCTTTCCTTGTGTGTGTCCTCGACTTTTTTCTCGAACAACTGGATTTTATCCTGTAAAGGCGAGAGGATGTTTTTGAGGTTTTCCTTGTTCTGTTCGGTGAACTTGGTCGATTTTTCCTCCAGGATTTTATTGGCGAGATTCTCGAATTCCTTGGTGAATTTTTCCTGCAATTGCTCGACTTCCTTTTTCTGTTCGAGGTTGCGCTGCCACAAATTTTCAAAATCGGTTTCTTTCTTGGACAATTGGATCGCGAGGCTGTCTTTTTCGGTACGGATGTTTTCCTTTTCGGTTTGCGACAATTGCAGTTGTTTTTCAAAAGAAGCCTTGTCGTTTTGCCCTTGTTCTTTCAAGGCGTTGAATTGGGAAGTAAGCCCGATCAGTTTTTCCTCGAGCCCTATTTTCTCGGATTGGAACCGCGCGGAAAAAATCAATTTTCCGATAAAAATGCCCAGTCCGAGTGCAATGATAAAGGTAATTACGGTAATGATTTCGGTATTCATTTGTATGGTTTTGAAAAAGTAAATGTACACAATTATCGCCGCGAAAAATCGACGCAATCGGAAAGTTGTTCACTGCGTTCCATAAAAAAATGGCTTCCTTTTGAAAGCCATTTTTTCAGGTGTGACCCGGATATATATAAAAGAGTTAGTTGAAAATATGGAATTGGCCGTCGAATTCCTTGTTGCGGATGCGGCGGCTGGAATAGCTGTTGTAAATGAGCGATCTCACTCGGCGTTTGTGGATGCGCAGCATCGGGAAATAAGACACAATCCCGACGAGCGAAATCAAGATCAATACCAGCCAGGTGCTCATATAGATGATGTAATTCAAGTCGGTTGAATACCGCAGGTTGTTCGCAAAATAGTAACCCGAAAAAGCAAATACAGCCAACGAAACAAAAAGGAGCAGGGTTTTCATAGTCAGGTCATTTTTAGGTTATTGTTTTGGGTTTGCGTTACTGGTTTTTTAACGTAGGACTAAATTATAATTTGCATCAAGCTAGTGGTTTATACGATTTTAAGATAGTTTTATATAATTCCTGAATTTGAATATATTTGGCAAAAAATAACAATCCATACCATGCAAAAAAGAATCCTGGGCTTGCGTACGACCATTTACAAGGTTTCCGATATGGACAAGGCCAAAGCCTGGTACACCGAAGCTTTCGAAACCGAACCCTATTTCGACGAGCCATTTTATATCGGCTTTAACATCGCAGGTTATGAACTCGGATTACATCCCGAAGAACATCCTGACACAGAAAAATCAGCATCCGTGCTGACCTATTGGGGTGTCAACGAAGTCGAATCCGAATACGACAGATTGTTGTCGTTGGGTGCCACCGAACACGAAAAACCCACCAACGTCGGAGGTGAAATCGTTGTGGCCTCGGTGAAAGATCCGTGGGGAAACACCATCGGCCTCATTTTTAACCCTGAATTTCAATTGCCTTAACTTCGTGGCATCGTTTTTGGAAGCCGCGAAATCAAGACCTTAAAACAAAATATTGACCCAATAGACAGAACTATGAAAAAAATTACTCTTACCCTTTGCCTTTTGATGCTCGGATTTTTAAGCTTCGCCCAATACGGAAACGTCGGCCACCTGACGATTTTTTCCGAGAACGGCGATAAATTTTTCCTGATCCTCAACGGCGAAAAAATGAACGACATCGCGCAAACCAACCTGCGCATCGAAGATTTGAATCAGCCCTACTACAACGCCAAGATCATCTTCGAGAACAAAAACCTCCAGGAAATCAGCAAAAATTATTTGTCGCTCCAGGACGCCGACGCCCAATTCTGCGACGTCACCTACAAAATCAAGAACGACAAGAACAATACCAACAAGAGGAAACTGAACTTCTTCTCGCAGATTCCTGTCCAGCAAAATTATGTTGTCCCGAGCAACGTCTATGTCATCCATTACGGCCAGCCGCAACCGGCTGTAACCCAAACCACGACGACCACGACCACAACAAACGGCAACGGAGGCAATGCCAATGCACAGATCAACATGGGCGGCATCAACATGAACGTCAACATCAACGACCAGATGGGCGGCACGCAAACCACCACGACCACGACGACCACTTCGACAGGCGCAAATTACAATGACGGCCCAAGAGGCGGCGGTCACCATGGCAACCACGACGGACACGGCCACGACCGCGGCTGCAACCGAAGATACGCGATGGCACCCGGCGATTTCAATGCCGCGGTGGCCACGATCAAAAAGCAATCGTTCGAGGACAGCAAGCTCAAGACCGCCAAACAAGTGGTTTCGGCCAATTGCCTCAATACCAACCAGGTCATGCAGATTGCCGAGTTGTTCAGCTTCGAGGACAACAAACTCGAATTCGCCAAATTCGCCTACGATTACTGCATCGAGCCGCAGAGTTATTACAAACTCAATGGTATCTTCAAGTTCAGCTCGAACGCCGATGAATTGTCCGATTACGTTTCAAGCCGTCAATAATAAAGGTTAAAAAAGTAAGCCACGAATGCACGAATTAAAATGAAAATTCGTGTATTCGTGGCTTTTTTATTGACTACGCTCAGTTCTGGCGTTGGCCTTTGGTGGGCGTGCCCTTTCACACCGGCCTGCGCACCTGCTGGCTCCTCGCTAAAACAGTCCACTGGGCTGTTTCTTTACGCTCGGCCCTAGGTCAGGCTGTCCGTTGCAATCTTTTATTGCTAAAGGAATAATTGGGATGCGATGGGTTTGTCATTTCGACTGCAAGGAGAAATCTCATATTCGATGGCAATAAAAGGATTTCCACTTCCATCCTTCACGCAAACACATAGCGGTTAAACCTTAACTTCCTTCCATTTCCCGCGCTTGAACAAAATAAAACTCGCAATCGTGATCGCAGTTTCGGCTACGGGAATCGCAATGAAAACGCCTTCGGGTCCCATTTTCAAGGCTTTCGCCAGAAAATACGCGAGCGGAATCTGGAAAAACCAAAACCCAACGAGGTTGACTTTTGTCGGCGTCCAAGTGTCACCTGCGCCGTTGAACGCATTGATCATCACCATCCCGATGCCATAAAACACATAACCCAAAGCGATGATTCTTACCGCCCGGATGGCATAGGCTTGAACCTGCGCGTCATTGGTAAAGAAAGCCACCAAAATTTCGGCACCGAGCAGGGAAATCAACATCACGATGCCCATGTAAATGACATTGTATTTGGCCGTCTTGAGTACCGAATCCTCGGCGCGCTGGATTTCTTTGGCGCCCAAATTCTGCCCGACCAAAGTCGCTGCCGCGTTGCTCATGCCCCAGGCAGGCAACAGGAAAAACATCATGAGTCGCATCGCGGTCTGGTAACCCGCCGAACCGTGGTCGCCGCCGGTGGTGGCTACGAGTTGCGCGAGGAAAATCCAGCTACACGAGGCGATCACGAATTGCAGCACCGCAGGCGAGGCGATCTTGACGATGCTCCGGATGAGTTCTGTATTGGGTTTGAGATAGGCCAAGGTAATCTTGAGCAATCCTTTTCCGTTGAACAGGTGGTACAACTGATAGGCTACGCCGATGCTTCGCCCAATGGTCGTTGCAATGGCCGCCCCGGTCAATCCAAACGCCGGAACCGGGCCCAAGCCGTTGATGAAAATCGGGCACAAGATGATGTTGCTGATGTTGGCGATCCACAAACTTTTCATCGCAATGGCGGCATTTCCGGCACCGCGGAAAATCCCATTGATCAAAAACAACAGCGTAATAATGATGCTGCTGCCCATCATGATCCGGATGAACGGCGTACCGTGTGCGGCGGCTTCGGGTGAAGCGCCCATGAGCAACAGGATATCGGTTCCGAAATACACCCCGAAAATCGTAATCACGAAGTTGATGCACGAAGCGACGAGAATCGCCTGCATCGCGGCTTTTCCGGCTGCTTTCGGGTCTTTTTCGCCGACGCGTCGGGCGACAACTGCCGTGGCCGCCATAGAAATCCCGATGGCCAATGAGTAAATGATTGTAAGTACCGATTCGGTCAAACCGACGGTCTGGATTGCAAAACTGCTTTCTTTCAAGTGTCCCACAAAATAAAGATCGACCAGTGCAAAGACTGATTCCATCATCATCTCGAGCATCATCGGGATGGCCAGCAAGATGACCGACATCCGGATGCTTCCGGTCGTGTAGTCGAGTTCCTCGCCGCGCAGGGATTTCTTGATTACAGAAAATATAATAGCTAATTTGCCTTTAGAAGGCGCTGATTGTGTCATGATGAAAAAATAAATATTGGAAAATGAGGCTGCCGCAAATGCGCGCCCTGAAATTTTTGTCGGTATGGAAAGTGTCCTACGTTAGAAAGTGAGGACGACAGAAACTATCATAAGTCCGAGGGAATAGACGGCAAATATATTATTTTTTTCAAATAAAAAAACCGATAAGTATTTATTTCTCATCGGTTTTGGTTTTCTTTTGAAGGTTTTTTTTCAAGCTGCCGGTGGGCTTCCAGTTCCTGCTTGAGCTTGGTGGCAGCCGGGTTGTAATCCTTCGGCAGGTTGTCCCCGCTGAATCCTTCATTGGTTTTTTGAACCCGGTCTTTTTTGGGATTGGATGGGCTATTGGTTTCCATGGGCTGTTTTTTTCTTCTTTAATATTACGATTTTTTGGCCAAGGAAACCATCCCTTTAACATTGCTTTTTGACGGGGCAAAGTTTATCTTTACCGCGATTTCAAACATATGGCGCACCATCATTACATCATCCACAAGCCTTACGGTTATTTGAGCCAATTCATTTATGAGCTCAAGCGCAAGAAGAAACTGTTAGGTGAACTGCATGATTTTGCCCAAGGGACCATGGCCATCGGTCGGCTCGACGAAGATTCCGAAGGCTTGCTGTTGCTGACCACCGACGGTATGATGAGCGAAATCGTCCGCGGCAAAAAAGTATCCAAGGAATATTACGCCCAAGTCGACGGTGTCATGACCCAGCAGGCGGTCGATCAATTGAAAGGCGGTGTAGAAATCGGTTTCAACGGCAAAAAATACCGTACGCGAAAATGCGAGGCGAGATTGATTCCCGATCCCAATTTCCCAAACCGCACCTACAAAATCCGCGATGAACGCCACGGTCCGACGAGCTGGGTTTCGATTACGCTCAACGAAGGCAAATTTCGTCAGGTGCGCAAAATGACCTCGGCAGTCGGTTTTCCTACGCTGCGGCTCGTGCGTGTCCGCGTGGGCAACATCCAACTCGACGGTCTGCAATCGGGGGAAGTGATTGAAGTCGAAAGTCTTGATGTTTAAAAATAACAGTAATATGATGTTGAATATTGTTCTTGTCGAACCTGAAATTCCCAACAATACCGGTAACATCGGCCGACTTTGCGTTGGTACCGAAAGCCGGTTGCATTTGATCCATCCGTTTGGGTTCAAGATTACCGATTCGAGTGTAAAACGCGCCGGTCTCGATTATTGGGTGCACCTCGACTGGCACGAATACCAGAATGTAGGGGAATGGCTCGCACAAGTGTCCGATGTTTCGCGTATTTTTTTGTTCAGCTCGCATGCCGAAAAAACCTATTACGACAATGATTTTCAAGACGGCGACTGGCTGGTTTTCGGAAAAGAAAGCGTAGGGCTAGGTGCAGAAATGTTGCAACGTTTTCCAAACCACCTGACCATTCCCAAATCGCCATTGGTGCGCAGTTACAACTTGGCCAATTCGGTCGCATTTGTGTTGGGAGAAGCAAAAAGGCAACTGCGGTAATGGGTTAATTTCCTATATTTGGGATAAATCCATCGATCATGACAGACAAAACCCAACTCAGGAGCACCATTTTCAAACATCTTGACGGACTCGCGACGGCACCTGTTGCCATGGCATTGGAAAAAAAGGGCATACTCGATTACATTGTCCTCAACGAAAAAGTATCGTTGTCCGAATTGACATCGCAGTTCAACGCCAATGAAGGCTATCTCAATGTTGGACTCAGGATTTTGAGTTCCCAGGGTTTTCTCGACTACCACATCGACACGGCAAAGGACGAAATCAGCGTCAGCCTCAATGCCAAAAGCAAGATTGCCTTTGCCCATTTTTACCTCTATCAGGATGTGGTCGATTTGCTGCATTTTTCGACCCAATTCCATCCGAGGCTTTTTGAGGAAGCGCCGTTCCAGAAACTCAACCTCATTTTTGAAAAATACAAGAAAAATTACGGCGTGGTGTTGTCCGATGATGCAGTAACAAGCGATATTCAGAAACAGATTTTAAAACATGTCGAAGGTTATCTGGTCGGACCGACCTTGGTGCGTTTGGGCATGAACGGCATGTTTCACAAATACTTCATGGAAATTTCGTTCCGGCCAGAGGAATTCCATAAATCACCCGAATTGTTCAAGAAAATCCTCGACTTCCTGGTATGGCTCGGCTGGTTCAACGAGAAAAACGGCAATTACCAGTTCACCGAAGTCGGGTTGTTTTATGCCAAACGTGCCTCTGCTTATGGCGTGACGGTTTCTTATCTGCCGACCTTCGCCAAAATCGAGGAACTCATTTTCGGAAACCCGGCGGCTTTGCGTATGGTTGCCGATGGCGAAGACGAAATTCACGTGGACCGAGAGATGAACGTTTGGGGAAGCGGCGGCGCACACGACACTTATTTTAAAGTAGTCGACGAGATTTTAATCCACCTCTTTAACCTGCCGATCGAGCAGCAGCCCAAAGGAATTCTCGACATGGGATGCGGTAACGGCGCGTTCCTGCAGCATATTTTCGAAGTGATTGACCGCCAAACCTTGCGCGGGAAAATGCTCGATGATTACCCGTTGTTCCTGGTGGGCGTCGATTACAACCAGACCGCACTCAAGGTCTCGCGTGCCAATCTGATCAAAGCCGATATTTGGGCCAAGGTCATCTGGGGTGATATTGGCCGTCCCGATATCCTTGCCCATGACCTGATGGAAAACTACAAAATCGACCTCAAGGATTTGCTCAACGTGCGTACGTTTCTCGACCACAACCGCATTTGGGACGAGCCCAAAAAAACCACTTCGGGCCGTATCAGCCAATCGACTGGCGCCTTCGCGCACCGCGGCCGACGCATTCCCAATAATTTAGTCGAAGACAACCTGCTCGAGCATTTGCAGAAATGGTCGCCTTATGTGAGCCGTTTCGGATTGTTGCTGATTGAATTGCATACGATTGCGCCTTCGTTGGCCGCTGCCCATCTCGGCAAGACCTCGGCTACGGCTTATGATGCCACGCATGGTTTTTCGGACCAGTACATTGTAGAAATCGATGTGTTCAACAAGATCGCATCCGAAGCTGGTTTGTTTCCCGATCCGCACGTATTCAGAAGATTCCCCGATGCCGATACCGCAACGGTCAGCATCAATCTGCTCAAAGGCAAGTAATCAGTTCGCGATGAATTCCGCAAAAGACTTGACGATGCGGTTGGCCGTTTTTTCAAGCGAGGGCTTGACGTCTGCAAAATCGTCTTTGAGTTTGCCGTCGGGCGTAAAAAAATCGGCGACGGTGGTTTTGGTCAGGGTTTGCTTGGCATAAATCTCCTTGACCGAAAACGTCAGCGTGTACGTTTTATTCGGATTGAAAACCACTTTGAGCGTGTACACGATGTTGCAATCGTAACGGTCGCCCGTATTGTAATAGAAATAGGCATACTCCTTAAACGCGTCAATCGATGCCGAGCTCGTCGTTAGGTCATAAATATCATGTCCTTTTTTGTTGTAGTAAGGAACCCAGGCTTCGACGGCCTCCATGAGTTTTTCGTTGGGCTTGTTCGGGCTAGGGAGTTCGATGGGGGCAAAACCCCGCGGCGTCATTTCCAATTGGGGTTGCGCCCAACCTAAAGAAACAAAAAGCAACAATACGGCGGATAAAAATCTCATGGCAAAACGATTAGTGTGTTACCAAAGATAAGACAACTGCGGCTCAGTTTAAAGATTTTTGAAGACAAACTTGCCTTTTTCCACATCAAAAACGATATGTTCGTCTTTGAACAATTGGTCGAAAACCCCATCGGCAATCAGTTTGGAAGGAATGTCCTGCACCGTTTTATCGGCAGTCATCACGACGATTTCGTCGCTGAGCTGTAGGGCCAGGTCGATGTCGTGTGTAGAAAACAAGATGCATTTTTGGGTTTCCTGCGTCAGTTTTTTGAGCAAACGGAACAGCGAAACCTTGTGCAACAGATCCAGGTGCGTCGTCGGTTCGTCAAGGATAATCAATGGCGTATCTTGTGCCAAGGCGCGTGCGATCAAAACCTTCTGCAACTGGCCATCGCTGATTTCGTAATGCTTCTTGTGTACCAACGAAGTAATTTGCGCCAGGCCAATCGCTTGTTGGATTTTGGAATGGTCTTCTTCGGTGAGCTTGCCGATCCAGTTCGTGTAGGGTTGCCTGCCCAAGGCGACGAGTTCAAAAACCGTCAGGTTGCTCGGGGGTAATTTTTCGGTCAGCACCACGCTCAAGGCGGTGGCAACTTGCGCAGCGGTTTGTTCGTGAATCGATCGATTGTTGAGTAAAACGGTTCCCGATAGCGGTTTCTGGATCCCAGTAATCGTACGCAACAAGGTTGATTTTCCAATCCCATTGGCCCCGACGAGCGCAATGAGTTTTCCTTTGCGAAGCGACACATTGATATCAAAAGCGATGACATTTTCGGCCTTTTTCGAGGCGTAGCCAATGCGCAAGTCCTGCGTATGTAAAACCGTTTGTTCCATCAGGCCAGCATTTTTCGTTTGCGCACAAGCAGCCAGATGACCACCGGCGCGCCAATGATTGAAGTGATTGCATTGATCGGCAAGGTCAGTTCGCTTCCCGGAAGCTGCGACAGCATGTCGCACAACAACATGATGACCGCCCCAAAAAAGATGGTTCCCCAGAACAACACCAAATGGTTGCTCGTCTGGAAAACCAATTTCGCGATGTGCGGTACCGCCAAGCCAACAAACGCAATCGGTCCGGCGAAAGCGGTGATGCTTCCGGCCAGGATACTCGTGGCAAAAATAATCACGAACCGCATTTTCTGGTAATTGAGCCCGAGGCTTTTGGCATAATTTTCACCCAACAGCAACGCATCGAGCGATTTGATGCTCAACAAACTCAACAGCAATCCGACCAAAACCGAAACCGCCAAAATCAAAACCGAGACCCAGGATAGATTGCCCAAATTTCCGAGTGACCAAAACGTAAATTTCTGCAATTGTTCGGCCGTACTGAAATAGGTCAGTACCCCTACGAAAGCCGTGGTGAAACTGCCAAACATCAGCCCGACGATCAAGATTGCCGTGGTGTCGCGCAGCCGTTGCGAAACGACCAAAACTGCAAGCAATACCATAAAACTGCCGAGGCACGAAGCCAGCATAATGCCATAGGACGAAATCAAGAAGGTACCGGCCAATCCGGGAAGAAAAGCCGCACCGAGGATCACGATGGCCACGCCCAGACTGGAACCCGAACTGAGTCCGAGCACATACGGACCGGCCAATGGATTCCGAAACAAAGTCTGCATGAGCAAACCGCTGATCGAAAGTCCGCTGCCGACCAAAATGGCCGTGATTGCCTTGGGCAATCGGTAATTGATAATGATGTATTGCCAGGTTTCCTTCGAGGCTGCTCCGCCGAACAGGCTTTTGAAAATTTCGTTGACCGGAATCGTTACCGAACCCAGTGCAATATCAGTAAGAAACAGCACAAACGTTCCCATAATAAGGATCGTAAACCACAGGCTATTTCGTTTGGAAGACTGCATTATTGGAGTTGTTCGAAGAAATACAACTGATAAGTGGGAAGCGCTTCGGGATGGAAAATCTTGACCATGTCCTTGAGCACCAAATCGGGTCGGTTGGGGGCGAGTTCATAAAAAATGAGTCCGCCTTTTGCTCCTTTTTTCGTGCTGAAAGAATAGACGTTCTTATTCTGGAATGCCTTGAACTGCGCATAATGCGGATTGTCGGCGGTCATTTCCTTGAGCGAGGTAAACTGTGCCGGTCCGATCCAAAAATCGGCATCCTTGGCTTTTTCGAGAACCGTTTCAAAAGGCAATGCCAAACTTCCGGTGCCGTGGCTTTCGGCCCACAAATATTGTCCGCCCGCGTCCGTGATAAAAATCGAGCCCCAACTGTTGCCGTGCGGCAAATACCATTGGTTTTCGTAAATCGCCCCGGCCAAAGCAGTGGGCTTCGTCGTCGTTTTCTGTGCAATTTCCAAAGTCTTTTGGTAGTCTTTTTCGATTTTGGTAAAAATTGTTTCGGCTTTTTCATCCTGGTCGTACAGTGCGCCGAAGAATTTGATCCATTCAGCTTTGCCCAAAGGGGTTTGCTCGTTCCAGTCGCCGTTGAGCATGATCTTGAGTCCATTTTTCTGCAGGTTGTCGAGCGTCGGATTGTTGTTGTCGATGCCAAAGCCGACGATGAGCTCGGGTTGCAGGTCGATGACCACTTCGGTGTTGAGGCTTTGGTTGTTGCCAAGTTCTCTGATTTTTCCGGCGTCGATGCGCTCGCGTACTTTCTCCGAAGAAATCAAGTCGAGTTGTGGAAAACCGATCAAGGTATTGGCAACGCCAAGCATTTCCAAAGAAGGAATGTGCGTGGTGGAGGTCACCACAATCGATTTCAACGGAACATTTACCACTGTATGTTGCCTTAAACTGTCAGGAATTTGTGCGTCTTTTTTTTGAAGTACATAGGTATAATCCTTCGTCGCGTTGGGCCAAGGATTCGTGATTTTGACAATCGAATAACCATCGTAATGGTAAATAGAAAGCCCTTTGGCATAGCGGATGCTGTTCTCGGTTTTTTGGATTTCGCTTTTTTCGGCCGCCTCGTTTTGTCTGCACGAAACCAAGGCAATCAGTGAAAAAAACAGTATAAGTCGGAGGGAAATGGTTTTCATAAGCACGGCTTTGAAGCTTTGCAAAGGTATATCGATTCGGTTTTAAAATTCAAAATTTATTTTTATTTCGAATCATAAGCCTATATTTGCAGCGAATTAAGGTTGCGGATTTTGATTTTCAAGACCGCATTAAAAGGGAATCAGGTAGTTGATTTCAGATTTTAGAATTTAGATTTCAGATTCATCACACAATCCAAAAATCTAAAATCATAAATCTAAAATATAAAAAGCCTGGGCTGTTCCCGCAACTGTAAGCTATCCAGCTTGTTGTGATCTGCAAAACCACTGTTTTGGATTTCAGATTTCGGAATTTAGATTTCAGATTTGTTTCAGACAATCAAAAAATCTAAAATCTAAAATCTAAAATTAAAATGGGAAGGTACACAACAAGACGCAAGCCAGGAGACCTGCCTTTTTCAGTAACGAAATGCCGAATCTTCGGGAAAAAGATTCTGAATAATGACCAGAGGAAAATACATTATTTGCTTGTTGATTTTGGTGTGCCAGAGTATTTGGGCGCAGCGGGATTCGATTGCCATCCGCGAAGTGACGGTTTCCGACAGCCAGCTCAGGCAATTCTCGCAGTCGCAGTCGGTGCTGAAATTGGGCGACTCGATCGTAGAGAAAAACGAACCGTCGCTCACTTCATTGCTCAATTTCAATTCCCCGATTTATTTCAAGGAAAACGGACTCGGTATGGTGTCTTCGCCTTCTTTCCGCGGGACGACGGCGCAGCAGACGGCGGTCATCTGGAACGGCATCAACATCAATTCGCAGCTCAACGGGCAAACCGATTTCAATACGGTCTCGACACGCGATTTTGAAAATATTTCGGTGCGCTCGGGTGGCGGCAGCGCGATTTACGGCAGCAGTGCCATCGGAGGCAGCATTCACCTGAACAATGATTTGGTTTTCGGCAGTACATTCCGCAATGAATTCGAATTGGGTTATGGCAGTTTTGAAACCTATCATGCACATTACCGCGTTTTGGCATCGAATGAAAAAGTCAGTGTCAATGCGGGGATTTCAAGGAACAGTTCGCAGAACGATTACGATTACATCGACTCAAAAAAGGATTTGAAAAACGAGAACGGACAGTTCTACAACACGAGCATGAATGTGGCGTTCGGTTACAAAATCAACACGAACAATTACCTTAAACTGTACAGCCAGGTTTTTGAAAGCGAACGTCATTTTTCGCTGATCAATCCGTCGGATACCAAAACGAAATACCGCGATTTCAACACGCGGAATTTACTCGAATGCAGCAGCTTTTTCAACCGATTCACATCAAAAGTCAAAGTCGCTTTCCTGAGCGAGAAATACCAATATTTCGAAAACATCCAATCGGATGACTTTTATTTCGGCAAGGTCGAAACCTTCATCGCGAAATATGATTTGGCCTACGACATCAATCCCGACATCCGCACGAATTTGATCGTCGATTTTACGCAGAACAAAGCCGACGGTTCGGACATTCATCCCGAAAAACGCCAGATCGGTTCGGCGGCCTTGCTGTGGAAACACCGTTTTGAAAAGGTATTTGTGTATGAATTGTCGGTGCGCAAGGAAACGACCTCGAATTACGACAGCCCGTTGTTGTTTTCGATCGGGACGAATTTGTCGCCTTCGGAACATTACAGCCTCAAGATGAATTTTTCAAAGAATTTCCGCATCCCAACCTTCAATGATTTGTATTGGAAACAAGGCGGTAACCCCGATTTAAAACCCGAAAGTTCACGCCAGATCGAGATTGGGAATGAGTTCAAGACCAAATATTTCCGCTTGACGGCCTCGGTCTACCAGGTGCATATCCAGGACATGATCCGTTGGATTCCGGGAAGCGGCGGTGTGTTTTCGCCCGAGAATACGAACCAGGTTTTGATCAATGGGGCCGAATTGGCGTTGCAGTACGACCGCCGGTTGGGCAATCACCATTTCAATGCCAACGGAACCTACGGCTACACCGATTCGCGCAACAGGGAAACCGACAAGCAGTTGATTTATGTGCCGTTTCACAAAGCGACGGCTGTTTTGAGTTATGGTTTCCGCAAGCTTTCGTTTGCGTACCAGCATTTGTACAACGGTTTCGTGTACACGCAATCGGACAACAACCCGAAGAAAAAAGTCGGGGATTACCATGTGTCGAATGCGATGGTTTTTTATGATTTTGGGAAAAAAAATACAATCCAGGCGGGGTTTAAAGTGCTCAACCTTTGGAACCAAAAATACGAGAGCGTCGATGACAGACCGTTGCCTGGACGCCATTTTAATGCAACACTAACTTTTAAATTTTAATCTATGAAACTCAACAAAATGTTTATGGCCGCGCTTCTGGGCTCGGTTTTATTGGTGTCGTGCAGCGACGACGACAGCGACGATGCAACAGTCAACCTGCCTTTGGGCGCTTATGAAAATGGATTTTTTATCCTCAACGAAGGCAATGCTTCTGCGGGAAGCGTTTCTTTTGTGTCGGATGATTATTCGATCGTTAAGCAGGATATTTTCGGGGCAGAGAATGACGGTGAAGGATTGGGCGGTTACCTGCAGTCGATTTTTTTCAATGAAGACAGGGCGTACATCATCTCGAGCGCCTCGAACAAGATTTCAGTCGTGAACCGATACACATTCAAGCTCATCGATGTCATCGAAAGCGAAGGCGATTTCGTCAATCCACGCTATGCGGCGGTGTACAATGGCAAAGCGTATGTGACCAACCTCAATACGTTCGCCAACCTGACCGACGATTTCATTACGGTGGTCAACCTGGCAACCAATGAAGTGGAAGATGTAATCGAAGTGGGCGCGATAGCCGAAAAGATTTTTGTAGAGAACAATAAACTGTATGTGTTGAACGGCAGTTACGGCGACGGCAACACCATTACCGTCATCAATCCGGCCAATGGAGACATCATCGACACGATCGATCTGCCGCAAAGCCCGAATTCTTACGAGGAAGAAAATGGCAAATTGTACGTATTGACCGGAAGCAGCTTTTTTGACCCGGCACCGAGCCATTTGATCCGGATCAACCTGACCACCAACGCCATTGAAAACGACATCACTTTTCCGGCGGACATGATCGGTGCACAAAACCTCAATATCGAAAACAACAAGGTCTATTTCAATATTGGCGGCAACATTTACGATGATGCGCTTTCTTCGGGTTCGATCAGCAGTACGCCTTTGTTTGCGAGTACGGCGACGAATGCTTACGGATTGAATGTCGAAGATGGAAAAATCTTTGTCACCGATTCTAAAGACTACGTTTCTGATGGGCAGGTTTTCATCTACTCGCTCAGCGGGACACAGCTTCAGGCCCCGGCTACGGGATTGATCCCGAATGGCGTTTATTTCAATTAATCCCAACCAACTATAATGAAAAAGGCTTTCTGTTGATTCGGAAAGCCTTTTGTTTTAACGGATGTTTGAAAAACCGTCGGGCAGTTTTTCGAGGTACATTTCACTCTTGAGCGGGTGGATGAGGCGGTTGTCTTTGAGGATTTTGAAATTGGTTTCCTGATGGCGTGGCATGCTTCTTCCGCCACCGACAATCCGGGTAATGGCGGCATTGAGCAACGGTTCATCTGCATTGCCCAGCGTACCCATATTGCCCAAATCTTCCTTGAGCAATTCATCGGGTGGCAGGCCATTGATGTAATCGCCAAAACCGGCCGCATTGATGATTTTAAGCACCAATGGCTGCATCGCATAACGGTGGTTGGTGCTCGCCCCCGATTTGGTGAAAGCAGGCGAATCGTACAGGGTGATCGAGCCGACATTTTTTCCGGTAGTGGCATCGCCGATTTGCACGACATCGATGTAAGGTTCCAATCCGTTGATGACCAATTCGCTTGCCGAAGCCGTGGCCTTGGTCGTCAATACATAAACCTTGCTCAAATTCAGGCTGTTGATGGGCGCGTTGTTGCCCATGGTATTGGGGAATAAGTTGAACAAAGTCGCCGGGTCGTTTTCCTGGTAATAGGCTTCGATTTTGGCATTCCATTGTTCCTTGGCAAAAACCTGTCCTGTGAATTGCCCGGTGATCATGCTCGCCAGCCGCGATGCCGTAGCGATCGATCCACCCGAATTGTACCGTAAATCGAGCACGAGCTCGGTGATTCCGGCTGCCTTGAGTTGGCCAAACGCATTGTTGAGTTGCGCTTCGTAATTCGGGTAAAAACCGTTGTACATCAGGTAACCGATTTTGTGTCCGCCATCATTGATTACGTTGGTCAAATACACCGGATTTTCGGATAACACCGTTTTGGTCAACGAAACCGATTCGCCGTTGGGTGTAAAATCTCCATCGTCGTAATTGGCCAGATTCATCGTATACAAATCGGCCGATAAAAGATTGCGGTAATTGTCGATGTTGAGCGTTTGCCCGTTGATGGCGTAGAAAATATCGCCGCGTTGGATGTCTTTGGAAGCCGCGTCCGAACCGGGTAAAATGTAACGGACGACGCCAACGATTTCATATTGCGTATCGTCTTTATAGTAGAGCGCAAAATCGGCACCGTTATTTTTGGTCGTGCCCGAAAGAATGCCTTCAAGCTCATAATAATCGCTAAAGATAACGCTGAAACGATCAACGGCCTCGTCCTGCGGGAAACGGCTCGACGGTTGGTACAGCAATTGGTCAAACAAAAAAGCCGGATTCGAATACCCGCGCAAATACCCGTTCAAATCCTTTTGGTTGCCAAAACGTGAATCGGATAGATCGGGTACATTGGCCTGCCATAAATAATACAGGTTGAGTCCTTTCCAAACAAAATTATTGACTTCGACATCGGCGGGGACTTCATTGTCGTCCTTTTCGCAACTTTGGAAAACAAAAGCCGAAACAAGCAATAAGGTTAGGAATTTAAGGGATCTTTTCATGGCAATTTTTATTTTGATGAACGTAAAAATAATTATTTTAGTTTTATACAACAGGCTTTGTAACAAAAATAAACAGGCATCGTCTGGACTTTAAATCACACGAAGCGGACTTTGCGGAACGCTGCGGAGAAATCAAAAATCAATCAAAAAATCAACTTATGAACCAGACTGAGTTTATGCAGTTAATCTCACCATTCAAGGACAAGCTCTTTCGGGTGGCCAAGCGATTGCTCGTAAGCACTGAAGAAGCGGAAGACGCGACGCAGGAAGTGCTGGTGAAATTGTGGACAAAGAACGAAAGCCTTTCCAGTTACAACAGCGTGGAAGCCTTGGCGATGACGATGACCAAGAATTATTGTCTGGACCAACTCAAATCCAAGCGCGCCGGAAACCTCAGGATTGTCCACAATAATTTCACCGACCGCGAAGCGCCGCTTCAGAAGCAAGTGGAAGACGCAGACACAATGAACTGGGTAGAAAAGGTAATCAACGATCTGCCCGAGCAACAACGGTTAATTGTACAGATGCGCGACATCGAACAATGTGAGTTCGAGGAAATCGCCAAATTTATGGACATGAATGAAACCGCCGTCCGCGTCGCGTTGTCCAGGGCCAGAAAAACGATTAGGGAATTTATGATGAAAACACACAGTTATGGAATTGCATAAAATTGAATCACTATTAGAAAAATACTTTGAAGGGGAAACCACGGTTAAAGAAGAAGATGAATTGAGGACTTATTTTTCTTCATCAGATGTTGCTCCGCCTCTGGAACAATACAAACCTTTGTTCGGTTACTTCTCCATTGCCAAGGAACAACAGTTCGAACCCATCGTACCACTACAATCCAAAAAACGCAGAAACGTAGCGTGGTTATCGATAGCGGCTTCGGTTGTTGTCCTGGTCAGTGCCGGAACTTTTGCCTATGTTAATTATGGAAAAACCAACCAATCCCAAGATTTGGGAACCTATGACAGCCCCGAAGAGGCATTCAGGGAAACCCAAAAAGCCTTGGCGATGTTGTCTGGCCATGTGAACACAGGAGTGGAAAGTGTCCACTATTTACAGGAATACGAAACCGCAAAAGACAAGGTTTTCTATCCAAACAATCAAAAATAATTTTAAGAAATAAAACAAAAGAAATAATGAAGAAGCTGATTTTAACCACAGTATTAGCGTTGATGCCAATCCTCAATTTCGCCCAAAACGCGTTTGACAAATTCGACGGGCAGGACGACGTCACCTCGATCATCGTCAACAAAAAGATGTTCGATCTGATGAGCAAGGTCAAGATGGATGCCTCCGACAAGGAAGCCCAGCAGTACCTCAATCTAATCAAGAAACTCGACAACCTCAAGGTGTTTACCACCAAGAGCACCCGCGTCGAAAATGAGATGAAAACTACGGCCAACCAGTATATCAAGACGGCCGGTCTCGAAAGAACTGATGCGCATCACCGAAAACGGAAGAAACATCAAAATCCTCGTCAAATCGGGTGCGAAAGATTCACAGGTCAGGGAACTGCTCATGTTCATCGAAGGCGGAAAAGGCGACGACACCGTCCTGATGTCGCTCACCGGCGATTTCGATCTCAACGAGATTTCGACCCTGACCGACAAGATGCGCTTCCCAGGCGGAGACGACCTTAAAAAAGCAACCAAAGGCAGCAAAGGACCTAAAGGCCCGAAAGGCGCAAAATAAATTAAGCCATGAAACGAATTTCAATCATTGCGGTTTTTCTCGGGTTGCTGCTGGTGGGCTGTCATTCAGAACCCACATTGCAAAAGTATTTTGTAGAGAATACCGAAGACAAGGATTTCATCGCGCTCGATGTTTCACCCTCTATCTTGAACTTAGACCAAGCGAAACTGACCGCCGAACAAAAAGCTGCCTGGAAATCATTTGACAAAATGAACATTCTGGCCTTCAAAAAAGACGACAAGAACGACGCAAAATTTGAAGCCGAACGCGCCAAGGTAGCCGAAATCCTCAAGGACGAGAAATACCAACAGTTGATGAAATTCGGTTCTGGCAAAGAAGGCGCTTCGGTGAGCTTTGTGGGCGATGACGAACACATTGACGAGTTTGTGCTGTTTGCCAACAAGAAAGAAAACGGATTTGCCGTCATCCGGATTTTGGGCGATGACATGAACCCGACCAATATTATGGAAATGGTATCGGCGCTCCAAAATGCCAATGTCGATTTGGAACAACTCAAACCGTTGCAGGAGATGTTCGATAAAAAGTAAACAATTATAAAAGGAGAAAAGCCTTCCTTCCGAAGTATCGGACGGGAGGCTTTTTTATTTAAGCAAAGCAAAGATTTTTAAGAAAGTTCGTTCGAAAATACTTCAGGAATTGAGCGGAACACGCGGATCCGTTTGCTCAGTTTTGCAGTATCGATGTATTGGGTTTGTTTGCCCAGGATCCAAAGTTCCGAATCGTTCTCGAGCACAAGCCGGTCAACCGCATCGAGGTATTCGTTGATGTAATCGTAATCGGGCTGCACCGTGGTATAGGTGATAAAAACGAGGTGCTCGAAATGCCTTTGCAAATCCTTGAGGTTTTCGGCCGGGACACTTTCGCCGAGGTAAATCGTTTTGTGGCCACGCGACAACAATTCATAGTTGATGTACATCAGTCCGAGTTCATGGATTTCATTGATCGGAAGAAAAAGCACGTACACCGTATCGGTATAAAGCGGTTCGACCAGTTGGATTTTCTCGGTATTGACCATGATTTTCTGCTTGACCAGATGGCTGATGAAATGTTCCTGGGCCGGCGTAATCGTATCGGTTTGCCAGAGCAATCCCATTTCATTCATGAGCGGAATGAACACTTCATAGAAAATATCGCGGAACGAATGGTTGTTCAATAGGGCATTGTAGGTGTTCAGGAAATGCGTCTGGTCGAAATTGATCATCGCCATCTTGAACGCATTCACGGCATGGACTTTCGAATTTTTCTGCGAGACGATTTCCTTGACGAGTTGCGGAATCCGTTCTGGGGGCAATTTGGAAATCTTCGAAATTTTATAACCGTGGTTGTGCAGCAAAGTAATGTTGAGCAGCTTCTGCAGATTCGCCACATCATATTCTCGGATGTTGGTCTGCGTACGCATCGGCTGCAACACATTGTACCTTTTTTCCCAAATCCGAATCGTATGCGCCTTGATACCGGAGAGGTTTTCCAAATCCTTGATACTGAAAACGGTTTTGATATTGTTCATGCTTTGTGGCGAAAAGATGAACAAATTTAAGCATTAAATGGTTTTGATGGCCATAATTTTTTCCTCAAAAACATCTTTGCAGTCCGAACGACTCTTGATACGGGTTTTGTATGTATAAATCGTGGCCACCGACAATTCAAGGAAATCTGCAATCTGGTTGGAATCCTGTATGCCCAATCGGTACAGGGCAAAAATACGCAGTTCGGTATTGAGCAATTCGCCTTTTTTGATGACGCTTCGGTGGTCGGGCGGGAAAAGCCGGTTGAAATCGGTCACGAAAGTAGGGAACAGCTTGAGGAAAATCTCATCGAACTGGTGGTACAGGTTCTCGCGTTCCTTTTTGACGTCATATTTTTTGAGGCTTGCCATGACTTCCTCGGTTTTTTTGGAAATGATTTTTTGGATCGTGCTTTTCTGCAGGTGGTCCATTTTGTTGATCAGGTCGGAAGTCGCCTTGATGAAATACGCGATGTATTCTTCCTTGATCGTATTGGCCTCGCTCAAACTCACATTCATGTGCTGCAATTGGCCGTAGGAATCGGCCATCGCTTTTCGCGCCGCATTTTTGGCCTTGAGTTGCTTGAAAATAATCACGAGGAAAACGATGATGATCAGTGCCAAAACCGTGAGCAGGATGACAATCTTTTCGAGCGTGTCGTTCTTGTCGTTGACTTTGTTGAGCTGGGCCTTTTCGATGATCGGCAGGATCGAGGAGATTTCGATTTTACGGTGCCTTGCATTGTAGAACGTCGCATCATCCATTGCCAAGTTGATGTACTGGTTGGCTTTTTCGAGATGGCCCAATTTGAACAATTCGTTGGCCAGGTTCCGTAGCGCAACGGTTTCCTTGGTCGCATTCTTGACATCGGCAATCGCGGCAAGCGCCAAATACTCGATGGCTTTATCCTTGAATCCGCGCTCCGAATAAATATAGCCCAGGCTTGAAGTGGCAATCCCATAATAATCCGGCGGCAATTTAAAGTTGTTGATCCAATAACTGAATGCAAATTCGGCGCCTTTCCAATCCTGCTGCTTGAGCCGCTTGAGGCTTTCGGTGGCCCAATATTCATTGGTATTCGGACTGACCAGACGGATCGCATTTTCGAGGTATAAATTTCCTTTCTGGATGTAATGGATGTTGTAGCGCTGGTCCTTGTTGTAATCGGCCAAGTCGTAATAAGCACGCGCCTTGATCGAATAATACTCGAATTTATTGCGCGGATTCAACCGCAAAGTGTCAATGCTGTTGAGCGTATCGATGGCTTCCTTGAACAAACCCGAGGAAAGCAGCACAAAGCCTTCCTTGATGCGCGCTTTGGCAATCAATTGCACATCTTTCAATCCGAATGCTTTTCCTTTGGCCGCCTCGAGATAATAATAGGCCGAATCGTATTTGAAGGATTTGTATTCCTCAAATAATGACATATAAGACTGATACAGGTTGCGTTGGTCCTTGCTCAAGGTGAATTTGTGCACGTTAATGGTCAGCGCCTTGATCCGGGCGTATTTCTGCTTCATGTACAAATCCTTTTTCTGGAGTGCCTTGTCGAGATCGTTAAGCACAGGATGGATGTCTTTTGCAAAAAGGCTGGCACCGGAAAAAAGCAAAAAGCAAGCGAGTATTCTGAACATTTGTGGTTGGGTTAAACTTCCTTAGTCGGAAGCTGTTTTTGGTCCGAAATTTCTAAAATTGGTTAAATATAGGCTAAAATTTTTAATTCGATAAAAGCCAATTGTACAATTGTAATTATCCGAAAAAAATCACTACTATTTTTTTCAAATTCACAATCAGCAGTCTAAAAATCAAGATTTTTTGACCTCGATTTTGACTTGATTTTTCTTGATTTTCAAATATATTAAAAAATTGATAATCAATACTTTAAATTAATTTCAAACGTTGTAGTGTCTTGATTTTTCTTCAATATTTTTTTTTAGATTTTTTTAACGTTTAGCTTCGTTATGTTCTTTGCGAACAATTCAATTATAACTAACAAAAACACCAAATTATGAGACGCAGAATTTTTTATGTACTTGCTGCCATCAGTTTGTTCGCCGCAGGGTGCAACGAACCCGATGACGGCAATCACACAGACCCGATTACCATCTATGAAAAAATTGATGGGCAATGGAGCCTGATGAGCCTCAAGATGGTTGATGAGGTTGCCAAGGCGAGCAACATCCAACCCAATGAACAAAACCTGAGTGCGCTGTTCAACTACGAAGATTTCAAGATCAAGTTCAATGTTGACGCCAACAACAACCCGACAACCTATGAAGTGATCGGCGACGTCCCGCCTTTGTTCGAGCCAAGCGGGTATTGGGTTTTGAGCTCAGCCTTCCAGCAAGCCGATGCAGGAGCGATAAAAATCCTGCTGTGCAAGGATGCAGCGCGCACGCAAGTCACCGACGTGTTGCGCATCACTTCTGTCCCGGGCAGCAACAACGAAATGGAAATCCAATTGAACCGTCAATCCGGCGGGGTGCCATTCGTATCCTACATTTTCAAGTTAGGTTCCAATTAACACTCAAGAAACATGAAAAAAATTATACATACTTTTTTACTGGTCCTGATGCTGTTGCCCAACCTGATGGCGGCACAGCAAGAGATGGGGCCGGTTGCCAAGACCTGGTCGTTTCCCGTAGTCTATAAATATGACGAGGAAGTGACCTGGTATTTCGATTTGACCACTACGACCTATACGCCCGGAGAAGACATTTACCTCTGGATTTGGTCGCCTTCTGAGCCAGACGCTGGCAACTGGGAGAATTCTTCCGAATTCGCCAAATTGACTTACGTGAGCGGCATGACATGGAAATTCACACTCACGCCAACAACTTATTTCTCGATGACGCCCGAAGCCATCGCGGCCAGTGCCGGTTTTTGGTGCAGACTCAAAAGCAAGACAGGAACGAAGCAATCGGATGTGACCAACATCGCTTACACCAATTTCGATTCGTTTTACACGGCCAATGAGCTCATCCGTTCTTATCCGACCGCACCGAGTTTGGATGCAGGCATTAGTATTTTATTCAACGCCAACCTTGCTCCGGGCTTTGCAGATGCCACCACGGTGCACTTCCACAGCGGACTCAACAATTGGGATTTGAAAGTGGAATACCAGGCGTGGATTCCTGAAATCGTGACCAAAACCCAACTCAAGAACATGGGCGGCGGTTTCTACAAAATGGATTTGGTTCCTAAAGAATACTACAACGCACCCGATGGTTACATCATGCAGAACCTCGTATTCCTGATGGTCAAGGACAATTGGGCCGGAACGATTCCTGATCAGGTCATCAACGCCGCCGAATATGTACCGCCACCGCCACCCGTGTTCAGCTATTTCCCGATGCAACTCAGCAAGAAAGACTTCCTGGGCATTATCCGTACCAACAATGAACCGGGCATCATCAAATTGATCTACACCATTACCGCCGGGACTACGGTTCTGAACGGGGAGTTTACAGGAGGGGTGAGCGAAATCAAAGGCTTTGTAGACTTGGTGACCCCACTCAAAAATGTCAATGCGACCGAAATCCATGTGCTGGTCAAGGACAACACCAACCGCACCATTTCGGATACGACCATACCATTGAAAACGGTAGATTAATCATTCAACATCATTAAAACACACATTCTGATGAATAGCAAAAATATACAATCGGCCCTCGATGCGATCCGGGGCCATCAATCGCTCGTATTCCTGTTCTTCATGACGCTGTTCTCCGTTGGGGCATTTGCGCAGGGAAAACTGGTCACGGGAACGATTACCGACAATGCGGGACTCGCTATGCCAGGGGTAACTGTCATGGATACCGAAACCAAAAGCGCGACGACCACCGACGGGGACGGAAAATTTACACTTGAAGTAACTGCCGGCCATACCGTACAGATTTCCTATATCGGTTACAAAACACAAAATGTAGCGGTAGATGCCGCCACTTCGGTGATCAACATCCGATTGGCGGAAGATACCGTCATGCTGGATGCCGTGGAATTGGTTTCGGTGGGATATGGAAGTGTCAGAAAATCTGATTTGACCGGAGCCATTACGACCATCAAGGGCGATAATTTGGTCAAAGGAGTCATCACTTCCACCGAGCAAGCCTTGCAAGGAAAAGTCGCCGGTTTGACGATCATCCAAAGCACCGGGGATCCAAGCAGCGGTTCGAGCATGCGTTTGCGTGGTGGAACTTCGCTTACGGCCAGCAACAGTCCGCTTGTCGTAGTGGACGGTGTGGCCGGAGTCGACATCAACATCATCCAGCCATCCGATATCAAATCGATCGACATCCTCAAAGATGCCTCGGCAACGGCGATCTACGGTTCGCGTGGTGCCAATGGGGTCATCATCATCACGACCAAGGCAGGAACCAAAAAATCATCGGTGACCTACAATGCCTACACCAGCATCAGCGAAGCTTCGAACAACCTCGACATGCTTTCGGCCGACCAGTGGCGCGCTTACGTCCGCGAAAACAACATGACCGATGCCATCGATTACGGCGGCAGCACCGATTGGCAAAAAGAATTGCAACAACAGGCGTTTACGCAATCGCACACCTTGGGGTTGACCTCGGGTGCCGAAATGAGCGGACTGCGTGCGTCGATTTCGTACCTGCAAAACGAAGGGATCATCAAAACGACCAAATTGGAGCGTTTGAGCGGAAACCTGAGCGGTTACCAATACGCAATGGAAAAAGCACTTAAATTCGACGTAGGAATTTTTGCCAACATCGACAAATGGCATCCGCTCGATTACCGCATTTTTGAGCGCGCGTTCAACCTCAATCCGACGATTCCGGTCAAGGACCAATTCGGGCAATATACTTCCGTAGGCGGAACCTTGAACGAGAATCCGGTCGAAATCCTCGCCAACCGCGATGCCGATAACGAGCGTCACCGTTTGCTCGGAACCTTCAAGACCGAAGCCAAATTCTGGAACGATTTCTCTGCCGTGGTCAATTTGTCGCTCGAGCACAACGCCATGCAAGGCGCAATCTACAAACCGTCTTATGCGGTGATGGAAGGCAGGACCGAAGACGGTTATGGCCAGAAAACCTATTCAGAATATACGACCTCTCAGGCTGAAGTTTATTTGAATTACAACAAAACCTTGGGCAAACACAGCATTGCAGCCATGGCCGGATATTCTTTTCTCGAAAATGTGTACGACGGATTCGGCGCACAGCGTTCAGGCTTTGAAACCGACTTTTTCAGCTACAACAACCTCGGCGCGGGTTACAATTACCGCCTCGGTGATGTGTATTCGTACAAAGGAAAGTCGAACCTCGTTTCGGTTTTCGGAAGGGTGAATTATTCGTATGACGGCAAGTATTTGTTCACAGGAACCATCCGTCGCGACGGATCGAGCCGCTTCGGGGACAACAACAAATGGGGAACATTCCCATCGGCTTCGGTGGCGTGGAACATCTCTAAGGAAGAATTCATGAAGTCGACCGAAAACTGGCTCAACAACCTCAAATTCCGTGTTGGTTACGGGGTTACGGGTAACCAGGACGGCATCGGCGAATACAAATCATTGTCGATCCTCGGCGTGGGGCAGGACAGCTACTATGATCCGGTGACCGACAGTTGGAGTTTGGCTTATTCACCGATCCAAAACCCGAACCCGGATTTGAAATGGGAATCGACCAAGCAAACCAACATCGGTGTCGATTTCACCTTGTTCAACAAAATCTATGGTACTTTCGAATGGTACAACAAGAAAACCACCGATTTGCTGTACACGTACCAAGTGCCGCAACCGCCATACCTCGTGGGAACCATGCTGGCCAACGTGGGCGATTTGTCGAACAAGGGAATCGAGATTTCCCTCAACGCCGACATCATCAAAAACGACAATTTCAGTTGGAGCACCAACTTCAACTTCGCCAAAAACAAGCAGAAAATCGAAAAACTGTCGAACGAGACCTACAAAGCCGACGTCATCTATAGCGGCTCGTTGCACGGTCTTTCGGGCATGTCAAACCAATTCTCCCAAATCATCGCCGAAGGTTATGCCGTGGGAACGTTCTGGGGCAAGGAATATGTCGGTCTTGATGAAAACGGCGATTACATCCTGAGCAGCGAAGACAAAGCCATCGGCGATGTACAGCCTGATTTCACGATGGGTGTGGGCATGAATTTTACGTACAAGAATTTCGACCTCGGCATCACCGGTTACGGGATTTTTGGCCAGGACGTTTTGAACGCGACTAACATGATGCTCAGCGATTCGAACCGTATGCCGGCCTACAACATTCCGGACGATTACATCTACAACGACGTGAAAGCCGCACCGAAATATTCGAGCTATTGGATCGAGGACGCTTCGTTCTTCCGTTTGCAAACCGTGAGCGTGGGTTACACGATTCCGTTCAAGGAAAACAAATCGTCTTTGCGCATCTACGCCTTGGGCCAGAACCTGGCTGTGTTTACCGATTACAGCGGTGTCGATCCTGAAATCGAATTGACAGGATTGGCCAGTCCGGGCATCGACCGATTCAACAATTATCCGCGCCCGAGAACCTTCTCGCTTGGACTCAATTTGACCATCGGAAACTAAAAAATTAATCACTATAAAATAAAGAAAATGAAAGTCAAAATAACTGCTGTATTGCTCAGCGCACTTTTTACTTTTTCGTGTACAAACCTCGATGAGGACTTGTACGACAGGGTAGCCGATGACAATTTTGGAACGACACCAAATGAAATCGAAGCCTTGGTGGGTGGTGCCTATTCTTCGCTCCGCGGATTCAGCGATGCGATTTCGAATTCGTTCCCGACCTGCGAATATGTGTTTTTCCTCAACGAAGTGGCTTCGGATGAGGCAACGATCCCAACCCGCGGCACCGACTGGTTCGACGGCGGACGTTACCAACAAACCCAACGCCACCAATGGGGCGCCGACAACGGAATGATCTTGTCTTCTTGGCGCTACTGCTACACCGGCATCGCCAAAGTCAATGCGATCATTTACCAGGTCAACAAATCGGGGCTTACCGAACAGGCCAAGACGCCCATTTTGGCCGAATTGCGTTCGGTTCGTGCGTACTATTATTATATGTTGCTCGACATGTTCGGCAATGTGCCGATCGTGACGAACTTCGAAGACCAAGGGTTGCCAGCCAATTCTTCACGCGCCCAGGTGTACGAGTTCGTAGAAACCGAATTGCTCGAATCCTTGCCGTACCTGCGTTCGGAAATCGTGTATTCGAAGTTCACCAAGAATGTCGCTTATGCGATGTTGGCCCGTTTGTATCTCAACTCCGAGGCGTTCATCGGTACACCACGTTGGCAGGAATGCATCGACATGTGCCAGAACATCACTGGACATTCGTTGGCCGCTGATTTCTTTGCCAATTTCGCGACCGAAAACCAAACCTGTAACGAGATCATCTTCTCGATTCCTTACGATTCCAAAGCAGGAACGGTGGGCAACTACATGAACTCGATGAGCTGCCATTACCTGCACAAATTGACGGTTTCGGCTACGGGCGATTACCCGTGGAGTGCCAACGGTATGTGCGCGCAGCCGGGCGTATATTCGTCTTTTGTTGACACGGACAAACGCAAGAAATGCATGATCGCCGGACCGCAAATCAACCGTGCGACCGGATCGGTCATCATCATGGACAGCGGCGAACCGCTCGATTACACCGAAGACATCGTCAATTTTACCGATGCCAAACAAAACGAAGGTGTACGTCTGGGCAAATACGAACAGAAAGCAGGCGAACAATGGGAACGCGACCACGATTTCGTCCTGATCCGTTATGCCGAAATCCTGATGATGCAGGCCGAATGTTATGTGCGTCTGGGGCAGCCTGATTTGGCCGCGCCATTCATCCAGCAAATCACCTCGCGTGCGGGAACCGAAATGCCGGCCACGATCGACCTGGCGTTCATCGACAAGGAATTGCTGCGCGAATTCACGTTCGAGGGTAGAAGAAGAACCGACAACATCCGTTTCGGGACGTTCTTCCAGCCGTGGTGGGAAAAAGGCGTGACGCCACCGACGCGTGCGATTTTCCCAATCCCGACTTCTATTTTAGCAACCAACCAAAACCTGGTACAAAACCCAGGCTATTAATCACGATGCCAGTCTTCAAAGTTTGAATTAGTCTTTGAGGGCTGGCATTTTTTTACGCATCAGCTATGAAAATCAATTTCCTGCTTTGGTCACTCGGTATGGGTGTTTCGATGGCTTTGGGCTGTGGGGGCGACGATTCGTCGAATCCGGTCGTGCCAACCGTCCCGGCTACCGAAACTTTCGAACCGGTTCCGGTTTCAAAAACGAACGACACCAAAATCTACATGCACTACATGCCGTGGTTCGAGACCAACGAAAGCAGTGCCAATGGGCAATGGGGTTACCACTGGACGATGGCCAACCGCAACCCGAATAACATCGGCAGCGATGGACAGCGCGACATTGCCTCACATTATTATCCGCTCATCGGACCGTATCATTCGGGCGATAAGGAAGTCATCGAAAACCATTTGCTGATGATGAAATATGCTGGGGTGGATGGCGTGCTGATCGATTGGTACGGCACCTATAACCTGAACGATTACCGCATCAACAAGGAAAATTCGGAACAGCTCATCGCGATGCTCGACAAAGTCGGTCTTGATTATGCGATCGTTTACGAAGACCGTTTCCTGCCCAACATCGTCAATGCCGGGCTCGCACCAACGGTCACCGGGGCGGCCAAAACCGATTTGAATTACATGCAGGCGAATTATTTCGGCGATGCCAATTACATCAAGATTGGCGGCAAGCCGTTGCTGCTCAATTTCGGCCCGATTACGCTCACTACGCCCGACCAGTGGACCAATGTGTTTGCCAACATCAATCCGAAGCCGGCCTTCCTGACGTTGTGGAATGAATCGGCAGAGGCGGGCAGCAATGCGATGGGCGAATATGCGTGGGTGTACCAAAACAACACACACCTGTCGAATTTTTATACGAACAACATGCCCAACCTGCAATTGGCCTTCGGAAGCGCCTATCCGGGTTTCCACGATTTTTATGAAGAAGGCGGCGCGGGCAATGTCATCGGTTGGACGATCGACCACAACAACGGCGCAACGCTCGATGAAACCTTGGCCTTGGCACAAAGTTCGGGAGTCGATTATTTGCAATTGGTGACCTGGAATGACTTTGGCGAAGGCACGATGATCGAGCCGACCGTCGAATTCCAATACACTTATGTCAACAAGATCAAGGCGTTTGCCGGGGTACAGGGCGGTAATGTATTCAGCGAAATCAGCCGGTTGTTCAACCTCAGGAAACAGCACAAAGCCAATCCGGTAATCCAGGCCAAACTCGATAAGGCTTTCGGATATTTTGTTTCGATGCAAACCGATAAAGCCGTACAAACCCTCAATGAAATCCAATAAAGTTACACCAAAAAGAATGAAAAAAATACCATATAGCTGTAGTCTGATTGTCCTCGCCTGTGCGATGATTTGGTCCTGCGGCAGCAACAAATACGCCGTGCAATCGCCCGGAAAAAACAACGAACTGGTTTTCGAGCTGACCCAAAAAGGACAGCCGCAATACCGATTTACGTCTAACGGAAAATCGGTGATCGAACCCTCGTTGTTGGGTTTCGAATTCCACGACATCCAAAAAATGACCGAGGGTTTCCAAGTCCTCGGCACCGAAAAAAATACCGTAGATCAGGTTTGGGAGCAACCTTGGGGCGAATTCAAGAAAGTGCGCGACCACCACAACCAGCTCGTGGTCCATCTGAAAGAGTCGGAGGGACAACAAAGGTTGGTTGACCTGGTCTTCCGGGTATTTGACGACGGGCTCGGTTTCCGTTATTCGTTTCCCAAACAGCCCAACCTCGGCAAGGTCAAAATCGCCAACGAAGTGACGCAATTTACCTTTCCGCACGACAATGACGTTTGGTGGATTCCGGTGCACCGCGAGAACAGTTATTACGAAAGTTACTACCGCAAGACACCGATGAGCCAGACCGATACGATCAATACGCCGGCAACTTTTGAAACCAAGAACAACCTGTTTGTCGCGATCCACGAAGCCAACCTGACCGATTTTGCCTCGATGACGCTTCATAAATCATTAGCAAATCAATACAAAAGCGAGCTCGTGCCTTGGGCCGATGGCGTGAAAGTATATGCCGAAACACCGTTTGAAACGCCTTGGCGCACGGTCATCGTGGGTGAAAAACCAGGTGATTTAGTGACATCGACCTTGATGCTCAATTTGAATGAACCGAGCAAGATCAAGGATGTTTCATGGATCCAGCCGTCCAAATACATCGGCATCTGGTGGGGCATGCACCTCGACAAATACACTTGGGGACAAGGTCCGATCCACGGTGCTACGACCGAAAACACCAAACGCTACATCGATTTTGCCGCGACGCACAAACTCGATGGCGTACTTGTGGAAGGCTGGAACATCGGCTGGGACGGCGACTGGACCAAGGACGGTTCGGCCTTCAGTTTCACCAAAGCCTATCCCGATTTCGACATCGACGACATCACCAAATATGCCGCGATGAAGAATGTGCGGCTCATCGGCCACCACGAAACGGCAGGTGCGGCCAAACATTACGAAACGCAATTGGATGCAGCTTTCCAGTTGTACAACAAACTCGGGGTGAACACCGTCAAGACGGGCTATGTCAACAAATTTCTCGACAAAAAAGAGTGGCACGACAGCCAATACGGCGTACGCCATTACCGCAAAGTGGTCGAAACGGCGGCCAAATACCACATCATGATCGACAACCACGAGCCAGTCAAAGGCACCGGATTGCAGCGCACCTGGCCCAACCTGATGACGCAGGAAGGCGGTCGCGGTCAGGAATACAACGCCTGGTCGGCCGATGGCGGCAATGTACCCGAACATACGGTCACTTTGCCATTTACCCGCATGTTGTCTGGACCGATGGATTATACCCCGGGCAATTTCAATTTCGATTATGTGACGACGAACAAAGCCAAGGTGCAATCGACACTGGCCAACCAATTGGCTCTGTATGTCGTGTTGTTCAGCCCATTACAGATGGCTTCCGATCTGCCTGAAAACTATGAAGGCAAACCCGAATTCGAGTTCGTAAAAGACGTGCCGTGCATCTGGGCAGAGACCCAAGTGCTCGATTCGAAGATTGGCGAATACACCACCATTGTGCGTAAAGATTGGAAAGGAGAGAACTGGTACCTCGGTTCGATCACCGATAAGAATGCAAGACAGATGGAGGTTTCGCTTTCATTCCTCGAAGCCGGTAAATCGTATAAGGCAGAAATCTACAGCGACGGTCCGGGCGCCGATTACAAAACCAACCCGTATCCCGTAACGATTTCGAGCAAGACAGTAGACAGTAATTCTGTCTTGAAACTGAATCTAGCAGCCGGAGGCGGGGCGGCGATTAAATTCAGCCCGATCGCGGCAACCAAAATACCCTGAAAGGAATATTAAGTTAGAGTTACTATTAAATTTGGGTAGATAACGGGGCGTAATGCCCCGTTATTTTTTTACCCGAAATTTTATAGGAAGTAAATCTTGTCGATGTCCTGAAGAAAAGCCAACGCACGCGAAGGATTGTTGGCTTCGACAGTCGTTTCGGTTTCATTGGTTTCCGAAGTCGCGTCGGTGTTGTTGTCCGTCAGCGACGTTTTGGTGGTTTGGGCGGCGATACATCCGGTACATCCGAGAAGCATGGCAACGGTTTTAAAAATTTGTTTCATGGCTGTGATGATGATTAAAATCGATATATTTATAATTATCGATATATTAATGTAAAATTTTTTAATTCTGGAAACGGCTCAAAAAACGAACGTATTCGGCAAAAACATCTTTGTTGATCACGTATTTGGCGTTTCTGCCTTCTTTGACTGCAATTAGCAAATCCGCGTCGACCAATTGCTTGATGTGGTGCGAGACCGTCGATTGCGATAGACTTCCACACATATCCAATATCGAAGTGCACGGTACGAAATCATCCCCTTTCTGTATCTTCTCGATGATTTTGAGTCGATACGGGTCGCCTAATGCTTTGGATATTTTCTCGAATGCTTTTGGGTCCATTTTCAAAATTATGTATGCAAATGTATCGATGTATTTCGATTGGTAAAAACTTTTGTGATTTTTTTGTGATTCTCTTTTCGCATTCGCCCCTGTTGATTGTCACAATCAGCCCGCCAGGAAACGGAGTCGGATTGCGAAATTTGCCAGATCACCAATAAACGATCGCATGAGAAAAATTATTGTTTTGTCGATGGTTTCCTTAGACGGCGTCCTACAAGCACCCGGAGGACGTGACGAAGATGCATCGGGAGGTTTCCGATTCGGCGGTTGGACCGTACCCTTCACAGACGATATTTACCGCCAGGCCGTACAAAGAGAGCTGCAACCGGCGGCTTACCTTTTGGGCAGAAAGACTTTTGAGATATGGGAAAAATACTGGCCCAAACACAACGATTTTTGGCCTGCCATCAACCAGGGGCAAAAATATGTGCTGTCCACAACCAGAAACAAATCCGATTGGCAGAATTCCGTCTTTATCGAAGACCTCGAAGACCTCAAAAGACTTAAAAAATCTTTAGGGAAAGACCTCCACGTCTGGGGCAGCAGCGAACTCGTCCATTTGCTGTTGGCGCATGACCTGGTCGATGAATTGCGGCTCAAGATCTATCCGGTGTTGCTCGGAAAAGGCAAGAAATTGTTCGATACCGACGCACATCCGGCAACCTTCACCTTAACCGACAGTACCGTTACCAAAACTGGGGTCATCCTGGCCAATTATAAACGCGCCGGTACCGTCAAAACAGGGAAGGTGGGCGCTTGATTTTGGGCGTTGCCAGAGGCCCGGGCTCTCCGTCCCGAAGCATCGGGATGCGGCGCCTTGCTCTACACGAGCGAAGCAATTGCCGAAGGAATCCCTAACACGAACCTGTGGTAAATTCAATAAATGGATTTTCATTGGCGCATGGCCAAAATAAAAGCCCCTCCGCTTCCGAAGGGGCTTTTTACAGTTGTGATGTTAAAATTATCGCTTCACCACGCGCAGCGACCTGACGGTTCCGTCCTGGCTTACAATCACATTGTAAACGCCCGAAGGATAAGTCGCCCCGATTTTCGCCAGACTCAAATCTTCAAATGGTATTTCGCGCGATTCGATCAGTTTGCCGAGCATGTCATAGACTTTGAGGTCGACACGCTCCCTGCTCGAACTAGTGAGCTCGAGCCCGAAATCGGCTGTAAATGGCGCCGGATGGGCCACAATGCGAAACACATTTTCCGCCGATTGGTTGACCCCAGAAGTGACGGCCGGAGCAACGCCACCCGGAGCGGTAATCTGGCAGACATCACCATACGGAGACCAGGTCGCAGTGGTCATGACCGCAACCCTGACGTTGTATAGTGCACCAGGCGTGAACAAAGAAGCCGGAACCGAATTGAAGATGAAATAATTCGTATTTCGGTCGATGGTTGTCGAGGCGCCGTCGGAATCACGCGTGATCTGGAAACGGTATTGGGTCGCCCCCGACAAGCTCGTTGCGGCAATCGTTGTGGTTCCCGAAACGATGGTTGCGCCACAGTTGGTCAACGAAGGCACCGCAGGTGAGGTGACTTGGCAAGGCGTACCGTAACCGCCGAAAGTACCCGTTGTTTTGACGGCGACTTCAATGCGGTAGGTCGTGCCATAATTATAGCGCGTCAGCATTTGCAGGCTGAACCAGTTTTGCGTACGATCGATGGTCTGAACCGCATTCGGTCCTACGGTATCGGTCAGGTTGGTCACACGGAAACGGTATCCGGTAACGCCCGCGATACTGGTCGTGGCAATCAGCGTATTGATTTTAGGCAAAACAATGCCGCATTGCGATGGTGAAATCGCGGCTGCACCGCCGGCTTCCAAAATGGCCGGGGTCGAGACGAAACAAGGAGCACCCCAGCTCGTTTGCCAAATACCCGCGCGCTGCAATTGGATGTCAATGGTGTAGGTCGTCGCATAAGCGTACGACGGGAATTGCGGCATCGTGAAATGCGGCACATTGGTTTCGATGATTTGGACCTGCGCGCCGTTTGTCGCACGGATACGGTATCCTGTTATCGGATGACCACCCACGGTTTGGATCCCGATCAAGGTACCGATTGCGGACAAGGTCACGCCGCAGGAAGCTGGCAATAGGGTAGTGGTCACACCAGTTCCGCCTTCATCGGTTGCGCCGTTGCAGTTGTCGTCGATTCCATTGCCGAGGATTTCAGCCGCATTAGGATGCACCGAAGCCGCGTTGTCGTTGCAATCGATGGCCGTCGGTGCCACCACATAACCCGCAGGAATCGCGGCACCATAGCAAACCAATTGGGTAGAACCGTTGGTATAACCGTCGCCATCGGCATCGATATACAGTACGGCATATTGGTACACGGTATTGTCGTTGTCGTTGCAGTCGGCATTGTTGAGTGCATAACCGGTTGGCGGCGTAGGGATGTTTTGCGCACAAACCATCACGAAGTCGCCTGCACCATAACCGTCGCCATCGGCATCCACATAGAATGCATAGGTCTGATGGGTCAGATGGTTGGTGTCGTCGCAATCGCTGCCCAATGTCGAGACGCTGTAGCCCACAGGAACCGTTGCGCCGTAGCAAATCGATGCCGATCCTGCATCGTAACCGTCCCCGTCAAAATCGATGTATAAGGTAGCCGATTGGTAAACGGCCGTATTGTTGTCGTCGCAATCGATGGCCGTCGGTGCCACCACATAACCCGAAGGAATCGCAGCGCCATAGCAAATCATCTGCACCACACCCGAGGTATAGCCGTCGTTATCGGCATCAACATACAATTCTGCATATTGGTAAACGGTGTTGTCGTTGTCGTTGCAATCGGCGTTGTTTAAGGCATAACCGGTCGGCGGAGTTGGGATGTTTTGCGCGCAGACCATGACGAAGTTGCCTGCGCCATAACCGTCCCCGTCAGCATCCACGTAGAACGCATACATCTGGTGAGTCAGATTGTTATTGTCGTCGCAATCGGTTCCGAGCGAAGTAAAAGAATAGCCAGTCGGCAAAGTGGCACCATAGCAAAGGATGAGGTTTCCGTTGTCGTACCCGTCATTGTCGGCATCTATGTAGACGAAGTTGCTTTGGTAAACGTTGCTGTTATCGTCGTCGCAATCACCGCCTTCGTTGGCGTAGCCTGTCGGAGGCGTAAACGAATTGACCGCACAAACATTGGTCAGAATGCCCGAACCTACACCATCGCCGTCAAAATCCCTGTAGAACAAGAACTGCATGTGCATGCTAGCATTGTTGTCGTCACAATCGGAATTGTCGAGTGAATATCCGGTCGGAGGCGTGGCCGCATTGGCTGCACACACATTCACAAGGCTTCCGCTTCCGAAACCATCGCCGTCGTTGTCGGCATAGAATGCAAACTGTTCGTGGACGGCGGCATTGGTGTCGTCGCAATCACTTCCGTTGGTCGTAAGCGAATAACCCGGAGGCAATGTCGAATCGGAACAAATGAACGTGCTTCCGGCATCGTATCCATCACCATCGGCATCGATGAAAGCCGTGAAACCGATGTAGACATTGCTGTCGGAATCATCGCAGTCTTCGCCCAGCGTGCTATCGGAATAACCCGGAGGGAAAGTCGCGCCATAACACACAAATCCCGTCGTCGAATGGTAGCCGTCGCCGTCCGCATCCAAAAACAGGAAGCCGATTTGAAAAGCGTTGCCATTGTTGTCGTCGCAGTCGGTATTGTTGAGCGAATAACCGGCAGGAGGGGTGGCTGCATTGGTTGTACAAGCCGAACCAGTCAATTCGCTGCCGTAACCGTCGCGGTCGTTGTCGATGTAGAAAGTGTACAGCGTATGGCCGAGCGGATTGTTGTCGTCGCAGTCCGGACCGTTGGTGGTAAATGAGTAGCCTGGAGGCAAAGAAGTATCGGAACAAGTCAAAAGACTTCCGACATCGTAACCGTCCCCATCATTGTCAATATACAAAGTAACCATTGTGAAAATACTACCATTGAAGTCATCGCAATCCTGGCCTAAAGTGGTATCTGAATATCCCGGTGGATAATTGTTGCCATAACAAATAACACCGCTTGATCCGTGGTAACCGTCAGCATCGTTGTCCAAAAACAAGAATGCGGTTTGGTAAGCTTCGTTGTTGTTGTCGTCACAATCGGTATCGTTGAGCGAATAGCCCAGAGGAGGTGTTGTCGCATTTACCGCACAAGTACTCATCAGTGCGCCGCTTCCGTAACCATCCCCGTCGTTATCGGGGTAGAACGAGAACTGCGCATGCATGGTCTCGTCATTGTCATTGCAATCGCTGCCACCGGTGGCATTGGAATAGCCCAACGGAATAGCCACACCGTAGCATTTCAATGCCGTACCGTTGTCGTAGCCATCACCGTCCGTATCAATAAAGAAAATGGCGGTTCGGTAGATATTTGAATTGGTATCGTCGCAATCGGTATTGTTGGTCACCGCCAGATTTCCTGAAATGATCGGTGCGCCGGTACAGCTTTGTTGCGAAATGGCCGCATTTCCGAATCCGTCACCGTCTGCATCGGCATAATAGGTCACCGAGGTGAGTATCGTAATGGTCGCACTACCGGACAAATCTCCCGCCACTGCCGAAGTATTGGCATCGCTCAATGCGGTAACGGTATACGTTCTGGTCGACGGAGGACTTACCGTAAAAGTGTACGGAGTGGTTGTAATGCCGTTTACGGTTACCGGCGTAGTGCCGTCGGTATAGGTCAGGTTCCAAGGTTGCTGGCCCGTCAAGGCAATGCTGATTGGTCCCGAGGTTGCGCCCGAGCAAATGCTCTGCGAACCCGAAATCACTGCAGAAGGGCGTTTGGTTACAGTTATCGTATAGGTGTTTGTTGTTCCATTTTGCGCCGTTACCACAATTGTAATGGTATTGTTGCCCGGATTGAGGGTAATGGCCCCGCTCGGATTGCCGCTGGTCACCGAAGCTCCGTTTACGGTAAGCGTCGCATTGGCATCGGCGGTGGTTGGGGTCACAGTAATCGATGGGATGCCACTGCCCAAAACGACCGAGTAACCGTTAGTTCCGGCTGCAAATACCGGATTCAAGGTGCCGCTACTGACGGTCAAATTCGAAAGATTGGCATTCGATGAAGCCGCGCGGGTCACTGTAATGGTATAGGTTTTTTGCGTGCCATCTTGTGCCGTCACAACGGTTGCAATTACATTGGGGCCTACGGCCAGGGCAATTGAACCCGATGGTGCGCCGCTGCTGACCACAACGGCATTGACCGTAACCGAAGCGGTTGCATCGGCTACCGTTGGCGTTACCGTAATCGAAGTCGTGGCATTGGTTACCGTCGCGGTATAACTGGTGGTGGCGGCTGCAAATCCGGGGTTCAAGGTTCCTGAACTCAATACTAGATTTGTCAGGTTGGCATTTGAGGATTGCGCGCGGGTTACCGTAACTGTATAGGTTTTGGTCGTGGTTCCGTCTTCTGCGGTAACGACGGTGGTGATGACATTGCTGCCCACATTGAGCGCGATGCTTTGTGATGGTGCGCCGCTGGCTACCGTTACGTTGTTTACTTTAACCGTTGCGGTTGCATCGGCTACGGTTGGCGTCAGTGTGATGGAGGTCGTGGCATTCGGAACCGAAGCGGTGTAACTCGTTGTCGCTTGCGCAAAAACCGGATTCAATGTTCCTGAACTCAATACGATGTTCGACAAATTGGCATTCGTAGAAGCACAGGTATTGACTGTTACCGCGGTTGTCGATGAAGTCGTCGAACAACCCGCGTAAGTCACCTCGACGGTATAATTGCCGCCCACGGTGGCGACATAATTGAAGGTGTTTACGCCGAGTGGCGAGCCGTTGCGGAACCACATATAAGTCAATCCGCTGCCGGTGTTGGCGCTGAGCTGTACGTTGCTTCCCGAACAGAAAGTCGTCGGGCCGCCTGCAGTGATCGTCGCCGTAGGGGCATTGTTGATGACGCCTTCCACTCTTAAACTCAACGAAGATCCATAAGCCGAAAGATACGATTCCCAAGTACCTGCACTGGATTTTCTCCAGGCCGAACTGACGGTACTTTCGCCTTGCAGGTTGGTGATCAAACTCACCGCATCCGAACCGGCATAGGCGATTTCAAAACCGATGTAATAATCGCCCGTAATCAACAATCCAGATGGGATGTTGACCGTGGTAGGCGTGGCAAAATCGGGAAGCGACGCAATCGGTACGGCCTGACTGAACAATTGTGTTCCCGGCGAACCGCCCGCGCCATCGGCATTCCAGACTTTGGCCGTGATGTTACCGGTGCCGGTGCTGAGGTTGAAATAATATTTGAGTTGGGTGAGTTTGGTCGCAGTTCCGCAGTAGAGAAATTTATCGGCAAAAGCAGTCTCGAGTCCGGAATTGTGACCGACCAATTTGCCGCTCACACCCGGATAATTGTAATCGGCATTCGAACCGACCCAATTGGTCTGCGTGGCACTACAGGTCAATGCGGATACCACGATATAATTGGTACGCGTAAGCGAGCCCGGGCCGACCGAATTGTTCGCCGTGAGCGAAATCGTGTAGGTTCCCGGTGTATTGAAAGTCACCGTTGGATTTTGCAGTGTGGAATTGGTCGCGCCTCCACCGAAGTTCCAGTTCCAGCTCGTCGCCTGTGGCAATGATTCGCTTGTAAATGTTACCGAACAGCCTACGGTTATATTGGTTCGGTTGGCCGAGAAATTAACGATCGGCGCACCGTTTCCGGCACCGCATGCCAAGACGGTCATTGCCGACTGGCCGCAAATGCCGCCTACTGAAAGGTCGCGGTTTTTGATGAAATTCGCCCCGGTGTTGTCATTGGAGCTCAATGTACGCTTGGTTTCACCCGCACCCACGGCGTAATGCATCACGGCCGTGGCATCGATGACGTGGTTGAGTTGGTGGCCGTGCCCGATTTCGTGCAGCATGACCGTTTCAAAATCGTATTCGGTGCCCGAAGGTGAGCCCGTGCCGTAATACCAGGAAGTGCCCGCGGGCATATTGCTTTTGACGGCCACATCGATTTCCTTGACATACCAGTCGAAAGGCGTGGTTCCGCAACCGCTGTAATAACTCGTACATCGCGCCAAGACGCTGGCCGGTAAATTCGAGGCATAGCAAACGATGTTTACATCATCTTCGGCTACGCTGCCCGTGGTGTTGGCCCCGATGAGCCAGTTGATGCCCGAAGCACAGGTCCAACGGTCCATGACCAACCGCAATTTGTTCACCGCGCCTGTGGTCGATGCAAAATTGGACGATTGGTCCAATAGGAAAGTATACCCGCCGGCTGTATTGTCCTTGATGTGCGTGGCCATCCGGGCACTGTTGTCATACACTAAATTGGTGTAGGCATAAGTTACTGTAAGGGTTTGTGAACTCGTCGCGGTGTTCGAAGAAGCATCTGAATTGACGACCCTGATTTGACCCGTTCCGGCGCCGTTTCCAGAGGCATTCGTACTTGGAACCTTGACGACAATCGTCGTGTTGCTCCACGAGACATAATCGGTGCTGAGGGGACGCATCCATGAGGCACCACCGTCATCGGCATTTTTGAACTCTACGGCTCCGCTGCCGCGTGTGGCACCGAAATTATTTCCGGTGATCGTAATCGTACTGCCTGTCCCGGCCGCAATCGAGGTCGGTGTAAAACTGGTGATCGATGGGGTGGCTTCGACCTGGTTGCCGCCCACAGTGCTATTTTTGTTGAAGCCATTGCCATTTCCGCTGGCATTTTTGTTCAAAACGGCCGTCAGTTTCGGATTGGCATTGAGGATCGTGTATTTTTTGTTGGTGATGTTCTTGATGTCCTGGTACAGGTCGGCTTCGATTGTATTGTAATTGCGGTACGGATCATGAGCGCTGCCGTCCTGCTCGTACTTGAAGAAACCCGCCAAACTGCCGTAAGGCGTGTAGCCCGATACGCCTGAATCGGTGAACGGGTTCGGGATGCACATCAGTATGCCCATGTCGCCCACGGCTAGTGAAAGCGTGGCCGAATGGACGATGCGGCTCATGCCGACGGTTCCGCCTTCGGTAATCACATCGATGATGTCGGAAGTGGCGGTGCCCTTGAAAATCTTGTAGACCTTGACTTTGTTGAGCGTGTAAATGGTTTGGTGTCCTTGGCTCCAGAAAGATTCCTGCGAGAGGACTTCGCCTTCGATGATCATTGGCGAGGCTTGGATGCGTTGCTGTAATGTCATCGGCAACAAGGTGCAATCTTGCGCCTGGATACTGGCCGTGCAAAGCAATCCGAACACGAGGAGCAATGGCCACAGTGCTCGGGTGCTCGGGAGTTTGGTGTACTGTTTTGTGTTCATAGGATAATAGTTAGTGTTTGATTAGGAATGTATGGCATCCGGAAAGTCGCAGGACTGCCCGGGCGCTTTGAGCGATACGATCAGGGTAACAGATTTAGGGGAATCTTTACTGGCCGTTTGCCGAATGGCTGGCCAATGTACCAATCTCATTTCGGGTTGACAGTAAAATGCTGTCTCATCGCTGATTGATATTCGATTCGACTAATTTATAAAAAAATGTTAAAGTAATGGGCTGGAGGCTATTTTTTTTCGCTGTTATTTTTGAATAAAACAGAAATAATCAGTGCGTTAGCTATAGCTGTCCATATAAATTGGTTCGAAACAGGGAACAAAAGCCGTTTTGATTGTCATGAAAGTGGGTTTTGATGGCGGTTTTGGTTGCAGCCGATTTGCTTTCATCGGTGAGAATTGGGCATTGAAGACACCAAATGCGCCTTTCATTACGTCGCAAAGACATCGCCGCCGATTGCGCCTTATTTTTGCAGGGAATCTAATCACTTCACACCATCATTAATCATTAAAAAAACAATCAGATGTTAAAAAAACTTACGCTTTTTTCCTTATTCCTTTCGACGCTGGCCACGCAGGCACAGGTCAGCGATTACAATTTCTTCAGCGCACCGCTGACTTACCAGCCATTGGCTACGGTTCCCGGTGCTACGGTGGTAGACCACAGTGTCGAAGACGACCTCATTACACCGCAGCGGGTCAATTTGCCTTTTACGTTCAAGCTCGGAAACACCGACCACCAATCGATCGGTATCGGTGAAAACGGTTTTGTATGGTTTGGCGTTAATGCCGACGAGGCCGTGGTGTTGATCAATCCGATGATGAATTCACAGGACATTTCGGTAGAAGGAATCATTTCGGCCATCGGTTTCGATTTGCATCCACTCGACAACAATGCGACCAAAGTGCGTTCGGGCTATTATGGCACGGCGCCCAACCGTATCTTTGTCGTCGAATGGGCCAACACGACCAATATCGATGCGCTTTTCGATCCGCAAGGCCCGGCCGACATGAGTTTCCAGATCCGTCTGCACGAAACCAGCAACAGTGTCGAATTGGCTTATGGCGGTTTTACGCTCAATCCGAATTTTGCGCTCGGGGCCGAAGTCGGGATGAAAACTTCCGATACCGATTTCAATGTACGCCAAACCACTACCGATTGGTCGCAGACCCAGCCTGGTACGTCCATGGCCGATTTTTGCGGATTGTTCCAAAGCATCAAGCCGGTTTTGGGATTGCGGATGATGTGGCAACCGGCGAATTTGAGTAATGTTTCGTTTGATAACCAGTCAATTGGTTTGTATCCGGTTCCAGCCTCGGATGTACTGCGTGTTGGAAACGACAAATACAGCGGAAATACGTATGCGATTTACGATTTGTCGGGCAGGTCGGTCCAAATGGGAACACTCGCTACCGATGCCATTGAGGTATCGGATTTGGCCTCGGGACAGTATGTGCTGCGCATCGTTGGCGAAAACGAAACGGTGTCGGCTAAATTCTTGAAATCATAACAAGTTCTCTTTATAATGGAAACGCCCGGTCTGATTAGAGCCGGGCGTTTTTTTTATGAGAAGTATTAAGGGCAGTCTTTTCCGAATAGATCAGCGAAGCCTTGCTGGTCATAACCGAAATCCAAACTGTAGCCGCTGTGCTGTTGTGGCTCAAAGGTGCCGTTGTTGTAGGTATAGGTGTAACGGTCCACTTTTCGGTAATTGTTTTCGGAAAAAGCCTTTAAAAGTGAGCCATTGATGTAATATTTCCCCTTGAGCAGATTGGGACTGCTGTCGTAATTGGAGAACACATATTCTTCTTTTCCGCTGATGCCATCGATGCCGTAAAGCAGACGCTCCGTTTTGACCAAATTGCCGTTTTCTATTGTAAAGACGCGGTAAACATTGCCATCTCTTTTCTCGGTGATCTGATTGCCGTTGTATTCGTAGGTAAAATGATAAGTAAAAGCCGGATAATTGTGGACATTGGTGGTCGTGCGGTTCAACAATTGTCCGTTTTCGATGGTGAATACTTTATCGTAGGGCCGTGTAGTATAGTTGGCGGAATGTTTGACCGTGACCGTATTGCCCGAATACGTAATGAAATCCTGGATTCCTTCGCGCAAAAACCAACCGTCAAAATCCCCGCCAGGCGGCAGACGGAATAAACCCGATTTGACTTTGTAAATGCGGTTGTAGGGATCGTATTCAAAAGCAATAACTCCATTGTAAGAAAGATCGGCTTTGCCATGGAAGACAAGGTCGTCGTAAAATAAGGTGGAGTAGTGTACACTCGTTACTTTGCAGTTTTGCATTGGGGCTGGTTGCCCTTGTGGGTTGTCGTCTTCGGAGCAGGCGGTCAATATGGTGCATGCAAAAAGAACGAATAAAGACAGTACTTTGGAAGTTTTAAGGAACATAGAATGGTCAGTTTTGGGTATGATTGTATCGGCGCGCGAATTTAGGGTTTTTGAAATGGAAAGTCCGAAAATATTTACAGTTTTTTGGGGTTTGTGAGAATTTTTGGGGTTTGGTTTGGAAATCAACAGCTTAAAAATATTAAAGCGAGTAATCGGTTCTATTATGAGGGATTACCTGCGGTGATCCCAAAGCTAGCGCTTTGAAAATGAAAAAGTCCAAAAGTATTAAAGCGAGCTTTGTGTCTAATTCAAGGAAATAAAAAAAGCGGATATAAAATCCGCTTAGCTTTTAAAAAGTACCTGACAGCCACTGGCTGTCCTCCTTTTAATTTCAAATGTGACGATGATGGGATTTGCTGCGCACATCCTCCAAACCTCCGGTTTGAAAATAAAACAGCCTAAAAATATTAAAGCGAGCTTTATATTTTTAGGCTTGTTTTTATTTATCCGTGACGATGATGGGATTCGAACCCATACGCCTTGCAGCACCACCCCCTCAAGATGGCGAGTCTACCAATTTCTCCACATCGCCGATAAGAACGATCAAACTTGCGTTTGATTTGTGACCCGACTGGGGCTCGAACCCAGGACCCCAACATTAAAAGTGTTGTGCTCTACCAACTGAGCTATCGAGTCTTAGTTTTAAAGGAATGAATGCAATTTTGTGACCCGACTGGGGCTCGAACCCAGGACCCCAACATTAAAAGTGTTGTGCTCTACCAACTGAGCTATCGAGTCAAATGTCATTCCTTCAATACTTCACTGGCTTCTATTTTCAAAGGAGTTCAGTGATGCGCCTTGCGGCTTAATTGCGGGTGCAAATATAAGAGGTTATTATTTATTTTTCAAACCAATTTTACTTTAAATTTGCCTTTTTTTAATATTCAACGTTAATGCCTTAGTATATAAGGATTTATTGCATGAAAAAAATAATTTTGCTGGGTTATATGGGGGCTGGAAAGTCGGTTGTCGCCCAGTTGCTTTCCCAAAAAACAGCACTGCCGTGGGTGGATCTCGACCAAATGATCGAAGAAAAAGAACAAGCCACCATCAGTGACATCTTTGAAAAGCAGGGCGAGATCAAATTCCGCAAACTCGAGCATGCATTGTTCCAGCAACTGATGCAGAATGACCAAAGTTTTGTGTTGAGCCTCGGCGGTGGTACGCCTTGTTATGCGAATAACCATGAATTGCTCAAAGGTGAAAACGTGGTCTCGGTGTACCTCAAGACCTCGATCGACCAATTGTACCACAGATTGCTTCCCCAAAAGCAACAACGTCCGCTCATTGCCCACATGGCGGATGAAACCATGAAGGAATTCATCGCCATCAGCCTGTTCGAACGCAGTTATTATTACCTGCAGGCCACGCATACGGTGACAACCGATGGCAAAACGCCAGCACAAGTCGTTTCGGAGATTGAAAAAATACTAGTTTAGGTACGCGTAATCGCCTTTTTTGTCAAAGACCACCTGAACGTGTTCCTGTAGCGAAGTGCTCAGCGAAATGCCTTTGAAGTCTGCTTTGACAGGATATTTTTTGTGGTTGCGGTCGACCAATACGGCAGTCTTGAATTTCTTGAGCGGCACATCGAGGAAGTGTTTGACGCCATAGATCAAGGTGGTCCCGGAATTGAGCACATCGTCCACCAAAACCAATCCTTTGTTCTCATAATCGGCTTGTACAAGCGAAGTCGTGATGGCCGAACCCGGTTCGAGTTTGTTGATATTGACAGCGCAAAGCGATACCTTAATGGTTGAAATTTCCTTTAATTGTTGGGCGAGTTTTTCGGCCAGCAGATAACCGTTGTTGGCTATCCCGGCGATCACAATCGTGTCTTCCTCGACAAAAGTTTCGTAAATCTGGTAAGCGATGCGCTTGATTTTGTGCTCGATTTCCTGATGGGTCAGGATGATGTTCTGGCTCATATCAATAATTGTGTTGTTGTTTAATCTTCATCGAAAAAGAAATCGTTCCCGATTTCGTAATCTTCGAGGTCGCGCCGGTCTTTCTTGGTCGGACGGCCGTCCCCGGTCTTTCGGTAATGCTCTTTCGAGAGCCGCAGCATTTCGAGGTGGGCGAATGCCTCGGGTGGGGTTTCGTCCTTGCGGTAGATGTCTACGAGTTTGGCGCCCACGCGGTTCGGCGGAATGTCCAGCACAGTTACCGTATGGGTAATCTGTTCCTTGCGGAAGGTAATGGTATCGGTAGGGAACACCTCTTTGGATGGCTTGGCCACCTGCCCGTTCACCGTGATCTGGTTTTTCTTGCAAGCCTCTGTCACCATGTTTCGGGTCTTGTAATACCGGACGCACCATAGGTACTTGTCAACTCTCATGCTTATTTCTAAATTCAGCGTTAAATTGTTTACAAAAATAAATCAATATTGTATCTTGCGCACCTAAAAAATAAGGTATAATGAACAAATTTAAGTTTTATTTTATTGCGCTAATAACGCTGTCCATTTTATTTTCTTGCAATAAATCAGACGACAAGGAACTCATCTTCACACCGCGTCCCTACGCCGACCAGTACGGTTATGACATGCAAGTCATCCAAACTTATCTCAAGACCCATTATATCAAAGAAATCATCGATGAACCGGGATCGGTAAACGACCAGGACATCGTGTTGGAAAAGATCCCCGCAGGCGGTACCCAGGAGGCCATCTGGAACAGCGCGTTGCTCGACTCGGTCAAGGTAAATGTAGAGGAGCATGGGGTAGAATACACCATTTATTACATCAAGCAACGTGTGGGTGTAGGCGCGAGTCCTTCAAGGGTCGATCAAATATTGGCGCCTTATGAAGTGGGTTATCTCAAATTTGAAGACCAAGACGTTTTGTTCAATTCGGTCGAAAGCGTCCAGATTCCATCCAGTTATATGTGGTTGAGCCGTCTGGTAAGAGGCTGGAGGGAAATACTGCCGTTGTTCAAGGCAGGAACACTGATCAACAACGATCCGGGCGAGCCGCTTGCCTATGAGAATTTTGGCGCCGGGGTAATGTTTCTCCCGCCGGGATTGGCCTACTATAATTATTCGACGACGAACATTCCGGCCTATGCGCAGCTCATGTTCAAGTTCAAATTGTATGAGGTCAAGGAAGCCGATGAGGACGGTGACGGTATCCTTTCCAATGATGAAGACATCGATGGCGATGGCTATTTCCACGACGACGATACCGATGGCGATGGCATTCCCAATTACCTCGACTCCGATGACGATGGGGACGGACGTCCTACCCGTCGTGAAATCTCCAGAAATGAAGCCGGTGATTTGTACGAATTCGATCAGATTCCAGATTGTTCCGGGGATCAGTCGACAACAGGCCGCCTCAAAAGACACCTCGATTATTTCTGTACCAAGGAAAACCAATAACATAAAAAAATCCCGTTTCAATCGAAACGGGATTTTTTATTTATAACCAAATCGGATTATTTCCTTTTCATCACTTTCTCGGCCGCTTCGATGATCGCAGCACTGTTGAGTTTGTATTTGTCCATCAATTGCTCCGGTGTTCCGCTTTCGCCAAAACTGTCCTGAACGGCCACGAATTCCTGTGGTCTCGGATGGTTCAAGGCCAAAACCCTTGAAACGCTTTCGCCAAGCCCGCCCAGAATGTTGTGTTCCTCGGCCGTCACGACGCATTTGGTTTTTGACAAGGACTTCAAGATGGCTTCCTCGTCGAGCGGCTTGATCGTGTGGATGTTGATGACTTCGGCTGAGATGCCTTTGGCTTCCAATGCTTCGGCGGCCTGTAACGCCTCCCAGACCAAATGGCCGGTCGCGATGATGGTGACATCCGAACCTTCGTTGAGTACAATCGCTTTCCCGATTTCAAACGGTTGGTCGGCTGGCATAAAATTAGGCACAACTGGTCTTCCAAAACGCAGATAAACCGGACCGTGGTGCTCGGCAATCGCAATCGTTGCGGCTTTGGTCTGGTTGTAATCGCAGGTGTTGATGACGGTCATTCCGGGCAACATTTTCATGAGTCCGATGTCTTCCAAAATTTGGTGGGTCGCACCGTCCTCGCCCAAGGTCAATCCGGCGTGCGAAGCGCAAATCTTGACATTTTTATCAGAATAAGCCACCGACTGACGGATCTGGTCGTAAACCCTTCCCGTAGAAAAGTTCGCGAAGGTTCCCGTAAACGGGATTTTTCCACCGATGGTGAGTCCGGCCGCAATCCCGATCATGTTCGCCTCGGCGATCCCGATCTGGAAAAAACGCTCCGGATGGTTTTTCTTGAAGTCGTCCATTTTCAAAGAACCGATGAGGTCGGCACAAAGCGCCACGACATTTTCGTTCTTTTGCCCGAGTTCGGTGAGTCCGGCGCCAAAGCCCGAACGCGTATCCTTACTTCCTGTATTTTCGTATTTTTTCATTGTTGTGTTTCGGTATTAATAATCAGATTCGTCGGCGCAGTAGTTTTGTGACAGGGCGGCTTCCAACTGTGCGTCGTTTGGCGCTTTTCCGTGCCATGCATGGCTGTACATCATGTAATCGACGCCGTTGCCCATTTCGGTGTGCAACAAGACGCAAACGGGTTTTCCTTTTCCGGTGCGCGATTTGGCGTCTAGCATTCCAGCGATGATTGCTTCAATATCGTTGCCTTTCTCGATTTCGATCACGTCCCAATCAAACGCCTCGAATTTGGCCTTGACGTTGCCCATCGCCAATACTTCGTCGGTAGAACCGTCGATCTGTTTGCCGTTGAGGTCGACCGTCGCAATCAGATTGTCGACTTTCTTGGCCGAGGCATACATGATGGCTTCCCAATTCTGTCCTTCCTGCAATTCGCCGTCACCGTGGAGGCTGTAAACGAGGTGGCTGTCGTTGTTGAGTTTCTTCGCTTGTGCGGCACCGATGGCTACCGACAAACCTTGTCCGAGCGAACCCGAAGCTACGCGAACACCCGGCAATCCTTCATGGGTAGTCGGGTGGCCTTGCAGACGCGAATCGATGTGACGGAAAGTCGCGAGTTCCGAAACCGGAAAATAACCGCTTCTGGCCAATACGCTGTAAAAAACCGGCGAGATGTGTCCGTTCGACAGGAAGAAAATATCCTCGCCGATACCGTCCATATCAAAACCTTCCTTGCGGTCCATCAAATTTTGGTACAGGGCGACGAAAAATTCGGTACAGCCCAAAGAACCGCCCGGATGTCCTGAATTCACGGCATGTACCATGCGCAGGATGTCGCGGCGCACCTGAATGGCTAAGCTGTTTAATTGTTGTGTGTTACGTTTCATTTAGTAATTGCTATTGTTTTTTAAAGGTCAAATGCAGTCGCTGCGTTCGAGCCATTTTTGGTATGAAAATTAAACTGCTGCAAAAGTAATTTTTTATTTGCGGCGCGGCAAGCGAAAGTTTTGAATACTTGTTAAGAAAAACGGGCGTTTTCAAATTGTGTTCAATGTTTTTGCAAAAAGCTTCATCAAACCATTTATTGGCGTATATTTGCGCCGCTAAAGGTTGCGTTCCGATGTTGGAATGCATTAAAAGGGAATTAGGTAAAATCTAAAATAAATAAGCCTAAGCTGTTCCCGCAACTGTAAGCTAAAAAGCTTGTTGTCATCCTCATGCCACTGTCGCTTGCGATGGGAAGGCCCGACAACAAGACGCGAGCCAGGAGACCTGCCTTTACCGTTTCAAATTTTGTATCCTCGGGTAAAGGATCGGGTTTTGTCTTTTAATCGTCGGGCCTTAGGGTTCGGCGGATCAATGCATACTCATCTTAGCCCTTAATTTTTAATTAAAACTTGATAAGATGAGAAAGAACTACACCATCAAAAACACACTGCTTGCTTTTCTTTTACTGGCTTCATGCGCCGCATTTTCACAACCTTTTACCAATGGCGTTTTCGTGCTCAATGAAGGCGGTGCGGGCAGCAACAACGCTTCGGTTTCATTTATCGTTCCCGAAACGACCTCGATCAGCAACGGCATTTTTGCGTCGGTCAACCCAAACGAAGGACCGCTCGGCGATACGGCGCAAAGCATGAATTTCGAAGGCGATTACATTTACATCGTGCTCAACATTTCAAACACCGTAAAAGTCATCAAGAAAAATACATTCGAATATGTAGCCACCGTAAGCGCAGGCTTGGAAAATCCGCGCTACATGGCCTTCGCCAACGGCAAGGGCTACATCACCAATTGGGGCAGCGGCACCGACCCGAATGACGATTATGTCGCGATTCTCGATCTGCAAACCAATACCATCACAGGAACGATTCCATTGCCCGAAGGCGTCGAGCGCATCATCAACCCGAATGGCAAATTGTATGTCGCGCACCAGGGCGGTTATGGTTTCGGCAATACGATTTCGGTCATCAATCCAGAGACCGATGCGGTCGAAACGACGATTACTGTAGGCGATGTGCCCAACCGCATGATCGTAAAAGACAACTTGCTGTATGTACTGTGCGGTGGCAAACCGTTCTGGGCGCCCACACCAACCGACGGTTCTTTGGTTAAAGTCGATCTGGCCGACCATTCGGTAATTTCTACCGATACATTTACCGGTTTGAACACGGCCAATTTGCAGATGGACGAAACCGATCTGTATTTCACCGCCGACGCCGAAGTCTACAAAGCACCGATTGCAACACCGCTGGATTATACCGAAATCATCACACTCGAACCGCAAGGCACGTACGGCATTTACGGAATGGATTTGATCGACAACCAACTTTTCGTGGCCGATGCCGCCGATTATGTATCGCCCGGAACGGCTTATGTTTATACCCCTGCGGGCGGATTGCTCAACGCATACACGGTGGGGGTCATTCCGAATAGTTTCTACAAAGCCGAAAGCAATTTGGCCGTCGACCAGTTCGCATCGACTTCCATCGCACTTTATCCAAATCCGGCCACCGACCGTTTCTTCTTGCATACGAACCAAAACCCGACTGTGGCCGTTTATGATTATTCGGGCAGAAGGGTGTTCCAGAAAACCTATACTGAAACCGGAATCGATGTCTCGAATCTCCCGTCGGGCATTTACATGATCCGCATCAGCGATAAGGAAACCACACACACCCAAAAATTGCTTGTGAAGTGATGCGGTTTTTAGCCGTATTTTTTGGAGGACTGGCCATGGTTTATGCGCAGGATTATCCACCCGCCGCAGGTCTTCCGGGCGCTACGGCCATTGCGGCCAACAGTTCAAGTTTCGTCGCTTGGGCAACGGGTGTTTCGGTCACTCGCGGTCATGTCAATAGTTCGAATCCCGATTTTACCGCAGGCGGAAGTTCATTCGCTTCTGCCGGCCAACCCGAATTTGCCATTGGTTTTCCCGATGGCAATACCGTAAGCTTGGGCGATGGCGGTACGGCGGTGCTTACTTTTGCCTCGCCGATTGTCGACGGGGATGGTTTCGATTTTGCCGTGTTTGAAAATGGTTCGGCGACTTATCTCGAATTGGCTTTTGTCGAAGTCAGTTCCGATGGGGAACATTTTTTTCGGTTCCCGAGCCACAGCCAGACGCAAACCGATACGCAATTGGGGACTTTTGCCTCGCCATTGCCGCAATACCTGAACAATCTCGCCGGAAAATACGAAGGGAGTTTCGGCACGCCATTCGACCTTTCAGAATTGCCCGATGATCCACTGCTCGACAAACAGCACATTACCCATGTGAAACTGATAGACGTGGTCGGGTCGATTGATCCAGCCTATGCAGGGTTTGACAGTTTTGGCAACGCGGTCAACGATTCGTTTCCGACGCCGTTTACCTCGGGCGGTTTTGATCTGCAGGCCGTGGGCGTGATTCATCAGCAGGCATTGGGTATTGATGACTTTAGTGGACAATATTTTCGTGTTTATCCGAATCCGGCAACCCACTTTATTTGTATCGAAAGTATCGAACAGTTCACTGCATCGATTTTTGACAGCAGTGGAAAATTGCTGATCGTTTCGGTTGACAAACAAATTGATATTTCAACTTTATCGGCTGGTGTTTACCTAATCCGAATCGATTCAAACCATCAGCAAATCATCCGGTTCTTAAAAAATTAATATGACCAGGGAAGAAAGAATCCAACAATCCGAAACGCGCATTTTCAAGGCCGTGTTTCCGAGTACGACCAACCATTACGACACCTTGTTCGGCGGAACGGCCATGCAATTGATGGACGAGGTGGCCTTTATTACCGCCACGCGCTACAGCCGTCAAAAGATGGTCACCGTGAGCAGCGACCGCATCGACTTCAAAAAGGCGATTCCGGCCGGAACCATCATCGAATTGGTGGGCAAAGTGAGCTATCTGGGCCATACCAGCCTCAAGGTCAAGGTCGATATTTACATCGAGCAGATGTACTGCGACGGGCGTGAGAAAGCCGTCAGTGGCGATTTTACGTTTGTCGCGATCGACGAGAACAAGCTGCCGGTTAAGATCGAATGATCTAATTTTTTAAGAGCTTTTGGGAAACCGTTTGGCCGTTGCGTTCGAATTGCAGCAAATAGACTCCGGTTGGCAAACCGCTTACATCGATGGTTTGTTGGTTGGCGTGGATCGGAATCATTCGTCCTTGTAAATCGATTACCCGGAGATTGTTCACTGTTTGTCCATCGAGACCTACAAAATAAAGATGATCGTGCACCGGGTTGGGGAAGAAGCCGATTTCAGCCAAAGGATTTTCGGCGACCCCAAGCGGATTATAGGTGTAAATCGCCTTCTGGAAATTGACCCACTGGTTGTTCTGCCACATTTGGATGATGTATTGCGCCATGGTGTCGTCGGGATTGTAGGTGTATTGGCCGCGGTTGTTGTCGATCCAGTTATTGACATCGGCTTGCCAGTTCTGGAACAGCGAGCCGATGAGTTGATTGGCGTCGTAAGTGTATTGGCTGCGGCCCGCATTCTCCCAAACCGATCCATTCCAGTTCTGCGTCAGCGCAGTGGTCTGTTGGTTCAGGCCATTGAAAGTCGATGTTACTTTCTGCGAATTGACCCAGGCGTTTTGGTTCCACTGCTCATTGACGGACTGTAACTGATTGCCGTTGGCGTCATTGGTGTACGTGACTTTGGTGCTGTTTTCCCAAAGCAACAGATCGGTATTCCAGACTTGGGTGAACAGTTCCGTCAGGAAATGGTTGGCGTCGTGAGTATAACTATCGCGCCAGTTGGGCAGCCAATTGCCGTCCTGCCAGGTTTCGAAGTTCAGCGAGGCCGTTTGGTTTTGTTCGTTGTAGGTGTAAGTGAAACGCGAGGCATTTTCCCAACTGTTTGTTTCGGCCATCCAGCTTTGGCTGATGAGCACCGTGGGCAATCCCGAGGCATTGTTGGTCATCAGGGTTTGCGAACTCGACAGCCACGCCAGTGTCGCTTCATCCCAGACTTTGTACAAATGCTGCACGGCAAAACCTTCGGCATCATAAGTGATTTCCTGTTTGAACCAATCCTGCCAATGGGCATTTTCCCAATTTTGGTAGGTGATCGATTGCAGTTGCTGCGCCTGTGTGGCGGTGGTTAGGAACAATAGGAAAAGGAATAGTTTTTTCATAATCAGTAGGTTGGTTTGGCGAAGATATTACTTTTCTGCTCAAGCCTGGGACTTACTTCATCAAAACCTGCTCTATCGCATTTTTCATCTCGCCAGCCTTGTTCGGCAATTCGCCATTGGGAAATACCGCCAGATTGATCGCATAAAACGCATACACTTTTCTGCTTGGGATATAGACCAATCCGCAGCCCGCACCCACACCGCCGCCGCCATGTCCGTAAGCCGGCGTGCCGTTGATGTCGAAGGCGATCATGCCCATGCCATAACGGTCGCGCCCCTTTTCATCCTTGACGAACCGCATCATTTCGTTGAACGATTCGGGTTTGAGCAGTCGGCCTTCGAACAGCGCTTTGAGAAACAACACCGCATCGACCGGCGTAGACACGATTCCGTCATCGCCTTTGGAACACACCACGGTCATTTGCTGGAAAGGCGTCACGTCAATCGGCAGACCCGCGTTGAAGACATCCCAGTAGGAGCGCGGCAGGTGCAATCCCTTGAGGTAATCGGAACCATTGCCGTAATGGCTGTTCTGTAGCCCGAGCGGTTTGAAAATGTGCTCGCGGATGTATTGCGCATGGTCGCCCGTGACCGCATCGCCGATGAGTGCCAGCAGCATGTAATTGGTGTTGACGTAGCGGTATTTCGACCCAGGTTTCCATTGCAAAGGCAGATTTTCAATTCCACTGAGTGCTTCTTCCGCCGTGAAATTTTTGAGCGGATGCAGCAGCACCTCCGACAGGAATTCTGGATTTTCATTGTATTCGGGAATACCCGAAGTATGGTTGAGCAGCATGCGTACCGTAATTTGGTCGGCGTCGGTGATGTACCGGCTGTACTGCTTTGGCAAGTATTTCGTCATGGGTTGGTCGAGGTCGATCTTGCCCTGCTCGCGCAACTGCAAAATTGCGACGGCCATGTGCATTTTCGAAACGCTTTGCAGGTATTGCAGGTGGTCGTTGCGCATCGGGGTTTTGTTTTTGACATCGGCATAGCCCGCACTCGTGGCCCACCAGCCTTCTTTTTCGGAATACAGCGCGATGGTGGCACCGGGCAAAATGTTTGGTGCAAAACTTTTGAGGATGGAGTCAAGTTTGGCCGCCTTGGAATAATTCGGGTTGAGGTCGACGCCCAAATGGGGTTTTTTAGCCGATTGTGCCAAAACCAAGATGGCGGTAAGTAACAAAATGGGGGTAAAAATCGATTTCATTTTTCTGATTTTTTGATTGTGATGGTGATGAAACTCGAAGCAAAGAAACAACGCAAACCCCAATCCCATTCGGTTTTTTCGGGCAGAAACCATGAAGTGTAGCAAATTTCCAGACGAAATGCAGCCTAATTTTCCTCGAGCTGGAACCAACGTTTGAACGGCACGGCGCGCAACCGGCTCACGGGAATCCAATCGGGGATGTTTCCGGCGGCGCGCGTATTGATTTCGAGCTTGCCGTCGCCCACGCGCTTGAAGCCGATCACGGCATTGCGGTGCAGGATGTACTTGCGGTTGAGCCGGAAAAACAATTCGGCGGGAATCAGTTGTTCGACTTTGTCCATCGAACGGTCGGACAAAAAAGTACGCTCGCTTGTGGTCTGCACATAGGTAAATCCTTCCTCGGAATAAAAACCGAGGATTTCTTCAAAAGGCAACTGCAAATCCTGTTTGCCCTGTTTGACATAAAAGCCGGTCGCCTTGAGTTTTTTGTCTTCGTGTCGGCTGGTTTCCGATGCGTTCCATTGGTGGTAAAAATGCATCCCGATGTAGATGCCGTTCATGACCATAAACCAAATGAATACGATGAACAGGTCGAAGGTGTAAAAGGACAGCGTCGCCGATCGGCCCTTAATGATAAAGGCACAGATTTCGGTCAGCGCCGTGATAATCAGCATGCCCACAAAAGTCGTCACGAGAAACTGCACGGTGATGCGTTTGATGAGGTTTTGCTCATACGGCATCGTGCGGTCGAGGTAAATCACGATGCTGCGCATGGCCCACCAGGCCGCCCAGCCTTGCAGCGTATCCAAGGTATAGGTCAGGGCGAGGTAACCATTTAAGCGGATGTTTTCGTACGACAGGTAATAATTGAACGCGCTCGCGAAGGCAATAAAAATCAAAAAGAATTTGACGTCCTTGTATTTGGGTTCTGCGTTCAAAATGAGCATTTTAATTGGGGATAAATGTAAACAATTTTGTAACGATTCAAATAAAAATCCCCGCAAAAGCAGGGATTGGTTTGTGGTTTCTCGTCGAATTATTTTCCGTCGTAAGCGTCCTGGAGTTTCTGGATGTCGATCTTGATCATCTGCATCATCGCCTGCATCACTCGACCGGCTTTTTGCTTGTCTTTGTCTTGCAACATTTCGGGCAGCATCGGCGGGGTGATTTGCCAGGCGACGCCGTATTTGTCTCTAATCCAGCCGCAGGCGAGCGGTTGCCCTTCTTTTTCGATGGCGTTCCAATAGGTGTCGATTTCCTGTTGGGTCTCGCATTTGACGTAAAACGAAACCGAATCGTTGAATTTGCTCTGCGTATTGCCGTTGAGCGCCACGAATTCCTGCCCGAACAGTTCAAAGTTCATGACCATGACGGCGTCGTCGGGTCCCGGGCCTTCCTTGCCGTAACGGGTCGTGCTGATGATTTTGGCATCCGTGAAGGTCGAAACATAAAAGTTGACGGCTTCCTCGGCCTGGTTTTCAAACCACAAAAAAGGAGCGATTTTTTGATGAGGTGTATTCATAGGAAAGATTTTTTTAAGTTGTTGTATTTTTTTGACGTTGTTCCGCAAAGTTAGCTGGGTTGTCCACGACCCAAAGGGTGAAATTCCGACAAATACAGGGCAGATTATGACAGCCGCGAACGCACTTATTTCGTGGCCGATTTCCGGTATTCCGATGGGGTAAGCGAAGTGGCTTTCTTGAAGGTGGTATTGAAGGTCGTTTTCGAATTGAAACCCGCCTCAAGCCCGATGGCGAGCAAGGTGTAATTGGCAAACTCCGGATTGGTCAAATAGGATTTGGCTTCCTCCACGCGCAACGCATTGAGGTAATCCGGGAAGCCCATCTGCAGCTCGGTATTGATGATGCGCGAGAGGTGACTTTTGCTCAAACGCAGTTCATCGGCGATCTTATCGAGGGTCAGCGTTGCATCGAGGAAACGCTTCTCATCGACCAGCAGTTTTTCCAAAGCGGCGATGTGTTCATTTTTGCGTTTCTCTGGTTGGTACAAGGTTTTGTGCTCGATCGAGAAATGACGGATTTTCTTGCGTTCTTCCTCGATGCCGTATTTGTAAATCCCGATGTGTCCAATCCAGTAAATCATGACCGAGAGCGCAATCCAGATGGTGTACCAGATGCTTTGGGGCGCATCGTCAGCCACCATCAAAATCGTGACATACAGCCAAATGAAGCACAGGATGAAAAAGGCGATCAGCGTGTTGCGGAACCATTGCAGTTTGGGCAATACCTTGGTGCTTTCGAATACCGCCTCCAATTCGGCCTTGCGCGTCATCCAGAGCAACCGGCCGACCAATAGCGTCGTGAGGATGATACTCGCAAATTCGATGATGGCTTCGAGCAAAAGATACGTGTATTGGTTTTGCCTGTAATCGACAAAGAATTTGAACCAATTGACGGCAATCAGCCCAAGAACAAAAGGAGCCGACAACCCAACAATCGTGGTTTGGGCAATCGGTTTTTCGGGATGCAATACTTTGAGTCCATAAAAATACAGCAACGGCCCCATAAACAATTGGCCCGGCGTCCACAAATGCGTATAAGACCAACTTGCCTTGATGAGCCAAGTAGAAGTCAGGTAGTATTGCAGGTTGTTGAGCGAAAACAAAACGATAAGCGCCGCAAGCAAAAGCGTGCTGGTTTGCCGGTATTTTTTGGAGAACACCACCACCGCGCCGAACACCAATCCCTGGATGATACCCGCCAGAATGATGCTGTTGTAGATATTGAAATTAAAGGTGTTGGCTCCCATACCAGCCAAATATACTAAAATCCAGTGGGTTGCAGAAAAGATTGGAAACTTTCATCGGACATTTGCCGTTGGCCTACGCCGCCGAAACCGGAAAACGAAAATCGTTTACAGTTTTTGAATCGCTTCGTCGAGCATTAAGCTAAATTTTTTGGCCCCGATCGGGTTCAAATGGTCCTCGTTGTAAAAATCGGTCACCTTGAAATCAGGGATGTGCTCGTAGTCGAAAACAATGAGCTGCGGGTATTTTTTGCGGAGTTTCTGGATCAAATCGTCGCGTGTCTTTTTTTTATCGGGCACCATCTCCTCGTAATATGTCTGGTAAACCGGCGGGATGTTGATGATCGGCTGGAGTTTGTGCGCGACACAATAATCGACCATCTGTTCAAAAATAACCAGGTTTTCCTTCTCGGCTTCGGGATAACGTTCGCGGTGTCGCTGGATCAGGATGTTCTCTCGGTCCTTGTCGATGGTCGCCTCATTATATTCCATGTCCTTGAAACGGTTGTGGTTCGGGTCGTCCGAAAGCCCGGTCTCAAAGCCATATTCGTTGATTTCTAGCCTTTTGTGGTTCGGGTTCAGGAAGCCCAGATAAAACTGCGGGCTCGACAGGAAAATCGAGTAATCGCCCAATTTGGCACGTCGGTCAAAGTTATTGATGCCGTAAAACCGCAAATACAGCGTGTTCTTGTCATAATCGCCGCGGTGCATGATGTCGAGCGAATGGTAACCGAGTTCAAGCAACACATATTTGAGGTTCGGCAAACGCGGCACCTGCAATTCGAGCAACTTTTGGTCGAGCCGCAAATCCTGTCCGCTGAACGAAACATTCGCCGCATTGTGCTTGCTGAAAAATTCGGGGTTGATGCCGTCCTGGCTGTGCGAACTGCCCACGGCCAAAATCTCGATTTTGTCGAGGTGTTGGTTCAGGTATTGTGCCTTGCACTGGAACCCCGACGGATAATTGCCCAGGTAAACCTCTATCCCGACTACCAAAACCAGCAGCGGAACTACAAACAACACGACGTTGATCAGGAACTTTCTCATGGCTTAGAATTGGAAATAAATGAATTGTTCTTCGCCGCGCGAGAAGTAAAAAATAACCAGCGCGAGCACATAATAAAACGCAATGCGCAGCGGTTTGGGGAAATGCAATTCCAGACGCGCGATGGCGTACGGCTTTTCGCGCCCGAACCATTCGACGAGTATGAAAAACACAATGAGCAGGTACAACTGCATCTTGATCATCGGTTTGGTAAACAAACTTTCGGAAAAAATCGCGCCGATGTAATCAAACGCAAATTCGACGCTGGGCGCGCGGAAGAAAATCCACGCCAGTACCGTCAGTGAAAAGGTGACGAGCATCGCAATCAATTCGCGTACGGTCGGCAAATGCCTGCCCTGCGCCACAATATCGAGGTTGTTGCGGTTGGTATGGAACAAGATCGACGGCATGATGTACAACGCATTGAGGAATCCCCAAATAATGAACGTCCAGTTCGCGCCATGCCAAAAACCGCTCACGATAAAAATAATAAAGGTATTGCGGATGCGCATCCAGTTGCCGCCCTTGCTGCCGCCGAGCGGGATGTACAAATAATCGCGGAACCAGGTCGAGAGCGAAATGTGCCAGCGGCGCCAGAACTCGGCGATGTCGCGCGAGAAATACGGGAACGCAAAATTGCGCAAGAGTTCAATGCCGAAAAGCCGCGCCGTCCCGAGCGCAATATCCGAATAACCCGAAAAATCGCCATAAATCTGCAACGTAAAAAAGAGCGCGCCCAGCACGTGGTCGGCTCCCGAATAATCGGTATGGTGGTCGAAAATGCCGTTGGCGTAACGCGCGCACTGGTCGGCGATCACGATTTTCTTGAACAAACCCCATAGGATCTGGCGCAAACCATCCACCGAAGCCTGGTAATCGAACACGCGTTTGCTCTGGATTTGCGGCAACAAATGCGTCGCCCTTTCGATCGGTCCGGCCACGAGCAACGGGAAAAAGCTCACGAAAACCGCATAATCGACAAAATCTTTCTCGGGTCTGATGCGGTCCTTGTAAATGTCGATCACATACGACAAGCCGTGGAAAGTGTAAAACGAAATCCCGACCGGCAAAATCACATTGAGCGCCGTCGGATGCACGACCCAGCCCAAATGCGCGACCGAGGCGGCAAACGATTCCGCAAAGAAATTGTAGTATTTGAAAACCCCGAGGAACGACAGGTTGATGCCCACGCTGAGCCAAAACCAAAACTTTTTCATCGGTTGCGTTTTGGCCTCGGCCATCTTGATTCCGGTGAAATAATCGAGCCCGGTCGAAAAAACCAAAAGGAACAGGAAGCGCCAATCCCAGCAACTGTAAAAGAAATAGCTCGCCACGAGCAGCAAAATATTCTGGAACCTCAGGTTGTTGCGCGCCACAAACCAGTACAGCACAAAAACGATTGGCAGGAATATCGCAAAATCGGAGGAATTGAAAAGCATCGGGTTTGTTTGCGGCAAACATACAGAAATATTTTTAAAAATTGGGGCGTGCCCCTGCGGGTCGCGCTATCGGCTGCACACGGTGCCTGCCTCTATCGCTCACGCAAACCCGTGAATACAATACAAGGGAGCTATTATTTTCTTATGGCGAATTTATACCTGAAGCCCACAGGGCTTCCTCCTTTTAATTTCAAATACGTTATCTTTTTTGTTGGACCAACAAAAAAGGATGCTGCTGCCATCCTTCACGCGGCCGCACGATCGTGAATTTCCCCAAATCGAGGCTGCGGTGTCCGCGTGAGCGATGGAAGCGGAAATCATTTTGCGGTCGTGAGCTGGCGAAGCGAAAGCAAAATATTGCAGCGGACAGCGCGACGGCGCACCGAAAATGTAAATCAGTAAGGATCGTTCTGGCGCCGGCACGCCCACCCGAGACAGCAGGTCGAACGGAACGAATGTTAAATTTTCTAATCATCTCAATTTTCTAATTGTCTAATTGCATTATCTTTGCCGTCCCATCCCGAAAAGTCGGGAGCGATGAACATGAAATTCGATTTATTACACAAAGACCCGCAAACGCAGGCGCGCGCGGGCAAAATCACGCTCGACCACGGCGTCATCGAAACGCCGATTTTTATGCCTGTGGGCACGGTGGCTTCGGTCAAGGGCGTGCACCAGCGCGAACTCAAAGAGGAAATCAATCCCGACATCATTCTGGGCAATACCTACCATTTGTACCTGCGTCCGCAAACCGATATTTTGGAAAAGGCGGGCGGATTGCACAAGTTCATGAACTGGGACCGCAATATTTTGACCGATTCGGGCGGCTACCAGGTGTATTCGCTGTCGGCCAATAGAAAAATCAAGGAAGAAGGCGTTAAATTCAAATCGCACATCGACGGATCGTACCATTTCTTTACGCCCGAGAATGTGATGGAAATCCAGCGCACCATCGGCGCCGACATCATCATGGCGTTCGACGAATGTACGCCGTATCCGTGCGATTACCGCTATGCGACGCGTTCGATGCACATGACGCACCGCTGGCTCGACCGTTGTATCAAGCACCTCGACAACTTGCCGTTCAAGTACGGTTACGAACAGGCTTTTTTCCCGATCGTACAAGGTTCGACCTATAAGGATTTGCGCCAACAATCGGCCGAATACATCGCCAATACACAACAACAAGGCAATGCCATCGGCGGCTTGTCGGTAGGCGAACCGGCCGAGGAAATGTACGCGATGACCGAAGTCGTGACGGCGATTTTGCCCGAGGACAAACCGCGTTACCTGATGGGCGTGGGCACTCCGGCGAACATTCTCGAAAACATCGCGCTCGGCATCGACATGTTCGACTGCGTGATGCCGACACGAAATGCCAGAAACGGGATGTTGTTTACCGCCAACGGGACAATCAACATCAAAAATAAAAAATGGGAAGCCGATTTTTCGCCGCTCGACGAGATGGGACACACCTTTGTCGACCGCGAATATTCGAAGGCGTACCTACGCCATTTGTTTGCCGCCAATGAATACCTGGGCAAGCAGATCGCGACGATCCACAACCTCGGTTTTTACATGTGGTTGGTTCGTGAGGCCAGAAAACATATCTTAGCGGGAGATTTCCGCGAATGGAAAAACAGAATGGTCAAGCAAATGGACCAACGATTATAGTTTGTTTAATCGTTTAACCGTTGATTTGTTTAATCGATTCAACGATTAACCGATTAACCGATTAACAACGATAAAATTGTTTAACTGTTTAACCGTTTAATCGTTTAACCGATACGTAACCAACAAATCGATTCAACGATTCAACGATTCAACGATTCAACGTGCAACGTGCTTTCAATCATTGACCGCTACATCCTCAAACGCTACCTCGCCACTTTCGTGGTGATGTTGTTGTTGTTTATCCCGATCGGGATTGTCATCGACGTGTCCGAGAAGGTCAACAAGATGATCGAGAACAAGGTGCCTTTTTGGGATATTTCGCTTTATTACCTGCATTTTACGATTTATTTCGCGAATTTGCTGTTCCCGATTTTCCTGTTCCTTTCGGTGATCTGGTTTACGTCGAAACTCGCCAACAACACCGAGGTCATTGCGATCCTGAGTTCGGGGATTTCGTTTACACGCTTCTTGCGGCCTTATATTATTGGGGCGACGATCGTTTCGGTTTTTGCGTTGTTGATGGGTTTCTTTATCGTACCCAAGGCCAGCGAGGGGTTCAACAACTTCCGCTACATGTACCTCAAGGGCAACGGTAGGGAAGAAATGCGCGAGAATTACAACGTGTTCCGCCAGATCAACGACAACGAGTTTATTTATGTGAGCAACTTCAACACGCTTTTCGAAGATGGCGTTCAACTTTTCGCTCGAGCGTTTCGAGGGCCAGCAGCTCAAGACCAAGATCAACGCGAGCCGCATCAAGTTCAATCCGAAAGACAGCACCTACACGATTTACAATTACACCAAGAGAACCGTCGGTCCGCTCGATGACAAAGTGGAGCGCGGCGAAAAGAAAGACACCGTTTTTACGTTCGAACTCGACGATTTGACACCGGTGGTCTACATCGCCGAAACCCTGACGCTGGGCGAACTCAACGATTTCATTGCCAAGGAACGCAAACGCGGCAACGGCAATATCAATACTTATCTCGTAGTGTTGTACAAGAAATACAGCATCCCGGTTTCGGCTTTTATCCTGACGATCATTGCCGTAGCGGTGTCATCGATGAAACGCCGCGGCGGAATGGGAATGAACCTCGCGATCGGGATTTTGCTCGCGTTTACGTTTGTCTTCTTCGACAAGATTTTTGGCGTAATGGCCGAGAAGTCGAGTATCCCGCCAATTGTTGCCGTTTGGATTCCAAACTTCGTCTTCGGCATACTGGCCGTCTATTTGCTCAGAAATGCGAAACGATAACAACCTCAAAAGCTACCTCAATCTCCACCTGATCGTTTTCATCTGGGGTTTTACGGCGGTTTTGGGCGAACTCATCACCATCCGTGATGCCTCGCTGGTGTGGTACCGCATGCTGCTCGCGGCGGTTTTCCTGCTCGCTTATTTGTTGCTTACCAAAAAATCTTTTGCACTGCCGTTGCGGTCGATGCGCAATTTGGTTTTGGTGGGGTTGCTCATTGCGATCCACTGGATTTTCTTTTTCCGCGCCATCGATGTGTCGAACGTTTCGGTCACGCTGGCGATGTTTTCGACGGGCGCCTTTTTCGCCTCAATCCTCGAGCCCATTTTCTACAAACGCAAGATGCTGTGGTATGAAATTCTGTTCGGATTGATCATCATTGCGTGTTTGTGCCTGATCATGAACGTCGAGATCAAATACCTCGAAGGCATGATCTGCGCGCTGTTTTCGGTGTTCATGGGCGTGATGTTTACCATCTTCAACGGCAAGCTGATCCAACAACACGATTCGACGGTCATCAGCTTGTATGAGTTTTTCTCGGGTTTCTTTTTTGTGTCGCTGTACCTTTTGTACGATGGCCGTTTTTCGCCCGAATTCTTCGATTTGTCGGGCAACGATTGGATACTGCTCGTTATTTTATCTTCGGTTTGCACGGCCTATGCGTTCACCGCTTCGGTCAATGTGATGAAGAAACTGTCGCCTTACACGGTCATGCTCACGACGAACCTCGAACCGGTTTATGGCATTTTCCTGGCCTACCTAATCATTGGCGACAGTGAGAAAATGAGTGTGCCGTTTTATATTGTGTCGGGGATTATTTTGACGACGGTAATCGCTAACGGTGTGGTTAAAAATTATTATCGTAAAAAGGCGGTTCAGCATTAGGAGCTTTATCCCGCTATTCGCTGCAATCTTTTCAAAACTTCGCTGTGCGAGTTTTGAAAAGGATTTTCGCTGCTATCGGGGCTATTTCAACTTTTGCCTCGCCGTCCCGAAGCGTCGGGATTGCAAAAAGGCGGAGCGGCACGCCATCTTCGCTAAAAATCCAATTCGTTTGCTAAGCCAGCCAAACTCGCCTGCGGCTCAAGCAGCGCCTGGCTCTTAACGCGCACTCATTTGATTTTTTAACACTCATCTGGCGTATGCCGCGCCAATCAGGAAAGTTATATTTGTATTTTGCTTCGCCAGTTCGCCTGCGGCTCGGGTCGGCTTTTTTGCAAAGCGCCGAAAATCCTTCTAAGAATGTTTTTCGGAAATTTTACGATTTATCACTCCAAGCGAAGAATAGTTTTTCACTTACCAAAAATGTTCTTCGTGAGGCAGCGCGCTTTGATCATGGCGGGCGGGCACCTGCAATTTGAAAAGGCCGCAAAAATTGAAAGCTGTCTGAGCATTTGATATTAAGAGGAGGAAGCCCAGTGGGCTTCAGGTATTTTCTTCCATGCGAGTTCTTTCAATTTCGGCCTTGAAAATTAGCAGGTCGCCGAATGATCGCGCGCCGGGCATTTTTGCTACTTTTGTTGCCAGACAAAAGTAGGCTTGCGGCAGCATAGCCCCGATTGCAGTGGAAATCCTTTTTACGCAGTGCAACGGAGTAAAAAGATTGAAACGAAAAGCGGGAAATAGCTCCCAAATAAAATTTTGCAATAAAAAATTTACGTTATCTTTGCCTTTCCAATTTCAAATTTAACGCACAAATCCTATGGAATATTTAGATTTTGAGCTTCCTATAAAAGAGCTGGAAGACCAGCTTGATAAATGCCAGATTATCGGACAGGAATCGAACGTAGACGTCTCTACCACCTGCAAACAAATCGAGAAAAAACTAGAAGAAACCAAGAAAAAAATATACAAGAACCTCACGGCTTGGCAGCGCGTACAATTGTCGCGTCATCCGAACCGTCCATATACGATGGACCACGTTCGTGCACTTTGTGGCGATACGTTCCTGGAATTGTTCGGCGACCGCAACTTTAAGGATGACAAGGCGATGATCGGCGGACTCGGTAAAATCGGCGGGCAGTCGTTTATGATTGTCGGCCAACAAAAGGGTTACAACACCAAAACACGCCAGTACCGCAACTTCGGGATGGCGAATCCGGACGGTTACCGTAAGGCTTTGCGTCTGATGAAAATGGCCGAGAAATTCGGTGTGCCTGTCGTGACATTTATCGACACGCCGGGTGCTTATCCGGGTCTCGAGGCCGAAGAACGCGGCCAAGGGGAAGCGATTGCGAGAAACATCTACGAAATGTGCATCCTCAAAGTGCCGATCATTTGTGTGATCGTGGGCGAAGGAGCATCGGGTGGAGCGCTCGGAATTGGCGTGGGCGACCGCGTACTGATGATGGAAAACACTTGGTATTCGGTAATCTCTCCTGAATCTTGTTCTTCGATCTTGTGGAAAAGCTGGGAGTACAAAGAGCAGGCTGCCGAGGCGCTGAAGCTGACTTCCGAAGACATGAAAAAACAAAAACTCGTAGACGATGTGATCCCGGAACCATTGGGCGGTGCGCACTACGACCGCGAAACGGCTTTCAAAACCGTCGAAGAATACATCCTCAAGAATTACAACGAGCTCAAAGATTTATCAACAACCGAATTGGTCAACAAAAGGATGGATAAATACAGCAAAATGGGCGAATACAAAGAATAAGCCTTATTCTCAAAGCAATTGAATCCGAAGCCTTACCGTTTCGGATTTTTTTTGCGATATCAACAAAATATCGCGATTTATCAACACGTTGTAGTAATAACTATAAAATTCGTTTTTTAAAAATTAGCCTATTTTCGCTTCATGGAAAATTTCAAAAATATCAACCCACTTCGCGTCGATAAAACGACGATCATCAACCTCGAAAAAGGCAAGCTCCCGCCGCAGGTGCTCGAACTTGAGGAGGCGGTACTCGGTGCGATGATGATCGACAAAAAAGGGGTCGATGAGGTGATTGATATTTTGCAACCAGACGCGTTTTACAAGGACGCGCACAAGTACATTTTCGAAGCGATTGTGCAGTTATTCACAGACACGCAACCGATCGATTTGTTGACGGTTTCGGCCCAGCTCAAAAAGAACGCGAAACTCGAACTCGCGGGTGGCGATTTTTACCTGATCCAGCTCACGCAGAAGATTTCGTCTTCGGCGCACATCGAATTCCACTCGCGCATTATTTTGCAGAAATACATCCAACGTTCACTGATCAAAATCTCGTCGGAAATCATCGAGGAATCCTACGACGAAACCACCGACGTGTTCGATTTGCTCGACAAAGCCGAATCGAAACTGTACGAAGTCACGCAGGGCAACATCAAACGTTCGTCCGAAACCGCGCAAAGTTTGGTGATCCAGGCCAAAAAACGAATCGAGGAAATCGCCGGAAAAGAAGGACTTTCGGGTGTGGCAACCGGTTTTACCAAACTCGACGATGTCACTTCGGGTTGGCAGCCTTCGGATTTGATCATCATCGCGGCCCGTCCGGGTATGGGTAAGACGGCTTTTGTCTTGTCGATGGCCAGGAACATCGCAATCGATTTTGGGCATCCCGTGGCGGTGTTCTCGCTCGAGATGTCGTCGGTACAGCTCATTACGCGTCTCATTTCTTCGGAAACGGGATTGTCGTCTGAAAAACTCAGAACGGGAAAACTTGAAAAGCACGAATGGGAACAATTGTCGATCAAGGTCAAAAACCTCGAAAAGGCGCCTTTGTTTATCGATGATACGCCTTCGCTTTCCATCTTTGACCTTCGTGCCAAGGCACGTCGTTTGTCGTCGCAGCATGGCATCAAACTGATTATTGTCGATTACCTCCAGTTGATGACCGCCGGCGGCAGCAACGGCAAAGGCGGCGGCAACCGTGAACAGGAAATCTCTACGATTTCGCGAAACCTCAAGGCACTCGCCAAAGAACTCAACGTCCCGGTCATCGCGCTGTCACAGTTGTCGCGTGCCGTCGAAACCCGTGGATCGAGTAAGCGACCTTTGCTGTCCGACCTTCGTGAATCGGGGGCGATCGAGCAGGATGCCGATATCGTGTCGTTCATCTACCGTCCCGAATACTACAAGATCGACGAATGGGACGACGACGAACAAACGCCAACCGCGGGCCAGGCCGAATTCATCATCGCCAAGCACCGTAACGGTGGGCTCGAGAACGTGCGTCTTAAATTCATAGGCAGTCTGGGTAAGTTCGACAACCTCGAGGATTTTGGCGGCAGCTACGACGATTTGCCATTGAAGATGAACCACGAGGACAATCCGTTTACGACCAAACATTTGCCAAGCGCGAATGAGGCATTCGGCAGCAATATGAATACGGCGCCGGATGATGATAGTGATGTGCCGTTTTAATTAGACCCGCGCTTTTGGCTTTAGTTTTTGCGAATTATCCTTACCTTAGGCGGGAACATTTCAGCAAACCTCCACGCCAAAATGGAAGAATCAACCAACCACCACCGCAAACTCGAACGCATGTACCTGTCGGCTCCGGTCAATAGGGAAATTTACGATGGAATTACCATTGCGGTCTCGGACGAAAGGGCCGAATTGACGCTGCCCATATCCGATAAATTTTTCCACGCCGCCCATACCATCCATGGATCGGTTTATTTCAAGCTGCTCGACGACGCGGCTTTTTTTGCCGTCAATTCGATCGTAAATGACGTTTTTGTCTACACGGTTTCGTTCAATATCCAGTTGTTGCGACCGGTGACGGGAGGGTTGGTCCGGGCGGTCGGGGAGCTTCAGTTCAAATCAAGCAACCTGTTCATCGCCGATTCGGTTTTGTATGACCAAAAAGGCAGGGTAGTGGGCAGAGGTTCGGGGAATTTTATGAAAAGTAAAATCGAATTGACCGAAACCATCGGTTACCAATAAAACAGCACACCATGGCCAAGAACAAAACCAACGAAACCGACGCCAACGTCACCGAATTTGTCAACAAAGTCGAGAATGAGGTCAAGCGCAACGACAGTTTCAAACTCATCGAGATCCTGCAATCGCTGACCGGGTTTGCGCCCAAGATGTGGGGCCCCACCATCATCGGGTTTGGAAGCTACCATTACAAATATGCCAGTGGACACGAAGGCGATGCCCCGCTGGCTGCTTTTTCGCCGCGAAAGGACAATCTGGTGTTGTATTTTGCCAATGAATTCAAGGACCGCGAGCTTTTGCTGTCCCAACTCGGGAAACACCGAAGCTCGAAAGCCTGTGTGTATGTCAAGAAATTGAGTGACATCGATCTCAAGATTTTTAAAACGATGACGGTCAACTCGATGGCGACCGTGAAGCAATGATGTATTGTTGCGATGCGTAAAAGCATAAATCCAAAGCCGATGGGCGGGTCTAAAAATTATCTTTTCCTTCACACAAAATCTGCTATCTTTGGAAAAACTAAAATTGCGGGAATGCTTTCCAAAAGAATATTTTACGTCCTGATTTTGCTTGTTTCGCTATCGGTGAAGGCCAACTTCATCCTGCTTCCGATGGACGAAACCACCCAGCAAAACCACCTCAAAGCTTACGGCATCACTTATTGGTGTCTTGACAAGCAATACAAGGCGAGCTGGTTGCTCAACTATCGCGGGGGTTCGTTCCTGTTGCCCGATGCGCCCGAAATCCGCAAGGAATGCCAAATCCGTGGCGTGAGTTTCGAGGTTTTGTCGGATGCGCAAGCCAACCAGATCCTCGACGAAATCGCAAGCCCGTCGCAAAATATGGAAACGGTCGTGCTCGAAAAAGCGCCTAAAGTGGCCGTTTATACGCCCAAAGGCAAACAGCCGTGGGACGATGCGGTGACGCTGGTATTGACCTATGCCGAAATCCCATTCACACCGGTTTATGACGAGGAAGTACTCAGCGACCAATTGTTGTTGTACGATTGGCTGCACCTGCACCACGAAGATTTCACGGGACAATACGGCAAGTTTTTCGGCGCCTATCGCAACGCACCTTGGTACATCGAACAAAAGAAAGATGCCGAAGCCTTGGCTGCCAAATTGGGCTACGCCAAAGTATCGCAGGAAAAATTGGCCGTAGCCAAAAAAATCCGTGATTTCGTCATTGGTGGCGGATTCATGTTTGCGATGTGTTCGGCGACCGACAGTTTCGATATCGCACTTGCGGCCGAAGGCGTAGACATTTGCGAACCGATGTTCGACGGCGACCCAAGCGAGGCCAATTACCAATCGAAGATCGATTATACCAAGTCGTTTGCATTCAAGAATTTCACACTCGAAAGAAGGCCCGAACGCTACGAGTTTTCGGACATCGATATGACTGAAAAACGCAAACTCCCGATGGAAAAGGATTATTTTACCTTGATGGAATTCTCAGCCAAATGGGACGTCATTCCGAGTATGCTGTGCCAAAACCACACGCAACTCGTCAAAGGATTCATGGGACAATCGACGGCTTTTGAACGCGACCTGGTCAAATCGAATGTGCTGGTGTTGGGCGAATGCCAACTCAACAGTGAGGCGCGTTACATTCACGGGCAAATCGGCAAAGGCATGTTTACCTATTACGGCGGCCATGACCCCGAAGATTACCAGCACCGCGTAGGCGATGAGCCGACCGTTCTGGATTTGCACCCGAATTCACCGGGCTACCGTTTGATTTTGAACAATGTGTTGTTTCCGGCCGCACGCAAGAAGAAACAGAAGACCTAAACAATCGAACGTAAATCAATGGAAAGTAATGCTCTGAAAATATCCAAAATAATTTTCATTGTTTTCTGCTTTTTGTGTGGTTCGAAAAATCTGGCGCAAGATGTGAATGGGCTGGCTTCGATGGCCGATTTGGATTCTACCGAAAACCTGCTCCGACCGTATGAAGGAAAACTGGAACGGATACTGAAAACCCAATTGCTGGGCGATATCAATGGCGACCAAATCAAAGACAGCGCGTTGATACAATACAAACGCGTCGTTGCTCCCGACAGCACTTATGTCAAGGAATGTGGCCAGAATGTGTGTTACATCCGCATTCAATTTGGCAGCAATATTCCTGAAATGATTATCGAGGGCTACAGTTTATCCGTGAAATCTACGTTCGACATCAACCACGACGGGAAAGACGAAATTTTAATTTTTCGCGAACTGCAGCAATACAATTGGGGCGATCTTAGCCTGTATTCGCTTTACAAAAATGAGTGGAAGTTGCTCGGAAGCGTTAATGTTTTCCTGGGCGATGATGAAGATTACGAAAACCGGATTGTAAAATCGGGGGGCAAATTTTATATTGTGGAAGACGCGTGGAATAAGGACTTTTCCGTGATCAGCCGTAAGAAAGTTTTGATCAAAACGAAATAAAACAAAAAAACGCCAATCCATTGCGATTGGCGTTTTTGTTTCGAATGCCTAGCCCTGATGGAAGCGGCATCCTTTTGCGGCCGTCCCGACCCTTCGGGACAACGGAGGCCGTAAAAGATACAGCGGACAGCAGGAACTGCTCCTCAAAATCTTATTTGTTGTTATCGATAATGTAATTCAAAACCTTTGTCATCAAATGCACGCGGTCCTTGCCGAGTACGTTGTGTTTGTGCATCGGGTAAGGGAAAAAGTCGACCTGCTTTTGCGCCTCGACAAATTTCTTGACGAGCGCGAGGTTGTGCTGCTCGACCACGACGTCATCGCTGGTGCCGTGGATCAACAACAATTTTCCTTTGAGGTCTTTCACGTAATTCAAGACGCTGGCTTCGTCGAACCCTTTCTGGTTTTCTGCCGGCGTGTCCATGTAGCGTTCGCCGTACATGATTTCATACCATTTCCAGTCGGTTACCGGCCCGCCTGCAACGCCTACTTTGAACGCATCGGGTTTGCGCAACATGATCGAGCTTGTCATGAAACCGCCGTAGCTCCAGCCGTGGATCGCCAAACGGTTCGCGTCCACATACGGCAATGATTTCAAATAATCGACGCCTTTCATCTGGTCTTCAATTTCATTGACACCGAGTCTTTTGTGGATCACTTTTTCAAACGCCACACCTCGGTTTTCAGAACCACGGTTGTCAACAGTGAATACGAGGTAACCTTGTTCGGCCATCCAGTACATCCACAAATTGGCACCATCGAGGTAGGAATTGGTAATCATTTGTGCGTGAGGACCGCCGTAAACATACACCATGACCGGGTATTTTTTGGTCGGGTCGAAGTTGCTTGGTTTGATCAGACGCGTGTACAAATCGGTTACCCCGTCGGCAGACTTGATCGTTTTGATTTCGGCCGTTCCCATCGTGTAGCCCGCATATTTGTCGGCGCTTTCGAGCAACGTTTTGGCTTTGCCGTTTTTGTCGTACAGCAATGATTTCGATTGGATCGAATGGCTCGAGAATTCATCGAAAATCCAATTGCCGTCAGTCGATACCGCTACGGTGTGCGTGCCTTCGTCTTTCGAAATAAGTGTCTGTTTGCCTTTCAAATCGACTTTATAGGCGAGCGTATTCGTCGGATTCGCGCCGGTAGCATAGAAATAAACTTCGGTTCCGGCAGGATTCGCGCCGATGATTTCTTTGGTGACGAATTTGTTCGAAAGTCAGTTTCTTGATGAGTTTGCCTTCGATGTTGTAATAGTACAGGTTGTTGAAACCGTCTTCTTCCTCAGAAATCCACACGAAGTTGTTCGATTTCTCGCTTGGGAAAAATGCAGGATGTTCCGGTTCCACCCAAGTGCCGTTTTCCTGATCCAATAAAGTACGGATGAATGCGCCCGTGTTGGCATCATACAAGTTCAGGTGCATGTCGTTCTGGCCGCGGTTCAGTTCGGCGATGATGACGTATTTTTCGTCCGGTGTCCAAGCGAGGTTCGTCAGGTAATCGTCCGATTTGCCTTTCGGAGAAATGAAAACCGTTTTCTTTGTGGCGGTGTTGTAAATCCCTACACGTGGTTTTTCACTCTTTTGTCCGATCATCGGGTATTTGATGTTGTCGAGTTTGCCCGGCGTCACGGTGATGTCGAGCAACGGATAATCGGCGACCTCGGTCTGGTCTTTCTGGTAGAATGCAATCAGGTTCGATTTGGGCGACCAGAAAATACCGTGGTTGATGCCGAATTCATTTCTCGCGAAAAATTGTCCCGAAACAATCGCCTCGTTGGTTTCGTTGGTGATCGCCACTTTTGTGCTGCCATCGAGGAAATACAGGTTGTTTTTTTCGGTGAACGCAATCTTGTTTTTCGAATCGTCGAATGTGGTGTTTTCGGCATTTTCACCCAAATCGGTCACCAATTTACCTGTTTTGGAAGTGGTGTTGTATTCGTAAATTTTGTTGCCGTTGGCCAGGATAAACGTGTTGGCATTTTTCCAGTCGATGCCAAAAAAGCTCTTGAAATCGGCGCCGGTCGCTTTGTTCAAATCGGCCAGAGTCACGAGTTCGGAAGCCGAAGCATTGGCGGTTGTGGCGGTCATCAGTTTTTTCCCGGAATCACCGAAATAAATGTATTGGGTGGAATTCGGAATCCATTGGAAACCGAGCAACTTGTCGGCGCGAAAGGCACGATTTTGTTGCAATACGCCGTCTTCCAGCGTGATTTTTTTCTGCCCGAAAGCCGAAACGAAAAGGAAAAAGCTGCAAACAGCCAGCAAATTTTTGTTCATGATCGAATGTTTTTGATGGGTAACAAATGTATTAAAAAGGGAAATACAAACAGTGCTGTTTGTCGGTCAACCGGTCGCTTTGTTACAATTGCGTAAAAATTAACCGGGATCTTGGTTGGTTTCTTCGGCCAGCGGGGGCTGCTCGAGTTCCTCAATCGTACGTTTGGCGTTGGCCAGCCGGATTTTCTTGTTTTTTTCGATCAAGGTATGCGTGGCCCAATGTTCGATTTTGTGGTGCATCGGGACAAGTACGGCCGCCAAACAAACCATCGCGAGCAGCATCAGCAAAGTCGAATGGTGCGTGATTTCATGCAAGAACGGATGCAGCAGCAAGTTGATGAATTCGAACACAATCAACAAAGTGATGACACCAAAAAACTGGATCATTCGCGGGGTTGCGACAATGGTGTGGCTCACGAGTAAAAACAATACAATAAAAACCAAAATCCCGAGCGCAATGAGTGCATATTGGATGTTCCGCGTACGCGCTTCCTCGGTTTCCTTGAGTTCCTTGGCGATTTTCTCGTCGCGGATTTTCTTCTCGTAATCATATTTGAACTGCGCCCGGATCGCTGCCGTGCGGTTGTTGCTGTTGCGGATGCTGTCGCGCATCGTAATGTAGAGGTCGTTCATCTCGAGCGCCCGTTGCCATTGCGATTTCGAACGGTACAACTGCTGCAGGTTTTTGGCTGCCTCACTGATATTGATCGGGTAACCGAGTTTTTGTGCGAGTGTGAGCGAACGGTTGAATTGTTTTTCCGCCTCAACGGGATTTCCTTTGACCGCCATGATTTCACCCAAAAGGTTGGTCACGGTGGCCAGACCCAGTTTGTCGTCGAGTTCTTCGAAATTTCTGAGACTTTCTGTAAAAGATTGCTCGGCTTCGGCAATACTCCCGTTTTTTTTGTAAATGTTGCCAATGTTTTTGAGGCTGTGCGCGATGCCTTGCTTGTCGCCGATTTCACGCCGGATGGCCAATGCCTGATTGAAATAATCGAGCGCCGTCTGAAGGTTTGCCATCTCGACATACAATAAACCGAGGCTGTTCAAGGCATAGCCCATCGAATATTTGTCGCCTGTCTCGGTATTGATTTGGAGCGCACGCAGCAAATATTCCTTGGCTTTTTGGTATTCGTGCTGGTCTTTGTAGACCGAAGCGATATTGCCCAATCCGGTGGTAATGCCTTCTGCGTTTTGCAATTCTTCCTCTATTTTGAGCGCGCGTGCATAATAATCGAGGGCTTCGGCGATTCTTCCCTGGCCCGCATAAATGAGCCCGATGTTGTTGTAGGAAGTCGCAATGCCGTTCTTATCGTTGATCTTTTTCTTGATTTCTAGGCTTTGCTGGTGCACGTTGAGCGCCTCGAGAATTTTGCCCTGGTCTTTGTAAATCGCGGCGATATTGTTCAGGATCGTACCTATTTCCTTTTGATCGTCCACCTTTTGTGCGATGGACAGGGCTTTGGCGTAGAAATCGAGCGCTATCTTGATTTTGCCTTCCTGTTCGTACAAGTAGGCGAGCCAACCATAGGCATTGAGCAACCCGTCGGCGTAGTTGATTTTTTGGGATAGTTTTCCAGCTTCTTCGGCATATTTGATGGAAGTCGATGGCGCACCACCATAACAAGCTTCGGTCATGGCGATCAATGCCTGTACACGTTGCTTGTCCGACATCGGTTTCTGCAATACCTGTTTAAGTGAATCGATGTGTCGCACAGAGTCGCTTTGGGCTTGGACTGGCCAGCACAAAAGGCAGATTAAAAACAGCGCTATTGTTCTCATGGGTTTTCCGATTGATAGCTTAGACGTTTTTTGCAACCGATTCTTGCGGAGGTCTTAAACACGAATTGCACAAATTCGCACAGTTTTGCTGTGTCAATCTGTGCAATCCATATTTTAGAAGGAATCGTTAAATTTCCCCTTGTTCCATTTCCTTGTCGAGGTATTCCTGGACAATCTCGATCGCGTTGGTCACCACATCGCTGAGTGCCGTAATGAAAGTGCCTTCCTCGGCCGAATTGATCGCGTGCTTGATCGCCTCGATTTCCTTGGTGATGATTTCATGCGTGACGTTGCGTCCCGATTCGGCGATGCCTTCGAGGATCAAATCGATGATTTCCTGTTCGGTGCGTCCGCGCAAATGCTTTTCCTGACGGATGATGATGTGGTCGAACATACGGCCTGCAATCTTCGCGCATTCGCGGATGTCTTCATCGCGACGGTCGCCCACCCCGGCAATGATCCCGATTTTTTTGTTCGCGTCGACATTGCTCAAATAATCTTCCACAGCGCGGTAACCGGCCGGATTGTGCGCAAAATCGATCAATACCTTGAATCGCTTGAAGTCGAAAATATTCATACGGCCCGGCGTTTGCGCCACACTCGGAATAAACGTTTGCAACGACAGGCTGATGTCGTCGGTCTTGAATCCGTGGAGGTAAGCAGCCAAAGTAGCGGCGAGCGCATTGGCGATCATGAATTTGGCTTTCCCGCCAAGCGTGAGCGGGACATGCGTCGCGCGTTCGACCCGGATTTTCCATTCACCTTTCTTGACGGTGATGAATCCGTTTTCGTAGACGGCGACGATTTTTCCTTCCTTCGATAATTTCTTGACGAATTCGTTTTCCTCATCCATCGAAAACCACGCGATATTGCAGCTCAAATCGTCGGAAATCTTGCGGCAGTATTCGTCTTCGGCATTCAAGATCGCCCAGCCGTCTTTCTTGACCGAACGAACCACGGTGCTTTTTACACGTGCCAAATCTTCGAGTGTATGGATGTCGTTGAGGCCCAAATGATCTTCCTGAATATTGGTGATTACGGCGATGTCGCAACGGCTGAAACCGAGTCCGGCACGCAAAATACCACCACGAGCGGTTTCGAGCACGGCAAATTCCACCGTCGGATCTTTGAGAATGTATTCGGCGGAAACCGGTCCGGTCGTGTCGCCTTTTTCCATCATGTGGTTTTGGATGTAAATGCCGTCCGAAGTCGTGAATCCCACCTTGTAACCGTTGTTCTTGACGATGTGCGCGAGCAATCGGGTGGTAGTGGTTTTTCCGTTGGTTCCGGTCACCGCAATGATTGGGATGCGGCTTGGTTTTCCGGGCGGATACAGCATGTCGATGACCGGTGCGGCCACGTTTCTCGGCAAGCCTTCCGACGGCGCCAAGTGCATCCGGAAACCCGGCGCAGCGTTGACTTCGAGGATCACACCGCCATTGTCTTTCAAGGGCTGTGTGAGGTTTTCGGCCATGATGTCGATGCCGCAGACGTCGAGCCCGATGACGCGCGAGATGCGTTCGGCCAGAAAGATGTTTTCAGGGTGCATCATATCGGTCACATCGACCGAGGTGCCACCTGTAGAAAGGTTCGCGGTCGATTTGAGGTAGACGATTTCGCCCGTTTTGGGAACGGTTTCCAACGTATAGCCCAATTTTTCGAGCAAATCTTCGGTATCGCGATCGACGGTGATTTCGGTCAATACATTTTCATGCCCGTAACCGCGGCGCGGATCTTTGTTGGTTTCATCGATCAAATGTTGGATGTGGTCTTTTCCGTTCCCGACGACGTGCGCCGGAACGCGTTTGGCCGCAGCGACGAGTTTATTGTCGATGACGAGCACGCGGAAATCGAATCCCGTGATGAATTTCTCGACGATGACACGGCGGCTGTATTTCTTGGCAAATTCGAGTCCGGCCCTCGCGTCTTCCATGTTCAAGACATTGATCGACGCGCCTTTGCCATGGTTGCCATCGAGTGGTTTGATCACAATCGGGAAACCGATTTTGGCGATGCAATTCTCCAAATCTTCCTCATCAACGCAAATGCTGCCGCTGGCTACCGGAATCGAGTTCATGTCGAGCATGCGTTTGGTTTCTTCTTTATTACATGCGATATCGACGGCGATGTTCGAGGTCTTGCACGTGATTGTCGCCTGGAAACGCATCTGGTTGACGCCATAACCGAGCTGTACGAGCGAGTTCGTCCCGAGACGGATCCATGGAATGTCACGCGCCACGGCTTCCTCAACGATACTTCCGGTTGATGGCCCGAGACGCACGCGTTCGCGGATTTCGCGCATTTTCTGGATGTCGGCCTCAAGGTCGTAATCGGTACCGGCGATGAGCGCTTCGGCGATGCGAACGGATGATTCCGCCGCAAACAACCCGACGTTTTCCTCGGTATAGCTGAACACGACGTTGTACACGCCCGGTGTCTTGGTTTCGCGCGTACGGCCAAAACCGGTTTCCATACCTGCGAGCGTTTGTATCTCGAGTGCGATGTGTTCAATCACGTGGCCCATCCAAGTGCCGCGGTCGACGCGCATGAAGAAACCGCCGCGCACGCCTTCGGAGCAACGGTGCTCGATCATGGTCGGAAACATCTTTTCGATGCGTTCGCGGAAACCGTCTATTTTATTGGTTGGGGATTGTTCCATTTCCTCGAGGTCGAGGCGCATTTGGATCAGTTTTTTTCTTTGGACGCTCCAGATGTTTGGACCACGCAGCGCCTGAATTTTTAATATTTTCATAAGGATGTGAAAGGGTTATTCGGTATTTGTCAAGTTTTTTGTTAAATGTATGATAACTCACACCGACTAAAATAGATTTTTTAGACGGTTTCTCAAAATTTATTTTATTTTTTAAAAGATTTTCGGTTTTGGGAAACTTTGGGAAGGTTCTTAAAGCGCAGATTCGCAATTTCTTAGCCCCGATGGCAGCGGAAATCCTTTTAGATTGCCCGCAGCAAAGCGAAGGAAATCTAAAATATTGCAGCGAACAGCGGGACAAATCGCCTTTAAAGGTACGAATTTTCTGCTCCTAAAAAACCTAAATTGACTTGCGTAATGTAAAGTTTTGGTTATTTTTACGCCCATGAATATAAAAGGAAAACTCATCATTATTGGCGGTGCGGTAGACAAAGGCAGTTTTACCGAAACCGACCTCGATAAAAACGTAGCCAACAACCTCAATTTTTTTGAGACGGGCATCTTGAAACGAATTCTCAACGAATCGAAGCATAAAAACGAGTCGCGCATCGAAATCATCACGACGGCTTCGAAAATTCCGCGCGAAATCGGGCCGGAATATGTGAAAGCCTTGAATTACCTTGGCGCGAAGAATGTAGATGTATTGCACATCGAACGCCGTGAACAGGCCATCGAACCCGAAGTGCTCGCGCGTCTCAAAATGGCCGATGTGGTGATGTTTACAGGCGGCGACCAATTGCGATTGACCTCGATTTTGGGCGGTACCGCATTTCACGACATCTTGCTCGACAAATACCATAACGAAGATTTCATTTATGCCGGAACGTCTGCGGGCGCGGCGGCAGCATCAAGCAGTATGATTTACCAGGGTTCGTCCTCGGAGGCTTTGCTCAAGGGCGAGGTCAAGATTACGAGCGGACTCGGACTCATCGACGGTGTCATCATCGATACGCATTTCGTGCAACGCGGCCGCATCGGGCGTTTGTTCCAGGCGGTTGTCGGCAATCCGAAAGTGTTGGGCATCGGGCTCGGGGAAGATACCGGACTTTTGATCAAACACAACAACGAGATGGAAGCGATTGGTTCAGGACTTGTCATTCTCGTCGACGGACGTGAAATCAAGGATACCAATTTGACGCAAGTCGAACTCGGCCAACCGATTTCGATCAATCATCTGGTCACGCACGTCATGAGCAAATACGATACCTTCGATCTCAAAACTTATAAAATGCACATCCAATCGTCGCAATACTTCAAGGATTTGCCTTTTACCAAGGAAGACATCGATTCTGAAAAACGCGTATAACCATGAAAGTCATCATCCACGGCGGGTTTTTCTCTGAATCCTCGCAAAGCAACGAAACCAAAGTCGCCAAACAACAGGCTTTGGAACGCATTGCCCGGGATTCATACGATTATTTGCAAACGCATTCGGCGGTAGAAACGGCGGTGTATGCGGTCTCGTTGCTCGAAGATGACGAACTGTTCAATGCGGGCATCGGGTCGCAAATCCAAAGCGACGGCAAAATCCGTATGAGTGCTTCGCTCATGGATGGTTCGACGCAGAAAATGAGCGGCGTGATCAACATCGAGGAAGTCAAAAATCCGATACAGGTGGCGCTGGTTTTGCAAAAGGTAGACGACCGAATTCTAGGAGGAGAAGGCGCAACCAATTTTGCGCGCCAACACGGATTCGAACAATTTTCCACCGAAATTCCACAACGCCGAAAAGAATACGAAGCCAAACTCGCGGCAACCGGCGTGGGAACCGTAGGTTGTGTGGTGTTGGATGCCGATGGCAAACTCGCCGCGGCGACTTCCACCGGCGGCAAAGGATTTGAAATCCCGGGACGCATTTCGGATTCGGCGACCGTGGCCGGAAATTACGCGAATGAATTTTGCGGCGTGAGCCTGACCGGCGTGGGCGAGGACATCGTCAGCGGTGCGGTGGCGGCCAAAATCGTCACGCGCGTGACTGATGGGTTTTCACTCCAGGAAGCTTTTGCCAAGACATTCGCCGAACTCAAGCCTTATGACGGTTTTGCAGGCGCGATAGCCATCGACAAAAACGGAAACATGTTCCACCAGGACTCGCATCCGAGCATGGTTTTCGGAAGTTTTGATGGAGAAGTTTTTGAAACATTCAAGTAAAATACAGTAAAAAGTTAGCCACGAATGCACGAATTATGGTTTTAGAATTCGTGCATTCGTGGCTTATTTTTTGGCTGGAAATTAAAAATCAGTAGAAGTCGTCAATGTTTTCCAAGTTTCCAATTCGGCGGCAACACTTTCCATTTTTTGTTTGGCCAGACCGTAAGCATCGCTGCCCAGGAACAAATGCACCGGTGGATTTTGGGCATTGGCCGCTTCGATAATCGCCGCGACACCTTTGACCGGATCGCCGGGCTGGTTGTTGTTCATCTGTTGTTGGTGGAAGCGTTGCGATTCGCGCGTGGTTTCGTATTCGGGCATTTCATTCTTGGAAACCAACAGCGAATCCGAATTGAGGAAATTGGTGCGGAAATAACCCGGCAACACCGCAGTAACATTGATGTTGAACGACTTGGTTTCCATCGCCAAAGATTCTGTAAATCCGATGACGGCAAATTTCGTCGCGCAATAAATCCCGAATCCCGGAAAATCGCCCAAATAACCGCCAATCGACGAGACGTTAAAAATATGTCCCGATTGTTGTTTGCGCATTTGCGGCAACGCCTGGCGGATCACATTGAGCGAACCGAAAACGTTGACGTCAAAATTCTGGCGCGCTTCTGCATCGGTCAATTCCTCAACGGCACCGAGCAATCCGTAACCCGCATTATTGACTACTACATCGAGTCTTCCGAACTTTTGGATGGTTTGTGCAATGGCCAATTTGACATTGCCTTCGTCGACGAGGTTCATTTCGAGCGGCAGGAAATTCTCGTTGGTCGGGATTAATTTTTCAAGTTCGCTTTTGTTGCGTGTTGTGGCGGCCACTTTTTCGCCTTTGGCCAAAAGTTGTTGAACGAGTTCGAGTCCGAATCCTTTGGAAGCACCGGTGATGAACCATGTTTTTTGATTTGTCTTCATAATTTATGTTGTTAAATGATGAAGCAAAATTAGGCCGACAATATACCGTCGCGTTAGCCCAACTCAAACCAAAACTTACAAAATTCAAACATTTCTAAAAAAAGACGGTTTTTGTTGGGTGTGCTTGCGGAAGAAGTTGGTAAAATGAGACGCTTCCTCAAAACCCAAACTGTACCCGATTTCGGAAATGTTCCAATTGGTATGCTTGAGCAACGCCTTGGCTTCGTTGGCCAGACGCTCGGCGATGAGGTTGGTCGTGGTCTTTCCGGTCGTGGTCTTGACCGCGCGGTTGAGATGGTTGACGTGTACCGAAAGTTGTTCGGCGAAATCGGCGGCCGAACGCATCCCGAAACGCTGCGAGGTGCTTTCGATCGGGAACTGTCGTTCGAGCAATTCCATAAAAACCGAGGTGATGCGCGAATTCGCATCGGGGTGTTTGTACAACGCTTCCGACGGCTGGCGCTTCAACGCAAAGTGCACCAATTCGAGCACATAATTGCGCAGCAGGTCATATTTAAAGGCATAATCCGAGTGGAGCTCATCGGTCATCTTGGAAAAAATTGCGGCGACTTCGGCGTCTTCGTCCTTGGTCAATTGGTAAGCCGGCTTACCGCCAATGGCGAACATCGGCAGTTCATTGAGGCTGCCCTTGATCTTTTCGGTGAAGAATGATTCGGTAAAAATGCAGAAGAAACCGCTCATTTCATCCGAGAACATTTCCCAAGTATAGGGCACCTGAGGGTTGTGGAACAATAAAGTCCAATCATTGACATCGATGCTTTTGTCGGCATAATGGTATCGGTATTGGCCACGCACGAGGCTGATTTTGTAGAAATCACGGCGGCTGTATTGAACCGTCATCTGGCCGTTGATGAAGCAATCTTCCGAACGGAAAATGTTGAAATGCCCCAAGCCTTTCTGGTAATTCTCGGGCAGGTCGAGCGATTTGCTTTTGTAAAAATCTTCGAGTGATTCGGTGGGTTTCATTGGGCAAAGTTATACAATTCAAACAAATGTAAGTGTAAATTTATATTTCCTTTGTCATTTCATATTGCCGGACGGTCAATTCCATTCCGATTTTTTGGAGGAAATCGGCGGTTCCCGAATCGTTTGCGTCGACGTTGATGATGGAAACCGTTTGATTTTCCATCATTTGTTGCGCTTTGTAGAAAAGCCCGTGACCGATTCCACTATGACGAAACGCCGGCAACACGCCAAATTGTTTGATCCGCCCCGTATTCCGGACAAAGGCGATGTAACCGACCAGCGTTTCATTTGCGAAAGCGCCCAAAACGGTATGGCTTTTCAAATCCCGTCGGATGCTGTGCATTGCATTTTGGTAAGCGGGTTCGTGATTCCAAAAGCGTTCGGGATGCTCCGGAAAATCGATAGACTTAATTTCGTATGATGATGCCGTTTCCGAAATTTGTCCTTTGAAACAGCCCAATTGGCGCCTGACTTCAAAACCGATTTTTTGATAAACGGGAATGGCACGCTGGTTTTCGGTCAAGACTTCGAGTTGGTGCGAGGTAATCTGCTGTTGCGCCAAATGCGGAATCAAAAATGCATACATTTTCTCGGTCAAATGTTGGCCGCGAAAATTCGGCAATACGCCCGTTCCGGCATTATAAGCGACAGTTTTGTGCGTAGAATCATCGAGTCCGATGAGTATAAAGCCAACCAGTTTTTGACCGACAAAAGCACCGACGGAATGGTTCAGCATGATATTTTCCGTTTTGATTTTGGTCCGCAAATCCGCTTCCGACAAGTGAAACGGGAACAGATAATCAGAAAAAGACTCGTTGAAAGTCTGTGTCAATAGGGTTATCGAGATTTCCTGTAGGTTTTTGATTTCCATCCTTCAAACTTAGTCGAGTAAAGGTAAATATTTTTCCTCGAACACTTTCAAATGCCAACGCTGGTGGCCAGCAATGATGAACCCGATGTCCGTCACCGAATAATGGCCCTTGAAACTTTTTCCCGTTTTGGCAAACATTTCTGGTGTAAACGAACGGTACAGCGCAAGGAAACTTTTGCGGACCCATAGCAATTCCTCGAATAAATCTTCGACCGAACGGTGATTGGCCTGCGCGTTTTTGGCATACGAATCTTCATCATACGACAGCATTCTTCCCGTTTCGTTTCTTGAAAAAGCCAGTGCGCGGTAGGCGAAAATGCGTTCGGTATCGATCAGGTGTTGCAGCAAGTCCTTGCCGGTCCATTTGCCGGGCGCATAGGCTTTGTCGCCCAAGGCAATCCATTTTTCCAAGGAGAAATTTTCGAGTTCGGACAGGCTGGTTTCGAGGGCTTCCAATAAAGTTACATCGTCGGTCAGGTTGATGTAGCGGTCAAAGTATTCGGGCATCGGGTGGATTTCGGATCGTTTCATGTTGTTTATTTTTTGAGGTTGTTTTGAAATTGGGTTTCGTATTGCTGTATGGCTTGCATCGCGTCGGCATCGTTGGCAAACTTGCCTTTGAGCGGGTCGAAAATTTCCTGCCCGCGCGGATCGGCCAAAGCAACCACCAACACCACATTGGCAAAAATATCATTGACATCGTCATCGGCCATCGATTGTCGGAAACGTTCGACAATCATCGGAAAAGCGACATCGGCTTTGCCCAAGGCGACAAGGGTTTGCGCAGCGGCAATCGGGTAGTCCCAAATCGGTGTGGCCAAAAACCAACGTGGCGAGCGCACATCGGCCAAGGCATTATAGGCAATTTCAACCCCGCGCGGATCGCCCAATTCCTTGAGACCGTTGAGTGTGCTGATGCGGCTTTGGCTTTTCCAGGACGGTTGGTGCTCGAGTTGGGCCAAGGCATCGAAGGCTTTGGGGCTTTTGCATTTGCCCAACGCATTGGCAGCGGCATTGATGACGCGATCGCTGGAATCGCCAAGCGCTTTGATATAAATATCGGCATATTGTGGGTCTTTGGTCATTCCGAGCGAATTGATCGCGCCGGTTCGTACCCAAGGTTGGTCATTCGAAATGACCTTGAGCAGCACCGCAATCGTGTTTCGGTCAGGCATGGGTTGGATGTTGCGCAGTTGCACGATGGCGTAACCGCGCAAACGCCAATAGTCTTTTCCGGTGATGGTTTTTCGAAGCGCAGCCCTGATTTTTTCGACATCAGATTTTGAGACATCTTTCGATTGTGCGATTTTAACCAGCTCATCAATGGCATTCCATTGTGCCAAAACATTGCGGCTGTGTTCGAGTTGGTAAAGCCATTCATGGCATGTTTTTTCAAATTGGATTTCCTTGATCCAGACGCTTTCAAAATCGAAGTGGACCAGTTTGGGTTCTTTGGTCAAAGCGAATGCGAACGAATTTTGCGCTTGGGCTTGGAGTAAAATCGTTTCGATCTTGCCGTCGATTTCCACCTCGATCGTGCCTTTGAAAAACTCGGTTTGCGGATAATCGTCTTTTGGATCTATTTTCTGGATTTGCTTGACCGTAAGCGTGAATTGTTTTTGGGCCCTGTCGTAAGATTTGGAAACTTCAAAAACCGGATGCCCCATTTGGTCAATCCATTGGTCAAAAAACCATTGCATCTTATCGCCGGTGACCGATTCGATAGCGCGTTGAAAATCTCCGGTTGATACCTGTCTGCCCGCATTATTTTGTACGTAATGATGAAAAACCTTAGCCCATTGTTCTTCCCCGATTTCCTTTTGCAACATCCGCAACACCATGGCGCCACGTACCTTCGCATAATTGTCCGAGGTAAAAGCGGCGAGATTGTCGAAATGGGAAGTCACGATCGGATGGCGGTAACCCGAAGCCCAATCGCCCATTGTTGTTGCAATATCAGCATTGACGTAATAGGTCAGGAATTCGGCGTGACCGTTCTTGTAATCGGTGTACCGACCGTCGAGGTAGCGGCAGAAAGCGGTGTTGAGCCAGATGTCTTTCCAGTCTTTGGGTGTAATCAGATTCCCAAACCATTGGGAGGCCAAACCTTGCGATTCGATGCCGTCCCACAAATAAAAGAAATCGGCATGCGTGCGAAAATCGTCGATCATATTATCGGATTGGATCACCGCCGTATGGTTGCCGTTGAGTCCCGGAAACGGATAATCTTGTACGACTGCTTGGGTAAAGTGCACGTAAGGATAGCGCAATCCTGTAATTTCGGAGAAAAAATGGACCATATCGGGCAACCGTTCCACCGTGGCTTCGACCGCGGCTTTTTCGTCGGGATAACCGAAAGTATGCAGCGCAATGCCGTCCCAATTTTGTTGCACATCGGCATACTCACCCACGACAAGCGAAGTCAAATAATTGGGATAAGGCTGGTCGGCCCGGTAATGGAATGTGCGTGTACCGTCGGGGTTGTCTTTGGTGTCGACGAGGTTGCCGTTAGAAATCACCATGAGCGGTTTTTCTACGGTGGCCGTCAATTCGGTCGTTCGCAAATCATCGAGTACATCGTGGCACGGATACCAATAGCGGTTCGCTTCGGGTTCGCCGTTCGACCATATTTGCTTGCGTTTATTCGGTACCGAAGCAGTCGGTCCAAAGAAGCGCAACCCTTGGCCGAAACTGCCCCAGATGTTGTTTGGGTCGGCTTCGTTGACATGATTGGTGTTGAAAAAAATTGTGAGTGTCACGGATTCATTGGGCTCATAAACCTTATCCAAAGCAATGGCCAGCGCATCATCATTGTCGCTGCCGTCGTAACGGAAATGCAGCGGTTTCCCATCGGCTGTAATTTTGTGGATGGACAACATGCCGGCGTCGAGCGTGATTTGTGGGGTTGGCTTTAATGGCGAAAAAGCGATTGTCGTCGAGCCGTACGCTTGCTTTTTTTTCCAGTCGAATTTTAAATCGATCGCTTGGTGTTTGACATCGATTTGACCCATCCGCTTTTGGTAAACGGCTGGTGATTTTCGGATGCTGTCTTGTGCCCGGGTTGTTGAGGAGCAACAAACGACAACGACCATCACTACAAATAGCAAAGAGTGTTTCATAAACATATTGTTTGGGGTCAAGCGTGTTGCGGTTGGCGGTTGTATTCCATGTAGGCTGCGGTTGCATCGGCGACCTTTTGCCCGCATAAAGTTTCGACAACATGGAACGAGAGATCGATTCCGGCAGAGATGCCGCCCGAGGTAAAGATTTTTCCGCTTTGGATGAATCGCTTTTCTTTCATCGGAATGGCAAGCGGTGCAATCATTTCCATGTGATCATATACTTGGTGGTGCGTGCAGAAGGGCTTTCCATCGAGCAATCCGAGTCGGCCCAGCAACCGGGAACCCGAGCAAATGCTGACGGTCATTTCGGTCGTTTGGTGCACGGCAGCAATCCAATCGAGCAATTCGGCATCTTCCAATACACTTTTGGTCCCGACGCCGCCCGAAACAATCAGGATGTCGATCTTGGGATGTTCGGCAATCGAATAATGCGGATGAACCGAAAGCCCGTTGACGGCATGTACGGGGCCATCATTTTTGGCCACGGTGAACACGTTGAACAGTTGGTCGTCGTACAGATTGGAAGCGACCGAGAATACCTCGAAAGGTCCGGTGAAGTCAAGTACTTCGGCATCCTTAAAAATCAAAATGGCTACGTTTCTTTTCATTTTTAGGCAATGATGGGGTGGCCGATGTGGAAACACCGGTACGGTTGGACAATATTTTTAGGATTAGTTGTGTAAGATCCGACTCACTTGGCGTTCGCTCTTGAGTCCGCACTGCAAGGCGATATCCCGTCTGGAAAGGTCCGGATTCTTGAGCAATTCCCTGATTTTTTCCTTGCGCAACAACTGGATGTAATCGTTGATCGTGATGCCGGTTTCCTTTTTGAAAACCCGCGTCATGTTGCGTGTACTCATGCACGCCACATCGGCCAGGTCGTCTAGGATCATTTTGGTGTCGATTTTTTCCTGTAGCCAATCCTGGATTTTGTGCACCCCAATATGGATGTGGTTTCTGTATTGGAGGTGTACACTTTGCTGCGCATCGTTGCCCGCGCGGCGGTTGTACACGACGAGTTCGCGCGCGACTTTATACGACAGCAGATCGTCCTTGATTTTGGCCACGATGTACAAGGCCAGATCGATGCCCGAAGTCACGCCCGCACTGGTAAAAATGCGCTCGTCCTCGGTAAACAAAATGTTATCCACGACTTGCAATTTCGGATATTGCTGCTGGAGTTCGGCGGTGCGTTTCCAATGCGTCGTGCAGCGTTTGCCGTCGAGCAATCCGGCCATCGCCAAAAAGAAGGAACCGGTACAAATCGAGCACACATTTGCCTTGTTGTCGTAGCAATCGTTAATCCATCGGAACAGTTCCTGTTGGCGGCTCATTTCAGGACTGTTCAAAAAGCCCAATGCGGCTCCGGGAATGATGACATAATCGCCTTGTGATGCCTTAATTTCGCTAAAATGCTGGATGTTTTCCAGACCGATCCCAGTCGATGTCTGTATCGGGACACCGTAGGAACAGTAGGATACGTCAATATCCAATCCGTAATCTTTGGCTTCGAGAAAAACCTGGTCGGCACCGGCCAAATCGAGCAGGTGGACTTCCGGGAGGATGAGAAAAATGATTTGGATCGGTTTCATTTCCATACGGATTATTGTTTTCGATAGGGCAAAGCTAGGCGATGTTTGGATATAAATTTAGTCAATAAAATGACAAATCCGGCCATTCAAAAGACGGAAAAGATCGCTTTGCTGCAAGAGCCAAGACCGCTGCGCTGCAAGACTGGAAACTTAGCGTTGAAACTGTTGTTAAATACAGATTTACTTGAGTCTTTTGTCTTGCAGCGCAGCGGTCTTCGCTCTTTGCTCTATCAGCGCAGCGGTCTAAATAAACTGTCCGCCCGAAACCTCGATGCGTTGCGCATTGACCCATTTCGCCTCATCACTGCACAGGAATGCCACCACACCACCGATGTCATCGGGTAGCCCGACGCGGCCCAAAGCGGTTTGCGAGGCAACAAAAGCGTTGAGTTCGGCGTTGTCGCGCACCCGGCCGCCGCCAAAATCGGTTTCAATGGCGCCCGGAGCGATGATGTTGGAACGGATGCCGCGCGCCCCGAGTTCTTTCGCCATGTATTTGGTCAAGGTTTCCATCGCGCCTTTCATCGTCGCATAGCCCGAATAACCGGGCAAGCTGAAACGCGTCAATCCGGTAGAAACATTGACGATGCCGCCGCCGTCATTCATCAGGGGCAATGCTTTTTGCGTAATGAAAAAAGGCGCCTTGAGGTGGATGTTGAATAGGGTGTCGAAGGTTTCTTCGCTGAATTCCGCGAATGGCGCATACAATCCGATACCGGCGTTGTTGATCATGAAGTCGAATTTGTCCGTGCCGAATTTGGTTTGCAGTGCGCCGGTCACATTTTGGAAAAATCCGTCGAAGGTTTTGGAATCGGCCACATTGAGTTGGAGCGCGGCGGCTTTTCTACCGAGTGATTCAATCTCGGAGACTACGTTTTCGGCTTCGGCTTGTTGGCTATTGTAAGTCAGGAGGATGTCGATTCCTTTGGCGGCCAAAGCCAGTGCCATGTTTTTCCCGAGTCCGCGGCTGCCGCCGGTCACGAGTGCGATTTTGTTTTGCATTTTCATTTTGTCGTGTTTTAAATACAGGACAAAGTTAGGATGGGAATGGGAGTTAAAAATGGTGGAGACTTCAGAATTTTGAGACCGCTTCGCTGCAAGACCACTTCGTTGCAAGAGCCAAGACCGCTTCGCTGTTAGACTTCCATACTTTGCGTTGAAGTTGGGATAATAATTTGATTTATTTCGGAATACAAATTTTCGCCAGTCTTTCCTCTTGCAGCGCGGCGGTCTTTCCTCTTGCTTCTAACGGCGCAGCGGTCTATTGTACAGATTTACGGTACTGCAACGGTGTCATTCCGGTCATCCCTTTGAAGAATTTGATGAAGTTCGTCGGTTCGTCGTAGGCGAAAACCATCGCGATTTCGGCTACCGAACGTTCGGTTTCGCGCAACAACCGCTCGGCTTCATTGACAATACCAAGTTCCATGAAATCACAAGGCGACTTGCCCGTGGTCAGTTTGATTGTGTTGGTCAGGTGCCCGGGATGGATGAACAGTTTCTCGGCAAATTTGGACGAGGTCATGCGGTAGTCGACTTTTCCGGCGAACAAATCGGCCAGGTGTTGTTCATAGATTTTGAGGAAATCGGCGGTGATTTCGTCCTTGCGTTTGAGTATTTTTAACGGAATCGGCATTGTGGTGGTGTTGAATGCACCACAAAGATAGAAGTTTAAGTTTTATCGCGTTGATTCCGTTGATATTTCGGTTGGGAAGTTTGCTTTGTGTCTTGTAAAGTTGAACCGAACATCAGTCTTTTTGCGGGCCAAGAATAAACACCGTTCCGGCCGGATCCTGGATCCAATGCATCGATACCGGTATTTTTTCGGGTTCGTCGTAGGGTAAAATGTGATGCGTGGCCAGATAAGCCGTAGCTTTTTCCACGTCTGGCATTTGGAGTTCAAGCCAGATTTCGGATTGGCTGTAATTGTCTACACAACCGAGCCACAAAGTGTTGGCGCCGAACTTGATCTCGCACGTACGCGAAATCGTCGGGTTGTCGATGGGTTTTTCCTATAGTTCGAGTTGGCGTACATCGCGGTGAAAAGCAACCGTCGCGTCGAATTTGCTTTTCGGACCCGAGCGAACCGAATTGGCGAAGCAATCTTGATGGCGATGTTGGAGCCGGAGCGAAAAGTGGGTCCCATGGTTTGTGGTTTTGTATTAAAGGTACGAAATTTTGTTCGGGTGTGCGTGAGCGATTGCAATGAAAAGCCCACAGCGAGGAACGAGCGAGGACTTGAAATGGAAAGCGCGACCCGCAGGGGCACGTCAAAAAAAAGCCACCGCGAACGATGGCCTTCTCCACAATGAAATTTTAAAATCAAGCGCGCAATCCGGTGGTGATCGCGACGCGGTTCCAGGCGTTGATCGTGATGATCATCATGATGATTTCGCCCAGGTATTTTTCGTCAAAATGTTGGGCCGCATTGGCGTAAGTCTCATCGGAAACGTGGTTTTGGATGAGTGTGACTTCCTCGGTCAAGGCCAACAATGCGCGTTCGGCATCGGTAAACAGATCGCTTTCGCGCCAGGCGTTCAAGAGGAAAATGCGTTGGGCCGTTTCGCCGTATTGGAGCGCATCGGTGGTGTGCATGTTGATACAGAACGCACAGCCGTTGATTTGCGAAGCGCGGATCTTGATGAGTTCCTTGTGGATCGGGTCGAGCGAGGTCGTACCGATGTATTTTTCGAGTCTCAATAAAGCGTTGTATCCATCGGGAATTGAATTCGGTAAAAGTGTTCTAGTTGTCATTTTGTTGTTTTTTAAAAGTGTGATTAAATCTCTGATACAAAGGTCAGTCACTTGTCTTTTAAAAAACTTGAAGTACTTCAAGAAATGACCGCTAAGCTGAAAGAACGCTTCGCTGCAAGAGCCAAGACCGCTTCGCTGCTAGAGAAAAAGGCCTGTCAATAAGGAAAATGTGAATATTAAAGTTTCAGCACAAAGCTTGGAAGTCTTGCAGCGAAGCGGTCTTGCAATGAAATGGTCTTGGTTCTAGCAGCGCAGCGGTCTATACTTTTCCCGCCCGGATCTTACTCATCAATTCCGGAGAGAAATCCAGATAGGAAGCCAGCATGTACTGCGGCACGCGCTGCACGAATTCAGGGAACAGCATGTTCATGTGGTGGAAGCGTTCCTCGGCGCTCATCGTAAACAGGTATTTGATCCTGACCTGCGCCGCGCCAAACGATTTCTGCATGCACAACCTAAAATAGCGCTCGAGTTTCGGGATGCGAACGAGCACGTCTTTCGAGCGCATCCTTTTCGATGATGATGACCTCGGCATTCTCGACGGCCTGGATGTAAAAATTGGAAGGCGCGTGGCTTTGGAAACTCAGGAAATCGGTCATCCACCAGTTTTCAATCCCGAATTGGATCGTTTGTTCGTTGCCTTTCTCATTAATGATGTATTGTCGGAACACGCCCTTGACGATAAAATACTGGGCGTTACAGATTTGCCCTTCCACGAGCAAATGTCCTTTTTTCTTGACCACATGATGGTCGAGATAGGTCAGCAAAGTGTTGGTTTCATCGTGGTCGAGCTTGACGAATTTGGCGATATGATCGAGTAGGCTCAGGTACATGGTCGTGGTTTTGTCAACCAAATATAACCAATTATACCGTGATTACAATTTTTCCGCGTGTTCTTCCGGTTTCTAGCGAAGCATGGGCTTGACTCATTTGTACCAATGGAAATGTTTGGGAGACAGTCGATTTCAATTGGCCGCTTTCGAGCCAGTCGGCAATCTGTTGCATGTCCTTGCCGCTGCTTTCGACCATTTCAAACGCGATATGGATGTTTTTTTGTTGGCCCGCCTCGACCATTTCCTGATTAAAACCAGCAGATGGCAAAGAGATGATCGTGCCACCATTTTTGACTACGTTGATGGAGCGATACAAGGTTTCGCCCGATAACGTATCCAACACAAAATCGACATCCTTGACTGCATTTTCAAACGGTTGTGCGCTGTAATCGATGACCTGGTCGGCACCCAGTGATTGTACAAAATCGATGTTCTTGGCCGATGCCGTCCCGATGACTTCCGCCCCGAGGATTTTGGCGATCTGCACCGCATAATGTCCAACACCGCCTGCTGCGGCATGGATCAGCACGCGGTCGCCTTTTTTGATATGGCGGTTCAGGATTTGATAGGCAGTCAGTGCGGCAAGCGTGGCAGCGGCGGCTTCTTCGTGCGAAACATTCGATGGTTTTTTCGCGAGATGACTGGCGGGTGCGGCGACATATTCGGCGTAGGCTTTGCCATGTCCCGGGAAATTGACCATGCCGAAGACTTGGTCGCCGACTTTGAATTCGGTTGCATTCTCACCGACAGATTCTACAATTCCCGAAATGTCCCAGCCCAGAATGATCGGGTCGTATTTGGATTTGAATTCATTGTAGAAACTTTTTCCGAGTCGCGTTTTCATATCGACGGGGTTGATCGAAAGCGCTTGGGTTTTGACGACGACTTCGCCGACTGCGGCAATTGGTTTTTCGATTTCGACGAGTTGAAGCTGGTTCACATCGCCGGCTTCTTTTAAAATGATTGCGTTCATGATTTATACTATAAAAATTATAGCAACAAAATTAAGTATAGTTTTATACCTTTGCAATAACTATCCAAAAGGATAGGTTGAAAAAAATGGGAATCGATACCAAATCTGAAGCGTTCAATATCAACGACAAACTCTATCCATGCACCACCAGCATTACGATGGAGTACATTGGCGGCAAATGGAAAACAGTCATATTATTTTACCTCAAAGACGGTCCGCAGCGCTACAATTTTTTGCGCAAACTCATGCCGATGGTTACCGAACGCACGCTGAGCCTGCAACTCAAGCAACTCGAGGAAGACGGTGTCATCAAACGCCAAGTGTTTACGACCAAGCCACCGCTCAAGGTAGAATATTCGCTGACCGACTTTGGACAAACGCTGATTCCGTTGCTCGAAATGATTGCGCAATGGGGCAGGGGCGTGGCTTCAGAAAAAGCCAAGATCGTCCCGGTTTCTATGAAATAAAAACCGCCGTATGGGCGGTTGACTTTTATCGATTGGCCTTCAGTGTCTTATTGAGTTGTTTGAGGGAAGCCGTTAGGATGGCGGCCTGTTCGTGGTTTTCAATGCGCATGACCAATTTGAAACGGTCCCATTCTTTTTTCTGCTCATTGATCAAAATCGGCGCCCAGATGTTGATGAACGCAAAACCTTCGCGCCGGTAAGATGTTTCTTCAAAACGGATCAATTTGAGCAAATCGAACACCATTCCTTTTTTGTAATCCCCTTTTTCGGCGGAAATCTTGAGGTAATTGCCTTCGAAAGAAGCGGTTATTTTGTTGCCGTCCTTGTCCGTTGCCCACGACCCGATCTGTTCGATGACGATGCGTTTGGCGTCCTCGATGGCAATCGTACTGTGGTCAGGTTTTTCGATCGTGCCATTTTCGTATCGGATTTCCTCGATTTCTTTCTTCGAGATGAAATACGGCAGCGTTCCCTCGATACCGCGCGAAAACGAAATGGTTTCGGCATTGTTGCCGATGATCTTGATGTTGAGTTCGGCCCCGTTGGTCATTTTGACGAGGTCTTGTGCCTGGAGCAATCCACAGGCAAACAGCAGAACAAGTGTAATTTTTTTCATGCAGGCTTATTCATTGTAGGTTAAGGCTTATTCCTTTTCCAAAGTTTGGATCAATGGCTTTGGCCTTGCGAATATAACGAATTCAGCCAGAAAGCCACCCAATCGAAGGCATCGATTCACGAAACAGTAAAACCTTGTGCGGATGTAGCCAATTATGGTTATTGAAAAAGCCCGGAATTTCTTCCGGGCCAGTTTATTACAGCTATCTGTTGTTTAAAATCCGACGCCAACGGCAAAACCTTTCACGGTTGCAGGGAAATCGGCAATGGCGGTCGCCGCACCGGTGGTGGTATTGATCGAATAGATTTTGCTGGTCGAGCCGACGGTCAATATCGCGTATCCTACATTCGAGTTGCCGCCAATGTCGAAACCATTCGCGCCCGCGATGTTGATGCCCAGTGCACCCACCGAAGTCAGCGTTCCATTGTTGGGCGGATTCTGGGTGTAGAGCATATCGGTCGTCGAATCGATGTCATACAAAACAGTGGTTGCGGTGCCCGGGTAATTGTTCAGGTAAGCCGCTGCGGTGATGTTGGGCGTTCCGGGGTTCAATGTCAAATCGGCGGAGACCAAAATCCCATCGTTCGGGTTCACGCGCAGGTTTTGCCCGGTATCGCTGACGATGCGGATGCGGTCGGCAAGCGGGTTGAAATCAAACCCAAAATCGGTACCGCTCAACAAGGCGACCGGGCCTGCACCCACCATGGCTGAAATGCCTGTGGTGGTATTGATCACGTAAATTCTTCCGGTGCTCCCGAGTGCATAAAGTTGTCCGGTGGCGGGACGCATATCGATTCCCAGTACGGTTTCGGCAGGTTGAAAACCGGAGAGGACTTTGGTGATTGGCGTACCGGGTGACAGGAAGTTAAAAATATGCAGGTTGTTCGAGGCGTCCACGGCATAACCCACAGGCGAAGTCGGGATGGCCAGCCCGATGATCGAGGTGGCCAGCATGCCCAAGTCGGTGGCTTTTCCCGAAGACAGGTCGATTTGGTACAAGTGGTCCATGCCGCCCGACTTGAAATTGGCCAAAGCGGTGTTGTTGGTCGAGGCGATGTCAAAACCGCCGTCTCCGGTTGGCGCCGAAGCAAGTTGGAGCGGGCCGACAGCAGCGAGTGTTCCCGTATTGGGCGATTCGAGTTTGTACAGCGTGGCCGCCGCGAAATCAATCGCAAACAATTCGGTGGCCGTGGCTCCGGAGGTGTTGTTGCTGTAAGCCGCCGATCCGATGTTGGGCGAACCGGGATTGAGGTTCGTATCGGTCGCGACGGCCAGGCCGGTTTCGGGATGCAGCCTCAGGTTTTGTCCGCTCGAAGTCACCAAACGGATGCGGTCTACGGTCGGGTTGAAATCAAAACCGACCAATGTGCCCGAAATGGCCGGGGCAAAAGCCGCTGCGTTCAAAGGAATGGCAAAGCCCGTATTGACGTTGATGATGTAAATGCGACTCGAATCACCAAGACCGTACAATTGTCCCGTAGCGGGACGGAAGTCGATTGCGAGTAGATTTTCGGCGGGCTGCAGCCCCGTTATCGAAGCGGTACTGATCACGGTTCCAGAGTTGTTGGCGTTGTATTTGACCAAAGTATTGGAAGAAGTGAGCCCATAGAAAACCAGGTCTGGCTTTTGGACAGTAGGCGGAGCAGGATTGTCGTTGTTGTCATCGTCGCTGCTGCAACCGGTGAAGGCTGCTGCAAGCAAAATTGCGCTGAGGCAAATCAGGAGTTGGAAAGGTCTTTTCATGATTGCGTGTTTGAAGTGTTAGTATGATGGTCATTTACGGTAGGATTTTGGGAACGGTTTTATTTTTGACAATTAAAGTTAAAAAAAATCTTTTAAACTTTTCACGGTCAATGAAATAGGTCGATTTTAACAGGGGGTTGCGTGAGGGATGGAAGCAAGCTACCGTGTAGCGCGTACAGCCCGACGGCGCCGCAGAATTCATGCCCACTTGTAACGGAATCCCAATGGCGCCGGCACGCCCAATCAATTTTAGATTTATTGATTTTAGATTTCAGATTGTAGTGATAATCTAAAATCTGAAATCTGAAATCTGAAATAAAAAAAGCCCGTTCGTTAGAACAGGCTTTTTAAGTAAGTCAAATTTCGTTAAACGTTTATTTTACTTTGTTAAGGATGGCTTTGAAAGCTTCCGGGTGGTTCATCGCGAGGTCGGCAAGAACTTTACGGTTCAATTCGATTCCGTTTGCTTTTACTTTACCCATGAACTGAGAATAAGACATTCCTTTCAGACGGGCTCCAGCGTTGATACGCATGATCCACAAAGCGCGGAAGTTTCTTTTCTTTTGCTTTCTGTCGCGGTAAGCGTAGCTCATCGCTTTCTCTACCGCGTTCTTAGCAACTGTCCAAACGTTTTTACGACGGCCAAAGAAACCTTTGGCTTGCTTCATTATCTTTTTTCTTCTTGCTCTTTTAGCAACTGAATTTACTGATCTAGGCATAATTTTTAATTTTTTTTGTAGCAGGCGCCCAATCGGGACTTAAAGGCCATACTCCAGGGTTATGAAATAATTTTAACCGAAAGAACGAATGTGGGAATTAGATAATTCTCAATTGTTCTTTAACACTCTTAACGTCTGATTGGTGAACCAAAGCAGAGTGTGTCAACGCCAACTTACGCTTCTTAGACTTTTTGGTCAAGATGTGGCTTTTGAAAGCGTGCTTTCTTTTGATTTTACCAGAACCAGTCACTTTGAAGCGCTTTTTGGCACTGGATTTAGTTTTCATTTTAGGCATGGTGTCCTGAATTTATTTAATTTGACTTACTTTTTTTTTAGTGCCTGAGTGCCTGAGAAGCTGAGTTCCTGAGCAATTGGGCATTTTATTTTTTAGAAGCTGATCCGGCTATTCGTTACAATCTTTGCTTCGTAAACTCCGCAAAGGATTTTCACTGCTATCCGGGCTAGGGCTCTATCGTTCTTTCAAGTTTCTTCGTCGCTCAGTCACTCAGACACTCAGCTACTCAGGCACTTCAAATTATTTCTTCTTCTTCGGCGCGATGAACATGATCATGCGCTTTCCTTCCAGAACCGGCATGGCTTCTACCTTTCCGTGTTCCTCGAGGTCTTGGGCCAGACGCAGCAATAAGATTTGGCCTTGTTCCTTATAGATGATCGAGCGTCCTTTGAAGAATACAAATGCTTTGAGCTTTCGATCCTTCCTTGAGGAATTTCTCGGCGTTCTTGCGCTTGAATTCGTAATCGTGCTCGTCGGTCTGCGGCCCGAAACGGATTTCTTTGATCGTGACTTGCGTCGATTTTGCCTTGAGTGCCTTTTCGCGTTTCTTTTGCTCGTATACAAACTTGTTGTAATCGATGATCTTGCAAACCGGCGGCTCGGCGTTGGGAGAGATTTCGACGAGGTCGAGTTCCTGCTCATCGGCCATTCTCAATGCGTCCGACAATTTGTAAACCCCTGGCTCGACGTTATCGCCTACAAGCCTGACTTCCTGCACACCACGAATGTGTTGGTTGATGCGGTGCGCGTCTTTTTTCTCCACTCTGGGTTGAAAACCCCTGTTGTTTCTAATAGCTATGGCTTTAAAATTTTAAAGTTAAACGTTTATTCTACGTTGAATGTTTTTAATGTTTTGTCGATTTCTTCCTGAACAATCTTGGCGAAATCCTCGATCGAGACGGTGATGTTGCCTTTCCCTTCCTGCCCGTGACGGCGTACAGAGATGGTTCCGTTTTTCTCTTCTTCCTCACCAACAATCAGCATGAACGGGTATTTCTGCGTCTCCGCTTCCCGGATTTTCTTGCCGATCGTTTCGTTTCGATTGTCAATTAGGGCGCGAATTTCGTGATTTTCCAGCAATTCCAAAACTTTTTTGGCATAATTTTCATATTTCTCACTCAATGACAGGATTATAGCCTGTTCCGGCATGAGCCAAAGTGGGAAGTTTCCTGCGGTGTGTTCGAGCAAAATCGCGATAAAACGTTCCATCGAACCAAAAGGCGCACGGTGGATCATCACCGGTCGGTGCAGCTCGTTGTCTGATCCTTTGTAGGTTAGCTCGAAACGCTCGGGCAAATTGTAGTCGACCTGGATGGTGCCGAGTTGCCATTGGCGACCCAACGCATCCTTGACCATGAAGTCGAGTTTCGGCCCGTAAAAAGCCGCTTCGCCCGATTCGATCACATAATTCAAACCTTTGTCTTTCGCGGCCGAAATAATCGCGTTTTCTGCCTTTTCCCAATTCTCGACCGAACCGATGTATTTGTCCGGATTGTCGAGGTCACGCACTGAAACCTGCGCCGTAAAATTTTCGAATCCGAGTGATCCGAACACATACAACACCAAATCGATCACTTTCTTGAACTCCGAATCGAGTTGGTCCGGCGTACAGAAAATGTGCGCGTCGTCTTGGGTAAATCCGCGAACGCGCGTCAATCCGTGCAACTCGCCCGATTGTTCGTAGCGGTATACCGTTCCGAATTCGGCATAACGTTTTGGCAAATCCTTGTAAGACCAAGGTTTGTTGTTGTAGATTTCGCAGTGGTGCGGACAGTTCATCGGCTTGAGCAAGAATTCTTCGCCTTCGGCCGGGGTGTGGATCGGTTGGAAACTGTCGGCGCCGTATTTGGCGTAATGTCCCGAAGTCACATACAATTCCTTTTGCCCGATGTGCGGCGAAACGACCTGTTCGTAACCTGCTTTTTTCTGTGCGCGTTTGAGGAATTGTTCGAGACGGTCGCGCAACGCGGCGCCTTTCGGCAACCACAATGGCAAGCCTTGCCCGACTTTCTGCGAGAACGCAAACAGTTCGAGTTCTTTTCCTAATTTTCTATGGTCGCGGCGTTTGGCTTCTTCCAAAAGCTCGAGGTAATCGGTCAAATCTTTTTGCTTCGGGAACGAAATGCCGTACACGCGCGTCAATTGCTTGTTTTTTTCATCGCCGCGCCAGTAGGCACCGGCCACCGACATGATTTTCATCGCTTTGATGAGTCCCGTGTTCGGGATGTGTCCGCCGCGGCACAAATCGGTAAACGTCGCATGGTCGCAAAAAGTGATCGTGCCGTCTTCGAGGTTTTCGATCAACTCCACTTTATACGGGTTGTTTTCGTTTTTATAGAACGCGAGTGCATCGGCTTTCGATGACGAACGCATCTTGAATTCGTGTTTTTCACGCGCGATTTCGAGTACACGGTCTTCGATTTTCTTGAAATCGGCATCGGTGATTTTCTGGTCGCCGAAATCGACGTCATAATAGAAACCGTTCTCGATCGCAGGACCGATGGTCAATTTGACGCCCGGATACATTTCCATGAGCGCCTGCGCCATCACGTGCGAAGTCGAATGCCAGAACGCTTTCTTGCCGTCCTTGTCGTTCCAGGTGAATAAAACCAATGAACCGTCGGTCGTCAGTGGGGTTTCGGTTTCCACCGTCGTTCCGTTGAACGAAGCTGAAATTACGTTTCTGGCCAAGCCTTCGCTGATGCTTTTGGCCACATCCATTGGAGTTGCGCCAGAAGCGAACTCTTTTACCGAACCGTCGGGTAGTGTGATCTTGATCATGGTTTTTGAATTTATGTGCGCAAATATAGCGCATTCGAGAAAGACAAGCAATAAAATGTTTGGCGCGTTGCTTTCACTGATTTTGAAAGAAATGTATTAGCGTTTTTGAAGATGGTCTTGTTTGGAGGATTTCTAAAATGTACATTTACGTCAACCAAACAACAAATATGAAAAAATATTACGCCTTGTTATTCTTGTTGGTGTTTTGCTTTCAGGGATTTGCCAATGAATCGATTGTATTTCCAATGGCCAATACAGAATCACCCGATTGTGCGACGTTGGTATTGACCTCGTCTTCGACTTCTCTTGCGCAAACCATTTGTCAGAATACGGTCATTTCTACCATCACTTGCGTAGTGGGCAATGGGGCAACGGGGGCTGTAGCGACAGGTTTGCCTGATGGTGTTGGCTACACTTTTAATTCGTCCAGCAATGTTTTGACGATTTTTGGGGCTCCAAATGCTTCAGGGATCTATAGTTTTACCATCACGACAACTGGTGGTGCTTGTCCGGCTTTTTTAAATGGAAATATTACGGTGAATCCGAATGCTTCCCTTTCGCTCACTTCTGCTCCCGGGACGAGCAATCAAATCGTTTGCGAAAATTTCCCGATAATCCCTATCACTTACACGTTTGGCGATAGCACGACAGGTGTATTTGTAAGCGGATTGCCGCCGGGAATCACCGGAATTTATCTTTCGGAGACGCAAACTTGTGTGATTACCGGAACATCTGCAGTTACGGGTATATTTCCTTACGCGGTCACCGCTGGGAACGGCTGCGCGTCTGCATTTTTGGGAGGAACGATTACGGTCTTGCCCAATGCCGTCCTGACGCTCACTTCCCCGGGAACAGAAAACCAAACCGTTTGTGCTGAAATGCCTATCGTGCCAATTACCTATCATACCGAAAATGGGGTGACCGGAGTCAATGCCGTAGGTTTGCCTGATGGCGTAACCGCTTCGATTTTGGTCGGCGAGGTAGTGATTGTGGGAGTGCCTACTGAACCCGGCTTTTACAACTACATGATTACCACCGTCGGCAATTGTTCTTCCGATAGCGAAGCGGGAACCATTGTTGTGAATCCGTCGCCGGTTTTAAACCTGCATTGTCAAGGAGGGTTTACTCCGGTCGATATGATGATCCAGTGGGATGCCGTTCCCGGCGCAACTTCCTATAATTATTCTTATAGTATAAATAATGGACCGCTGGTTTCGGGCGCAACACCTTCCCCGGGCACGCTTATTACGCCGCTTTCGGTCGGGCAATCGGTTACCTTGACCGTTCATTCGGTCGATGGCGGTGTGCAGTGTTTTGTTCCGCAAACCATCACTTGCGTGTTCCAGCCTTTGTCGGACCAAACTTTTGATGAGGTCAATTTTGGATACTATCCCAATCCGATTGTTGACGTACTGTATTTGGAATACGACAGACCATTCTCCAACATTGCCATTTACAATACGATAGGGCAAGCGGTTTTCTGCCAGCATATCGATGCCGATAAAGCCGCTATCGATCTCTCGGCTTTGCAAAACGGTGTCTACTTTGCCAGAATAGAAGTTGGCGCGGTGGTCAAAAACATTCGTTTGGTCAAGAAATAATGTACTATATTATAAGCAATATGAATCCGTCCCCTGTGGCGGATTTTTTATTTATGGGCGTGCCGGCGCTATCAACCTAGTGATTATATAATGACATTTTTAAAAGCGCCGTCGGGCTGTCCGCTTTATCTTTTACAGCCTTCGCTGCGCTTCGGCCGCAAAAGGATGCCGCTTCCATCCCTCACGCGTGCGGGGCGGGCAAAAAAACTTTGATTTACAACTTGCGTCTTGCCAGTGTGTTAAGGGAAAATGAAGAAAATAATAAAAAAAAGTTTCTCCAAAAGTTTGGAAATGCGAAAAAGCGTACTACTTTTGCACCCGCAATAAAGCAGCACGTTCATCGGATTTTTGAAAAGCAGAAAAAAGTTTTGCAGGATAGGATAAGAGTTTATATCTTTGCCGTCCGGCTTTTTACGAAAGGCATCGCAAAATCACATTTTTTACTGTAAATCAGGGCTTAGGAAAAAAGTTTGAAATTTTTTTCGGAAAAGACTTGGAAATGCGAAAAAGGGTTGTACTTTTGCACCCGCCAAACGAAAGGATGGCGAGATTAAAAAGAATGACACGTTCATAGACATATTGGATTGACAGCCGTTTCAGCAGAGATGTTGAAACAAATAAAGAGAGTAAGAAAGATACGTTAGAATATCGGACTAAGTCAAGGAATCACGTCGTAGATAATATAAAAATATACGATGAAGAGTTTGATCCTGGCTCAGGATGAACGCTAGCGGCAGGCTTAACACATGCAAGTCGAGGGGTAGATGGAGCTTGCTCCATTGAGACCGGCGCACGGGTGCGTAACGCGTATGCAACCTACCTTGAACAGGGGGATAGCCCAGAGAAATTTGGATTAATACCCCATAGTATTATAGTATGGCATCATATTATTATTAAAGTCACAACGGTTCAAGATGGGCATGCGTCCCATTAGTTAGTTGGTAAGGTAACGGCTTACCAAGACGATGATGGGTAGGGGTCCTGAGAGGGAGATCCCCCACACTGGTACTGAGACACGGACCAGACTCCTACGGGAGGCAGCAGTGAGGAATATTGGTCAATGGGCGCAAGCCTGAACCAGCCATGCCGCGTGCAGGATGACGGTCCTATGGATTGTAAACTGCTTTTGTACGGGAAGAAACACCGGTTCGTGAACCGGCTTGACGGTACCGTAAGAATAAGGATCGGCTAACTCCGTGCCAGCAGCCGCGGTAATACGGAGGATCCAAGCGTTATCCGGAATCATTGGGTTTAAAGGGTCCGTAGGCGGCCCTGTAAGTCAGTGGTGAAATCTCCCGGCTCAACCGGGAAATTGCCATTGATACTGCAGGGCTTGAATTACTGGGAAGTAACTAGAATATGTAGTGTAGCGGTGAAATGCTTAGAGATTACATGGAATACCAATTGCGAAGGCAGGTTACTACCAGTGGATTGACGCTGATGGACGAAAGCGTGGGTAGCGAACAGGATTAGATACCCTGGTAGTCCACGCCGTAAACGATGGATACTAGCTGTTGGGGGCAACTTCAGTGGCTAAGCGAAAGTGATAAGTATCCCACCTGGGGAGTACGGGCGCAAGCCTGAAACTCAAAGGAATTGACGGGGGCCCGCACAAGCGGTGGAGCATGTGGTTTAATTCGATGATACGCGAGGAACCTTACCAGGGCTTAAATGAGAGACGACAGGCGTGGAAACATGCCCTTCTTCGGACGTCTTTCAAGGTGCTGCATGGTTGTCGTCAGCTCGTGCCGTGAGGTGTCAGGTTAAGTCCTATAACGAGCGCAACCCCTGTTGCTAGTTGCCAGCGAGTCAAGTCGGGAACTCTAGCAAGACTGCCAGTGCAAACTGTGAGGAAGGTGGGGATGACGTCAAATCATCACGGCCCTTACGCCCTGGGCTACACACGTGCTACAATGGCCGGTACAGAGAGCAGCCACCCCGCGAGGGGGAGCGAATCTACAAAGCCGGTCACAGTTCGGATCGGAGTCTGCAACTCGACTCCGTGAAGCTGGAATCGCTAGTAATCGGATATCAGCCATGATCCGGTGAATACGTTCCCGGGCCTTGTACACACCGCCCGTCAAGCCATGGAAGCTGGGGGTGCCTGAAGTCGGTGACCGCAAGGAGCTGCCTAGGGTAAAACTGGTAACTAGGGCTAAGTCGTAACAAGGTAGCCGTACCGGAAGGTGCGGCTGGAACACCTCCTTTCTAGAGAAACGACGCCTTGATTGTCTGGATGAAGACGTTTTTTGCTTACTCTCGCTGTTGGTTCAAAATACAATTTAAGTAAAACAGAGTCTCGTAGCTCAGCTGGTTAGAGTACTACACTGATAATGTAGGGGTCGGCAGTTCGAGTCTGCCCGGGACTACTGATACTTAAGTTAAGGAAATTCTGGAGGTTGGGTTCCATCGTTTGGGATTCTTGCGAAGGAATCTGAAATGGGGGATTAGCTCAGCTGGCTAGAGCGCCTGCCTTGCACGCAGGAGGTCATCGGTTCGACTCCGATATTCTCCACTGGTCCTGTTTAATCGGGGCATCGTTTGATCGGTTGACCGGTTCGACGACTAAACGGTTAAACAAACGGACAGAAGTTCATTGACATATTGGGATAAGAAAATACAAAAAGTAGAAAGAACACAGTTGTGGCAGTGATGCCATCAACGAAAAGTACAATAAGCAAAATAAGGGCGTATGGGGGATGCCTAGGCTCTTGCAGGCGAAGAAGGACGTGATAAGCTGCGATAAGCTTCGGGGAGCGGCACACACGCGTTGATCCGGGGATTTCCGAATGGGGCAACCCAATGCATTGAAGATGCATTACCCGATAGGGGGCGAACGCGCTGAACTGAAACATCTAAGTAGGCGCAGGAGAAGAAAACAAAAGTGATTCCGTGAGTAGTGGCGAGCGAAAGCGGATTAGCCCAAACCAGAAATGTTACGGCATGTCTGGGGTTGTAGGACCACGATATTTCATGCAAAGTGAACCGGAAGGACCTGGAAAGGTTCGCCATAGAGGGTGATAGCCCCGTATGGGTAAGCGATGTTATGGATAGTGGTATCCTGAGTAGGGCGGGGCACGTGAAACCCTGTCTGAATCCGGCGGGACCATCCGCCAAGGCTAAATACTCGCAAGAGACCGATAGTGAACCAGTACCGTGAGGGAAAGGTGAAAAGAACCGTGAATAACGGAGTGAAACAGATCCTGAAACCATACGCCTACAAGCGGTCGGAGCCCTTTCGTGGGGTGACGGCGTGCCTTTTGCATAATGAGCCTACGAGTTAACGTTGCCGGCAAGGATAAGCATTTAAGATGTGGATCCGTAGCGAAAGCGAGTCTGAATAGGGCGCTTTAGTCGGTAGTGTTAGACGCGAAACCGTGTGATCTACCCATGGGCAGGATGAAGCTGTGGTAACACACAGTGGAGGTCCGAACCGGTTGACGTTGAAAAGTCTTCGGATGACCTGTGGGTAGGGGTGAAAGGCCAATCAAACTCGGAAATAGCTCGTACTCCCCGAAATGCATTTAGGTGCAGCGCTGGATACAGTTATATAGAGGTAGAGCTACTGATTGGATGCGGGGGCTTCACCGCCTACCAATTCCTGACAAACTCCGAATGCTATATAATGATTACCAGCAGTGAGGGCTTGGGTGCTAAGGTCCAAGTCCGAGAGGGAAAGAACCCAGACCATCAGCTAAGGTCCCAAAATCTACACTAAGTTGAAAGAACGAGGTTTGTCTGCCCAGACAGCTAGGATGTTGGCTTGGAAGCAGCCATTCATTTAAAGAGTGCGTAACAGCTCACTAGTCGAGCGGACGAGCATGGATAATAATCGGGCATAAGTGTAGTACCGAAGCTATGGATAGAATTTATTCTGTGGTAGGGGAGCATTCCAGCGGGGCTGAAGGTGTGGCGTGAGCCATGCTGGACCTTCTGGAAAAGAAAATGTAGGCATAAGTAACGATAATGCGGGCGAGAAACCCGCACACCGAAAGACTAAGGTTTCCTCAGCTATGCTAATCAGCTGAGGGTTAGTCGGGTCCTAAGGCGCACCCGAAAGGGGAAGTCGATGGCCAACGGGTTAATATTCCCGTACTTGTATCAGTTGTGATGGGGTGACGGAGTGATGAAAGTACCGCGAACTGACGGAATAGTTCGTTGAAGCACCTAGCTATATTCCTTATAGGCAAATCCGTAGGGAATGGTGAAATGCGATAGTACACGGAGTCTTCGGACAAAGTGATAGTGTACCTAAGGGCTTCCAAGAAAAACCTCTAAACTTAGATTGATACAACCCGTACCGTAAACCGACACAGGTAGTCGAGGAGAGAATCCTAAGGTGCTCGAGAGATTCATGGCTAAGGAATTAGGCAAAATAGACCTGTAACTTCGGGAGAAAGGTCGCCAGCGCAAGCTGGCCGCAGTGAAGAGGTCCAGGCGACTGTTTATCAAAAACACAGGGCTCTGCAAAATCGTAAGATGAAGTATAGGGCCTGACACCTGCCCGGTGCTGGAAGGTTAAGAGGAGATGTTATCTTCGGAGAAGCATTGAATTGAAGCCCCAGTAAACGGCGGCCGTAACTATAACGGTCCTAAGGTAGCGAAATTCCTTGTCGGGTAAGTTCCGACCTGCACGAATGGTGTAACGATCTGGACACTGTCTCAGCCATGAGCTCGGTGAAATTGTAGTAACGGTGAAGATGCCGTTTACCCGCAGTGGGACGAAAAGACCCTGTGCACCTTTACTATAGCTTAGTATTGACTTTGGATAAGTGATGTGTAGGATAGGTGGGAGACTTCGATCCGGCGTCGCCAGGCGTCGGTTAGTCATTGTTGAAATACCACCCTTTGCTTATCTGAAGCCTAACCCCGTACTGCGGGGGACATTGCTTGGTGGGTAGTTTGACTGGGGTGGTCGCCTCCAAAAGAGTAACGGAGGCTTCTAAAGGTTCCCTCAGCACGCTTGGTAACCGTGCGTAGAGTGCAATGGCATAAGGGAGCTTGACTGAGAGACATACAGGTCGATCAGGTACGAAAGTAGAGCATAGTGATCCGGTGGTTCCGCATGGAAGGGCCATCGCTCAAAGGATAAAAGGTACGCCGGGGATAACAGGCTGATCTCCCCCAAGAGCTCATATCGACGGGGGGGTTTGGCACCTCGATGTCGGCTCGTCACATCCTGGGGCTGGAGAAGGTCCCAAGGGTTGGGCTGTTCGCCCATTAAAGTGGCACGCGAGCTGGGTTCAGAACGTCGTGAGACAGTTCGGTCTCTATCTACTGCGGGCGTTAGAAATTTGAGTGGATCTGATTCTAGTACGAGAGGACCGAATTGGACCGACCGCTGGTGTATCTGTTGTCCCGCCAGGGGCACCGCAGAGTAGCTACGTCGGGAAGGGATAAGCGCTGAAAGCATATAAGCGCGAAACCCACCACAAGATGAGATTTCTTTTAAGGGTCGTGGGAGATGACCACGTCGATAGGCTACAGGTGTAAAGGCAGTAATGTCATAGCCGAGTAGTACTAATAACCCGTAAGCTTATGTACGCGCACCCGGGCCGCAAGGCCCGGGGCAAACTTTCTAAAACCAAAGTATATTCTTTATCCCAGTGTGTCAACAATATAATGTGATCGAAATCCGATCGCGTAACGGCCTAAGGTGGTTATTGCGGCGGGGCTCACCTCTTCCCATCCCGAACAGAGAAGTTAAGCCCGCCTGCGCAGATGGTACTGCAATCCTGTGGGAGAGTATGTCGCCGCCTTTCTTTTGTGAAGCCCAGCTTTTTAGCTGGGCTTTATTTTTTTATAGGTGCGGCGCGATTCGGGCTACGCCCTCGGGTCGCCGCCTTTCTTAAAGAAACCCTTCATCTTCAATGAGGGTTTTTTTGTTTTTGGATGAATCCAAAATACCTCAAGCCCAAAGTGCTTGCTCCTCTATATATCGTATGTTCAGTTCGCCCTACGGCTTTTGAAATTCTTATCCTGATGGACGTTTTTCTTTTTTTGGATTTGTCTCAGGTTCTTGATAACAATTTAATAACCAGTAAAATAACTTCAAATCAGGCAATTGGTCTATCTTTATCCAAATCATGAATAAAATGAACTGGATTGTTATTGTCCTCGTTGTCGTGTTCGCCATCACGTTGATTGTTTATCTGATCCGTCAAAATAAGAAGGACGAGAAGACGGTGGTGGAATTCTTCAATCGTGAAACGCCTGATCACGATGAAGAATCAGAATTGAACAACGAAAAGTAAATGCTTCCGCGGGTTTGCGTGAGGTACGGAAGCAAGGTGCCGCGTCCCGATGCTTCGGGACGGACAGCCCGACGGCGGCGTTTTCATCTGCTCTATCTTTGTCGGGTAGTGCCACGGCGCCGGCACGCCCAAAAGAGCAAAAAAATCCGGAGACCAGCCCCGGATTTCATTTGAAATAATAATTACGCTTTGTTAAGTACCAGTATAATCTTGTTGAAATCGGCGGCGGCGTTGATCACGCTGCGGTATTGCTCGAATTGCTCCAGGGGATAATCGGTTTTTTTGTAATATTCTTCGTTCTCGATCAGGATTTCGTTGCCCTTTTGCTCGTATTTGCTGTTGAAAGCGGCTTCGGTGTTGCCATTGATCGTGGTTTTGTAATCCATCGCGAGCTTGTCGAGGTTTTTCACCGTGATGCCGCTTGGCAGAATAATGCGGATTTTTCGGGTATAGGCATGCGGGAAATCGATTTCAACGGGCATCACGCGCTTGTTTTCCTGGTACAGTTCCATTTGGCGGCCGATGGTTTGGCCCACCGAAAACAGGTAGGTCGTTCCGGCTTTCTTTACCAGGTCGCGGCCTTCGAATCCTACGCTGAAGATGAAAGGTTTCTTGCCGATGTTGTCGACGCCGTCGTTTTCGGTCTTGAGCGTTTTGTAATCCTTTTGCACGGTGTAGTTTTCGGCGATGCTTTTGAGGATGGTCTTGTAATCCTCGGCCGACACGAAATCCTTGATCGGCTGCATCGAAATGGCCGAATAGCCCCCGAAAGTAATCTGGTGCGTCACGGATGGATTTTCGACATCCTTGGTGAAATCAATCGTGATGTCCATGGTATCATGGGTGACGTCAACCCCCGGAATATCAATATAGGCAATTTCACCCGTGCCCATCGCTACACCGCCAAACAATCGGCTCTTGATGAATAATCCTCTGTTGTTGGCCAGTCGCGAAGGGAATAACGGGATGCGGTATTCGATTTCGGTCGGCGTCATGTATTTCTTGATCGAAGGAAAATAGAACAAAATTTCGCTCAGGTTTTCATAGCTTTCAAAGTCTTCCTGGAAAGGCACCTTAAAACGGTCTGAGGTGAAAACGATGTTGTTCTCGATTTTCATCTGTTTGAAAACGGCCAGGTACAAAGCCAGAATGTCGGTTTGGTTAGCCTGTTTCGTTTTGAGCACATCGGCCAAACCTGGGCTTGAATCGATGTATTGGTTGTAGACAATCGTCTTCTTGATCTTGTTCTCGATGTTCCAGATTTGTTCCTGCAGATCAGAAGACTTCGGGATCGAACTGCAAAAGTCGGCTACGGCTTTCTGCTGTTTCTTGTCGAGTTCTTCATTGAATCGGTCGAAAGCGGCCGTCGCAAAAGCCTTGAAACTGAACATGTTTTTCGCACCCGAATACAGGTTCTCATCGAGTTTGTAACGGAACATCCGGACCTGTGCATTCCAGTTGGCGTATTGCTCATCGTCGTCGAGTGCCGGAATATCCTTGTCGAGTATGCGCAATGTATTCCTGCCGGCCACCGTATCTTCGACCACCAAAGGTTCGGGCACGCCATTGAGCGATTTGGTTTTGAACACGAGGTGGTGCGGGTAAATCAATTCGAAATCGAGCTGGGCAATCGGGTATTCGGCCTGCATCTTACAAGTATTTCCGTTGATTTCGGGCGTTTCCTCGCGGATGATGATCTTTTCGATGATCGCGCCTTTCTCCAATCCGTTGACGGCAAAATAATGGTAACGCATGCCTTTTTCCTGATCGACTTCTTCCTTGATGTCCTTTTTGTCCATCAGTATGGTCTTGCCGCTTTTGAGGATGACACGCACCTTGGTCGTGATGATGTTGTCGTTTTCTCCCAGCGGAATGTAGATTTTATTGTTGCGTTCGATCGCGTCATCGGCATTGACAAACAATTTGTCGTGCAACAGATAATACTGCCGCGGCGCCGATTTGTCCGAAACCAATTCGATTTTCACCGTCCGGTTCAGGATGACTTCATTCTCGTTCTTGTACTTTTCGGGGATGTCGGTGGTTTTGTTTTTCTCGTCCCAATTGTAATCCTTGAACGTGTATTCCTGGGCAAAGAAATGCCCGGTTCCAATAAAAAATACAAGGAAACTGAGCCATTTGGTTTTGGTCTGGTTCATTAGTTTTGTGATAAGATTAATGATTCGCTGAAGTAATTCTTCATTTTGCGGATGGTTTCATTCCACAGTTTGAAATCGGATTTGTCGAGCATGATTTTCTTGGAATGCAACAGGATGTCGACCTTGATTTTATTGCCTTTGGTGGTGTATTTAGCATCGACATAAAACAGTTCGTTGTCGATCTTGAAAGGTTCCGGAACATATTTTACCTTATAACCCGCTGGGATTTCCAAGGCGTAGGCCGATGCCGACTTGGCCATAAAGTGCAAATCGAATTTCCACTGGCGGTCGTCTTCGAGCTGCAGCATTTCAAAGCGTTTGTCCATGCAAAGCCCGACATAGATGTCCTGGTCCACGCGTACGAGGTAATTGTCGATTTCAAATTTGGAATTGATGATGTACGGCAAGTCGCGGTCGGCGGCGTTTTCTTCTGAATAGCTGACAAGCTTGAATTTGTTGTTGCCCTTGAGCAGCAATTCCTTCATGAAATCTTGGCGCGCCTTCCCGGTAATGTCGCCCATGGCCGACAGGATGTCGCTCCTGTTGTAGCCTTCGAGTGTCAATTTTCCGGTTCCGATGAGCTTGTCGCCTTCGATTTTTACATCGGCTTGGTCGAATGCCATATTGTCTTCGGCGCTGGTAAGCGGTACGTCGACAATGGTGAATTTTTCGTCTCCATACACCATGGCCTGCTTGCCTTGGATGAATCCGGTCGGGAGGCCAAACCGCGTGTATTTGTCGGTCGCATCGAGGAAATAGTATTTTTCGCCCGCCTTGTAAACGGCAATCATGTGGTTGTCGACGGCCGGTGTCGGCAGTTCCCCATACGAATACGGAATGTCGCGTGTCCCGATCCACGAAATGGCCACATTCTTGATCCCAGCATAATGCGCCATCGCGCTGATGATGCTGCCCATGTCCTTGCAGTCGCCGTATTTTCTTTCGTATACGACACTGGCTTCACGCGGGATGAAACCCTCGTAGCCGTTCTCGAAAGCGATGTATTTGATGTTGTCCTTGACCCAGTAAAAGATGCTTTTGACCTTGCTTAATTCGTCGGGTTGGTTTTTGGTCAGTTCGATCGAAAGCGCCTTGAGTTCGGCATTTTCGGTCTTGTTCAGGTTCTTGACAAAGCCGCGGTAATAGTTGTACAATTGGTCTACGCCGTCGAGCACCGTGATGTTTTGGTCGTCGATCTTGTAGTTTTTGATGTAGACATTGATGTGCGGCAACTGGTACAAAATCCCGGGCGATTCGGCTTCAAAACGTTGCGGTTTGGCATCCTTGAGCGTCCAGGAATAAATGTATTTGCCCTTTTTTTCGGTTTTGCTGAACGCGATCGAATTCTCGGGGTCGTTGAAAATCTTGTAACCGATTTCGATGTTCTTGTCGGTCTTGATCTCGAGTGTCGCATTGCGAACGGGCAATCCTTTGTAGAAAATGTATTTGTGCAGCAGATACGGATCGACAAATTCCACCTGGTAATCGTAGACTTTTTTGGCCCCGGCCTCGAGGTTCGGGAAAATAAGCTGCCGCTCCTTGACTTCATTGTGAAAAATACTGTTGTCGCGGTACGGATTCTCATTGGTCTGGGTCACTTTGATCTTTTTCTCGCGCCCGTTGGTGTTGAGTACCGAATAGGCGTCGTAATTGTTGAGCTTGATGAGTTCAGAATACGTAAACGTTTCCTGGTCGTTCTGGATGCCCATGTCCGATAAAATCATCGATTCATAATGGTTGTCCTGCACCACGCGCAGCTTCTTGTCCTGGATCGAAAAATCGTACTGTTGTAAATCGTGCAGCACCAATTCATTGTAATCGGGGTATAGTTTTTTGTAGTCGGCCAGGGTTTGCTGTGCCGAAACCTTCGAAACCACGATCAGGCCCGATGCCAAAAGCAGTTTAGCGGATAATTTCAACCAAGTCATTTGAATCGTATTTTTTTGTAATCTGTCCAGTTTTACTGTAGATAACTGTGTTTCCGTGCAATTTATTGTTTTTGTAATTGACGACGATCAGCGGTTTGCCATCTTCGCCAAAATACTCCTGCGTTCCTTCGAAATCGCCATTTTTGAGATGCTCTTTTTTGTAGACTTTACCCGAAGTGTAATATTCGGTCCGTTCGCCATCGGTCAGGCCGTGGATGTAATTGGTCTCGAAAACCGGTTTGCCTTCTTCCGAATGGATCACAAATTTGCCCTCGTAATTGCCTTTGACCATTTTAAACGCAATCGCTGTTTTTCCGTTGGCATACATTGAGGCTACATCGGCCGTTTCCTTGGTGACCGCTACCTTGTCATCAAGCGCGCCCGTTTTGCCGAACCGGATGAAATAGACCAGTTGGTTGTTGTCGTATCCCAATTTGAGGATCGGCTGGCCTTTGAGGTTGAAATAGGTCGCCTCGCCCGCGAGTTCGTCGTCGGCATATTCTTCTTCGAGCATGGTCGTCTTGTTTTGGTAGAAGCGTTTGCCTTTGCCGTATTCGTCCCCAAAGAGATAATTTTCCTCGATGCGCAGGTTACCGGCGTGGTCGTACCATTTTTGCGGGCCGTGGTATTTGCCGCAGTAAAAGTTGCGTTCCACTTGGACAGCGCCACCCGGCGTGTAGAAGAAATATTTGTTTACATTGACCCCGTTCTTGTATTCTTCGTCCATGATCGGCGAATTGGTTTTGTCTTTCCGGATGTTCTTGCCATTGAGCTCGCCATTGACCAATTCGATCGAACGGTTCACCATATTGTTGGCCTCGAGGTAATCGAATTTACCGGTTTTGTTTTTGTAATCGGTAGCGTGGACCGACTCGCCTTTGCGGTTGAATTCCTCCGAAAGGATTTCTACACCGTTGATGTAAGTGCTTTTGTTCAATACCGATCCGTCGAAACGGTAAAAAGTCTTGACGTAATTGTTCTCGTCATTTTCGTTGAACCCTTCCGAAGCAATGCTGCCATCGGCTTCGTAGGTCGTATAAGGGCCGTTTTTCTCCCCATTGGCGAAATAATATTTGCCATTCAAGACGCCATTGTCGTAATCCTCGTAAAGCCCGTTGATTTTATCGTCGCTGAAATGACGCACCATCGTGAGCGTGCCATTTTTGTTGTACACCGTAGACAGTCCGTCTTTTTTTCCGGCCTTGTAGTTGTCTTTGGATTTGAGCGTCCCCGAATTGAAATAATAGTTCCATTCTTTCGATTTGCTGCCGGCTTCGTATTCACCGGTCACGAGCGCATCGCCCTCGAAAGACAGGATTTTGAATGGTTTTTTACCCAACGCAAACTCTGTCGGCTTGGGTTTTCCGGCCCCATATTGCATGCCCGTTTTGAGTTCGCCGCCACGGTAACGCTCCTCATAGTATTTGTTCCCCTTGCGGTCGAAATAGAGATAAGATTCGATTTTTCCTTTGTCGTCATAAGTCGATTCCGAAGCCAATTTGCCGTCTGCCCAATAACTGAGAACCTTTCTGAGGTTGCCATTTTCGTAGGTGCGTTCCTCGTCGATGGCCTGGTTCTCAAAATAACTCTTGAATTTTCCGTTGATTTTTCCGTTGGCGTATGTCGCTTCTTCCTTGAGCGCTTTTCCGTCAAAATAGCTCAGGTAAGGACCGTCAATGAGGTCGTCCTTGAGTTGGTATTTTTCGGTGATGTCGCCGACCTGGTTGTAACTGATGTGCGTGCCATTGAGTTTGCCGTTGGCATAGACTTCCTCGCTTTTCATCGAACCGTTCGGGTAGAGGCAAACCAATTTGCCCGAACGTTGGTCGTTGACGAAATTGACTTCACACTGTTTGCCGCCGTTGACATAATAGCTCGTCGAAATTCCGTTGAGTTTGTCGTCGGCGTATTGCTGCACCAGATTGAGTTGGCCATTGGTGAAAAAGTCCTTTTTGGTGCCATGGAGCTTGCCGTTTTTGTATTCGGTTTCGCCGGTGACCAGGTTGGTCTCGGCATCGAAGTATTTTTGGAGGCCATCGAATTCATCGTTTTTGAAATTGAGTTCGCTGAGGGTGCGACCGAGTTCGTCCAGTACTTTGTACTTGCCTTCTTTTTTGCCGCCCACCAAGACGCCCACGATATACGGTCGGCCATTTTTCATGCTGATGTTGACGGTCTCGACTTTCCCGAAATGCTCCATTTTGCGCAAAGCGAAATAATCCCAGAAATCTTTGGCGATGTAATCGGCAAAAGCCATGATCTGTTTTTTGTGCGAGGTCAGTTTTTTGCCCAGTTTCTCCTCCATGCTGAGCAAAATGTAATAGGACATGTTTTCGAATTGTTTGTCCTGCATCATTTTTTTGACCCATGGCAGGTAGGTGTTCTCAAAGAAACCTTCTCCCATCTTGTGTTCGAGGCTGTATTCGCATACGGCTTGCAACTGGCGCATAATCGGGTCGTCGTTGAATTCCGAATTGACTTTATAGGCTTTCTTGAGCGGCAATTGGTTGCGCAGGATTTCATCGATGTCCGAAAAATTATCCCCCGATTTGCTGTACACTACATTGTCCTTCTTGAGGTAATTTTCCCCCATTTTGGCATTGAGCATCTCGATGGCCTGGTCGGCATAGCGGCCGTCCGGGGCAATCACGAGGTAGCTCAGTGCGGCCAGGCATCCTTCGGTAATTTTGCCGCTTTGGAAAGCGAGCAACGAAAGGAAGTAGTGGGCCGAGGCGTGATTCGGATTGATCGTGATCGCTTTTTTGAGCAAATCGGCCGCGGCCTGTGTTTCTTCTTTGCGCAATTTGAGGATCGCATAGTTGAAATAGACATTCGAATTGTTGGGCGTAGCGGTCACGGCTTCGGCAAAAATCTTGTCCGAGGTCTCATAATCTTTCTTGTCGCTCAGGAAATTGGCGTAGAGCATGAACATCGCAGGCTCGCCCACCATGATTTTTTTGTCATAGAGTTCCTTGAAGAATTTTTTGGTTTCCTCATCTTTGCCCATACTCGAAAGGCTCAGCGCTTTTTCATACAGTGCCGTACCATAGCCGGGATCGGTTTTGGCCACTTTTTCGTATTCTTTGATCGCTTCGGCAAATTTACCTTCATCGTGCAGTCTCGTTCCTGTATTGATGATGGAATCGGTATGGTATACAAAAGAGTAATCCTTTTGTCCATAGGCATATTGCAGCCCGGAAGCCAAAAGGATAAAGAGTGCTTTTTTCATCTGTTTGTTAAAGTTTTCCCAAATATATATTTTTTCACGACACTGCCAAGCAAATCAGACGGATGTGGGTAAAAATTAACAGTTTGGGGTGGGCGTTGCGCTGCGCGCCGGGTTTTGCGTTGCAATCTTTATAGTCTCCGCTGCGCTGCGCTACAAAGGATTTCCACTGCAACCCCTAACGCAACTGTTAGGCATGATCGATGGATTTGGTGTAAAAAACCGTGTCCAACGGGTTGATGGTAAAATCAGGCGGAAGTACGGCCGTTTCGCATTTCGCAAACCCGTTTTTTTCGTAGAATCTCTGCCCGGCGGCAAATTGGGTCATCGTGCCCAAGTAAATTCGTTTGCCTCTATTTTGCATTACCCGATTGGTTAAGGTGGCCAGCAACAAACCGCTGACGCCATGTCCGCGAAACACCTGATCGACAAACATAGATTTGAGCACCACGTTGCCATGGGCCAGTTCGGTCATTCCGATGGTCCCGATGACTTGGCCTTGGATAGTCGCTACCCAATAGGTGTTGTTGGGCAAGGCAAACAGATCGATGATTTTTTTGGATTGTGCAGAGAAAATGGGTTCTTCAAATTCCAAAGCGATGGTTTGCATCATCGAATCGATACCGGTTTGGTGTTCTTTCTGGAAAGGGATGATTTCGATGCGCTGTCTCATAGGCATATTATTCCACAACCGTTTTTCCTTTTCCCAAATCTGGGTGGACACCGATGACCGCGTCGGCGCACATTTCGCAGACCAACCCGGCTTCCATACCCGATTTGTTGTCGGCGTTGACATGGATTTTGACAAAGTCGGGAAATTGATGGCGCTGTCTGATTTTTTCCAAATCGAGCACACAATCGTAATACACCCACTCGCGGCAATGGTCGCTCCAGGCTTGTCCGCGGAAGATTTCGGCAATGCCATTGGCTTTCAGTTCATTGTCTAAAGCGGCGAGGTGTTCACACATGGTCAAATGTCTTTGATGTAGTCTTCAAATTCGTAGAACGCCAATTCGAGCGCGTTCATTTTCTCAGCCAGGAAATCAAAAATCGCGTCCCAATGGTTGCGGTTGCTCACGCTCAAACCGTCTTTTTCCACAAAAATGCGGCTGATGGTTTTGCCACTCTCGAGCGTAAAATCGCGGTAGTACACAAGATCCTGGATGTGGTCTTCCTCGAGTATATTTTTTAAGGCTTCGATCTTTTCGAAATAGGCATAACGCGTCTCGTCGTTGCGTGGCTCGATGTCGATCAGGACCTGCGCCTTCTTGTTGTCGACAAAGAATTTGAGCGAGAAATCCTTGATCTTGGTGTCATACAACAGCCATTTGCGCGGGTACTTTTCGGCAAACGCAATCCAGAATTCCTGCTTGAGTTGTTGGGCTTCCTGTTTGGAGTACATGGTATTATTCGTAAATTCGTAGCACAAAAATACGCCTTACCATGGATTTTTCCGATTTTCTTCGCCTGATTCCCAAAATAGAACATGCTTTTCTTCCCGGCGAGCAGTCGCACGCCAAGATGTCGCCGCCCGAACGCTGCGAAATCATGAAGACGCTCGACCTCAAGGCCAAGAACCCAAAGCAGGCCGCGGTGATGATGCTGTTCTATCCGCGCAACGAGAAAACGAATCTCATTTTGATTATCCGCAATGCCTATCCGGGTGTGCATTCGTCGCAGATTGCGTTTCCGGGCGGCAAGATTGAAAAATCGGATGCGTCTTTTATGGAAACCGCCTTGCGCGAAACCGAAGAAGAAATTGGGATTTCCCCGAGCCAGATTACCGTCGTGCGCCAATTTTCGCAAGTGTATATTCCGCCGAGTAATTTTCTCGTGCATCCATTTCTGGGGTACAGTTGCGAGGAGCTCATTTTCAAACCCGACCCGAACGAAGTGGCCGGGCTCATCGAGATGCCACTCGACCATTTCCTCGATGATGTCAACATGCACAGCCAGACGATGGCGACTTCCTATTCTTTGGCCATCGACGTGCCGGTGTTTACCATCAACGAACACCGCGTCTGGGGCGCGACGGCGATGATGATGGGTGAACTTAAAGACGTTTTGAAGTCGGTAATGGATGTGAATTAGATCATCAGATTATCAGATCATCAGATTGTCAGATTACTGGACGGGAATGGTTAAGATTTTCTGAAAATCTGAAAATCTGTATCTCTGAAAATCATACAAAAGATAAAGTTTTTGTATGTTTGCCGTTCATTTTTTTTCACAATAAGCGAACTATGGGATTATTCAAAAGAAACCCTTTTGGCCACATACTGTTCATCAAGAAATGGTTGATCCGCATCTTTGGCTCCATCACGCACCGGCGTTACCATGGATTCAACCAACTCCAAATCGATGGTTCGGAAATCATCCGCGCCCTGCCCGATAAGAACGTCCTTTTCATCTCGAACCACCAGACCTATTTCGCCGATGTCGTGGCGATGTTCCATGTGTTCAACGCGAGCCTTGCCGGACGCGAGGACAACATCAAGAACATCGGTTATTTGTGGCAGCCCAAACTCAATATTTATTATGTGGCGGCCAAGGAAACGATGCGCGAAGGTTTGCTGCCACGCATTTTATCTTACGTTGGCGCGATTACCGTAGAAAGAACCTGGCGCGCCAAAGGCAAAGATGTGCAGCGCGAAGTCAATCCGAACGACACCGAAAACATCAAGATCGCACTCGAAGATGGTTGGGTGATCACGTTTCCGCAGGGTACGACCAAATCGTTCAAGCCCGTCAGGAAAGGCACCGCGCACATCATCAAGCAGCACAAACCCGTGGTGGTTCCGATAGTAATTGACGGTTTCCGCCGATCGTTCGACAAGAAAGGATTGCGCATGAAAAAGAAAGGCATTTTGCAGTCGTTCATCATCAAGGAACCGCTTGTGATCGATTATGAAAACGATACGATCGAGCAGATTGTCGAGAAAGTCGAATACGCCATCGAACAACATCCGTCCTTTTTGAAAGTGATTCCGGCCGAAGAACGCGAGGAACAGGAGAAACTCAATGAGACGCGCCGCTGGAGTTACTAAGCCTCAAGTTGAAAAGTCTTTAAATCTTACAGTTTCAAAATCTCAATCCAGATACTTTTTGTCGGTCGATCGGTAACCGAACAAGTGGGCCCAAGGCGATAAGAAAAAAAAGTAGATTTCCTGGATGGTAAACGATGGTTTGGCCAACCTAAACACATCTGAAAATTTTCTTGCCGTTAGAATCAATTGAAAAAAATTGGGCATGCCATTTTTGTTGGTCTTGCCGTCATGGGCCAATCCGTACATCATTTCGAACAAATATTCCGTATCCATCGCGGGTTGTACTTTCCAATTGACGATGGTTTTTTCGGTGGAGGCGTTCCACATCGCGTGGACTTGATTGGCGGGAATGTGTAAGGTATCGCCCGCATGCAACGTTTTCAATTGTCCTTTGATTCGAACAGTAAGCTCGCCTGATAAAACCGTAAAATCTTCTGCCTGATACGGATGGTAATGCGCGACAGGTTCCTTGGATTTTGCGTTGTAAGTTGTTTCCATTTCCAGAAGCTGGCCATTTGTGTCTTTGGCGGTTTGAAGGAACAGGATGTGTTGTCCGGTTTTTGGATTGTTGATTTGCTTGCCTTTGAAAGCCATTATGATTCTTTCTGTTTTTGATTGTGATGATTGTTTTTGTTTACCGAAAGCCCTAGCCCGGATAGAAGTGGAAATCCTTTTGCGGCAGAACACAGTGGCGCCGCAAAAGATTGCAACGGATAGCCGGACCCGAGCTCCAAATAAAAATATTTGGAGTGAACTGACGAAGTAAATAGCTTCTAAAAAAATTACTCCAAATCCGACTTCTTCAACTCTTTGTAATTCGCATTGAGTTTGCGCAATAAAATACCGTAAAGCAATCTATAGAATAGCCAGAACAAGCCGATGATGATCAGGATGAACAACAACGAAACCCCGATGCACATAATGAGGAACAATTCCTGATGCCCTTTCTCGGCGGCGTTTTCCATCATCGATTTCATCTGGTCGTTGTGGTAGAACAGCATTAAAATCGACAAGATGATGTTGATTGCAACAATGCCGAGGTTGTACCAAATGTAATACTGAACGGTCTTGCGCGTGTTCAGGATATTTTTCATCAATTGCCGCGTCGAATCGGTCGTCGATATCGTGCGGTAGTTCTTGTAGAACAGGAATATAAAAACGACGAGGATGATGTAATTGACCACGTTGACCCAAAACATGCAATCCTCCAATCCGTAACGGTGCAATTTCACCTGGTACTGGTCGTCGTTGAAAAACAAGGTGATGAATCCCCAAAACGAGAATTCCACGATGCTGATGATCAGCAGCCACTTGACAATAGAAGACGAGTTCCGGTGCGTCATTTTATTGATCTCGCCATCGGAAACCTGCGCAAAGGAATGCTCCTTTTTCTTCCAGTCTTTTTTTAATAAATCCAACTCATCCATAATCCTAAGGATTTAATATTTTTTTCAGTTTAGTCTTGATTCTGTTCATTTTCACACGCGCATTCACCTCGCTGATTCCCAATGTTTCCGAAATTTCCTGGTAATCCTTGTCCTCGAGATACATAAAAACCAAAGCCTTTTCGATGTCATTGAGCTGGTACACCGCCTGATACATGAGCTTGATTTGTTCCTCCTCCTCATAATTGTAATCTTCCTGACGGATGAAATGGTTCGAGGTATCGAATGAAGAAGTCTGCACCGAACGCGTACTTTTCCGGTACAAGGTAATCGCCGTATTGAGCGCCACGCGGTAAGCCCAGGTAGAAAATTTGCTTTCGCCGCGAAATTTGGGATAAGCCTTCCACAATTGGATCGTGATTTCCTGGAACAAGTCCTTGTGCGCATCCTCACCCGAAGTATACAGCCTACAAATCTTGTGGATGATATTCTGGTTTTCGCGCAACTGCTTGACAAAAGCTTGTTCCAAATCTTGGCTCATGAGGGCATTAGTGTTCGTTGGTGAAAATTTGTTACAAAGTAAGTTTTTTATTTTTAGGAGCAAAACTTTTGTGGTTTTTGGGAAGTTTCGTCCCGCTTTTCGCAGTAGTGCTGCGCAGCTACTTTGCTTCAATCGGGGCTAGGGAATACGTTTCGTAATTCTTTCGGCGATTTTTCTACTTTTGCCTCGCCGTCCCGAAGCGTCGGGACGGCGAGGCAAAAGTTGAGAAACCCGTGGCAGCGACATTTCTTTCTTTTACAAAAGAAAAAGAAATCGTAACTTACAGATTCTAAAAGTTTCCTTTTAAATGAATATCCCAAAATCTAAATTCCCAAGAATTGTCATTATTGGCGGTGGTTTCGCCGGTATCGCCTTCGCCCAAAAACTCAAAAACAAAAGCGTGCAGGTCGTGCTCATCGACAAACACAATTACCATACATTCCAACCATTGTTGTACCAGGTCGCCACCGGCGGACTCGAAGCGGGCTCGATTGCTTATCCGATCCGCAAGGTCATGCACCACCACAAGGAATTCTATTTCCGCCTCGGTATGGTCACCGAACTCGACCCCAAAAACAATAAAGTCATCTGCGACATCGGGGAACTCGATTACGATTATCTCGTCATTGCGACCGGTTCCAAAACGAATTTCTTCGGCAACTCCGAAATCGAACGCAATTCGATGGCGATGAAAACGATCCCGCAGTCGCTCAACATCCGCAGTTTGATCCTCGAAAACTTTGAGCAGGCGATTTTGCTCGAAAGACGAAAACGAACGCAATTGCCTGATTAATTTCTGTCTCGTAGGCGGCGGCCCGACCGGAGTGGAATTGGCAGGGGCTTTGGCCGAAATGAAAAACGCCATTCTGCATAAAGATTATCCGGACCTCGACATTTCCAAAATGCAGATCAACCTGATCCAAAGCGGCGACCGCATCTTGAACACGATGAGCGAAAAATCATCCGCGGCCGCCGAGGAATATTTGACCAAACTCGGGGTCAAGGTCAACAAGAACATCCGCGTGACGGGCTACGACGGCAAGGTCATCACGACCAACACCGACAAAACTTTTGACTCGGCCACCGTAATTTGGACGGCTGGGGTGCAAGGCAACACACCCGATGGTTTCCCGGCTTCGGCTTTTGTCGAAAAAAGCGAGCGCTACAAAGTCAACGAATGCAACCAAGTGGCGGGTTTCGACAATGTGTTTGCGATTGGCGACATCGCGCTGATGGTTTGCGAAAATTATCCGCTTGGTCACCCGATGCTCGCCCAGCCCGCGATGCAACAGGGAAAATTATTGGGCGAAAACATCATCCGCAAAATCAAAGGCCAAAAAATGATGCCGTTTGTCTACAACGACAAAGGCTCAATGGCCACAATCGGGCGCAACAAGGCCGTCGTCGATTTGCCGCGTGTGCATTTTCATGGCGTGTTTGCTTGGTTTGTCTGGATGTTCATCCACCTGATTTCACTGATCGGATTTAAGAACAAAGCGGTGGTTTTGACGAATTGGATTTACAATTATATTCGTTTCGATAGGGAAGGTAGGTTGATTATACGGCCGTATAAGCGGAAAAGTTTTTATGCGTTTACGAGTGATGAGATTTAATCTTCTTTTGTCTGGCAACAAAAGAAGCAAAAATGCCTAGCGCGCAATCGTTCGGCGACCTGCTAATTCTCAAAGCCTAAATTGAAAGAACTCGCCTGCGGCTCAGACAGCTTTCAATTTTACGGCTTTTTCAAATTGCAGGTGCCCGCCTGCCACGATTGAATCGCGCAACCTCACGGAGAACTTTTATTGGTGATTGAAAATTTATTGTTCGCTTGGAACGGAAAAACGTAAAATTCCCGAAAAACGTTCTTAGGAGGATTTTCGGCGCTTTGAAAAAAGCCGAAAATAAAATATGCAGTTCCTGACTGGCGCGCCGTCAAATGAGAATCGTAAAAAACAACGAAAGGAATAAGCGTCAGCGCACCTGGAGTTGAGCCCGCAGGGCGAACGGCTTGGTGCGCGGAGTGTTTCCTGAGATAGTTTTTGAGATTGTAATTTGGGCGCTCCGCCTTTTTGCAATCCCGATGCTTCGGGACGGCGAGGCAAAAGCTGAAGAACTAGCCCCGATAGCAGCGAAAATCCTTTTGCGACCGCAGCGTAGCGAAGGCCGTAAAAGATTGCAGCGAATAGCGGGACACGAGCTCCAAATAAAAAATATTTGGAGCGAACTGGCGAAGCAAATTGCGCCTAAAATTTCTCCAACTTATAATAATTCACAAGCAAATCCACAAATTTGCTATAGCTTTCCAAACCGTCTTTCTGCTGGTTGAATTTGAGGAAATTATCGTAGAAAATTTTGAAGCCGGTTTCGATAAACGTTTCGTATTGCGCCCAGAATTGTTCGGATTCTTCGTAGTTTTTGAGGATTCCCGGGTGGATGGTCGGCATTAACTTCTCGAGTGTTTTCTCGTCGCGGATTTTCCAATTGCGCAAACAATATTTGAGCGCGTACGAATAACCCGAATACTGGAAATACAAATCGGTGTTGTGGACCGAGGCAAAATACCCGATAAAATTGGCCTCGCTTTCGGACGCATAGCCAATCTGGTGCGCCATTTCGTGCGCCGAGGTCGTTGCGAAATTGTACATCGGAATCTTGTCGTTGACCTGCGCTTCGTTGGTAAAAGGGTTCAGATAACCTGCAAATCCCATGTAGGAAAGCGGCAAGCTGAGCAGCGATTTCTTGACGCATAAATTTTGGTAAGCGAAATACGGATGGATTTTGGCGATTCGGTTGTAGCCGTCCAGATTCATTCGAAACGTTTGTTCCTGGCTGTAGGGGAAAACGACTTTGGCGCTGTCGTTATGCGTGATTTTGTAATGGATTTCGTTGGTTCGGGTGATTAATTTTTGGGTGAATTGGAGCAGGTCGGCATCGGTGTATTCGCGCTGGATGGCCAATTTGTCGAACAATTTCTCGCGGTGGTAATTGAGTGCCCAAAGGGCATGGAACAGGAAATAAAACACCGAAAGGAACGACAAAATCTGCAATGCATGTGAACGCCATTGCATCTTCCAGGTGCCGCGTTTTTTCCAAAACCAGTGTAGGACCAAGAAAATGAAGATGAAGTAAATCACATCGCCAACAGAAAACGGAACGCTTCCCAAAACGGAACGCGAAAACTTCGACATCGATTGGTAAACCGCCAAACTGTAATGCCATTCGATCCAATCCGGAAAGAGCGAAAGAATCTTTACGAGAATGATTTGGACCAACAGTAAAATGGGAAGTAGGAATTTTTTGCGCATCGTTTTTTTCGTTGCGTAAATATAAGCACAGCCCGGCTCATTGTTAATTTCTTTTTTGAAATTTTAACGCGCTTATTTAGAACAAATAAGAATTATGCGATACATTTGCGGTGAATTCTGTTATCGGCATGGGAAAGAAAGCGAAAAAGGAGAAGGTGATTCTGTTGTGTGACGGAAAAAAATGCTGCAGGTACAACAGCGAGGTCAAGGATTGTTTCAAGGACCTCGTCAAGGAAGCCGGGCTCAAGGATTCGGTCTCGATCAAAAAAATGGAATGCCAGGGCATGTGCAAGCACGCACCGGTAATCTGCATCCACAAAAACGAGTGCGTCGGTAAAGTTTCCAAGAAAGACGCCAAAAAACTGTTCGAAAAGCACATCGCGTAATCCCGAACAGTTTATTTTCAATTTACTTATTGGTTTATTGGACGGTTTTATTCTCTTTTCGGGATGAAACTCAGCACCGTTTTACCGCCTGGATAAAGTTTGGAGGCGATTGGGCTGTATTTTTGGATGCCGTCCGCCGCATGGAAAATCGTCATCCCATTGCTCATCGCCGTTGGATTGATGATCAGGTGAAATTCGTCAATTAGGTTTTCCTTGATCAATGCCGAGACAAAATCGGCTCCGCCAAAAACCAAAATGTCCTTGCCGTCCTGCGCTTTTAGATTGGCGATTTCGTGCGCGAGATTTCCTTTGGCCAATCGGGTGTTGCTCCAAGTAGACGCATCGAGTGTTTGGGTAAAAACCACCTTTTGGATGGCGGCAATCTTTTTCGCGAACGGGTGCGCGGGATTCGTTTCGGCCTCGTTTTTCCAAAAATCGATAATGCCTTCCGCGGTTTTTCTGCCCAATAAAAGCGTGTCCGACGTATCAATCAGCGAACTTAGGAATGCAATGAATTCTGGATCGGGGTTTCAGGTCATCCAGTCGTTTTCGCCGTTGCGTCCGCCAACATAGCCGTTGATGGTCATCTGCATCTGTAATTTTAATTTTCTCATGCTGCTGTTTTTTGTTCTTACAAATTTGAGCAATAATAGGTTCGCACAAAAGGGTTGAATGGGACAATTGTGATGGGCGAATGCGAAACGGCTTTAGGCTATTTTTTATCCATCCGCTCCTAAATAATTAAAGATAAACAATAAATAATAGTTTACCTTTGGGGCTCAATATTCGAATACCATACCATGAGCAACGAAATCAGAAACCTCGAACCCAAAGTACTTTGGAACCAATTCGCCGATTTGAATGCCGTCCCGCGCCCGTCCAAAAAAGAAGAACGCGTGATCGAATTCATGAAAAACTTCGGCAATAGACTCGGACTCGAAACCTTCGAAGACGAGATCCGCAACGTCATCATCCGCAAGCCTGCGACACAGGGCATGGAAAACCGCAAGACGATTGTCATGCAGGGCCACCTCGATATGGTGCACCAAAAAAACAACGATACCGTTTTTGATTTCGACACCCAAGGCATCGAGATGTACGTCGATGGTGACTGGGTACGGGCCAAAGGAACAACTTTGGGCGCCGACAACGGCCTCGGCGTAGCGACAATTATGGCGATTCTCGAATCCAAAGACATTGCGCATCCAGCCATTGAAGCCTTGTTTACGGTGGATGAGGAAACCGGAATGACAGGCGCATTGAATCTCAAAGGCGGCATCCTGACGGGCGAAATTCTTTTGAACCTCGATACCGAGGAAGACGACGAAATCGACATCGGTTGTGCCGGTGGTGTCGATGTGACGGCCACAAGAAGCTACACCGAAGAAGAAACGCCAGAAGGTTCAACCGGATATACGATTACTGTCAAAGGTCTGAACGGTGGGCATTCGGGTATGGACATCCACAAAGGTTTGGGCAACGCCAATAAAATCATGAACCGCTTGCTGTTCGACGGATTTGAAAACTTCGGTTTGCAGATTGCAGAAATCAACGGCGGCAGTTTGCGCAATGCGATTCCAAGGGAAAGCGTGGCCAGGGTGATTATTGCGTCGATGTATGACGAAGCCTATGTGTTCGATATGCAGGAAACGATCAACGACATCAAAGCCGAATTCAAAACGACCGAACCGAACCTGACGATTGAAATCACCAAATCGGATTTGCCTAAAAAAGTCATGGATTTGGGCGTGCAGGAAGGCATCATCCGCGCGTTGTATACTGCACACAATGGCGTGTACCGCATGAGTGCCGATATGGCAGACTTGGTCGAAACTTCCAACAACATCGCGCGTGTCGTGATCAAGGACGGCGAAATCATGATCGGCTGCCTGACGCGTTCTTCGGTCGAAAGTTCGAAATTCGATTTGGCCAATGCGTTGCGTTCGGCCTTTGAATTGACGGGTTGCGAAGTGAGTTTTACAGGCTCTTATCCAGGCTGGACACCCAATGTGAATTCTGAAATTCTCGATGTCCTGGTCAATATTTACGAAAAGCAAAATGGCGAAAAACCCAAAGTGGTGGCCTGCCACGCCGGATTGGAATGTGGTATTCTCGGGACCAATTATCCGGGAATGGACATGATTTCGTTCGGGCCGACCATCCACGGCGCGCATTCGCCCGATGAACGCGCGAGCATTTCCTCGGCGCAGAAATATTGGAAGTTCGTTTTGGAAATCCTTCAAAATATTCCAGCCAAATAATTTTACACAAAGGCGCAAAGGCCCCGCAAAGTTTTGCAAAGCTTTGTGTTACTTTGCGGAACTTTTGTATCCTTTGCGGTTAAAAAAGAAAGCCACTTTTCGAGTGGCTTTTTCATTTATTGATGGTTCGTTATTTTTCCAAAAGGTCAATTTCCTTTTTGTCGATTTCTGAAATCGCGTAAGTCCCGATATTCGAAATCGCCATTTCATCCAAAACATCGACCAGGTTGCCATAACTCGATTTCTTGCCCGGTTTGATAATGACGATCAGTCCTTGGCCTTTCTTGCCTTTGGCTTCGGAATAGGCGAGCGCTTCCTTGTTGCGTCGGGCCAATTCCTGTCGCAGGGCATTGGTGCCCAGTACGACTTTTTTCTCGTTTTTCTCCGATGGGAAACCCATGTAGCAATAGGCGGTGTTGTGGTCGCCGATCAGGATGGTCATCGTACGGTGTTCGTCTACATTGCCTGGCTCTCCGTTGGGATCGGGCATCGAGAGGTTCATCGATTTGGGCTTGCTCAGCGAAGTGGTCAGCATAAAGAACGTGATGAGCAGGAAGGCCAGATCGACCATCGCGGTCAAATCGACTCTTGAATTGAGTTTCCGGCGTCTAATTTTTTTGGGTTTTGCGGCTCCGGCTGGAGCTTGGTTTAACTCGGCCATGACGTTTGGTTTTAAGGTTAGTTGATGAAACCAAGAGGTTTACATTTTCTAACGAAAAACCGGTTTTTGATATTGTGAGAAAATCGTAAAATCAAAAATAAATGCAGATGGAACCCAAAAGCCCTAGCCCGGATTGAAGTGGAAATCCTTTTGCGGTCGCAGCGCAGCGCAGACCGTGAAAGATTGCAACGGAAAGCCGGAAACAGCTCCTAATTTACGCCAGCAAAAACAAGAAAATCAGCGGAAACACAATCCCGGCGACGGCCAATTTCCAGCCGCGCGCCTTGAACGTATTCTTGCCGTATTTGATCATGAAAATTCCCGTGAGCGCAATGGTGATGAGCGACAAACCGAAAATATCCGAATAGTAAATCCACCAGTTCGAGGTGTTTTTGTGCAGTTTCATCGTGTGGCTGATCAGCGGCGTTTTCTTGAACGAGACGATTTCGCCCTTTCCTGTGGCGTTGTCGATCTCGACGTCGTTGTTCTCGAACGAGATTTTGAATTTGCCTTCCTTGACACTGCTGCGGCGCATTTTGTCTTCGATGCCGAGTTGTTTTCCTAAATCTTCGGCGAATTTGGGAGACAGTTTGGCTTCGTCGAGCGGACCTACGTTGATCGCTTTGGTTTCGACGGTGTATTTGTCGGGATGCCAGCTTTCGCGGTGGTTCATCAAGATGCCCGAAAAGGCGAATGAAATAATCAATCCGACGTAAAAATATCCGAGGTCGCGGTGCAGGTCGCGTATTTTTTGCTGCTTCATGGGTTTGTTTTATGGAAACACAAATATAGGCAACCCAATGATTATTTAGATTTATTATGAATAAGCTAAGAAAACTTTAACTTTTAGACATAAAAAAAACGCACCGGTTACAGTGCGTTTCGAATTTCATTGTGGCTAACGATTATTGCTGTTCGTAATCGTAGTTGACCATCCAGTGGATGCCAAATTGGTCGGTGAACATTCCGAAATAAGCGCCCCAGAAAGTCTTGTCGAGCGGCATTGTGACCGTTCCGCCAGCCGACAATCCGTCGAAAAGACGCTTGGCTTCGGCTTCGCTTTCGGTGTTGATCGATACGGCGAAGTTGGTTCCGGCCGAAGCGGTTTGCCCGAAATGTTCGTTGGCATCGCTGCCCATCAGTACGGTTTCGCTGCTGATCGGCAACGAGACGTGCATGATCAGGTTGCCTACATGATCAGGCAACGGTTGTTCGGACGGCATGTCCTTGAACTTTCCGATGAAGGCGAATTCGCCCCCGAAAACCGATTTGTAAAATTGGAACGCCTGCTCGCAGGTTCCGTTGAAGGTGAGGTAAGGATTAATCTGAGCCATTTTGTTTTTAGTTTATTTGTTGATTTATTGTTTTTTTCACCGCAAAGTACGCTAAGTTCTACTTCGTCAGTTCGACCTGCGGTCTCGTGTCGCAAAGTTAGATTAAGCTTTGTGGGCTTTGCGTAGGTCTTTGTTGCTTGGCGGTTAAAATTTTCTTGTCGGTTAATTTATTTTTTTCGTCCGAAAGCAAAAGTTTCCGAAGCCGGTTTGCCTTCCTGCTTACCCGAAATTTGCGCTACGATGCTGTCCTTGTTGACCAATTGGTATTGGATCTTGGTAGGGAAATCGTGTGCGGGGTTTTCGAAAATGATTTGCTTGGCCGTGGCGGTCGTCATTTTGAATGCCACCGGCAAATCGTTGTTCTGGCCTTTGGCTGTGACGGTATACAAAACCTCGCCGTTTTTCTCGGAAAGCACCACCGATTCGGCAAACAAAGTGTCCTTGCCCTTGATGAAATAACTCGCGCCGTTGTATGTGCTGTCGTTGGCTTTTTGCCAGCTTTCGCTGAGGTCGCCTTGTGGGGTTTTGTTTTCCCAGTCGCCAAGCAGCCAGTCGGCTTTGGTGATTTGCGCGGGTTGTTTCTCGGCTTTTTTGTCACACGAAATAATGAATGTGCCCACCGCTAAAGCCAGTAATAAAGTATTTTTTTTCATGAGTCTTGTTTTTAGTTGGAGCAAAGATGATTGGTTTTATCGGAATGGAATTGTAAAAAAACGACTTTTATTCTAGATTAAAGAATTTGACCATTTCGAGGTTTTCCGAAAAATATTGCTTCGGATTCAATCCCGTAAAGTCTTTGAAGTCGCGGATGAAATGCGCCTGGTCGTAAAAACCGCCCTCGTGCGCCACATGCGTAAACGTACTGAAATCCTTGTTGGCGATCATCTGCAGCGCATGGTTGAAACGCACGATGCGCGCGAATAATTTCTGGCTCAGGCCCACGCTCGACAGGAATTTTCGCTCGAGATGCCGTTTGCCGATGTGGTATTTTTGAGAAAGTTCATCTATGGTCATCAAGCCATCGGAAGCGATGATGTCGTCTACGCAAAGGCTGATTTCGGTATTTATTTTTTTGGATTTCGCCAACCGGTTGATTAGAAATGCTTCAACGAGGACCATGCGCTGGTCGGTATTGCTGGCCGATTGCATTTCGCTTTCGAGCGTTGTTCCTTCTTTGCCCCAAATTTCGGCAATCGTCATCGAACGATCCGTCAAATCGCTTACGTCAAAATCGATAAAGGGTTGGAATCCGGCTGCCTGGAAACGCGCGCAGAAAAGTCCGATCCTTCCCGTCGATTCGAGTTCGATGAATCTTTTGAGCTGGCCGTGCACGATGTTGCGCGGCTGGATGACGGCTTGGTCGTTCTCAAAAATGCGCATGGGATCGGCGTAATTGAAAATGAGTTCGATGCAGCCGTCGGGAAATACGCGTTCGCGCGAATGCGGCACGAGATCATCGTCGTTGTGCAGCGTCCAATAATACTTGACGTAGCGTTCGAGCTTTTGCTGTGGCTGGTAAACCTGGTAATCCAAATCGATTTATTTTAGCGGAAGGGTAAACTTTTTGTGCGTAAAGATAAAATTTTCGCGTTCATAAAAACGGTGCGCATCGGCCCTTTTGAAACTTGAGGTCACTTCGAGTTGGACGAGATTGCGCTGCTGGGCGATGGCTTTCAAGGCATCGATCAGTTTTTTGCCGACCCCCAAACTTCTGGCGCTTTCCTCGACATACATTTCCTGGATTTCGCCCACTTTCCCCGCGTGATGCAACAGGTTTTGGATGTGGCAGCTCAACAAGCCGACTGGTTTTTCATCTGCGAAAGCGATCAGGTAAACCACATTCGGGTTGGCGAGGTTTTCGGCGAAAAGCAAATGCTGCGTGGTTTCATTAAAAGTGTCGTCTTCCAATAGATTGATGAAACGGTAGACGGTTTGAAAGTCCTCGGCCACGGCCATTCTGATGGTAATCGGATCCAATTGTGCGCGGTTTTAAGTCATTCAAAATTAACAAAAATACTGCTTTGGTGTGGGCTTTTTCATTCAACTATTTTTCGTAAATTTGCGCCTCCAAAATAAAGGAGATACAAAATGTTAGACAGACTTCAAATCGTAAAACAGCGCTTCGACGAAATCTCGGACCTGATCATCCAGCCCGATGTCATCGCCGATCAAAAGCGCTACGTACAATTGAACAAAGAATACAAGGACCTCAAGGCGTTGGCCGAAAAGCGCGACGAATACGTCAATGTGATGGGCAATATTGCTGAGGCCAACGAAATCATATCCGATGGCAGCGATGCCGAAATGGTCGAAATGGCCAAGATGCAACTCGACGAAGCCAAAGAACGACTGCCAATCCTCGAAGAAGAAATCAAATTCATGCTGATCCCGAAAGACCCGGAAGACGCCAAGAATGTCATGGTCGAAGTGCGTGCCGGAACCGGTGGGGACGAAGCCTCGATTTTTGCGGGCGACCTTTTCCGCATGTATACCAAATATTGCGAAGGCAAAGGCTGGAGAACTTCGGTGGTCGATATGAGCGAAGGCACATCGGGTGGTTTCAAGGAAATCATTTTCGAGGTGACGGGCGAGGACGTTTACGGAACGCTCAAATTTGAAGCCGGCGTTCACCGCGTGCAACGCGTGCCGCAAACCGAAACCCAAGGCCGTATCCATACTTCCGCAGCGACGGTAATGGTTTTGCCCGAAGCCGAGGAATTCGACGTGCAGATCGACATGAACGATGTGCGTATCGACTTTTTCTGTTCGTCAGGTCCCGGTGGTCAGTCGGTCAACACGACCAAATCGGCGGTACGTCTGACGCACATCCCGACTGGGTTGGTCGCGCAATGCCAGGACGAGAAATCACAGCACAAGAACAAAGATAAGGCATTTACCGTTTTGCGTTCGCGTTTGTACGAACAGGAACTCGCCAAGAAGCAGGAAGAAGATGCCAAGAAACGTTCGTCCCAGGTTTCTTCGGGCGACCGTTCGGCCAAGATCCGCACCTACAATTATCCGCAGGGCCGCGTCACCGATCACCGCATCGGTTTGACCTTGTATGACTTGGACGGGGTAATGAACGGCGGTGTGCAGAAACTCATCGATGAGTTGCAACTGGTGAACAACACCGAGAAACTCAAGGAAGCCAGTGAGGTTTTTTAAATTTCATTTTTAAGAATAGGGAAGCCGTGCTTTTAAGTGCGGCTTTTTTTTGGGAGCTAGTTCCCGCTATTCGCTGCAATCTTTTACGGCCTCCGCTGCGCTGCGGCCGCAAAAGGATTTCCGCTGCTATCGGGGCTATCTACTTTTGTCTCGCAACAAATCGAAGATTCAGCGAACACAAAAACCAATATTATTTTGGTGAGCTAAAAGAAGCAAAAAGGCGGAGCGGCACACCATCTTCGCTAAAAATCAAATGCGCTTGCTAAGCCAGACAAACTCGCCTACGGCTCAGACAGCGTCTGGCTTTTAACGCGCACGCATTTGATTTTTTTAACGCTCATCTGGCGAATGCCGCAACTAAGCGGAAATGTTTGTTTTATTTTCGGCTTTCTAACGAAGCGCCGAAAATCCTCCTAAGAACGTCTTTTGGGAATTGGACGACTTCACCCGCAAAGCGAAAAATAATTTTTCAATTACCAAAAACGTTCTACGTGAGGTCAGCGCGATTCAATCGTGGCAGGCGGGCACCTACCGCTTGAAGAACCCGTAAAATTGAAAGCTGTCTGAGCGTAGCGAGTTCTTTCAATTTAGGGCTTGAAAACGAGTATGTCGCCGAACGATTGCGCGCTACGCCCTTTTGCAATCCCGACGCTTCGGGACGGCGAGGCAAAAATAAGCCTGCGGCAGCATAGCCCCGATAGCAGCGAAAATCCTTTTTTGTTAACGAAGCGTAGCGCAGTTAACAAAAAAGATTGCAGCGGATAGCGGGAAAAAGCTCCCAAAAAATTACCTTTGCACCATGACTACACAACAACTCATTACCCAAATCCAACAAAAAAAATCATTTCTCTGTATCGGCCTTGATGTCGATTTGAACAAGATTCCGGCGCATTTGTCGAATGCCGAATTCCCGATTTTCGAATTCAACAAGGCGATCATCGATGCGACACACGATTTGGCCGTGGCCTACAAACCGAATACGGCTTTTTATGAAGCGAACGGCATCATGGGCTGGAAATCGCTGCAGAAAACCATCGAATACATCAATGAAAATTACCCTGAAATTTTTACGATAGCCGATGCCAAACGCGGTGACATCGGGAACACTTCCTCGATGTATGCGAAGGCTTTTTTCGAGGACATGCAATTCGATTCGGTGACCGTGGCGCCTTATATGGGCAAGGATTCAGTGGAGCCTTTTTTGGCCTTTGAGGACAAGCATACGATCATGTTGGCACTGACTTTCGAACGAAGGCGCTTTCGATTTCCAGACCTTGGATACGAACGGGAAAGAATTGTACAAACGCGTGATCGAAACTTCCAAGACTTGGAAGAATGCGCATAATTTGATGTATGTTGTAGGCGCGACCAAAGCCGAATATTTGACCGAAATCCGCGCGTTGTTGCCCGACAGTTTCTTTTTGGTTCCGGGCGTGGGCGCGCAAGGTGGCAGCCTAAGCGAAGTTTGCAAGTATGGTATGAACAAAAATGTAGGTTTGCTGATCAATTCGTCGCGTGGGATCATCTATGCCTCGGGCAAAACCGATTTTGCTGAAAAGGCCAGGGAAGAAGCACTCAAAATCCAAAAGGAAATGCAGGTTTTACTCTGGCGGTAATTTGTCGAGCAGGTACAGATAGGCCAACAGGCTGTGGTGCTGGAAAATCTTGTCTTTTTGATCGGGGAACTTCTGGTAATAGGCGGCGTCTGGATTTAAGATGATCGAATTGCCACAGCGCATGTAATTGTTTGAAGGATAGAATTCTTTGGGCGCCTTGTAACCCGGTACATTTTTCTCGACCATCTTCGAGGCGATTTTTCCCAAATACAATTGGTACTTCTTGAGCGCTTTTTTGTTGTGCTTGGTCAGTTGCGAATGGATAAAACTGAGCAATTTGTCTTGCGGAAAAGGCAAAGTCTTGATCTTCTTTTTGGCGTCGGTAAACGGATTGAGCGTATTGAAATCTCCTACATTCTGGATGCTTACAGGAACTTCGGGCACCCAATCGGCGGCATTAATCACGTTAAACGACCAGCCCATCTGCGTAGCCGCTTCATAATCGTAGGCGAAATACAGGTTGCCGGGTTTGGGCGCCGCACTGCAATAGGTCTTGAACGCGATGTCTTTCGGGAGTAAACCAGTTTTCTGGTAATGGCGCAATTGGGCTGTGATGAAATAGGCCAACGCGCCGCCCTGGCTGTGGCCAAAAATCATGAACGCCTTGAATCCTTTGGCATATTGCTCCTTGACTTTGGGCAGGATATCGGTAAGCAGGTAAGCACTCGAAAGCGCCCAGCCGATGTGCACTGCCGCCTTCGGGTTATCGGCGTAATGGTAATCGAACTTCAGCGTATCGTTGAGCTGGAATTGCCCCACCGCCGGAACCATCGCCGCATAAAAGTTGGCCATCCAACTGATTTTGTTGCTGGCCGTTCCGCGCAGGCAAATGACCGAGTGCGTATGGTTTTCATACAATTCCCATTGGTTCTCCATGCCGATGACCTTAGAGCGATAAATGGTACGATAAGCCGTACTTTCTGGTATGCCTTTGTAAATGGTGCTGTCGCCCCAGCAGGAGAACGCGCGCAGCAACTGACGGTATTCATCCTTGTCAAATCCGGCACGCAAAGGCTTATGGTTTTGGGCAGAAAGGATACAAGTGCACAGCAGTAAAAAAAGGAAATGCAGTCGCTTCATTTTTTGCGGAATTAATTTTTATTTAAAGTTAAATCAATTACTTACTTTCGCATTTACAGGATTTTAACAGTTAAGTTACATTTTATGCACGTGAAACTCGAGGATCAGTTGGGCAATGTGTTTGATTTTGAATCGGTTCCGAAGCGGATTGTATCGCTCGTTCCGTCGCAAACCGAATTGCTGTGTGATTTGGGTTTGGAAGAAAACCTTGTCGGGATTACCAAATTCTGTGTGCATCCGTTTCATTTGAAGTCGATCAAAACGATTGTTGGCGGAACCAAGAAAGTCAAAGCCGAAAAAATCCGCGCGCTTCGGCCCGACATCATCATCGCGAACAAAGAGGAGAATACATTGGAGATTGTCGAGGAATTGAAGGCAATCGCCCCGGTTTGGGTGACCAACATCATCACGATTGAAGACAACCTGCAAATGATCGCCGATTTCGGAAAATTGTTCAACAGAAGGACCGAGGCGCAAAAATGGATTGACAAAACCCATTTCGCCTACCAGGATTTCCAAAATTTCATCAAAGACAAACCGGTAAAGAAAGCCGCTTATTTCATTTGGCGCGACCCATGGATGGTGGCGGGTTCGGACAATTTCATCAACGAAATGCTTCGGCTCAACCACTTCAAAAATATTTATGAAGACAAAGGCCGTTATCCTGAAATCGAACCCAAGAAAATACGGTTGGAAGGCGACCCCGATTTGGTGTTTCTTTCGTCGGAACCTTATCCGTTCAAGGAAGAACATGCCTTTGAAATCGGTCGGTTTACGCACCACGCCAAGACGGTTTTTATCGATGGGGAAATGTTTTCGTGGTACGGCAGCCGACTGGTCAAAGCGTTTGCTTATTTCAAGAAACTGCACGAAAGGCTCGGCTGAAAAAGAAAAAAAAACCGGCAATCCTAGAACTGCCGGCATCTTTTTAACTAACTCTAAACCAAATAATAAAAACCCTTTATTATATGGTACAAATGTCCGACAATTATCTTCGCGAATGTGTTAAGGTTTAGTTATATATATGTTATTGATTAGCAAAATTTTAAGTCTTGGTTTTAACGCGGATTGTCCTGTAACGCAAACACTTTTTTCAACAGTTCCGAACTGCGTGCGCTGAGGTTGTTTCGGATGTCTTTTTCTTCGACGGCGACCATCTTGAAAACGCCTTTCATGGCTTGGTTGGTGACATAATCATTGAGGTCGGGATTGACTTTATTCACGAGCGGAATCGAGTTGTATTTGCTGATGATCTGGTTCCATACTTTATCGGCGCCCACTTTCCCGAGCGAACTTTTGACGACCGGGTTGAATTTGGCGTACAATTGCGTCGAAGTCGAATTTTGCAGATAGGTCGTCGCCGAGGAATCGTTGCCCAACAAAATATTGCGCGCATCGGTAAAGGTCATGTTTTTGACCGCCGAGACAAAAATCGGCGTGGCTTCCTTGACGGCATTTTCGGCGGCGCGGTTGAGTACTTTCAAGCCTTCGTCGGCCAAGTTCGACATCCCGATGTCGCGCAAGGTCTTGTCGACTTTCTTGAGTTCGTCGGGAAGCAAAATCTTGACGGCTTCATTTTTAAAAAATCCATCAGTCATTGTCAATTTCGAAACTTGTTTGGTGATGCCGTTGTTGAGTGCCTCTTTGAGACCGGCAGCAATATCGGTGTTGGAAACCGTCGATCCGATTTGGCCGAGTTCGGGGTATTGATTGGCGACCTGTTGCAATTCGGCACAGCTCCAGGTCAGGAAAAGGGCAGGGAGGAGGAGTATTTTTTTCATGGTCCAAAGGCTGGTTATGGAAGTATTTGGTGGCAATTTTTTAGTACTATACAGTGGTCGGTCGGCAAATGTAATATTTAACAAAAAGTACAGATTTTCTGTTTTGAATATGTTTTTTTAATTTGTTGGGTATACCTTCATAGCCCCCTTCCCTAAAGCGAAAATACTTTTTTTTAAAGCACAACCCTTACAGAAAAACTATAATTGTCAAAAGTAATTTTTAAAGAAGTTGCCCGAAGCGCAACTGGCTTTCTCCTCTATATCATTTCTTTTTCTTCTTCTTATCCTGCAACGCAAACACCTGTTTGAGCAAATCCGAACTTCTCGAGCCCAGTTTGGTGCGAATGTTTCCTTCTTCGACGGCAATCATTTTAAACACACCTTCCATCGCTTTATTGGTCACATAATCGGTGATGTCTGGATTCACATCGTTTACAAGCGGCAATTTGTTGTATTGCGAAATAATGGTCGCCCAGATCTGATCGGCACCGACCTTGCCAATCGATTGCTGCACGACCGGGCTGAACTTCGCATACAATGCCGACGATGTCGATTGTTGCAAATAAGAAGTCGCTGCATTGTTGCTGCCCATCAAAATGTTCTTGGCGTCGCCGATGCTCATGTTTTTGATCGCATCGACAAAAATCGGCGTGGCTTCCTTGACTGCATCTTCGGCGGCGCGGTTCAAGGCTTTGACGCCATCATCGGCGAGTTTCGACATCCCCATGCTGCGTAAGGCTTTGTCTACTTTTTGGAGTTCGGCAGGCATCAGGATCTTGACCATTTCGTTTTTGTAGAAACCGTCCACGGCAGTCAATTTGGAAACCTGTTTGGTGATGCCGTTGTTGAGCGCTTCCTTGAGCCCGGCACTGATGTCGAGTCCGTTGGTGTTTAAAGTCGAACCGGTCGTTTGTCCGGCCACTTGGTTGATTAAGTCTTTTAATTGGGCATTTCCGATGAATGGAACGAGTAGGCAAAGGCAGAAAATTTTCTTCATTTTTTTTCAATTTTGCCCAAAGTTAGCAAATATCAAACCGTTTTAAAATAATGTAAAACTATCAAAAAATTAAAATAATCGATTTTGATTATACAATATGATTTTTTAAATTTGGGAAACCAACCTGAAAATTATTAAATCATGAGCAACAACGACAAAAAACTAACGACGGCTACCGGAACCCCAGTGCCCGACAACCAGAACATCATGACTGCCGGACTACGTGGCCCCGTTTTACTCCAAGACTTCTGGTTCCTTGAAAAAATGGCACACTTCGACCGCGAAGTCATCCCCGAACGACGCATGCACGCCAAAGGATCGGCTGCTTACGGGACCTTTACCGTCACGCACGACATCACCAAGTACACCAAAGCCAACCTGTTTTCCAACATCGGCAAAAAGACCGATCTGTTTTTGCGGTTTTCGACCGTGGCCGGAGAACGCGGTGCCGCCGATGCCGAACGCGACATCCGTGGTTTTGCGATCAAATTCTACACCCAGGAAGGCAATTGGGATTTGGTGGGCAACAACACGCCGGTATTCTTTTTTCGCGACCCGATGAAATTTCCCGATCTCAATCACGCCGTCAAACGCGATCCCAAAACGAACCTCCGAAGCGCCGACAACAACTGGGATTTCTGGACACTATTGCCCGAAGCCTTGCACCAGGTCACGATTGTCATGAGTGACCGCGGCATCCCGAAATCCTACCGTCACATGCACGGTTTCGGCAGCCATACGTTCAGCTTTATCAATTTCGACAACGAGCGGCATTGGGTCAAATTTCATTTCCGCACGCAACAGGGCATCGAGAATTTATCCGATGAGGAAGCAGCCCAACTCGTCGGCGGTGACCGCGAAAGCCACCAACGCGATTTGTTCGACGCGATCGAACGCGGCGATTTCCCGAAATGGAAAATGTTCATCCAGGTCATGACCGAAGCCGAAGCGAACCACTATTCAATCAACCCATTCGATTTGACGAAAGTATGGCCGCATGGCGATTATCCATTGATTCCGGTCGGCGAATTCGAACTCAACCGCAACCCCGACAATTATTTCGCCGAGGTCGAACAGGCGGCGTTCAATCCGGCCAATATTGTTCCCGGCATCGGTTATTCGCCCGACAAAATGCTGCAGGCGCGATTGTTTTCGTACGGCGATGCGCAGCGTTATAGGCTTGGCGTCAACAATTACCAGATTCCTGTCAACGCGTCCAAATGTCCGTTCCATGCGTTCCACCGCGATGGGGCGATGCGTGTCGATGGCAATTACGGAAGCGCCAAAAGTTACGAACCCAACAGTTTCGGTGAATGGCAGGAACAGCCCAAACACAAGGAGCCGCCATTGGCCTTGCACGGCGACGCCTATGCCTGGGACCACCGCGTCGATGAGGATTATTTTTCGCAACCGGGCAATTTATTCCGCCTCATGACCGATGAGAAGAAACAGTTGTTGTTCAAGAATACCGCGGCCCAAGTCGGTGGCGCACAAAAATTCATCCAGATCCGCCACATCCGCAATTGCTTCAAGGCCGATCCGGCCTACGGTACCGGTGTTGCGAATGCACTGGGCTTGACGATGGATGAAGTTAATGCTTTTTCCGATCCACGGGTTAACAATTAAATAGAGACGCTCACTATGGTGGGCGTTTTTTTTTAGGAGCTTGTTCCCGCTTTCCGCAGTATCTCTGCGAGGATACTTGCTGCAATCGGGGCTAGGAGCAGTTGTGTTGGCTTGGCGAAGCAAATAACAAATCAACTCAAAAAATCAACTCAAAACTTTCCCCAAAAACCAACTACAACGTTTTCAGAATTTCGTAAATTGCGGCCCATATTTTAGCACAAATTTCAAAATGGAACAAGTACAGCCTTATTCTCCTGTCAATAAAGTAAGAATCGTAACCGCAGCCTCCTTGTTCGACGGCCACGACGCCGCGATCAACATCATGCGCCGCATCATCCAGTCGACCGGTGTCGAAGTCATCCACCTCGGGCACGACCGCAGCGTAGAGGAAGTCGTCAACACGGCGATCCAGGAAGATGCCAACGCGATTGCGATGACGTCTTACCAAGGCGGGCACAACGAGTATTTCAAATACATGTACGACCTTTTGAAAGAGAAAGGCGCCGGACACATCAAGATTTTCGGCGGCGGCGGCGGCGTGATTTTGCCGAGCGAAATTTCCGAACTGCACGAATACGGCATCGAACGCATCTATTCGCCCGATGACGGCCGTGAACTTGGACTCCAGGGGATGATCAACGATTTGGTCAAGCGCTCCGATTTTCCGGTCGGCGACAAACTCAACGGCGAAGTCAACCACCTCGAAGACAAAAATCCAACGGCGATTGCGCGTGTGATTTCTTCGGCGGAGAATTTCCCCGAAGTAGCGAAAACTGCCATGGCTTCGATCCACGAAAAAAACAAAGGTTCCAAAACCCCGGTGCTCGGGATTACGGGAACTGGCGGGGCTGGAAAATCGTCTTTGGTCGATGAACTCGTGCGTCGTTTCCTGATCGATTTCCCGGAGAAAACCATCGGATTGATTTCGGTCGATCCATCGAAAAGAAAAACGGGCGGCGCGCTTTTGGGCGATCGAATCCGTATGAATGCGATCAACAATCCACGTGTTTACATGCGTTCACTCGCGACGCGTCAATCGAACTTGGCGCTGTCGAAATATGTAGCCGAAGCGATTGAAGTTTTGAAAGCGGCCAAATACGATTTGATTATCCTCGAAACGTCGGGGATCGGGCAATCGGATACCGAAATCATGGACCATTCCGATGTGTCGTTGTATGTGATGACGCCGGAATTCGGTGCGGCAACCCAACTTGAAAAAATCGACATGCTCGACTTCGCCGATCTTGTGGCCATCAATAAATTCGACAAACGCGGCTCGCTCGATGCGTTGCGCGATGTCAAGAAACAATACCAAAGAAACCACCAATTGTGGGACGCCGATCCGGAAACTTTACCCGTTTTCGGCACGATTGCCTCGCAGTTCAACGACCCTGGAATGAACACGCTCTACAAATCGGTCATGGACAAAATCCATGAAAAAACCGATTCGGATTTGCAATCAGATTTCCACATCACACGCGAAATGAGCGAGAAGATTTTCGTGATTCCACCACACAGAACGCGTTACCTTTCGGAGATTTCGGAGAACAACCGCAAATACGACGAAACCGCTGCGGCCCAACAGAAAGTCGCGCAGAAATTATACGGTATTTTCAAAACGATTGAAAGCGTTTCGGGCAAACTTCCAACGATTTCAAAATCTGGAATTGACGATGCCATTTTGCAATCGAAAGATGAAACGACGGCACAATTCCTCAATTTGTTGGTCAAAGAATTCGACCGCGTCAAAATGGATCTCGATCCGTACAACTGGGAAATCATCCAAACCTGGGACGACAAAGTCAACAAATACAAAAATCCGATCTACAGTTTTAAAGTCCGCGACAAGGAAATCAAGATCGCTACGCATACCGAATCGCTGTCGCATTCGCAGATTCCAAAAGTGGCCTTGCCGAAATACGAAGCCTGGGGCGATATTTTGCGTTGGTGCCTGCAGGAAAACGTTCCGGGTGAATTCCCGTTTGCATCGGGATTGTACCCGTTCAAGCGCGAAGGCGAAGACCCGAGCCGTATGTTTGCGGGCGAAGGCGGACCGGAAAGAACCAACAAACGTTTCCACTACGTTTCGCAAGGTATGCCAGCCAAACGTTTGTCAACTGCGTTTGACTCGGTGACCTTGTACGGAAACGATCCGCACCTACGTCCCGATATTTACGGAAAGATTGGGAATGCCGGGGTTTCGATCTGTTGTCTCGACGATGCGAAAAAATTGTATTCGGGATTCGATCTCGTGCATCCGCTGACTTCGGTTTCGATGACGATCAACGGTCCGGCGCCGATGTTGCTCGGTTTCTTTATGAATGCCGCGATCGACCAACAATGTGAAATCTATATTAAAGCCAATAATTTAGTCGATGAGGTCCAGGCCAAAATCGATGAAATCTACAAGAAAAAAGGAACGAAACGTCCGCAGTACCAAGGCAAATTGCCCGAAGGAAACAACGGTCTCGGTCTCATGTTGCTCGGCGTGACGGGCGATATGGTATTGCCGGCCGATGTGTATGCCGATATTAAAGTCAAAACGCTCGCGCAAGTCCGTGGAACCGTGCAGGCCGATATCTTAAAAGAAGACCAGGCACAGAATACCTGTATTTTCTCGACCGAATTCGCGCTTAGATTGATGGGCGACGTACAAGAATATTTCATCGAAAAGAACGTGCGCAACTTCTATTCGGTGTCGATTTCGGGGTACCACATCGCCGAAGCAGGGGCGAATCCGATCACGCAATTGGCATTTACGCTGGCCAATGGTTTCACTTATGTAGAATACTATTTGAGCCGCGGCATGAACATCAACGATTTCGGCCCGAACCTGTCGTTCTTCTTCTCGAACGGTATCGATCCGGAATATGCGGTGATTGGCCGTGTGGCCAGAAAGATTTGGGCGAAAGCACTCAAAAACAAATACGGTGCAAATGAACGTGCACAAATGCTCAAATACCATATCCAAACCTCGGGGCGTTCGCTGCACGCGCAGGAAATCGATTTCAACGACATCCGTACGACCTTGCAGGCTTTGTATGCGATTTACGACAACTGCAATTCGTTGCACACCAATGCGTACGACGAAGCGATTACGACGCCGACCGAAGAATCGGTGCGTCGTGCGATGGCAATCCAACTCATCATCAACAAAGAGCTCGGTTTGGCCAAAAACGAAAACCCGATCCAAGGTTCGTTCATCATCGAAGAACTGACCGATTTGGTCGAGGAAGCTGTTTTGCAGGAATTCGACCGCATTACCGAACGTGGCGGGGTTTTGGGCGCGATGGAAACGATGTACCAACGCTCGAAAATCCAAGAAGAAAGTCTGTATTACGAAACCTTGAAGCACAACGGCGATTTCCCGATCATCGGGGTCAATACTTTCTTGAGTTCGAAAGGCTCGCCAACGGTGATTCCGGCCGAAGTCATCCGCGCGACCGAAGAAGAAAAGCAATACCAGATCGACATGCTCGACCAACTCCACAAAACCCATGCGGGCAAGGAAGAAGAACAGCTCAACGCGATCCAAGAGGCTGCCATCAACAACCAAAATATTTTCGAGAAATTGATGGAAGCGACCAAAGTGTGTTCGCTCGGGCAGATCACCTCGGCTTTGTTTGAAGTGGGCGGTCAGTACCGAAGAAATATGTAATTGATAAGGAAAGCCTTTCTTCGGAGAGGCTTTTTTATTTTTAGTCATATCGAATTTTAGCTACATTTGAGAAAATCTTAAAAGAAACAATATGGGCGACTTAAGCATCATCGAATTGTGCATCATCGGTTTCATCATCTTCGCCAAATTTGCGATCATCATTGGCGTGGCCATGTGGTCGAAGAAAAATCAGGAAAAGAAGAAACGTTTGTTTCTTGAGGAAGAAGAACGGCGAATGGCGATGCGGTCGCGCGAATCCCAATCGGTATAAAGATGCAGGATATTTTACTACTCCACGGTGCCATCGGGGCGAAACAACAATTCGATGCACTGGTGCAATCACTCGAAAAGCGATACAAAGTCCATACGCTCAACTTTAGCGGACACGGTGGCGCAGCGATCGGTAACGATTTTTCCATCGCGCAATTCGCTTCGGAAACACTCGATTACCTTGATGCCAATCAAATCGATGCAATCAAAATATTTGGCTACAGCATGGGCGGTTATGTGGCGCTGTATCTGGCAAAAATGCATCCGCAACGCATCGACGGCATTTTTACTTTGGCGACCAAATTCGAATGGACGCCCGAAATTGCCGCACGCGAAACCAAAATGCTCAACCCCGAAAAAATCGCAGAGAAAATTCCCGCATTCGCCGCAGAGCTCCAGCAACGCCACGCACCCAACGACTGGAAAACCGTGATGGCCAAAACCGCCGAAATGATGATCGGTTTGGGCGACAACAATCCATTGCAATTGGAAGATTACCAAGCCATTCAAATCCCAACGAGAATCGCCATCGGAGACAAAGACCAGATGGTCACACTCGAGGAAACGATTGCCGTTTACCGCAGTCTGCCCCATGCAAGCTTGGTGGTTTTGCCCCAGACACAACACCCGATCGAGAAAGTCAGTGTCGAAAGATTGGTTTCGGAACTCGGGATTTTCTTTGGTTGACCCAGGCAAATTTTCAGTCGCAATTTTAGCGGTATTTCGCTAATCCACGAAAAAAGGAGGCGGGATTGCCGGCTGCCGAAAGGGACAACTATTTACAAAAGACTTTAATTCGCTGGACTTGCTGTCTATCGGCTGGGCCGTTTTGGCATTGGCATCGGTATTGGTTGGAAGAATTCGGCCGATGGCACCGGATTGTCGCATATATTGTTTACATTTATATCGGCTTTCAGGGTATTATCTGGTTGTTTTTCAAAGGATTAGTTGAGTAAAATTCTTCACATGCACAAAATTACAATGCTTTTATTGGGGTTGGCCTTCACCTCGGTCGGTTTCGCGCAAAGTAACCCGAACATCTACAAGGAACTGCACCAGAAACTGCGTCTGGCAAAGGACGATGCCACACGCATTGACGCTTGGCTCGACCTCGATGCCCACTTCGCTGAATTGGCCCTGCGTCCGGAAAACGCCCAACTGCTCGACAGTTCGCTGTTTTACCTCACGAAAGCCGAAAGCCTGAGCGAAAAAATCGGATACAAACGCGGTATCGGCGGAACTTACATGTCATGGTCGCGCTACAAAGCCAACAAAGGCGAAACCAAGGAAGCGATCGAGTGGGCGAACAAATCGATTGACTATTTTACGAAATGGGGCAACAAAAATGACCTCGGTGAAGCGTATATGGCCCTGGCCTTTGCGCTTCCACAGAATTGCATCCCCAAGGACAAATTCGATGCGCTCGAAAATGCCTCGAAGAATTTCAAGCTCGGCGGGAAATTAAAGGAAGCGGCATCGGCATTGACCGAAATGGGCGCGTGGCGCATGGGCATCATGGGTGAAATGCTGCCGGGAATGGAACATCTGGAAGAAGCGCTCAAAATCCAAAAGCAAATCGGTTACGAGCGCACGCACCTCGTGGATTGCTATCTGGCCGTCGGCTACAACCAGATGGCCAATTACGAAAAGGCGATTGCCCATATCCTGTCGGCGATCAAAACGGTCGAACATTTGGGGGTCGAATCGGCTGAATCGGCCGAAGTCTACCACCACGGTGGCCGGATCTATTACAGCGTCGGTGATCTCAAGACGTCCTATTCCTATTTCGAGAAAGCCTACCAGCAGTACAAGAAATTTGATGTATTCGGACAAATCATCCAAGTCGAGAACAACCTCATTCTGGTATCGATAAAACTCAAAAAGGAGAAGGAAGCACTTTTCTATATGAAAGGGCTCGAAAAGAAATTGGGCAGTTTGCCGCCGAATTACCAGATTACTGCGGTTTCCAACCTTTTAAGGGGCTACACTTATTTCAAGGATTACAAAAGTGCGGAAAAATACAGCAAAAAGGCGATGGATTTTTCTGCACAATTTCCTGAGAACGACATGCGGCAAAATGTACTTTATCCCGCGCTGGCCGATTATCATTTTGGTGCCAAGCAGTACGATCTGGCACGCAAATATGGCGAAAAATACAAGCTGATGTCCGAAAAGATCAAAAATGCCAAGGCCATTGCCGAAATCCACCGCATGTTTGCGCGCATCGATTCGGCACAACTGCGTTTCGACGATGCGCTCAAGCATTTCAAACAAGAAAAAATGATCAATGACTCGTTGCTTTCGGCCGACAAGAACCGTCAGATTGCCCAACTCAAAATCGAATACGAGACCGACAAAAAAGACAAAGATTTGGCCATCAAGGAAAAAAGCAATCAATTGCTCAAGAAGCAAAGCGAACTGCAGCAGAGTCGCTTGCTGCAAACCTTGCAGATCAAGAACATCAGTGTGGGCGGTATTGTATTGCTTGTGATCATCCTGTTGCTTTTGTACAGCGGCTATCGCAACAAGCAGAAAACCAACCGCATCCTCGAGTCACAGAAAAACGAAATCAACCAGAAAAACAGCACGCTCGAAAAACTCGTCGACGAGAAGGAATGGCTGCTCAAGGAAATCCACCACCGCGTCAAGAACAATTTGCAGATGGTCATGAGTTTGCTCAATACCCAGTCGCATTACCTCAAGGACAAGGCGGCCATGGTGGCCATCCGCGACAGCCAGCACCGCATCCATTCGATGTCGCTGATCCACAAGAAATTGTACCAATCCGATAATGTGATCGCGATCAATATGGAAGTGTACATCTGCGAACTCATCGAGTATTTCAAGCAGTCGTTCGACACCGGCCAACGCATCCGTTTTGTCACCGACATCCAGCCGATAGAACTCGATACCTCACAGGCCGTACCGCTCGGGCTCATCATCAACGAAGCGATCACCAATGCGATCAAGCATGCGTTTCCAGGGCAGGGCGAAGGAACGATCACTGTCGTTTTGAAACAGGTTTCCGAATCGACCATCGAACTTTCGATCAAGGACAATGGAACCGGTTTACCCGAAAAGTCGGTGCCCAGCGGCAATTCGTCGCTCGGTATGAAACTCATCAACGGACTCAGCTCGGACCTCGACGCCAAACTCAACATCGAGAACGACAACGGTTTGCGCATCAGCATGACTTTTGTCCAGGACCGCAAAACGATCCAGGCACAAACCCAGACGCTCGAAAACATCAAGGCGGTTTCTTAAATCGAAAATTATGGAAGGCGGAAAGACAATGCTCGAGTCTATTTTGGAACCATACAGGATCACCATCGGTGAAGATTTTGAAAGGTATACCAATCACGCGACGCGGGTCTATCTGTTTTGCCGATTGCTCGACCCGACTCAGGAAAACGAAGCGAAATATGCCATAGCCGCGGCTTTCCACGACATCGGGATTTGGACGGCCGGCACTTTTGATTATTTGGATCCGTCTGTCGGCCAGGCTTTGGATTATCTCGAAACCATCGGCCAAACGGCTTGGGCAGCGGAAATTAAACGGATGATCGACTGCCACCATAAAGTGAAAAGCTACACCGGGGAATACGCCCAAACGGTACAGGCATTTCGCAAGGCCGATTGGATCGATGTCTCGCGCGGATTGCTTACATTTGGAATTCCCCGATCGACCATCGAAAGTATCCTAAAGGAAATTCCGAACCGCGGGTTCCATTCGTTTTTATTGCGGCAAAGCGGGCGGTATTTTTTGAAACATCCGTGGCGTCCGTTGCCGATGTTCCGGATTTAATAGTCCAATTGAATTTTGATACCATGGAGCACAACAGCAAAAAAAAGGTACTCATTGTAGAAGACCAATTCATCGAGGCACATGACCTGCAACTCATCATCGAGAAAGCGGGCTATGATGTGGTCGGGATTGCGCGTTCGGTGGCGCAGGCCGTCGAATTGCTCGAGCAGGTCAAACCCGACCTGGTTTTTCTCGACATCATCCTCAAGGGCAATGAAACTGGGATCGACCTGGCCAAAAGGCTGCAGGAAAACCACATTGGGTTTGTCTATATTTCGGCCAATTCGAGCAAAAGCATTCTCGAGGAAGCCAAAAAAACACAGCCGTACGGATTCATCGTCAAACCATTCCGCGAACAGGACGTCATCATTACGCTCGAAATCGCCTGCTACCGGCACAAGCACAGTCTCGAATCGTTGTTGCTGCAACAGAATTTACTGCAAAAAAGCATCGAAACAATCGCCAGGAATGAATCCAAATGGGAGCAGGCAGTCATCGAATTCGGAACTGCCGTCCAGCCGCACCTCCCGTTCGATTACATGGAATGCGGTTTTATCGATCGCACTTCCGAAAACAATCAGTCGATTGGTTTGTTGCGCCGGAACCTCGATGAATACCAAATCATCACTGCGGACAAACTCGCCAAAACGGCGGGGCTGCAAAAGCAGGAATTGCTGCGCATGTACGAGCATTCGCCCAAAGTCGAATCGCCCCAATTGTGTGGGCATCAGGAACTGGCCGAGCTGTGCCGCGAATCGCCCATCCGCCGTTTGGTCGCGACGACTTTTGGCATCAAATCCTTTTTGGCTTTTCCGCTGCAAGTCAAGGAGGACAGAATCTTCCACTTCTTTTTTTACAACCGCCAGCCGGTGGTTTATGAAACGGCACACCTCGATTTATTGGCCGGGCTCGAAAGAAACCTTGCGGCGTTTTGTTGCGCTGCATGCCGACCCTGTCCAACCCACGATAACTCCGTTGGCCCGACCCATTGCAGAACCGGCACGGACCGAACCCACTGCTTTTGGAACGATGATCGGCAACAGCGAGAAAATGCGCTCGGTGTTCGACCTGATCCGAAGGGTAGCGCCTACCGAAACCTCGGTGTTGATCCTCGGCGAAAGCGGTACAGGTAAAGAAAAAGTGGCGCAATCGATCCACCACATGTCATCGCGCAAAGACAAACCGCTGGTGATCATCAATTGCGGTGCGATTCCCGACAATTTATCCGAATCGCTGTTGTTCGGACACGAAAAAGGAGCATTTACGGGGGCAGTCGACAAACGAATCGGCAAGTTCGAGCTTGCAGACGGCGGAACGATTTTCCTCGACGAGATTGGCGAGATGCCGATGGAATTGCAGGTCAAATTGCTACGGGTGTTGCAGGAAAAAGAAATCGAACGCATCGGCGGACAATCGCCAGTTCGTATCGACGTGCGCATCATCGCCGCGACCAACCGAAACCTCGAGGAAGAAGTGGCTGCCGGAAAGTTCCGCCTCGATTTGTATTACCGTTTGCACGTGTTCCCGATTACGGTGCCCTCGTTGCGCGAACGCAAGGAAGACATCCCCGATTTGGCTTCGCATTTCCTCAAATTGTATGCGATTCCCGACCGCAAGGGATTGTCGGTTTCCTCTGGCGTTTTGCAGCAGTTTGATTTTTACGACTGGCCCGGTAACATCCGCGAACTCGAGCACGTCATCCAGCGCGGGATTTTGCTTTCGGAAGGCAACACGATCAAGGAAATCCAATTGCCATCGCTGCACAAAAAAGAAAAAGCCGAAGGCGAGACCTATTCGATCAAGACCATCCACGAAAACGAACGCGACTACATCAGCTACATCCTCAAGAAATGCAAGGGCAAGGTGTCCGGTGTGGGCGGTGCGGCCGAGGTACTCAACATTCCGCCTTCGACGCTCAATTCGAAAATCAAAAAACTCGGCATCAAGAACAACTTCTTTGGATAAAAAAAGCCGGCACTCAGTACCGGCTTAACCAACTTAACTAACATTATGAATAGCGCAGTTCGCGTGGTGCGGAATATTTATCAATCCAATTCAAAATGTAATCCGCTTCTTCTCTCCAGGTCGGCAAACCAAGCACATAATGGTTGTGCCCCTCGAATTCCTTGTATTCGGTAATCGAGCCTGGGTCTTTGTATTTCTTGTAATTGGTGTAATTGAGCGAAGCCGGCATGATGTGGTCGGTGCTGCCCGAGATGAACAGCAGTGGCGCATGCGGCTTGTTGAAGTCGACTTTGGAAACGCTCGTCAACGTATCGCGCAATACCGTTTTCGATTCGGGAATCGTACTTTGGTCATAGGATTCCTGTTGGTCTTTGAGCGACAGGCCATTGGTGAATGCGTATTGCCATTCGGACAGACTCATCAGATGCGTCCTTTTGCGCGAAGTAAAGTAGCCCAACGGTTTCCAGATCGATTTGATGAACGACCATTCGAACGACAATACTCCCTGCGGCGCCACCGAATGGATCATCACGCCGGCTGCCCCGAGGTTGCGGTAAATCATCAATTGCGTCGTCAATCCGCCCAGCGAATGCCCGATGACGATTGGTTTTTCGGGCAGTTTTTTGATAAAGTCCGCATAACTGTCCACGACGCCCTTGTAACTCGACAACGCAAGTTCTTCATCGTTGGGTTGCTTCATGCGCAGCTCGCGCGCGGTGCCTTCCTTGTAGGGCCAGGGCGGAGCATAGCAGGTGTAACCTTTGCTTTCAAAATAGTCGATCCAATGGTTCCATCCCAGATGGCTTACGAAAGCTCCGGTGATGAATACGATGGTTTTTGAGTTAATCGATGTCATACTTTTTGGATTTAGTGGGTTAACTGAAGAAAATTGGTGATGTATTGGGCCGTGAGTTCCGGAAACTGATGCTGCGGCCCGTGCCCCGAATGCGGAAATACAATGAGTTGCGTGCTGGGCAGTTCACGCGCCAGCGCATACCAGTTCTCGACCGGAAAGCAAATGTCGTGGTCACCGCATACTGCGAGCACCGGCTTTTGCGTCTTTTTGAGCTGGTCGCGCCAATGGTAAGCGTCGGTTTTAAAAGTAGCGCCTCCCTGGAAATACAAATCAAAGATTTCCTGCTTGGCCGGCACCTTCGACACATCGAAACGTTTGGCAATGCGGTCGTAGGAACGTTTGGCCGCGGCCTTGCTCACCTCCGATTTGGGTTCGAAAAACAGCACGGTAAAATCGTCAAAATTGTTGACCGGAATCAGTGCGCGTTCGAGGAAAATGGGTTCTAGATCGTGTGGATTTGCCCCAGGCGGATTGGTGCCCACGAGAATCGCGTGTGTCACCAAGTCCGGATATTGGAACAAAGCAGCCTGCGTCACAAATCCGCCGTAAGACCATCCCAGGACGGCTGTTTTTTTGAGTTGCAGAAAATCGCACAGGTCCTTTACATCTTTGGCCACGGCCACGATATCAGTAGGCAGCGTACCCGTCGATTCGCCGATGCCGGTGTAGTCGAAAATGATGATGCGGTGGTGCCGCGCGAGTTCGTCCAAAAACAACGGATCCCAACTGTCCATCGTTCCCCTGAAGCGGTTCACCAATACAATCGGGTTGCCTTTGCCAAACGACCGGAAAGCGATCTTGCGCCCACTGGTTTCGGCAAATTGCGTTTGGGCCGCAGCGGAACCCTGTGCTTGGCTTTCGCCTGTCCCGGCAGCCAAGGCCAACACAATGCCTATGATTTTTATATTTTTTGTTTTCATGATTTTGAGATTAAAAAGCGCGACACCATGACCTCACCAGCAGTGCCGCGCCGGAGTCAATTTATTTAAGGTTTTTCTGCAAGGCTGCGCCTGCGTGTTCGAAAAGGGCTTTGGTCGTCGGTAAATTGGCCAGTGCATTGAGCAATCCGAAATCATGGATCATGCTGTTGTAGCGTACGGTAGTTGCGTCTACGCCCGCTTCGTCGAGCAATCGCCCGAAGGTTTCGCCTTCGTCGCGCAGGATGTCATTTTCGGCGACCTGGATCAAAGTGGGCGGGAAGCCCTTGAGCTGCTCTTTGGTCGCGCTGACCAATGAGATGTGGGCATCCTTGCGCGCTTTCTCGTCGGTGGTGTATTGGTCGAACATCCATTTCATCACCGGTGCGGTCAGGAATCGGTCGTTGGCGTATTTGGCGTAGGATTCGGTATTGAAACCCGTATCGGTCACTGGCCAGAACAACAGCAGCATCTTGAGGTCGGGGCCGTTCTTTTCCTTGGTCATCATCGTCACGGCGGCGGCCATGTTCCCGCCGGCGCTGTTGCCCACCATGGCGAGCTTGCTTGGGTCGACATTGATTTCATCGCCATGTTCCGAAACCCATTTCGTGGCGGCGTAGATTTCATTCAAGGCTTGCGGATATTGGGCCTCGGGCGATGGGGTGTAATTGACAAATACGGCGGTAAATCCAGAAGCCACAACCAAATCCCGCACAAAGCGTTGGTGGGTCGGGTAATCGCCGAGTATCCAACCGCCACCGTGGATGAACATAAAGGCCGGCAGTTTTCCCGATTTTCCGGCAGGACGCGAGATGTTGAGTTTGATCGTATGTCCGTCGGCGGTGATGGTTTTTTCGGACTCCTCGATGCCCGAAAGATCGACTTTCATCGCGGCCTGCGCCCCGACGAGTACATTTCGCGCTTCTTCTTTCGACAATTCATTGAGCGGTTTGCCCCCCGAGGTATTGAGGACTTTGAGGAACGCCTTGGTTCCCTGGTCGATGTGCGTATCGGTCGCGTAATCGGCAACCGCAGTAGTTGGTGTTGTAGTAACTTCAGTCATAATTTTGGCTTTGTTGTCGCAGCCGGCCCCTACCAGAAGTAGCAGCGCGATGGCGGCAGGTTTAAAAATAAAGGTTCTCATGATTCGTAATTTTTTAAGGTCACCCACCGAAAGCCAAAGTTTGTGCCGCATCGGCCAAGCCTTATCCTGCTTGACTTGGCCTGAAATGGCATTGGTGCCAACTCGCCGAATGTCGCTAAACGAAAAAAAAATCCTGAAATATCGCGGGGACATTTCAGGATCCAAAAAGAGAAACGAGGATTATAATCAAGCAGAATGTTTGCTCAAATAGGCTTGGCGGTACCAGGTCACGGCTTCATCGAGGTCGGCCGAAGTCAGGTTGTGCCCGGCGTTGGCTTCGAAATGCGTGACGTTGAACTTGTTTTCTTCGAGCACCTTGACGTAATTCTCGGTGTCGATGCGGTTCACGGTCGGGTCGTTTTTGCCCGAGGCAATCAGCACCGGAACATGGTTGCCGCTGAGCCTGATTTCTGAATAGCGGAACGGTTGCATCGGTCGGAGCAATATCGCACCGGCCAGGAAATCGGGTTGCAGGAACAACGAGGCACCGGCAATATTGGCCCCATTCGAATAACCGAGCGCGATGATTTTGGTCACATCGAATTTTTTCTTGGCGGCCAATTCCTTGAGGAAATGGATCATTTCACGGGTACGGAATTCAAGGTCCTTCTCGTCGAAAATCCCCATGCCGATGCGTCGGAAAAAGCGCGGCATGCCGTTTTCGGAAATGTTGCCGCGCAGGCTCAACACGTTAAGGTCTTTGCCAAAGTGCTGTGCAATCGGGATCAAATCGTGTTCGTCGCCGCCGGTCCCGTGGAGCAGCAGCAGTGTGTAGGCATCCGGATTGCCCGAAGCCTCATAAATGTATTTTAAAGGTTGAAATTCCATATTAATTTATTTTTACAAGATTAGCTTCAATGTCTTCGCGGATCGATTCGTATCGCGGTGGCAATTTCAATCCTTTTCCGAGGTTTTCCAAAGTTTCGTCAACCGTAAAACCGGGATTGTCGGTGGCGATTTCAAACAATACGCCGCCCGGTTCGCGGAAATACAGCGAGTGGAAATACTGGCGGTCGATCTGTGGCGTGATGCTCAGGCCGTAGTTTTCGATTTTTTCGCGGAAATGCATCAGCACTTCGTCGTTCGGTACGCGGAAAGCCACGTGGTGAACTGATCCATTGGCTACATGGCCGTGTTTTTCATCGGGCAATTCGACCAGGTCGACTATCGCGGCGCCTTCGACTTCGGAAGTGGCATAACGGTAACGGTTGACTTCCTGTTCCATTAACTGGTAACCGAAAATTTCGGTCAAAATGGCCGCAGTCGGTTTGATGTTTTTGAGCGTCAAGGTAATGTTGTGGAATCCTTTGGTCGCCACATCGGCCTTGACTTCATCGGTTTCCCAAGCCTTGCGGTTATCGGGTGTTTTGGATTCGATGAGTTCCAGTTTCAAACCGTCCGGATCGAGAAAGGTCAAGTACCGTTCACCGAATTTGACCGATGGTTTGTTGTAGATGACGTTGTATTTTTCGAAGCGTTCGATCCAAAATTCAAGACTGCCCTGCGGAACGGAATAACCAATTTCGGTGGCCATGCCCGAACCTTTTCGGCCTTGCTGCAAACCGGCGCCCCATGGGAAAAAAGTCAGGATGGTACCTGCGCTTCCCACTTCGTCACCGAAATAGAAATGATAGGTTCCCGGATCGTCAAAATTGACCGTTTTCTTGATGAAACGTAAGCCGAGTACTTTTGAATAAAAATCGAAGTTGCGTTTGGCATCGCCGGCGATGGCTGTGATGTGGTGGATGCCTAAAATTTTATTTTCCATTTGAATATAAGTGTTGGTTTTTGATGAGGTAAAATTACTGCCGTTCAATTCGTTGCGCATTGAACTAGAACAAGAAATGGAGGCATCCCATTATTGCCGTTGTTAGCCGTCAAAAAAATGTCAGGCCGGTCTTGTTTAATGCTTGAGCATGTTTCGCGCGTACTGTACCCCAATACCATAAGCGCCGCCGTATTTCTGGATCAGGTCGTTGACCGGTTTGTAGGTGCCGCTGCGTGCCCAGTCGCGTTGCAGTTCGAGCAGGTATTGTACCGATGTAATAGGAACGGCCCCGGCGTGTACCATACGCAGCACGGCCATTTCATGTGCTTCTTTCGATACATCGCCGCTGGCATCGGTGATCACGTAAACGGTATAGCCTTCACTGATGGCAGACAATACCGGCCCGACGATACAAACGCTGGTCCACAGGCCGCCCATGACGATGGTTTTCTTTCCCTTGGCGACGATTGCTTTGTGCGCGTTGACATCTTCCCAGGTATTCATGGTCGTACGGTCGATGAAGTTCGAGGTTTCCTTGGGATAGACTTCGAGGATCTCGGGAAACACCGGACCGCTGAATGAATTCTCGGCCACGGTGGTCACAACGGTCGGTATGTTGAAGATTTTTGAGGCATGGGCGACGATCGCGGCATTGTTGCGCAGTTGGTCTACGGGAATGCTCTGCACAGGGAAAGCCATCTGGCCTTCATAATCGATCAATACCAGACTGTGGTTGGTGGGATTGAGCAACGACGGACTCGGTTTTTGGGCGTAAGCCACAAGCGAAGCCATCGCAAGGACGGCAAAGAGGATTGTTCTTTTCATGATTTCTGCTTTTTAAGATTACAAATTGGTGTTTGGTTTGGGAATGCCAAGCCCATGCCAATTGCGGCAGACCTATAAAAAGTGGACGTTTGGCCATTTACGATTTTGGGAAATAGCTAAATATCGTCAATCTGGAGGGGAATGATTTGAAATATCGTTTTTGGACGCCTTGACCGAGTTGGGAAAAGGCAGGTTGTCGATTTAATTTTTAAGCCGTGCCAATTTTAAAATATCAACCAGACAGATGATCAAGAAAAGGAAGAAGAAGATGACGGCAAGCGGGATGGTCAGCAAAAATAACCAACCCAATCCGCCCCAGATGCAATTTCCCTCATGGCAAGGCTCGTTGGTCAGGAATTCGGTAATCCGGGACATCACCATGCTGACCAGTATCGGACTGATGCCGAAAAGCGCAATGATCACGATGCCCAGCGGGAGTTTTATGAGCAGGTCTTTTTTGGATTTGATCAAGATCATCAAATGGCGTTTTGTTGCATCTAAGATAACAAAAAACGACACAATGATGTTTAATCTGTTTAAAATTAGAAAATTAGCCTCATTCGATGGATGAATTTGCCTATCGCTCGGCGCGTATTTTTTCGCGGTGCATTTCTCCCCAGGCGCTCAATGAAGCCAGCACATCTTCGAGCGTGTCGCTGTACCCGGTCAATTCATATTCGACAATTACAGGTGTTCCGGTTTGGACATTTCTTCGGATGAATCCGTTCAGTTCTAGGTCTTTGAGTTCGCTCGAAAGCACCTTGGCCGAAATCCCGACAATGGTGCGTTGCAATTCATTGAAACGTTTGTGGCCTTCCTTGATGGCGATGATGATGCGCAGTTTCCACTTGCCGCCGATGACATACATGGCGTCGCCCACGGCATTGAGCTTCCTCTCGCAGGTGGCGTTGTCTATTTTTTCTTTCATGGGATTGGAGGTGTTTACCAAAAGGTAACTACTTACCTTTTGTATACTACTAACTTTTTAAAAGCAAAGGTAAGTAATTTTGTGTAGTAATTTAATACAACATACAATGAAGAATATATTGCACATTATTTCGAGCCCGCGTGGCGATGCCTCTTACAGTATCAGGCTTGGCAACGCCATCATCGACAAAATCACCAGCCTGCATCCGGGAAGTACCGTCAAGGTGCGCAACGTGGCCCAGCAAAACCTGCCGCATTTGTCGGCTTCACACCTCGATTCCTTTTTCACCCCAAAGGAACAATGGACCGATTCGCACGCCTCGACCATCCGTGAATCCGAGGAAGCGGTGGCCGAAATCCAACAGGCAGACATCATCGTGATCGGCGTTCCATTGTATAACTTTGGTATGCCATCGGCCTTGAAGGCTTGGATCGATCACATTGTGCGCTCGGGCGTCACTTTCCGATATACCGCCAATGGAGTAGAAGGTTTGCTCAAGGACAAGAAAGTATATGTGGCGCTCGCCTCGGGTGGGATTTATTCGCACGGACCGATGCAATTCATGGATTCGGTGAGCCCTTACCTCAAGAATGTTTTCAACTTTATTGGCGTCACCGATTTCGAAATCGTACGCGCCGAAGGAACCTCGATGGCCGACCATATGGGCACTGCACTCGAGAAAGGTATCAGCAGTATAGCCGTTTGATTGAAATTTCAGGGAGTTGAAAAAGGGGTGTTGAAGCCCCTTTTTTTATTCCAATCAGTTGTAAAAGCAATGCACGCCAATGGGAGGCTGGTTCTTGGGTGCCTTTTCCCAAACGCTTACACTAAAATTACCAATTCTAGGTTCGGAAGAAAATTGCGGTAATATTGGTTAAGTGGAGGATTGGGTCGGGTAAAAAAGCGTAAGACTGTTATTCAGATACAAAGCAACAAAAATAAAGCACCGTCATAATTTTTTTAGTATGGTGCCGTTATGTTGAAATATTATTTACTTTTTCGGATCGTGTAATTCACAACACGATTTCTTTTCAAGGTCATTTAATAAGGGCGATTGGCCAGAATCTGTCCATATTTATTTGATGCCGGAACCGTTTGCCTATAAAAGAGCACGTCGGCATCAGTGAGTTTATAGATAGAGGTTTAACAAAAAAAGCAAGCGCCCATGCTGACTGTCGCCGTTGTGGATGACCACAATCTGTTTCGCAAAAGCCTGATCATGTTGATGGGTACCTTCAAAGGAGTTGAGGTGGTACTCGAAGCGGAAAATGGCAAAAAATTATTGGAAATACTTCCCAACAAAAATCCGGATATTATTTTACTCGACATTGAAATGCCGGAAATGGATGGATTCTCGACCTGTTGCAAACTCAGGCAAGAATTCCCGGAGCAGAAGATTCTCATCGTATCTGAACACCAGAACAACGCAACGTTCAAAAAGATAATCGAAGCAGGTGCCCACGGTTATTTTAGTAAAAAATCGGAGCCCAAGCAACTCGAGCATGCCATTTGGAGCATCGTACAAAAGGGCTATTATTTTGATCCCGAAATGGGTGTAGCCCTGCGCGATTTATTGGTCTGGGATCGCAAGAATGCCCAAAAGCAATTGTGCTGTGGAACACCGTTGACCAAGCGCGAAATTGAGATCATCAAAATGGCCGGTCAAGAAAAAAGCAGCAATGAGATAGCTGCCTTGCTTTTCATCAATGTGCGTACCGTTGAAACACATCGCCAAAGAATCATGAAAAAGACCAACTCTAGAAATTTTTTCGGTTCGATTTTGTATGCCCTCAAAAACAGATACCTTATGATTGAAGACTTGATGCAATTGCTTTTGTTGCTGTCCTGTAGTATTTCTACGTAACGCAAAAGCAGTGGTTTTACTTATTGTTTGCCAGTGGATTGCTGCACTAATTTTAGTGTAATTAAAATGGTAAATTTATGAGCAGTCCAAAAAACCAAACGACGTTATTTCGCTTTCAAACCTTAAGAAGTCCCGAATTAACAGACAAACAAAACCAGGACATCCGGTTTGTGTTTCATCCCTACAATCCCGACGATGAGGAATCGTTGACCGGGATTTTTATCGAAGCGGTTAATACCAAGCCGCCAACCCAACCCGTATGGACGGCCTTGGTGGGCGCGATCGATGATTTCGTGGCCTTCCAATCGTCCAAAGAACTCGAAGATTTCAATGATACGTTCAATACCAAGGCGGTGTGGCTTTCCAGGAACAGGTCCAAATTCACCCCACAGCAAATCCTTGAGAAACTCGAACCGGTCGATCCGTTGAGCGACACCGAAGAAATCTTGATTTGGGACAACCTCTTTTATCAGATCGTTACCCAGAAATCGTTTTACGTCAAGGAACTGATTCTGGAATGGCTGGTGCTCCAGAACACCTTAAAGAAACTACTCAATTATCCACTTCCTGCAGACAAGGAAAGCGTGATCATGTCATTGGTCAATGCCAAGGTCATCCTTCCGATGTCGCTCTTTGGGGATGATTTTGGGCTGGGCGAGGGTGGACTCTTGGCCAAAGCGCCTGAGGAGGATGCAGAATTCCACGACTCGGCAAAACTAGACGCGGTTTACAATGCCTTTAAGGCCAAACGAAACGTTTCTAAAATAGAGGAATGTCTGCGTGAAATTCAAAAGATCGAGAAAAAATACAAAGTCGAAAACGGCAAAAAGTACGACAAAAATTACAATATTTTTCTGGAAGAACAGCAGGTGCTGATGGCGGCATACGATCTGGATTACTTTGAGACGGCCCACGAAATGTGCGCGGCAAAACCTCCGGAAGGCACTCCTGATTTTTGTAAAAAACCTTACGTAATCCCGCCAAATTTACCGGTTTTTGTATTCGAACCGCTACACATACCGACGTATATAAAAGAGAAAATGCCCAAGAGATTGTACAAGGTGCTCGATGAACTTTTCGATCATGATCCCGAATCGTTCACCGAATATTATGAGACACTTGAAGAAGCCATGCAAGACAACAACAAGCTCATCGCCAATACGCAAACCTTTACTTCCAAAACCATCATGGCTGTAGGGGGTGTGGTCATTCCGGTCAACGAATGGGAAAAAGTGGGCAAGATTCCTTTCAAACTCTGCATCAACATCGTCGATGATGAACGATTTTATCCTTACATGACCATTGTGCTGCCCGAAAATTATGAGATTGCATCCTGCAGCTATGTCGTATTTTTTAACGATGGTTCCTCCACGCCGGTCAATACCTACATTCAGACCCACCAGTTTTTGGGCTCGGTACAGATTGAATTGCTGTTCGGAAATCCGCACGGCCTGCCCAATTCGGTTTCCGAAGACATGAAAGAGATTTCAGGAACGATTACCTTTACCAATGGTGTGGTCAAAACGTTTGGCGTCAAGAACCCACATCCAGAAACCAATCCTTGCATCGGGAATTACCTGGGCGATAAATCGGCCGAACCAGGAGACGAAACCAGCGCCGATTTGGATGCCTTTGTACCCAAAGGGTTTGGTTTCCGTCAGCTTGGTGTTTCAGATTATAAAAAGGTCGTACAGGAAATTTGCTGTTACCGTGCCGGTGAAGTAGCCCATATCGAAAACATCATGGCACGCGAGTTCAAGGAGAAAAGTACCGAGAAGATCACCACCGAGGAAACCACTACCTTTGAGGCTGAAGACATAGAAACAGAATCGTTGTCTGACATCAGTTCGACCCAACGGTTTGAGATGCAAACTGAAATTGCCAAAATCCTGCAGGAACAGCAACAGTTCGAAGCCCATGCCAGTGTACACGCCTCGTTGGGCGCCGGTACCACACTCGACGCAGGGGGCAGTTATGCCTCGAATGTATCCAAGGAGGAAAGCAATAGACAGGCCGTGACGCAGGCCAAGGAAATCACCGAGCGCGCCACAGAAAGAATTGTTTCCCGTATCCGTAGGGAAAAAACCGTCCGGGTTACAGAAACATTCAAAGATACGAACCGCCACATCTTTGACAACCGCCAAGGCGATGAGCACGTTTCGGGGGTGTACCGTTTTATCAATGCGATTTACAAAAATCAGGTTTACAACTACGGAAAGCGACTGATGTACGAATTCATGATTCCGCAACCCAGCAAGCTCCATCGATTGGGCAAAGGCGCAAGCAGTTCGGACATCAACGCACAGATATTGAGTATCCCGCTCGATCCACGCACCAACGGATTGCCCGATTTTAATGCAGTAAATGGCGGAAATTATATGGAGTATGCCTCCCGTTATTCTGCCGAGGTCAATATTTATCCGACCGCTTTTATTTACATTAACAAGACTTTTTCGGGTGGTGTAGAAGTGTTTTGGGATCCTAAAAGAGGAGGGGCGGTCAAGGAAGATTTCAACCTCAAAATCCCGGAAGGATACGAGACGGTACACGCCAAAATGGATGCCTCAAGGGATTTTGACAATACCTTCTACCGTTCTTTTGGCGTGAGTGTGGGCAACATCAAGTCTTGGATGGACGGCAATTCGAGGACCAAAAGGTTCAATACGGAAAAACCAGACAACCCGATACTCGATAATTTCAGGGAAACCATCTCATTGAGTTTGCAATCGCTCAACAATATTGGTTACAATGTAGCCATTTCAATCAAATGCCAGTTGACCAACGAAGGGCTTGTCAAATGGAAAAAGGAAACTTTCGAGGCCATTCTCGAAGGTTATGAGCAACAGATGGACGAATACAACCAGAAATTGGCAGAGATCAAGGCCAACGGTGTGCGTATACTCGATTCCAATCCATTGTTCTACCGTCAGATCGAACAACTGGTATTGCGCAAAAATTGTATTTCCTATTTGATCGACGATACCAATACCAATTCAAAGAGAAGGTTTGGCCGACTGATGTACAACCAAGGTGCTACTTTTGGCAACCATCAGGTTAACGTGGACAAGGACATGGACAATTATGGCAGCTTTGCCAAATTCATGGAGCAGGCTTTCGAATGGAACAACATCAGTTACAATTTCTATCCGTTCTATTGGGGCAACCGTACCGATTGGGGCGAACTCTATCAGTATGAAAGCAACGATGCCATCTTCAGGAGTTTCATGCAAGCCGGTATGGCGCGCGTCGTGGTTACCGTAAGACCAGGCTTTGAAGATGCGGTCATGCACTACATGACTTTTGGACAAATCTGGAATGGTGGCAGGCTGCCGATACTCGGGGATCCGCTTTACCTTTCTATTGTCGACGAGCTCAGGGAACAAGAATACGTGATTGAGGAAACCTGGGAAAGCGTATTGCCGACCAACCTGATCGCGATCCAGAGCAGTGGCGTGTCGCTGGCTGGGGAAGGACTGCCTTGCTCGCCCGATTGCGAAGAAGAAGGTGAAGAAAACCCAATCGGAAACAGTACCGCCAAACTTCCGAAACCTCCAGTGGAATAGCAGGAAAAATAAAAGGAAAGTCCAAGACCGTTTGGCTTTCCTTTTTATACGGCCGCAAAAATTTCTGGCACTGCGGCCGTATGCTTATTTATTATTTTCTAAATGCATTAAAAAGATAATGTATGACATTAGCAGACAAACTGGCGAAGTCTCCTGCGCCTGCCTATCCCCATTACTTATACGATACCGAAATGTCGAGCTATACGCTGGGCGCTTTGGCGGCCAATAAATTTGGCAATTTCAGGGAAGCGAAAATCCAAAGTAATTTTACCGTTTATGCGGGCGGGCCCGGATTCAACGAGGCAGAAACCGAGCAATACATTAAAAATGAGTTTTCCGCCATCTTATTCGAAGACAAAAACAACAACCGTCATTATGACGCCGAGTATGATAAAAAAATAGCCGACCTGCGGTTGTTTATCTCGCACGACGGCAAGTACCTCGAGGAAATGCACAAAAAGACCATCGTTCGCGACGACGAGATGGCCATTTTCCTGGAAATGCCCGATGGCGATGTGTTTTCGAACCAGGTATTGTATGTCAAGGCCGGAAAGAATACCGTCCAATATGTGCTCGGAGTACTCAAAACAGAATGGGTAAGTGAAAAATTTGCACTGAGCAAAGTACAGGTTTTGAAGTTGCTGGGTTCTATGTCCACGGGAAAATACCTCCTCGAGGAAATCGTGGCCATGGTCATGCGGGCTCCGGGTTATTTAATCGATAAAGCAGGCGAAAATTTGGTGGTGCCCGCCGCAAAATTATTGGCCGAATTTCTGGAGAAAAATGTCCGCTTAAGTGAAATGGCATGGAATTCCGAAGCCGAAGGCTATGTGTTTGGCAAATCAGAGGACAAAGTGATTGCGTTTTTCAATGACATGGCCCAATCACTCGAGCAATTTATAAAGGACAACAAGAAGATACCCGATGGCGTCAAAAATATCATTGCGTTCGCCCAAAAAATTTTTACGGGTCTTTTGGATTTTATTGAGGAGAACAAACAAGTCCTTGAGGGCATATGGGCGTACATGTGTGGTCTTATCAATGGGGTCATCGATCTCATAGTAGGTATTGTCAATCTGGTCGAACTTCTTTTCGAAAGGCGTCAAGGCACACCAAACTTACCGCAAAGACGAAGCCTATTACAACCGCATCTTCAGGGAGAGCATCGACAACATGATCCACTACATCGCCAAACTCGATTGGGGCGAAATCATCAGTAAAAGCTTCGAGTCGATACAGGAACTGTATTTTTATCTGACGTTCATGCTGCCCAAGGAAATCTTCGAAAAGGTGCAGAACATGAACAGCAGCGTGGTATGCTATTACTTCGGCTATCTGGTCATCAACATCCTCGAATTCCTCATCCCGCCGATCAAACTGGCCAAAGTCGCCAAAGTCGCCAAACTCGATCGGGTGGCCGTTTTTTTCGAAGAAGTTTCGGCCGTGGGCCAAAAGGCATCCAAGGCGGCCAAGAAGACGGCCTCGGAAATGGTCGATCTCTTTTTCGCGAGCCTCAAAAAAATGGAGGAATTGTTCGAAAGCGGCACTGAATCTGTCCGTAAAGCCATTGATGATATGGTACAAAAAATCGTCAAATGGTTGGAGGAAACTTTTGGGATTGGGCGGAAATCAGGAAGTCCTCAATACGCAGCACTCCGCAAAAAATACGGTAAATTAGTTGCCAAAGGAAAAGCTAAAATCAAAAAGGATTTCGATATTGATATTCAAAAAATATTGGATGAAGTAGAAAGTGAAGCGGTTCTGAAGGAAGCAATAGAAAAATATAAAGCTTATAAAGCTAAAAAAATTGGAAAAAAACTCTCTGAAAAAGTATATATTAAAAGATACATTCAACTGGTAAAGAATAAAAAAGTCGGTAAATTAGCAGAAGCGAAAATAATAAAACACTTAAAAGGGAAAATTGAACGACCCGTTGAAGGCATAACATTGACATCTATTGGGCCTGATGGGGAAATAATTTACGACTTGCGTTATCCTGATAATTTTCTAAACGGACTGATGCGGGAAGTAAAATCGGGTCCCATTACGATGAATTATATGAAACAAATCGATTTGGATATTGAAATTTTAAAGGCAGAAATAAAGTATAAAGGGTTTTCAACAAAAAAAATCGAATGGCATGCCTTTAATGGTATAGAAGAAATCGTATTGGATCAAATTCAAGCTAAGCTAAAGGCAAATGGAATACCTTTAAAAAAATTCCAGGTAATTTTATATTAATATGAAGAAGCCACTCCAACAAGTACAAAAGGAATACGAAGATTTCATCAACCATCTTCCCGACTACATTAACCAATTGAAGTCCTATTTTAAGACCGATACTTTCCATTACGGACTGAGTGAGATTGAACAGGTTGAAAAATTCCTTAAAAAGCACAAAAAAAAATCCGCATCGTTGGGACTCACGCCTGAACAATTGGATACGATGGTTGTGGCCTATCTTGGAGTTGCTTGGCTGTGGCATTTTGGCGGACAGTGGTTCATGGTAAAGCATCAATCTGCCTCTGAATACGGAGTGCCGCTTCTTGCAGGATTTGGTGGAAAGGAATATAGGGGAGTGGCCATCAATCCGTCCGGATGGGTCAGTATGTCCAGGGAAAACCAATTGGACAAACCCATCAGTGCCATCTACAAGAACTATATTTGGTTTTTCGAGAATCATCCGCAATATCCGTTGGAGCCCATACGAAATATTCAATAAAACTGTAAAAAGAACAAGCTTATGAGCGATTTTGGTACAATCATTTCAGCCATAAAAAAAGACGAGGCTGATTTCTCGGAAGAAGAGATTGCAGGGCTTTCGGAAAAACTGGCGGCCATCATTGGAGACGATATGTATACCGATACGATGGGAGAACCTTTCTCTGCCAATTTCAACAGAACTTCGAAAAGTTCCCTGGTTATTGTTCAGTTGAGCGAACATTATTATGGAGGTGATCCTATTGAGGACAAAGAACTTCTTGAATTCGTTGAAGATACTGAACTGGAATTGGCACAAGAAATAGTGGAAGCGCTGAGTGAAGCCTTCCCCGAAATCACCTTCACCGCCGAAACCACCGAGTGGTAATTTTAGATTGACTGCCAGATAATTTTTGGTGCAATAAACCCATGGAACAACCCAAAGAAAAAGCAACCAAGCAACAAATCGAGGCATATTATGCCCATTTTCTTTCCCATATCCAAAATAACCTGGCCAAGGCCAAGGCCATGCTCGGTAAACAGACGCTTGATTATTCCATAGCCGAGATCGACCAGATCGGCAAGAATTACCGCGACTACGTAAAGAAGAAAAAAGTCAAGGGCGACTGGCACGACGAGCAGTTCGAAATGTTCGTGACCTACTGTGGGGAAGCCTGGATGCGTTACTTAGGGGGCAACTGGAAAATCTGCCTGCAGAAAGCCGACCGCGATTACGGTTTCCCGATCATAGTGCAGTGGGGGCCGCCGGAATACCCGTGGACTAGTGTCTGTCCCAAAGATTGGGCCCGCAACATCGAATCGGGCGATAAAGATCCGTTGAGCCTGCCGTGGCGCAACAAACTGAATTATTTCAAGGTTTCGGACGAATGGGGCGGTAAATGCAGAAAAGATTAATACAACCTATAAAATTGAAAACATGAGTGATTTTGGATCCATGATAACCTTTGCCAAAAAGGAAGGCGAATTGACCGATGACGACAAGGAGCAGATTGTCGGGGCGCTTGAACAAGCAATCGTTCCTTCCGAATTTCCTTCGAACATCACAGGCGGCAACTTCCGGAAGCTCCGTTCATTGGGCGACAATGTCTATTGTGTGCTGATCACGGAATATTACGACGATGAGGACGTCGATGAAATGCGCGATGACATAGAGGCGGACGATTTGCAGGAATGCGAACGCATCATCAAAAAACTCGAATTGAGCCTGGGGTTTGTCTTTGAGATGGAAGCAAAGTTTGAGGATTGGTGATACGGGCTTTTTCTTTGTACATTGTTTAAAACCAATGACTCTTTTTCGAAGGCGATGAAAAAACTACCCCAACTCAAAGAAGAATACCAACAATTCCTCGACAATATCCCGCAGTATATTTCAGAGGTCAAGACCATACTGGGCAAGGATACGCTCAGCTATTCGTCCGACGAAGTCAACGAGGTGCAATTCTATTACCACCGCAACTACGCCAAACTCGACGAAATTGGGCTCGACGATTTGCGCAAAAGGGTCAAGGCTTATTTCGGGACGGCCTGGCTTTGGCATTTTGGCGGCAAATGGCGGCTCGAAACCCACAAGGGATATGACACTTACGGAGCCATCTGCATCGAGGAATACGGCGGAACCAATTATCCTTGGGTGGCAATGGATATTCAACACTGGCTCAACGCGGTCGAAAGAGGTGATCTCATGGAGAATCTTGGCGATTCGTTTGCCAGACAACAGCGCTACCAAAACTTAAGTCCGGAATATGTACTGACGCCGGTCAGAAATATCCAATAACTTAAAACAAAGCAGATGAGCGATTTTGGAAGTTTGATTGCGGCAACAAAAGACAATGGGGAAGATTTTTCTCAAGAGGAAATAACCGAATTGTCCTCGAATCTGAAAATGATACTCGACGGCAAATATTCCAACAGCCTCGGCAAGGATTTCAACCATGAGTTTGATTGTGCCTATGGGGAGGACCTGAGCGAACTGGTGGTCCTGATGAGCGAATACTATTACGGAGGCAACCCACAGGACGACAAGGAATTGTTCGGTTTTGTCCATGCGGATGAAGCAAAACAGCTTGTGTCGATTGCCAAGAAATTAAACGAAGCCTTCCCCGAAATCACTTTCACCGCCGAAACCACCGAGTGGTAAGATACAAAAAACGCATCCCCGGTTTACAACTGCTTCCCGTTGCCATCTTTCGCAAGCAATTCATCAAGATTGCCCAATCCCATCGTAAAACCTTCCTGAAACCCCATTTTTAGGGTGCTCTCGAGATCATCGGGTTGGTCGAAAGTGATGTGGATGTCAACAAGTGTAGAATCTGAAGTTTTAGAAAAACGGACTTTCCAATTCATGCGCGGCATACCGGGATTGATGTTTCCCTGGCTGTCGGTAAACGCATCTTCGCCTTCAAAAAACTGATGCGGTTCGATTTTTTTGTAATCGGCGATGCTCCAATGTTCTTCGCCTTCGGGGCCTACCATCGCATAGAGCCAGCGGCCGCCTTCGGTAAAATCCATCGATTTGGTCTGGGCCTTCCAGGGTTTGGGCGCCCACCATTGGTCGAGCCATTGGCTTTGGGTCCATGCCGACCATACCGTGGCGAGCGGTGCGTCGAATTCCTTTTTTACATGGACGCTGTTGCTTGATTGGTCTATGGAAAAATCCATGGTCAGGTTGCTTTTCATCGTCTTCGATTTTAAGTTGGACTTTATTTTCCTTCGAAGCTACGCATTGCCAAAAAGCAATGTCTTATGGAATTTCGGGAAATTCTTGCGAAGTAAACAGCAAGTTATTTGACCAGGATTTTCTTTTGGCCGATTATTTTCTGATTGCTGTCCAACAACTGCAATACATACATGCCCGCAGCCAGTTGATCCACATCGACCGTGTCCGTATACTGGCCGAGATAGACTTGTCTGCCGTTTGCATCGACAATCGAAATATGGCCGGCACTTGGGGCCGAATCGATGTGCAGCAAATGGTCTGAAGGAACCGGATACACTACCGTTTGATTCGAATCATATTGCGTTACGCCCAAGGCATCGGGGTTTTTGAGTTCGATGATGCGGTCGTCTGCCGCAATCGGGCTGCCCGCATAATCGCGGTTCGAGCAACACAAGAACACACGCCCGTCGGGAAGCACCAGTACATCGCGCAACCTTCCGTAGGTGTTGGCCAGGTAAATGTTTTGTTGGACCACCTGCGTACCTTCCTCGTTGAGCTTGAGCTGGATCAACTGTTTGCCTTTCAAAACGGCCACCAGCAAAGAATTGTTCCATTCCGGGATGGCCGGGTTCTGGTAATAATCGATACCCGCCGGGGCAATCGACGGCGACCAGGACCAGATCGGTTCGGCTACGTTGTTCTCGGCACAAAAGGTCAGTTCGGCAGCCGTATTGCAGACGCCTTCCACCGTCGGCCAGCCGTAATTGCGGTTGGTTTCGATGATGTTGACCTCGTCATTGTTGCTCGTGCCGTGTTCCGAACTGTACAGTCGGCCATTGGCATAGCACATGCCCTGTGGATTGCGGTGCCCCCAGGACCAGATGTAGCTGCCCGTGATCGGGTTGTCGACAGGAATGCTGCCGTCGAGGTTCAATCGCAACACCTTGCCGTTGATCGAGCTTAAATTCTGTGCCACGGCCGGTGTGTTGTAGGTGTCCCCGAGACAGATGAACAGTTTGTCGTCCAAAATGACCATGCGGGAACCATTGTGGGAAATCCCGGCAGGAATGCTCCCGAGGATGATCGTGGGATTGACCAGGGTATTGTTGGCCGCATCATATTCGTAGCGCACAATTTTGGAAGTCGTATTCGTATACGCATAATGCACATACAGATAATGATTCGCATTGAAATCGGGATGCAGCACGATCGAGTGCAAGCCCACGCTGAAACCGAAAAGCGCGACATCGCCAATGGCAAAGACCTGCTGTACCTGGAATGTATCTGGATGCATGCGCTTGATGTTGCCCTGCAATTCGGTAAACCAGATCCAACCGTCGGGTCCATAGGTCATGTCCCAGGGCACGTTGAGGTTCGAGGCGACCACCGTATTCTGCAAGATCGTCGTACCGAGATTGATTTGGGCGTAGGAAGTATGGAAAAAGAAGGGGATTAAAAAAAGAAGTACAGCTTTTTTCATGGGTTTCGTTTTTAAATGATTGACAATCAAACACAAACGAATGTACTAAAAAATGATTGATTTACAACATCTTGATTTAACATCCAATCGATCAATCCGATAAATCGGTCCAGCCGACCAATTTCCATTGGCCGTTTTTCTTTTCAAAAAACACATCGGTATGGATGCCATTGTCAACCCCGCGTATCTGAATCGTGGCCTTGCGGTCGTTGAGGAGGACTTGCTGCGTGTAGGAATCGTTCCAACTCAGGTCGATGGATTGGTAATCGGCTTCTGTGATGAACTTCTTTGAAAGCTGGTCGCTGTTTTCGGTTTCCGCTTGCATGGTCACCAAAGGAAAAACCACGCGGCTTTTCTGGAAGACGGTGTCGGTATTGAAATGCAGCAGGAAAGCATTGAATGGCTCATCGATTTTTTTGGGCGCAATCCTTTTGTCCTTGCATTGGCAGAAAAAGATGGGCAGGGCCAAAAGGAACAGGATCTTTTTCATGTCATTGGGCGGTCATGACATTCAATGGAAAATGGTAACGTACCCGGACCGGAATCCCGTTTTTCTGGCCGGGCTTCCACCGGTCAAATTTCCGGAGTATTTCGAGCAGTTGTGTACCGGTATTGAAACCAACATCCTGTACGATCTGGTAATCGGAAACGCTGCCGTCTTTTTCAACGACAAAAGATACGATGACCTTGCCGTTGAGCCCTTGCTCGTCGGGCAATTGGTAATGTTTCATGATGTAGGAATTCATTTTGTCTTTGCCGCCGATAGCTTCGGGTTTGAGGTCTACCTCTTTGTCGCTGTAGATCGAATCGGTCGTGGTTTGAATGGACAAATCCTGCGAAAAGAGATTTTGGGAAAAGACAGCGAAAGGCACAAGGATCAATTGTTTCATGGTTTGGGTTTGTTTGCTGCAAGATAGAGATTTTTTGGAATGGTCGATCAGGCTGCTGTTTCTTTGCAAAATGGTATCTTGGCTAAAAAAAGAATGAAGAATTCGAGCAAAGGGTTCCGGTTTGCCCTGATGGCATTGGCATTGTTTGTCTGCGCTTTCGTTTTTCAAATGTCGATGTTCCACTCGGGATCGGCTACGGCATCTTCGATTTTTACCGTGGCGCTTATCGTTGTGGCCGTACTTTCCAATGTCGGATTGGTGTATTCGATCAAGGAAATCCGCAAGGCCAGAAGTGTAAAAACCATCATCGGATTGCTCGTGAATCTTGCTTTTTTGTTCTTGTACGGACTTATTATTGCGGCCAACATCGCCGATTTGTTGCGCGCGTTCCAATAAAAAAAGCGTACCGCCGAAACGATACGCCTTTCAACATAACCCTATTGCTAAAAGGTTTAGTAAATCACGATGGTGTAGAACCACACATTCGGTGCGGGGTTGTCTTCCACATAATCAGCCTGCCACCCGCCCGGCTGCAAGGGAACAACCGGACTTGTGACACTGATGGATTTGTAAGCCGAACCTACATAGAAAAACAGTTCCTTGAATACCTGGCTGGTTGCCAAAGGCCAGGCCGCGGTGCTCGCCATGTTGGTTCCCGGGCTCGGCGATGTCAACCGTTCCCAGGTAGGGATGACGGGGGAACTCGAAGGCGAATACAATGGAAAGCGGTACAGGTTGGCCGTGTTCACCAATGTATAGCTTCCGCCCGGCGGGATGCTGATCAGGCCCGAAGGTTTGCTGTGGAATTCCGGATAAACCGTTGCCCCGGATGGTTTGGTCGCAATATCGGCCAATTGTACCGTCTGCGAGGTAAAGTTGTACACTTCAAAGGTTTTCTGTGCGAACTGTGGCATACTGCACAACAGCATCGCAAGCAAAAGTATTTTTTTCATAAGTATATTGGGGTTAAATGTCAGTAAAAACGATGGTGCTGAAATACAAGGATGGGGAAACGAAATCGCCCGAATAATCCACCTGCCATTGGTTGGCCGTATTGATCAACGGATTGGCCGTTACCCAAAAGCTCGGTTCGCCAATGTTGCCGCTGCCGGCCATGCCATTGTTCATGTAAAAGCTGATGTAGTCGAAGTATTGCCCATTGCCCAAAGGCCAGACTGCCGTACTGAGCATATTCGACCACGGAGCCGGTGCGCCCGGACTGGCCGGTGCGGTGACCCTACGCCAATTGGTGATGTAGGTCGGAGAACCCGGCGAATGGAATGGGAAACGGTAGGCGTTGGCCGTATTTTCCAAGATGTAGCTGTCACCCGGGGCAATGTAGATGGGCGAGGGCGCCACACTGGCACACCAAGGATAAGTCCCCGAGGCAGGTTTGGTCACCACCATGGACAACGAAACGGTCTTGCTCGAGAAGTTATAGATCTCGACGGTCTTTTGCGCATAACCGCCAATGGCCAACAGCAAGGCTAAAAGGGAGAATAACTTTTTCATCCTATTGGTTTTGTGCACGGTATTGCTCCGTCAGTTTTTTAGAATAGGCGCGCATCGTGGCCCGTACGAGTTCATCGGTGGTTTGTTCTTTCGAAGCGGTCTCGTTTTCCCCGATGGAGCCCAGCAAGGCTTTGGCTTGGCGAGCGATTTGTTCGTCTGCCGCTGCCCTGGAAGTCGTTCCAACGTTTTCACGCTTGGCCTGCATCCAATCTTTGAGGCTGCTTTCGAAGTCGAGCATTTCGGTGGTTTTGGCCAATTCGACCGTCCTGGCGTTTTCCTGTTGCTGTACGGCTTTGTCTTCGCTGCTGCACGAAGTCAGTGTGATGGCGAGCGTGAGCATACCCGCAATCAGAAGTTGTGTTTTTCTCATTGTGTTAGATTTTTACCTGCATCACTGCAGGAATGGTTAAGTCGGTTTGATTTGATTTTTCTCCGTTTGCGCGGACGGAAAACATTTTTGTTAGATATATCTTACACGAAGTAACAAAAAGGCGAAAGCCATTCAACGTTATTTTTTTGTAATCGACGAACGTCTGTGGATTTTAACAAGAAGTGATGTAAAAACGCAAGTGACCTTAAAAAAAGGAGCAGTTGGTCGGTATTGGACGAGATACTGAAACCCTGTTGCGCACAGATTGGGGTTGCGCTTTTATGACAGTTTGCGTTGGCAGACAAGACTTTGCCAAGTACGGCATGCCACACTGCGATTAATTTGAATGCAATCGCGAAAAGTTGCCATTTTTTTGTTAAGATTGTAAAGCGCATGCCTTTAGGGCTATTGTCCAAACCAATACCAATTTTTCCATGACAGTTGATGAAGCAGTTATCCGATACCTCCAGAATAAATATGGAATAGAACTCAAGTCAGTAGGCGGCTATAAATTTGAGCTGATCAATGAAACGGGATTCAAACGCAACGACAATGGACGCATTTGTGCATTGGGATTGCAACGTGAAAAAAAACTCGATGTTCATTTTTCGGATTTTTTCAGGGAATTGGAATATTTGGAAGATTTGAATCTCGATTTCAATTCTTTGACCGATTTGGGTTTTCTGGCCACCATTCCGCAGTTAAAAAGCCTAAGTATCAGGGAAAACTTAGGAATCAACGACTATACGCCGATTTCGGGTTTGACCGAATTGACGATACTCACGCTGTCCGGGAAGAACATCAAGAACCTGGATTTCCTGGCGGGGCTCCAAAAACTGGAAACCCTGTGGCTGAAAGACATCTCTGCAACTGACCTTTCTCCCATTGCCGGATTGGAACGACTCGATACGTTGATCCTCGAGGATACGCAAATCGAAGACATTTCGGTTTTTGAAGGGCTCGATTCGCTGCGGCGGCTTAAATTTCACAGTGACCGCATCACCAATATCAATGCGTTGAAACACCTCACGAATCTGCGGGAACTCATCCTCAAAGGAGCGCTTATCAAAGACATTGGCGTCTTGGGCGATTTTTCAAGTTTGCAGGAACTTCAGATTAAAAGAACTGCTGTATCTGATGTATCGGCTTTGCAAAGCCTTGCCAACCTGCGGTCGATTGCCTTGATCAACAATGCGATAGAGGAATTGCCTTCGTGGATTTTCTCGCTCAATGTCTACGAAGATATTCCGGTCAGTTGGACCGACACGCCCATGAAGTATGGTTTTGCCATTATGGATGACAACCTCAAAAGGCCCCCGATGAATATCATTAGGGGTGGTTTGTCTACCATCAAAGACTATTTCAAGCAAATCGAGCAAGGCAGTGGCGAGACCCAAAAATTGTATGAAGCCAAATTGCTGGTCATCGGCCAAGGCGGAAGCGGCAAAACGAGTTTTGTGCGGAAGGTGCAGGATGCGCATGCCAAAATGCCCGAGCAGCAAGACACGACTTTTGGAATCGATATCGGGAGCTGGCGATTTGAAATCGAGGAACAAGCCGGAAAGAAATCCTTGTTCAGGGTCAATTTCTGGGACTTCGGCGGACAGAAAATATACCAGGGCACGCACCAGATTTTCTTTACCGACAAATCCTTTTATGTACTCCTGGCCGATACGCGCGAAGAAAAAACAGATTTTTCCTATTGGCTCAACACGGTGGAACAATTGGGAGGAGACGGCAGCATGGTCGCGATTGTCATCAATGAGATGTATGGTCGCGAATCCAAATTTGATGAACCGGGCTATCGCGGCCATTTTGGCAAGCTGATCAAAAATGTATCGGCCCTTGACCTGAGCAACGATGTCCCGAAAATAAAACAACTGCAGAACGAGATCAAGATGCATTTGGCGGAACTGCCCGGCATAGGCGATGAATTGCCATCCGAATGGGTGGCCATCCGGGAGCATTTGCTTTCTATTGATAAAAATTTCATTTCATTCGACGCGTTCCGGGAAATCTGCAAAGACCATGGCGTGCGTGAAAACGGGATGATGGCCAGGCTCAGCGATTATTTCAACCGGATTGGGGTATTTACCCATTTCATCGATGACGCGTTGTTGCAGGAACGCATCTATCTCAACTCCAACTGGCTCGTGAAAATCGTCTATGAAGTGCTCGACAATCCAACGGCCATTGACCGCAAAGGGCGCATCAGCGATGAAGACATCCGCAAAATATGGGGCAGGAGCGACCTGCAATACGAAGCCAACAAGCTTTCGAGACTCATGCACAAATTTGGATTGATGTACCACATACGCGGCAAGGACAGTTATGTGATCCCCGAACACCTGCCTACGGTAATGCCTTACGAAAAGTGGCCTTACCACGACCAAAAGGACATCCTGCAATTTATCTATGAATTCGACCAGTACATGCCGCGCGGCATCATGTCACGGCTCATTGTCGCGTTGCACCACCACATTGACGACCACGATCTGGTATGGCACCGCGGTTTCAATATCCAATCCAATGGGGCGCATGCCGAGATTGTGGAAAGCTATGGAAGCAGCAACCAGTTCCTGATCCGCATCACCGGAAAGAACAAGATCGAATTGCTGTCCATCATCCGGGAACGATTTGCCGAAGTCCTAGCGCCATTCCATAGGCTCAAGTACATACAATATGTGCCGTGCATCTGTAACTATTGCAAGGCGAGCGACAAACCGGCATTCCACGATTACAACCGATTGCTCAAGTTCAGGGCCAATGGGAACGGTTCGCAGTGCAATGCCACCGGCGACACGATTCCGGCCGAACTGCTGCTCAAGATGATGGAATACCCCAAGAGGGAAGAAGGCAAACCCGGGACCAATCTTCGGTTGTTTTTGGCTTCTTCACGCGAGCTGCAGCAGGAAAGGGAAGCATTCCGCCAATTCATCAGTGTGGAGAACGACATCAGCCAACGCAATGAAAATCCCGAGGACCGCGTCTATGTAGAGATCGTACAGTGGGAGTTTTTCCTCGATGAAATCTCCGAAAACGGCAAACAAGCCGAATACAACGACAAGATCCGGGAATCGGATATGGCGGTTTGCCTATTTTTTACCGAAGCGGGCCGGTATACCGAAGCCGAATTCGATACCGCCTATGACCATTTCAAGGCTTACACCAAACCCCGCATCTGGACCTATTTCAAGAATGCGCTGATCAACACGGCAGACATTACGGCCAATATCAATTCGTTGCTGCGCTTCAAGGAAAAGCTAAAGAGCCTGGAGCATTACTATACCAGCTATACGTCTACACCTGATCTGCACCTGAAATTCAAAAGACAACTCGATGCCTTTGTCAAGGAGCACAGGGACAACCAGAAGAAAGTCATTGAAAAAGACCCCGAGGCCAAGAAAGATCCTTCTTCGCAGGATGGGCAGTAAGCCAATCGGCCTTGCAACCGAAAGATAAAATCGAGATTTTCAATCGTTCATTCTGCGGATCAATTGCCAGGCCAAGGCCACGACCACAATCATCACATAAATCACCCATTTGCGCCGCGGTGTATCTTCTTTCGAGCCCATTGACCGGAAGCTCCAGAAATTCATATACCTTGAATGGGGTGTTTTCGAGCAAATCTTCGCCTTCGGCTTCATCAAGCCGGACGCCCAGCCGTCTTTTGGCCACGGTAAACGTGAAATCTTCCATGAGTTGGTCCTCGGTCAAGGTGTCGTCATCGTCTTGCCAAACCCATTCACCGTCCTGTTGGGTAGCATTTTGATAGAGTTGGTTTTCTTCGGCCAATGGCACGCCCCATTCTTTTTTGAAACCTTCACCGACAATCTTAAGCCGTTGCCTGTCTCCGTTTTGGATCAGCGAATAGCCATGGAAATTGGAAGTGCTGTAGCAGGCGACCGTCAGGATTTCGGCATCCGGAAATAACTGGGTAAGGTTTTGCTCATATTTTGCAAGTTTGAGCCCGTCTGTCTTCTCCAGACCGCGGTTTGTCAGTTGGTGTCCGTCGCTGATGATGATGTTGTCACGATGGTAGCCGATGGCAAAAGTGTTTTTTTCGGGATGGAGCGTTTCTTCAAAAGTCGCTTCCCTTTTATAGACGAGGTTGTCGAAACCCAAGGCTTCGATGAGCGCATTGTCGTTGGTGAAATGATGCTTGTTTTCGATAATGATCAGTGAGGTTTTCCATCCCATGGGTTGCCATTTTAAAGTGCTAATGTAGGAAATTCAATGTTATGGCCTGCGCTTGATGGGAACCCAAATTTCCTCCTGCGAGTCCTCGCTGTCGTTGCGGTATTTTTCGCCTAGGATTTCAAAATGGGGCCGCGCATCCAATTCGTATCCGGATTGCGGCAACCAACTTTCAAAAATATAACCGAAGGCAGCGGCGGCATTTTGGGGTGATCCTTGGTAAAGAAAAACCGCGTAATGTCCTTCGGGGATGGTGTGGATTTGCATCCCGTCGGGAACCTGATCGAAATCGGAAACGAACCGACCGGCCCATTTGTCAAATTCGGCCGAAGGATTGAAATTGTTGAAGTCGTATTCGGGTCCGTAAATGCGCATCGAGACCAATTCGTTGGTATTGATGGCCTTGGCGATTTCGTTCCTGCGGGGCATGAATTTTCGCCAAAGTTCTAAGGTACGGTCGTCGGTCAACGACTGTCGTTGGCAGTGCCCGATCAATTTTTGCGAGGGTAAAAAGGCAAATCTCATTTCCATGCCCTAAAGATACCATTTCCGGTTGTTCCAAAAATAACAAGCAAATTATTTGTTTGGTAACTTTTGAGTTATTAATATTGTGTAACTTTTAAGTTACATATAATGAAAAGAGACCTCAAATTGGAATGGGTTCATCCCTACACCGCCGAGCATGTTTGGCATTGCCTGACCACACCCGAATTGATCGAAAAATGGCTCATGCCCAATAATTTTGAACTCAAACTGGGGCACCGTTTTCAATTTCGTTCCAAACCCATGCCCGGTTGGAGCGGAATCGTCGAATGTGAAGTACTCGAAATTGTACCGAATCGGAAACTTTCGTACAGTTGGGTTTCAGGCGACAAGCCGGGTTCGCGCCAAATCGACACGGTGGTGACCTGGACGCTGCAACCCGAAGGCAACAATACGCGGCTCCTGCTCGAGCATACCGGATTCAAAGGATTCAAAGCCTGGATGGTGAGTTATATGATGGGCAGCGGTTGGAAAAGCCAGATTGCGAAAAATTTTGCAGATTTGTTGTCCAAAAATACCTGATCATGGAAAACACAAAACCTGATGTTTTTGCCGCCATTGGCGATCCGACACGGCGCCAGATATTGTTCCTGCTCACGGCCGGTTCGTTGAGCATCAATGCACTGGCCGCCCATTTTCCGGTAAGCCGCCCGGCGATTTCGAAGCACATCAAATCACTCGAGCAGGCCAACCTGGTTTCGATTACAAGCATGGGACGCGAGCGGTTTTGTGCGTTGGATCCGGCCGGATTTGTCGAAGTTCGCGATTGGCTGGCTTTCTACGAGCAATTCTGGACCGATAAAATGGCCCATTTTGCCAAGGTACTCGAAAGTGAAGCACAAAAACCAACCTAAAACGCCGCCGAATTTTCGGATGCAACGTTAAAAAAACAAATCCTCATGAAAAAAGAATACTGGGAAGTAGAAGATGCGCAGGTCATCGACAAAACCGGAAAACCCATCGCCGATTGGATCATGATCCTTGACCAATTCGAAGCCAAGACCAAGAAATCGAATGAGATCGTGGCTTCCCTGCAAGCCAAATACAATGTACCGCGCTATTGGGCACGAACCTTAACGACCCACTACCTCAAAACCAAAGGCTAGGGCACAAGGTACAGAAAGATACTAAAGAAATGGAAAGCGCTGCCTGCCAATACAAATACATGCCAGATGGTATGGTAGTAGGGTTCGTTTTCCTTGACGAAAAAGTAGGTGCCGGCCGTATAGCACAAACCGCCTGCGAGCAGTAGCAACAAAGGTTCGACGGGCATACTTTGCAGAAGCGGCTTGAGCGCGACGACAATGAGCCATCCCATCACGAGGTAAAGGGCCAGCGAGATTTTTTCGTACCTGCGCAAAGGCGATAGTTTGAATATAAAACCCATCACGGCAAAAATCCAAATGAGGCCAAAAATCACCCAACCCCAAACGCCCTTGAGCCCGAGTAATGCCACTGGCGTATAAGTTCCCGCGATTAAAAGGTAAATGCACAGGTGGTCGACGGTCTGGAACAACCGTTTCCAGCGCAGTTTGGTCATGGCGTGGTAAATGGTCGATGCCGAATAGAGCAGTGTGAGGCTCAGTCCAAAAACCACCGAGGCAATCAGTTGCATCGGCGTGCCATTCAAGGCCGAAAACCAAACCAACGTAGCCAAAGCGGCAATCGAAAGCAAAAGCCCTGTCCCGTGTGTGAGCACGTTGAGGAATTCTTCGTGTTTGCGGTTTCTCTTGGCCATGGTTTTGCTTTTCACGCAAAGATAGGCAATCGATGATTTTTTAGGGATGGGATTGGATGCAAAAATAAAGAATTCGCAAATTGTGAAATTTGAAATTCATTCATTTGTCCTGATGTTCCAAAACAGAATCGGTTTTACAACTGGCTGCAGCTCCCTGCAATGATTTTCCAATCGTTGCCCACGGCTTTCCAAACCCTCATGTAACGGTACAAACCTTCGAATGGTTGCCCGTAGAACTCCACACGCAGGTGCACATCGACGACGACAGTGGCAAGATCTTCCTGGATTTTCACCAGCGGCTCCTCGGCATGCGAGGCCAGTACTTTGAGGTTGCCCGAACGGTGCATGTCCAGGTCAGATTTCTTGGTCGTGATTTCGTTATTGGGAGCGATGAATACCAGATCGTCGTGCAACAGCCGGTCCAATGCCGAGACATCGCTGTTTTTTTGCGCTTGGAGTAAACGGTTTTCTGCTTCGTGTATTTGTTCGGTCAGGGAAGGAGTCGTGGAATGGGCCATTGGTGTAGTATTTCCCCGAATGTACAATTTTTTACGCGAACAGTCAACAATTCCCCTATAAAATCCAGGTAAATTTCCGAACCGTTAACGCACCTGATGGATGTAAAAAAAGCAATCCTCACGACTGCCGAGCACGCCAATATTGACCAAGTCGCTGTAAAGATTGAATCGGATCGTATCACCCGAATTGAGCTGTACCAAGGTTTGCGTGGCGCGCAATGGGGTGGTGATGTTGACCGTGGCCACGCCCACATTGGCAAATGCAGCGCGTGCCAAAACGGTAGTGGACGCAGGCGAAGTGATGACTTTGACGATGGCCACCGCGAAATTAGAAGCGATGCTCAGTGAACTGGTCGCCTTAATCTGCACACCGATTTCGTAAATCCCGGCTTGCTTGGCCGTAAAAGTATTGTTGGAAGTATCGAACTCATTGTTGGTGTCAAATTCTTCATAATCAAAAGGGATTTTTTGGGTACCTGAAGAAAGCGTGAGGCTTTTGTCGGTGGAGGTATTGAAGCTTCCCTTTACGAAGGTCTTGAGGTAACTGTTGACAATGGTTTTTGAGCTGACCCGGCGCACATCGCCAATTTTATTGACCACCAAAACCGAATCTTTGGCCGAAGTATCACTCGTGTAGAGATCGGTTTGCCTTACGCGAAGCGTACCATTGACATCTAGTGTAGCCGTTGGGCTGGTTGTTCCGATGCCCACCTGCGCGTACAGGTAAAATGGACATACAAGAAACAAAAGGCTTGTAAGTTTCATTTTTCATTAGATTAGGGATTGTAAAGGTATGAAAATCAAACTTAAGTCTCAATTTGCGAATGTGTTTTAACAAAGTTTACAGGTTAATAGCATATTTTCTTAAAATGTCAATTTTGTAAAAAATTAACGGTTTGTTATAATCGCAAAAACACAATATTAACGTATTTTGCAGTTCCCTAAATCACTCAACATGAAAAGTACAGATAACATCCTACCCGATGATTTTTCTCGTATCGGTATATCTGGATTATCCCCTACCGAAGAGCAGTTGCTCAATATCTACTGGTGTAAAAAAAGAACTGGACGAGTTTCTACCGCAAATCGCCACTTACGCCACACCCAAAGAGCTCACTGCCATCACGCTTTCCCAATTGGCCATCATCGAAAAGCAAATCCTGCATTTGCTCCACAACATAGCCAAAAAGGATTCCGTCGAATAAAAAACCCGGACAGGCCGGGCTTGGTATTAATGATCTGTTGGTTTGTCGGCGACAGGGACCGGATTGGGTTTCTGTTGTACCATTTGGTCCACGCGCCAAATCAGGACAATCGAAAATAGCGTCACCGCTGCAATGATGTAGCCCAATACGGGATAATTTTCCAGCGGACTCGTCTTGGTTTGCTGGTGAACGATGTAACCCGCAGCCACAGCCGCAATGCCACCCGCAATCTGTTGCATCGATGAGGTGATCGCCATATAAGCGCCCCGGTCTTTCATCTCCGGAATGGCCGTGTTAAGCGTGGTCGATGGTACCATGCGGCTCATGATGCCCATGAAAAGAATCATGTTGATGACGATGATCTGCCACATCGGGATCGGTGGAAGGTTGGTATAAATGATGACCATGATGATCGACAGGATCGATCCTGCCGAGAACAAACGGAATTTGTTCACGCGGTCGCTGAGTTTTCCAATCACGGGCATGATGAACAAGACCGAAACCCCGGTACAGAAAAAGATGATCGGCAATTGCTCCTGTGCAATGTGGATGTTGTTGACCAAAAACGCACTTCCGAAAGGTTGCAACATAAACCCGCCCACCGAAAGAATGGCCACGGCGCTAAACCCGATCCGGTAATTTTTGTTGCTCAGCGTATGCCACAAATGCAAAAAGGCGTTCTTGTCCGATTGCAATTCCAAATGTTTGTCGACCGGTTTCACTTTAAATATGACAGCCAACAGAATGACCGCGGCCAGGACGACGATCATCAGGAAGGAAGCGTGCCAGCCCCAAAGATTGGCAAAATACAGCCCAATCGGAATGCCCAAGATCTGGCTTGAGGCAAAGGCCATTTGGATGAATCCCATCACACGGCCGCGTTGGTTGATGGCAAACAGATCGGTCATGATGGCCAGCGAAATCGATCCGATCACCCCGCCGAAGATTCCGGTCACGATACGCGAGGCCAACAACATGGCATAACTGTTCGAAGAACGCACAGCACAAGGTGCCCAGAATAAAACCGGTGTAAAAGAAGATAAGCAATTTCTTGCGGTCGAATTTATCGGCAAAACCCGCAGCCAGAAGCCCTGATATACCGGCGCTGAACGCATAGGCCGAAACGACCATCCCAAAATTGGAAGTCGTCATGTCGAGCGTCTTCATCAGGATATCGCCCAATGGCGAAATGACCATAAAGTCGAGGATGATGGTGAATTGGAGCAAAGCCAAAATGGCGATGATGAATTTTTGGTACGGGGTGAAAGCCATGCTTTCTGTGGATTGATTGTCCATTTTGATGATGATTTATAAAGATTGATGTTAGTCCAATTCGCAGCAGTCAAAGCCGTGCTGGCCGACCAAGGCGTTGATTTCATTGGCGGTAAGGGTCGGGGAGACGATGCGCAGGACACAATCGCTGTCCTCGGCATCGATACTCCAGTGCAATATGTCGGGATGATTGTCAAAAGTTTCATGCAGGGCTGAATTTTTCTGAACCGGTCCGATGTTGGTCCGGAAAATCAGGATGTGGTCAAAATTGTTTTCCATGTGATTTATGGTTTTAATGCTTTGATGACCAAGTCAAACGCCTGTCGCTTGATGTCATCGGTTAATGTAAAAGGCATTCCCGCCATATTTTTCCCTTCGCGGTGGAAACGCATCAAATTGTACAGCGGTCCGTAGGCAATGCTCCAGAACACATCGACCGGGAGCGGGATAAGCTGGTTGTTCTTGATCGCGTTGGCAAAAAAATCGGTCATCTTTTGCTTGAATCCAATCAGCAATTCCTGTTGGATGACCTCGCTGTGCGGCGAGTGCCGGATGATTTCAAAAAAGGCGACTTCCTTGGGGAACTGCAGTGCAAAAGCCGAACGGTTTTCCCATTGTTTCCACAAACCGGTCTCGAAATCCATATCGGATGAAAAATCCTTCATGGTGGTTTGTAGGAAATTGCGCCCCACTTCAATCCCGATTTTCTGGATCAGGTCGTCCTTGTGGCTGTAATAAATATACAGCGTGGCCACCGATATGCCGCAAGCCTTGGCCAATTTGTTCATGCTAAAGCCTTGAAAGCCATCCTGTACAATTTGCTCGATGGCTTTTTCAATCACCAGTTTTTCTTTCTGTTCGTCTCTTGTGCGCATGAAAATTTATTTGGGCAAAGATAATGCAATAAGTGAATGTTCGTTTATTTATATGGAATTTATTTTCCAATTCAGATGGCGTTTGTGCTTTTGGTCTGAAAACCAAGGTGTTTGTCGGATTTTGTAGGCGCTTACTTTCGATTTGTCTACATTTAAGTAAGATCAAAACCACAATCCGATGCTTCGGAACTGATGCGAATGAAAACGAGTACAACCAAAAATGAAAGCTTATGACAAAAATTACTTTACTCACAGCGCTGCTGTTTTCACTGACTGCCTCGGCGCAAATTACCTATGATTCTTCAGATTATGCGGTGGCGGGCGAGGCCATTACGATCAGCAAGGCACCGATCGGCCTGTTCAATTTTGCCGTGACGGGCGAGAACCATGCGTGGGATTACAGCGGACTTTCCGCCGAATCCCAAACCACTTTTTCCTACGGCAACCCCAACGATTCGGGCTACAAACTGGCCTGGTGCTTTTCGCACGGCTACCTGTTCAACTGCAACAGCCAGTTCAACAACAATTTCAACCTGTCGCTTCCGGTTTCCGACGGATTAGAAGTGCAGGATTACGGCATTACGAACATGATCGAGCATTCGAAGCTCAGCGCGGGCGCACTCGAATCCAAGATGGTCGGTATGAACATCGGTTTTGGCGCGTTGGCTTTGCCGATGGCCGTCGATTATGAGTCGCCCGATGTCATTTACCAGTTCCCGATGAACTATGGCGACACGCATACGTCGAATGCGGCCTTCAACGTCGATTTCAATCTGGGCGGCCTCGGTTTCGATGTCGTTTACGGTGCCGAAATCACGCGGACCAATACCGTGCAGGGTTGGGGTTCATTGGTCACGCCGTTCATGACGTTTCCCAATGTGCTCAAGATGAAGACGGTGGTGCAGCGCGTGGACCACATCACGATCGGTGGCATCGAAATCCCGATCCCTTCGACTACGGTTTCGTACAAATGGTTCGACAAAAATTACGGACAGCCGGTTTTGCAGGCCGATGGGGCAGAATTTTTCAATATTTTTATCCCGACATCGGTGACCTACATCGACGGACAGCAATGTTTGTCGCCTTCGGCCCAGTTCAACCTCATTCCGTTTGGCACCGATTACGATCCCGAAACCCAATCGGCCACGGTGGGTTTTGCGAACCTGAGTACGAATTTCGATACCGTTTCTTGGGATTTTGGCGATGGCGGGACGTCTACCGAGATCAATCCGTCCCATGAATTCGTTTGCCCGGGCATGCATGAGGTCACGCTCACGATCAGCAACAATTTCTGCCAACCGGCCCAGTCGGGCAGCCTCACAATCCCAATCGAAATCACCGATTCACAGAATGCTTTCACGACCAACGTAACTGTTGCTGAATCTATTTTGACCGCCGACCGGAATTTGGTCGGAACAACTTATCAATGGATCGACTGCGACACCAATTTGCCGATCGAGGGCCAAACCGCACAGAGTTTTACGGCGGTGAGTTCCGGAAATTATTCGTGCCTGCTTACGACCAATGGTTGCGAAAGCACCACCGATTGCATGGCGGTTGAGGTGTTGCAAACCAATCCGTTTGGTCTTGGCCGCTCTTTGGCCTTGTATCCGAACCCGACTTCAGGAAAGCTCGAATTGAGCCGCAATGTTTCCATCAGCAAAGTGGAAATTTACAATGCCTTGGGCATGCTCGTGTCCAATCAATTGGATTTGACGGATCATTCCGCTGGCGTTTACATGGTCAGGATAACCACCGGGGAAGGAATTTTGACGAAAAAGATCGTAAAAGAATAAATAAAAAAGCCTTCCATCCGGAAGGCTTTTTTATTGTGCTTGAACGGGGGTTCCGCCATTGGACATCGTCGCGGTCGTGTCGGCCGGTGTGACGGGTTCCGCCTGGGTTGTATCGAGTGGAATTTCTTCGGTGGTGGTTTCTACTGTGGTTTCTTCAACCGTGGTTTCTTTGTCTTTGCAAGAAACGAAAGTGGCAGCGGCAAAACCGACAGCCAGACACAGGCTTGCGGATACAATTGCTTTTTTCATGATGCGTCGTGTTTGAATTAATGTTTCAAATGTATCGCGAAATGCTGCGAACCCATTACAGGATTTTGGGAATATCTTGCATCAATCTAAGTATTTTTTCTTTTTGAGTTCGTGCAGTTCCTCGGCTTCCTCGATCGTATGTGAACACTGCAGCGTATCGTCTTTTTCGGCGAGCTTGCTCAAGTGACGGTAGTATTTCTTGATGGTCTCCATTTCCTGCTCGGTGATGTCCTCGATATCGATCAGCCGGTTGCTCGCGAATTCATGCGAGGCGACCAGTTCGTTGAGCTTGAGTTGTATGGCCAACGAATCCTTGTTCTGCGCTTTCTGGATCAGGAACACCATCAGGAAAGTGATGACCGTGGTGCCGGTATTGATGACTAGTTGCCAGGTTTCCGAAAAATTGAAAATCGGACCGGTACAGGCCCAAAGGATGACTGCGGCCGCGGCCAATGAAAATGCCGTCGTGCTTCCGCTGGCTTTTGCGGCATGTGTGGCGAATGTTTCGAAAGCGTTTTTGTTCTTTTTTGAATTTTTCATCTGATTTGGATTTTAGGGTTACACCGTTTTCATCGGATAGTAATGGCAATTGAGCAACGAGACCATTTGGGAGGGATCGGTTTTGAGTTTTTCAAAGGCTTCCCAGGTTTTTTGCGGAACAAACTTTAGCAAAGGCTGATCGGTGGTGCCAAAAATAGCCGGTAGCGTTTGACGGACCAGTTCATCCCATTGCACATGATAGGTCAGGATGTCATCGGGGTAAACAATTTTACGTTCCACACCTTCATCCAACGCTTCGAAAAGGCGCCTCAAGGTTGAGGTAACCGTAATCGTCGGTCAGTTGTTCGCCGGGTTGGATGTCGCGGATGGCAATCTCAAAATCGTAAGCGGTCGAAAAACAACTCGGAACAAAACTGTGGTTGACGTATTTGGCATAATCCCAGCACAAAACTTTTTCGCCGCGGTTGTTGGTAAAACAATAGGTTTCGAGGTAGTCGCGCATGAGCGGGGAGAGTTGCTGGACTTCTTCTGGAGTATATACGCGGTCGAGTTCGTCCTGGACCCAGGTGATGGTTCCTTTCGGAATCAATTTGGTCGCAACGACGCCATAGCCTACTTGTTCGCTGATGAATCTAATTTCGGTATCGGGATGGATCATGTGTTATTTTTTTTCAAAGCTAAAATTAGAAAATGAAGAACAACTGAATTTACAGGATTTTTCTAAAGCGTTACAGTTTTGAGTAATTTTTCGATTTTGACATAACCGATGTGCAGCCTGTCTTCGGGCTGATTTGCGTTCGGTACAATGCGCAGCGCATAATTCTGTTTGAGATCGGCCGCAAGGATGTCATTCACTTTATGGATGTCATCCACATCGATGCCATATTTGTCATCGACATGCGACTCGGCACCCTTGAAGCCGAAATGTTTGTAAAAGGTAGTGGCTTTCGATTGCTTGACCGCCTCGGCCATGTTATCGGCCACGGCCAAAATTTTATAATGGAATTCCTCCAGTTCGTTTTCCTTGTAACCGCCGAGATTGATGAAGAACAATTGTGGTTGTTCCGTTTTTTCATTTTTCGCGACCACTGCAATCGAATAGCCATTGACCGAAGTCACCTCGCGCCACGAATCGATGTGGATTTTGCCTTCGGCTTCGGGCCAGAACGTCTGCATCTGCGGAACAAGCGCTGCCAGTGAATGCCCGATCCCGAAAAAGACGTCGTGCTGTTCGGTCAATCGGCCTTTGGGCGTGGCGCCTAAAATAACCATGAATAATTTGGGATTGTCTTGCATAGGGCGGTTTGGGCGATTATAATTACTAAAATTAGCTTAAAAAATTTTTTTGGCTGAATTTTTGGGAATACTTTTATGAACAACTTAAAACATAAAAACCATGAAAAAGATATTTTTACTTCTGGCCGTAGTGGCAATGACGTTCTTGCAAGGCTGCGAAGGCGATCCGGGGCCACAGGGTCCGGTTGGGCAAACAGGTTATAGTGCTGAAAGCCAAGTGATGGAAATTACAAATGTAAATTTTACCGCACCGAGTTATGGAATTATTTTCAATTACGGATTCCAAACTTTAAATTCCGATCATGCACTTGTATATCGATTGTCAGCCATTGATGGCGGAAATGATGTTTGGCAACTGATTCCGCAGTATTATTTTTATAATGACGGGACGATGAATTTTGGTTACAATTATGATTCTACGATAAATGATACAAGTATCTACCTCGAGGGACAGGATTTGGGAACTATTACAGATCAATATCGTTTGAATCAAATTTTCAGGATTGTGATTGTACCAGGTCAGTTTACTAATAAATCTGCAATGAGTACGAAGTATGAAGATGTAGTTGAAATGCTCAATATTAAAGAATCTGACTTTAAGAAAGCGAGTCGAAAATATCAGAATTAAAAAAGGGAACCATTTGGTTCCCTTTTTTATCGTGGCCCTCCTGTACCTCCTCCTCTAGGTGGAGGAGGTACATTAAATGAAGGGTCAAATGGTTTAGCTATCACTGTTATTAAAGGTAATTTCATCGAATAGTCGTTCAAGGGAATTAATGCCCCGGGTCCAGGGGTTAGGTTCATGTATGGCTCTAACCATAACAATAATGCGCTTTTTGTTGTTGTTGGGGAAAAATTATAAACAAATGTCCTGGTAATTAAAGCGTGACTATCAAGGCTTATAGATTTGTTGTAGATATAACCATTTTCAGTAACCCAAGTACCTATTCTTCCATCACCTAAGCATGGATTATTTCCAGGGATAGTAGCGTCATCTTTTAAGCAGACATTAAGTGTAGGATATCCATTACTGTATACATTGTCTATATTTTTTCTATTATCAAAGAAAAAAGTTTCTACTCTAATTTCATATGTCAGGTAAGCCTGAAAAGGGTATTCAATTGATATTGCACTTTCATATGGTGCGTTATCATTGATAAATTGTCCTATTCTTGGGGAATAAGTTACTTTACTTTTATTTCGAGCCCTTAGAACTAATGAATTATAAGATGCATTATGGCCAGGTTGCCCATATCCTCGTACTATAAAGCCTTGTTCTTGAATTTGTGGAATTGGGCCATAACAGTTTGTTGGGCAACCACCATTTGTTTCAGTAATTCCATAATCAAAATGAATATTAATAGGAAAGGAAGTAGCAGACATTTTTGCAGTACTTTCATTTTCTGTCTTTTTTTTAATGATTGTTGTAATTACATTATTAGAGGTCTGAAAATTGGTCTCATCATTTTCACAGCTGATTATTATAAAAGCAGAAATGAGAAATAAAATTGTTTTTGTCATTTTTTTCATATAAAATAATTTAAGTCTACACGAATTTACGCACATGAATTAGATTATTTTACGCATAAAATGTTAAGAAAAGGGAGCCAATCGGTTCCCTTTTTTATTACGCCATCTTGAATGTTTTCGATTTCTTGCGGTGGTAACTGTCGGTCTCGTTGCCGAAATATTTGTAGCTCATCATGCGCGCCATCAAATAACTGATCGTCGATTCGGCGCCCTGGTTGAGGTTGACGTTGTTTTCCTCGAGCCCATCGAAACAGCCGCCCGTACACGGATTGTAAATAATCTGCTGCAGATGGTTGTTGCCCAGGAACCAGTTGAACGCGACTTCCATCTTGTCCAAATATTTCTTCTCCTTGAAAATATCGTGGAATTTGCGCAGCGTAATCACTGTATACGCTACATCAATGGGTTGTTCACCGTATTTTTCGCACAACTGTCCTTTCAAATGCCAACTCTTGTTTGAGATGACCTTGATGCAATCCTGCTCGAATGTTTTCGAAAGCAGGAAGTCGAATGAACCTTTGGCGATGTTTTTATAAACGTCATCATCGGTAATGGTGTATGCGCACAGCAAGGCTTCGGGCAGCACGCTGTTGGCATAGGTCAAATAGCTTTCGAACCACAGCCAGTCCTCGGATGCCTCGTGCAGGTACATCTGTACCAATCGGTTGGCGAGCAAACGCGTGAGCAATGGCGTGTCTTCGTTTTCGACCGAGCGGTTGTAATAATACAGTCCTTTGATGATAAAGGCCATGGCGCGTGGCGAATGGATGTGGTGCGCACAAAGAATTGCGCGTTCAAAAATCGCTTCGGCCTGGGCAGTCATGCGGTAAGGCAAAATAGGCGAAAGCGAAATCAGGTAACCCAAGGCCCAAATCGCGCGTCCGGTGGAATCGTGCAGATTGACCTCGTTGTTCTGCGCGGTAAAATTGTTGTTGTAATCGACATAATTCATGAACAAATCATCGGGGCGCTCGCAATATTCAATGAAATTGAGGTAAATGCCGATGTATTTCAAATCGGATTCGTCGCGCGTCATTTTATAATGTTGGCACATCGCAATCAGTGCGCGCGCATTGTCGTCGATCGTGTACCCTGAATTGATGTCGGGTTGGTTCAGGATCGAGAATTGCAAAATCCCAAAATCGGTCGTCATTTTCTTGAGGTGGTCGAGGTTGATGTCGGGATTTCTATAGTGCAACTCGATTTTTTCGTGGGCGATTTTCTGTAGGAATTTGGCATGTGCGACCGCCGAATTTTCCCAAGAGGTTCCGGTAATTTTATGCAATCCGTTCAGGACGATGTTGTGGCGCAACTTGACATCGAACAACAATTGGTTGACTGCTTCGGCCAATTGCTGCGAATTCCCAAAATCGAACAACAGGCCCGAATCGTCCGACAACACTTCCTTTGCATGCGGAATCGGCGTGGAAACCACCGGGCAACCGCAACTCATCGCATACGAAAATGTACCGCTGACGGCTTGGTTCGGGTCTTTGGAAGTGAACAGGTAGATGTCGGTGAGCTGCAGGTATTCGAGCAATTCATCGAGCGGCAAATATTTGTTGACAAAACGCACATGGTTTTGTAAATCAAGGTCGATTATTTTCTGCTGCAACGATTCGCGGTATTTTTCGCCTTCGTGCAAAACAACGGTCGGATGTGTTTTCCCAATGATCAAAAAAGTCACATCAGGCGAAGTCTTGATGATATTGGGCAAGGCATCTAATGTGGTTTCGATGCTTTTACCCGAACTCAGCAATCCAAAAGTAGACAACACTTTTCGGCCTTTGAGCCCGTATTTTTCCTTGAGCATTTTTTTGTCGAGGTACGGCACCAAATGCGTTCCGTGCGGAATCACGGCAATCATTTCGAGTTGGGCCACCACATAATCGCGTTGCAGAATTTCGGCCGCGCTGTGTGTCATCACGATGATGCCATTGGAATGGTCGATCAGGTGTTGTACTTTCTGTTGGAACACTGGATCGGGATTGGGCAAAACCGTATGGAAAACAAAGACGATTGGTTTTTTGACCAAGGTCAGGAAGCGCTGGAAATCGGTTTCGGTTTCGGCAAACAAACCAAATTCATGCTGCAGCAATACGATTTTGATCGCTGGATTTTCATTGATATTATGTGCCAATGCTTCGTACGATTCAGGCAGGGAAGTGTTGAGGGTGTAAGGAACGTTCACATCCTCATAATCGTGCATGTCGTTGTTGCTCACCACCGCACAGACTTTGATCTTGAACGAATACACGAATTGGTGTTGCAGCGCCTTGATCAAATCGTCCGAATAAGTCGCAATGCCGCATTGTCTGGGCGGATAGGTGGAAATGAATAAAATTTCGGGCAATACATTTCCATCGACCTGAACTTTATTCCCCAAGACGATATTTTGTGGAAGCAAAGGCAAAAAGCCTGGAATCCGGTTCTTTTTTACGGCATCATTTTTCATGTTCTTTTAGGGTGTTGCATAGTTGGATTAGACAATTTTATGGTGCAGCAATTCCTGGAGCAGTTCGCTCATTTTCATCGAAGCTACCGCGATGCGCTCATCGGCGGCACCATAGTAAACATATAAGGTATCTTCAATGACGACGGCGCCCGAAGGGAAACACACATTGTTTACATAACCTTTGAGTTCCCAATCTTCTTCGGGGAAAAACAAAGGGTAAGGCAAACGCCCGATTTCCTTGGCCGGGTTTTCCAGATCGAGCAAAGAGGCGCAGGCTGTGTACATATAGCCCGAAACCACATCGTGTACACCATGGTAAATGAGCAGCCAGCCGTGTTCGGTTTCGATCGGTGGGCAACCATTGCCGATGTAACTGAGTTCGTGTTCGTATTTCGGATCGAGCACGATGTAATCCTCAAGATTCTGCAAATAATCTTCCCAATAGGCCGGATTCAAATCCTTGAGGCTGTCCACCGAGGCCATCTGAATGCCGGGCTTGATGCGGTGCAGAAAAAACAATTGGCCGTAAATGCGACGCGGGAAGAAAATCAAATTCTTGTCCCACACATAATTGTTGCCCATGTTGAGCCGGAAGTACTTGAGGTTGATGTTGCCGCTGAAATGCAGCCATTCACGAAACTGGTCGCCTTCGACCTGCGGGACCAAAATCCCTTGTTTCTCGAAATGTTTGCGGTCCTTCGAAGTGGCCACGGCACCAAACGCATTGATGCCGTCATAGGCACAATACGACATGTAATACGTATCATCGATTTTGACGATGCGCGGATCTTCCACACCGTGGTTTTCGTAAAAGTATTCGGGCGATACGACAGGATGGTCGTAACGTTCGACCACCGTCAGTGGATCGCTGAGCCGGCAATACCCGATAGTCGATCGGTTTCCTTTGGCGACCGCGCGGTAAAACATATGAATTTCGCCGTCTTCCATAATCACGGCCGGGTTCAACACGCCCTCGATTTCGAAATCCATGTCCCGTTTTTCGAGAATGATTCCGTGTTTTTCTACAGCTACCATATTGCTTGATTTGATGTTTTGTAAAATTCTTCAAAACATTACAAATCGGTTTACACGATATTGGTAAAAGTTTACAGGATTGGCTGTTAAAAGAATGGGAAGGTTTTTAGATGCCTGCCGGTGGTTCGTTTTTGGCTTTGCTCATCGATACGAGAATGCCCACCAATAAAGACAAGGCGATGAATCCGAGCGAGCCCCATTCAGGGATTTCGAGGTAATCGTGCGCGAGCATTTTGACACCGACAAACGTCAGGATCGCAATCAAACTGTATTCAAGGTAACTGAACTTTTCGAGCATGTTGGCCAGGAAGAAATACATCGAACGCAAACCGAGGATTGCAAAAATATTCGAACTGAACACGATGAACGGGTCGGAAGTGATCGCCAAAATCGCCGGAACGGAATCGAGCGCAAACAAGACGTCCATCACTTCAATGACGATCAAGGCCACAAACAAAGGCGTCGCGTGCAATTTGTTGTGGATCCGTACAAAGAAATGTTCCTTGTCGTGGTGGCTCGTGATCGGGATGACTTTGCCGAGGATGCGGTAACCGAGGGAGTGCTTCGGGTCGAAATGTTCATCGGTTTCTTTCTTGAACAACATCTTGAGTGCCGTGAAAATCAGGAATGCACCAAACAAATAAGTCATCCAGCTAAACTTGTTGATCAAAATCACGCCAAAATAAATCATCAACCCGCGGAACACGACCGCGCCCAAAATCCCCCAGAACAAAATGCGGTGCTGGTATTTCTGCGGAATCTTGAAGGACGAAAAGATGATGGCAATTACAAAGATGTTGTCGATGCTCAGCGATAATTCGATCAGATAACCCGTTATGAATTTGACCGATGCCAGGTGCGGCTTGAGATTCGTAGGGTTTTCGATGTGGTTGTGCGCATACAGCCAATAAATGACGCCCGAAAAAAGGAACGAAAGCGTGACCCAAATCCCGGTCCACATGCTCGCTTCCTTCATGCTGATGATGTGCGGGTTTCTGTTGAATACACCCAGGTCGAGTGCAAGAAAAAAGACAATGGCTGATAAAAAGACAATCCAAACAAGCATAGGAAGCGGTTTTTAAGGTACACAAATATAAGTTTTCACATCGGATTTTTAAACTGACCCCCTGTAAAATTCACATAATTTTTTCATTTAATCGATAAAATGATAATTTACCCCGAAAAAATAGGGGGTAATATTTTATTTTGATAAAAAGTTATATATTTGCCCCAACAAATCACAGGGTTTAATTTTAAAAACTAATTTTTATGTCAACATTACGTTTTGAGGCACTGAAGGAAGCATCCAACAGAAAGCCGGTAAAATTTGAAGAGGCCGATAAGAAATCAGCGATTTTCGGCAGCAATGTGTTCAACGATGCAGCGATGAAGAAATTCCTCACTTCTGATGCTTACAAAGGCGTGAAAGATGCAGTCCAGCACGGCACCAAGATTGACCGAAAATTAGCCGATTACATCGCGATGGGAATGAAAGAATGGGCATTGTCCAAAGGCGTAACCCATTACACCCACTGGTTCCAACCCCTGACCGGAACGACGGCCGAAAAGCACGATGCGTTTTTTGAAACCGATTTCGAAGGCGGTTCGGTCGAAAAATTCGGCGGCGGACAGTTGGTACAACAAGAGCCAGACGCATCGAGTTTCCCGAACGGCGGAATCAGAAATACATTCGAGGCGCGTGGTTATACCGCTTGGGATCCGACTTCCCCGGCGTTCATCTTCGGGTCGACCTTGTGCATCCCGACCGTTTTCATTTCCTACACAGGGGAAGCCTTGGATTACAAAACGCCATTGTTGCGCGCGCTGCATTCGATTGACGAAGCGGCAACCGATGTGTGTAAATATTTCGACAAGAACGTAAAGAAAGTCACCGCGACTTTGGGATGGGAACAGGAATATTTTCTCGTGGACAAGGCCCTGGCCAATTCACGCCCTGACATTTTGATGACCGGAAGAACCTTGCTCGGCCACACTTCTGCCAAAGGACAGCAGTTGGACGACCACTATTTCGGCTCGATTCCGACCCGTGTGTTGCAATACATGAGGGAATTGGAGGAGGAATGCATGTATCTCGGAATTCCGGTAAAAACCCGCCACAATGAGGTAGCGCCTAACCAATACGAACTCGCACCGATCTTTGAAGAAACCAACCTCGCGGTCGACCACAACTCTTTGCTCATGGACGTGATGCAAAAGGTAGCCGAACGCCACGATTTCAAGGTGTTGTTCCACGAAAAGCCATTCATGGGCGTCAACGGTTCAGGAAAGCACAACAACTGGTCGATGGCGACCGATACGGGCGTCAACTTGTTGTCTCCGGGCAAAACTCCGATGAGCAACCTGCAATTCTTGACGTTCTTCATCAACACGATCAAAGCCGTAAATGTATACGAATCGTTATTGCGTGCGTCGATTGCAACGGCTTCAAACGACCACCGTTTGGGAGCCAATGAGGCACCGCCTGCGATTATTTCGGTATTCATCGGACAGCAATTGACCAAGGTGTTGGAGGAGCTCGAAGGCGTATCTACCGGTAAATTGTCTCCGGAAGAAAAAACCGACTTGAAGTTGAACGTAGTGGGTAAAATTCCAGACGTTTTGCTCGACAACACCGACAGAAACCGTACGTCGCCGTTTGCATTCACCGGAAACAAATTCGAATTCCGCGCCGTAGGTTCTTCTGCGAACTGCGCCAACGCGATGACGACTTTGAACGCGATCGTGGCCAAGCAATTGCGCGATTTCAAAAATGAAGTCGATGCGCTCATCGATAAAAAAGGACTCAAGAAAGACGAAGCGGTCTTCAACGTATTGCGCGAATACATCAAGCAGTCGAAGAACATCTTGTTCGAAGGCGACGGTTACAGCGAGGCTTGGGAAAAAGAAGCCAAGAAACGCGGGTTGAGCAACTTCAAGACGACCCCATCGGCTTTGAAGGCGAAAGTTTCGAAACAAGCACTCGATTTGTTCGGCGAACTCAACATCATGAACCATGTCGAGGTGGAAGCGCGTTACGAAATCGAACTCGAGGAATACACCAAGAAAATCCAGATCGAAGGACGTGTACTCGGTGACATCGCCAGAAACCACGTAATCCCGACGGCCATCCGTTACCAAAATACGCTTATCGAAAACGTCAAGGGCTTGAAGGAAATCTTCGGCAAGGACTTCGAGAAAGTGGCCAAGGAACAAATCAGCCTGATCAAGGAGATTTCGGCGCACATCGAAGGCATCAACACCAAGGTGGACGAAATGACCGAGGCGCGCAAAAAAGCCAACGCCTTGACCGACGCACACAAAATGGCCGATGCCTATTGCGAGAAGGTAAAACCGTATTTCGATGTCATCCGCGAACACTGCGACAAACTCGAATTGCTTGTGGACGATGAGGTTTGGACACTGACCAAATACCGCGAACTGTTGTTCACGAAATAATACCATTTTGAATTAGAAAAAAAGCCTGCTTTTCGGAGCAGGCTTTTTGTTTTTGAATGGTTTCGGATTAAATCTGTGTGATGGTATAGGTTCCCGAACCGTTGAAATTGATCGTGAGTTCTACCCTGTAATTTTTTGGTGTGGCGGTTACGTTCGGGAAATTGATCGAAGCCCCTTGAAATTCTATCGAGCCATCGGCAAGATTGTCCCCTACATTTGCGCCACTTCCGGATGTTGATGCGGTTGGAATCGAAAATTGAAAATTCGTTTCTGTGGCAGTACTTACACCATTGACGATGTAAGTAAAAATGTTGGTGCCTACATTATAAGTCGGGCTAATCGGCATGCCTTCAAAATACAGGCTTGGCGAAATAGACGCGGGTGTGTCAAAATGATATATTGGGTTTGGGCCGCCCGAATACCCAGTAGAAATCAGGTAGAAACCATTCGATGGAATGGTGTACGCGCTGCCGTTGACTACCAAATCGTTCATGCCATTGATTCCATAAACCGGAGATGCCGCATTGTTTTGCGAAAGGAATTTGATTTCGGTTCCGGAAGTAAAATATTTGTATCCAATTCTGTACGTAAAAAAGAAATGATCGGTACCCATCAACAAAGCCGTCGATGGATTGTAGCCGTTGAACGTTCCATAAGCGTATAAAGTTGCCGGAAGATTCGATGTGCTTCCCGAGGTCGGCAACGACAAAGTCCCGCCGTCATTGACCGACAAAGTATAAGGCGTTCCGTTTGGTGAAATTAGCGTAATCCCTTCGCCCGGACTCAAGACGAGCGATTCGGCGGCCATCGCGTAAGGAACCGTCAACAATTGCGAAGTGCCCACGAGCGCATAATTCGTGCCGCCGGCCACATCCATTTCCACTTTGAGGAACTTGAAATTGGTTTTCCAGTTGATGCCGGCAAAAACGCCGAAAGTCGCTGTTCCCTGCCCGATCACGAGATTGAAAAGCCCTTGCGGATTGGTCGTTTTCGTCTGGGTTTCGGTATACAAAACCGTTCCCGATGCTGAGTTGTCCAAAATCGAAAGGCGTACGCCCACGTTCGAATTCACGACTGGATTGCCCGATCCGTTCAAGGCGATCGCCTGATAAGAAATGCCTTGTGGCACCTGCGCCCAACAAAGCGTCGTAGCTAAAATTGCGAATAATTGTAAAAGTCTGTTCATGTCTTAGTGTTTGATGATTGTAAAGGTTTGGAATGTCTTGTCTTGGAATTGGATCAGGAAAATACCGGTCGGTAAAGTTTCCAGATCGATCGATTGTGCTTCGGAAACTGCCGTTTGCAAGGCGCATTTTCCTGTTTGGTCATAAACGGAAACTTTTTTCCCGGCCAGGTTGTCTTTGCCGGAAAAGAACAATTTGGCCGCAGTCGGGTTCGGGTAAACAGTAATGTTTTCGGTCAGTTCGAATCGGGTTACTTCCAAAGTCGCATTGTGCGTGGCCAAAATCCCGATCATGCCCGAGCTCGACTGGTTCGCGTTGACCGAATTGACTATAATCTCGCCGATCGAAACCGATGAGGCCGTCGTGATCAAACTGCCCGAATTGACACTTTGTATCACCGATTGGGCATAGCCCATCGAAGCGGTCAATAGAATTAAAGTTAATAGTCTGTGTTTCATATGTTTTGCGTTTGAGACAAACATATCGATAAAAATCTAAATTCTGTTACAGAAAAACCATATTTTGCGTAACTTTCGTAATCCAATAAACAAACGAATGAAATTTGCCACCCTGATCTTGTTTTGCCTGACCTTCTTTGGCTTGTCCGCGCAGGAACAATTCGCTGTGTTTTTCGACAGCAATAAATTCGAACTGAAGAAATCCGAAAACGACAAATTCCAAGCCTGGATGAAACAGTATCCCGATGTCAAGATCGTCGCCATCAACGGCTATACCGACGAAGACGGAACGACCGGATTCAACGACACGCTCGCGCAAAGACGCGTACAAACGATATTCAGGGCCATCAACGGCAAAATTAAAATCCGAGATGATTTCAAGACGCGCAGTTTTGGCGAACAACACAACCTTTCAAAAAACAAGGCCGAAAACCGCAAGGTGACGATTTACTATATTCTTGCCAAGGATTTGCCGCGCGAGAACGAAATCCTCGGCATAAAGCCTGAGCCGGTAAAACCCGCGGAGCCCGAGCCCAAAAAAGAAATCAAATATCCCGAGCGCATCGTACTGGAAAACCCAGACGGTACCAAAGCCGAATACCAGCTTGATGTCCATTTCATGAAGCAAATTGGGGAGGCCAAGGTAGGCGAGAAGCTCAAGATCGAGAACCTCAATTTTGTGATCAATACATTTGCCGTCGTACCTGAATCGCGCCGCAAATTGTACGAACTGCTGATCGTCATGGAAATGAACCCGAAACTCGTCATCGAAATCCAGGGCCATTTGTGCTGCATGCCCAGCGACAAACAGGATTTGTCCACCAAACGGGCCAAGGCGGTGCAGCAATTCCTGGTCAAGAACGGCATCGCCAATGACCGGATCACCTACAAGGGTTTTGGCAGCGCGCAGCCCATTTACCCGATTCCCGAAAAGGACGAACCGCAACGTGCGGCCAACCGCCGTGTAGAAATCGCGATTGTTTCCAATTGACGCCGATGAGAATCCAAACCGTCATATTGTTCTGGTTCTTTACGCTGAGCGCTTTTGCACAGCAACGGCTGACGGTTTATTTCGATTTCGACCAATACCATTTGAACGAAACCGCCGTGCAGCAGCTCAACTCCTGGATTGCCGACAACGACCACATCGAAGTGGGCAAGATCTACGGTTTTTGCGATTGGAAAGGGACGAATATTTACAACGATTCGCTTTCGCTCAAACGCGTCAAGACGGTGTTGGATTACATGAACGCGAACAAGATCAAAGTACGCGAAGGGTATGAGATTCGTGGTTTCGGGGAAGATTTCGTGCAATCGAAAAACCAAGGCGAGAATAGAAAAGTCGTCATTGTATACGAAGTCAATAAACAGGAAAAAGCGGTTCCGGTTGTTCCGGCAGCGCCGACGTTGCAACAGAAAATCAAGGATGCCAAAACCGGCGATTACATCACGTTGGAGAACATTCATTTCTTCAATATGTCGCCGCGCATTTTACCCAAATCCAAACCGGTCCTGTATGAATTGCTGTGTGCGATGCAGGACAACCCGAAGCTCAAGATCGACATCCAAGGGCACATTTGCTGCCAGACCGAAGGCGACATCAACAACCTGTCGGTGATGCGGGCCAGGGCAATCTACAGCTATTTGGTTGCGAACAAAATCAACCGCAAACGATTGTCGTATCAAGGTTTTGGCGTGACCAAGCCCATCCACCCGATTCCGGAGCAGAACGAACAGCAGCAAAATGAAAACCGCCGTGTGGAGATCATGATTGTGGAGCATTGAAAAATAAAACAATACGTAAGATATCAATAGAACAGATCGGCATTACTCGGTCCTACTTTAGGAATTCGGCCATAATGGAATTGCAGGAGTATGAAAATGCAATATGTTTGTATACAGATGATTAGGTTTTTATTTCTGTTTTGAAGATGTAAATTGTTTCACTCAAGATCGCTTCACATGATTTGGAAAATGCTAAGAATATTGCTTACGCTGATTTTGATATTGTTTCCTTTTTGGGGAGGCGCATTGATCAGTGGTTATACGCCTTACAAAGAAGGCAACAGTGTAGCGCATTACGCCATCATTTATTGTACGGTAATTATTGTCGCTGCGCTGATCTTGTTTTATCTTACTTTTCGTTTCAAGAATGCTTTTATTCAGCCTGTATTACCAGGCATTATCTTATTTTTCATCGGGGTTATCATGTTGGGTATTGCAGGATTGGCGGCGGGGCCAGATTTGAGTGTAAAAATGCTCGAACATCCTGAAAGAGAACATTTCAGGTATGTTTTGCTGTCTGTCGGTGCATTTTTATTTTGCTTCTATTTTATTAATTTGTTCATTGGCCAGGCATTGAATCTTAAAGCCTTTTCGAAAGGGTTGATGATTGTACTATTTGCTGTTTCCATGGCTGAAATGTTATGGGAATTTAACCACCATTATCATTATCCTGAAGGGCTCAAGCTTTGGATTGAAAGCGGTCACAAGGCAGAAGATTTTAATAAGAATTATGACAATCACGATGTGGGAAGTATCGGTGCAGTTGGTCGTTTGGCCATTTACAGTTTAATTTTATGGTTGTCGGTTGGCATGTATAAAATGAGAAAGATAAATTTGTGGAATCCAATCCTGACCGCATTCTTTTGTGGATTAGGGATCCTTTCTTCCATCACTACATTTGCGTATTTCAAATTTGGGATAGAAATGCCTAAAGAAATGGGCTTTCTAATTGTATTTTTTATTCCCGGAATTCCTTTCCTGATTTTGTATTGGATCGGTATCGCCATGTTGACCAGAAAACCGATACAGTAATATTGGATTTAAAAAAATTACCGCGCCGCTTGTTTCCATCTTTTTCCTTCAGCGCTGTCGGCGATGACGCTTTCCAATCGTGAAATCCGCGTTTTTTCCTGTTTGGCCGTCATGATCAGATGGATGACGACCTTGCGGTATCCGGGCGGTTGCGCATTGAAAAATTCCCAGGCTTTTGGGTTGGATTTGAATTGTTTCTCGTATTCGGGGGCGAGCGTCTTGGCTTGGCTTTCGTGCGAATAGATTTTCGATTTGCTTTCCTTGCGTTTGGCAAAGGCGGTATGTCCGGCGGGTTGCATGAGCCCGGCTTTTGTGAGCACCTCCATTTTGTTGATGTTGACCGCGCTCCAGATGCTGTCGGCCTTGCGCGGCGTGATGCGGATGCACCAGCGTTCGTCATCGATCGATTTGCTGCGGCCGTCGATCCAGCCGAAACACAACACCTGATCCACGAGTTCGCTCCAGGACATATTTTCCTTTTTCGTGCCTTTTTTATAAAGCCCGACAATGAGTTCGGTTTGATTGTCGTGGTTCTTTTCGAGCCATTTTCTAAGCTCGTGTTGGTCTTTGAAGAAATGCGGATTCATTAATTGGATTGTCGGATTGTCGGATTTTCAGAATGAGGACTGTTTTCAAATTTAAATAAAATTTGGATGCAATGGAAAATCCCTAGCCCCGATGGAAGCGGAAATCCTTTTTTAAGGATTGCCCGGAGCTTGCGACGGGAAATACAATCCTTGAAAAAGATTGCAGCGTACAGCGGGAACCAGCTCCTAAAAAAAACCGAAAATCTGACAATCCGAAAATCTGAAAATCCCAAAATCCAACGTATCTTTGCGCCACAACAACACTACTATGAGTCAAGACACTTCCAAAAGATACGCGATGCGCGGCGTTTCGGCGGCCAAAGAAGACGTACACGCGGCGATCAAAAACATCGACAAAGGTTTATTTCCGAAGGCTTTCTGTAAAATCGTCCCCGATTATTTGACGGGCGACGATGCCTATTGCCTGATCATGCACGCCGACGGTGCGGGAACGAAATCGTCCTTGGCGTATCTGTATTGGAAGGAAACCGGCGATATTTCGGTGTGGAAAGGCATCGCGCAGGATGCACTGATCATGAACATTGATGATTTGTTGTGTGTGGGCGCGACCGATAACATCATGCTGTCATCGACCATTGGAAGAAACAAGAATCTCGTTCCGGGCGAAGTCATTTCGGCCATCATCAACGGTACCGAAGAACTCATCGAAGAACTCCAAAATTTTGGCGTCACGATCCATTCTACCGGTGGCGAAACTGCCGATGTGGGCGATCTGGTGCGCACGATCATCGTCGATTCTACGGTGACGGCGCGCATGAAACGCAGCGATGTCATCGACAATGCGAACATCCGGCCCGGCGATGTGATTGTTGGTTTGGCCTCTTTCGGACAGGCGACTTATGAAAAATCGTATAATGGCGGGATGGGCAGCAACGGCTTGACCTCGGCACGCCACGACGTGTTTGCGAAATACTTGGCCGAAAAATACCCGGAAAGTTTCGATGCGGCAGTGCCGAACGAATTGGTGTATTCGGGCCAAACGAAATTGACCGATGCCGTTGAAAATTCCCCGATCGACGCCGGAAAATTGGTGCTTTCCCCGACGCGGACTTACGCACCGATCATCAAAAAAATCTTATCGAAATACACACCAAGCGACATCCACGGCATGGTGCATTGTTCGGGTGGCGCGCAAACCAAGGTGTTGCATTTTGTAGACCAGGTGCACGTGATCAAGGACAATCTGTTTGCGGTTCCGCCGTTGTTCCAACTCATCCAGCAGCAATCCAAAACCGACTGGAAGGAAATGTACCAGGTGTTCAATTGCGGCCACCGTATGGAATTGTATATTCCGGCCGAAATCGCGAATGACATCATCGAAATTTCCCAATCATTCGGCGTCGATGCGCAAATCGTGGGTCGGGTAGAGGCTTCGGAAAATAAAAAGCTTACGATTACAAGCGCGTTTGGGGTTTTTGAATATTAGGAGCTTTTTCCCGCTGTCCGTTGCAATCTTTTTTGTGTGACGTTTGTCATTTCGACCAACGGGAGACTCGAGCGTCAGCGAACTGGCGAAGCAAATCTCAAAAAAGGGTTTCCACAGCTCCCGAAACGTCGGGACGGGCTAGAAAAACCGGCGTTAATCGGCGACCGTCCGCTTCATCGGCGTTCAAATAAATCATCATCAAAATCAAAATCATGAGCACATTCCATTTCAATCAAGACTACATCCTTGAAGACGATGTCGTCAGGCTTTCCCCGTTGAAACAAGCCGACATCGAAAACCTGTTGCCTTTCTCTTTAAACGAAACCGAAATCTGGAAATATTCCTCGCTTCCGGTCATCGGCAGGGAAAACTTCACGAGCTACATCGAACTCGCGCTCGCCAACCGCGACAAGCAAACCGAATACGCGTTTTCGGTCTACGACAAAAGGACGATCCAATATGCCGGAAGCACGCGTTTTTACGACATCCAGCTCCAAAACCAAACGCTGCAGCTCGGTTATACTTGGTATGGCCAGCAATTCCACGGCACAGGATTGAATCGCCATTGCAAGTATTTGTTGCTGCAATTCGCGTTTGAATTCATGGACATGGAACGCGTCGAATTCCGCGCCGACAACAACAATGCACGCAGCATCGCCGCGATGAAAGCCATCGGTTGCAAGGTAGACGGGGTATTGCGTGCCAACATGCGCAAATTAGACGGTGGCCGTCGCGACAGCATCGTCTTGAGCATCCTCAAAGAAGAATGGTTTACAACAGTAAGGCAGAACCTAAAGGCGAAACTTTAACGAACGGTCGGCGCTTCGGGAAGAAAAAAACACAATGCAGTGATTGCGGTAATGACGGTTGTCCGGAACAATAAATTGCGGTAATAAGGGTCAAGACTGGCATCGGGATTGTTTTTGCGCAACAGGAATTGAACGACAAGCAACGGTACGCAAGGAATAATCCCAATCAGCAACATGATTCCCGATCCGGGCCAACGCATCAATGCGAACAGGATGCCGTAGACCGGAGCCGAAAGAAACATTCCAGAAACGACCGACAAGCCTATTTTCTGTTCCTTGAATGTTTTGCCCGAAAGGAAATAAAATCCGAATGGGAAATACAAAATGGATAAGATACCGAGCGTCAAAATGATTAAAATGCTTGCGCCGGGAAGATTGAGGCACTTCAAAAGGATTCCGACCAGGAACAGGCCAAAGAGGATTTTTTCCGTTTTCATCTTTCAAATAACCCAAAATTATTTGAGATTTCCAAAGAAAAAAGCCTTCGCAGAAGAGAGGCAAAGGCTTTTCACAAAACATAAACAAACAAATAATAAAATATTATTACAGTATTTTTAGGATGAAGAAAGCGCAAAAGGGTTGCGCACCCCGAAGCGGCAAAAGCGAAATTATTTACCTTTGCGAAAAACAAACCATGAAAATCAACCCCAAACACGGCATTGACAAATTGCTTTTCGGGATGAAACTGGCCGATGTTTCGGCCGTTTACGGCAAACCGGACAAAGAATATAAGGACGAGGACGACAACTTGATCGCGTTGTACAACGAGCAGAAATTCCGGCTTACTTTTTACCAGGAAGAAGACCTGAAGCTGGGTTACATCATCGCTTCGGATCCCGGGCTCGAATTGACGGGCATCAAAATGATGGGCCGAAAGGCACTCGATGTACAAAACGAATTGCGCGATAAAGGATTCCAGAAATGGACCAAGGAAGGCTACGACACTTACGAGAATTGGTTCAACGAAGACCACTGGACCGTCCTGCAAACCGAGTTCGATGTGGTCGTCAAGTTTGAAATGGGCGCCATCATCAACGACAAGGACGAATTCGACTGGAAATTCAAGGGATAAAAAAAGGGATTACGATTGTAATCCCTTTTTTATGCTTGTAATAAAACTTACTGTTTGGTTGTGCCGGTAGGAGCCACTGGCGTAGGTTGTTTCTCGAGCATTTCCACTTCGAAGATGATGTTGGCATTCGGTGGAATCACACCACCGGCACCCTGTGCACCATATCCCAGGTTGGCTGGAATGAAGAAAATCGCTTTTTCGCCGAAACTCATGTTGTTCAATCCTTCGAGGAATCCCGGAATCAGGCCGCTCTTGTTGCCCATCTGGAACGGGAACGGCTGGTAGCCATTTTGCTTGGCGCGGTTCTCGTCATATTTTCCGTAAGTTTTGACCACGTCCTCTACGCTGCTGTCGAACAAGGTGCCGTCTTCGAGATAACCCGCGTAGTGCACATAAACGGTCGTATTTTCGGTTGGTTTTCTACCGTCACCTGCTTTGAGTGTGCCGTATTCAAGTCCGGTTTCCGATTTTTTGGTCTTGGCTCTCAAAGTGGCCAATTCTTTTACCTTGGCGGCTTTTACCGGTGCATATTTCTCGTCGTAGATTCTTTTGTTTTCGGCATCGATTGCGGCTTGTTTCTTTTGCGCTTCGGCTCTTTCGGCAGCTTCCTTGGCTTTTTGCTCGGCAATTTTCTTGTCTTCTTCCGGTTTGGTCAGCATGTAGGCGGCAAACACTTTGGCGGCATCGAATTTTTTGGCCTCGGCGCCTTTTCTTTCGATTGTTACTTTGGTCATGACGTCATTTTGCTCGATCGCATTCACCACTTCTTGTCCCGAAGTCACGTAGCCAAAAATAGTGTGTTTTCCAGTGAGCCATGGCGTTTCTTTGTGGGTGATGAAAAACTGGCTGCCATTGGTCATCGGGCCTGAATTGGCCATCGCCAAAATACCGCCCTTGTCGAATTTGAATTCCGGTACAAACTCATCCTTGAAGCTGTATCCGGGACCGCCTTGTCCTGTTCCCAATGGGTCGCCGCCCTGGATCATGAAATCCTTGATCACGCGGTGAAACTTGAGTCCGTCAAAGTAACGCTTTCCTTTCATGTCTTCTTTGACCGAAGCGTTGTTTCCTTCGACGAGCGATACGAAGTTGGCCACGGTCACCGGGGCTTTTTGGTACTCGAGCTTGACGGTTATTTTTCCTTTGCTGGTTTCAAAAATGGCGTACATGCCATCGGCAGCAGGGGCCGAAGGGGTTTTCTTGGCTGTTGCGGCGGGTTTTTTGGCTGCGGCCGGTTTTTTTGCATTTTGGGCCTGAGCGGTAATCATTCCCAGAAATAATAAAGCGATAATTCTAAGTTTCATTTGAATCGATTAAAAATTTCCTTACTCATTTCGCAATTGCAGGGACTTTCAGGTTTATTCCCTTATAGTGTTATAGTATGGTTTCTAAATCAAGGTTTGTCGCGCAATTCGACCTCAAATATGATGTTGGCATTCGGTGGAATCACACCGCCCGCACCCTGTGCACCATAGGCCAAATGCGCCGGGATGAATAAGGTTGCTTTGTCGCCGATGCCCATTTTTTCGATGCCTTCGACAAATCCCGGAATCATACCGGTTTTGTTTCCGGCCATAAATGGAATCGGTTCGTAACCATGCTGGGCGGCCCTGTTTTGGTCGAATTTGCCAAAAGCGGCGGCGGTTTCGGCCACACTGGTGTCGAACAATTCACCGTTTTCGAGGAATCCGGCATAGTGAATGAACACCTGGCTGCCTTCGGCGGGTTTTTTGCCCGTGCCTTTGGTGGTGATTTTGTATTGCAAGCCCGAAGCGGATTTCTGGGCTTCTTTTTTCAAAGCGCCAAATTCGGCTACTTTCTGTTCCTTGATGGCTTTGTATTTGGCTTCGTAGATGCGTTTGTTTTCGGCATCGATGGCAGCCTGTTTCTTTTGGTTTTCGGCCTCTTTGGTAAAGAAATCAGAGAAGACTTTGGCCGCGTCGAATTTCTTTGCCGCTTCTCCTTTGCGGATGATGGTCACCGAAATGATGTCGTCGTTGACATCGATCTGGTTCACGATGTCCATCCCGTTTTCGACCACATGGCCAAAAATCGTATGCTTGCCATCGAGCCATGGGGTAGCCGATTGGGTAATGAAAAACTGGCTGCTGTTGGTCACCGGACCAGAATTGGCCATGCCCAAAATCCCATCTTTGTCAAATGACAACCCCGGTGCAATTTCATCGCGGAAACGGTAACCGGCATCCCCAGAACCATTGCCCAGCGGATCGCCGCCCTGGATCACAAATCCTTTTTCTACGCGGTGCCATTTCATGTCGTCGAAAAAAGGCTTGCCTTTGAATTCCTCGCTGACAAAATTGTTTTTGCCTTCGGCCAGGCTGACGAAATTGGCTACCGTAAACGGCACTTTTTCAAATTCGAGCGCCACGATGATGTTGCCTTTGTTGGTTTCGATGTTGGCGTACAGGCCGTCGGGGAGGTTACTGTGCTCGTCTTTGCATGAAGCCAAAGTGACGATGGCCAACAGTAACAGTAAAAATCGGTTCTTCATTTTTAGAGGTGATTATTCAGCGGTTGTTTTGTTGTCGGGTTTGAAATCGGTCAAGGTCACGGTATAGATCAGCGGTTCATTGTGGCCAATGCGGCGGTCGTCACCGTGGTAGCCGTAAGCCAGATGCGATGGAAACAGGAAAGTCACGGTCTCGTTCTTGCGCATGAGCTTGAGGCCGTGGCGCAGGCCGATGATGATTTTCTGCTCCTTGTCGACATAATAGGTTTGCGGACGCAGCTCGAGTTCGGAGTAGATCACATTGCCGTCGAGGTCTTTGACTTCGTAGTTGAATTGGGCCACATCGCCTTTCTTCGGACGCAAGGTGTCCTGGGTGTTGCGCACATCGTAACGGTACCAATAGCCTTTGTTGGAGGCGTGGTATTTGACATTCGGGTTGCTTTTGATGATCGAGTCGATCTTACCTTCCTCGCCGGCCACCAGTTTCTTGTTGCGTGCAATCGATTCTTTCATGAAGGTTCCCGAAGAATGCGAAATGGGCATGCGCGCCTGCTGCTGGGAACAACCTAAAATCATGGCGGCACACATCAGGATGATCAGGATGATGACGGCTATTTTTTTGAGATTCATAGTGTATTTAAATTTCGCTAATGATTTTTTCGAATTTCTGGACGGTCTGTTCCATCGTCAAGGTCGATTTTCCGCCAGCCGCATTGATGTGTCCGCCACCGTTGAAATGGTCGCGTGCAAATTGATTCACATCGAAATCGCCTTGCGAGCGGAATGAAATCTTGATGATTTTTTCCTCGGCATGCTCGATAAAAATGGCCGTAAAAATAATACCTTTTATAGACAAACCATAATTGACGATGCCTTCGGTATCGCCTTTTACATAGTTGAATTTGTTGAGTTCTTCCTGCGAAAGCGTCGTGTAGGAGGTGTGGTGTTCTGGAAATACCTTCATGTTCTGCAACGCCTGTCCGAGTAGTTTGAGGCTGTCGAACGAACCGTTGTCAAACAACCAGGCCGGAATGTTGGTGTTCTCCACGCCAAGGTCGATCAGGTCGGCCACGATGCGGTGCGTTGTTCCGGTGGTTTTCGGAAATTTGAACGAACCCGAATCGGTCAGGATGCCGGTGTAGATGCAAGTGGCGATCGTCTTGTCAATCAAATCGCGGTGGCCCAGGTCGCAGATGAAATTAAAAATCATCTCGCAGGTCGATCCAAATCCCGTATCCGAAAAAGTAAATGCCGCATAATTGTCGGGGCGCTCGTGGTGGTCGATCATGATGAAGGGCGCCTTGAGTTTGTTCAGTACAAATTCCATTTCGCCGGTGCGGTGCAGCGCATTGAAATCGAGCGTAAAAATGAGTTCCTGTTCGTCCAGAATCCGTGCGACATTTTCCTTGTCTTTCTCGTAAACGAGAACCGTTTCGGAAGCCGGCAGCCATGCCAGGAATTCAGGAAATTCATTGGGTGCGATGACCAGAGGCGAGTGGTTCAATTTGCGCAGGAAATGGTACATCGCGAGTGTCGATCCCATGGCATCACCATCGGGGCTGCGGTGCGGAATGATGGCTATTTTTTTGGGCTGCGAAAGCAAGGCCCCAATGGCCTGAAGGTCTGCATTTGTCATAGAGTGCGAAGTTACATTTTTTTCGCAAACGGGAAACAATTTAACAAGTTCTTGCAACATATTATTTGACCAGAAAAAGTCCGCCCCAAACCGCGAGCAGACCTGCGATAATACTCAAGGCAATATAACCAAAAGCCATGGCCGAATGATGGTTTTGCAGCAGCGAGATGTTCTCAAAGCCAAAAGCCGAAAAAGTCGTGTAGCCACCACAAAAACCGGTCACGAGCAGCCATTTCAAATTAGAATCTTCCATTTGATTTTTGGAAAGCCAGCCCATCAAAAGGCCAATCAGGAAGCAACCGATGATATTGGTAATCAAAGTCGCCCACGGAAATACAGAAGATACATATTTTTGTGTCACCACCGAAGTCAAGTAACGCAACACACTACCGATTGCGCCGCCGATGGCCACTAACGTAATTGTCTTAAGCATATTTTGTAAAAAGATTTAGCCACTAATTGACGAATTTAAAACAAATAATTCGTCAATTAGTGGCTAAATAACTTTATTTCTTTGCGAAAAATTTTGTGCGCTTCGCGGTAAAATTTTATTTCTGTGTCGCGATGACGAAATTAAGTTTGAGTTTAACGCCCATCTGCATCAAATCGACAAGGTCCTGTACTTTGTTGTCGGCCGGAACACGCACCACGACGGTCTTGTCGTTGCGCATCGTAGTTTCGTTGAACACCGCCTGTTCGAGTTGGTCAAACGGAATTTCTTCCTTGTTCAGGAAATAGCGTTTGTCGTCGGTCACCGAGATCGAGATGTGGTCTTTGTTCGTGGTTTCGTTGCTCGAGGCTTTCGGGAGCGTGAGTTTGATCACGTTCGGATTGGCCAAAGTCGAGATAATCAAGAAAAACAGGAACAAAAAGAACATGATGTCGCTCATCGACGAGGTCGGGATCTCGGGATGAAATCTTCTGCTTCTTTTAATTGCCATGGCCTGGATCCTGGATTACGTTGATCAATTCGAGTGTCTGGCGTTGTGCCGTCAAGGTGAAACGGTCGATCATCATGTTGAACAAATGATAGCCGCAATAAGCGATAACCCCCACTACGAGTCCCGCGCCCGAAGAAATCATCTTCTCGTACAAACCGCCTGAAATCGTCTGGATGTTCAAATTACCGGTATTGGCAATGGTGTGGAAAATCTTGATCACCCCCGAAATCGTTCCGATAAATCCAAGGATCGGCGCGACACCCGAAATGAGTCCGAGGTAACCGAGCCCTTTTTCCATCTGACCGATCTCGACGTTGGCCGTCTGTTCCATCACCGATTCGATTTCGCTGATCGGACGTCCGATGATCGAGATGCCACTGCGCAATACATTCGCGGAAGCCGTATTTTCGCGGCTGCACACCATCAAGGCGTTGTCAATCCTGCCGGTCTTGAGCTGCATTTTGACTTCAGAAAGCAAACTCGCGTTCTGTTTGGTCGCTTTCTGGATCGATAGGAAACGTTCAATAATCACATAGATGCAGAAAAACAGCAAGAGGATCAAGGGATAAATCATGATTCCGCCCTTGAGCAGGAAGTCGAGATAGGAAACGTTTTCCGTAACGCTCACCTCAGTTGTTGCGGCAGCGGCCGTGTTGGCGGCGTTGGCGATAGTATCGGTAACTGGTGCGGCTTGTAACAGGAAATTGTAAAATAGCATAGGTTATTTTTTAAAGTATGTTTACAAAAAAAAGGTAAATTTTTATAAGCCCTATCTTCCTTTGCAATTTTTTATGAACAGGATTTTGGACTTACTGTGGATAACGGCATTTTGCCCATTAAATTATACCGATAAAAAAATCCCGGTGGATTTCCGGGATCTTTCAGATTTACTTTTTGATGATTTTTCGCATCAGCGTCCGGTCACCCGAAACGGCTTTGAGCAGGTAAGTTCCCGAAGGCAATGCCGACAGATCTACTTCGGTATCCGTTGCCGATGGAGTTTGCGTCTGCAAGTGTTGCCCAAGTACATTGTAAAGCGATAGGCGATCAATAGTTACCGGCGCATTGATATTGACTTTAGCGTTGGTCGGGTTCGGGTAAATGTTCAAGGTTGCAAATTCAGGCGTGTCGATTCCGAGGGTTTGCGTAAACGTAAACACCACATCCGAATTGCGCTCGCCGTTCATCACCACTGCATAATAAGTCGTGCCGGCGGTAATATCGATGGTGCGTTGATCGACCAAAACATGACAGGTGTTGGTCGGTTGGTTGACCCATTGCAGGTTCGCGATCGCGGCATTTTCGTTCGGGGCAGTGTAAAACGTAATTTGACTGAACATATTCGGGATCGTGGTCGTGAAATGGACTTTCGCTGTTCCGTCGGCTATTGCGGTGAACTTATAGAATACATTGATTTGATCGAGGGTGTTGCAGCCCGTCTGTTCGAAATCGCCTGTTTCGGCTTCCATGGTCGCCTTGGTCAGCGGCACGGCAAAATCGGTATAGGTCAATGGCGTTGGGTCGATGTCGATTGCATTGACAATGTCGTCATTGACAGGAACAACCGGCTGGCAGGCTACGCTTAGCTGAAAATCACCTTCGGTATCGGCTGCACCCGAAACCAAAATGTAATAAGTCGACACCCCGTCGTTGTGGAAAGTCAGGTTGCTGTAACCGTCACAACTGTCATCGTTCGAGGCCACGCATTCCAGATTGAAAGCATCGATGTAGCGGTATACATTCAATCGCGTATCCAATCCGCTTTGCGAATCGCACAAACTCAACGTCACATGGGTCTGGTTCAAGATATCGCTGTATTGGTACCAGACGCCTTTGGTATTGCCGTCCACGCCGTTGCACACCGGAAGCCCGGTTTCGGCCGTAGAAAGCGCGGTGCTTCCCGCTGCAGCATACCCGCAGCTAAGCGTCGTGGCGTTTTCGATGATGTCGTTCGGGGCCGTCGTATAAGTGCCTTCGAGCTTGAAATGCGTGATGCCGGCGCCCATTCCTTGGATGCCACCGTCGTGAAAGGTATAGCGCAGTTGGAACTGTTGATTTTTATACGGCGTCAGGTCGAAAACAGGCGATAACACAGGTTCGACCGTTTGTGAAACCAGCAGGATTTGCTGCCAGGCCGTCCCGTCAAAAACTTCGACGGTCAAGGTGCCGAGGTCGTTGATTTGCTTGAGGCCGTATTCAAACGAAAGCGAAACCGTGTTGTAGCCGTTGGTGTTGAAAACCGGTGACAGCAAACGCGCTTCGTTATAATCCTCGCTTTCGGCGATGTCATCGTTGAAAATAGCCGCCGGGGCGGTAAAAATGGTCGAGCCCGGCAACACGATGTCGCCGAAATACCAGTTGGTTTCCCCGTGCAGGATTTCGGTCGTCCAACCCGCCGGGGCGCCGCCCGAAGGAAATACCGTTTGGTGGATGGTCTGCGCCTGTGCGATGAGCGAAGCCGCGAGCATACATAAAAAGAGTAGTGGTGTTTTTTTCATGCTTTTTGATTTTGTTACAGAACTGGCAAAAGTGCCGGTACAAAGTTTTGAAAAACACCAAAAAGCAACCCGAAAGACCGACGGAAAATTTGTGACAAACCCAAAGAAAATATGTGATTTTTTAAATCCCGGAAAGATAAGCATACAGCGATGTGCTGTCGGAAAGTCCCAATTTCTGGGCCACGCGCTCTTTTCGCTTGCGGCAGGCATCGAGCGAGATGTTGAGCATCGAGGCAATTTCCTTCGAACTCAAATTCATGTACACATAACAGATGAAACGGATGTCGTTGGCCGACAAATCCTTGTGTTTTTCCTTGAGCCGGATCAGGAATCCCTGGTTGACTTCCTCGAAATGCGTCAGGAAGCTTTCCCATTCCTCATCGGAGCGCAGGTTTTTCTTGAGCGAGTTGATGTGGCTGCGGATGGCGGGGATTTTGGTCACCTCGGGCTGCTGGTCGAGCACGGCCAGGAAATCTTCGACCAATCGGTTTTTGCCCGAAAGATACAGTGCCTTGACCGACAGTTTGCGGTTGTTGTGTTCGATTTCGCTTTGCAGTTTTTCCTGTTCGAGCAGCGCATTCGACTGTTCTTCGTGTAATTGTTTTTCGAGCAATTTGGCTTCGGTTTTCTTTTGAGCGAGTTCGAGCGAAACGATGCGGTGGTTGTTCTCGGCAATCATTTTCCGTTGTTTGTGCCGCAGGACCATGATGCGCCATACCGCGATGAGAAGCAGCAATACGACCGTCATGGCAATGATGATCCAATAAAATATTTTTTGCCGGTTGGCGGCTTCGGCCTTGTGCAAGGACAATTGATTTTTGGATTCCTGGATTTCAAACCGCGCCTTGCTGGTTTCGAACAGGCTGCCGTTCTGGATTTCGTTGCGCTTTTCGCGGTAAGCCATCACCGAATCCTTATAACGCAAAGCCTCGGGATAGTTTTTTTGCTGCGTATGGATGTCGGTCAGGATTTCATAAATGGCGGTCTTGACCTCGACATTGTTGTTGGCCTCGAGCGCCTGTTGTGCGTATTGGATGGCAGGGCCGAACTGCTTTTCTTTGAGGTAAGACTTGGCCACGACCAGCAACAGGCTGATCGCGTTGCCGTCCTTGGTCGCCCGGATTTGCGGCAACAGTTGTTCGGCGGCAGCGATGGATTCGCGGGTGTGGCCGCGCAACATATCGTTTTCGGCCATGGCGGTCTGTGCCGTTTGTTTGACCAGCGTATTGTTTGCGGCGTATTCGAGTGCTTTGTTGAAGTACGTACGTGCCTTGTCGTATTGGCCGATTTCATTGAGCAGCAATCCGAGATTGAGCGCGTAACCGCCGGCCTGCGCAAAATCTTTTTCGGCGATCGACAATTGGTAGGCCCTTTCAAAATAATCGCGTGCCTTGTCGTGTTTCTTTTCTTTGGCGTATAAAATCGCGATATTGCTCAGCGCCATCATCTCGAATTTTGAATCATGCGACTTGACCGCAATCGTATAGGCCGCGAGGTAATAATTGAGCGCTTCCCCATAATCGAGCATCATGAAATAATTGCCGCCGAGGTAATTTTTGGCGAGAAATAATTGTTTGTCAAAGTGTTTATTTTCGGCGATTTGATGCGCTTTCGTCAATAATGTAATCGATTGTGCAAATTCATTGTTGCGCATTTTGGCAATCCCAATTTCAATGAGCGAATCGCATTGTTTCTGCGGATTATTGGCATGAGTTGGCGCCGACGAAAAAATCCACAGCAAAAAGAAGAAGATTGAAAACCGCAGGAATTTTGTTTGGTGTTGCATCGAAAAGCGCCGTTTTGGAAAAGCTGTAAAGATACGCATTCAGTTTTTTAGATTATCAGATTGTCGGATTTTCAGATTTTCAGATTTTTCAATCGATGGATTTTCGAATTTGATGTGATTGAATTTACTGGATTTGAACTGCTTATTTTTTTCTGACAATCCGACAATCTGATAATCTGATAATCTTGTTTTAAAATCTAAAAATTAAAACTAATTTTGCGCATGCAACACAACGTACTTATCCTAGACTTCGGATCGCAATACACACAACTCATTGCGAGAAGGGTTCGCGAACTCAACATCTTTTGCGAAATTTTCCCCTACAATCATTTTCCGAGTGATTTATCAAGTTTTAAAGCCGTCATTTTGTCGGGAAGCCCTTTTTCTGTAAGAGGCGAAGATGCACCGCATCCAGATTTGTCGCAGATCCGTGGCAAGATGCCGTTGCTCGCCGTGTGCTACGGGGCGCAATATCTGGCGCATTTTTCAGGAGGCGAGGTCGCACCGTCGAATACGCGCGAATATGGCCGTGCGAATTTGTCCTACATCAAGAATGAGGAAGATTTCTTCTACGGCGTTTCCGAAAATTCGCAGGTGTGGATGTCGCATTCCGATACGATCAAGGCGTTGCCGACCAACGGCATCCGTTTGGCCAGCACACATGACGTAGAAAATGCGGCGTATCGAATTGAAGGCGAACCGACCTTTGCGATCCAATTCCACCCGGAAGTGTACCATTCGACCGACGGCAAGAAAATCCTCGAGAACTTCCTCGTCAAAATCGCCGAAGTGCCGCAGAATTTCACGCCGAATGCTTTCGTCGAGGAACAAGTAGCTGAACTCAAAGAAAAATTACAAAACGATAAAGTCGTCCTCGGGCTCTCGGGCGGCGTCGATTCTACCGTGGCGGCGGTTTTGCTGAACCAGGCCATTGGTAAAAATCTGTATTGCATTTTCGTCAACAACGGACTCTTGCGCAAGAATGAATTCGAAAGCGTACTGAACCAATACCAAGGCATGGGGCTCAACGTCAAAGGCGTCGATGCGACCGACCGTTTCATGGCGGCGCTCGAAGGTTTGACCGATCCCGAAGCCAAACGCAAGGCCATCGGGAAGACTTTTATCGAGGTGTTTGACGACGAGGCGCATTTGCTCACCGATGTCAAATGGCTCGCGCAGGGCACGATTTATCCGGACGTGATCGAATCGGTTTCGGTCAAGGGACCATCGGCCACAATCAAGTCGCACCACAATGTGGGCGGACTTCCCGATTACATGAAACTCCAAATCGTCGAGCCTTTGCGCATGTTGTTCAAGGATGAAGTAAGACGTGTCGGCGCGACTTTGGGTATCGATCCGGAATTGCTCGGACGCCATCCGTTTCCGGGGCCGGGATTGTCAATCCGCATCCTTGGTGATATAACTAAAGAAAAAGTTCGTATATTGCAAGAGGTTGACGCCGTGTTCATTGATGGTTTGAAGTCTTGGGGCTTGTACGACAAGGTTTGGCAGGCGGGCGCTATTTTGCTGCCGGTCAACAGTGTAGGGGTCATGGGCGATGAGCGCACTTATGAGAAAGTGGTTGCTCTGCGTGCCGTCGAATCGACCGACGGGATGACCGCCGACTGGGTACATTTGCCGTACGAATTCCTGATGAAAGTCTCCAACGATATTATCAACAAAGTCAAGGGCGTAAACCGCGTGGTGTATGACATCAGTTCGAAACCACCTGCAACGATTGAATGGGAGTAAATTTAAATCGATGGGTATGAAAAAGATTGTATTGCTTTTTGTGGCGTTGGTTTTGTTCCAGACCACATGGGCCCAGAACAAAAACCAGGAAGTAGACATTGTCAGCCATACCGTGCAGCTCGGGGAAACCGTTCGCATGCTCTCCAAGAAATACCTCGTCGATCCCACCGAAATTTACCGTTTGAACAAGTTTGCCGTCAATGGCATCAGCCAGGGCATGGTGTTGCAGATTCCGGTGCCAAGAAAAGAACCTGTCGTCCAACAGGAAGAAACGGTACAGGAAGAAACGCCGCAGGAAGTGGTGCAAAACGATCCACCACCAGCCGAAGAACCTGTAAAGCAAAAGCCTAAGCCAGCGAAAGCTAAGCCGACACCTGCCAAGGAACAAACGCTTACTGTCGTTAGTCGCGATTCAGAAACCGAGCATACCGTGGAAGCGGGCGAGACGTTATACAGCCTGTCGCGCAAATACGGCATTTCGGTCGATGAAATCAAAATGAGCAATGGCGATGCTTTGAAAAAAGGACTCAAAGTAGGGCAGATTGTCAGAATTCCAACGACCAAAAGCATCGACAGCACCGATTCGTCGATTGGTTCTACGGTGACGCCAACCAAAGAAGTGGTCGAAGAAAAAACGGTACCGACCCAAGTGAATGAAACTGCACCAACCGAAACCGTTTCTGCCGGAACTTTTACGCATAAAGTCGCACCCAAAGAAACACTATACAGCCTTTCCAAACGTTATGGGGTAACGGTCGATGACATCAAGACGCAAAATCCGGATGTCGCCAGACACGGCTTGCAAATTGGCCAGACCTTAACCATTACGAAGAATTAGCATTGCCCGCCATCAACTAAAAAGAGACCAGATGAATCGTATTATCCTTACTTTTTGTATTTTATTTTTTACCGCCAGTTCAGTTGCTTCGGCACAAAATTACACCAAGCATACGGTAACCAAAGGGGAAACCATCACGCAGTTGGCGGCCAAATACAAAGTAACCCCTTACGATATTTATCGGCTCAACCCAGATTCCCAGGGCGGCATCAAAGAGAACGATGTCATCTTGATTCCCGCTTCTTCTACTGGTTCGAAACCCGTGGCCCAAACCGAAAAACCAAAAACGGCTACTACATCTGCTTCGGCCAGGACGCATGTAGCCGAACCCAAAGAAACATTGTACAGCATTTCCAGAAAATACAATGTCAGCGTGGCCGATCTGCAAAGCCTCAACGCCGATGTTTTGAAAGACGGGCTCAAGATCGGGCAGACGATTAAAATTCCGGCGACGGGAAATCCCGGAACAGTTGCAGTCGAATCGAAACCGCAAGTCATTACAACTCCCAAACCAGCAGAAAGCAAACCCAGTACGGCGCGAGAGGTTAACGATTCGAATGGGCTCGGTGTTTACCATGTCGTGCAACCCAAAGAAACCAAATTCGGCATCGCCAAGAAATATGGCATTACCGTAGCCGAACTCGAGCGCAAAAACCCAGATATTGTTGCCAATTTACCGATTGGATATAAACTCACGATTTCTGGAACTCCGGCCAAGCAAGAGCCGAAACAAGAGCCTGTTGTTGAAAAACCAAAGCCAGTCGTAACTGAAGTGGCCCAACCCACAACGACTAAAACCGAAACGACTAAAACGACCCATTTCAGCGGTTTTGCCAATTACGAAGTCAAACCCAAAGAAACGATGTTCAGCCTGTCGCAAATGTTCGACATCACCCAGGAAGAACTGCTTATGCTCAACCCAACACTCAAAGAAGGCGTGAAAGTCGGGATGATCCTCAAAGTGCCGGGCAAGGGATCGATGGTGCGCCAAAATCCGCCTGCGGTTTCCGATGGCAAGTTTGCCGATTTGACCAAGACGATCAAGGTGCAAGGCAAGAAACAACTCGTGTTGCTGTTGCCGTTCAACGCGGCCAAAATCCAGGGCGATACGGTCAAGACGATGGCCACGCGTCTCAAAAAGGATGCATTCCTGAACATGACGCTCGACTTTTATTCGGGTGCGCTGATGGCGATCGATTCGGCCAAGACTTTGGGATTGAACATCGATGTCAAGATTTTCGATTCCGAAGAAAGCAAGGTATCGTCGAATGTGGCAAGCATTGTCGAGAAAAACAATTTGGCCAAAGCCGATGCGATCATCGGGCCATTTTATCAGCAGTATGTAGAAAAAGTGGCTGAAATGCTCGGCAAAAATAACGTCGCCGTGATTTCTCCTTTATCAAAAGAAAATGGCAAAACCTATCCGAATTTGTACCAGGCGATGCCGCCGAGCGAATTTACCAAAGGGGCGATGTTCGATTTCATGAAATCCAAAGGCGGTAACATTTTGGTCGTCAGCGACCCGAAACGCCAATCGAATAAGGAGTTCATCACCAAGAATTATCCCGAAGCCAAATTCGTCACCATCACCGAAACCGGTGCGGTCGACATCGAAAACATGAAGGCACAATTCAGCAAAGACAAGATGAATTATGTCGTGATGGATTCGGAAAAAACGGGGATGATCCTGAGTACGACCAATGCCTTGCTCAACGAAATGGCGAGTTTCCAGATCCAACTCGTGATCATCGAACCAAACGAAACGCTTGATTTCGAGGAAGTGTCGATGAAGCGTTTGACCGTTTTGAAATTGTTGTATCCGTCATTGACACGCGAAAACAACACCTTGGAAGGACAAATGTTTGAGAATGCCTATAAGGCCAAGAACAAGATTTTCCCGAGCCAGTTTGCCGTGCGCGGATTTGACATTACGTTCGATACGATGCTGAGACTTTCACAAGGCAAATCGTTCGAAGAATCGGCCAAGGACGACCGGACGCAGCAAGTCGAAAGCAAATTCGAATACTACAAAAAACCAACCGAAGGTTACATCAACAAAGGCGTGTACATTCTCGAATACCAGGAAGATTTATCCGTAAAACAAGTAAATTAATGACCTCTAAAGTAACTTATCTCGGCGATTTAAGAACATCTTCTGTTCACATCGAATCGGGCACCGAAATTTTGTCCGACGCACCCAAAGACAACCATGGCAAGGGCGAAGCGTTTTCACCCACCGATACCGTCGCCAACGCGCTGGGCAGTTGCATGGTATCGATCATGGCGATCAAGTCGAGGGATTTGAACGTGGACCTGATCGGCTCCACGGTCGAGATCACCAAAATCATGCAGCCCGAACCAAGAAAAATTGCCAAAATCATAGCGGTTTTGAATATGTCGGTCGCCGCCGATGAAAAGACGAGAACGATCCTCGAACGCGCCGCAATGACCTGTCCGGTGTTCTTGAGCCTGCATCCGGACATTGAGAAAGAGGTAACTTTTAATTGGAAATAATTTTAGACCGCTGCGTTGCTAGGGTCAAGACCGCTTCGCTGCAAGATGGGTTTTTGTCTTGATTCTTGGCTCTTGATTCTCAATCAAAATGAACAACCGCGAACTCCTCATCAAACTTGCCCACGCCAAAATGCCATTCGGTAAATACGAAGGCAGGTACCTCATTGATTTGCCCGAACATTATGTCGTTTGGTACCACAACAAAGGGTTTCCGAAAGGGGCTTTGGGCGAGCAACTGCAACTGGTTTACGAACTTAAATTGAATGGATTGGAGGAATTGGTGCGCAACATTAAACGGCAGTTTCCAAAACCGGGCAATTAGAAAATTAGGAAATGTGCCAATTAGAAAATTTTAAAAAATAGAGTACTAATTTTTACCCAAAATTTGCATTTTCTCATTTTTCAATTGTCCAATTTTGGAAAATGTGACAATTATAAAATGGAACGCTAATTTTTACCCAGGATTTATATTTTCTCATTTTCTAATTGTCCAATTTTGGAAAATGTGACAATTATAAAATGGAACGCTAATTTTTACCCAAAATTTACATTTTCTCATTTTCTAATTGTCCAATTATCTAATTAATTTCACTACTTTTGCGACGTTTTTTTACGCAACAACACACAACAACATCACAATGAACCAAACGAAATATATTTTTGTTACCGGCGGCGTGACCTCTTCTCTCGGAAAAGGCATCATCGCGGCTTCGTTGGCAAAATTATTACAGGCCAGGGGCTACCGAACGACCATCCAGAAATTCGATCCGTACATCAATGTCGATCCAGGAACGCTCAACCCGTATGAACACGGCGAGTGTTTCGTGACCGATGACGGTGCCGAAACCGATCTCGATTTGGGCCACTACGAACGTTTCCTCAACGTGCCGACTTCCCAGGCCAACAACGTGACCACCGGCCGCGTGTATCTTTCGGTGATCGAAAAGGAACGCCGCGGTGAATTCCTGGGCAAAACGGTACAGGTCGTACCGCACATCACCAACGAAATCAAGGAGCGCATGCAATTGCTCGGCAACTCGGGCGATTACGACATCGTGATTACCGAAATCGGGGGAACGGTGGGTGACATCGAGTCGTTGCCGTACATCGAATCGGTGCGCCAGTTGTTGTGGGATTTGGGTAAGGAAAATGCGATCGTAGTACACCTGACATTGGTTCCTTATCTGGCCGCTGCGGGTGAACTCAAAACCAAGCCGACACAGCACTCGGTCAAGACGCTCATGGAAAGCGGCATCCAGGCCGATATTCTTGTTTGTAGGACAGAGCACGAACTCTCGGATGAGTTGCGTTCGAAACTCGCACAATTTTGCAACGTCACCCGTGAGTCGGTTGTGCAATCGATCGATGCCTCGACGATATATGAAGTCCCGAACCTGATGCTTGAAGAAGGATTGGATGTCGTGGCTTTGAAAAAACTCAACCTTCCGAAAAAGAATACGCCTGACCTCAAAAACTGGAATGTATTCTTGCAACATTTGAAGAATCCGAAGCACGTCGTCAACATTGGCTTGATCGGAAAATATGTCGAGTTGCAGGATTCTTATAAATCAATCCTCGAAGCATTTATCCATGCCGGTGCGGCCAACGAAACGAAAGTGAATGTGGTTTCGGTGCATTCGGAATACATCGATGCAGGAAACGTAGCCGAAAAAATGGAAGGACTCGACGGCATTCTTGTCGCGCCCGGTTTCGGCGAACGCGGCATTGAGGGCAAGATCGAGACCGTACGCTATGCGCGTGAAAACAACATCCCGTTCTTTGGAATTTGTTTGGGCATGCAGATGGCGGTCATCGAATATTCGAGAAATGTACTCGGGCTCAAGGATGCCAATTCGACCGAAATGAACGAAGGCACCGCGCATCCGGTCATCGATTTAATGGAAGAACAGAAAACCATCACCGACAAAGGCGGTACGATGCGTCTCGGAGCTTGGAAATGCGACATCAAGGACAACACGCTCGCGATGAAAATCTACGGGCAGAAACAAATATTGGAGCGCCACCGCCACCGTTACGAATACAACGGCGATTATTTCGACAAGCTCGAAAAAGGCGGGCTCAAAGCATCGGGCATCAACCCTGAAACCGGTTTGGTGGAAGTCATCGAGATCGAGAAACATCCGTTTTTCATCGGCGTGCAATACCATCCGGAATACAAGAGTACGGTGGCCAATCCGCACCCGTTGTTCGTCCATTTTGTGGCGGCGACGGTTAAGGCAAAAAAGAAGTAATTTAATAACGGCCGCTTGTTCGGCTACAGCAAATGGAAGAAAAAAAGTTAGACTTTAGGTCGATTGTTGGTTTTGTTTTGATTTTCGGTATCCTGATGTGGATCATGTACCAGAATGCACCAACCGAGGAACAAATCGCGGCCGACAAAGCCAAAAAGGAAAAACTCGAACAGGCCAAGAAAGACCAGGCGGCCGCGGCCAAGCAACTCGAAGTGGTACAGACCAACGTGACGGCCGGCGATTCGGCGACGATTGCCAAATTGCGCGGGACTTTGGGCGCTTTCGCTTATTCGGCATCGCTTCCTTCGGCCAAGCAAGATTTTACGACGATCGAGAATGATTTCGTCGTCTTGAAAATCGCGAACCGCGGTGGTTATATCGCAGAGGCCAAACTCAAGGAGTTCGAGCGTTTCCAGAAAGGTTCGGGCGAATTGGTCGAATTGATCAAGAACAACAACGCCGATTTCAACATCCGTTTGCAAACGAGCGACAACCGCATCATCGATACGAAGAATATGTATTTCGAGCCGACGCTGACGACTTCGGGTACCGACAAAGTCCTGACGATGCGTCTCAAAGCCGGGCCGGAACAATACCTCGAATACCGTTATGTACTCAAGAAATCGGACTACATGCTCGATTTCGATGTGCGTTCGCAAGGGTTGAAAAACGTGCTCAACACTGCCAAACCGGCCGATCTCGAATGGGATTTGAAAACGTACCGAAACGAGAAAAGCATCAGCTACGAAAACCGTTTTGCCGAATTGATCTACGAATACGAAGACGGCAAGGACGATTACCTCGGGCACGGTAAAGACAAGAATGCCGTGGCGGACAAAGTCAGTTACATTGCGTACAAGCAGCATTTCTTTACATCTATTTTATTGACCAAGAAGCCGTTTGAAAAAGCCGAAATGCATTCAACCGAACTCATGGACGACAGTACAAAAGATACGGTTTTCATGAAGCAGTTCAAATCGAAATTGCCGCTGGCCTACACCAATGGCGAACTCGATTACAAGATGAACTGGTATTACGGACCGGCCGATTACAAATTGCTCAATGCCTACGACCGCAACCTCGACGAGATCATTCCGCTCGGCTGGGGGATTTTCGGATGGATCAATAAATTCATTTTCGTGCCGTTGTTCGGATTCCTGAGTTCGTTCATCGCGTATGGAATCGCCATTATCCTGTTTACGATCTTGATCAAGGTGGCCATGTCACCGATCACGTACAAGTCGTTCCTGTCGCAGGCGAAGATGAAAGTGCTGCGTCCGGAATTGGCCGAACTCAACGAAAAGTTTGCGAAGGACCCGATGAAAAAGCAACAGGAAACCATGAAATTGTACAACAAGGCGGGCGTCAACCCAATGGCGGGCTGTATTCCGGCGCTGATTCAATTGCCGTTCATGTATGCTTCGTTCCAGTTTTTCCCGGCGGCGATCGAATTGCGCCAAAAGAGTTTCCTTTGGGCCGATGACTTGTCTTCGTTCGATGCCATTTTTACCTGGAAAACACACATTCCGGTGATTTCCTCTTTTTATGGAAACCACATCAGTTTGTTCCCGATTTTGGCTGCGATCGCGATTTTCTTCTACATGAAAATGACCACGGGCGACCAGGCGATGAGCCAACCGCCGCAGGAAGGCATGCCGGATATGGGCAAGATCATGAAAATCATGATTTACATTTCGCCGCTGATGATGTTGTTCTTCTTCAACAATTACGGATCGGGATTGAGTTTGTACAACTTCATTTCGAACTTGATCACGATCGGCATCATGATCGTCATCAAGAAATATGTCGTCGACGAACAGAAAATCCACGCACAGATCCAGGAGAACAAACAGAAACCGCAAAAGGTAAGCAAGTTCCAAAAGAAAATGCAGGAGATGATGGAGCAGGCCGAAGCACAGAAAGCCGCCCAGAACAAGAAAAAATAAATCCCAAAGCCCTCTTAAACGGGGGCTTTTTTTATGGCATTTTTTGTCAAGCCATTTTACTAAATCGGCGTTAATGCATTTTCGTACTTTGCCAAAAAATGTATTTTTGCTGAAATAAAAATCCGTTTCAATAGTTATTAAGGAAACAATGAGCCACCACATGAGACTTTTCGGAATCGCCACCGCCCTGCTTTTGAACCTTTCTGTTTGGGCACAGACAGAAACCAACCAACTCGATGCCCAAGGCAAAAAGCACGGTCTTTGGAAAGGGGTGTACACCGAATCCAAACGACCGCGCTACGAAGGGACTTTTCGAGCACGGCAAGGAAGTCGGCACGTTCAGGTTTTTCGATGATACCAAAGCCGGAACGGTGGTCGCCACACGCGAATTCAAACCCGATGGTTCGGCCTATACGATTTTCTTCAAGGACGGAAAATTCAAGGTCAGCGAAGGCAAGGAAGTCAACCGGCTCTACGAGGGCAAGTGGATTTACTACCACGAGAACCTGCCCGACATCATGACGGTCGAAAACTACAAAGCCGGAAAACTGCACGGCAAGCGCACGGTTTATTACCGCGGCTCGGGTGTGGCGGGCGAGGAGAATGTTGCCGAGGAAGCCAATTATGCCAACGGGAAAAAAGAGGGGCCGTACAAGTCCTATACGATGAAGGGCACCTTGCTCGAGGATTCCAATTTTAAGAATGGCCAGCTCGACGGACCGGCAACTTACTGGGATCCGCTGGGCAAAGTCGTGGCCAAAGGTGTTTTCAAGGACGGCAAAAAGGTGGGCAAATGGGAATATTTCAAAGACGGCAAACCGGTCAAGAAAGACAACGACGAAGTCATCAAGAAACGCAAAAAGCCAAGCAAACCGCGTAAGGATCCCAACCAGTAATTTTTTGAGGCGACGTACCCGAAATTTCACGTTGGTCTTCGTTTCCTAAAAGGAGGTGTTTCGCCAGTTCGTCCATTGGCCATTATTAATTAAGAAGGTTGCGATGAATAAAGTGCTATTGTTTGGCGTCTTGTTGTTTTGCCCTATCCTTGCGGCACAATCCAAAAAAAATCGATCCGATTTAAACCGTTTTTTATTGGGGATATTGGGCGATTACGAAGGTAAAATGTCGCCTTACGACCATCCCAAGATCCAAGAGCCGCTGACCTATATTTTCTGTGGAGAAGAACCTTACCAGAAAATCATTTTGGATTCGCTCGGTAAAATCGGCCAAGTGAAATTCGAGCTTGAGGTAGAGAAAGGCGCCATCTACTCTAAAGAACTTTCGTCATTTTTCAACGAATTTTACACACGCGAACTGATCCCGGACTACGGATTTTACGACACCATCGAAAACAAAGACTACGCCTATTATTTTTTGATCCTGAAACAGCAAAAATTCAAGAAAGCCTACCAAAAAGTCTCTTTTCTCGCGGGCACTTTTTACAGGTACGGAACCATCAATGCGGACAACGAAATCACCCTGACCTTTGTAAGGGCAAACAGCCATATTGTGGCCTGCGAAAATTTCATCCGTAAATTGGGTTTTAAAGTGGTCAATATTTTTCATCCGGATTACTATTCGATTTCGGGAGCGCATCAAATCACCTTTGTGCCCTCCAAAAAATACCTGCCGCTTTTCAGGCATATTGATTCGACCCGGCCGGACAAAGGCAAATGTACTTATCCATACCAATAACAACCGGCCACAGTCGATGCCGTCATTTAAAATTACAATCGCGTTAACTTTCCCCTTTTAAAATATCGCTTACCTTTGTGCCGATTTTAAGGACAGCTTTCAATCTTTTAATTTTTCAATCTTTTAATCCAAACAATGAAACGCGTAGTAGTCGGACTTTCCGGAGGCGTAGATTCGAGTGTCGCCGCCTATCTGTTGCAGCAACAAGGATACGAAGTCATCGGTCTTTTCATGAAGAACTGGCACGATGATTCGGTGACCATATCCAACGAATGCCCTTGGCTCGAGGACAGCAATGATGCTTTGCTCGTGGCCGAAAAACTCGGTATTCCATTCCAGACTGTCGATTTGAGCGAGCAGTACAAGGAAAAGATTGTCGACTATATGTTTGCCGAATACGAAAAAGGCCGTACACCGAACCCCGATGTGTTGTGCAACCGCGAAATCAAGTTCGACGTGTTCATGAAGATTGCGCTCTCGCTCGGTGCCGATTATGTCGCTACCGGACATTACTGCCGCAAAGGCGAAATCGAGGTCGATGGTGCGCCCGTTTACCAATTGCTGTCGGGCATCGACAAGAACAAAGACCAGTCGTATTTCTTGTGTCAGTTGTCGCAAGAACAATTGGCCAAGGCGCTGTTTCCGATCGGTGAACTGACCAAGCCCGAAGTGCGTGCCATCGCCGCCGAAATGGACCTGGTGACCGCCGAAAAGAAAGATTCGCAAGGATTGTGTTTCATCGGGAAAGTGCGTCTGCCGGAATTCCTGCAACAGAAATTGCAACCCAAGGACGGCCTCATTGTCGAAATCAACGCCAACCAACCGGTCTACAATAACGGAAAACCCCAAAGCGATTCCTTGGAAGAACAGCTTTCGTTCGAAGCTACGCCAATACATTATTCACCCGACATGGGAAAAGTGGTCGGCAAACACCAAGGCGCGCATTATTTCACCACCGGACAGCGCAAAGGCTTGAACGTAGGCGGCACACCCGAAGCGCTTTTTGTCATTGCGACAGATGTCGAAACCAATACGATTTACACCGGGCAAGGCAGCCAGCATCCGGGCTTGTTCCGCAAAGCATTGTACATCGGCCAATCGGAAGTGCATTGGATTCGTCCTGATTTGGCCTTGGCTCCGGGCGAAACGATGAACGTAAAGGCCAGGATCCGTTACCGCCAGGAATTGCAGGAGGCTGTTTTGCATCAGTTTGAGCATGGCATGTATGTCGCTTTTGAGCAAGCGCAGTCGGCGATTACCGAGGGGCAGTTTGTGGCTTGGCACATTGGCGATGAACTGGTTGGTTCCGGGGTGATTTCTTAAAAAAAATGACTTTTTTTGTCGCAATTTCAATCACATCAAAATAGCTTTGTATCTGTTGAAAATGAATTAGTTGGTTCGGGAGTAATTTCGTAGATTTACCGCCTAAAAACCACCTTACTATGAAGAAAGTATTTACCCTTCTGCTTGTTTTTGCAGCAATGACGGTATTTTCGCAGGAAGATGCCTGGGTGTATTTCAATGCAAAACCCAATTCTGCGACTTTTCTGGCCAATCCATTGACGATGCTCACCCAACGTTCGCTCGACAGAAGAACGGTCCAAAATATCCCACTCGATTTTCAAGATGTGCCCATTCACCAACCGTATGTAGACCAAGTGGAAGCGGCGACCGGGATTACGGTCATGGCCAAATCGAAATGGTTCAATGCGGTGCACGTTCGTGGCTCGCAGTCGCAAATTAATACGCTCGACAATTTGGCGTTCGTGGACCACATCGAATTTGCCAATCCAGACCTCAATATCGCCGGCCGTACGGCCAGTCCGAAAAAACTTAAGAAAGTCAACAAGACTTTTGAGACTTTGGTCGATTTCAACTACGGCGATTCCGGAAACCAGATTGAAATGCTCAACGGGCATTTGCTGCACCAACAAAACTTTACCGGATTGGGTAAAGTCATTGCGGTCATGGACGGCGGTTTTCCAGGCGTAAATACAGCTTCGACTTTTGCACGATTGCGCGACAACAACCGCATTTTGGGCGGATACGATTACGTGAACCGAAATGCCAATTTCTACAGCGGCATTTCCCACGGCACCATGGTGCTTTCTACCATGGGCGGCTACAAAAACAACCAATTGGTAGGCACGGCGCCTGATGCGTCTTATTATTTGTACATCACCGAAGATGGCGAAAACGAAGGTCCGCTCGAGGAATCGCTTTGGGTGGAAGCCGCCGAGGAAGCCGATCGTTTGGGCGTGGACATCATCACGACTTCGTTGGGCTATTCCAATTTCGACAATCCAGATTACAGCCATACCTACGAAGACATGAACGGTACGACCGCCTTTATCTCACGTGGGCTCAACATCGCCTACAGCCGCGGGATGATTTGCGTGGTTTCGGCGGGCAATGAAGGCAATGACGATTGGTTCTATATTACGGCTCCGGCCGATGCGACCCATGCACTCACCATCGGCGCGGTCGATGAAAATGGCAATTATGCGGTATTCAGTTCACACGGACCGTCATTCGATGGCCGCGTGAAACCCGATGTGGTGGCGCAAGGACAGGGTTCGGTGGTTTCCAATCCGTCGGGCAGCATTACCACGGCCAATGGAACCTCGTTTTCGGGTCCGATCATCGCAGGAATGGTGGCTAGTTTTTGGCAGGCACTCCCGAATGCGACCAATGAGGAAATCATGCAGATGGTCAAGGAATCGGCGCATCTTTACAACAACCCGAACGACGAATTGGGTTACGGTATCCCGAATTTTGCACAGGCGCTGGCCAATGTCCTCGGGCTTCCCAAAATAAATGCGACGACCTATGTCGTTTATCCGAACCCGGCCGGCAATACGGTTTCTGTATCGCTTCCATCGGAATCGGGGAACATCACTCTGTACAATTCAATCGGACAGAAAATGTTGCAGCAATACGTTTCGGACCAAAATAGCGTTATCTCTTTGGAGGCGCTCCATTCAGGGATGTACCTGTACACGATTGAAGCTGCCGGACATACGCAAAACGGTAAATTGATCAAAAAGTAATCGCATAACCCCAAATTTTTAATGAACAGAATCAAACAGCTTTTTAATATCCAATATCCGATTGTCCAAGGTGGAATGATCTGGAATAGCGGTTATAAATTAGCAAGCGCGGTCAGCAACGCGGGAGGTCTGGGCCTTATCGGCGCCGGGTCGATGTATCCCGAAGTGTTGCGCGAACACATCCAAAAATGCAAGAAAGCGACCGACAAACCCTTTGGAGTCAATGTCCCGATGTTGTATCCGAACATTGAGGAAATCATGAAAATCCTCGTCGAGGAAGACGTCAAGATCGTATTCACTTCGGCCGGAAATCCCAAAACCTGGACGGCTTATCTCAAAGAGCACGGCATTACGGTCGTGCATGTGGTGAGCAGTTCCAAGTTTGCGCTCAAGGCGCAGGAAGCGGGAGTCGATGCCATAGTGGCAGAAGGTTTCGAAGCCGGTGGGCACAACGGCAGGGAAGAAAGCACCACACTGACCCTGATCCCAATGGTCAAGGAAAAAATACAAATCCCGCTCATCGCTGCCGGAGGTATTGCCACGGGGCGCGGAATGCTCGCAGCCATGGTGCTGGGTGCGGATGGCATCCAGATGGGAAGCCGTTTTGCCGCTTCGGAAGAATCGTCTGCGCATGCGGATTTCAAGAAAGTGATCGTGGAATTGGGTGAAGGCGAAACGCACGTCACCTTGAAGGAACTGGCGCCGGTGCGGCTCATCAAAAATAAATTCTACCACGACGTGCAGGCTTTGTATGCCCAAGGCGCAACGGTGGAAGCGCTACAGGAATTGCTCGGTAGGGCACGTGCCAAACGCGGGATGTTCGAAGGCGATCTGGTAGAAGGCGAACTCGAAATCGGTCAGATTTCAGGTTTGATCCACGACATCAAGCCGGTCAGGCAGATTGTTGCAGATGTGGTTTCTGAATTCGAATCTGCGAAAGCGGAACTCCAAAAAATTGAAATATAAATTCCTTACTTTTGGAAAATATTTGAAAGTATGAACAAGTTGAAAATTGCATGGCTGTTATTGTTTTTGGTCTTAGGGCTACATCAATCTCAAGCACAAACCTATAAATTCATGACCACCGGTTTCAGCGTGATGGAAAAGGATGCCAGCGGAAATTGGGGCAAATGGTCCGAACTGCAACCGGCCTCGATCGTCGTGACTTTGGACACCAACAAGAACAGGCTGGTCATCTATTCGCAGGAAATCCAGGTGTACCAAATCGTGAGCTATGAGGATGAAGTGGAAAATGACGACGATTTGATCTACAGTTTTTCCTGTTCGGATGAAAACGGGATGCCGTTTACCATTTCGATCATCACACGCAAGAAACAGGACAACCGCAAGCAGCTTTACATCACCCAAAAAGATGTGATCGTGGTGTACAATATCGTCAACTACATCCACAAGGACGAAAAAGAATAAACCAAGAAATCCATAAAAAAAGCCTGACATTGTCAGGCTTTTGCTTTTATTGCAATTTTCAATTACGGGGTAACTGTCTTGATTTTGCTATTGAAAGTGTCGGCGACATACAATTTGGAATTGGCAAATACGACCCCTTGCGGTGCATTGAATCGTGCATTCGCGCCCACGGCATCAACATCTCCGGCAAAAGCGCCGCCGGCCATGGTGTAAACAGTTCCGTTGGTGATGGCGATTTTGCGGATGCGGTGGTCGTCGGTCACATAAATGACATTTCCATTGACGCACATCCCGGCCAAGTTGTTGAATTGTGCCGATGCCGGAGCGCCGTCGTTGTAGCCTGCCGTGCTTCCGGCCAAGGTAGTGACAACGCCTGCGGGAGAAATCGCACGAACCTTGACATTGCCGGCATCGGACACATAAATGTTGTCGGAACTATCAGTGCAGATACCAGCCGGATTGTTGAATTGGGCGGCGGTTCCGGTTCCGTCAGCATAGCCCAGCGTACTTCCCGCAAAGGTTGAAACGACCCCGGCCGGTGTAATTTTGTGGATCAATTCGTTATTGACATCGGCCACATAAATATTGTCGAGGCTGTCGATGCAGATATCGTCCGGCGAATAGGCGATACCCGGAGGCAAAGCCGCGACGAGATAGACAAAAGTGCTCACGACGCCTGCCGGGGTAATTTTGCGGATGCGGCCATAGGCTTCAGAAACAAAAAGATTACCCGAACTGTCCATACACAACCCGAACGGATAGGAAAATTGGGCGGCGGTACCGGTACCGTTCGCATAGCCGTTGCTGCTTCCTGCGAAAGTAGTCACTACATTGGCCGGCGTGATTTTCCTGATTTTGTGGTTGGCATAATCGGCCACATACACATTCCCTGAAGCGTCCTTGCACAGGCCGCGTGGAAACATAAACAAGGCGGCTGTTCCGGTTCCGTCGGCATAGCCCGGTTGGTTTCCGGCTATGGTTACGACGTTGTTGGCAACGGGTTGCGGTGGATTTCCGCCTCCGCCGGCTTTGTGGGTGTTGTAGTTTTGTGGAGATTGTGGAGTGTTTTCCGAAAATTCATCGGAACTACAGGAAATCGCAAAATTTGCAGCAATACATAGAAGTATTGCGATTTTTAATGTTTTCATATCAAATTGTTTGGTGATTAATATTCGCAATTTAAGATAAATTCGCATTTGATTCTTGGAAAAGTAAGTTTTTATTTATTAATAAAATCCAAACAAATTGTTTATTACTTTGTTCATAACATTAAAAATGACCAAAATTGCAGATTTGATAAATTAAGTAATATAGTGTTGTGGTACGGAGAGTGTTTTATTGTGAAAAATCTTTTCGGAATTGACAGCACCGTTCTGCGAATAAGACATTAGGTTTTCGCCTGTAAGCCCTAATTTACAAGGCGTTTAAATTTCTTAATTTGTCAAATCGCTTGCTTATGGGAATCAATACTCTTGGTAAAAAAAATATACAATTTCTTTTCTTTTGCCTGGTGTTTCTCGCCGGGATGGCACAATCTTCAGCGCAATGTCCTACGATTACCAATGCCAACCAATCTTTTTGTGACACCGAAAACCCGACCATAGCGAGTCTTGTCGCGACCAATAACGGCGGAGGAATCCGTTGGTATCCCGAAATCAATACGCCTGCGGCCAATTTCTTGTTGCCGTCTACCGCACTTACCGATGGCGAAGATTATTATGTAGATGACAACACCGGTGCTTGCGGGGTGCGTCAAGTCGTAAATGTGAGCGTCTACACGAAGCCTACGGTTTCGGCACAGCAACAAGGTTTTTGCGAAGAATCGACCGTTTCCGATTTGCAGGCCACTGGGAACCAGATCCAATGGTATCTTTCGGCAACCAGCGGAACCGCACTCTCCCCATCGACTATCCTGATCAACAATACCTTTTATTGGGCGAGCCAGATCAATCCGAATACCGGCTGCGAGACTTCGCGCCAAAGGGTTTTCGTCACGGTGCGCATCTTGCCGACACCGATTGGACCGGCGGTTCAGCATTTCTGTACGACCGGAACGCCAACAGTAGGCGATTTGCAGGCCACCGGAACGGCGACGATCATTTGGTACCCGAGCCCGAGTTCGGGGGTGGAGTTGAGTCCGTCCACGCCATTGATCAATGGGCAGATGTATTATGCCGCCGATTCGGATGCTTTTTGTGAAAGCCTCGAAAGACTCGAAGTCATGGCGGTTTTCGATCAGCCCAACAATGCGGGCAGCAATGGAAGCCAGAACATCTGTATTTCGCAAATCCCGACCACGGCACCAATCAACCTTTTTAATTTACTAGGAGGAACACCGGCAACGACCGGAACCTGGAGCGGTCCACTGGCTACCAGCAACGGACATCTGGGTACCGTCAATGTCTCGACGATGACCGTAGCCGGAAGCCCTTATGTGTTTACCTATACCGTGAGTGGCGGGGCTTGTGCGCCGGCGACCTCGACCGTTACCATCCGCGTACTTCCAATGCCTACGGCAACCGTGGCTGCCAACGCGACGATTTGTTCGGGCAGCAGCGCGACCATCACCTTTACGGGAACGCCCAATGCGACCGTGACTTACACGACCAATCCGGGTGGCACACAGACCGTAACGCTCAATGCGGCGGGAACGGCTACTGTGACCAATACGTATACGACCACGACAACCATTACCTTGGTCAGTGTTTCATCGGCCACGACGCCGAGTTGTACACAAACTTTGACTGGTTCGATTACAATCAATGTCCTGCCATTGCCTACGGTGACGATTGCGGCCAATACCACGATTTGTTCGGGTGGAACTGCAACAGTGACTTTCACCGGAACGCCCAATGCGACCGTAACTTACAATGTCAGCCCAGGCGGTACGCAAACCGTGACGCTCAACGCAGCGGGTACGGCAACGGTGACCAACACCTATACGGCTACGACTACTTTTACATTGGTCAGCATCGCTTCTTCGGGTACGCCAAGTTGTACGAGACCGGTTAGCGGTACAGTCGTTATTACCGTATTGCCGGTACCGACGGCTTCTATCTCGGCGAATGCAACGATTTGTTCGGGAGGCACGGCAACCGTTACTTTCACAGGAACACCGAATGCGACGATTACGTATACGGCCAATCCGGGTGGTACACAAACCATTACGCTCAATGCCTCCGGTACGGCAACCATTACGGGAATATATACGGTTACAACGACTTATACCTTGGTCAGCATCACAACTTCTGGGACACCGAGTTGTACGCGACCAATCAGTGGATCGATTACCATTACGGTCGTTCCATTGCCAACCGCAACCATTGCGGCCAATGCGACGGTTTGTTCGGGCGGCAGTGCGACGGTGACGTTTACCGGAACGCCGAATGCGGTGGTCACCTATACGGCCAATCCGGGCGGCACACAAACCATTACGCTCAATGCGTCGGGAACGGCAACCATCACCAATAATTATACGACCACGACGACTTACACGCTGGTTAGTGTCGCTTCGTCTGGAACACCGAGCTGTAGCCAACCGGTTACCGGAACAGTTACGATCACGGTGGTTCCATTGCCGATTGTCAATATTTCGAGCAATACGACCATCTGTCCGGGACAGAGTGCGACGGTGACGTTTACTGGAACGCCCAATGCGACGGTGACTTATACGGTCAATCCGGGCGGTACGCAAACCATTACTTTGAACGCTTCGGGAACCGCGACCATTACCAATACCTACACGACGACGACGACCTACACCTTGGTCAGTGTTACTGCGCCCGGATCGCCGGCCTGTAACCAACCGGTGACGGGTTCGATTACCATTACGGTCCGTCCATTGCCGACGGTGGCCATTGCGGCCAATGCGACAATCTGTTCAGGGCAAAGCGCGACGGTTACTTTTACGGGTACACCGAATGCAACGGTGACGTACACGGTTAATCCTGGAGGGACACAAACCATTACGCTCAATGCCTCGGGAACGGCAACGATCACTAGTACTTATACCACGACGACCACTTATACTTTGGTCAGTGTGGCTTCTTCGGGAACACCGAGTTGTAGCCAACCGGCAACAGGTTCGATTACGATTACCGTAGTGCCATTGCCAACGGTTTCCATTGCGGCCAATGCGACGATTTGTTCGGGCCAAAGCGCCACGGTAACCTTTACGGGAACGCCGAATGCAACCGTAACTTACACGGCCAATCCGGGTGGTACGCAAACCATTACGCTCAATGCATCTGGCACGGCAACGATTACGAATACCTACACCACGACCACTACCTACACTTTGGTGAGTGTGGCTTCTCCGGGAACACCAAGCTGTAGTCAACCGGCAAACGGGACGGTGACCATCACGGTATTGCCGGCACCGACGGTTAGCATTTCTTCGAATACTACGGTTTGTCCGGGCCAAAGCGCGACGGTAACCTTTACGGGAACGCCCAATGCAACGGTGACTTATACGGCCAATCCGGGAGGAACACAGACGATTACTTTGAATGCATCGGGAACGGCTACGATTACCAATGTTTATACCGTGACGACAACGTATACGTTGGTTAGTGTCACCACACCAGGCACGCCAAGCTGTACGCAACCGGTTACCGGAAGTATTACGATTACGGTAGCCCCATTGCCTGTGGTCAGCATTTCGAGCAATACGACGGTTTGTCCAAACGGTACGGCGACTGTGACTTTTACAGGCACACCGAATGCTACCGTAACTTATTCGGTCAATCCGGGCGGTACGCAAAACATCGTGCTCGACGCATCCGGAAATGCGAGCTTGACCGGAACTTATGCCGTCACTACAGTTTATACCTTGATCAGTATTACCAGTTCAGGAACACCGGCCTGTACGCAACCGGCTACGGGTTCGATCACGATTACCGTGGCGCCACTGCCGGTGGTTTCGATAGCGGCCAATGCGACGATTTGTTCGGGACAATCGGCTACGGTAACCTTCACCGGAACGCCGAATGCAACCATTGCTTACAATGTCAATCCGGGAGGCAACCAAACGATCATCCTGAACGCATCTGGAACGGCAACCATCACCAATACGTATACGACTACCACCGTTTATACGCTCACCAGTGCGACTTCGCAAGGATCTCCGGGATGCAGCCAGCCACAAACAGGCACCGTGACCATTACAGTGATTCCACCACCGGTGGTCTCAATTTCTTCGAATGCCAGTGTGTGCCCGAATGGTTCGGCCACAGTCACTTTTACCGGAACACCCAATGCGACCATTGCTTACAATGTGAACCCGGGCGGCAACCAAACGATCGTATTGGATGCTACCGGAACGGCCACCGTCACTTCCAATTACACCGTTACGACGGTTTACACTTTGATCAGCGCCACCTTGTCGGGAACACCGGCCTGTACGCAACCGGTCAATGGTTCGATTACGATTACTGTGGTGCCGTTGCCAACGGCGACGATTGCTGCCACGATTTCAACGATATGTTCAGGATCTTCGGCCACGATTACCATTACCGGGACACCGAATGCCATCGTGAATTATACGCTGAATCCGGGCGGTACCCAAAACGTGACGCTGAATGCTTCGGGAACGGCAACGATTACCGGAAACTATACGGCCACGACTACCATCACGCTCAATAGTGTTACCGCATCAGGAACACCACCGTGCAGCCAGCCTTTGAATGCGTCGGTTACTATTACAGTCGTTCAGCCGCCTGTGGCAGGTAACAATGCCGCCTTCTCGCTGTGCGCGAGTGCCAATCCGCAGGATTTATTCCTGTTGCTCGGATCCACTGCACAACCGGGCGGAACCTGGTCTCCGGCCTTGGCGAGCGGAAGTGGTATTTTCAATCCTGCAGTTGATCCATCTGGAACCTATACCTATACTTTGCTCGGTACGCCTCCTTGTTTGAATGCGACGGCTTCGGTGACCGTAACCGTTACGCCTCCGGCCCATGCAGGAACCGATGGCAGCCAGAATTTGTGTTCAAATGCCGATGCGGTTGATTTGTTTACCTTGCTCGGCGGAAGCCCACAGACAGGAGGAACCTGGTCGCCGACACTGGCCAGCGGTACCGGATTGTTCAACCCGTCGGTCGATCCGGCTGGGGTTTATACCTATACCATTACAGCTACGCCACCGTGTTCCAATGATACGGCGACCGTAACGATTACCATTACGCCAGGACCCAATGCAGGCGAACCCGGAACGGCGGCATTTTGCCAAAACAGCCCGGCGCAGGATTTGTTCCTGAGCCTCGGCGGAACCCCTCAAGTTGGTGGAACCTGGTCTCCGGCCATGGCCAGCGGCACCGGTGTTTTCAACCCTGCGATTGACCCGCCAGGGGTTTATACCTATACTTTTGAAGGCAACCAACCGTGTGACGACGATTCGGCGACGGTAACGGTAACGATCAATCCTGTACCGGATGCAGGTACCGATGGTACTGCTTTCTTCTGTTCGAATTATCCGGCCAGCGATTTGTTCCTGAGTCTCGGCGGAACCCCACAACCAGGCGGCACCTGGTCACCGGCATTGGCCAGCGGTACGGGTATTTTTGATCCACTCGTCGATGCGCCGGGCGTGTATACTTATACCGTAGGCGGTGGATTGTGTTCAACCGATACCGCTACAGTAACGATCAGCGTGGTCCAATCGCCAAATGCGGGCGGGGCAGGTGCAACCTTATTGATCAATGCGTGTTCGACCGATACGGCCGTCGATTTGTTTACGGGATTGAACGGTTCGCAAGGCGTAGGCACTTGGAACGACGACGACGCGACGGGCGCCTTGAGCGGCAATTTGTTCAATGCTTCTGCTGTAGCTCCGGGAACCTATCATTTTACGTATACCGTGAGCGGCGGCGTGACGCCTTGTACCACCGATACGGCCACGGTAACCGTGATTGTCAATCCGGTGCCGAACGCGGGAACTTTTACCGGTCCGCAGACGTTCTGTAACGCTACCGGTACCATCAATCTGTTTGCCTTGCTTACAGGTTATCAAACCGGGGGCGATTGGGTCGACAGCAACAATCTGGTCGTCAGCAACAACCTGGACATTTCAGGTTTTGTAGCAGGAACGTACAATTACACGTATCAGATTACCAATCCGTGCGGTACCGATTCAGAAACCGTACAATTCACGATTGTGCCTACACCGACCTTGTCCGGTACCAATATCGTCATCGCCGCACCGAATTGTTTGGGCAACGATGTGACGGTTAACTTGACCGGATTGGCTGACGGCAGTTATCTTTTGACTTACAACTTATCGGACAGCAATACCTTGCCGGATACGCTGGCCAATGTAACGGTAACTGGCGGAACGGGCAGTTTCGTGATTCCGGCTGCCGATGTACCGAATACCGGGGTTACAACCATTACCTTCCTCAACATCGGAAACACGCTGACCAACTGTGTGACCACGTTGACCGATGTCACGGCCAATTTCACGATCAACCCGATTGCCAATCTCGACAGTGCGAATTTGTCGATTGCCAATATCTGTCTCGGTTCGAATGCGGTGGTAACGATTGCTGGCGCAAGCGGTTTGCCCGAAGGCGTCTACCAATTCAACTACGACATTCCAAATGGAACACCAGTCAACGGAAGCGCGACCAATGTCACCATTACAGGCGGAGCGGGATCGTTTACGGTTCCGGGATCGGTGTTTGCCACGGCGATCAATTATACGCTGACCATTACGGCGATTCTCACGGTAAATGGTTGTAAGAACCATACCGAAAACGCATCGACATCGTTTACCGTACATCCGGTTCCGAATGCAACGGGCGCCTCGGTATCTGCCGCAAATGCGTGCCAAGGATTCGACAACGAAGTCACGATTACGGGTGCGACGAATTTGACCGACGGCACGTATACCATCGATTATACCTTGACCGGATCCAATACGGCAACGACTACGGTTTCGGTTGCGTTCGCTTCAGGTGAAGCGCATTTCGATATTCCGGCTGCCGATTTACAGAATCCGGGAACGACGACCATCACGATTACGCAATTGACCTTATCGACGAGTACCTGTGGTATTTCGGGCGTGACGTTCAATGCGGTGACTTTTACCGTCGAACAACTCGGAACGCCGGTATTGGAGGAAAACGGAAACGAATTCTGTGCAACCGATAATCCGACCATCGCCGATTTGTCCGCGAATGTTTCGGGCACAGATCCTGTAGTTTGGTATGATGCCGAAACGGGTGGAACGGCCTACAACGCCAACGATCCATTGGTCAACGGCAATACCTATTATGCCGCTTACAGTTCGGCTTCGGGTTGCGAAAGCGCCGTGAGATTGGAAGTCACGGTCGACTTGACCCAATGCGTCGTCGATGAGATCCTGATCCCGGACGGATTCTCGCCCAACAACGACCAGATCAACGACCGATTCGAAATCAAGAACCTGCGCGAATTGTACCCGAATTTCAAACTCGAAATCTACAACCGCTACGGCAACCTATTGTACAAAGGCAATATCGGAACCCCGGATTGGGACGGTACTTCTTCTGAAGGCGGTGTCAAAATGGGCGGCAACCTGGTTCCGCCGGGCGTGTATTTCTACATTCTCGAATTCGGCGATGGCATCCGCAAACCGAAACAAGGGCGTTTGTATTTAAGCAGGTAAAAGGAGGAACAGATGAAAAGAACAACGATAAAATATTTGACTTTTGCCGGCATTTTTCTAACGTCGGTTCTGGCGCATGCCCAGCAGGATCCGCAGTTTACACATTATATGTACAACATGAATGTGATCAACCCGGCTTATGCGACCGACAACGAGGGCGTCATCAACGTAGGCGGATTGTACCGGACCCAATGGGTTGGGGCAGTGGGCGCACCCAAAACGGCGACCGTTTTTGTACATTCGCCGATTGCCAAACGCGTCGAGATGGGATTGTCGTTCATCAACGACAACATTGGCGATGTGGTCAAGGAAAACAACGTGTACCTCGATGTGGCCTATGTCATTCCGGTTTCAGACCAGCACAAGATATCGTTCGGGGTCAAAGGAGGCGCGACCTTCTTCAACACCGATTTTGGCGGTTTCAAATACACCGACGAACAAGCAGATCCGGCGTTCGCAAATAATCTCAACAGGACTTTCCCCAATGTGGGCGCCGGTACTTATTTCTTTACCGATCACTACTACATCGGTTTTTCAGTGCCAAATCTGCTGACGACCAAACACATCGAACGCAGCAATGGCATCCAAACCACGGGCGTCGAGGCGATCCATTACTTCTTTACCGGTGGTTATGTATTCGACCTCAATGCGAGCCTCAAGTTCAAACCCGCGTTCATGGCCAAGGCCGTATCGGGTGCGCCGATGGCTTTCGATGTCACGACCAATTTCCTGATCAATGAACGCTTCGAGCTCGGGGCCGGTTATCGTTTCGACGATTCGGTTTCGGGGTTGGCCGCTTTCAATATAACCCCCAATTTGCGGATCGGTTATTCCTACGATTATACCCTAAGTAATCTAGGCAATTACAACTCCGGGACGCATGAGATATTTTTACTTTTCGACCTCGACCGGAACAACCTGAGTGGCTCGAAAGGATACGACAAATCACCAAGGTTCTTCTAAAAAGGAAAAAAAATGAAAAATTACATCTACCTGATTTTTGTTTTTTGCAGCCTTAACTTATCGGCCCAGAAAGTAACGGACAAAAAAGCCGACGGACTCTTCGAGAAGAAATCTTATGTGAAGGCCGCCGAAATGTACGAACAATTGCCCGAGAGCCAGAAAAACCTGCAGAACCTCGGCGATTCCTATTACAACAATTTCCAGATGAAAGACGCCGTGCGTGTCTACGGCAAACTGTTCCTGACGCACAAAGACAGCGTCAAGCCCGACTATTATTTCCGCTATGCACATGCGCTCATGGGCGTACCCGATTATGTCAAGGCCGATGAAATCATGGGGCAATACCTCAAATATCCGGTCAACACTTTGAAATTTATCGCCAATCTCAATACCAACGTGCCGTACAATTACACCATCCAGACGATGTCAAAAGCCACGAGTAACGGTGATTTTGGAATGTCGTTTTACGGCGATAAAGTGGCATTTGCCTCACTCCGAAATGCCGAAACCAAAGCCTATGGTTGGAACGAAAAACCGTACCTCGATTTGTTCAGCGCCAATGTAGACGAACACGAACAACTCACCAACATCCAACCGTTCCCGAAGGAAATCAACACCAAAACCCACGAAAGCAACGCGACTTTCAGCACCGATGGCAAGATCATGTACTTCAACCGCACCAACGACAAACAGGTCAAGGTGGGCGAGGAGAAATTTGCCTCGGTCAAGATTTTCCGCGCCGAATGGACCGGAACCAAATGGGAAAACATCACCGAATTGCCTTTTTGCTCCGACAATTATTCGACCGATCATCCCGCGCTTTCGAAAGACGGCAAGAAACTCTATTTTTCTTCGGACATGCCCGGGACATTGGGTTCGTTCGATATTTATGTCGTCGATGTCAACCAAGACGGCACCTTCGGCACGCCACAAAACATGGGCAACACGATCAATACGATCCACCGCGAACAATTCCCGTACATTTCCGACGATGGGACGATTTTGTACTTCGCTTCGGACGGCCACCAAGGCATGGGCGGACTCGATATTTTTATGTCGAAATCCTACGAAGGCGTGTTTGCCAAACCGCTCAACCTCGGCGAAACGATCAACAGCAACATGGACGATTTTGGATATGTCGTCGATGAGAAAAAGAACAAAGGTTATTTGTCCTCGAACCGCAAAGGCTCGGATAATTTGTACAGTTTCAAACGCGTCGAAAACGAATCGCGCTATGTCGTAGAAGGCGAAGTCAAGGACAAGAATACCCACGATTTCTTGCCGGGAACACAGGTGACTTTGTATGACGAAAACGACAAACTCATCGGGCAGATGGTCGTGGGCGCGAACGCCGATTATGTGTTCAACACCGAACCGAACAAGAAATACCGACTCGAAGCGGTCAAGGATTTCTACATCCCGCATTCCGAAACATTCACGACCAACGAAGACGGCAAATTGCGCTACACGATCGAACTCTTTATGGAATGCTACGACGACGCCGAGGAAATCATTACCAAGCGTCAGGACGGCAAAGTCCAGATCGTACTCGAGAACATCTATTTCGACCTCAATAAATGGGACATCAAACCCGAAGCGGCCGCCATCCTCAACGTACTGGTCGACCTCTTGAAGAAATACCCCGAGATGGAAGTCGAACTCGGCGCCCACACCGATTCGCGTGCCTCGTACACCTACAACATGATGCTCTCGCACAAACGCGCCGCCTCGACGCTCGAATATTTGGTCAAGAATGGCATCAAACGCGGACGCCTGAGCTCGAAAGGCTATGGCGAAACCGTGCCGCTGGTCAAGTGCGGCGACAATTGCACCGAACAGCAGCACTCGATCAACCGCCGCTGCGAATTCATCATCCTGAAATAATTTGATATAGTTTAAATAGTTTGTAAAAGGAAGAAGCCGCTTTTGAAGTGGCTTTTTTTGTGGGCGTTCCGCTTCGTGCCTCGCGTCGCGCTTTGCGCTATTATCTTTTTACCCTGCGGGATAAAAAGGATAACCGCTGCAATCGCTAACGCATTCTTCTTTTGCCTCGCCGTCCCGAAGCGTCGGGATTGCAAAAAGGCGGAGCGGCACACCATCTTTGCTAAAAATCAAATTCGTTTGCTAAGCCAGCCAAACTCGCCTAACGGCTCAAACAGCGGCTGGCTTTTAACGCGCTCTCATTCGATTTTTTTTACGCTCATCTGGTGAATGCCGCACCAAGTAGAAAAGTGTTGTTTTATTTTTGGCTTTTTTCAAAGCGCCAAAAATCCTCCTATAGAACATTCATCTTCAAATTGACGACTGATGCCATCAATACGTCCAGAGCGAAAAATGATTTCGAATTTTTAGATTTGTGTTCTTCGTGAAGTTGCGCGCTTTGATTGTGGCAGGCGGGTACCTGCAGTTTGAAGGTGGCGTAAAAATCGAAAACTTGTTTGAGCGAAGCGAGTTTTTTCGATTTAGCCATCAAGAACTAGCAGGTCGCCGAACAATCGCGCGCCGGGCATTTTTGCTACTTTTGTTGCCAGACAAAAGTAGGCCCTCGCGGCAGCGATAGCCCCGATTCCTTCGGCAGTCGCTTCGCTCGTGTGCAACGGAAAATCCGTTTTAAATATTTGTCAAAATATTTAAAAAGATTGCAGTGTAAAGCGGGAAAAAACTCCTAAAACTTATTTTCTACTTCCGCAGCCTGCAGCATCAAATAATGCAAATCCGTATTCTTGACAAACGGCTTGAGCAACTCACTGCCCGGCCCGAACATCGCGAGTTCGACGTAGTCGGCTGAGTGGTCCATCGAAATCCAACCCACCGAATTGGTCTTTTTCTGCATTTCGGCGAATGCCTTGAACGGGACTTTTTTGTAGTTGTAGAGACCGCCTTCCTCGCGTTGCAGCCCGTCGTAATAGGACAGGATGGTTTTGGCATCTTCCTCCGAAACCGTCGTGCCGTTCCCGGCATCGATGATCTCGCGTACTTTGGCCACTGAGTCGCCCGCGTGGATTTCGTTCAACAGCGCTTCGTTGGTTTTGGTGTATTTCTGGATCGAGTCGAAATTGGTATTGGCATTTTTTCCATAGATGACCCCTGGGTTGGCATTGCCGTGGTCGGTGGTGATGATTACTAAGGTATTGCCGTCTTTCTGGGCAAAATCGATGGCGACTTTGATTGCTTCGTCGAATTCGATCTGGTCGTGGATGAGCCCCGCGATGTCGTTGGCGTGTGCGGCCCAGTCGACCTTGCCGCTCTCGATCTGCATCACGAAACCTTTGGGATGGTTTTTCATGCGCTCGATGGCTTTCTGCGCCATTTCGGCCAAGGACGGAACGGTATTTTTTAAATCGGTGTTGTTGCGGTCGATGTAATACGGCACTGCATCTTCGCCAAAAACACCCAAAACGGGTTTGTCGTTCGAAGCCGAAAGCATTTCATTGCGCGTCTTGGCCACTTGATAGCCTTTGGCGGCAAAAGCGGCATACATATCCTTTTTGTCCTTGCGTTTGTCGGCGGCGAAATATTGGTTGCCACCGCCCATCATCACATCGAATTGCAGATCGAGGTATTGGCCCGCGATGTCTTCCTGGCTGTTGCGGCTCGCGCTGTTGACGCAGAATCCGGCCGGCGTGGCATGCGTAATCGGAACAGTCGTTACACAACCGACCATTTTTCCGGCTTTCTTGAATTTTTGCAGGATCGGTAAATACTGTTCACCATTGGCGCCAACATTCAACGCACCGTTCGGAACGCGTACACCGCCGCCCCAGGACGAACTGCCCGCAGACGAATCGGTAACGATCGAACTCGCTGAGGCCGTATCCATGAGCGCGCGCGAGACGCGGTTGTCCTTGTACAATTGCATCCAATTGGAGCCTTTGCCCAATTGGCGGTTCAGGTACAAATCGGCCATGTTCAACGTGCCCGTACTCATGCCGTCACTGACCAGGAAAATGATGTTCTTGGCTTTTTTGCCTTTGCCTGAAAAATCGGTTTCGGTGGTTTTTCCAAAGGATTCAAACGGGCTCAAAACCGCAGTTCCGATGGCCGCGAGCGAACCATTCCTGAAAAATTTTCTTCTGTTCATTTTGTGTAAAAGTTTCGTTCCAAAGATAAAGAACTTCCACGCGCAGGAATGTTAACGGACTATTATTTTACTTTATCGATTAAATGCACCGCCGTATGATAAATGTTCTATATTTGGCGCGTCAAATCCTTAACAATCATTGTGATGATGAAGCGAATCGGTTTCCTGTTTTTTTTAATGGCAAATGGATTGGTCCAGGCGCAATCGCCTTGGCCATCGGAAAGTTGGAACAATGCGGCGGCGTTGACTTCGGTCATGAATGCGGGCGGATTGCTCGAACTCAGTGGTTTGCACTGGAATTCGGAAACCAATCGATTGTATGTCGTGCACGGCGATGGACGTTTGCGCGTGTTGCAATACAACCCCGGGTCGGATAGTTTTTCGCAAATCGGGAACAAAACCATTTCGGGCGGGCCGGAAGGCATCACGCAAGGCGCCAATCTCGGTGCGAACGAATTTTATACCATCGATGAAAACAATTACGAAATCCGCAAATACACGCACAATACCACTTTTTCTACGGTCACCGAATCGAAACACTGGGATTTGCTGCAATCGCCCTCACCGATGGAAGATACCGGAAATACCGGCCCAGAAGGCATCGCATTCGTACCCGATGCCAATCTTTCGGCCATCGGTTTTGTAAGTCCGGTGACGGGTTTGCCTTATACTTCGGTCAAAGGCGCGGGCGGTTTGTTTTTTATTGCGCACCAGGACGAAGGCTACATCTGGGTGTTCGACCTCAATCCGAATGTCAACAACGATTTCGCTTTTGTGGGCAAGATCAAGAGCAACCGTTCGGAAAGTTGCGATCTGGCTTTTGACCGTTCGACGGGTTTGCTGTACATCCTGCACAATGTAGGCGCCAATTACCTCGAGGTAACCGATTTGAGTCTTGCGCCGGTTTCAGAGACGAAATTCACGACGGTCAACGAATATTTCATGGCCAATCCAGGTGACGGCAATGTCAATATCGAAGGTTTTGCGGTCATGCCCAAATGCAATACTGCTGTTTCGGGAAGTGCCTTCCTGTGCCGCGATGTAGAAAGCAATGAAAGTACTTCGATCGCGCAGGATGCCATCCGTTGGTTCAATCCTTTTGCCGCCGATGGGACTTGTGTTCCTTTGTCAAACGAGCAGTTTGATGCCGATTCACTCCTTTTGGTTTCCCCAAATCCGGGCAACGGCAATTTCGAATTGTCGGGAAATTTACCCGCGACGTTCAGCATCCGCTTGACGGATACGGCGGGAAAAATCATCTGGGACAAACCGAACAATTCCCAAAGGATTTTCGAAACGGCTGCTTTGCAAAACGGCGTGTATTTCATTTCGATTATTGCCGATGGAAAAACGACTACAACCCGATGGGTCAAAAAATAAGCGAATAAATCGACGCTTACAAATCCAACATCACTTGGTTCCTGAGTAAATCCCCAAAATTTTCGCGTTCGCGGATCAGCACCGCTTTGCCATCGAGCCATAAGACCTCGGCCGGTTTGTAGCGCGAATTGTAGTTGGACGCCATCGAAAAGCAATAGGCGCCTGCGTTGCGGAAACACAGAATATCCCCTTCCTTGATTTCGGCAATGCGCCGGTTGTTGGCAAAGGTATCGGTTTCGCAGATGTAGCCCACCACGGTATAGAAGCGTTCCTTGCCTTTTGGGTTCGAAATGTTTTCGATGTGGTGCTGCGAACCGTAGAACATCGGGCGGATCAAGTGGTTAAATCCGCTGTCGATTCCGGCGAAAACGGTCGAGGTGGTTTGCTTGACGACATTGACCTTGGCCAGGAAATAGCCCGCCTCGCTAACCAGGAACTTGCCCGGTTCGAAGGCCAACGTGAGTTCGCGCCCGTATTCTTTTTCGAAAGCGTTGAATCTTTTGGAGAGTTTTTTGCCGAATTCTTCTACATCGGTCTCAATATCGTCTTTTTTGTAAGGCACCTTGAATCCACTGCCGAAATCCAGAAAATCCAATTCCTTGAAATGTTTGGCCGTGTCGAACAGGATTTCCGCGGCATACAGGAATACCTCAATGTCCAAAATATCCGAGCCCGTGTGCATGTGGATGCCGTTGATGTGCATGCCAGTGTTCTCGACGATGCGCAGGATGTGCGGCAACTGGTGGATCGAAATCCCGAACTTGCTGTCGATGTGGCCCACCGAAATATTGGTGTTGCCGCCCGCCATCACATGCGGGTTGATGCGGATGCAAACGGGAATCGTCGGGTGTACCTGCCCGAAATGTTCGAGTACGGAAAGATTGTCGATGTTGATTTGTACGCCCAAACGCGCGGCTTCCTCGAGTTCTTCGAATGAAACGCCGTTCGGGGTATAAATGATGCGGTCGGGGGAAAAACCCGCATGCAATCCGAGTTGGACTTCCTGGATCGAAACCGTATCCAGACAGGATCCCATCTTTCGCAGCAATTGCAGTACGGCAATATTCGACAAAGCCTTGACCGCATAATTGATGCGCAGCTTGTTGACTTTGGAGAAAGCGTTGCGCAAACGGTTGTACTGGAATTCGATTTTTTCGGCGTCGTACACATAAAGCGGACTCCCGAATTGTTCTGCCAAATGGGCGAGTGGTGTTGGTTGCATGGGTAGTTGTGTAAAATTTTCGCAAAGCTATTATACGTTGCGGCCACTTCCAAATGAAAGGACACCGTAAAGATACGAAATGGAAATTTTGTAACCCGAAAATGTTAAAATGTAAATTTTATCGACGAAATGCAAAAAAAGTCGTTTATTTGCATCAGTCAAGTCAAACGTATGAGAAAAATTGCCCTTCTTCTTGTCCTGCTTTCTACGGCAACCTATGCGCAAAAAAACAAGCGTTTCAATACGCGCAACATCGCGTCGGTGGATACAGAGGCGCCGATTGGTTTGGACCTGATGGGTGGTGATAAAGAAGGGGTGACCGTATTTCCCAACGAAACCAACGACCACATCCTCATTTCGGTGGCGGGAAAAGCTTCTGAGAAAAAATCAATCGTGATTTACAACCAGTCGGGGCAGCGCGTGTTTACGACCGGAAACTGCCGCGAAAACACCTATATGGTCGATGTCTCGGGACTGCGAAAGGATTTGTATTTTATCGAAATCATGTCGGGTTCGAATGTATACCGAAAGAAATGGATGAGGAGCTAGGCTCCTTTTTTTATTAGTGCCTGTCCCCAATCCATTTCCTGGTGCTTTAGAAAATGATGACCTGCGGACGTCTCAAGGTCAATGCGAGCCCATCGACTTCAATGCGGCTCATCGTCATTTGTGTCTGCCCGATGTTGTAGCAGCCCATGTCCAGTCCATCGACCTTAATGATTTCGCCGCACAGTTCGGGTGTTGACGGATTCGCCTCGAACGAATAATCATAAGTGCCGCTTTCAAAAACATCCACTTTGTTCGGATCGGTGTTCAGGTTGACCACTTCGACCGTTTGTGTTTCGGGGTCAAATGTCCAACTGATTTCGCCTTCGGCATACGTATAACTGCCTCCGGTAAATTCGCCCATGACTTGGATAAGATTCCACTGGCCATCCACTTCAGGTACGGCAGGGGCGGGCACAAGCACCGGATCGCGCCGGTCGTCGTCGTTGCAGCCGGTGAACGAAAACAAGCCCAGCAGTGCGAGTAGTTTTAATGTTTTCATAGAATTTATGTTTAGGTTAGTGAATTAGCGGTGCAGCCGGATCTCGAAACCATCGGCCTCGATCTGGCTCATCACGAAAGTCTGCGACCCGATACTGTAGCAACCCAGGTTGGTATTGCCAATCTTGATGTTGGTGTTGCAAATCTCTGGCGTCGCCTCATTGGCCACAAAATCATAATCGTAAGTCCCCGAAGGCAGGATGTCCTGAGCCTGCGGGTCGGTATTGTTGTTGACCACGGTGACGGTTTGCTGGGCTTGGTTGAATTCCCAGGTGATCATGCCTACCGGGAAGTCGTCACTGGTTCCGCCAAAACCGCCGTTGACATTGACCAGGTGCCAAGTGCCATTGATCGAGGCGGTCGGTTGCGGGGTAACGATTTGTTGGGTCGGTTCCTTGTCGTCGTTGTCGCTGCACGAAAGCAAAACCAGCGACAGCGCGAGGGTAAGTAATTTTACAGTTTTCATAGCTTGATGTTTTTTGTTGATAATTATTTGATGCGTTGTTTTTGGAAAGGTTGCTTTCAGAAATGCAAGTTGTCCTAATCGGTCTGTTATTTTTCCTTTTTTTTTGCTGCGCTTCAACAGTTCGGCTACGCCTCGGGCGGGCGTTGCCTGCGGCCCGGGCTGTCCGCGGTGCACGGCACCTTGCTTCCATCCCTAACGCGAACGTGCATCGCCTGCGTTTCCTTTGGCAGCCGCTTCGCTCGTGTGGGATGGAAGCAAAAGATTGCAGCATTTGAAATTAAAAGGAGGAAGCCAGTGGACTTCAGGTATAAAGACGTTGAACAAGACACAAATCTTGTAGCTTTTGACTTGCCGCGTTAGGGATAGAGGCATGCACCGCGTGCAGCCGATAGCCCGGCCGGCACGGCAACGCCCCAATAAATTTTGCCCATAAAATTCCCCGAACAAAATCTCCAAAATCCTTTTCCCGATTGAACCGAAATTGTTACTTTTGTGACACTTTTTAAAGTCAAACACACTAACAATGGATATACACGAATACCAAGGAAAAGAAATTCTGGCCAGCTATGGCGTGAAAGTACAACGCGGTCACGTGGCCAACAATGCGCAGGAAGCCGTGGCGATGGCCAAGCAGCTCACTGCCGAAACCGGAACCGGATGGCATGTGATCAAAGCCCAGGTGCACGCTGGAGGCCGCGGAAAAGGCGGTGGTGTGAAACTCGCCAAGAACCTGCAACAGGTAGAGGAATTGGCTGAGCAGATCATCGGGATGCAATTGATTACGCCGCAAACCCCGCCAGAAGGCAAGAAAGTACACAAAGTGCTCATCGCCGAAGACGTGTATTATCCAGGCGAAAGCGAAACTTCCGAATTTTACATGTCGGTTTTGCTCAACCGTGGCAAAGGCCGCAACATGATCATGTATTCTACCGAAGGCGGTATGGATATCGAGGAAGTGGCCGAAAAAACGCCTCACTTGATCTTCACCGAAGAAATCGATCCGGCTGTTGGATTGCAGGCGTTCCAGGTCAGAAGAATCGCTTTCAACCTCGGATTGTCGGGTGCGGCATTCAAGGAAATGACACAGTTCGTTCCGGCTTTGTACAACGCTTATGTGGGTTGCGATGCGACGATGTTCGAAATCAACCCCGTTTTGAAAACTTCAGACAACAAAATCATTGCAGTCGATGCGAAAGTGAACTTGGATGACAACGCTTTGTACCGTCATCCGAAATATGCCGAAATGCGTGACATCCGTGAGGAAAACCCAATCGAGGTGGAAGCGAAGGCGGCAGGTTTGAATTATGTTGACCTCGACGGAACCGTAGGCTGTATGGTCAACGGCGCCGGACTCGCGATGGCGACGATGGACTTGATCAAATACGCAGGCTACGAGCCGGCCAACTTCCTCGACGTAGGCGGAACCGCCGATGCCAAGCGTGTGGAAACCGCGTTCCGCATCATCTTGAAAGACCCGAACGTAAGAGCAATCTTGATCAACATTTTCGGTGGAATCGTTCGTTGCGACCGTGTGGCGCAAGGTGTTATCGATGCCTACAAGAACATGGGCGATTCGATCAAAGTGCCGATCATCGTTCGTTTGCAGGGAACCAATGCCGAGCTCGCCAAGGAAATGATCGACAACTCAGGCATGCCGATTTTGTCGGCGGTACAATTCCAGGAAGCAGCCGACCAAGTCAAAGCAGCCTTGAGTTAATCAATTGGAAAATGAGGGAATTAGATAATTAGATAATTTCCAACCTATAAGATGTATTAGTTATAGTGTTCAAAATTATTACTGATACTGGATGATGATACTTGAAATGAAAATCCCGACTTTTGGTCGGGATTTTTTATTTATGCGGTTTGGGCTTTGGCGTTGTGCCGCACCGGAAAATTAACCGAATTCGCAATAAAACACAATTGGTTGGATTTGTGGTGCAGCGCATCGAGGTTTTCGAGCATCGATGTCTCTGCCACGGTGACGATCGGGTTGAGTATGACTTCGGTGAAATGGCCGCTGCCATCCGGATTGAGCACCATCGTTCCGGTGGCATGGTCTTCATAGGCGGTCACAACCACACCCGCATTGACGCAAACGTGCAAAAAGCTCATCATGTGGCAGCCCGAGAGCGCCGCGAGCAATAATTCTTCGGGGTTGTATTTGGTCGGGTCGCCGCGAAAGGTCGGGTCGGCCGAGCACAGCAATTCGGGCTTGTTTTCAAAATTGATGGTGTGGTTGCGGTCGTAGTCACGGTAATGTGAGGTTCCGGTACCGCGGTTTCCGGTCCATTGCATGTGGAGTTGGTAGTGGTGTTCGTTGTTCATATCGGATTATTTTTTGGATACCGCAGCGATCGCCCGTTCCAAAACGGGTTCCATCGCCTGATAGCCTTTCTTGTTCGGATGTACGCCGTCGCCCGAGAATTCCTTTTTGAGTCCTTTGTTTTGATCGACCGTCACACGGTAATAATCGGCATAAACGATTTTGTTCTTGTCGGCGTAAGCCTTGATCATCTGGTTGAGCGCGATGATCTTGTCGGCCGGTTGGATGCTGCGGTTCCATGGGAAGCCATTAGCCGGAAGCACCGAGCACAGTACGACTTTAATTTTATTGGCTTTGGCCATTTCTGTCATCTTCACGATGTTGTCCAAAGTCATCTGCAAAGTCATTGGCCCGGTATTTCCCGCAATGTCGTTGGTTCCGGCCATGATGACCACGATTTTGGGCCGGAGTGCAAGGACGTCTTTTTCGAAACGGGCCAGCATTTGCGGCGTGGTCTGTCCGCCGATGCCTTTGTTGGTTATATTCTTGCCCTCAAAAAAGGCCGGGTCGGTCAGCGGCCAGCCTTGCGTGATGGAATCGCCCATCATGACAATGCGGCTAGCGGACGATTCGGGTGTGTCGTGTTCAGACATGGCGGTGAAAAGCAAAAGGATAAGCAGCAATTGGATTTTCTTCATCGGTAAACGATTGGGATACCACCAAAAATACGAATTTACTTTTGAATTTTTTGGATGTAGGTGTCGGTCAATTTTTTACAGATTTCACAATCTTCGAACCCAGGTACTTTAACCGCTTGGTCAAACATCGCCATCGCCTGGTCGGCTTGGTTGATGGCAATTAAGTAAATCGCAAATTGGATGACCAGTTTGTAAGATTCGTTATCGGTGGTCAGGTTTTTTTGGGCTTCCTCCACATAGCGTTGCGCGAGTGAACCCATGTCCTGAACGAAATACACATACGACAGCACTCGGAACGATTCGCTTTGCGGCTGCAATTCGCGTGCTTTTTTGGCATTGGTTTCGGCGGCGTCAAGGTCATTGTTGCGCAAGGCACATTTGGCCAAACTTACATAATCAATGGCGGCAGGTTTTCCAAGCGGCATCGCTTTGATTTTGTCGGCGGTAATTTTTTGGTAATTCACAAAATCTTTCTTGAGGTAATAAACCGTCTGGAGCAACTCATAACTTTCATTCGAATTGAAATCGGCTGTGCGCTTGGAAGCCGGGAAGACTGCAATCGACTTGTTACCAAATTCAATTGCCTTGCTGTGGTTTTGCGTAAAGAAGGCCAACACCGCCAAACTCTTGTATGCGGTGTAAGGGTTGAGCGTTTTCTTCGATAAGGATTCTTGGATCCAGAGCTCCATTTCCTTCATTTTTTGCTTTTCCCTTGCAGAAAATTCAAAAATCGGCAAACCGTCATCATCCATTTCGAAAGCGATCATTTTGAACATTAAGTGGGTAAATTCCAGCAGTTTCAGGTTGCGTATTTCGACATCCTTGGGATAGAGCGCAGTATATTTCGCAATGTTTTGATAATCAAAAGTGCTGTCATAATCCGTTTGGCGTATTTTTTTCTTTAGTGCTTCATCGGCATTGCCGCTTAAAAGGATTTTGTTTTTCTCACACATTTCGGCCATAGTCACAAAAAACAGGGTAAAACCTACATGCTTGGCCTTTTTGGAATCGAGTGAGCGATAGCCAATTTCCTTCATTTTCTCGAATTTGCCTTCGCCGATCAAGAATAGCGGATAAATCAGCGTGCCGATTGAATCATTCGGGTTGATGCGCAGCGAATGATCCATATCGTCAAAAGAACCTTCGAGCTTGAGGTTGTTCTTTAAAATGGCCCGGAACGAATAGTAAAAAGCACTGTCTTTGCCGAAATAACGAAAATCGATGTGGGCGTATGATTTTTTCCTGAATTTGGCCTCTAGCGCCAAGTCGCCATTGTTGCGGTAATATTCGGCCATATTGTTCAGCAATATGGGATTAAGTGAATCTTTGGCGAGTTTTTCCTGTTGTGTTTTGAGGAAAGTTTCAGTAAAATTCGACTCCGACATCTTTTCGAAAGTTGGCTCCAAGTCGGTGGTACTGATGTTGAACGCTATATTGGGCGTCAGATTGAATGTTTCTTCTCGCAGCGTCGCCATCAATTGCTTTTTGTCATCGGCAGTGAGTGTCTTTTTTAATTCATAGGTTTGCGCAACAGCAAGTTGGAAACCCATAAAAGCCATGGCCAAAGAAAATACGGTTCGGGTCATCGGGAATGTTTGTTTTTCCCAAATATAGCTAAAAAAGCAAATGCTGCCCCGATTTCAATCGGTTTAAGAATGGGCTCGGCTCGCGCCGATGATGCACCAACCGCGGCCGTTGAATTTCCAGATGCGTGTGATGCGGTACTGGCGTTCAAACGATTTGCCCTTGACATCGCCGGTGCGTTTTTCGAACGAATTGACGATGGCGACGTTGTTGAAGAAAGTAATGTTGCGCTGCTGGATTTCGGTGGTTTTGATGCGTTGCGTTTTGGGTTCGCTGATCTGGAGTCTCTCGATTCCTGAAAAAATGGCCCCGTTTTCGTCGGTAAATACAAAATCGGGGTGGATCAGTTTGTACAGTTCGCCTTTGTCGCAGTTTGTCATGGCTTTCAGCAAGCGCGATTCGACGGTTTCGATGACCTGTTGGTGTGATTTGCTCATGTGATTCGGGATTGGGAAAGTAAATATAAGTATAATCCTTCAAAAGGGATTTCTACTTTAACATTTCCAAAAAAAATCCCGGCCAAAAGGGCCGGGAAAATATTGTTGCAAACCGCAAACCATCAATGGGTTTTGAGTTCTATTTTCTTATGGGTTTCGAGGTATTCGGGCAATGCTGCCGATCCGTACCAACCATATAATTCGGCCTCGAGTAATTTTTCAGCCACGGCTGGATCGGTCTGGAGCAATTGCTGCGCCTCATCGATCGTTTTGACATTGAGGATAAAAATTCCGCGGTAATTCTTGTCGTTTTTCTGCAATGGCCCGGCCACGATCAGTTTGCCATCCTTGACGAGCCTTCCGATGTTTTCCATGTGTCCTTGGAACATTTTGTTGACCAGTTCCTTGTCGTTGGTTTTGTTGCTGCCCGTTTTGAGGATGACCAGTACATACGATTTCATGCCGTAATCGTCGGCCCCGAGTTTGGCGGCCAATTCCCTGTCGTAATTCGGGTTATCTGTTTGCGCCGAAACTTGCAATGCAAATAACAGCAGAAGGAATGATGCGATTTTCTTCATCTTATTTTTTCTTTTTTCCGTTGTTGAATTTTACTTTCTCTACGATTTCGGGCTTTTTCGGGGCAGGTTTTTTGAAAGGTTTCTGCGTGGTTTTCGTTTTGGGTTCCGGTTGGTTTTTCGAAACCGGCCCATTCTTGGTATTGAGGTCCTTCGGAAAACGGTTCTTTTCGGAAGCCTGAATGGCCTCGCGGTTCTGGTTGATCACATCCATCGCATTCTTCGGATTTTCTTTGGTACCGCGCAAATGGATCACCAATCCGTTCAGGAAATTGCGCAACACCTGGTCGCCGCATTCCATGTAATTGGGGTGGTCCACATTGCGGAAAAGGGCACCCAGTTCGGCTTTGGACATTCTGAAATCGACCAGTTGCAGGATTTCGATGATTTGTTCGTCGCGCAATTGCAGCGCCACACGTAGTTTTTTGAAAATATCGTTGTTGTTCATGTTTTTGTTTTGAGTTCCTGAGTTCCTGAGTTCCTGAGTTCCTGAGTTCCTGAGTTCCTGAGTTCCTGAGTTCCTGAGTTCCTGAGTTCCTGAGTTCCTGAGAAATTAATTCATCAACCAAAGGTACGCTTTTGCAAAATGTTCCCGCCATAATTTTTCATTATGTTTGCCGCCTTTGATCACCTCGCTTCGGAATAGTTTTTTGGAGTGTCTTTGGTTTTCGGAAACGATTAGTTCCATGCGTTGCATATCGGACACCATTTCAGCATCTTCGTCATCGCCGCACAGGAAGTACAGTTTGGCTTTTATCATCGGGGCTTGCTGCGCCAACTGATAGATGTCTTTGGAATACCAAAATGAAGGCGAGAAAATACCGGCCTTTCCAAAGACTTTCGGGTATTTCAAAACGGCATAAAATGAGACCAATCCGCCCAAAGAACTGCCCATGATGGCGGTGTTTTGGGTATCGGTTTTCGTTCGGTATCTCTTGTCGATTTCGGGCTTTAAGGTGTTGACGATGAAATCGAGATAAGCATCGGCCTTGCCACCGCCATATTTTTCATTTTTATAAGGCGTGAGCTCATCGATGCGTTTGTCGTTGCCGTGCTCGATTCCTACGACAATGACTTTGGCATTCAGGCTGTCGAGGGTTTCATCGACGTTCCATTCGCCGACAAACGAGGTCCTGGCATCGAATAAATTCTGTGCGTCGTGCATGTACAACACCGGGTATTTTTGGGAAGAAGTTGCATAACCTTTGGGAAGATACATCCATATTTTTTTAGGGGCGTTCAGTTGCGGTGCCTCGATGGTAAAAATGGAAACCTGCGCCGAAGCGGTACTTTGCGCCTGCATGACCAAAGAAAACGACAAAAAGACCAAGAGCAACCCGTTCAAAAGTTTCCTCATTTTGCTGTTTTGATTAAAAATAATATTTTAGCTAAAAATAGCGATTTGATGAATACCCATGAAGAAAAAATAAGCCTTTTGTCCGAAATGATTGCCTTTTCGATTGTTGACGGACGGCTGCACGAAAGGGAGTATGAATTTTTGGCTTTGGTAGCCGAAGAACTCGGTATCGCAAAAGAAACGTTCGACGAGTTGTTCCATACCGAATTGCCCACACAAGTCATCAAATCAGAACCGCGCCGTATCCAGCAATTCTATCGTTTGGCGCTGCTGATGCACATCGACGGCGTTTTGCACGACCGCGAGCAGGCCGCCATCCGCCAGATCGGGATCAACATGGGACTCAATCCGGCGGCGACCAAAAAAATCCTGCAGGCGATGGAAGAAGCGCCCAATGCCATCATCGATCCCGATTTACTTTACAACGCTTTCCGCGAACAATACAATTAATTGCTGAGCCGGTAGGCGATGATATTGTTTTCGGCCCAAACCGATCCGCCAAAACCAGACAATGTCTCGGTAGTGTTGGTCGAAACGACGCTGCCCGCCACATAAAAATAAGTACGGTTTGTCCCCGAAGTATTGTTGATGATGATCGTACCGGTCAGCAAAGCATACACACTGGTTCCCGGAAAATTCCCGCTCGCCAAATTCGACCCGACAATGTCCGGCGAAGGCGTTGGATTGAGCCCACCTGAATTCGAAAACGTGCTGCGTACCCAAAAGAAGGAATTGTTGGGCGAATAGGTCAAAACGGCTTTAGACAACAGCATCGTCACATTGACGGCGAACTTGCCCGGTGGCAATATGATGTAAGCCCCAGTTTGCAGATACGGGCCTTGATTGTAAGGGATGGTTGCGCCTGCACCTCCCAAAACACCTACCACATTATCGATGGCCGGACTTTGCCAACTCGCCACACCGGTGGCCGAAGAAGTAAGTACTTTATTCAAGCCCTGTGTCCCGTCTACGAGGCGGAAACTGCCATTGACATGCAAGGTGTTGGTGGGAGCGGTAGTGCCGATGCCTACATTTCCGGCACCGGTGATGCGCATGCGCTCGGGTACGGTGACGGCATTTCCCGCCGTCGTATTGGCGACGTTGGTGGTTTGGAACATTATACCGCCGCTGGCTTGGTCGGTGTTGATGATCGAGGCATAACCGCCGTTGGACATGCTGCGGATGCTGCCGTTGAAATAGGAATTGAAGTGGATGGCTGGCCAATCGGCAATCATCGCGATGCCCTGACTGTTGGCTGCTCCTTTGAAAATGGCGCTGGTGTTGCCGATCATTCCTTCGACTTGAAGTTTGGCCAAATCGGGAGCATTGGTGCCAAAACCTACATTGCCGCCGGCCGGTGGTACAATCAAACCATAATTGTTTGCCGCGCCCGAGGCCGAAAAATAACCCGCAATCCGAGAACCTACGCCGGTTGTACCCGTCGAATAGGACTGGAGCCCGTAAGTGGTGCTGTTATAGTTGGTGGCTGGATTGCTTACCACGATACCGCGATAACCACCCGTGAATTGTCCGCCGTAACCATAGCCAGGGGCATTGACCGATGTTCCCACCACGCCGATTCCGTCGGCGTTTCCCGCAAAAGTACTTTCGCTATAGTTGGATATGCCACCGGCGGCCGGGTTGTTGACATGCAGTTTGCCGCCGGTTGGGGCAGCCGTCCCAATCCCGATATTCCCCGTGGTGTTGGATACGCGCATCCGCTCGATATTGGCCGAACCCAGTACGACATCGCGTGCGTCGGTGGTCCCGATGAAATTTTCGGTCGCGGCGATCGCAGAAGTGCCATAGGTGGCAGGAGTGGCCGGTTGTACGGTGCCGCTGTTGCCATTGAGCGTCCAGTCTTTGGTGCCGCTGATGGCGACCCATCTGCTGCCATCCCAATAGTAAAAGCCCGGCGTCACATTATTGGGCGAAACACCGGCGGTAGCCGAATTGTAAACCAAGGTAGAAATGGCCAGTGCACCGCCTTGCGGATTGATAACCGTTGCCACATCGGTTGCCGAGCCCAGCGAAACCCTTGGAATCAGCATCCCGTTGTTGGAAGAAGAAACATCGAGCATGGCATTGGGGGTGGTCGTATTGAGGCCCACCTGTGCCCATGCCAATAGCGGAAATAAAAAAATAATCACACAGTTGGTTAGCGTAGTTCGTTTTCTCATGATCATGATTTTTTAAAAGTGGTTTTCGAAATCAATTTGTTCTTGTGGACAATGTTGAGTTCGTAGTCGCCTTTTTCCAGATGGGTCACATTGATGTAAATTTTCTTCTGCGGAAAATGATCCAGCCGGGCTTCATGATGGGAAGGTTTCTTCTTGGGCGTCACGGTTTCAACATGGTTTGAAGTAAAATTAACGCATGGGAAACCGCTGGCCTGTGACTATTGTAACAGACCTTATGAGATATGTAACATGATGTTACAAGCCAGAAAAATAAAGGGATTCCGTTTGGAATCAGCTTTTCTCCATGTATTCGGTCGGGGTCATCTGGTAGCGTTCCCTGAAACATTTGGAGAAATAGGAGAGGTCGTTAAAACCAACCGTATAGGCAATCTCTGATATATTGGCATTGCCTTTCTGGAGTAATTCGGCTGCGGCCTTGAGCCGTTCGTTGCGCAAAAATTCGGTAGCCGAAACCCCGATCAGTGTTTTGAGTTTGCGGTGCAATTGCATGCGGCTCATCCCGAGTTCCTTGGCAAAATCATCGGTGGAGAAATTACTGTTCGGCAATTCTATTTCAAGCACTTTCTGCAATTTGTCGAGGAATTTCTCGTCGACCGAATTGATGACGATATCCACCGGCTTCAACACCAATTCCTGGCTGTAGCGTTCCTGCAGTTTGCGTCGTTCGGCAATCAGTTGGGCCACGGTCGCTTTGAGGATTTCATGGTTGAACGGTTTGGTCAGAAAGGCATCGGCGGTACTTTTGAGTGCCTCGAGATGGGTTTCCTGCGACGTCTTGGCCGTCAATAAAACCAAAGGAATGAATGAAGTGAGTTCATTGTTTTTGAGCGCATGCGTAAAGGCGAGTCCATCCATCTTGGGCATCATGATGTCCGAAATGATGCAATCCGGGATTTCCTTTTGCGCCATTTTGAGCGCTTTTTCCCCGTTCGGTGCTTCGAGGATTTTGTATTCCGAAGCAAAAATTCCGGCGATGACCTGGCGGATTTCGACATTGTCGTCCACAACCAGCAAGATCGGCAATTCCTTGTTTTCGGGCTTTTGGGGCTCTGGGGCAAGCACCGCCTCTTGCGTTTCGGTCTTGAGCGCGTTGGGATTATTCTGGTCTAACGGCAGGCGGATCAAAAAACGCAACGTTTGTCCGTCGAGCGCGGTTTCAATCGAGCCGTTGTACAATTCAACCAATTCCTTGACCAGGGCCAATCCGATCCCCGAACTGTTCTGGGTTTCATTTTTCTGGTAAAAACGTTCGAACAATTTCGGCAAATCTTCTTTTTTGAGGTCCGTGCCCGAATTCGAAATGCGCAGGTGCAATTCCTTTTTCTCAATCGTGCCCGAAAAATACACGGGTTGTTTTTGCGCCGTATACTTGAACGCATTCGACAGCAGGTTGGTCGCGATTTTCTCGATCACATCCTTGTCGAAATGATGCATTGCTGTGGTTTTCTCGATGTTGGCAATCAACTGGATGTCATTTTCCTTGGCCTGGAATGCAAAAGGTTCGATGATCGAATGCAGGAAATCGTCGAGCTTGCCTTCCTTGAGGATGAGCTTGAAATGGCCGCTGTCGATTTTGGAAAGTTCCAGCAATTGGTTCACGAGTTCGAGCATGCGATCGGAATGTTTGTCGATGAGCGCAAGCTGCTTTCTTTGGTCCTCGTCAATTTTGGACGCCTCTAGGGTTTGCAGCGGGCTTTTGATGAGCGTAAGTGGTGTACGGAATTCGTGCGAGATGTTGGCAAAGAATTTCGATTTCATGTCGTTGATTTCGCGTAATTTTTCAGCGGTGCGGATGCGGTTCTTGTACGCCGAATACATCACGTAAGCCGCCACAATCATCAGCAACAGTATGGCCCCGAAAACAATCATCTGGGTGTTTTTCTGTTTTTCTGCGAGTTGTTTTTCCACCGAAAGCAATTTGATCTGCTGTGCTTTTTTCTCCGATTGGTATTTGCTTTCGATGTCGGCGAACTCGGTCTTGTTCTGGCGAACGGCGAGCGAATCGTCAATCGATTTGTATTGGCTCAAATAAAGATACGCGCCTTTCATATTGCCCGTTTTGGCGTAACTGTCCGAAAGCTCGAACAGGCAAGCGCTCAAAGGTCCCAATTCGGGGTCTTGCTGCATCTTGAACAAACGGATGGCTGTCTCATAGACCGGAATGGCTTTTTTGAATTGTCCCGTCGTGTAGAAATAAGCCGCGAATTGCCAATGGGCACGTGCCGAACCGGTCAAATTTCCGGGAATGTTGTTGATCTTGATGTTTTCGAGGTAGTATTTTTCGGCGACCTTGTACAGTTTCATGTTGCGGTACAACGTCGCATAGGCCCACAGGATCGAACTCAGTTGCGGAATGTTTCCCGTCTGCTTGAAATACTCATAACCGCCCTTGTAAAGCGCCACGGCCTTGTCATAATCGGGATGATCGCCGCTGATGAGCACAGCGCCCAGGTAGCTGTCGGCGATAAAACCTTCGGTTTTCAGGTTGATTCTTTTGGCGATTTCGGAAGCGCGGGTAAAGTATTCGGCGGCACGTTCCATCGGTGGTTTGCTGCCGTCTTCATAGCCCCTGAGGAACATCAGTCCGGTAGCCATGATCGACTTGACCAAAGCCGCATTTTCGAATTTATTTTTGGTGCAAAACGCATCGATTTTTTGGTAGTACGCAATCGATTGGTCGTCCTCATATTGGGAGTGGTGGATGTTGCCGAGCATCAGCCAGGCTTCGGTGATTCCTTCCTTGTCTGCGGTCTGTTGCGCGAATTGGAGTGCCTTTTGGGCAAACGGAATCCCGTTCACTTTTTTGCCTTGCTTGTACAGGGCTTCGGCCACGCTCAAATTGGCGCGGGTTTGCATTTTCTTGTCCTTCGATTGGTTGGCGAGCCAAAGCGCCTTGTCGGCATAGACATAAGCACTGTCGTACTGCAGTTTTTCGAGCAGGACTTTTGAAGTTTCGAGCGCTTTTTCGGTGGCGCCTTTTTGGGTTGGCTGTGCAATACAGAATAAGGTTCCGAGTAAAAAGAGGAGTATTGCGTTTTTCATGCGTAAGCTTTTGCTAAAAGTAAAGCAATTTTTACAAATCCGGAAAAACTTTCGTTATAAGGATTGTAACATCGATGTGTTACATCTTTTTAGATTTTTTCCTGTAAAACCTTGATTTCGTCACGCAATTTGGCCGCCTGCATGAAGTCGAGATCCTTGGCCGCTTTCTCCATCGCCTTGCGTTTGTCTCGGATGATTTTCTCGATGTCTACCTTGGCCATGTAAGTCGTATCGGGTTCTGCGGTTTTTTTCTCGATCAGGCTCAGTTCCTCGTCCACCAGTTTGTAGCGCGTGAACACATTGTCGATTTTTTTGTTGAGTGCCTGCGGAATTACATTGTGGTCGGCGTTGTATTTGAGTTGTTTCTCGCGGCGGTAATTCGTTTCGTCGATGGTCTTCTGCATGCTCGCCGTAATCTTGTCGGCATACATGATTGCCTTTCCATTGAGGTTACGAGCGGCACGACCGATGGTTTGCGTGAGCGAACGGTTGCTTCGCAGGAAACCTTCCTTGTCGGCATCGAGGATGGCAACGAGTGAGACTTCGGGCAAATCCAATCCTTCGCGCAAAAGGTTCACACCAATCAACACGTCAAAAATGCCCTTGCGCAAATCCTGCATGATCTCGATGCGTTCGAGCGTGTCGACTTCCGAATGGATGTAGCGGCAGCGGATCGCGACTTTGGTCAAATACTTGGCAAGTTCCTCGGCCATACGCTTGGTCAGTGTCGTCACCAAGACGCGTTCGTCGATTTCGGCGCGTTGCTGGATTTCATCGATGAGGTCGTCGATCTGGTTCAGGCTCGGACGGATTTCGATGACCGGGTCGATGAGTCCCGTCGGGCGGATGATCTGCTCGACATAAATACCGTCCGATTTTTCGAGTTCATAATCGGCCGGGGTCGCCGAAACATAGATGACCTGGTTCTGCATCGACTCGAATTCCTCGAACTTGAGCGGACGGTTGTCCATCGCCGCTGGCAATCTGAAACCATATTCGACGAGGTTTTCCTTTCGGCTTCTGTCGCCGCCGTACATGGCCGAAACCTGGGAAACGGTCACATGGCTTTCGTCGACAATCATCAGGTAATCTTTCGGAAAATAATCGAGCAGGCAGAACGGGCGCGTACCGGGCAATCTTCGGTCGAGGTAACGCGAATAATTTTCAATCCCGGAGCAATAACCCAGTTCGCGGATCATCTCGAGATCGAAATTGGTGCGTTCCTCCAAGCGTTTGGCTTCTAAATGTTTGCCGATCGACTTGAAATAATCGACCTGCTTGACCAGGTCCTGCTGGATTTCCCAAATGGCATTCTGCAAGACTTCGGGCGAAGTCACAAACATATTGGCCGGATAGATGTTGAGCAAATTGTATTTTTCGATCACACGTGCCGTCGTCGCATCGAACGCCTCGATTTCCTCGATTTCGTCCCCGAAGAAATGAATGCGGAACGGCTCATCGCCATAGCTCGGGAATACTTCGACGGTGTCGCCCTTGATGCGGAAGGTTCCGGCCGTAAATTCGGCTTCGGTACGCGCATACAAACTCTGCACGAGCTGGTGCAGCAATTTGGTGCGTGAAATGACCTGGCCCTTTTTGAGCGAAATCACATTTTTCTGGAATTCGACCGGGTTCCCGATACCGTACAGACACGACACCGAAGCCACGACCAACACATCGCGACGTCCAGAAAGCAGGGCAGAGGTGGTGCTGAGTCGCATTTTTTCGAGCTCGTCGTTGATTGCCAAATCCTTTTCGATGTAGACGCCGGTCACGGGCATGAACGCCTCGGGCTGGTAGTAGTCGTAGTAGGACACGAAATATTCGACGGCATTGTTCGGGAAAAATTCCTTGAACTCGGCATACAATTGCGCGGCCAACGTTTTGTTGTGCGCCAGAACGAGGGTCGGGCGCTGCACTTCCTGGATCACATTGGCGGCGGTAAACGTTTTTCCCGAACCGGTCACACCGAGCAAGGTCTGGAATCTTTCGCCGTCTTTCACGCCCTGGGCGAGTTTTTCGATGGCTTGTGGCTGGTCGCCTTTGGGCAGGTATTCGGAAATGACTTGGAATTTCATAGTGCGGATTTGCTACACAAATATACGCGATAATGGGTTGATGCCCATGCCTGAAATTGTAAAAATGTCTTAAGATTTGGTCGTAGGCAATGCCGTTTCAAGTTTGTACTTTATACAAAATTGGATTCGTTGCGCGATTGATCTCTACTGAAAACTTTAACAAAATCTACAGATTTTCTGTATTGAAGTGTCACTGGGAATCCGTTGGGATATAACTTCATTGCCCCCTTCCCTAAAGCGAAGCTACATTTTTTTATCCCATAGGCTTTACAGAAAAACTATAAATCTACTCGAAGACTGCAAAATTACAAGCCTGATTTCAGGATGTGACAGGCTTAGCCCAGCAGCCCATGGATTTTGGCATATTGCAACAACATGATCGTTTTCGCATCACGGATTTCGCCCGTCTCAATCATCTGCATTGCCTGGTCAAAACCCAGTTCGAGCACTTCAATATTTTCCTGTTCGTGGTCGAGCCCGCCGCCTTCGTTGACTTTCATGTCTTTGGAATATTCGGCGACGAAAAAGTCAATCGTTTCCGTCACAGAACCCGGAGACATATAAACCTTGAAAATTTTCTTGACCTCGGAAATCTGGTAGCCGGTTTCTTCCTCGGTTTCGCGGCGGATGCATTCCTCGGCGTTTTCGGCATCGAGCAGCCCCGCACAGGCTTCTATCATCATGCCGGTTTCGTTGCCATTGAGGTAAGTCGGGATGCGCAATTGGCGTGTCAGGATAACGGTTTGGCCGGTTTTGTTGTACAGCAAAATCGTCGCCCCGTTGCCACGGTCGTAGACTTCGCGCACCTGCGATTCGACGCTGCCATCTTTTTTGGTGTAGTCGTAGGTGATTTTTTTGAGGATGTACCAGTTGTCGGATAAAAGTTCAGATTGGGTGATCTTGATTCGGCTGTCGTTCATGTGGATGATTGGAATTTCAGAATTGATAAAAAAATAATAAAATGGGTCGGTGTCTCGTTAAATGCCTTAAATTTATCGCATCAATCGAATACTTCCGCATGAAGAACGCTTTTTATTTGCTTTTGTTGTTGTTGGTTTCTGTGAAAATATCGGCACAGAACGAATTCCTCAATAAGAACAATTCGATCAAGCCTTTGAACTCAGCAGGCAGCATGAATCCGAGTTCGGGCAGCAGTTCTCCGTCTGTTTATACACCGAATGTCTTCAATACGCCCAAAACCGAGACGTCAAAAAGCAGTGTAATTCCAGAAAAGAAGGTCGATATGACTGCCCATAATCAATTCGAGAGCCCGGGCAATGATATCTACAAGGACAAGCTCAATGACAAAATCAAAGCAGATTTAAAGGATCTTTTGGTGCAATACCAGCGCAATATGGATTTGGGTACATTTGAAACCACCTCTGAATATGTTACTGTGTATTCAAGAGATTACGAAGCTGTTGATGGTGATTATGTCAGGGCCTGGCATGATGAGTTTGTGATCGACGATGCCATACTTTTGGGTGATGTATACGGCAAAGGGTTGCGGATTTATCTGCACAAAGGCAGGAATGTTATCGCAATGGAAGCAATGAATATCGGAACTAGCGCACCCAACACGGCAGCATTTTATGTCAAAGACGAGTTTGGAAATGTACTCACTGAAAGCATGTGGGCTTTGGATGTAGGCTATAAAGCGGTCATCAATATTGACAAAAAATAACCTTTTCGAAAGGGACTTGATAAAAATAGAATGATTGGCATTTTCACATGAACATGCCAATCATTTTTATTTTACGGTTAGCGACAGACTATTTTTAAGGTGTAATCGTATACACCTGTGTATCGATTTCCGACACATTGAAATACCCCAACGGATAATCGGCCGGATTGGTCGTATTGACCACATTGCCGCGCAAAACACCTGCTGGCACACCAAACGGACCGTTGCCGCCCACGATGTTCATGAGTTTTTCCATGTAATAATAGTAGCGTTCAGAAATGCCATAAAGCTTGATTTCAACCAAATCGCCCGGTTTCTGGTCTTCATTGAAGTACAAACCAAACACCTGGTTGCCATTGAAGAATTCGTCATCGGTTACGCCATATTCAGGTACGGCCCTGGTGGTCGACTGGAAACGGAACAGGTAATAATCGCGCGTATTCCCGGGATCGGTAAAATAAGCCTTGACGTCAATCCGGTCTTCTTCCTCGCCGACACCGGCTGCCAATTCTTGTGTCACATAATCGATCGGTGGCGTCATTTTGAGCGATTCGGTGGCGGTGTAGGTCTGGCCGTTGTAAACGATCGTGAGCGTGTACGTTTCATTGGCCTCGGGGACAAATGTCGTACAGATGTATTCGCCCGTGCCCGGTGTTTCGGTAAAATCAAAAACCGTATTCGCGCTGTTCTTGATGGAAACCGTCGCACCTGAAACATGCGGCGGATTCGTGTTCTGGTAACTGGTCGTCGTGGTCAGCTTGATTTTCTGTTCGTTGCCGGTGGTTCCTTTTTGCCAGACGATCGAAGCGTCCACGACCAATTTTGGCGGTGCCGTATCGGTATCGATATCGACCGCTTCCTCGCATCCGGTAAAGATTACCGAAAGCAAAATCATGAGGTATAGAGGTAATTTTTTCATGTCTTAAAATTTGAAATTATAACTTACGCCCGGGACAATCCCGAAAATCGACAAGCGGATCGCTTCGTTCGAACCGTTGTCCACATTCTGGCGGAAACTGATCGAGGCCGCGTTCTGGCGGTTGTACAGGTTGTAGATGCTGAACACCCATTCGCTTTGCCAACGTCTTTTGGATTTCGGTTTTGGGGTAAAAGTGGCCGAGACATCCAAGTGGTGGTAGAGCGGCAATCGGTCTTGGTTGCGCAATCCGTAATTGACGATTGTCAGTCCTTGGTATTGGTACGATCCGTTCGGATAGGTCACCGGTTGGCCGGTCTGCAAGGCAAAGTTGGCGCCGAAAGTCCATTTGTCGGTATATTTGTACGAACCGGTTACCGCTACGTTGTGCGTCTTGTCGTAACCTGAATTGTACCATTGGCCATCGTTGATTCCTGTCTCAAACTCGTTGCGGCCTTTGGTGCGTTGCTGTGATTTCGACAACGTATACGATACCCAACCGTTGAGTCGGCCTTCGTTTTTGCGGAACAAAATCTCGAGTCCGTAGGCGCGCATTTCGCCGTTGAGCACCACTTGCTCGATGGCGTCGTTGGCAATCAAATCGGCGCCGTCGATGTAATCGAGACGGTTCTTGACTTTCTTGTAGAACGTTTCGGCCTCGAGCGAATATTCGTTGTCCTTGAAATTGCGGAAATACCCCAAGGCGACCTGGTCCATTTTCTGCGGCTTGATGAAATTGTCGCTCGGCGTCCAGATGTCGAGCGGCGTTGGCGAGGCCGTGTTCGAAATCAACTGCAAATACTGCACGAGTCGGTTGTAGCTTGCCTTGATCGATTGGTTTTCATTCAATTGGAACGAAATCGCCGCACGCGGTTCGAGGTTGCTGAAATCGGCCACCGTTTCATTTTTGTCGTAAGTAACGGTTCCGGTCGGCTTGGCCTTTTCGTAAATCTGCAATTCGGGGTTGAACACCACGGCCTGGTCGTTCGCATAGGTGTTTACGGTCGAACGCCCGAGTCGGTAGAACAGGCTGTAACGCATGCCGTAGGAAATCGAGATGCGCTTGCCCAAATCGTGTTCGGCGTCGAGATAGAGCGCCGGTTCGAAAGCCTTTTTCTTTTCGAGCTGGTCGTAATTGATGCCCGAATTGGCGTCCGAAGGTTTGATCGTTCCGGGATTGAAATCGTAGTAAATCCCATTGACGCCATAATTGAGCTTGAAATCGTCGGTCGCGTAGTATTTGAAATCGTATTTGATGTTGTAATTCTTGATCCCCGAATCCCAGGTGAATCCGATGAAATCCAAATCCAAACCATAATAATAATCGCTGTAAATCAACGAAAGGTTCGAGAACAAACGGTCCGAGAACAAATGGTTCCAACGCAAATTGAGCGTTGAATTGCCATAGATGTTTTCAAAACTGCCATCGATGCTGAACACGTCGCGCCCAAAATAACCGCTCAGATACAAACTGTTATTTTCATTGAGTTTGTAGCTCGCCTTGGCATTGAGGTCATAGAAATACGCGCTGTTCTTGTTGTCGGACAGTTTCATGAACAGATGCATGTAGGACGCGCGTCCGCCAATCAGGAACGAACCGCGGTCCTTGACGATCGGGCCTTCGGCGAGCAAGCGGCTCGAGATCAATCCGATTCCGCCATTCATGTGGAATTCCTTGCTGTTGCCGTCTTTCTGGTAGATGTCGAGTACCGAGGAAGCACGACCGCCGTAACGCGCCGGGATGCCGCCCTTGTACAGTTTCATGTCCTTGATCGCATCCGAATTGAACACCGAAAAGAACCCAAATACGTGAGAAGAATTGAAGATCGAAGCCTCATCGAGCAAGATCAAATTCTGGTCGGCCGCCCCGCCGCGTACGTTGAACCCCGAAGAACCTTCGCCCGCATTGGTCACGCCGGGCAACAACAGGATCGATTTGAGCACGTCGGTTTCGCCCAATACGACCGGCATTTTCTTGATCGTGGCCATCGAGAGTTTGTTGACGCTCATTTCGGCCTTGCGGATGTTGGTCGCCTTGCGGTCGTCGTTGATGGTCACTTCTTCGATTTTTTCTTCTTCCGAAGACAGGCTGAAGTTGTTCTTGATGTTTTTGTCGAGCGTGATTTCCTGTTCCGAAGTGAGGTAGCCGAGGTAGCTGATTTGGACTTTGTACGTCCCTTTCGGAATGGTGATGGAGTAGAAGCCGTACTCGTTGGTGGTGGTTCCGGCGTTGATTTCCGGGATAAAGACATTGACGCCGATTAGGGTTTCATTGCTTTTTAGGTCGGTGATGGTACCACTTAAGGTAAACCGTTCCTGCGAGAATCCTGACGATATGACAATCAGGAACATCAGCAGGGTAAGCTGCAATTTGTTCATTGATAATTGATTGATGATTAGTAAAAAAATACCGTTAACGAAAAAGTTAACGGTGCAAAGTAAGTTTTATTTTACGAATAAGTCAATTATCTTTTCAAAGAAAAATGGCCTTTTACTTCTTTGTATTCAGCCGTTTTGCTTGTGAACAGGTACCAGTAGTCGCTTGAGGGCAATTGTCGGCCGTGGTAATTGCCGTCCCAGGTCGGTCTGGCCGGGGTCAGCATCGTGATCAATTTGCCATAGCGGTCAAAAATCGCCACTTTCGGATCATCGAGAAACGCCATGCCTTCAATTTCGAACAAATCGTGGTAGCCATCGGTATTCGGCGTAAAGAATTTCGGGATGAAAATAAGCAGGAATTCATATTCGTCCTCGCCGCAATTGTTGATGTCCTTGACATAGACGGTATACATTCCGCCATGGACATTGTAGAATATGTTCGAATCCTGGAAATTCGCTCCGTCCAAGGAATATTGGTAAAAACTGTCGCCTTGTGTCAAGACCGTTACGATTGTACCGTCAATCTGAACCCCTGCAATGACTGGTACTTCATGCGAATACACATAGAAATTTCTCGTGTCGCTGCAACCGTCTGCTGTAGTGGCCGTCACCGAATAATTTCCGGTTCCCGAAACCGTAATGGTTTGTGTGGTTTCGCCACCCGGAGACCAATTGTACGTCAATCCGGCAACGCCCGCATCGAGTATGGCGGTTTGCCCGGAGCAAAGATGTATGGTTTCGTCCGCCGGAAGTGTCACCGAGGTTTTGATGTCCAGCATCACCGGTGTGCGGGTGTCACTGGTACAACCCGGTGCGGTATAGGCTTCGGCATAATAAGTTCCGGTTGTCGCTGGAGCGTATGTAGTGGTATTGGCGGCCAATAAGGTACCTCCTGTCGGCGCGCTGTACCAATTTACGTGTTCGCCTGTGCCGACGGTGACCACCAGGGCTGGAATCGGTTGGTTGTTGCAAATCGAGATGTCGCCATTGCTGACCGGCGGTTGTGGTTTCGGAAGAAAATTTACGGTAAATACATCCGAAAGCGTCGAACACAACGGATTCGACAGATTCGCTGCATCTTCGGCCACGCGGGTCCTGTAATATCGGGTACTGATGATGTTTGGAGTGGTGTAGGATGGCCCGACTGCGCCAGGAATATCGGCCCAGTTGACATTATCGGTACTTTGCTGCCATTGATAGACATGCGGCAGGGTGCTGACCGAATTCGCGTTGAGCACAATGTTGACCGGATTGTTGTCGACGCAAAGCGAAGTATACGTGCTTCCGACCACCGATGGAGAGGTAATCGTTACCACATCGCCGCAGGCCGAAAAGCTGATGTCGTCGAGTGCGAGATCATTCCCGCAACCGCCCACGCCGTTGTTGCGCATGCGGAGTACGACGCCGGTTTGTCCCGCGGGCATCGTAAAGGTGATCGCGTATTGGGTCCAGATGGCGGTGGCCGTTCCGTTGATCGGGCCGGTGCTTCCGGAGGCGATGAGCGCCGTTTCGGTGGAATTCCAGATTTCGAAGGTCACGTCTACCGGACGTCCCGTTCCGCCGCATGAACCGGCGGTGATGTCCAATAAGTTCATGATCCAGGCCGAAAATTCGAACGTCGTGTTGACACACAGGCCGTTGACCACCCTGCGGTAGAACTGTCCGGGCGTCAAACCGGCATTGATGATCAGTGATTTGCCTTCGAAACCATCCGGTTCGGTATCGGGCGTATGGTCAAGCGAGTTGTGCCACGAGCTGCTCAGGTTGGTATGGTAATACAAATTGTATTCGCCATCGTGCGGCATTCCCGTCGTGTAAGTATAGGTAATGGTTCCTGCGGGGAGCGCAGGTCCTTGGGTATTGCCGCTTCCGAAATTTTCCATAAAAATCGGGATGCCTTTGCTGCCAGGGCAAAAGCTCAATTGGCCATAAGTTGCGTAGGTTAAAAACAACAAAAATATGGGGAATATTTTTTTCATTTATGCCAGCTTTAATGTTCGAAAATGCCGCCAGTATCAACGCTAACAGCAGTCAAATATAGTTAAATTATAGTTAAAAACTAAAATCGGCCGAATTTCTTGGCTGTCTGGTTCAAAACTGTAATGTTCAAACTGGCTTTTGTAAATAAAAAAAGCTGCCAATACTAATATTGGCAGCTTATTTATTCGGATTCTAAATTTTAAGCGAGCTTCTTGTCAAGGTTTTCCTTGATGGCCGCGAGGAAATTCTCGGTGGTCAAATAATCATCTGCGGTCAATCCTTCTGGTTTGACAAGCATGGCCAAATCCTTGGTCATTTTGCCGCTTTCGACGGTATCGATGCAGACCTGCTCCAAGGTGTTGCAGAATTGGATCAGTTCGTTGTTGCCGTCCAATTTGCCGCGGTGTTCCAAACCTCTGGTCCAGGCGAAAATCGACGCAATCGGATTGGTCGACGTCGCACGTCCTTTCTGGTGTTCGCGGTAGTGGCGTGTTACGGTTCCGTGGGCCGCTTCGGCCTCGACCGTTTTTCCGTCAGGCGTCACCAAAACAGATGTCATCAGTCCCAAAGAACCGAATCCTTGCGCTACGGTATCCGACTGTACGTCGCCGTCATAATTCTTACAAGCCCAAACGAATCCACCGCTCCATTTCATCGCCGAAGCGACCATGTCGTCGATGAGTCGGTGTTCGTATACCATGCCGTTCTTGTCGAAATCGGCTTTGTAATGCTGCTGGTATACTTCTTCGAAAATGTCCTTGAAACGTCCGTCGTAGGCTTTCAGGATGGTGTTTTTCGTAGAAAGGTACAAAGGCCATTTTTTGGTGAGTGCCATCTGGAATGAAGAATGCGCAAATCCGTAGATGCTCTCATCGGTGTTGTACATCGACATGGCCACGCCGTCGCCCTTGAAATCGTACACTTTCCACTCGGTGGTTTCGCCGGCTTCGTTCGTGAACGACATCGTGAGCGTTCCTTTGCCTTTGATCACTTTATCGGTCGCCTTGTATTGGTCGCCGAACGCGTGACGTCCGATGACGATCGGTTTGGTCCAGCCCTGTACATAACGCGGTACGTTGCTCATGATGATCGGTTCGCGGAAAACGGTTCCGCCCACGATGTTGCGGATGGTGCCGTTGGGTGATTTCCACATTTCGGAAAGGTTGAATTCCTTGACGCGTTCTTCGTCAGGTGTAATCGTCGCGCATTTGATGCCGACGTTGTATTTCTTGATGGCTTCGGCCGAATCGATCGTGATTTGGTCTTTGGTGGCCTCTCTGCTTTCGATGCCTAAATCGTAGTATTTGATGTCGAGGTCTAAATAAGGAAGGATGAGTTTTTCTTTGATGAACGACCAGATGATGCGCGTCATTTCATCGCCGTCCAGTTCTACAACCGGATTGGCTACTTTGATCTTTGCCATTGTTACATATTTTTTGTTTGCGGAAACAAAGATAAGAAAATAGGGCATTGGCAAACCCACTTTATCAACTATAACGATTGATTTGCGGATTTCGTAAAATAGCCGATTTTAAATAACAAATTGTCAATTTAAAAGAAAAATTTTGTCAAAAAAAAGTCCCGAACAATGTCGGGACTTCCATTTTCAAGAGCGATTGATTAACGTCTCTTATCTTTGATTTTCGCTTTCTTACCAGTAAGTTCTCTGAAGTAGAAAATACGGGCTCTGCGAACGTGACCTGTCTTGTTGATCTCAATTTTCTGCAAGGCAGGCAAATTGATCGGGAAGATACGCTCCACGCCAACTGAACCCGACATTTTACGGATGGTAAAAGTCTCAGTAGCACCTGAACCTCTTCTCTGGATGACAACGCCTTTGAAAAACTGCGTTCTTGTTTTCTCACCTTCCTTGATTTCGTAGTAAACGGTGATGGTGTCTCCGGCTCCAAACTCCGGGAAATCTTTCTTTACGATTAATTCGTCCTGAACGAATTTCATTAAATCTGCCATGATTAATGGTTTAAAAGTTTTAAGATAGAGCAACTTTCACGGATCTCGTCAGAGGTTGGTCCAAATGTGGGCGCAAATGTAATTAATAATTGATAATTAACAATGGATAATTTGAAAAAAATCTAAATTATTCATTTTCAAGAGCTCATCCCGCTTTTCGTTGCAATCTTTTACAGCCTCCGCTGCGCTGTGGCCGTAATAGGATTTCCACTGCAATCGGGGCTAGGGCTTCGTCGTTACTATTCAAATATTTCAATACAAGGCCAACGCGCCGCCTGGCTCCATCGCTAAATCAGTCCACCGGACTGATTTTTAACGCTCGGCCCTAATCGGGGCTAGGGCATTGTTGTTCCATTCAAATTTTGGAGAACCAAGAACCAAGAGCCAAGAACCAAGAGGCAAGAACCAAGAATCAAGAGCCAAGAATCAAGACAGTAGTCTGTCGTCTGGCAGCGCAGCGATCTTGGTTCTGGCAGCGCAGCGGTCTATCAATGTCCCGGCTCATAAATCAAACGCAAAAACGTACTAAACCGTTCATTTTCGCGGCTGATCGGAATCCCGGTCACAATCCCGATCATCATCTTTTCGGTCACGCCCACACGCATCTGCGGCCGAATCGTCATATCGAAATCGCTTTTGTGCAATTCCTTGTTGAATTCCACCCCGATAAAATTGCGTGTCCCCGGAATCATGTAATGGAAATTGCTGTTGATCTGCCAGACGGTTTCCAGCGCATGATGACCAAAATGTTGGATGAACTGTGGGCCTGTATACAACAAGCTATGGAAATGACTGCCCCAGCGTTTGGCCGCGACCAAGAAAGGGTTGTACACATTTCCCGTAAAAAGCTTCGAATCGCCATATCGGTCAAAGTCGTTGAGCTCGAATTCCTGGATGTAACCCAAAGCCATCGAGGTCTTGCATCGCTCCGATACGAGAAAGGTATACTGCGCCGCAAGCTTCAAACTGTTGAGGCGGCTGCCCGGCGCTTCGGCTCCGTGGGTCGTCGGGTAATACAACGAAAATGGCAATTCGACCTCGAGCCCGAGCCGGTCGGCTGGTGCCCATTCATATTCGACCAGTGCGGTGTATTCGTCATGGTCGTTGTGGTCGGTGATGCCGAGCCCGACGTTCCATTCGCGTTCGCCCTTGCGCGCACCCAAATCGCGGATCAGGTCGATGTACAACGGTTCGGCGTGCAGGATCTTGAGCGGTTCTTTCTGGTCTTGGACTTCGGCGATGTAAAGGCTGTCCTCGATCGCATTTTGTTGTTGTTCGGTTTGGGAAAAAGCCTTGGCGCCAAAGCACAGCAAGGTCATCGGAAGAATTCCGTATATTATGAATTTCATGATTGTTGAATTAAAATGAATGAATAAAGGATTGCTTCGCCAAAGGCAAAGACTTTAAATTCAAAAAGACAATCAGGCTTCCGGTGGGGGCGAAAAGTTGCGGTTGGTGGTTTGCGGCCAGGAAGTCGGCCTGAAAAAGTAGGGATTTCCTGCAACCGGTTCCAAAGTCAACCCGGCAACAAAATCATGCGGAAGGATAAAATAATCGACGGCGATTTTTTTACCCGACGTCTCATCGCTCGCATCGTCGTCATCGTATTCGGCAATCACATCACCGAGATCGGCGACTTGTTCCAATAAAATCTCCACGACGCTTTCCTGTTCGTTGTAACCCAAATCTTCAGTCGCCCAAATGTTCGAGGCATCGGGCGCATCGACACTGCAATTGAGCAACTGCAGCGCCATAAACAGGCAGGTGTATTTGAGTAAGAAGGATTTCACGGGGTAAAGATAAAGATTTTGAGAGCCAAGAACCAAGAGCCAAGAATCAAGAGCCAAGAACCAAGAGCCAAGAGCCCAGAATCAAGACAGTGGTCTGTCGTCTGGCAGCGAAGCGGTCTTGGTTCTAGTAGCGAAGCGGTCTAAACAAGTTTATTCTCCCAGCAAATCCGGCCTACGGTTTTTCGTATGTTCATACGCCATGTCCTCGCGCCATTTTTCAATCTTGGCCGCATGGCCGCTCGTCAAAACCTCGGGGACTTTCCAGCCCTTGTATTCGGCTGGTCTGGTATACACCGGCGGAGCCAATAAATTGTCCTGGAACGAGTCGGTCAAGGCCGAAGTCTCATCGCTCAAAACCCCCGGAATCAATCGGATCAGCGCATCGCTCAACACCAAAGCGCCCAATTCGCCACCGCTGAGCACATAATCGCCAATCGAAATCTCTTTCGTGATGAACTGGTCGCGCACGCGCTGGTCGACGCCTTTGTAATGGCCGCACAAAATAATGATATTTTCATACGACGACATGCGGTTGGCCATCGGTTGGTTCAGCGTTTCGCCGTCGGGTGTCATGTAAATGATTTCGTCGTACGCGCGCTCGCTTTTGAGTTTGGCGATGCAATCGTCGATCGGCTGGATCATCATGACCATGCCCGCGCCGCCGCCAAATTGGTAATCGTCCACGCTTTTCTGCTTGTTCAGGGTGTAATCGCGCAGGTTGTGGAAATGCACCTCGACCAAGCCTTTGTCGATGGCGCGTTTCATGATCGAAGCCTCGAACGGGCTGCGCAGTAATTCGGGAAGTACGGTGATGATGTCGATTCTCATGGAGTGCCTGAGTAGCTGAGTGCCTTAGTGCCTGAGCTTGGTTGCAAAGTTACAAAGTATAATTATTTTTAGGAGCTGATTCCCGCTTTCCGTTGCAATCTTTTTGTTCTTAAAGAACAAAAAGGATTTTCACTGCAATCGGGGCTAGGGCAGCGTGTAAGAAAACCGTACTTTTGCCGCATGAATCTCTCCAAATCCATCGTCCTGTTTATGTCGGCCTGCACGGGGCTTATCGTAGCCAACCTGTATTACTGCCAGCCGCTGATTGTTTTGATTGCCAACGAATTTTCAATCCCCGAAAGCCAAGCCGGCACGATCGCCTATTTTACACAGGGCGGTTACGCGATCGGTTTGTTTTTCATGGTGCCGCTCGGCGACAAAATCGAGCGCAAGAAACAAATTTTATTGACGTTGTTGGCGTCGGTGGTTGCGCTAATTTTGGCCGCCACAGCCCAGAGCTTTCTGTTGTTGCAGATTGCCTCTTTGCTCATCGGGGCCACCTCGATTGTGCCGCAACTCATTTTACCATTGGCCGCCTCGCTGACCCAGCCCGAAAACCGCGGCAAGGTGGTCGGTACGATTATGAGCGGACTGCTCGTCGGTATTTTGCTTTCGCGCACCCTGAGCGGTGTCGTGGGCGAACTGTTCGGTTGGCGCAGCATGTTCTGGATCGCCGCCGGGATTTGCCTGGGCATCGCCTTATTGATCAAAAAAATATTTCCATTGAGCCAGCCTTCCTTTGCCGGAAGCTATGGCCAATTGCTGCATTCGCTCACCCAGCTCATCAAAACCCAACCGGTATTGCGCGAAGCGACCCTGATCAATGCGCTCAGTTTTGCCCAGTTCGGTGCGTTCTGGACGACGATGGTGTTGCTGCTTTCGGGACAGCCGTTTCAGTACAACAGCGCCACGATTGGGATGTTTGGGATTATCGGTGCCTCTGGTGCTTTGGCTGCACCGCTCGTCGGGAAATTGGGCGACAACGGCAATCCGCGTGTGGCCATCGGTTACGGGATTGTATTGATGCTGCTCAGTTTTGTCGTTTTTTATTTTTCGGCGGCCAGCGTCGTTGGTGTAGTCATCGGCATCGTCCTGGTCGATATTGGGCTGCAGGGCGTGCACATTTCAAACCAAACCCGCATCTATGCCCTTTTGCCCGAAGCGCGCAACCGCATGAACACCGTCTATATGTCGTTTAGCTTTCTCGGTACAGCCGCGGGATCGGCTTTTGGGCTTTGGTTGTGGAGTGTTGGGAAATGGCATGGCGTAAGTTTGGGTTGTGCTACTTTGGCGGTACTTGCCCTTGTGGTTTATGCCTTGACGTACAAACGCAAATAAGACGCATGCAATCGGGCAAATATCCCTATCTTTGCAGCTTCAAACTTTAAAATAAGACAACCATGGAAAACGGAATATACGCCAAATTCAACACCACAAAAGGTTCGATTTTGGTCAAACTCACGCACGATCTCACACCGGGAACTGTCGGTAATTTTGTCGCTTTGGCCGAAGGAAACCTCGAGAACAGCGCCAAGCCACAAGGAACTCCTTATTACAACGGACTCAAATTCCACCGTGTCATCCCCGATTTTATGATCCAGGGCGGTGACCCGAACGGAACGGGTTCAGGTGGGCCGGGTTACCAATTCGACGACGAATTCCACCAAGATTTACGCCACGATGGCCCGGGTGTTTTGTCGATGGCCAATGCAGGGCCGGGCAGCAACGGTTCGCAGTTTTTCATCACGCATGTCGCCACGCCTTGGCTTGATGACAAGCATACCGTTTTCGGGAATGTGGTCGAAGGACAGGATGTGGTCGATGCGGTGGCGCAGGGCGATACGATGGATTCGGTAGAAATCCTCCGCGTAGGTGAGGAGGCACAAAAATGGAATGCGGTCGAAGCCTTCCGTACATTCGAAGGTTCACGTGCCAAACGCGAGGCCGCAGTCCGCGAGGCCGCCGAAAAGAAAATGGAGGAACTCGCTGCTGGTTTCGATAAGACCGATAGTGGTTTGCGCTACAAATTCATCCAGAAAGGAAACGGAAAGAAAGCCGAGAAAGGCCGTACCGTTTCGGTTCATTATTCGGGTTCGCTCGAAAACGGAAAAGTATTCGACAATTCGTATTCAAGAAAAAAACCGATCGAATTCCCGCTCGGCATGGGACACGTGATCGAAGGCTGGGACGAAGGCATTGCATTGTTGCAGGTAGGTGACAAGGCGCGTTTCGTGATCCCTTCGCATTTGGGCTACGGTTCACGTGGCGCCGGAGGAGTAATACCGCCTGACGCGACGCTTATTTTCGACGTCGAATTGATGGATGTAAAATAACTGTAAACATTGTAAATTATAGTCCCGGGCGCAGCGATGTTCCCGGGATTTTTTTATTTTTACGCAAAACAACGATATGAAGTCAAAAATAATCTGCGCTGCTTTCTTTGGCATATTGGTTTACGCCTGTGCGCCCAAAGTCAGCGTCTCCGCCACGAAACCCGATCCGGTCCAGGTGCCGCCCAAAGTCGCTTCACTCGAAGAAGAAAAACCGATTTCCAACGACCTGGCCGCCGGAAAATCACTGTACGAAAACAATTGTGCGAAATGCCATGACCTGTATGCGCCCACCGATTTCACCAAGGAACAATGGGGGCCGATCATCAAACGCATGCAGCCCAAGGCACGTATCGATGACGCCACAACGGCGAGTATCCACAATTACATCGTTTCCAATTTGAATTAACTTCAAAAGCGATAAAAAAAGCACTCTCAATCGGAGTGCTTTTTTTATGGCTGTAATGATCAAATCGTAAATCCGTCGGGAATCGTCACGCCTTTCTTGACGACGATAATGCCATCCTTGACCGTATACAACGGCGTGTTGACATCCTGTAAATGCGGGCCGCCGTTGAGCGTGACATCGTTTCCGATGCGGCAATTCTTGTCGACGATCGTGTAGCTGATTTTACAACGCTGGCCGATCCCGATGTTGATGACCTGGTTCATTTCATTGGCCGTCAATTCGTCGATATTCTGGTAAAAATCGCTACCCATGATGTAACATTTCTGGATGACTGAATCGCTGCCGATACGTGAACGGATGCCGATCACCGAATCTTCGATCGTGCAATGGTCGAGAATACATCCTTCCGAAACGATCGATTGTTTGACCGTCGTGGTTCCGGTGATTTTCGATGGCGGCAAAATGCGCGATCTCGTGTAGACGCGGTTCTTGTCGTCGAACAGGTTGAACTGCGGGATCTCGTCGGTCAGGCCGAGGTTGGCCTCAAAGAACGAATCGATGTTCCCGATATCGGTCCAATAGCCTTCGTATTGAAAACTGAGCACTTTCTGGTTGTCGATCGACTGCGGGATGATTTCCTTGCCAAAATCCTTGGTGTCGGGATTCGACATGAGTTGGACGAGCAAATCGCGGTTGAAGATGTAGATTCCCATCGAGGCCAAATAATTGCGGCCGCCCTGTTGCATTTCCTCGCTTGTTTCAGAAGTCCACTGTGGCAATAAATCACGGTGCGGTTTTTCGATAAATGAAGTAATGATGCTGTCTTCGTTGGTCTTGAGGATGCCAAATTCAGGCGCTTCCTTGGCCGTTACGGGCAGGGTTGCAATCGTGATCGACGCGCCGCTCTCCTTGTGTGCCTGGATCATTTCGTTGAAATTCATCTGGTACAACTGGTCGCCCGACAGAATCAGCGCATAATCGAACTGGTGGTTCATAAAATGCTGCATGCATTGGCGTACGGCATCGGCGGTTCCCTGGAACCAGGTCGGGTTGTCGGGTGTCTGTTCGGCGGCCAGGATATCGACGAACGCGCGGCTGAACGTACTGAACAAATAGGTGTTCTTGATGTGTTGGTTGAGCGAGGCCGAGTTGAATTGCGTCAGTACAAACATGCGCTTGATGTCCGAATTGATACAGTTCGAGATCGGGATGTCGACGAGGCGGTATTTCCCGCCAATCGGTACGGCAGGTTTCGAACGGCTTTCGGTAAGCGGCGCGAGCCTTGATCCTTGCCCGCCGCCCAAAATAATGGCTAAAATATCGTTGTTCATAATTAATATGTTAGGGATTGATAGAGTTGTATGTAATGCTCGGCGGCCTTGTCCCACGAATGGTCTATTTTCATCGCGGTCTGGCGCACTTCGTCAAAATGTTTCTTGTCGTTGAACAAATCGATGCCGCGTGTGATTGAATAATTCACGTCGTGCACGCTCGTCTGGTCGTGGCAAATCCCAAATCCGCCGTCGCCGATGTCGAGGACGGTGTCCTTGAGTCCGCCTGTCCGTCGTACAATCGGGACCGTGCCATAACGCAAGGCGTACATCTGGTTCAAACCGCAAGGTTCGACACGCGAAGGCATGAGCAGGAAATCGGCACCGGCATAGAAAATATGCGCGAGTTTTTCGTTGTAGCCGATGTAGCAATTGTAATAACCGGGATAGAAATGCTTGAGCCCGTTGAGCGCGTTTTCGACTCCGGTATCGCCCGAGCCCAAAATCAGGATGTTGATTTCGCCCGGGTTGTAGTTGAGCGCGACGCTGCAAATCTGCGGCAATAAATCGGCGCCTTTTTCACCGACCAATCTGCCGATAAACGTAAACAAGGGTTTGTCCGGATTGAGATCGAATTGCTCGCACAGGAATTTTTTGCTCTTGGCTTTTCCGGCCTTGAAATTCTTGAGATCGTAATGGTGGTCGAGCATCGGGTCGGTTTTTGGGTTCCAGACGATCGTGTCGATTCCATTTAAGATTCCGATGGATTTTGGACGCTCGTATCTTAATAAATTTTCCAAACCATTGGCATTTTCGCTGATCTCATCGAGGTAACTCGGCGAAACCGTCGTGATTTTCCAGGCGCATTTGATCGCCGAAGCCAGCGGATTGATGATGCCGTTCCATTCGAGAAACCCGGTGCGCGAACGATCGAAGTCGGGTACATAATGCAATTTGTCAAACCCGAACCAGCCTTGGTATTGGCCATTATGAATCGTCAAAACCGTCGGCGTACCTTGCAGTTGCTGGTAATTGTAGCAATTGGCAACCATAAACGGAATGAGTCCCGTGTGGTGGTCATGGCAATGCAATACATCAGGACGCTGTTGGGTTTCGGTGAGCCAATTCAGGAAAGCGATCTGGAACGCGGTAAATCGTTCCGTATCATCATCGTATGAATATACATTCGGTCGGTTGAACAAATCGGGAATCGCAATCAGGTACAATTCAAACCCGAGTTTGTTGGTCTGTTCCCGAAGCACCGTGTAATCGAAAATAAACTGCCCGAGCCGCAACTTGCCTTGGTGCACCGTGTCGAACACATTTTCGTTGGTGAACTTATTGTCGTAACCCGGCACGACCACTTTGGCGTCATGGCCGAGTTCGTTCTGGTATTTGGGCAAAGCGCCAACAACGTCAGCAAGACCACCCACTTTGGCGACCGGGTAACATTCGGCACTGATATGAAATAGGTTCATCGTAGTTTCTTAAAAGTTATTTCCATTTGATGTTGCAGCCCAGACTCGGTTTCTGAGGCCAGGCCAATACGCGGTTGTAGATCACGGCATCGATGGCGCTGCGCAGATCGCTTCCGCTGAGCGGGATGTTGTTGCCTGGACGCGAATCGTCGAGTTGGCCGCGGTAAAACAGTTTGTCGTTGTTGTCGAACAAATAAAAATCGGGCGTACAGGCCGCGTCGAACGCCTTGGCGACTTCCTGGCTTTCATCATACAAATACGGGAAATCGATTTTGTTCCGGAACGCAAATTCGGTCATTTCCTCGGGGCCGTCCTGCGGATATTTGACCACGTCGTTGCTCGATATCGCAATAATACCGATGCCTTGTACGCGGTAATCGTTCACGATCATCAAAATCTCACTGAGCACATGGTGTACGAACGGGCAATGGTTGCAGAGGAACATTACAAGCGTTCCCTTGCTGCCTTTGAGGTCGTCGAAGGAATAATGGTAATTGGAATTTGTGTCCTTGAGCCGGAATGCCGGTGCGAGCGTTCCGAGTGCTAACATATTCGATGGGGTTTGCGCCATGATCGGTTCAAGATTCGTTGTTGGACGTTCGGCGTTCAACATTCAAAATCTAAAATAGCAAATAAAATTAACAAAAACACACGCCAAGCCGCTGTAAATGCAAACTTTTCTTTTTTTTAAATTTGTGTTCTCATTTTATCAATACACTATGGAACTGACCTGGGCAGAATTTGAAAAAACCGACATGCGTGTGGGCACGATCATCGAAGTCAACGACTTTCCCGAAGCGCGCAAACCTGCTTACCAATTGACGATCGATTTCGGCGATGCGATCGGCATCCGAAAATCATCGGCGCAAATCACCAAGCGCTACACCAAAGAAGATTTGTTGGACCGCCAAATTGTGGCCGTGGTCAATTTCCCGAAGAAACAAATCGGTAAATTCATGAGCGAATGCCTCGTGCTCGGCGCGGTAGGTGCGGAAGGCGATGTGGTTTTGTTGTCGCCTGATTTTAAGGTTGAAAATGGTTTGCGGATTGCGTAGAGAACGCTTCGCTGATAGAGGAAAGACCGCTGCGCTGCAAGAGCCAAGACTTTGGGAAATAAAAAACGGAAACCTTTCGATTTCCGTTCTTCAAATTTATAATCGTTCCGATCAAATATCATCAAAATCAACATCGGTAAAACTGCTGACCGGCGCTTCGGTTTCCTGTGTTCTTTCCGAGGTATGGTATTCTTTCTTGAAGTCTTTTTGGTGTCTTTCCGAGATCACTTCCTCGCCTTTGTGGTTGAGGACATACGAGGTCATGTCTTCGAGGATTTCCGAGAAAGCGGCGAAGTCTTCCTTGTACAGATAAATCTTGTGTTTCTTGAAATGGAACGACCCGTCTTCTTCGGTAAATTTCTTGCTTTCGGTGATGGTAATGTAGTAATCGTCGGCTTTCGTGGCTCTTACGTCGAAGAAGTAAGTCCTTCTTCCGGCTCTTAAAACTTTGGAAAAAATTTCCTCTTTTTCCAGCATGTCGTTTTCTCTCATAATCCTTCTCGGTTAGTTTTTTTGGTTTAAATACCTTCCAAAAATGGTAAAAAAAGTATTATAAAACAACAGTTAACTTAATTCTTTTTCCGAAAGTTGTTTGAGGTACAATTCTTTGTAATAACCGTCCTGATTTACAAGCTGATTGTGAGAACCTTGCTGGATGATACGGCCTTCGTCGAGGATAATAATCTGGTCGGCGTTGCGTGCCGAGGAGACGCGATGGCTCACAATAATTGTCGTTTTGTCCTTGCAGAATTCGAGCAAATTATTGAGGATCGTTTCTTCGGTTTCCGTGTCAACGGCCGAAAGACAGTCATCGAGCAACAGGATTTCGGGGTCTTTGATGATGGCGCGTGCAATCGAAACGCGTTGTTTTTGTCCGCCCGATAAAGTAATGCCGCGCTCGCCCAAAATGGTTTCGTACTGCAAATTGAAATTGACGATATTGTCGTGCACGACCGCTTTCTTGGCTGCGTCGATGACTTCCTCGTCGGTCGCGTCTTCCTTGCCGAATTTGATGTTGTTCTTGATCGTATCCGAAAACAAAAACGCATCCTGCGGCACAATCCCTATGCTGTTGCGCAGATCATATAAATTGACCTGGGAAATCTCCCTGCGATCGATTTGAATGTGCCCGCTGCTCACGTCATACAATCGGCTGATCAATGACAACACGGTCGATTTTCCCGAACCGGTCTTGCCCAAAATCGCCAAGGTCTGGCCTTTGTGGATCGTAAACGAAACATCCTTGAGCGCGGTGATGTTGGTGTCGTCATAGGTAAAAGTGACATTTTCGAAAGTAATCTCGCCGTTGATTTCGGAAGGCTCGGGGTGTTTGTTGACGATTTCGGGTAATATTTTAAGGAATTCGTTGATGCGTTTTTGCGAGGCTTCGGCTTCCTGTACCATCGACGATACCCAGCCCAACGAGGCGACCGGCCAGGTCAATCGGTTCACGTATAAAATGAATTCGGCAATCGTACCGAGGCTTTTGATTTGTCCGTTGATGTACATCACACCGCCGACATAAATAACGACGAGGTTGCTGACACCAATGAGCGCAATCATGAGCGGCCCGAAAAGCGACTGTACCTTGGCCAGTTTCATGCTTTTGGTTTTGCTTTCTTCGGACAGGTCGGCCATGTTTTTCTGGTGCTGCTCCTCGAGCGAATAGGCTTTGATGACGCGGATTCCCGAGAAAATCTCCTGCGTAAAGCTCGATACTTTCGATAAGTTCTGTTGGAAAACCGTACTGCGCTTGTTGATTTCGGTGCTCAGTTTGAAAATAGCATACGACAGAATCGGCAATGGCAACAACGTATAAATCGTCAGCGGTTTCGAAACGGCCCACATATAACCGATGACCACGACAAACGTAATAAAGGTGTTGATTGCATACATCACCGCCGGTCCGACATACATCCGTACTTTGCCGACATCCTCGCTGATGCGGTTCATCAAGTCGCCGGTGCGGTTTTGTTTGTAGAAATTCTGCGAGAGATTTTCGTATTGGCGGAAGACTTCGTTTTTGAGGTCGAATTCGATGTGGCGCGACATCACGATCAGGGTTTGTCGCATCAGGAACGTCAGGAAACCGGCAACGATTGTCGTACCGATAATGAGTAAAATGTTGTGGATCAATTGGGTTTTGACGACCGCGGCATCGACTGTTTTGCCAGCGGCGGTGTAGGCTTCAATCGACTCGATCGAATCCTTGATCAGCTTGGGCGTATACAAAGAGAAGATTTGTGCGATTATGGTGATGACAATACCGAGAAGGAAGTGGTATTTGTATTTGATGAAATATTTATTCAAATATTGTAATTCTTTCATTTTATTGGGAAAATGTGCGCTTAAAAATGAGTGATTCGGTTAAAATGTGCTTGAAATATTAATTTGCTGATTTCTCAGCATATCCACGATTTATTAACAAATCTGTAATTAAACATAAATTTAGCACTATAATTTAAATTTAATCTTACTTTTGCGAAGTCTTTTTTGATAAAGTGACAAACTAAAATTTTAAAAAGTATGACTACAGAAATCACCACCGCAGCAGAGCTCCACAAAATCGATCCTGTTTTTGGACAACTGTCTTTCGACAATCACGAACAAATCGTTTTTTGCAACGACAAAGATACTGGTTTAAAAGCAATAATAGGAATCCATAACACAGTTTTAGGACCTGCACTCGGCGGTACGCGTATGTGGAAATATGCCAACGAATGGGAAGCGCTCAACGACGTGTTGCGTTTGTCACGCGGAATGACTTACAAGTCAGCGATTTCGGGTTTGAACCTCGGTGGCGGAAAAGCCGTCATCATCGGTGATTCCAAAGTGGACAAGACACCGGAGATGATCACCAAGTTCGGTGAATTCGTCGGTTCGTTGAGCGGCAAATACATCACGGCCGAAGACGTGGGCACAACCACCGAAGACATGGACCGCATCCACAAAGTGACCAGCTCAGTAACCGGGATTTCTGAATCGCTTGGCGGATCGGGCAATCCATCGCCGGTAACGGCTTATGGCGTGTACATGGGAATGAAAGCTGCGGCAAAATACCAATTCGGAAGCGACAACCTTTCGGGCAAGAAAGTCATGGTACAAGGCATCGGCCACGTGGGCGAGACTTTGGTGAAATATTTGACCGAAGAAGGTGCGCTCGTGCAGATTGCCGATTTGAGTCAAAGTCGTATGGAAGAAGTCGCCAAAAAATACGGCGCAACCGTTTATACTGGTTCAGATTTGTACAGCGCCGAGGTTGACATCTACGCACCATGTGCACTCGGGGCGACCGTCAACGACGAAACCATCGACAGACTGAAAGCCAAAGTAATCGCCGGGGCCGCGAACAACCAATTGGCCAACGAACAGGTTCACGGAAAAATCCTGCAGCAAAAAGGCATCTTGTATGCACCCGATTTCTTGATCAACGCCGGTGGCATCATCAACGTATACGGAGAAATCGTGAAATACGACAAAGCCGAGGCGATGCGCAGAACCGAAAACATCTACAACACGACACTCGACATCTTCAACCTGGCCGACAGCCAAGGATTGACCACCTATCAGGCGGCATTGGCCCTGGCCGAGAAGCGCATCGCCGACAGGAAAAAAGAAATGTCGAAATAACTTTGAAATAACAAAGGTTTCAAAATAATATTTTTATTTTTGCGGAGCGAAAGGGTCATCTTTTCGCTCCTTTAATTTTTAAAAGTTCTTACGAGTGTTAAACAGAAGACATATCCGTGTAAAAGTGATGCAATCGATCTATGCGATGCACCAAAATGGGTCTGACAGCCTGGAAAAAGAAGAAAAATTCCTGTTGTTCAGTATAGAAAATATCCAGGATCTGTACCTGATTATGTTGTCGGCGCTGATCGAGATGCGCAAGAAGGAAATCGATTTCCTCGACATTTCGGCCAAGAAACACATCGCCACCTCCGAAGACAAAAATCCCAACCGCAAGTTCGTCAATAACGTTGTTCTTGACATGTTGTCTGAGAACAATTCGCTCAGCATCGCACTCGAGAACCGCAAGATCAACAATTGGCACCTCAATGACGATTACATCCTGATTTTGCTCGGCGAACTCAAGCAAAGCGACCTCTATAAAAAGTACATGTCCAACCGCAAAAACACTTTCGAGGAAGACCGCGATTTCGTGGCCGATGTGTTCGAGATGATTGCGGCCAATGATAAACTCTATGATTACCTCGAAGATTACCGCCTCACTTTCGTGGATGACATTCCGCTCGTGAACACGCAAATCATCAAGCAATTGCGCGCGATCAAATCGGAGAAAGACGATTCGTTCCGCGTGCCGAAATTGTACAAGGACACCGAGGACAAGGAATTCGTATCGAACCTGTTCCGCAAGACCGTGCTCAACGAGGCCGAATTGTCAAAGGAATACATCGACAAAACCCCGAACTGGGACACCGAAAGGATTGCCGAAATCGATACGATCATTCTCAAAATGGCCATTTGCGAGTTCCTCAAATTTCCGTCGATTCCGGTCAAGGTAACGATCAACGAATATTTGGAAATCGCCAAGGAATATTCGACCCCAAAAAGCAGCATTTTTATCAACGGAATCCTCGACAACCTTGTCAAGGAATTCGAAACCAACAAAAAACTCCTCAAAACCGGCAGGGGTTTGATGTAAATAACCAATCACATGAAGAAAATAGTTTTGTTCAGCCTAATGGGGACACTGGCCCTGACGGTGTCCTGTAAGAAAACCGAGGAATTGTCGAACAGCGATCCATCGAGCGGAGGCGCCGATGCCGTACTTCCGGTACCGCGCCAACAGGCCGCTGCGCCACAGCAACCCGAAGAAGATCCGGGAATGGTCACCATCGGGGCGACCGCGCCGATGCCCGAAACCAAAACCGAGAAACCGGCCAACGGGAAATATGCGATTTTGACTTTCGACAAAAAGGAGCACAATTTCGGTACGATCAAGCAAGGCGATGTGGTGACGTACACCTTCAAGTTCAAGAATACGGGCGGTTCCGATTTGATCATCTCGAACGCCGTCGGTTCTTGCGGCTGTACGGTTCCCGAATATCCAAAAACGCCGATCAAACCGGGTGAATCGGCCGATATGAAAGTATCGTTCAATTCGGCGGGCAAATTCGGCAACCAACAAAAAACGGTAACCGTCGCGGCCAACACCGAAAGCGGCAAGGAAACCTTGACCATTAAAGCAAATATCATTTCAAAATAATTATGGGAAATAGCACACTGATACTCCAAATCGGATTGATCATCGTGGTCATGTTTGTATTCATGATCATGCCGGCACAGAAAAGGGCCAAACAGGAAAAGGAATTCGAAGCGCAGCTTAAAGTTGGCGACCGCGTCATCACCAAAGGCGGATTGCACGGCAAGCTTGTAGAACTCGGCGAAACGACGATTGTCATCGAAACGATGTCGGGCAAACTCAAGATGGAACGCTCGTCGATCTCTCGCGAAATGACGCTTGCGCTCAACAAGAAAGAAGAAAAGAAAGACAAATAAAAAAAAGCCTCCAATTTTAGGAAGCTTTCTAATTTTTATTGGCCACGAATTCACGAATTTAATTTGTGAATCGTGGCTAAACTTTTTATCGGTATTTGTCGTTGAGTCCGATGCCGTCCTTGATCATCGGCAGGATTTTTTCAATGCGCGTGCGTTTGGTTTTTTCCTGTTTCGCTTCCGAAATGTATTCCGAGAATTCACGTTGTTTGAAAGGCGTAAATTCAAAAAACCGACTTTCGAGTTTTGCTTCCTTGAGCGCCAAAATCAAAATTTCGGGCACTTCAAAATTCTTCGATTTGGCTTCGGGCTTGATCGATTTTCCCGCTTTTTCGTTCGTGATCGCCTCGTTGACGTAAAGTAAAATTGCCTTTTCATCAATCTCATCGATCGAGGAAAAACGCCATTGGCGCAGCGATTTGGTCACGCCTTCATTGGCATTGACGAGCACTTTTTTCGGATCGGTCAGGAACACGCCGTTGAAAAACCACAAGGTAAAAAAGTTCTTGAAGCCGCCGATCCCGAGTACATTCTTATTGCCAACTGTATAGACGATGCCACCCCATTTGACGGTTTCCACCAGTTCGGTTTGGGCAACGATGTCTTTGAGCATTTCGATTTCCTTTTCCCAGAGATCATTGCTGTTCCAATTTTTCTTCTCTTTTTCCATGATCATACGGTTTTAGAAAGTCTTGGCTCTTGGTTCTAACAACGCAGCGGTCTTTGCTCCAAATTATTTCTTTTTTTTCTTCTTTTCCGCAACCGGTTTCGAAAAATCGGTCGTCGCGGTCAATTCGGCGATACGCACGATCACGTCTACGGCTTTCTGGATGCTTTCCACCGGAACGTATTCGTATTTGCCGTGGAAGTTGTGTCCGCCCGCAAAAATATTCGGACACGGCAATCCCATGTACGACAGACGACAGCCGTCCGTTCCGCCGCGGATCGGTTTAATCAAAGGTTTGATGCCCAAATCTTTCATCGCTTTTTCGGCCAGATCGACGATGTACATCACGGGCTCGACCTTTTCCTTCATGTTGTAATATTGGTCCTTGACTTCTGCAATTGCGATGTCTTCGCCAAATTGTTCGGCGTATTGCTTGTTGATTTTCTTGACGATTTTGTGGATGCGTTTCTTGCGCTTCTCGAACAATTTCATGTCGTGGTCGCGGATGATCAACTCGACTTTCGATTCCTCGATGCTGCCCGACAATCCCACGACGTGGAAAAATCCTTCATAGCCTTTGGTTTCCTGTGGCGTTTCGCCCTTCGGCAATTTGTTCAGGAACTGCTGCGCGATCAACATCGAATTGATCATCTTGCCTTTGGCATAACCCGGATGCACGCTTTTCCCTTTGAAGGTAATCTTCGCGCCGGCCGCATTGAAGTTCTCATATTCGAGTTCGCCCACTTGACTGCCATCCATTGTGTAGGCCCAGTCCGCGCCAAATTGTTCGACATCGAACAAATCCGCGCCACGTCCGATTTCCTCATCGGGCGTAAATCCTACGCGAATCTTTCCGTGCTTGATCTGCGGATTTTTGACGAGGTATTCCATCGCCGAAACGATTTCGGTGAGTCCCGCTTTATCGTCCGCGCCGAGCAAAGTCGTTCCGTCGGTCACGATCAACGTCTGGCCTTTGTACAACAATAAATCCTTGAAATAAGAAGGCGACAAAACGATGTTCTGCTTTTCATTGAGCACAATGTCGCCGCCGTCGTAATTCGGGACGACGCGCGGTTTGACGTTCGCCCCGGTGAAATCAGGCGAAGTATCGTAATGCGAGACAAATCCGATCGTCGGAACATTTCCTTCCACATTCGATGGCAGCGTGCCCATCACGTAACCGTTTTGGTCGATGGTCACTTCGGTCAGGCCAATGGTCTTGAGTTCTTCGGCCAGTTTGTTGGCCAGCACGAGTTGTTTTTTGGTGCTCGGCGTGGTATTGGAATTCGCATCCGATTCGGTGTCGATCGTCACGTAGGAAATAAAGCGGTCAATGAGGTGTTGCATGATTTTAAATTTTGAGACACAAATATAAGTTGATTTTACCGCAAAGTTTGCAAAGGATTTCGCAAAGTTGGGAAGGTTTTTTAGGAGCTTGTTCCCGCTTTTCGCAGTAGTGCTGCGCAGCTACTTGCTGCAATCGGGGCTAGGGCTTCCCCTTCAATATTGGGAATTCGTTAATCGACATTCAATTTTTCGAACCGCAGAATGTCGATTAACGAATACCGAACTTTGAAGTTTGTGTGCAAAGAATTACTTTTGCACCAACAACACAACAACCATGTACAAACTCCTCATTCGTCCCATCTTCTTCTGGTTCGACCCCGAAGAAATCCATTACTTTACATTTTCATTGATTCGGAATTTGTCTAAAATCCCAGGATTTTCGGCCTTGTTTCGCTCGCTGTATGAAGTCAAAGACCAACGATTGGAACGCGAGGTTTTCGGCTTGAAATTCAAGAACCCGGTCGGGCTCGCCGCGGGTTTCGACAAAGATGCCAAACTGTACCAGGAATTGTCTGATTTCGGTTTCGGGTTTATCGAAATTGGCACGCTGACGCCCAAGCCACAGGATGGCAATCCGAAGAAAAGACTGTTCCGTTTGCGCGAAGATTCGGCCATCATCAATCGAATGGGTTTCAACAATGGCGGCGTTGATGCAGCGGTCGAGCGTTTGAAGAAAAACAAAAATGTATTGATCGGCGGCAACATCGGCAAGAACAAAGTCACGCCTAACGAAGAAGCGGTTTCCGATTATGAAATCTGTTTCGAGGCGTTGTACGAGCACGTCGATTATTTTGTGGTCAATGTGAGTTCACCCAATACGCCAAACTTACGCGAACTCCAGGACAAAGAACCGCTCACGAATTTGCTGCAAACATTACAGAATAAAAACGCCGCAAAACCCAAACAAAAACCGATTCTTTTAAAAATCGCGCCCGACTTGACCGATTCGCAATTGCTCGACATCATCGACATCGTCAACGAAACCAAAATCGCGGGCGTCATCGCCACCAATACGACCATTTCACGCGACGGTCTGCAATCCGAAAATAAAGCCGAAATGGGCGGATTATCCGGAAAACCACTCACGAAACGTTCGACCGAAGTAATCCGTTTCCTGTCCGAAAAAAGCAATCAATCGTTCCCGATCATTGGTGTAGGCGGCATCCATACGGCTGAGGATGCGATCGAAAAATTGAAGGCGGGCGCGAGTCTCGTTCAACTGTATACGGGCTTTATCTACGAAGGGCCGGCACTGGTTCGCGACATCAACAAAAAGTTGCTGAAAACGATTTCGTAAAAACCAATACTTTCTTATATTTGGCGTTCTATGGAGCCAATCAAAATCATCGAATGTCCGCGCGACGCCATGCAGGGCATCAAGCCTTTCATCCCGACCGACCGCAAGATTACCTACATCCAATCGCTGTTGCGCGTGGGTTTTGACACAATCGATTTTGGCAGTTTCGTTTCCCCGAAAGCGATTCCGCAGATGCAGGACACGGCTGAAGTTTTGGCCGGGCTCGACTTGTCAAAAACGACGAGTAAATTGCTCGCGATCATTGCTAATACGCAGGGTGCGGTTTCGGCTTCGCAGTACAAGGAAATCCAATACCTCGGGTTTCCGTTCTCGATTTCAGAAAACTTCCAGATGCGCAACACGCACAAAACGATTGCGGAATCTTTGGTGACCTTGCAGGAAATCCTCGATATTGCTAACAATTCCAATAAGGAAGTCGTGGCCTATTTGTCGATGGGATTCGGCAATCCGTATGGCGATCCATGGAATGTGGAAATCGTAGGCGAATGGACCGAAAAATTGGCTTCGATGGGCGTCAAGATCTTGTCGCTTTCCGATACGATCGGCAGTTCGACGCCCGATGTGATTACGTATTTGTTTTCGAACCTGATTCCGAAATATCCCAACATCGAATTCGGTGCGCATCTGCATACGACGCCCGACAAATGGCACGAGAAAATCGATGCGGCCTACAAAGCCGGTTGCCGCAGGTTCGACGGTGCGATCCAAGGTTTTGGCGGTTGCCCGATGGCCAAGGATGATTTGACCGGAAATATGCCGACCGAAAGATTGCTGTCGTATTTCACCGCACAAAAAGAATCGACTTCCACGAGCCCGATGAGTTTCGAAAGTGCTTACAATGAGGCTTCGAAATTATTTGGGGAATTTCATTGATGAGAAAAAATACTACTTTAGGGCGTCAAGCGTTTTAAAATAACCGAACGCAGCTTTTCTTGGTTGTCATCGCCCCAATTTCCCAAAACCGAAATCACGGGAATTAAAGTCTTTCCGAATTCAGTCAGGCTGTACTCCACTTTTGGCGGTACAACGGCATAGACTTTTCGTTTGATTAGGTCGTGTTCTTCCAGCTCTTTCAATTGAATATTCAAAACCCTTCGCGAGGCATCGGGGATTTTTCGTTGCAATTCGCTGGGGCGTTGGTGGCCTTGGTTGATGAACCACAGCAGGCGGATTTTCCATTTTCCATAGAGCACTTCGCCAATCAAATCCAATCCGCAATTCAGGTTCGGTAAAATCTTTCTTTCATACATAAAAGCAAATTTAGGGCTATGTTCCAAATTGCGCAATAGGGGAAAAATTTAGCCCTATGCAATTCGTATTTCCGTACTTGTGAGAAGCGTACATATGCTTCAACTTTGCCTAAAATAATTTGAACAAATGGAACAATTTAATTTCAACAATGAGTTATCGGGTAAGATTGCCTTGGTAACCGGAGGTACAAAAGGGGCAGGGAAAGCGATTGCAGAACGACTCATTCAAGCTGGTGCTACAGTCATCGTTACCGCCCGAAACGCACCGGAAGAACAAAACAGCAAACTGCATTTCATTCCTTCCGATTTGAGCAAGGCAGATGAGGCACAAAAAGTAGTCAGTGAAGTACTATCGACGCATGGAAGACTAGACATTCTGGTAAACAACCTGGGTTCTTCAGTAACGCCTGCCGGTGGTTTTGTCGCATTAACCGATCAAGATTGGGAATCGACCTTGCAAGCCAATCTGCTGGCCCCGGTTCGTTTAGACCGCGGATTTTTACCGCAGATGATTGCGCAAAAAAGCGGGGTTATCATTCACATCGCTTCCATCCAAGGCAAATTGCCGCTGTACGATTCTACTTTACCCTATGCTGCTGCCAAAGCGGCATTGATCAATTACAGCAAAAGTTTGTCCAATGAAGTGACGCCAAAAGGGGTTCGCGTGCTGACTGTTTCACCAGGATGGATCAATACAACCGCATCGGAAGCTTGGTTGGGTGAGATTGCAAGAAATGCAAACAGTACTGTAGAAGAAGCCCAGCAAAGTGTGATGGATGCATTGGGCGGAATACCTTACGGCAGGCCCGCCGACCCGAAAGAAGTGGCCGAATTCGTTGGTTTTTTGGTATCGCCAAGGGCCAATTATTTAACGGGGACCAATTATGTAATAGATGGCGGTACCGTGCCAACCATTTAATAATCTTAAAAAATATACAATGGACTTACCGAAAGTAGTAGCAGCATTAGTACAAACACAAAACAACTTTGACAGCGTCGCCTATGCCAATTGTTTTACCGAAACCGCCGTGGTTTTTGACGAAGGCAAAACGCACAACGGACGAAAGGAAATAGAAAATTGGATCGAAAAAGCAAACAAGGCATATCAGGCAACGATGAAACCGCTTGGATATTCAGAGACCGAACAGACATTGACAACAGAAGTCTCAGGAAACTTTCCCGGAAGTCCGATCACAATGACGTATCATTATGAATTCGAGGATGGATTAATCCAATCGCTCAAAATTGTCTGATAAAAGTTGGTGGAAACAGTGCATGGTTTACTGCAAGACTTTCCACCAACCTTCGTAGATTTTAGTCGAATTAAGGTTGACTTTTTCCCCGATCATCGGCGTCACCAATGGCAGGTTTTCGGCTTTGGCGAATTCAGCCACCTTCGAAATCGATTCGTCCCAGGCATGGTTGGCCAGCGAAAACTTCCCCCAATGCACCGGCATCAGCGCCTTTGCCTTTAAATCTTTGGCCGCCGGGACAATTTCATTGGGTAAAGTATGGATGTACTTCCAGGCTTCGTCGTATTGTCCGCATTCGAGGATCGCCAAGTCAAACGGACCGAATTTTTCGCCGGTTTGGGCAAAATGGGTATCGTAACCCGAATCACCACCGATGTAGATGTTTTTGGTAGGGGTTTTAAAGGCAAATGCCGTCCACAGCGCTTTATTTCTGGAGAAACCACGGCCCGAGAAATGGCGTGTCGGCACCAGGTTGACTTCAAAACCGTCACCCAAATCGACTTTTTCGTACCAATCTTTCTCGATGATTTGCGACTGTGGAAACCCCCAACGCTCGAAATGTTCGCCCGTGCCCAAGCCGGTAATGATCCGTTTGATTTTGGATTTCAATGCGACAACCGTTTCATAATCAAGATGGTCGTAGTGGTCGTGCGAAATGAACAAATAATCAATTTCTGGGAAATCGTCGGGAGTGTAAACGTCGCTTCCGGTGTAACTGCGCGTCGTCATTTTAATCGGTGAGGCCGCACCGCTGAGCACCGGATCGACGAGGATTTTCTTTCCGTCAATCTGCATGAAATAGGAGGAATGCCCGAACCAAACGAGTACGTCTTCCCAAGGGTTCAGGTGCAGCAAATTGGTTTTTTGCGAAGGCAGGCTGTCGATGGGCTTGTTGCGTTCTTTCTTTTCGAACAGGAATTTTTTCATCACCGAATACAGGCTATGGCCTTCTGCCAAGCTTGGCGTCGGGCTCAAATTCTGGAAACTGCCGTCTTTGTAGTGCGGTGATTTTTGGATCCGTTCGAGCCGCTCACCCGATGGTTGACGACCAAATACAGGTTGAAGCATGAATAAATAAACGATAAGCGTCAACGATGCGATTGCGATTAAAAAATACATGGTAATGCGTTTTAGGATTTGAAAGATTGTATATATTGATTGACTAATCACTCTATTTGATTTAAAAAAATTAAGAAAGCATGTCCCATAGCAAATCGAAGGTCTCCGAAATCACTTCTTTTTGTTTGGTCTGGCTCAAATTGGCTTTGCGTAAATACTGGTTGATGCCGTTGAGGTGGCTGCTGATCATCGTGAAAATATAATCGACAGGTAGATTTTTAATGATTTTGGCATCGATGGCCTCTTGGATTTCGATGCAGGTTTTCTCAAGCTGCTTTTGCAAAACCTCCGATTGCATTTGCGAAGCGAAAGGTGAGGCGTAAAACTGTTGCAAATACTGGAACTCATCCGGATGGTCGAGCGCCCAATGCAAGGCATAGACAAAATAATTCCTAAAACGGATTTTGAAATCACCTTCGGTATCGGTCTGGCTTTCCACAAAAGCCGCCATTTCCAATTTAATCGAAATATACAGCGACACGATCAAATCGTCCTTGGTCGGATAATAATGAAACAACGTCCCGTTGGCCACGCCGGCTTCCTTGGCAATCTTGCTCGTGGGCGTGCCGTGGAAACCGTTTTCGACAAACAGTTTGAGTGCTGCGGAAAGGAGTTCTTTTTGCTTATCCATCATTTAGATTGACTAATCAGTCAGCAAAGGTAAACTGTTTTTTGGACCCGCAAAACGGTTCGCATTTTTTTAACTTAAATTTCTGATGGCCGATTGGTTTCATGCGTCGTTAATTTTCATTATATTTGCACGCAATTTAACTACAACACCTTTTGTAATGATTGCACACAACTCCAAGATTATAGGCGAAGGTTTAACATACGACGACGTGCTGCTCGTCCCAAACTATTCCAACGTACTTCCACGCGAAGTCAGCATCCAATCTAAATTCTCCAAAAACATCACGCTCAATGTGCCGATTGTCTCTGCGGCCATGGATACCGTAACCGAAAGCGCCATGGCGATTGCGATGGCCCAGGAAGGCGGCATCGGCGTGTTGCACAAGAACATGACGATCGATCAACAGGCGGCCAAGGTCAGGAAAGTCAAGCGTGCCGAATCGGGCATGATCATCGATCCGGTGACCCTGCCGATGACGGCGACCGTAGCCGATGCGAAAAGCGTGATGAAAGAATTCGGCATCGGCGGCATCCCGATTGTAGACGAAAATAAGAAGCTCAAGGGGATCGTGACCAACCGCGATTTGCGTTTCGAAAAGAACAACACCCGCCCAATCGTCGAAGTCATGACCGGCGCCAACCTCGTGACTGTAGCCGAAGGCACTTCGCTCCAAGAAGCCGAAGTCATTTTGCAGGGCAATAAAATCGAAAAACTGCCCGTCGTCAATTCAGATAATGTTTTGGTCGGGCTCATCACTTTCCGCGACATCACCAAACTGACCCAAAAACCCATTGCCAACAAGGACGTATTCGGACGTTTGCGCGTGGCGGCTGCGATTGGCGTAACGCATGATGCGGTCAAAAGGGCAGAAGCCTTGGTCAATGCCGGGGTTGATGCGATCATCATCGATACAGCCCACGGCCATACCGAAGGCGTGGTCAATGTCCTCAAAGAAGTCAAGTCAAAATTTTCTAAAATCGACGTCATCGTCGGAAATATTGCCACCGCTGAAGCGGCAAAATACCTTGTCGAAAATGGCGCCGATGGTGTCAAAGTCGGAATCGGTCCGGGTTCCATCTGCACCACACGTGTCGTAGCCGGTGTAGGTTTCCCGCAATTTTCGGCCGTACTCGAAGTAGCCGCTGCGATCAAAGGCACCGGAATCCCGGTCATCGCCGATGGTGGAATCCGTTACACGGGCGACATCCCGAAAGCCATCGCTGCCGGAGCCGACTGTGTCATGATGGGCTCGTTGCTCGCCGGAACCAAAGAATCGCCGGGTGAAACGATCATTTTCGAAGGCAGGAAATTCAAATCCTACCGCGGCATGGGTTCGGTAGAAGCGATGCAGGAAGGTTCGAAAGACCGCTATTTCCAGGATGTCGAAGACGACATCAAAAAGCTTGTTCCCGAAGGAATCGTGGGCCGCGTACCATACAAAGGCGAACTCAACGAAAGCATGCAACAGTTCATCGGCGGATTGCGTGCCGGAATGGGCTATTGCGGAGCCAAAGACATCCCGACCTTACAGGAAAACGGCAGGTTTGTCCGTATCACCTCGAGCGGCATCACCGAAAGCCATCCGCACAATGTGACCATTACCAAGGAAGCACCGAATTACTCGCGTTAATCTTTAAAAAAAATGAAATAACAAGCAGTCTTTCGGGGCTGCTTTTTTTGTTTTCTTGAACTACTTCAAGTTTTTTGTTGGTTTTTCACTCGAAATTTGAGCAACAAATTTTTCATCATGAAATCAAATACTTTACAACTGGCGCAATTGTTTTTGCGTATCGCGCTTTCGGTTTCGTTTCTTTCGGCGGTGGCCGACCGTTTCGGTTTCTGGGGAAATCCCGGAAGTCCGAATGTCGTCTGGGGAAATTGGCAAAATTTTCTCGATTATTCGAACCAGGTCAACAGTTTTATTCCTGCCGCATTAGCCGAACCATTGGCAATTGCCGCGACAATATTGGAAATAGTTTTGCCTGTTTTTTTGCTGTTTGGATACAAAACCAAGATGGCGGCATGGATTTCCGGTTGTTTATTGTCCGGATTCGGTTTGGCGATGACCATCAGTTTTGGCGTCAAGTCACCGCTCGATTATTCGGTTTTTACCGCTGCGGCCGCGGCCTTTGTATTGGCTGGAATCGACCGTTATGCGTACAGCCTCGATGAAAGATTGCCGTAATTTATTTGGTGTTCAAATTCGTCAGTAGTTTCTTCTCGCCCACGATCCACAAAATATCGTAAGGCTCAAGCACCAAAAGCGAATCGGGATTGAGGATGCGTTTGCCGCCGCGTTCGATGCCCACGACCAATCCATTGGTTTTCTCGCGCAACTGCGATTCGCGGATGCTTTTCCCGATATAATCCTCATCGCGCAATTCGAATTGCTGCAATACGATTTCGGCTTCGGTTACATTTTCAGACGGCTCGATTTCGTTCTGGTCAAGGTATTTTTGGAACGCCAATACCTGGTCGTCGGTACCGATGACGCAGATCTCATCACCCGGGAACAGGCGTTCGTTTCGGTTCGGGATGTTGATCGAAACGTCGCCGCGCTTGATGAACGCAATGTTGATTCCCATCTTTTCGCGTAGCTTGAGCTCCTTCAAGGTTTTGCCCGCGATGTTCGATTCCTTGGCGATGTCAAAAATCGTCATGTGGCCTTCCCAAGGCGTCAGGTCGCTGCGCTGGCTCTTGCTCTTGAGGATTTCGCGCGCGTTGAAATTGCGCATGAAATGGGTCTCGATGCGGTGGTATTGTCGGTTGAGTTTCCGCGGAAACAACGCATACAGAATCACCGATACAAAGAAGGTAATGTAGGCCACTTCGGCCGAGAAGAAATTGTCGAGCAAAAATCCGAGGAAAAACAACGTCAACACAAATCGGAACAACACCATCATCACGATCGGGCCACGGTGCCTGCGCTCGACCATGAGCGCCTTGACCTGTTCGACGGCGACCCGGCGCAGCGACAATGCCCAAAGAAATGGCGACAATACGATGAGTGTGCCCAAAGCGGCCAGGATGTTCCCGAATTTCGAGCCCTCGGTCATCGGCAACACATAACGCGCCGACAGCAAAATAATCGCCGTAATGATCACCGAGTGGATGATGATTTGCAGAATGTACGCGCGAAGCACGATCTGCCAGTTGCTCGCGGTCTTGATCGCCTGCGCATTCGAACTGTATTTCTCGATGCGTTTGATCCATTTGCGCGGCAATTTCTGTTCGAGTTTTTCGGCAAAAGGCGTCGCAAATTTAATCAGGAACGGCGTCGTAAAAGTCGTCACAGCCGAAACCGCCACAACGATCGGATACAAAAAATCGCTCGTCACCTTGAGCGTCATGCCAAGCGTGGCGATGATGAACGAGAATTCCCCGATCTGCGCCAAACTCATCCCCGTTTGTACCGACTGTTTGAGCGGTTGGCCCGAAAGCAGCGCGCCAATCGTCGAGCTGATCGATTTTCCGAAGATCGTCACCAGCGTAATAATCGCCACCGGAATCGCGTATTCGACCAAGGTATCGAGGTTGATCAGCATCCCGACCGATACGAAGAACACCGCGCCGAACAAATCCTTGACAGGTTTGACCAAATGCTCGATGTGTTCGGCCTGGGTCGTCTCGGCGATGATCGAGCCCATGATGAAAGCCCCGAGCGCAGGCGAAAACCCTACATTCGATGCCAGGATCACCATCATCAGGCACAAGGCCAACGAGGTAATCAAGAGCATTTCGTCCGAGAGTAAATTTTTGGCTTTCTTGAGCAAAGTCGGGATGAAAAAGATCCCGCCCAAGAACCATAATGTCAAAAAGAAACACAATTTGAGCACCGATTCAATCAACTGGTAACCCGAAAATTGCTGGCTCACCGCAATGGTCGACAAGAGTACCATCATCACAATCGCGACGATGTCTTCCACAATGAGCGCCCCAAAAACGATGCCCGCGAATTTCTTGCCCTTGACGCCCAATTCATCGAAGGCGCGCAGGATGATCGTCGTCGACGAAATCGACAGGATTACGCCCAGGAAAATACTGTCCATCTTGGCCCAACCCATCCATTGGCCCACCCAAAACCCAATGAAAACCATCGAGACGATTTGCGTAATGGCCGTAATGGAAGCCGTTCCGCCCACTTTCATGAGCTTCTTGAAACTGAATTCGAGCCCAAGGCTGAACAAGAGGAATATCACGCCAATCTCGGCCCAAACCTCCACACTCTTGTGGTCCTGCACCGATGGGAAAAAATCGAAATGGTTGCCCGCGAGAAAGCCTGCAATGAGGTAACCCAAAACGAGCGGCTGCCTGATGGCCTTAAACAATAATACGGCGACGGCCGCGGTCATGAGAATCAGACCTAGGTCGCTAATCAGCGGATACAAATGGTGTGTTGCGGTTTCTGCGGGTGACATGGCTTGTATTTTTTGAGGAGCTGTTTGCTGCGCCAGTTCGCTGACGCTCGGGTCCCGCTTTCCGCAGTAGTGCTGCGCAGCTACTTTGCTTCAATCGGGGCTAAAAACGCTCCGGGGTTAAATAGAGATTCCAAGGTAATTCGATGGGGTGATGGCCAACAATTCCGTTTTGATTGCATCCGAAACCTCCAACGTTCCGATGAAATCATGGATGGCTTTTTTGTCGATCGTCGTGTTGGTACGCGTCAATCCCTTGAGTGCTTCGTACGGATTCGGGTAAGCTTCGCGGCGCAGGATCGTTTGGATCGCTTCGGCTACGACGGCCCAGTTCTTTTCAAGGTCTTCGGCGAATTTGTCGGCATTGAGCAGCAATTTGTTCAATCCTTTCAAGGTCGCTTCAAAACCAATCAGCGTATGCCCGATCGGTACACCAATATTTCTGAGAACCGTACTGTCGGTCAAATCGCGCTGCAATCTTGACACGGGCAATTTCGCGGCCAAATGTTCGAAAACTGCATTGGCAATGCCCAAATTCCCTTCCGAATTCTCAAAATCGATCGGGTTTACTTTATGCGGCATCGCAGACGAACCGATTTCCCCGGCCTTGATTTTCTGCTTGAAATAATCCATCGACACATACGTCCAGATGTCGCGGTCGAGGTCAATGATGATGGTGTTGATGCGTTTGAGCGCGTCGAAAAACGCGGCAAAATGGTCATAATGTTCAATCTGCGTCGTCGGAAACGAATGCTGCAATCCCAAAATGTCCTCGACGAAATGTTTCCCGAATTGTCTCCAGTCGGTTTGCGGATAAGCCACGAAATGCGCGTTGTAATTGCCCGTCGCACCACCAAATTTGGCCGCGAATGGAATGTTGAACAACAAGCGCATCTGTTCCTCGAGGCGTTCCACAAAAACCCCGATTTCCTTTCCGAGTCGGGTAGGGGAAGCGGGTTGGCCGTGGGTACGCGCAAGCATCGGCACATCTTTCCATTCGATGCTGAGTTCTTTTAATCGGGCGACCAATTCGACCAACAATTTGAGATACACTTCCTGGAAAGCGTCTTTGGTCGATAACGGAATCGCGGTATTGTTGATGTCCTGCGAGGTCAACCCAAAATGGATGAATTCCTTGTATTGCGACAACCCGAGTTGGTCGAATTTGTCCTTGATGAAATACTCGACGGCCTTGACATCGTGGTTCGTGGTTTTTTCGGTGTCTTTGATCCATTGCGCGTCTTGGGCGGAAAAATTCTCGTAAAGGGCGCGCATTGGTTTGAAAAGTGAAGCATCAACGCCTTGCAATTGCGGCAGCGGAATCTCGCAAAGCGCAATAAAATATTCGACTTCGACCAGTACGCGGTAGCGGATCAGCGCCTCCTCGGAGAAAAATTTGGAGAGCGAAACGGTCTTGTTGCGGTAGCGTCCGTCGATGGGGGAAATGGCGTTTAGTTCGGTCAGATTTTGCATGTTTGTGTGTTGTTTTCGGGATAAAAGCAAATATAGCCCTTACGATTTAAAAATGAAAACGATTCATTTCATTAAATCATAATTTTATCCTAAAACATCAGCTTTTGGCTAACAAGCGTTCTTTTAAAACCACCATTCCCGTCGAAGCCGGCTCCGAAATCACCTCAAGCGGATTGCGCAAATCGTAAATGATGGCTGGTTTGGGATCGATATAAAACACAGGCACATTCGGTTGGGCGTAATGCAACAATCCGGCCGCGGGATAAACCTGTAATGACGTTCCAACGACCGCAAAAAAGTCGGCCTGCTCGGCAAGATCGATGGCTTCTTCCAAAGCGGGAACGGCCTCGCCAAACCACACGATGTGCGGACGCAGTTGGTGGCCATTTTTGTCGGTGTCGCCGAGAACCAGATCGGTGGTCCAGTCGAGGATGTGGTGTTCATCGCGCGTGCTGCGCACCTTGAGCAGTTCGCCATGCAAGTGCAATACTTTGGTGCTTCCGGCGCGTTCGTGCAGATTATCGACGTTTTGCGTGACGATGTGCACGTCGAAATGGTTTTCGAGTTCGGCCAAAATGAAATGTCCGGCGTTGGGTTCGACATCGTGCAACTGGCGTCGGCGTTGGTTGTAGAATTCGAGCACGAGCGCGGGATTCTTGCGAAAACCTTCGGGCGTGGCGACTTCCTGTACGTCATGGCCTTCCCAAAGTCCATCGGAATCGCGGAAGGTTTTGATGCCGCTTTCGGCGGAAATGCCGGCGCCGGTAAGGACTACGAGTTTTTTCATTTCAGATTTTAGAATTTAGATTTCAGATTGAAAAACTTCGATAAATTTACAATTTCTAAAACAATCTAAAATCTGAAATCACAAATCTGAAATTCCCATGGTCGACCTCGATTACCTGCATTACCTCGAAAGCCAATTCCTGACCGAAAACCGCAAGGCCAAGTTTTTACAGATTTTGGCCCAACGCACCAACCATTTTACGGTGGCGATCGAAGACGTGTACCAATTGCACAATACCAGTGCGGTGATGCGCAGTTGTGAAGTTTTTGGCGTGCAGCAACTCAATGTGGTTGAGGAAAAATTCGGCAAGCGCATCGACAAGGAAATTGCGATGGGTGCGCAAAAGTGGGTCGATGTGAACCGCTTCGAGAGCATTTCTGATTGTATCGCGAGTGTCAAAAGCAAAGGCTATAAAATCATCGCGACGACACCGCACCACGACGATTGCTTGCTTGACGATTTTGATATTTCACAACGAAGTGCGTTGTTTTTCGGGACTGAACGCAACGGTTTGTCGGAAGAAGTCATTGCGCAGGCCGACGGATTCCTGAAAATCCCGATGGTGGGTTTTACCGAAAGCTTGAACATTTCGGTTTCGGCGGCGATCATCATCCAGAATTTGATGAACCGACTCCATAAATCTGAGATTCTTTGGCAGTTGTCGGAGGAGGAGATTTTGGAAAAACGCTTGGATTGGGCGCGGAATTCGATTAAGGACATTAAGCGGATTGAGGCGCGGTATTATTCTTAGAAACGCTTCGCTTTAGAAATGGCTGCGCCTTTGGATGGAAAATCTGAAAATCTGAGAATCCGATAATCTGAAAATCAATTCCTTTTCAACACCTTGTATTCCTCATAACACTGGCTGATTGCATCCAAAATCTGCAAATCGTTCGCGGTCCTGACAAACGCTTCGGAGTAGTTGCAGCGTTGCAAGATTTCTGGAATTTCGTTTTTCTCGATGCCCAATAAAACACAAACGGTTTCGCGGTCGTATTTCGATTCGAGCAAATTGCGGACGGTGTCGTCCTTGCGCAATTGTTTGAGTTTCTTGAGTTCCTTGGGTTTCTTGGAGAAGAAGTTGTAAAGCATGTCGGCGGGGTTGAAAATCGAGCCCAACACACGTCCGAACGCATTCGGCGAATATTCACCCGCTTCATAACCGGTGGACAATCCCGAAATGCTGTAGCGGTAATTTTCACGGATCGGGATCAGTTTCGAATCGACTTCGAGATAACCCGTGAGTTGATAAGGCATGATGTTGACTTCTTCGAGTGCAATCGCCTTTTCGGTGAGCTTGATTGCGGTGGTCTTGTTCTTGATCCAGTCGTTGGTCACGCGGATGCGGATCGACTGGAAACCAATCAGGGAAATGTGTAAGGTGTCGCCCGTCGTTACCTCGATTTCAAATCTTCCTTTCTCATCCGAAATGGTGCCGCGCACTTTGTTGAGGTTGATGATGTTGACATTGGAAAGCAGCGCCTGGGTGTCGTTGTTGGTGATGGTTCCCGATACGGTCTGCGACAGCTCTTGGGCCGAAACCAAAGTGGAAACCAAGACAAAAAAGAAGACTGCAAAATATCTCATGGCGCGTTTTGTTGGGCTAAAAGTAGTAAAACGCAGTAAGATATTTTGCAGTCTGTGATAAATTATAAGAAAATTAACGGTTAACCTTTTCTCGGACGTCTTGGCCTCGATTGGTCACCGAAGTTTTCCGAACGCCTCGGGGCTCTTTCCGAAAAGCTTTCGCTGCGTCTGGCTGGGCGATCCGAAGAAAAACCTTCGCTTCTTCTTTTGCCGCCAAAACCGCCCTCCTTGAAATCACGGTCTTTGCGGAATCCGCCTTCTTTCTTGAATCCGCCCTTGAAACCGCGGTCACGGTCGCCGTGGCGGTTGTTGTGGTCGCGTCGTCCGCCACCGTCGTTTTTCGAAATCTCGACATTGATGCGGCGTCCTTTCGAGCGTGATGTTGTTGAGCGTTTCCATGACCTTGTCGGTGTGCTCAGGATCGGTGTTGAAGAAAGAGAAACCTTCCTTGACATCGACCTTGTACACGTCTTCCTTGCCGAGTTCGAGTGTGTCGCGCAGGAAGTCTTTCAAAGACATCCAATCGAAATCGTCGCGCGAACCGATGTTGACGAAATAACGCACCGCGCTGCCGTTGAATTCCTTGAATTCGCGTTCGCCTTTTTCGCCTTTCGACGATTGGGCCGACAAATCGCGTGTCTTTTTGTAATAATTGATGAATCGGTTGAATTCGACCGATACCATTTTCTTGATGAGTTCTTCCTTGGACAAACCTTTCGAGCACGTTGTTGATTGCCGGCAAATAGTTGTCGATTTCGTGGTCAACTTCGGTGTCCTTGATTTTATTGGCCAAGTGCAACAACTGGATTTCGCAGATTTCAATTCCCGATGGGATTGTTTTCTCCTCGAATTGTTGCTTGATGATTTTCTCGATCGCGTGGATTTTGCGGATTTCACTCTTGGTTACGATCACAATCGAAGTTCCCAAACGTCCAGCGCGTCCGGTACGACCAGAACGGTGGTTGTAGGTTTCGATCTCATCGGGCAATTGGTAATTCACTACGTGTGTGATGTTGTCCACGTCAATTCCACGAGCGGCCACGTCGGTTGCCACGAGCATCTGGATCTGGCGTCCACGGAACGATTTCATCACCGAATCACGCTGTGCCTGCGACAAATCGCCATGTAAGGCCGCGGCGTTGTAGCCGTCCTCAATCAATTTTTCAGCTACGTGCTGGGTGTCTCTTTTCGTACGGCAAAATACCACCGAGAAAATGTCTGGGTTGGCATCGGCCAAACGTTTCAAGGCTTCGTAACGGTCACGCGCCTGTACGAGATAGAATTCGTGCGATACGGTAGCCGAACCCGAGTTTTTCGCCCCGACGGTGATTTCTTTCGGCGCTTCCATGAATTTCTTGGCGATACGCGCCACTTCGGCGGGCATCGTTGCCGAAAACAACCAGGTGTTTTTCTCATCCGGGGTATCCGACAAGATCGAAACGATGTCATCGTAGAAGCCCATGTTGAGCATTTCATCGGCTTCGTCCAAGATGCAATAATCGATCTGTGTAATGTTGACCAATCCGCGGTTGATCATGTCCTGCATCCTTCCCGGAGTAGCGACGATGATCTGCGCACCACGCTTGACTTCGCGGGCCTGTTCGTTGATGCTCGCGCCGCCATAAACGGCCACGACATTGATTCCTTTTTCGTATTTGGAATAATTGCGTAATTCGTTGGTAATCTGCAAACACAATTCGCGCGTCGGCGACAAGACGAGTGCTTGTGTGTTTCTGTTGCCCGCGTCGATTTTTTGGATCAGCGGAAAGCCGAAGGCGGCTGTTTTTCCGGTTCCGGTCTGCGCGAGTGCAACCAGGTCTGTGTCTTCTTCTAATAAGAGTGGAATCGCTTTTTCCTGTACTTCCGATGGATTCTCAAATCCGAGGTCCTTTACCGCCAGCAGTAGCGATTCATTCAGACCCAATTGTTCAAATTTATTCATATAGGTTTTAAAAATTTGGTGCAAAAGTACGGTGAATAAACCGTTAAACCTAATCGCTTTAGAAGATTTGGGATTTTATTATTAATTGAAAATCAATCGATTGCAAAATGTTGGTTTTGTACGCCGGATTTTGCATGTGAAAAAAACGGCTGGCAGAACCGTCTGAGGCTGATTATTTTGCGTCAGAAAGTAAGAATCCGATTAATTTTTGGACAGCAATACCACGATGACTAATTGCTGCTTTTTCTTCGAGCGACAGTTGGGCAAAAGTACGCTCGTGTCCTTGCGATTTAAAAACCGGGTCGTAACCAAAACCTTGGTCGCCAATTTTTTCGCGGATGATTTCGCCCTTGACGATTCCGGTAAACAAATGCTGCTGGCCTTTCAGGTTCAAGGCGATGACCGTTTTGAATTGCGCGCTGCGGTCGGATTTGTTTTCGAGCTCCGACAACAGTTTGGCCATATTGTCATCGGCATTTTTGTGCTCGCCCGCATAACGCGCCGAAATGACGCCGGGTGCGCCATTCAAGGCGGTAACTTCCAATCCCGTATCATCGGCAAAACAATCGTAGCCGTAATTTTGGGCGACGTAATCGGCTTTGAGGATTGCATTGCCTTCAATGGTATCGGCTGTTTCGGGAATGTCTTCGTGGCAACCGATGTCCCCGAGACTTAAAATTCGGATGCTTTCGGGAAGCATATTTTGGATTTCGAGGATTTTATTTTTGTTGTTGGAGGCGAAGACGAGTTGCATGGGTGGAATTGAAAGATTGAAAGATTAAAAAATTGTCGAAGTCCAATTAAAGTTTAACAAAAAGTACAGATTTTCTGTAACCAAGTGTTCCAACTATTCAGTAGGGAATACCTTCATTGCCCCCTTCCCTTATGAAGCGAAAATACATTTTTTAAACGTACGGCACTTACAGATAAACTGTATTTTAGAAAAAAATCAACTTATTGTATTCTTCTAAAAGCAAACGATTCGATCAGCGTTTGTAAAACGGTTCTGTACTTTCGAAATAATCATCAAGCGTGCCCACGCCAAAGCGCACAATATCGATTACTTCCTTTGGTTCGAGGTATTCTTCGGCGGTAAAACCGACTTCATCGAAAAGGGATTGAAAGTCGCCATTTACCTCAATCGAGAAAAGATAATGCGGCGGGTCGCTACTTTTTGGATTGTACAGCCAGCCGATATAAGCCTTGCTCACATTGGGTCTTTCGGCAAACAGTTTCTGCAGCGAGGCGATCAATGCATCAGGGTATTTGGCCGGTTGCCCGATCTGGACCTGGGTCTCTTTCTCGATGGTGATTTTCTTGGAGGTGCGCAGACCTCCGTCGAGCATCTGTTCGATTTCATGCGGCAACAAATCCTTTCCGCATTGCGAAAAAGGATTGATGACCAATGTCGCGCCTTTTGTCATCACAAACAAATCCGAAGCCTTGATCTGCACCATGTGCACTTCTTCCTTGATGACGTTTTGGTCGAAAATGCGGTCGTTCGAGGTAAATACCGGTAACCGACCGTCGTTTAAGCTCAAGATGTTGACCGTAGTATCAGCCTCGAGCGTGTGTTCGCCTTGCCGATCGGAACCTTCGGTGATGATGATGAGCTGTTCATTGGGCAGGCGTTTGGAAAATTCAGCCCGGAATGCGGGTTCGGTGGCGGCTTTTTGCAGCAACGCCTCGAGCGAAAGTGGTTCGGAAGGTTGCGTCTCGGGTTTCTTTTTGAAAAAATCGAAAAAACTCATGTGGTTGTTTTGTGCTAAGATATACAATTCAGAGCGATCAAAATGTTATCTTCGTGCTTTAAAATTTCCCGATGAGAAAAATTGCACTTTTCCTACTGTTTCCGCTGATTTCCGTTTCACAAAACCCGGTCAAATATGTCAAACCCATCATCGGTACCCAAAAAATGGGGCATACGTTTCCGGGAGCGACGGTGCCTTTCGGTGCGGTACAATTGAGCCCTGACACCGATACGATTCCGTACGAACGCAACGGCAAATACAACGGCGAAGTGTATAAATATTGCGCGGGTTACCAATATGACGACAAAACCATTGTTGGGTTCAGCCACACGCATTTCAGCGGGACCGGGCATTCCGATCTCGGGGATTTTCTTGTGATGCCGACCGTTGGTGCGTTACAGATGAATCCGGGTGTCGCAACTAATCCCAAAGGCGGCTTCCGTTCGGCATTTTCGCATGCGAATGAAACTGCCGAGGCAGGTTACTACAAAGTGCTGTTGGATGATGATAAAATATGGGCCGAAATGACAGCATCGCAACGCGTCGGCATGCACCAATATACTTTTCCAAAGTCGGAACAATCGCATATTATTCTCGATCTGATGAGCGGGATTTACAATTATTCGGATAAGAATGTCTGGACCTATGTGCGTGTGGTCAACGATACCTTGATCACGGGTTACCGGCAGACCAATGGTTGGGCGCGTACGCGTACGGTGTATTTTGCGATGTCCTTTTCGAAACCGTTTCGGTCTTATGGGCAAAAGAACTTCGATGCCAAGCAAACCTACCGCGGATTTTGGCGCAAGTTCAACCAAGATGATAATTTCCCGGAGATAGCCGGTAAGCAAATCCGCATGCATTTCGATTTTGCGACTTCCGAAAATGAAAAAATCAAGATCAAATTCGCCCTTTCGCCCGTGAGTCAGGACAATGCGCTCGAAAACATGCAAGCCGAAATTGCGCATTGGGATTTCGAAAAAGTCAAAAACGATGCCCAGGCTTCGTGGAACAAGGAACTTTCCAAAATCAACATCGACGCCTCCGAGGACGACAAGGTCAATTTTTACACCTCGATGTACCACACCTTCCTCGGCCCGACGATTTATACCGACATCAACGGCCAGTACAAAGGACTCGACCAGAATGTGCACCAGGCCAATGGATTCACCAATTACACAACCTTCTCGCTTTGGGACACCTACCGCGCACTGCATCCGTTCTTCAACCTCGTGCAGCCCAAACGCAACGCCGACATGGTACAGTCGATGCTCGCGCATTACGACCAAAGTGCCTTGAAGATGCTGCCGATCTGGTCGCACTATGCCAACGACAATTGGTGCATGAGCGGATACCACGCCGTTTCGGTGATTGCCGATGCCGCGGTCAAGGGCGTTTATACCGGCGATGCCAATAAGGCACTCGAAGCCTGCGTCGCTACGGCCAACAAACGCAATTATGAAGGTATCGGATCGTACATCGACAAAGGGTTTATTCCTGCCGAAAAGAGCGGGATTTCGGTTTCGAATACCTTGGAATACGCGTACGACGATTGGGCGATTGCGCAATTGGCGGACAAACTGGGGAAAAAAGACCTCGCTGCCCAGTTTTTGAAACGTTCCGAAAACTGGAAAAACCAGTTCAATCCGCAAACCGGATTCATGCAGGAACGGTTGGACAACGGCGATTTCAAACCCAAGGCCGATGTGATGAGCACGCACGGACAGGGCTTCATCGAAGGCAATTCATGGAATTACAGTTTCTTCGTACCGCAAAATCCTGCGGCTTTGGCTGATGCAATGGGCGGCAGGAAAAAATTCGGCGAACGACTCGACACCTTGTTCACGATGCACCTGCCCGACGCCTTTTTTGCCGAAACCGAAGACATCACGCGCGACGGCATCATCGGTGGTTATGTGCACGGCAATGAGCCCGCGCACCACGTCGCTTATCTGTACAACTGGAGCGATACGCCTTGGAAAACGCAGGCGCAAATCCGCAGGATCCTCAAAATGCAGTACAAAAATGCCCCCGATGGTTTGGGCGGCAACGATGATTGCGGTCAAATGAGCGCGTGGTATATTTTCTCGTCGCTTGGATTTTATCCCGTGGCACCGGGTTCGGATATGTATTCGCTCGGAAGCCCAGCGGTCAAAAATGCACAAATCCATTTGGAGAACGGCAAGACATTTTCGGTCGAAACGGTCAACCAAGGCGACAAGAATGTCTACGTCAAAAAGGTATTGCTCAATGGAAAACCCATTACCGATTTCACGATCAGGCACAGCGATATTGTCAATGGGGGAAAATTGGTGTTTTATCTGTCGGCTTCGCCTTCGCGTTAATTGGTCATGGAACGCCTAAAGATATACGCAACCCGTTTGCATTTCGGACTGTTTTTGACGGTGATGGTTAATTTTTTGCTGCGCTCGGTCACCGGCTATGGACTGAATTATGATCTGATTTTTGGATTCAAAATTGTCATTTACACGACCGGAATTTTTCTGTTTTTCGTTAGCCTCAAACCCTTTAAAAAAGCGGCCGTTTACTACTTCTATTATCTGTTGACGTCGTTGTCATTGGGTTTGTTTGGGCTTTTTTCCAATTTTATATTCGGGATGATGACGGCTATTTTGGTGTTTCCGATTTACCCCAATACAACCCAATACAAAAACGAAAAAATAAGCGTACGCGAGACTTACCAAGGTATGCTGTCCGCCTGCTGTCTTTACGAATTGACGGCACCCAAGTGGCTGTTTTTTGAAAAGAGAATCGGCAAGGTCTACATTCAGGAGGATATTTCTTTCAAAAATAGCTACTTGCGCATCGAAAAGGATTCGCTGCTGATCCAAAACGATTCACTGGTCAAGATCGAAATCCGGTAAAAAGTATGAAAGCGATGTGCAGGCGCCGGTTAGGTGTCTCAAAACCTTGGCCAACGCCCGACATCAATGCTTTATTTATCGATGACGACCTTGAAGGTCTGCGTGTTTTTTCCGTCCGAAATCTTGAGGAAATAGACGCCGTTGTACACCGTATCGGTCTCGAAATAACAAATCGTCGTACCTTGCACAAACGTTTTGCTTTCGACCAATCTTCCCTGGGCGTCGATCAAATCTGCGGTTAAATTGTGGCTGATCATTTCGCTGGCTTGGATCGCAATCAATTCAGCCGCCGGATTTGGATATACCTTGAATTGGAGTTTGTCGAAGGTGAACGATTGGGACGCCAGGAAAATGGTCGTCGGCTCGGTAATCGAGGTCACTTTGGCCGCGGTCTTTACGCCATAGAAAGTAGGGGCAACGACATACGGATAAGCCGAATTGTGGTTCGCATCGACCGTCGCAAAATACGCATACGTTCCTTGCGGATATTCGGGCGTCACGCAAAAGCGGCCGTTGTGTTCGTCCAAATAATCGGGTGTCGCCGCCGATGTTGGGTTGTATTGGTAATCCTCGCGGTACATCCCGAGCGGAAAGGTTGTCGAAACTGCCGGGCCGTCGGTCACATTCGAGCCATCGGCATAATGCGTCCGGACGGTGATGTTGCGCAGCGCATAGCTCGATTTCATGCGTGTGATGCCGCCGCTTCCATCGGCATTGGCATAGCCGTAAGCCCCATAAATCGGGTAACCGTCATAGGCAAAACCGATCAAAGGCGAATGTTCATTGGGGTTGATCACATACAATCCATCCGACAGATACAGGTTACATACATTCGAAATCACGACCAGATCCAGATTGAATGCGCTCGGGTTCTGATGGTGGTGGTAATTCCCCATGGCCGGATGCCCTTTCGAACAGTCGAATCCGATGCGCTCGGCCACCACGGCATCGCGGTTCCAAACCCCGTCGCCCATGCCGCCAAGCGGTCCGCCGGCATTTTGCCCAGTTGAGGATTTATACGAAACCCCATCGCGGTAATCAAAAAGTGCCACACCATTCTTGAATACGCCGATGTTGCCCAAGGTTGTTGTCGTCGGTGTTCCTGTATTCGGGGTCGGATTCAATGGAAATTTGAAAATCGCATTTTGGTTCGTGGCTTGCGAAGGATTGCCGTCGAGGAACGGCCCGGTCACATAGGCCGGGATGCCTTTGGTCGAAACATACACCCAATTGGCCGAATACTGCACCGTCTGTACATTGGCCAGCACCGCATCATTGATCGGCGTAGAATTGCCGTTGACGTAATGGCGGCCCATAATGTTGGTGTTGTTGATGAGCCACGAACTGATGGCGGGATTTTGGGCGAAACTCGAAAAAGCGCAAAGCGAAAGCGCCAACGGGACCAGTTTTCTCATAGTGGTTTGGATTGGTTTTGTGCTTAGACGCTCCTTTTTTTTAATTCTTGCGCTCGGATTGTAATTTTTTTCGCGGATAGGCGAAACGCGGATCGGTGACAAAACTTTTGTCGCTCAAGGTTTTGAGAAAAGCGACCAGATCGACGCGGTTGTCATCGGAAAGATTCATCGGCTGGGCCAATTCTTTGGGAAGTGGCTGTCGATTCGAAAGCCCGGAATTGTAATGGCGCACGACTTCGGTCAACGTCTTGAACCGACCGTCGTGCATGTACGGAAAACTGTATTGGCTGTTGCGCAGCGTCGGCACTTTAAACTTATAGTAATCATCTGCATTTCCCGAAATGCGCAGGCGACCGTTTTCGGCCAGCGTCGGATCGGGTTCGAGACCGTTGTATGCGTAACGTTCGCTTTCAAACAAGGGTTCGCTGTGGCAGGAAGCGCAATGGGTTTTGAAAAGACGGTAGCCATTTTGCTCGCTTGTGTTGAAGGTCGTTTCACCGCGCATGACCTGGTCGTATTTGGCATTGGCCGAAACCAGTTGCAATTCGAATTGCGACAAGGCTTTCAAAATGCGTTGTCCGGTCACTTTCTCATCGCCAAAGGCTGCCGCAAACAGCGCGGGATATGGGTCGGTTTGCTGTAATTTCCGGACGACATTTTCGAGTTTTTCGTCCATTTCATTCGGGTTTTCGATCGGGTTGAGCGGTTGCACGTCGAGATGGTTCACGCCGCCATCCCACATCAAAGTCTTGCGCCAGGCCAGGTTCATGAGCGCTTTCGAATTCCGTGTACCGATGCGGCCGTCGATGCCGTGGCTCAAATCGTGGTCGATGTGTGTAAAGGCGCTCGCCTGTAAATGGCAACTCGCACATGAAATGGTGTTGTCGCGCGACAAAATCGGGTCGTAAAACAATTCGCGCCCGAGTGCAAAGCCTTCTTCGGTAAGCGGGTTTTGGGTAAAATCATATTGCGGTTTGGGCCAGCCTTTGGGAATGTCGAAATAAACCGGAGTCGTTTTTCGGACGGAAAAATCCAACAGCGACAAGGCTATGATCGAAAGAACGATTTTAACAGTTGGCTTCATTCTGTTCGGAACATTTCGGTACTGAGATCGGCCAAAGCCATCGCATTTTTCCCCGGAACCATGACCTGGTTGGTTTTGGAGAGTGCGATTGGGGAAAAGAAATGCGCAAGATCGACCGCAATCACTGGATTTTGCCCAACCATGGGAAGTTTTACTTGACGGATGGCGTAATGCGGCGGTAAATAGCCACCGATGTGAAACTGGAATTCGTTTTTACGCGTCGGGCAACTTTTGCTCTGGCCTTCGATTTTTAGGTTGATGTATCCGCTTTGCCAAGCCCAATACATGCCATTGGCCGGATCGAGTGCGCCCGAAAGTGCGCCCGAAACACTGGCCGTACTGTCGACACCGATGCAAAACGATACTTCCTTTATTTTTTGGGAAGACAGAGGAAGTGCAATTTGCAGCGATTCGGGTTTTTCGGCATCGAGCAGATGGTAATCACGCGAATCTTTGATGGTGCTGCCGTCTTCAAGCTGGCATTCGAAGTGGCCGATGTAGAACCGGAATGCGCCGATCTCCAAAGTATCTTTGCCCGAAATGTATTTTTGATGCAACCGCAAAGGTTGCTTGCCGAATTTCAAATCAAAACCAATCCGCGTCGAATCGGCCTGTCCGAAAACAACCGAAGCCAATAGCAGCAAGCCCCAGCAATATGTAGCCTTAACGTTCATGCGGCGGCGGTCCGGGCGGTTTGGAAAACAAGCGGGCAAGTTCCTCGGTCAGCGCATAGAAATCCTGCATCTGGTCTTTGCGGCACAGCCCGCGGATGCCTTCGAAATGGTTGAAATGCGTCTGCTCGGCCAATGCCTGGTAATCGGCGAGCACGCCAATAAGGCTGTCCTTGACTTTTTCATTGGGATGATCCCCCAGCAATTGCAGGTACAATTTGTTCTTGACCGTATGCATCTTGCTTTCAATTTGCCTGATTTGTTGTTGATGGGTCGCAATCAACAGGTCGTATTGCTGGACTTGCTTTGGATCGAAATGCAATTTTTCAATCACGATGTCGCGTTTGCGGATGTGGTGAGGACCGTGTTTGCGCGTAAACATAAAGCCGAGCAAACCCAGGTTGAGCAGGATCAATCCGATGACACACAGCGTCAGTAATCTTGTTTTTTCCATGGCTATCGGTAGAATTGGTTCGAATGATCGATCGAGGCGGCGAGTGTAGCGGCCGCATCGGGTTGGACTTTCTGGGACGATTGATTTATGACGGCCAGGTTCAGGGCGACCAACGCGGCAATCGAGGCGGCGGCGAGCCAAATCGTTTGGGTCGATACCAAGCGGTTGCCGATTTTCATTTCGATTCGCGAAAAAAGCGCAGCATCGGGCGTGGCAGGTTGCAGGCCGTCGGTGCTGTCTAAAATCTCGTTGATCCAGTTTTCTTTTTCCATAATGGGTTAGACGATAAGGGTTATTTTTTCTTGTGCTGTTGTTCGAATTTTTGCGCGAGTTTTTCCCGCAGCGCCGACTTGGCCCTGAAAACCAACGATTCGACCGCCGAAACACTGGTGTCCATGACCGCCGCGATTTCGGGATTGCTGAGCCCGTCGAGTTTCGACAGGATGAAGGCGGTTTTCTGGTTTTCGGGAAGCGTATTGATTTGGGCGAAAAGCAACTCGGCTTTTTCCTTGTTCTCGAGTAAAATGCCGGGATGTTCAAACGTGGCAATGCGTTCGGCCTGGTTTTCATCACCGCTTCGTTGACCAAAGACAAAAAAATGTTTCTTGCTTTTCCTGCGTTTGAGGCTATCGAGGCAAGCGTTGATCGTGATGCGGTAAATCCAGGTCTTTAGCGCCGATTTTTGTTCGAACTTGTCCAGCGAATGGTGCAGTTTGACAAAGACATCCTGCGTAATTTCTTCGGCATCTTCCACATTCTGCAAGTAATGCAGCGACAGGTTGTAGACCATCAAATGGTATTGCTTGTAGATTTCCTCGAAAGCCTGCCGGTTTTGCATGGCGGAAAAGTAATTATTTTTTTCGGATTGCGCTAAAGTCTACGGCTACGGTGCAGTTTTGGGTTGTCGACGTATCCTTGCGCACGATATGGCCGTCCTTCGGATCGTAGGTGATGATTTCCACGAGGTCGTGCTGTCGCTGGTCGGTCGAAGTATATTTCAACGGATTCATCTGTTGCAATTTGGTAAATCCATAACGGTCGATGCAGTAAAGCGCCGATGACCAACGGTTTTGGGTATGTACGATCTTTTCCTTGAATTCCCATTGCGCGTTCCACAATTCATGCCGGGCATCATAAACCAATTCTTTCTGGTCTGGATCATAAAACAGACACAGGTGCAAATCGCCCGCCGAACCGCCGCTTGGAATTTTAAACAAGACATCCCTGCGGTGGTCGCGGTTCACATCGACCGTACGCAAACTAACCTTTGAAGTACCGATAGAATAGGGCAGTTGCAGTGATTTTTTAAATCCATCGGCGGTATATCGGTACACTTTCGTAACCGAATCGATGACCACCGCAAACTTTTCCTCATGCAAGGTGAAAATACAAAAATAGCCTGCGTTGGCAATCATGCGGCTGATGGAGTCCTGGTCTTCATAAAACGGCAAGACGCCATCCAAAGTGCCATCGACCGACGCAATGGAATCGACCACCTGATTCTTGGAATTGTAAACATAGAGGTACGATTTGGGCATGCGCTGTTTTTGGCAAGCCACCAGCAACCCCGCGATGCACAATGCAAACAGCAACCGCCGCATCATGGCTGTAGGGTTTCAATTTTGTCGTACACAAACACTTTGGCCGGCTCTGGATTTCCCTTGAACTTTAATCCCTTGGGCCATCCGGGTTTGTTCCTGAAAGTGCCCGTAACGGCAACAACGAGCGGCAAATTTTCGCCATCCCAAAGCGTATGGGCATCGGGCAGCTTGGCATTGGCTCTTTCGAGGTAGATGTGCTCGCCGTCCGGCATTTTCCACTGTGCGCAACTGCACGAAAGCGCGGCATAAGAGACCGTTATTTTTTGGGGCTCACCTTGGAAAAGAAACAGCAGGATGGGAATCAAAAAATTAATCCACATGGTCGAAAGTGTTATTCAAAACGCAAATCTTCGCGTTTCATCTTGGTGCATTCGTCATTGTAGGCTTTGACGACCGAAGTGAATTTTTCTTCGAATTGGTTCAGTTCCTTGACCGATCGACCAAAGTCCTGGTTGGCCTTGAGCATCGGATCTTGTTCCATCTGGACCAAAAGCCGTGTAAACGATTGGGTCATATCTCGGTTCGTGGTCTTGATTTCGGGCGTCAACACCTCCGATTTTTTGAGCAGCGATTGCAACGCCTCCGACTTGACCTGCGTGGTTTTGGCATCTACCCGGTCGATGGCTTCCGATTTTTGGAGTTCGAGCGTCAGTTGCTGGATGAGCACCACACGCGCAGAAAGTGATTTTTTGAGGTTGCCCCATTCCGGATTTGCAACGGATTGGTCTTGTGCCGCCAACGAAATGGACACGAATAATAGCAAAGAAGAAAGTACGGTTTTGATTTTGAAAGACAGATTCATGTGGTTTGATTTATATAGCGTTTGGCTAAGATAAATCAAAATTTCGTTCCGACCGACGACGCAACAGCATATAAATCAACGCCAAAAGTACAATTCCCGCCGAAGCGTACAAAGTCACCGGAATCCGTGTGACCACATCCTGGTAGTACCAACCCGCCACAAGCGCGCCGAGCCCGATGCCCGCTTCCAATGCAATATACATCGTGGCCATGGCCTTGCCGCGGTGTTCGGGCAAACTCAAATCGATCGTCCAGGCATTGACCGCAGGCGACAGTACGCCCGTGGCAATCCCGATTGCGGCAGCTCCGGCCATGAGTCCGGCGAAATTTTGGGCATAGCCCGTCAGGCCCAACGAGAGGACCATGAGCACCAACCCGGTTTTGATCACATTGACCCTTCCATAGCGGTCAGATGCCTTCCCGGCGACAAAACGCACGAGCAAGGAAGCCAAGGTAAACACCATAAAAAACAGTCCTTTGTTGGCGATACCGAGATGGACGCTGAAATCGGGAATCAATGTCAGGATGATGCCGTAGGGCAGGTAGGACAGAAAAGTCACGATGGCCGAAGGCAAGACTTCCACCGCAAAAATATCAGAACGCGAGAGTTTGAAGACCGACATCGTAAACCGTTGCGGTGTCGCTAGCGTTTCCTTCATGTTCATCAAAATGGCGATCGAAAGCAGCGCGAACAACGAAGAAACATAAAACAAAATGTCAATCGAATAATACAGCGTAATGGTACTGCCGATCGCCGGTCCAATCGCCATGCCTGTACTGAAACAGATGCCGTGCAGACCAAGCGCCTCGCCCCAGCGTTCGCGTGGAATAATATCGGCAACATAAGCCGCCGTAGCCGTAGGTTTGAAACCGGTCGAAAATCCGTGGATGAGCCGCAGGAACAAAAATCCGGCGACGGTACCCAAAACAGGATACAAAAAACCACAGACGAAACACACGATCGAGCCGATGGCCATGACCGGAACGCGCCCCAAAGAATCGGTCAGTTTGCCGCTGAACGGACGCGAAATCCCCGCGGTCAATGTAAAAAGCGCGATGATCAACCCTTTGTATTCGCTGCCGCCCATGCTGCTCAAATAGGCCGGTAGTTCGGGAATGAGCATGTTGAAACTGGCCGAAAAAAGCAGCGAACTCAGGCACAACAATCCGAACTGGAGGTTGTAGATGGGGTGTTTGGGCTGAGTGGTGGATTGCATTTCGGCTGCAAAATTAGGCAATTATTTTTGTTTCTTCAACCGAAATGACTCAGTCGATGCGGATCCATTGTTCGCTGGCAAAAGTGGCATTGCCGCCCGCCATCAACGAACCGATTTGGCCTTGGTTCAATTCCAATTCCACTTCGATCAAGCTCGCCGAAGGGGCTTTCATGAAACGGCCTTGCTCAATCACATAACGATGGCCCGGCTGCACAAATTCGTACAGGTAACAGGCCAAAGGCCCGGCCGCCATTCCCGTCGCCGATTCTTCCTCGATGCCGTACAAAGGCGCAAACATGCGGGCCGTGGCGTCATAATCGGTGTCGGTCGCAAAGGCATAGTAGCCGATCAGGTTGTATTGCTCCGAAAGTTGGTGGATGGTTTCGAAATCGGGTTCGAGGTTTTGCAAGGTTTGGGCCTTTTTGAGCGGGACGATCAGGAATGAATTTCCGGTATTGACAATCGAAATCGGATGGGCCAAATCGGTTTTCGAAAGCCCCAAGGATTTTTCGATCAGCCGTACATCTTCGGGATCTGGAGCGGTGAATTTCGGAGCCAATTGTTCCATAAACGGTTTTTCGCCGATGAAAATAATCTGTCGGTTGCCGTCTATCGTTTCCTTGCTCGAACGGTCGCCCGTAATTTTTCCTTGTTGCTTCAGATGGGCAAATGCCGCGATCGTCGCGTGCCCGCAATGTGCAATCTGGCGCGTGGGCGTAAAGAATTCGAACTTGAAATCGGCTGCATCTGAATCACTGATGAAAGCCGTTTCCGACAGACCGACCTGTTTGGCGATTTGTTGTTTCTGTGCCGATGTGAACCGGCCCGCATCGGTAACAATGGCTGCGGGATTGCCGCCCGTACCGTTTTGGGTAAAGGCATTGACGATGGTGACTTTGACTTCCATGTTTTAAAAAGACTGGTTGGGAAACAGTTGGATGAATTTTTCGTCGCGTGAGAAAAACCGAATAATCGTGCCGTGCTCCGGATTTTGGTCCATCACGATGACGTAATCGATGTGCTGGTTGTCGCCCATATGGTGCGCGGATTTGCGGAAACACGACATCGGGAATTCAGATTCTGAAAGTGCTTCGGCGATTTTGTCGATTTCACGTCGGTCATTTTCGGAGAGGATTTTTGGAAATACCGTGGCGTCCAAAACAGATTGGGCTTGGGCATTGAACGGCGTGCTGTATTCGAGATAGCCGTCTTTTCGGAGCTCTAAGATGGTTTCCGATTGGCTTTTACGGAATTCAAAAGAATTGCTTTTGGAACAGGCCGTCATCCATAAGCCGGACACCAAAACGATGAAGATTGATTTTAAACGATGCATTTGTGGTAACAGTTGATTAATTTTTCGATTGATAATTGAATGTCGTGTTCGGTCGTACGCCAATTGACGAAGGCCGCACGCAAAGCCATTTGTCCTTTAAAAACGGTAGGTGTTACAAAAAAATATCCTTCATTTCGGATGGCTTCCAGGAGATCCGGCAGTTGTTCGGGTTTTTCCGAAAGCGTAAAGCAAACCACATTGAGTAAAGTCGGGGCGGCAAGTTTAAATGCTGCACTTTTTTCGAGAAGTTCAGCAAACTGTTGTGCATTGCGGATGTTCGATGCTACGATATCGCGGTAACCCTCGCTTCCGTAGGCCATCAGCGTAAACCAGGCCGGAAGCGCACGGAAACGCCTCGAGTTTTCGGGTCCCATATTGAGGTAATTGAAATTTTCTGCCGAACCCAGGTAAGGCGCATTGCCGTTTCGGAAGCTTTCAAATTGCAACTGTGCGTGCTGTTGTCTGATCAGGTAAATGCCGCTGTCGTAGGGTACGTTGAGCCATTTGTGTCCGTCTAGCGCGATGCTGTCGGCCGATTCCCAGCCCTTGACCAGATGGTGGTGATCGGGTGAACAGGCCACGAAACCACCAAAGGCCGCATCGATATGCCACCAGAAATTGTATTGCTCGCGTAATTTTCGGATGGCCTGCATGTCGTCGAAATCACCTGTATTGACCGTTCCGGCACTGCCGATGTAAATCACGGGAACGCCTTTGTATTGTTCGAGTTTGGCGATAAGGTCATCGGTATCGACGGCTTCCCGATTGGCTATTGTCGCGACCGGAACCACCGATTGGCTGCCCATGCCGAGCATCGCGAGCGATTTGAGGGCAGACGAATGCGGATTGGCACTCAGTACGATGATTTCAGAATGAAAGCCTTCGGTTGCGATGTCGTATTGCTGCTTTCTTCCGGCCCATTGGCGCGCCACGGCCAGGCTGGTAAAATTGGCCATCGTCGCTCCGGTGACAAAACCGCCCGCGAAGCCTTCGCCGAGTTGCAACATTTGCACAAGCATGTTGATGGTTTCGATTTCAACAAGGGCAGAAATATCGCCGCCGTTGTTGATTGCCTGTGTGTTTTGGTCGAATACGCTCGCAAGCCAATCGCCCGCAATCGCCGCAGGCGTGGTACCGCCCGTCACATAGCCCCAATAGCGTGGGCCAGAGGAGGCCACCATTTTATCGGAATGCCTGTCGAGAAAAGTTTGAAAGGTTCGTTCGAGCCCAAGCCCGTTTGCAGGAAGCCCTGAATGATCGATTTCGGGAAGATTCCTGGAAGCCGGTTGCGCATCGAGGTTTTCAAGATAATGGACCGCATATTGGCGGATATTTTCGAGCAGGTGCCCGATGTGATCCGAGTCGTGTTGGAGTGATGGATGCATTTGGATGATGATTGATGATTAATGATGCTAAAGTTAAGGAGGTTTTGGATCGAATAAAACCTCCTTTCGATTTACTTTGACAGCGCGCTATCAATGGAAAACTTTCCGCTGCCGTTGACCAAGGTGGCCATGGCAAGCCCGATGAACAACAGGTGGTACTCGAATCCTTCGCCGGCTTGGTTGCCAAACCAGTTCATGAAAAAGCCGTTGTGGCCATGGGTCGTAAAAATGATCCCGAGCATGAGCACAATGGACAATGCCGCCCAAATCCGGCTCGCGAACCCTAAGATCAAAGCCAGTGCGCCAAAAAATTCAATGGCAATCACCACAAAGGCAATGAGCCACGGAAGCTGTACGGTTCCGGTCAGATAATCCATGCTTCCGCTGAATCCATAACCGCCAAACCAGCCCAGCAATTTTTGGGCTCCGTGCGGAAAAAGTACGATTCCTGCCGTGACGCGGGTGATGAATCCCGCCCAGTCGTTGTTTGTTTGAAAGATGTTGTTTTTCATTTTGATTGATTTATTGATTATTAAATTGTTTCGTGAGTTGTGCGATGCGTTGACCAAAAAGTACCGCGGTTTCCAACCCTTTCGGTGGATTGAGTTTGCTGGTACTGTTGTCGGAAAGTGCCATGAGCCCGAGATAGGAGGCCAGTCCATTGGGTTCGGTGGTTTGGACATCGTTAGAGAATTTTGGTAAAATTCCGGTCGAGATCCAAAGCATGCTGTGCTGTGCGGCAAAAATTGAAAGTTGCTGCAGGGTATTGAGTTTGTCGCCGTTCAAGGTCGAGGAAACCGTAAAACCCGCGGCCCATTTGTCTTTCCACGGTTGGGCATACCAGAATTTTCCCGTCGCCTCCATGAATTTCTTGAAGCCTACCGAGACGCCGCCCATCAAGGTCGGGCAACCGAATATGAGCGCATCGGCTTGGTGCAAAACACTGAAATTGTCCTCGGCCTGCAGGGTAGAAAGCAAAGCCACGTCGGGAACCACGGTAAGGGCGCCTTGCTGGATGTGTTCGGCTACGATTTTCGTATGGCCGTAACCGCTGTGGTAAATGATGACGATTTTCATTTGCTGATTACTGGATGACGGGGCAAAGTAACAGCGAATGAAAACGATAAAAATTAAAGTAGTTTAATAAAGTCTTTCGGGGTGAAAATTAGTCCTCGACTTCGGCCCATTCAGCGACACCGACGATTTTCTTGCGGTAATCCGATGGCGACTGTCCTGTCTTTTGCTTGAAGATACGGTTGAAACTCGCCTTCGATTGGAAACCGCAATCGTAGGCCACGGCGAGCAAAGTATACTTTTGTGCTTCGGGCGTGGCCAGTCGCGCGATGACTTCGTTGACGCGGTACTGGTTGATGAAGTTGTAGAAATTGGTGTTGAGGTGCTGGTTGAGCAATTCCGACAGTTTTTTGGTGCTGATGCCCATTTCGTCGGCTAGATCGCCAAGTCCCAATGAATCGTTGAGGTACAGTTTGCGGTTTTCCAAGGTGTCGAACAGCTTTTGTTTGAGTGTTTCGATTTCATCCTCGGTATAATTGTCGAGCGCGCGCAAGGCAGTTTTGGCGATGGGCAGTTCCTCGGGTTCAACCGTTTCGGCCATTGGGGCGATTTCAAATTTGGCCAACAGAAAATCGGGAATCAAAATATGGGATTGGAACAAACCCTTGTAGCCAAGGTAAATGTACATGAAGACCATGCTGAAGGCAATCAGTGTACCGATATTCCACGACAAGACCGGAAAAATCAATTCGTAAATCGTACACAGCGTATCAAAAATCACGATCATAGCCAAGCCGATCAATAAATGCTTGTACCAATTCAAGTTGTTCTTGTCGGCCGATGAACTTTCCTGGATCGCGGTCTTGATTTTGCGATGCAAACGCAGCGACAGCACCGCATACACCATAAAGAACAGATTTTCGGGCAGGTTCACCACATAATCGTGCGCCGCATACCAGTCGCCGAACGCGCTGAAATAAGGCGTCGCGATGCTCAAGGCCAACGGAATCGAAATAAAAAACCAAACCAACCCGAACGGGATCAGTTGTTTGTACAATGAACGGATGAATTGCGCCTTGGGCAGGATCAGCGATTTGAGCAGGAAATACAACATCGGTCCGAGCAGAAACCCGACACCGTGTCCGAAAAACACCGCAATCGCCCCCAAAATGCGCGAACGGTGCACAAAAGAGTAGTAATAGAGCAGGAAAAAAATGGCATTCGCGAAAAATACGATTAGCATTTTTTGCGAAAAAGCCGATTTGGATTTGGCCAGAAAAAAGATGACCAGCGCCAGAAAAGAGATTCCGGCGATCAGGATGAAATCGACAAACATGGTCCATGCTTCCATGAGCGGAAAATAGAACATAATTTGAAGAAACACAAATCCAATCGCCGGAAAAATGTCAGGCTTTATTCTTTGACGATCTTGAAATTCTGGCCGTCGATCGCAATATTGTACAAACCGGTCTGCAATGGCGAAAGGTCGATCGCATTGCCCGTGGCGATTTTGCCGCTTTTCACTTCACGTCCGGCCAAATCATAGACGCGGAACGGCTGACCTTCGAAAAGATTTTGCACCCGAAATAGACAAAACATTCTTGACCGGATTCGGATACAGTGCGATCGCATTTTTCGTTCCGTGATCGGTTACCGACAGGTTGGTTCCGTTCATCTTGATCAGGAAATTGTCCCTGAAGGCAGATGGCGTGACCGTATTGACACCGGTAACATCCGGATCGATATCGACCGTTCCTTCAAAAGCGCCCGAAAGATAAACGTTGCTGTCGTTGTCGACCGACATCGTAAAACGATCTACCGTATTGATGCCGCCGAATTGACGCGCCCAGATGAAGTTGCCGTTGGTGTCCATTTTGGTGACGAAATTCTCCGAATCGAGTTCGCTCACTTCGGTCAGCGTCGTGTCGCCCAATGAAAGGTTGCCGTTGAAATAACCCGAAACAAACACTTCATCGTTGTTGTTGACCGCCACGGCATATCCGGTAGACAGCATGTCGCTCGTGAGTTGTTTGGCCCAGGCAACCGTTCCTTCGTTGGTGATCTTGGCCACATAACCGTTGAGGTATTCGGATGGGGTCATCGTAACGGTGCCGCCATCGGTCACAAAAGTCCCGACTCCGGTCAGGTAACCAGTCACATAGGCCGCACCGGTGCTGTCCAGATCGACCGACAACCCATAGCCGCCATTGACGACCTGTCCGATTTTCACCGCCTTGACAAAATCGCCGTTGGCTTTGAGCTGCATGAGATAAATACCGCCTGTTCCGGCATCGGCGGTCAGGTTATAGGTTTCGGTTGGGGAAGGATCGAAGTCGGCCGTATCCGTAAAGTTCCCCGAAATGTATACATCGCCGTTGGGCAGTGTTTTCATCCCGGTGGCGAGGTCGAAATCGCTTCCGCCGAATTGCTTGGCCCAGATAAAACTTCCGTTGGCATTGAGTTTTACAAGGAATCCGTCACCGCTAACGGCAGTCAGGATGTGTTCGCCTTCGCCCGGATCGAAATCGAGTGGGGCGTAGAAATAGCCCGATACATAAACGTTGCCGTCGGAATCCACACCGATGCCGTTCGATTCTTCGTATTCGGTTCCCTCGAAACTCCTGGCCCATACGAAATCGCCGTACTCGTTGAGTTTGACCACAAAAATATCAAGGCTTCCGGCTGAGGTCAGCGTTACGATGCCATCGCTCGGATCGAAATCGGCGACGTCCTGGAAAACGCCTGTCACATAAACATTGCCTTCGGCATCGGTTGTGATCTTGGTGCCGTAATCGCCCAATACGCCGCCCATACCTCTGGCCCAAAGGAAATTGCCATCGGGCCCGGTTTTTTGGACAAAGCATTCAAAATCGGAGTTGGTGTGCAGGAAAACTTCGCTGGTCGCGTCGATGTCGAAATCGCAGCTCAGCGAGAAATAGCCCGTGGTGTAGGTATTTCCGTTGGCGTCGGTATGCATGGCGAGCACGACGTCTTCGCCATCGCCGCCAAATTTTCCGCTCCATTGGGTCGACTGGGCCGAAGCCAGTGCGATGGAACACAAGAGTACAGTGGTACAGTAGATTTTCTTGATCATTTTTTGATTGATTAAATTATTGATGCGAAATAAGGATAAAAAAGGCGCCCAAACGGCTTATTGCGTCCGTTGAGACCTGTTAATTTGGAAAGTCGAGGCGTTTTTAAGGCTCAGGGAAATGATTGGAAGACATGATTGATTGATTGATTGATTGATTGATTGATTGATGATTTTTTTTCCGCTGCGTTTGACTTAATTTTCAGAATGTCCACTGGACAATCTCCCCTTAATATCAAATGCCTCGGGTGATTTTCTACGCTGCGCTCCGAACAGTTCGGTTGTGCCTCGAGTGATGATTGCGCCATTGGTCTGCATACCCAAAGAAAAGTTACAGTTGCAATGAAATTGCGTACACAATTTATGAGGAATGGATCATCTGTTGGTCGAAGCGATCGCATCCAACGACCATTTGCCGTTTTCTTTTTTATAGACCGAAAGCCAGGCGAAGTGCGTCGTGTCTAAAGTTTTTTCGGCACTTTCAACAACGACCCATTTATCGACGGCAACATAGGCCACCGATCCGTCTTTTGAAAAACGCACGATCGGCGGTGCGGCATCGTCCCATTTGACAAAATGGACGCTGTGGAAATAGGCGTCGAATTTCTGGAGGCTTTTGTCATACGGCGGCTGTTCGATCATACCACGGTTAATCGACAGGAAGTCGTTGGAGAATCCGTCCACCAAACCCTTGGCGTTTTTGCGGAAATGGTGCTGGCGCGCCTGGGCTTCGAGCCGCAAGATTTGCGCTTTCTCGGTTTCGGGGTTGAACTCTGTGGTATGTTGGCAAGAAAATGCCCAAAACGGAAACGAAAGAAATAGGATTTTGATGGATTTCATGACGGTCAGGATTGGAATGAGTGAACCAAAAAACGTATATTGGTCGCACACAATCCGAAAACGTAACCGATGGATTTCGAAATCATTACCACCGACCGACTTTACCTCCGGAAATTGACCGACGAAACCTTTGAGGCATTGCTCAAAAATGCTTCAGACGAAATCGTCGTGCAAATCCTGGCCATCCGACCCGAAGATTTGGGCAAGGAAAGGGCCAAAGCAAAAAAGGGATTCGGCACGTTCAACAAATCGCTGCTCATTTTCCAATTGATCGATAAACAAAGCGATGCGGTCATCGGCTGGTGCGGTTACCACACTTGGTACCGTGACCACAATCGCGCCGAAATCGGTTACGGGATGAGCAACGAGGCGGTCAAGGCCAAGGGTTTCATGACCGAGGCGCTGGCCAAAATCATCGATTATGGTTTTGCCGAAATGCAATTGAACCGCATCGAGGCGATGATTTCGCCCGAGAATGTACCTTCGTTAAAGTTGGTCGAAAAATTCGGTTTTACCCGGGAAGGCCATTTGCGCAGCCATTATTTCAAGGACGGAAAATATGAGGATTCGCTGGTGTTCTCATTGCTCAAAACCGAATACGGGCAATAGATTTACTTCATCAGTACGCGTTTCACTTCGCCATGCAATTTGAAATATTTATAGGTTTCGAAAAGACTTTCGCGTTTGGTCACGAGCACCTTTTCGTTTTTGGTCAGCAGTAAATCGACGAATGCCGGCAGATCGAAACCATGCTGGTCCTTGGCTTCCGGAATGTAAGTGAATTTTTTTCCTTTGAGCGTCAGCCGTGCAAAATTGGGCCATTCGGATTGGTGGAAGAATTCATTTTTGACCATGTCGGCATAGTCGTATTCGGCGACCGATTTCTTGCGCAGGTGGATGATTTTATCAGCGGTAAACAGCAGCAAATCTTCCTCTGGATTGAATTTGCGCAACAGGACAATGGCCAGCACCGGAACCAAAATATAACCGGCAATGATCCAATAATTATAGGTTGTGGCACTGAAGCTGACCAAAATTACAACGAGGAGCAACAACCATATGATGGCATCGTAGCGCCGCAATGAATTGCGTTTGCCCACGAAATGGTAGTCGTAATTTTCTTTTGAAATGGATCGCTGGATTCTTGGCATAGGCGAATATAAAAATTTTCAAATTAGGGGCTTTAAAATTATCTTCGCGTGCATAAAAATTAACCTGCTATGCTCAAATTATACAAACGCGTCGACCATCAGATTTTTTACTGGGAAACCTGGGAGGTCAACCAAAAAACGGGCGCCGTCCATAGCGGAATCGTTGGTCAGAAAGGCAATTACAAAGAAGTCAAATCGGGATTGTTTTCGAGTTTTCACAAACAGATCCAAAAAGAAGTCGACCGGGCCTGCCAAGATGGTTTTTATGAAATCGACCCCGATGACCACCACTTGCTGCTGATCGAATATGCCGTCGACGCAATGGGAAATGCCGCAGATCTGGAAAAGCGAAACCGACTCGAAAGCCGGCTCAACGAAACCCTGGGCTGGACCGGATTGGGCCATTGCGATGGCGGAAGCATGGGCTCCGGGACCATGGAAATCTGCTGCCTCGTCGTCGATTTCGATACGGCCAAACGCGTGATCGAAGAAAACCTCAAAGCCACCGAATTCGGCAATTACACCAGAATATTCGATGCGGGCGAAATGTAGGTTTTAAACCAATGTCTTGGCCAGAAAACCCAATTTCTCAAGACCGCTGCGAACCGTATCGTTCCAATCCATTCCGAAACTGAGCCGCAGGCAATTGTTGTATTGCTGTTTCGAGGTGAACATGCGGCCCGGCCCGATGCTGATCTTATGCCGCAAGGCCAGCTCATAGAGTTCCATCGTATTGACCGAGTGCGGCAATTCGACCCACAGGATGAAACCCCCTTGCGGACGGCTCACTTTGGTGCCTTCGGGAAAATGTTCGCTGATCGTGCGCAGGAAATTGAGGCAGTTGGCGTGCAAGGTATGCCGCATTTTGCGCAAGTGGTTTTCGTAACGTCCGTTCTCGAGAAAACTGCCGATCGCTTCCTGCGTGATTGTCGTCGAGGTGATGTTGTGAAACAGTTTCGTTTTGATGATCTGGTCCTTGAATTTGCCCGGTGCGACCCAACCCACACGGTAACCCGGTGCGAGTGTCTTCGAAAAAGAACTGCACCACAATACGTTGCCGCTTTCGTCGAAACTCTTGCACGATTTGGGGCGGTGGCTGCCAAAATAGACATCGCCGTACAGGTCGTCCTCGATGAGCGGCACATTGTAGAATTCCATCAGGTCGACCACTTTTTTCTTGTGCTCATCGGGCATGCAGCTACCGAGCGGATTGCTGAAATTGCTCACGAGCAAACACAATTTGATTTTGTTGTTTTGCAGTTCTTTTTCGAGCGCCTCGATTTCGATCCCGGTACGCGCATTGGTCGGTAGTTCAAGGATGTTGAGTCCGAGGCTTTTGGCCAATTGCAGTATGCCGAAATACACCGGGCTTTCCACCGCAATCGTATCGCCTTTCGAGGCCAGCGAAACCATACAGTTGGCCAAGGCGTTCATGCAGCCCGCGGTCGTTACAATATCGTCTTCAGTCAGGTTTCCGCCCCAAGTGTACGAATGACGCGCAATCTGGCGGCGCAACCGCTTGTTTCCCGCGACGGGTTCGTAACCCGTGCCGCAATCGTCGAGTTCGCGTACGGCTTGGGTTATGGCCTTGCTCAGTTTGGCGGTCGGGAGCAAATCGCGCGAAGGCACGCCAAGCGAGAAAATCAGATTGTCGCTGCCGCCCATTTCAGCATAGACGCGTGCGATGATGCTGTCGATGTCGTTGTCACGCGAATTGTTGTTGGGCTGGCTCGTGGAGGGCATGCTTGGCAACAACCGGCTGCAATGCGTGACATAATAGCCCGATTGCGGACGCGCCTCGATCAATCCCTTGCTTTCCAAAACATAATAAGCCTGCAAAATGGTGCTGATGCTCGCGCCGTTCTCACGGCTGATCAGGCGTACCGACGGCAATTTGTCGCCCATCTTGAGCACACCGCTGATGATTTGCTTTTCAATGTTTCCGGCAATCGAACAATAAATGTATTCCGATTTTAAATCTTGCATAACCGTTTAAAATTGTATTGGTCAAAATTAATAAAATTGTATCTGTATTGGTTTGTTTTTTTTATGGAAATTTGTCCTGAAAATCCAAATCAGGAGTTTTAATCATCACTCGAGGCGCAGCCGAACTGTTCGGAGCGCAGCGTAGAAAATCAATCAATCACATTCAATCACATCCAATCCAATGAAATCAAATCCAAAAGCCTACCTTGCCCTGTTCATCGTCTGTTTCTTCTGGGGTACGACTTACCTTGCGCTGCGCATCGGCGTCAAAGACTTTCCACCGTTCTTGTTTTCGGGCATTCGCCAATTTTCGGCCGGTTTACTATTGTTTATCGGGATGTATTTTTTCGGAAAACTCGAGAAAATGTCGGTCAAGGATGTGCTGCGCCAAGCCTTGCCGGGAATATTGCTCATCACCTTGGGCAACGGCATCATCGGTTGGGCCGAATTGTACATCCCGAGCGGACTGGCTGCGCTGATCGTTTCGGTCATGCCGATTTATATCGTGGTCATCAATCTCATTTCGGGCAAGGAGCAGAAAAAGTTCAATGCCAAGACCATTGCGGGTTTTGCGCTGGGCTGCATCGGGATTGTGCTCATTTTCAAGGACAACCTGGGCGATCTGGGCAAACCCGAATACCTTTGGGGCGTGCTCGCGTCTTTTGCGGCCTGTTTCTTTTGGGCAATCGGCAGCATTTACATCAAGAGCAATACGTTCCATACGAACGATTACTCGAATGCGGCTATTCAGTTTACGAGCGGCGGTATCGGCTGTTTCCTGTTCTCGTTGTGTTTTGACGATTACAGCAGGCTCGAATTCATCACCTCCGAAAGCCTGTGGGCCTTGTTGTACCTCACCTTGATCGGGTCATTGCTCGCGTACATGAGCTACCTTTATGCGATCAAGCATTTGCCGATTGTGGTCGTATCGACTTATGCCTATGTCAATCCCGTAATCGCCATTTTACTAGGTGTGGCGATTTTGAACGAAAAAATTACTTGGTTCACGGTGCTCGCGCTTGCGACGACTTTATACGGCGTGTTCCTGATCAATGCGGGCTATCGGTCGGCACCCGTGAAATCGAAAATAGCACCCGCCGAAGCCTAACGGCAATTTGGGATCAACCATAAAAAAAGAGAAGCTTTGTGTAAAAGCTTCTCTTTCGTGTCTCGTGCGCATCCGGTTTTGTGTTGCGCCTTACCGGTAAAGGATTACTTTGCTTTGGAAAACTCCATTGAACCTGTATCATCCCTGTGCATCCAGACACTTCTTTATGAAAAAAATTGGTGTGTAGCTGTTGCTTCAACAGAAACAACATTGGCAAACTTAGTATGTATTTGAAGGCATCGGTTTATAGGATTTGGCCCAAAGGTTTCAAGATTCCCATTTATCCTTGTTTCTTCTTCGATTTTGCCTTTTCGAGATTTTCCTGTACACGGAATGCGACGATTTTGGCAATCAACGCGAGCGGCATCGGTTGGTCTATCGGAAATTGGATCGAGCCTTTCCCCATTTTGTATCGGGAAAGTTCTTTCTGGAATGCCGCATTTCCCGAAGGCAGCGCATAAAACCCGATGTGTTTGTCATAGGCCGCAAAATAAACCAGGTTGCCGTTCAGCTCGAAAGCCGGCATCGCATAGCTGATTTTTTCCTTGGCCCCGGGCGCCGCTTTCTGGATGGTTTGGCGAACCTGTTGCAGGATTTTTTGTGTCGCTTCGGGGAAAAAAGCGATGTAGGCATCAATATTTTCAGGTTTGGCAGTCATGGTCAGGCGTTTGACGCTAAGTTACTCCAAAACCGATTCATAATCAAGCAGTTTTTGGTACGGGTCGCCTTCGAGACCGAGCAGATGTGCAAACGCGGGCTCGGTTTTATATCCCGATTCCTTGAGTGCAATGACCTGCCGTCTAAACGTTTCACCTTTGCGTTGCAGTATTTTGTATTCGATGAGCATGTGCCGGTAACCATTTTGCTGTTGCACGGGAATCGGTTGGCCAAAGATTTCAACTTCAAATCCGCCGATCGAAAAAGCCGATACGATTGTTTGGTGTCCATTGGTTGTGGTCTGCTGCAAATGGAATCCGTCCCGATGGTTGAATGCCGCAATCAAGGTGTTCACAAATTCAGATTTGTCGCGGTAACAACACGCAAGGTCCAGGTCGCTCGAATCGATGTCGATGGCAATCGGTATGGTCCCGACCAGTACAGGCGAATAATCCGAGAGCAACGGCAGGATTTTTCCCAACACCGCATGCGCCCGGCGTTGTTTGTCGTTGCCGGTTTTGAGGTAATCGGTATTGGAAAAGTCAATCATCGTCCGCTGATTTCATTTTGCAGTTTCTTGGTCAGCCTAGAAAAGACGAGTTCATAGGAATGCCTCGCAAGTTGCTTCCACTCGGCCTCAGAAAATCGTTTGAGATCGTCTACCAAAACCCATTTGTTGCGTGCCATATAGGGGGCAGGGATGATGCCGTCGCGCGTGGTGAGCGCATCAAAATTGTCATCGTCGGTTTTGAACGAAGCCGTAATGGGGACGCTGTCGGGGCTGGTCACGAGAAACATTTTGCCGCCCACATTGAAACAAAGATGGTTTTCCCATTTGATGTCTTCGGTGGCACCGGGAAGCGAAAGGGCAAATTCGCGGAGTTTTTCGATGGTCATATCTTGAAATTTAAGGAATCGAAATGGAATCGGACAACAGGCTGTCGGTATCAAAGTCAGGGAACACCGTGTTGATTTCAGCGGCGACCCGATTGCGGCCTACTTTTGCCTCTTTGCCCTCACCAACAATGCTGAGCCAATGCCAGCAACCCATCAGTTCGAGGTGGGTTTGCAGGTATGCCTCCAAAGTCATCGCCGTCCGGTTGATCATAGAACGTCCGGTGGCATAGTTGACCAATGCTTTGTCCTGGCCATCGATACAAAAGGAAGTAAATCCCGAGTCGCCGCTGTATTTTTCCAGCAGGAAGTTTTGTTTCAAAAAGGCCAGGTTGTCTTCTTCGCCCGTCCAGATGACTTTTTTGTGGATGTCCGGGCCGCCCCATTTTTGGCTAAACGCCCCATCGGCGCCGCCCAACATTACCGTGATCGGGGCCAGGTTGATTTGCCCGGTGGGGCCATCGGGATGCGACCAGTCGATTTCAAGGCCGTCGATTTGCTGATAAAAGGCCAGCACGAAATCTGAAAGTTGGAATCCCAATGTTTCGCGCGCTTTGATCAAAAGACCGGCAGAAGCACCCGCCACAGCGCCCTCGGTTTGCACCACGGCGCCTTTTTCCTTGAGGTGCTTAAGTTTTTGGCCCAACCGATTTTTAAAATCGAATTTTTCCCTGGTGGCAACCAATGGGCAAGATTTTTTGGCCAGGGCGATTTTATCCAAAGGGAAACCGGCGATGCCTTGCGCCATGAAATAGTCATACAACGGATCGTAAATGTAATGATCCGAAATTTTGGCGGGATCATCGATGTAAAATTGCTGCCATAAATCGATGCCCAAATATTGGATCGATTTCTCGAGGTAATCGGCAAAAGAAAGGTTCAATTTGTTGTAGTATTTGCTGAACGTAATCAGTTGCAATTCGAGCAAACCGTCCACTTCATGGGCGATGACGTAATTTCCGGGCGTGTTTAAAATATCGATGACCCAAAAATTCCCGTAAGGCAGATCCAAATCCGACAGGTCGTCACTGAGTCCAACTTCGGGATTTCCAACCAAATCAGCCGACCGCAATTCGAAAGCATAAGCCATTTTTTGAGGCAATCCTTTGGTTTCGGTCGTAATGAAAATCCCATCGCTCAAGGCATAGAACGCAAGCAATTCTTGGGGTAAAGCAGTTTTTTTAAGGAGCTTGGCCAATTCCTTGTCGGTTTTCGGCGGATCGATAAAATCGAGTTCTACCGAGAAATTCGGATGCGCTTTTAATTCGTCGACCTTATCGGCCAAGCGATCGATGCTGTTGGTTGTATCCACGTGTTTTCTTTCGGTTGTTGATCATTTATTTGGGTTGGAGACAATCAGCCGAAGTGCACAAGTAAAGGTCGGCAGTTGCCTGAAATGGCCATATTTGCGGTCCCATTCCCCGGAATCCAAATCCGATTGCAAGCGACCGACCAATTCGGCTTCCAATCCATCGGGCAAAAATCCCCAGGCCGATTGCGAAAGCCGCACCTGTTTTTGCAGGAAAGCTTCGGGTCGGCCGTAAAAGGCTTCCTGGAAACCGTCGACACAATCAAGCGGAATCGGAACCGCGACCACTTCGCAATTTCCGCCCAAGGCATTTGCAATCGTATCGATTTTCGGGTAACGCGCTTTCTCCACCGCAATGAGTTCGGGAAAATAAGCCGCATTCCAAAAATCGTCGAGCGCATCGGGATCGAACGTCATGACAATGACCGGTCCTTTGGTCACGCGACGCAATTCCGAAAGCCCTTGGGCAATATCGGGCCAATGGTGTACGGTGACCATCGCCATCGAGGCATCGAATGTTTGGTCGTCAAACGGAAGGTTTCCCGCTTTGGCATCGATGGCCGGCACTTTGCCATTTTGCAGGCGTTGCGCGCGCATGACCGAGGACGGCTCGACCGCAACGACATATTTGTCTGAGGGTTCGTAGGAACCGGCGCCGGCCCCGACATTGAGTATGGTTTGGGCAGGGCTTAAAAAATGGTTGACCTGGGCCGCAATGCGCGGGTCGGTCTGCCGATGGCCCGAATACGTCTGGCCAAACTGGTCATAATTGAAAGCCGGATTTTTGATTTCCATATCAGAGGATTTAAGGATTGATCTGCAACAACAGGGCGCGATTCGAGTTTTGCTTGCCGTGCATCAGGATGCGGTCTGTTTTTACCGAATCGATCTTGAAAACCTGTCCGTAGAGCGTCAGTGTGCTGTCTTTCTCGGTGTAGGACCAATCGCCCAATCCCGTTTTTTCTTTCGAATTCAAAGTTTGATTGTAGCATTTTCCATCGGTTTCAAAAATGAGCCCGGAGACAAAATCCATGCTTTTGGGTACCGTCGGACCATTGACAAAGCCCCATTGGTGGCCGGTAAGGGTTTGTTTCAAATCGCCTTCCTTTTGGCAGGAAAACAAACAAAGCAGCAGGAGCAGGGAAAAGGTGTTCTTCATTTTTTTGGATTATGGTTTGCGGAAATTGACCCTCATTTTGTTATCGTCAGAAAATACATTTTTCGATTCCCGAAAATAGCTATTTATCAAATCGCGTCCAAATCCTTTCGCATCAAATCGGCCGCTTCCTCAAGTTTATTGCGTTTGAAAAAAGCCTCCAGATCGAGCAGCCTTTTGCGGTGGTCGTATTGCAGTGACGAATGCAGTTTTCTTTGGCAATAGGAGCACAGCCGTACGGGATTTTGGTCGGTTTCGTTAATGTTGTTCGTGCCGTTCATCACACATTGCGCGTCGATGCAATGGTGCAGGCCGAACATGTGTCCAATCTCGTGCGAACTGACCTTGATCAGTCGCAACAGGCAAAGATTGAAATTGGCTTCGGTGAGTTGGCCGTCCTGAAACCTGAAAATCGAACTCACGCCCACATGGTCTTGGTAAGACGCCAATCCGAACACATAATTCCATTCGGGTTTGGGATACAAGTCGAATTTGGAAAGTCCCATGACGGCAATGGCTTTGGGCGGTTTCTCCTTCTTCAAGAGGCTGTCGAGAATATAACCGGCCAGCATTTGTTCGTGGCCTTCCAATCCTATGCGGCGTGCCGATTCAGGGATGGCCGATTCGGGAATTTCGCTTCCTATTTCGGTATTGAGCTGGAAAAAAAGCGAAAGATATTCGCACGTCAGATCGAGTTGCTTTTGCTGGAGTGCATTAAAAATGCCGATGGGTTTGATGTGAATCATGTTGACACTGTCGTTAGGAACCAATGGGTTCGACAATTTGAACATCATCAGGTTTTGCCCACTTTCGTGATGCGAATCGAGCCATTCGCCCGGTTTGGGTTTGGGCATCTTCAGGTCGTTTGGGGCGACATGGTCGAAATAATCCCTTGGTTGCGGTTGGCAACTCAAACATACAATGGCCAGTAACAGTAAATATCTTTTCATAAAAAAATAACGCGGGCCTGGTTTTATTTATTGCAGATAGAATCGGGTCACAAACTTCTGTTAAATAAAGGATTGGGGCCAATAATCGCAAAACGGTGGCGTTCTGTATGTTCAATCGATAATCCTATGAAAGCCAAAATCACCTTATTGGTCCTTGCCCTGACGGTGCTGCTGCAATCCTGCGCGTCGCACTGCGGCAACAAGAGTTGGCGGACGGCCAGGTTCGTCTACCAGCAGCCCACAACCGAAGTCTTGCAACCACAGGCTTGATTATTCAAACGAGTATTCCAATCCATATAGGAAGCCCGGTTTTTTGCCGGGCTTTTTGATTTAGCGAACCATCGAAAAATGGCCTTTGTACTGTTTGCCGTCACGGCGTGTAACGACAAACCAATAATCGGTAGAAGGCAAGGGGCGGCCGTTGTGTTGTCCGTCCCATCCCGGTGAGTTTCCGGTAAATGAAGCCAATAATTTGCCGTAGCGGTCAAAAACGGCCACTTTTATTTCGGGTTCGAAGGCACCGAATTCAATCGCCCAACGGTCATTGTAACCGTCGCCATTCGGGCTGAAAAATTTCGGGTACATGAGCAATACGGCTTCCTGTGAAGTCTGGCCGCAACCATTTTTGTCCCGAACAAATACGGTATATTTTCCCGGAAATAATCCGGTGAATACCGCGCTGTCCTGGTAATGGATCCCGTCGATCGAAAATTCATAGTTGCCTTCATCTTGCATCAGTATGGCAATCGAATTGTGTGCGTCGCTCCAGTCTTGCACTTGAAGCTGTTTGATAACCGGTGCAACCGATTGGCGCACCACAAAGGTCAAGGTTTTTTCGCAATTCAGCGCACCCATGGACTCGGTTATGGTCAAGGTATACACACCCGCTGTGGTGATTGCAATCGATCGCGTGGTTTCTGAAGTCGACCACAAATAACTGCTGAAACCAGCAGGAGCGGTCAACGTAAGCGTAGCCCCGCTGCAGATCCAATGGTCGAGCGGCATATCGATTTGGGGTTTCGGAACCACATGAAGGTTGAAAAAGGTTTCCGAATGGCAGCCCTGGGGCGAAGTCAACCGCGCATAAATCGCCTGCGGATTTGTCGCATTGGTATAATTTGAAGCAAGCGCATTGCTGTTGGCTTGTGCCTCGGCCAAAGACAGGTGGTAACTCACCGTAAAAAGCGTAGAGGCCAATCCGCCCAGGATGGCGTTGTCCTGCGAAGACAAATCGAAAACCTGCTGGCCATTTTCGGCTTCATCACAGGCCATCATATCGGGTGGCTGGACCGCAACTGGGGTTTCCATAACGGTGATTTCCTTGAGGAAATACCGCTCGTAGCCGCCCTTGCGCGCCTTGGCCAAAACCCGATACGATCCCGGAATCGTGTAGGTATGCTGTGGATTGGGTTGGTCCGAAAAACCGCCGTCGCCAAAATCCCAGTGCACGCTGTCGGGCGCAATCGTCGTTTGCATCGCAAAGGAAATGGGATTGCCCGTACAGTCGTCCTGCGCCGTCACACCGGTGATGTAAAGCGCACTTTGGAAAATGACCGGAAGGCCCCAGAAAGTCCGGCGGCCCATCAGGTCTGCTGTCAGCGGAACCAGGTCGCAACCGGTGCCGACGATCTCGGGCTTGTTGATGACCGAGAGCCGGGTCGCGGCATAAGAAGTGAGGTAAATTTTAGAATCGGGGCCCAATGCCATGCTGCCGACCGGAAAACCCATGTCGCTGATCAAGGTACGCGATCCAGGGATGTCGGTGGCTGTCAGGTCGTATTGGTACACCCGGTTGATTTCAGTACCGTAGAGTACATTGCTCGTATGCGAAAATTGGGTTCCGAAATTGCTGTTGCTCGACAGCGTAATCGGGTTGCTGACTGTTCCGGTGGCCGCATCGAAATCGAACAGTTGGAGGTTCATGTCGTTGTTGGCCATGGCCAAACGCGTTCCGTCCGGCGAAACCTTCATTTCGCCAAAAGACCGCATCTCCATACCGGTAATGGCACTGCCAACAGTACTGACCACGGGAGCATTTACCCCAGAAGCGGTGATCCGCCAAGCGTAGAACGCATTGTTGTCCCATTGATGCCCGATGACCCAGACATCATTGCCATTGGCATGCGAAACAGCCGCGAGCTTTTCGCAGGCAGGTGTCATGAGCGGAATATTCCTGATGACCACATCACCGAGACCACCGTCGGCGGTTTGGTCCACAATCGAATATTTGATGCCGGCCGGTCCCGCAAATTGGTCGGCCGTAAAGAGATAATACCGGTTGGGGTTCCCTGGATCGGGGAACGAGACGGCAGGCTGTGTACTGGAACTACCGCCGTGCAGATCGCCTCCGTTGGGCATGGGTTGGTGGTTGCGGTTCATGACGCGTATGCCGTTGGTGTAAAACAACAGTTGGCCGGTTTGATCGCAAACAGTCGACGTGCCTTCCATGCTGTTGAGCTGGCTGTCGGTCAGTGCGGTCGGTACGCCAGAGACAAAGTCGAGCCCTGCGCGGTTGCCGAAATACCACAGGTGGTCGTGTTGTGCATGGGCAGCAACTGAAAAGCCCAACAACACGAGCAACACCATCCGAAAGGAAAAAAGGGAAATGAATTTCATCACCCAAAAATAACAGTGGTTGCTCCTGTATGTGGAAAGCAATGTAATGAAGGTGCTTTTTAGGCGTATGAAAGCCGTTCTTTCGCAGCGGAATCGTTTTGGGGAATGATAAAACAAATGGCTTGGAATCATTGGATGTCAGTTGGTTATCCTATGATGCCAAACCATGAATTGGGTTGCGTAAAAACTTTTGGGCTTTAATTGAGGATTTCGCGCTTGAATTGATTCGGGCTCAGCCCCGTTTCTTTCTTGAACAGCCTCGAAAAGTACGGCGGATTTTCGAACCCGAGCCGGTAGGCTATTTCTGCAACCGTCTGGTTTTCGCCCGCGAGCAGGTTCTTGGCTTCCGATACCAGAAAAATATGGATCAGGTCGATGGCCGTCTTTCCGGTTTCCTGTTTGAGCAAATCGCTCAGGTAGCGCGGGGACATCTGCATTTCTTTCGAAATCGATGCCACACTGGGCAATCCCTTTTCGCTGAGGTTTCCATCCTTGGCATAGGCCGAAAGCGCATCGTTGAAACGCGTGACGGTGGTTCCCGCCATCGGAATGCGGTTCAGGAACTGGCGTTTGTAGAACCGTTGGGAATATTTGAGTATCGAATCGAGGTGGCCGAGAATAATGCCGCGGCTGAATTCGTCGGGATTGTTGTGGTATTCGTTTTCGATCTTGGCGTACAGTTCCCAGATGGTCTGTTCCTCCTTGGGCGACAGATGCAGCGCCTCGTTGGTTTCATAATCAAAAAAGCCATACTTCTTGATTTCGGCATGCAAAGGATGTCCGCTCAGGTAATCGTCGTGGAAATAAATCCCGAAACCTTCCTCCTCGAGTTCGATGTTGCGCATCTCGAGCGTTTGCCTCGGACGCGTAAAAAACATCGAGCCGCTTTGGTGGTCATAGCGGGTTCGGCCATAGGTGATGGTGCCCGATTTCATTTTCTTGAAAGACACCATATAAAAATCGCCCGTAAATTCGGTGGCGCCCGAAGGACAGCTCTGCGTGCAGCGCATCAGGCTCAGCAAAGGAATTTCGGGGGCTGGATAATTGTTGGCGCGATGCATATCGGCCAGGCTGTTGAAATGTAGCATGGTTTCTAGAAAAGTAGCCTGCGCTTTTGAAGGCGCAGGGCTATTGAAAATGATACCCAAAGATAAGGATTATTTACCATGGGCGTCGGCTGAAATTTCTTTCCAGTCTTCCCAGGTTTGGAGTCGGTCGGCATAGACTTGTTGTGTCCACGGCAAGGCGACTTTCCCGAGGAACAGGCGCAATGGCGGATTTTGGGCATCGACCAATTGGAGGATCGCATGGGCGGTCGCTTCGGGTACGCCAAAAACATCCGGATCTTTCAATCCTTCCTGGAAGTTAGCCTTGACTTGGTCGTAGGCGGCAATCGGATCGGCGTGCTGTGCTGATACGCTGGCCCATTCGGTGGCAAAACCGTTCGGTTCGACGAGGGTTACATTGATGCCGAAATCCTTGACTTCCTGTGAAAGTGTTTCGCTGAGTCCTTCCACGGCAAATTTAGAGGCATTATACACCCCAAGCACCGGAAGCGTCGCGATACCCAAAACACTCGATACCTGGATGATGTGGCCGTGGCCTTGCTGGCGCATGACCGGAAGCGCGGCCTGGGTTACCCAAAGCAAACCGAATACGTTGGTTTCGATCTGTTCGCGCGCCTGTGTTTCGCTGGTTTCCTCGATGGTACCGAATACGCCGTAGCCGGCATTGTTGATGACAACATCGATGGTACCGAAATGGTCTTTGGCTTTTTGGATCGCCGAGAACGCTTCGCTGCGGTTGTTGACATCGAGTTTGATCGGCAGCACTGCATCGCCGTATTGCTGGGTGAGTGCTTCCAAATCTTTTGGATTTCTGGCGGTGGCCGCCACTTTATCGCCGCGTTTCAAGAAGGCTTCGGCCCAAATTCTCCCAAATCCGCGGGAGGCTCCTGTAATAAAAATGGTTTTAGACATGATGGTGTGATGATTAAATTACAGGACAAAGTTAGGCCGGGTACAAGCGTTGCGTCTTATACAAAAGTGTGGAATGCTGATACGGATTTACGAAGGTCAGCGGGAAATAAAAATGGCAAACCAATCGATTGGGCCGTTAATCCAGTAGAGGCAAAACAGTACCAATCCGGTGCCAACCAGATAACCGAGAAATCCGGAGAAGGAAAACTTGTCCGGTTTTTGGAAAATTTTCATCAGCAGAAAGGCGACCAAAAACAGGCAACCCAAGTCGAAAATAAAATTAATCAAGGCGGCAAGAGGCATAAATTCAAATCAAAGGGTTATTTTTTGGACAACTTGAGTGGGCTGCACTTGATGCGTTCGGTGGCTTTGTACAGATCGCCTTCATCCATCGAATAATAGATTTTGTCGACACGGCATTGGCAATCCCTGCGTGCTCGATTCAAATATAGTGAAACAATCTGTTTTTGAAGCGCTGTAACAATGGTCGATTGCGTGAAAATTCGTAGCTATGCAATTACAGAACGACCTGTCTAAGAAACGCATCATTTGGCAAAATTTATGGACCAGCAAACCGCACATTATATTATCACTTACTATCCTAATCTGATGTCTGATAAGGAGAAAATGGCTTGGAAACATTTCTCAACAACAAGCAAGCTTGCAGAAAGCAACAATCCCGAATTGCTCGAAATGTGTAAAAGAAAAGGCTGGATAAGCGAAGACCGGGAAATTTTAGTCTTATTGGAAAATGGATATGATCATTTTGAACGCAGCACGGCCCAAAGAATACTCCAAAATTTCCCTGAAGAAGTTTTCCTCAATGTTTGTCCCAAATGCGGTAAATTGGCGAGAACTCCATCGGCAAAGCAATGCAGGTTTTGCGGACTCGATTGGCGTAATGAAGGCAACAGCATCCGCCGCTGAGTTCATTTATTGGTTCTTGATCGGAAAGTCAATATCTTGGCAGAAAGAAAGCGGCCCGTTTGAATCGCGTTTCGCCTAATGCTAATCTTTTACAACTTTAATATTCCTCGTGCCGCCCGGAAAGTCTATTCTCAAGAAATAGGTCGCTGCCTCAAATCTTGAAAAATCTACCGTGTAGTTGTTGTCCTTGACTTCCAGTTCCAATAATTTCTGCCCAACGATATTGTATATGCAGATTTTGTCCATCAAACTTGGTGCGCTGACGTGAAATAATTGTCCAACAGGGTTAGGGTAATATTTTACTGTCGGAACAGAAAAATGATCCGTTGACAGGTTGCACGCCTCCGGGACATTGATTACGGTAGTCTGCACGATTCCGCTTACGTCGTCGCAATAAGGAACGATCTGGATTTTATATTTTGTACTGCAAGTAGACGACGGGGTGGCATCCAAACTATAATTGACATGGTCCACAGTATTTTCATGCGTTAAATAGTCAGACCAAAGGTTGGTGGTGTAGTTGTACAACCGGGTTTTGTAGGTTAGGTTTTCTTCCGGAACCCACGACAGGTTAACGGTAAAATCGGTGGTGTCGACAGCATAATTAAAGTTTTGGACCGGCACACTGTGGCAGGCGATGTCGATACAGTCATAGATACAGGTATAGGTACCCAGAAAAGTGTTGAGTTCATTAATGGAAATAGAATGCCAGTTGGTCGTAGTTGGGGGTGACCCTGCGGCCATGATGTTCGTACCTACTCTATGGCTGCAACTCATGTTGTGGCCCAATTCATGCGATAAAACAAACCGGGTTCTATTGGTATTATCCGTGAAATTTTTTAGAATCGCCATACGCGACTTAAAATCCTGGTACTCGCTGGGACACACATGGGGGATCGGCAATTGTCCAAGCCCGTCGAAATCTGCTGCCCCCACATTACCCTGCCAGAAAACATGCGAGTCCGAAACCTCCGAAAACATCTTGGTGTATTGGTGAGAATATTGCATTTGGGTTCCATTTATCGACATATCATTGGTCGTCGGCCAATAATTGCAGTTTTCACAGGTCAGGATGAAGCTTTGCAATACCTGAAAATCCACATCATATGCCAGTCCGTTGGCTATTTTGTAGTTAAGCCTCGATAAATTTAAAATTTCCAGTGTACGGTTAAGTGCCACATCCGGCGAATTGTACTGTGTATAAAATGAATAGTCCATCGCAAAGTTGAGGTACCACGTTTTGCAGGCGTTGGGTATTGTTGTTGACGCCCGCTTATTTTCTTCCGACGTCTTTCCGTTTATGTTTTTTTCATCGGTACCGCAAATGCTGGATCCATTGTCAATGATGTCCTTTTCTTCATAATATACATACAGGTCATCGCCCAAATTTTTCTGGAACCTGTTGAGCGGTTCCAGAAAAAACGCTTTACCATTTTCTTTGATGTAGATCAGGTATTGCTTTTTGAATACCGAAAATGCCACTTGATGATCGGGCGCCAAGTTTTTATTGAGGTAATACTTTCCTTCAAATTCCTGGGCGTTGGGGCCTTCCATTTCGGTATCTTTACTTGTTTTGATGATGGTCTTGTACCGATCGGCCAATAAACGGCTTTCATCCAATACAAAACGATAGGAACCCTGACAGTCTATCTGGATTTGCTGCCCGTCGGCAATCGACAGGTTGTCGTCATCGAGCGCAAAAATTTTATAGTCGAGAAAGCGTTCTTTTAGATCCACTTCTGGTTGGGTGATCGCTGTAAAAGACATTTTATTTTGGGCGTAAAGATTTCCCAAAACCAATAGATAAGCCGCTAACGTTAGGAAGGTCTTCATATTAAATCCTTGTTTTTGGCTAATGTACACTATTTTTGTAAATAGGCTCAGGGCATGACCTGGAAACGCCACACCGACTGTCAATTTGAAGTGAAACAGCAGAATTTTGTAACGAAATTTTGATTCTGTTAAATCGCTGTTATCGTTGTATTAAAGTTCTATTAAAGGCGATTCTGATTGCGATATAAAGTGTAATTTTATACCAGATTTCGGCGTTCAAATTATCGAAATCGCAGTATAAATACACAAACATCAATCATTATGAAAATTTCCAAACTTTTGTTGCTCGGATTTGCAGGAGCTGCTCTGATGGTCATCGCCAAACGTCTCATCAACGTCGAACGCGATGCCGCAGCCAACGATGACGAGCTGGTTTTCGATTCCGATTTCATCCCGGGTTCGAAAAAACTCAACCTAGACATTCCCGAACACATCAACCCGAGCTGGTTCCGTGCGCCCAACCGCCACGCCGATGACAGCGACGCGATGTTTATATAACGTTTAGTTTTTATATTCAGGACGCCGGGGTATGCAATTGCCCCGGCGTTTTTTTATTCCCAAATGGGGATCTGGACGCGGCTGTCGTTGTGCCACTGGATTTGCAACGGTTCCCCGGCATCTTTGACGGTTTCTACGGCAGGTTCTTTACCCGAACCGTAGTTGATGATTTCGAACGGATGTTTGTTCACATTGAGTAGTATCACCAACCGGCTGCCTTTGCTGATTTGCTTGCTCACCAAACGCGTATTGCTGAAAGGAATTGTTTCTTTTTTGCCGGGCTTGAGCAATTGTCGCTTCGATGGATTTCGGGCATAACTCGCGCGGCCCACGTAACGGGTCAGGAAAAAGTAACGGCCATCTGGCGTCTGCTCGTAAAGCGCCATCGAAACGTCGAGGTCTTTTTTGTTGAGGGTGGCGTAAAGTTTTCCTTCGAAAGCACCGTTGATCGAAAATTCCTTTTCAAAAATGTCCGATCTAAAAACCAATCCGTTGCTCACATCGAGCGTATCGAATACAATGTTTGGGGTGTAATAGGCATTTTGATCTTCGCGGTTTTTGAAATCGACTTTTTGCAAAGACGGGCTGTTTTTTCTGGGTTTTTTCTGCGAAAGCAAACCGTTGTCGAAGTAAAAAGTCAAGCTGCGGTTGCTCATTTTTTCGATCGAGGGCGCACTTTTCCACTGATTGCTTCCCATGACTTCATAGTTGACTTTGTCCTTGAGCAATGCCGGTTTTTTTCCATCCTTGAGGATGTAATCGAGCCAGTCGAATGCCAATTGCTGCATGCTGATCTGGGCGACGGGGTCGATTTTGTAGCCCATCAATTCGGGTGCGGCGTGGCGTTGGCCGCTCCAATGGTCATAAGGCCCGATGACCAGATAATGGTTCGCATTCCTGTTGTACCGCATGTGCTGTTTGAAATACCGCAGGGCACTGATTTGACAACCGTCGTAATAACCGGTCGTCGTAAGCACCGGGATGTCGATTTCGGCGTATTCTTTCGGGGTCGGCGCCAAGGATTGCCAATACGAATCGTAAGCCGGATGCCGGAGCCATTTCTGGAACAACCGGTTGGGCTGTCCGGCCAGGCTGTCCAGTTTTTGGAAGGCCACACCGTTGTCGAAATATTGGAATACCAGGCCGCGATCCAACGGTGGAAATTTGAGGATGTCGTTGGGCCATTGCAGGATGTTTGCAATCGGGACATCGTTTTCCATCGGGAAATCGTAGCCCGGCATCACGGCCACCTGCGGCACAATTGTCTGGAGCGCGGGATGTAGTTTTCGGGCAGCCGCCCATTGCGAATAGCCGGTATAGCTGCCGCCGTACATGCCGACTTTTCCGTTGCACCACTTTTGTTTGCTGATCCAATCGATGATTTCATAGCTGTCGGTTGCCTCGTTTTCGTAAGGCACATATTCAGCCAGGTTTCCCCTGATGCCGCGTGTGTAGGCAATGACACCTACATAATCCCTGTCGGCCAACCGTTTGGCGATTTTTCGGTCATTCCGGCCTTGGGAATAGGTCGTGTAAAAAAGGACAACGGGCAAAGCCGCATCAACATTGTTTTTTTTGACAACGGTAGCCGATATTTTTTGACCATCGGGAAGCGGAATCCAGACACTGTCGGCAATGTCATAAAGGAAGTCATCGTCAGGAATGGTCTGCGCATGGGACGAAAACACAATAAAAAGCAGGAAAAGCAAGATGTTCTTCATGGTGGTCGTGTGGTTTAGCTGGCATGACGAGCCTCATTGCCGAATGTTACCAACCTTGGTTTATTGCTTGTACGACTCCGGGCTGGTCTTTGCAAAATACACTTTGCGGCTTTTCCCCGAATTGAAGTATTCGATGATCTGCTGTTTCTTCCGAAGGTAAATTTCGTCCGCGTAAACCGCCTGTCCAAAACCGCAATCGTATTGTCCTTCAACTGTTTCAATGGTTAGTTTGTCCTTGTCGAACGCCATTTTCCATCGGCAGTTGTTTTCGGCTCCATCCGATTTCTGGAAGAATTCGCCCTTGCCTTTTTCGACTTCGGCACGACCGTACAACGCGCCCACATGGTAAGCCGGCGCACCGTTGGCCAAATCGATGTAAAACAACACGCTCGTGTCGGTTTCGGGATAAATGATGATGCTGCCGTTGGGTGCTTCGGTGTCGTTGCCGAACGTGTAAATACCGGCATAAATGGCCGTTTTCAATTTACCCGGATGGGTTTGGCCCCAGCCGGTTGGGATGCACAACAGACAAAACAGCAGCGTTTTCATAAGCCGAATTTAACTGAACCGCATGCGCACAAACACATGCTTGATGCCTCTTTTTTCCGAATCGCGCTCGTCGATTTCCAAAATATCGTTCATCGATTTGAGCATCGGCGTGAGTTTCGAAAAACCGTAATTGCGCGGATCGAATTCGGGTTTCTTGCGCGAAATCAAACTGCCCACGTCGCCCAGGAATGCCCAGCCGTCGTCGTCTCCCAAAGCTTCGATCGTCGATTCGATCAGTTCGATGGTCTTGAGGTCGATGGTGTTGAGTGCTTTCTGCGGGGCTTTTTCGGTCGCCTTCTTGGTCGCTTTTTGTTTGGCCTTGTTTTCCATTTCGACGGCTACCGGCTCGGGAATCGAAACGCCCTGTACCGGCACTTCCTTGGCCGGTTTCTTTTTCTTGGCGCCTTCGAGCACCTCGATGAAGATGAAACGGTCGCAGGCCGCGATGAATGCCTTCGGGGTTTTCTTCTCGCCGATGCCGATCACTTTCATGCCCGATTCGCGCAGGCGTACGGCCAGTCTCGTAAAATCGCTGTCCGAGGAAACGATACAGAAACCGTCGAGTTTGCCCGAATACAACAGGTCCATCGCGTCGATGATCAGCGCCGAATCGGAGGAATTTTTCCCCGTGGTGTAGGCGTATTGCTGCACCGGCGTGATGGCATGCTCGGCCAGTACGGTTTTCCAGCCGTTGGCGTTGGGCCGTGTCCAGTCGGCATAGATGCGCTTGGTGGTCGGGGTGCCGTATTTGGCGATTTCTTCCATCATGCCTTTGACATTCGAATATGGCACATTGTCGGCATCGATGAGTACGGCGAGTTTGAGTTCTTTGTTTTGCATTTTATTTTGAGTAGCTGAGTGCCTAAGTAACGGGGCACCTTGGATTTGCTCAAATGTACGAAAATGCAATCGAAATCGCGGCAGGAACTTTCGATGAAATGTGGTTTATTCGAATTATTTCAAGCTGTCGAATTCCACAAATTGATATTCAGGCGAGCATTCGAACAATTGCCGCAAAACGGCGGCGTGGCCATTGCCGTAAATCATCAGGATGCGGTCCTGCGGCGTGGTGATTTGCTGCACTTTCCTAAAAATCCGGAGGTTGCGGTTGTACCACCAGATCGAAAGGATGTCGGCGCCGCGCGTGTCGTCGAGTTTGAAATCGCCCACGAGGTAAGCGCCATAGGTGAGCTGGTGGGATTCGCGCGAATTGAAGCGTTTGAAATACTGCAGCAGATTGGTTTTGGGCAACAGGCTTTCCTCATAATTGTACCACTCGAAAATCTTGGCAGCGTACGGATCATCGGTCTTGAAGTCGAAACCGTCGAAAAATTTTTCAAAGTACGCCGGGTTTTGCTTCGAGAGTTCATCGTCGAACGGAATCGCGTCGATGCTGTACACGGTGTCGAGGTTCATTTCGGTGGCGATGCGTAGGCCGAGTTGGTACCGTTCGTCGCGTTCGTTTCGGAATTCGCCCTTTTTGTAACGTGCGAGTTTTTCGCCCGCTTTCCATTCGGGCATGGCTTCTAGCACAATTTTGGTGGGTTTGAATTTTTTGATGTAGGCGACCAATTCGCTGACCTCAGATTTTTTGGGTTCGCGCAATACGTCAATTTTATTGTCATCGGAGGTTTTGTGCACGTCGAGACCCGGATAATCGAAATGGAAGGTGCCAACGACCAAAATTTGGGCTTTTTGTTTGGGGAAAAAATCGGAGGCGGGTTTAGCTTCGCCCTGTTCGGCCTTGCCTCGAGTGGGATTGTTTTGGGCGGTAAGGCCCGCTGAAGCCAGGAGGCACAGCAATAGCATTTTCTTCATGATTTGATTTTTTGATGATGATGATGGTTCAAGGACTGCGATTGTTTGGCAGTGTTACAATTGGAGGTAAAATGGTTTGTTTTTATTGCCAAAGCCTAGCCCCGATTGTCGCGAAAATCCTTTTTATCGCCTGCGATCAGCAAGGCGAAAAAAGATTGCAGCAGAAAGCGGGAAATTGCTCCTAAAAAAAG